>NZ_JBWJOZ010000001.1:0-1075877 GCF_056393115.1 Stenotrophomonas sp. Steno-Z10-BAI | reverse complement strand
GATCCACGTCAATAGTGAAGGGGAAATGTTGGATTCGGAGGGCAATAAGCACGTCCACCTTAACCACAACGTTCTCATCGAGATCGGGGCTGCAATCGCTCTCTTCAACAAGCGGGTCATCTTGCTCGTGCAGAAGGGAGTTGCTTTGCCGTCGAACCTTCAGGGGTTGTATCGCTGCGAGTATGAGGGAGACAAGCTCGACTACGATGCGACCATGAAGCTGCTGAAAACGTTCAACGAGTTTCGGGCGAAGGCCTGAGTGTTTCGGCATCTGGGGCGTGGCCGGGGAGATGCTTAGCGATGGCGACCGCCACAGCGGAGCTCACTGAAGCAAGCCTAGGGTTGGTGTCGTGCGGCGTTGAGTCCGGAAAATTAGTGCTTGGCGGACGACATGCCTCGCGGCGACGCTGGCTCAGCCACAGCTGAAGGCATGCGAATTTTTGCACTAGACGGGATCACCTGAAAAGGAGGCGACATGGCTACTGTGACTTATCCGTGCTACTGGGAGAAGAAGGACGCGAAGGGACATTGGTATTGGGTCTACTACGCGTCGAATGGACTTGCTATCGCTCGTAGTAGTGAATCCTACGTCGCGAAGGCGGATTGTGATCGCTCCATCCAAATTCTCAAGGGATCAGCAACTAGCCCGGAGTTCTACCAGAACTGATACGAGTCGGGACTGTCTCCCTCTGAAGTGTCACCTTGCGCATCCTAAACAAGTGCCAAGGCTCGAGGGAGGCTCCATGACTGACGGCCGACGGGAGTAGCGGGAGTTTGCCGGCATCCCAGACGCTAGTCACCTCGAAATGCCTGGGAACGCTGAAGCTGGTTCCTCTGGTCAATGGACCACCGTCCGGCGTGCCTAGCTAGCGACCACCGGCACATGGAGCGTCGCCCGCTGCCATAGATGTCTAACGAATTCAACAGGTTATCATTCTTTCCAAGCTGGCTTCTGTCCCGGCGGCCAACTTTTGCTGTAAATTTCTGGCCAACTTGTGGTCACGCCCACAAACCGCACTGCCGATTCGCAGGTGCGACAGCTTCTTCCATAGTCACGGCGACGCACTTCTTTTGTTGAGAAGGTGATTTGCGAGTTCCTTGCCGCGGCGCAATTGGGCGCCGTCCAGACCAGCTGCGGCATTGTTCAAGAACGAGGCGCCATAGCGACTTGAACCTGTGCGGAAGTATGCTTCCGCGTATGCATAGGCCATGACCGGGTCTTTCGAGGCCAATGTGCCGTTCTTGTAGATGTCGCTCAAACGCACATATGCGTTCGATTCGCCGGCCGCTCCCGCGGACTCGAGGAATCTAACGGTGTTCTGCTTGTAGTCACGGATCAGATCCGGATCCAGCGAGTTATGTTCGTCTTCAAAAATCCTCGAAGCGTATAGCGCGTAATCGAGCTGGGCGCGGATGTTTCCATGCTCGGCGGCATGGGTGATCGCGGTGAACACCTCTTCACGACTCAGCGGCTCAAGCCAAAGATCCTTGCAGAGCTCGTCGGTCGTACTCCTGACGTGACCCGTGGTGGCGGAGGCCTCGCGATCAATCTGACAACGCAGATTTGTTTCAACCAGTTCGTATGTCGTCGTGGCACTGGCATCGTTCCTGACAACGCGACAATCATGACAGACGCCACTACAACTACCTTGCGTTTCATCGTGTATCCGGTCCCCTGAAAACCCAGCGTCGGCTGAGCTTAGATTTATAAGGCATCTGCTGCTCTCAGCATGCTGCGGCCAGGATCAGATGCCAACACCCATGAGCCCGTGGGCAGTGCGTCATTGAAGGTTTCACCGGAAACTTCTGTCGCGACGTCCTGCACTGGGCATGAAATCGCATGGAATAGGAATATACAAAAATAGAAGCACGGCACATTTCGTTTTTGTTAAGTGTGTGTCAACTATCGTTCCGCCCCGGTTTGCGGCGCCAGTAATGGCTTCACCGATTTCGCGATTTAGTTTTTCGCATCGCTTCATGTGCGCTTGCCGGTCGTGCGGCGCAGCTTTCCATCGGCCACGTGTCGATGGCTTTCAGAGAGGTTGATTCATGAAGTTTCTCATTATCCCGGCAGCCCTTGCCGCGACATTACTTGTGTCCGGATGCACAACCAGCAGCTGGATCCAGGCGGCCGGTGGCGTGATGCAGGCAAAGGATGACTATGACAAGCAGGCGCGCAACCAGCGCATCCGCGACGCCAACGCGGCGGCAGCGCGTGCGCGCCGGCAGTGAGCGCCGCCCCCATGACCAAGGCGATCCTGCTGGCGTGTGGTGTCTGCGCGGGTCTGTCCGCATGCATGCCCAGCGTTCTTCAATATGACCGCGGCAATCCGGTCGTGATCAGTTCGCTGCAGCAGGGGGCGACCCGCGAGTCAGTCCTGAGCGCCGCGGGACGGCCGCTGGATGCAATGGTGGTGCCCGGCATCAACGGCGTCTGCTACAACTATCTCCTGCGCAACCGCGGCAACACCTCGCCCTACTATGTGGTCTTCAACGCGCAGGGGCGCGTCGTCAACGCAGGCTATATCGCCTGCGAGAAGGCTCTCGCCGCGGGGTACCTGGATTCCAGTGAGCCAATCAAGCCGCGCTACTGATTGAACGACAACGCGATGCGCACGCGCGTCATCGCAACAGCGATGGCGCCTGGTCGATCCGCCACGCACCATTCAACGCGAGCACCACCGCGAACCTTCCGCACAGCAACACGTCGGCCTCGTTGTTCTCGCGCAGGTAGCGATCCGCCCCCGGCAGCATGAGTACCTCCACATCGCCGATGAAGTCATGCCGCTCGTGATGCCGGGCGCGCACCATCACGCGATACGGCCCGCGAAGTGTGCGCACTACCGGCCGGCTGCCTGCGGCCCGTGTCGCCTTGATCAGATCGATCACGTTCCCGCGCGGCATGCGCCAAACGATGCGCTCGGGTTGGCCGAACCACTCCAGCGCTTTCGCCTCGCGGGTGTGCAGTGCGCGCGTGGGTGGCATGCGACCTAATGCCAGTGCTGCGCGGCGGCTGCGCAACGCACTCCACAGCATGCTGCCTACGATGAACAGCGCGGCGGCCATCAGGTACACGAACACCAGCCCGAACCACGGTGAGCTGTTGGGGATACCGAACAGCATGGCAAAGAAGATGAGCAGCAATACCCCCGTGATCCACTCGACCGTGTTGTTTCTTGTCGCCATGCCGGATCCCTTGAGTCACCCCGCAATACCCGGGGAGCCGGCCATTCTGACCCGGCAGGGGGCGCTCGTCAGCGGTTGGGTGACTTCTTTCGCAGGCTGAGGACGACGATGGCGATCACCGCTGCGATGGCGACCGGGATGAGCATCAAGCCGCCGATGATGATCCAGTGGTAGATACTGAAACTGCCCATGCGTAAGACCTTCCGTTGGTTGCTTCAATCCTACTATTTTTGTCCGTAGGCGGCATCGGGAACTGGGTGCTGGAGCCCATAAGCCGGAAAGAACGCTCGCACAGCGCCTTTGGACCCCTATGCCATCCGGCACGTGGCCGGCGCCGCATCTGCCTGCTAGAAAGGCTGTCACGGACTTCCCCGGGGGTGATGCATGAAGCAACGCGTGTTGTCGGCCTGCGTGATGGCCCTGACCCCGTTCTGCGCCCAGGCGCAGATCGACCTGGCGAACCTGGACAAGGACATGGTCGGCCCACGCACCGACGTCCTCGTGCTGGGCAGCGTCCACCTCAGCGAGCACGAGGCCTTCGATCCCAAAGCACTGTATCCGCTGCTGGACAGGCTCGCAGCCTTCAAGCCCGGCTACATCACCATCGAAGCCATCAGCGGCGAGCAGTGTGACCTGGCCAAGCGCCATGCGGCGGTCTACGGCGATGACTACTGCGCCAGCACGGAGACCGCGAAGACCGCTACGGGGCTGGATGTGCCTGCCGCGATCGTGCAGGTCAACAAGACGTTCGCAACCTGGCCGGCGTCGCCCACGCCTGCGCAGCGTCGCCAACTGGCCGCCCTGTTCCTTGCCGCTGGCGAACGGGCGTCTGCGTACGTGCAGTGGCTGCAGCTGCCCGTGGCCGAGCGACGCGCGGGCGATGGCCTGGATGGCACCCTGGTCGAGCTGCTCAAGCAGATTCAAGCGCGCAAGAACGAGAGCTACCAGATCGCCGCGGTCCTGGCCGCGCGGCTCGGCCTGCAGCGCGTGTACGCGGTCGACGACCATACCGGTGACAATCATCAGATCGCGGACCGCAAGGCGTTCAGCGCGGCGCTCCAGCAGGCGTGGAGCGGGTATGGCCCCACGTTCGATGCCATGACGGAACGCGAAGCGGCCTTCATCGCGTCCAACGATCTGCTCTCGCTGTATCGCAGCGTCAATGAGCCCGCGGCGCTGCAGGTGCTCGCCGAGTCCAACGTGCGCCCGACGCTGGCCGCCGTGTCACCGCAGCACTACCCTCAGATCTGGGTGCAGGGCTGGGAGATCCGCAATCTGCGCATGGTCGCCAACATTCTCGAGGTCGTGCGCGACCACCCGGGCTCCCGCGTGCTCTCCATCGTCGGCGCTTCGCACAAGCCTTGGTTCGATGGTTGGCTGCGGCAGGTCTCGGGGGTGGATATCGTGGATGCACAGGACGTTCTCAAGGAGTAGGAGGGCACCGCCCGCGGCCCCCTCCACGCTGCCTCAGAACCGATAGCCGATTTGCGCACCGACGATGCGCGGGCGGTCGATGGGACCGTAGTAGTTGCCGTCACGGCCGAACGCCAGGTTGTCGAAGATCAACCCGTTGATGCGCCGCTTGTTGGTCAGGTTGTCGACGTACACGCGCGTGCTCCACGGCCCGGTTTCGTAGCCGAGCTGTACGCCGAGGATGGCCACCGCCGGTTGGTAGGCGCGATTGCGTTCGTCCAGCGCCATGCGGCCATTGAAAGAGGATTCCACGCGCGCGAACAGCCCGGAGCGGTGCTGGTAGCGTGCGGCAAGATACGCCGTGTACTGCGGAGTGAGTTTGACGTCGTTGCCGGCCAGACTCTCATTGACGCCGACGAACAGCTTGCGGTACTCGGCGTCGACGTAACCCGCATTTGCCATCAGCGTCAGGCCGGGCAGGACCTCCAGCGCGCCTTCCAGCTCCACACCGCGCGAGCGGATGGATGCATCCGAGCCTACGTAGTCGGAGGAGATCGGCCGGCCGTTGGCATCGGTGGCCAGCTGGATCTCCTGCCAGTTGTCCGAGGTGATGTGGAACACCGCGCCACCGATATGCCCGCGCCCGTTGAGCACGTTCTTCTTGAAGCCGAGCTCGTGGCTCCACATCATTTCCGATTCGTAGCGCAGCACTTTGTCGTTGACCACGTCGCTCTGTGCGGCCGCCAGATTGAAGCCGCCCGGAATGTAGCCCTTGGCGGATGCGGCGTAGAACGAGAGCGTGTCGCTGGCGTCGTAGCGCAGTGAGACGCGCGGGAGCGTGGCGGTGAACGTATGTGCGAGTTCGGCATCGCGATAGAACACCAGCCCGCCCGGGCCAAGGTCGAGCGTGCCTTCACGCTGGCGGGTGGAACGCTTGGCCTGCTCATGGCGCAGACCGAGGCTGGCGGTCAGTTTCGGCAGCGAGGGTGGGGTGTAGCTGGCGGTGCCGAACACGCTGTAGTCCTGGCCATCCGAGCCCTGCAGCGGTGCGAGGTCATAGCTGCCCAGGCCGCGCAACGGCGGGCCGACCAGCGTGCCCAGGATGGAGTCCTTGTGGTGCCGGTAGGTGGAGATGCCGGCGATGTAGGTCAGCGCTTGATCGCTGGGGGAGCTGAAACGCAGTTCGCCGTTCCAGCTGTGCTGCTTGTCGTAGATGCGGCCGGCCAGCGCGGGCGTCGCAGTCATGTCGAAATCGTAGCCGGCGGAGGTGTCTTCCTCCTGGCGATATGACAATGCCGCATCCAGGGTGCCGCGGGACAACTGCCATTGCGCGCTGGTCCCGGCGACGGTTTCGTTCTTTGTGGTGCGCTTGGGCGCATCGTTGATGTAGGTGAAGTCACCGGTACGACGGCCGCCGTTGTAGAGATCGCCGTAGGTACGGTTATACAGGCCGACATCCAGCGGCAGGTACTCGTACTCGAACATCCCGGGTGCACGCGTGCCCAGGTGGTAGGCGATCGCGTTGATGGCCAGCGTATCGGTCGGCTCCCAGCGCAGTTTGCCTTGCAGATAGGTCTCCTTGACCTTGCCGTTGACCCCGTTGAAGGGCGTGAGGTTCTTGAGGTGGCTGTCTTCATCCGAGGCCATGAACGCCACCGAGCCGAACAACCGGTCGCTGTTGCCCAGCGCGCCGCCGAGGAAACCATCCACGCTGCTGCCGTGGCCGTTGCCGAACGAGGTGACGCCGACATTGACCTCGCCCTCGGTGGTTGCCGACGGTGCACGCGTGCGCACCAGTACCAGGCCGGATTCGCTGTTGGCGCCGTAGAGCGTGCCCTGCGGCCCGCGCAGGATCTCCACCGACGCCACATGGTTCAACACCGCGTTGCTCAGCTCGCGGAACGGAATGCCATCGATATAGACCGAGGCCCGGTTGACCAGAAACGGGTTGGACTCGATGCCGCGAATGGAGATGAACATGTCGCTGAGCTGGCCCATCACGTTGAACTTCACGTTGGGGGCCAGCTTGTCCAGGTCGCGGAACTCGGTGACGTGCGCTTCTTTGAGTGCGTCGCGGTTGAGCACGGTGACCGACATGTCGCTCTTGAGGTAGGGCGTATCGCGTTTGCTGCCGGTCACCATGATGCCGTCCAGCTCGGTGGCCGTGGCGGGCGGGGTGGATTGGGCCTGGGCGGGCGCACTGGGCAGCAACTGAAGCGCGGCGAGCACGGCGCCGGCAAGTACAGCGTGTTTCACGAGGAGCCTCTGGGGTGGTGGCGCGCACCACGGTGATGGGGAGGAATCGCGAATGTTATTGTGTAACAATCAGGTGCCGCTGCTCCATTTCCGGAGCGGCCGCTCCAGAACGGGACACCCGATGACCTGCGCCTTTTCCTCACCAACGACTGCCCTGGCTGCACGCGTGGCGTCCGAAAGTGGCGGTCCGCTGGACGCGTGCGTGGGCAATGCCGACGGCTCGGTGCTGATGCTCCGCCATACGTTCGCCGCGGCGCAGGGCGCGATGGGTGAGGGCAGTGCGTTGCGCATCGGGCTGCTCACGGCGGGCGGTGGCGCGTTGTATCAGCGCACGGCGCTTGGACGCATCGCGCAGCCCTGGCGGGCAGGCGCGTTCACTGTGGTGTTGCCGGACTGCCCGGGCGAATTCCGCAGCCCAGCGCTGGCGCTGCTGGGCCTGGCGATCGACGCGCGGCATCTGCAGGGTCGCGGTGTGCGCGTGGAGCAGCTGCATTGGGCGGCGTCGGCGCTGCAGGAGGACCCGGTGATCGCCTCGGTGATGGGGGCGTTGTGGCACTGCGCCGAAGCACATGCCGGTTCTGCCGCGTTCTTTGAGCACGGTGTCGACCTGGTGCTGAAGCGGTTGGCGGGTCTGCCGGTTGCGGCGCCCGCGACGCGACGCGCGTTGTCGCCGACGCACCTCAAGCGCGTGCAGGAACTGATCGATGCCCATCTCGGCGACGATCTGGGCGTTGCCCGCATGGCGCAGGAAGTCGGGCAGGAGGCCAGCGGATTCAGCCGCGGCTTCCGGATCGCAACCGGCATGACGCCTTACGCGTACCTCACGTGGCGCCGGATGGAGGCGGCCAAGCCGATGCTGCTGGCCGGCCGCAGCGTCACCGAGGTCGCCTTGGCGATGGGCTATGCCAACCCCGGCAAGTTCGCCGCGGCGTTCCGGCGGGTGACCGGGCAGGCACCGTCGCGCTGGGCAGGCAACGCGCGAGGTGAACTGGCGGCCCGTGTTTGAGACCATCGGAGGACTGCGCTATCCTGCGCGCCGCTTCCGCTGCCCCGGCAGGACCCCTGTGATGACGCCACCCTGATACCGCGTTGACGACGCGCCGGCCTCTGCGCTGGCTCAGGGAGTGCTTTGTCTTCATCACACAACGCGCCGTGCGCATCGCCGGTGCGTGGAGTCTGTCCATGTCTGTGTCCTACCCGCTGCGCCAGCAATGGCTCGGCAACATCCGCGGTGATCTGCTGTCCGGCGCCGTGGTTGCCCTCGCGCTGATTCCCGAAGCGATCGCCTTTTCCATCATTGCCGGGGTCGACCCCAAGGTTGGCCTGTACGCCTCGTTCTGCATCGCGGTGGTCACCGCCATCGCCGGTGGCCGGCCGGGCATGATCTCCGCCGCCACCGGCGCGATGGCGCTGGTGATGGTCGATCTGGTCCGCGACCACGGCCTGCAGTACCTGTTGGCTGCGACGATCCTGGCCGGGCTGCTGCAGATCGTCGCCGGCGCGCTCAAGCTCGGTGCACTCATGCGCTTCGTCTCGCGCTCGGTGATCACCGGCTTCGTCAACGCGTTGGCCATCCTGATTTTCCTGGCGCAGTTGCCCGAGCTGATCGGGATGCCATGGACGGTGTACGCCGTATGCGCGGCCGGCCTGGCGATCATCTATCTGCTGCCGATGCTGACCCGCGCGGTGCCCTCGCCGCTGGTGGCGATCGTGGTGTTGACCGCACTGTCGATCTGGCTCGGCCTGGACATCCGCACCGTGGGCGACATGGGCGCGCTGCCGGACAGTTTGCCGGCCTTCCTGCTGCCGGACGTGCCGCTCACCTTGGAAACATTGCGCATCCTGCTGCCGGTCTCGGCCACGCTGGCGGTAGTCGGTTTGCTGGAGTCGATGATGACCGCGCAGATTGTGGAAGACATGACCGATACGCCCAGCCAGCGCAACCGTGAGTGCGCTGGCCAGGGCCTGGCCAACATCACCGCTGGGCTGTTCGGCGGCATGGGCGGCTGCGCGATGATCGGGCAGTCGGTGATCAATGTGTCCTCCGGCGGACGTGGCCGGTTGTCCTGCCTGGTCGCGGGCGTGCTGTTGCTGCTGCTGGTGGTCTACGGCGCGGATTGGGTCCGGCAGATTCCGATGGCCGCGCTGGTCGCGGTGATGATCATGGTCAGCATCGGCACCTTCCACTGGCGCTCGTTCGCCGAGTTCCGGCTGCATCCGAAAAGCTCCTCGGTGGTGATGCTGGGCACGGTGGTCGTCACCGTGGCCACGCACGATCTGGCCAAGGGGGTGCTGACCGGCGTGCTGCTGTCGGCGCTATTCTTCGCCCGCAAGGTGGGACGGATGCTGGACATCGCCGAGGCCGACACGGCCGACGGCACCCGTGTCTACACGGTCAGCGGGCAGGTGTTCTTCGCCTCGGCCGGGCAGTTCGCGGCGGCCTTCGACCTGCTGCAGGTGCCTGAGCGCGTGACCATCGATCTGAGCAGCGCGCACTTCTGGGACCTCAGCGCCGTGGGCGCGCTGGAACGGGTGACCGGCAAACTGCGCGCACGCGGGGCGCAGGTGGAGGTGATCGGACTCAACGCGGCCAGCCAGACGCTGGTGGAGCGGCTGGGGCGCGGCGAGCGTGGTGCGGGCGTTCACTGAACACGGTCAGGAAGCCGCGCTAAACATCGCGCCGATGACGCCGTTATCCAGCTGAGTCCCTTCTCTGGGCCAGCGCCGTCACGGTGCGGGCAGGCGGCATCTCCACAGGGCAGGGCGGTGGCACCGTGGCGTACGACGCGGTGACCCCCAGCACAGGACCAGCCCTCCCGGGAGTGGCGGCGGGCTGCCTGTGCTGATCCGACGTTGCATCGATCCCTGCTGGCCGCGCCGTGATTGCACCGCGTGCGTGCCGGCCCGCAATGGACTGCGTGTTTCCGTGGCGGCGCGTGACTGCGTCCGCCGGTATGCCCTTTTTCCGGAACCGCCCCCATGCCCGTGTCCCGCCCCACTGCTTCCAAGCGCCCTGGCAGCATCGCCAACCGACTGATGCTGGGTACGGCGTTGATCGCCATGCTCTGCTTCGGTGTCACCGCTGCCATCAGCTATCGCGAAGCCAGCGCGTCGCTGGTGGATGCCTCCCGCCACACCATGCAGAGCGAGGCCCAGGCCGAAGCGCTGCGGGTGAGTGGTGATCTCTCCAGTGCTTTCGCCACCAGCCAGGCGCTCGCGCAGAACCTGCTGGTGCAGCGCGCTGCGGGAACGCTGTCGCGGGCGACGGTGTCTGCGGTGATCCACCAGCAGGTGCAGGTGCACCCGGAATGGGTGGGCTTCGGCACGTTGTGGGAACCCGACGCCTTCGATGGCAAGGATGCCGAGTTCGTCGGCGCCGAGGCACACGATGACACCGGCCGGTTCATGAGCTACTGGGCCTGGCACGACGGCGCGCCGATGCAGGATGCGCTCACCGGCTATGACGTGCCCGGCGATGGCGACTGGTATCTCAAGCCGAAGGCGCTCAAGCGGCAGACCGTGGCCGAACCGTATACCTATGAAGTCGGCGGCCAGAAAGTGCTGATGACCACGCTGTCCACCCCGGTGATCGACCAAGGGACGTTCGTTGGTGCGGTGACGGTGGATTTCGCGCTGGCCGCATTGCAGAAGCACCTGGCCGCGCTGCGGCCCATGGAGGAAGGCCATGTGGAACTGATCTCGCCCGGCGGCATCGTGCTGGCCGCGAAGGACGCCAGCGAGATCGGCAAGCGTCGCGAGGATGCGCTGACTACGCAGGTACTGGCGGCGGTCAAGGCAGACAAGACCTTTGATGCCTTCGAGCCGGATGCGGCAGGCAACGTGAAAACCTACGTGCCGCTGCGCATCGGCGGCAGCGAAGAGCATTTCGCGCTGGGTGTGATTGTGCCGCATGCGCTGATCACCGCGCAGGCACGTGCGCTGCTGTGGATCATCCTGGCCGTTGGTCTGGGTGCGGCACTGGTGCTCAGCGGCAGCGTGTACGTGCTGCTGCGCCGTCAGGCGATCCGTCCGTTGGCCGATGCCGTCCGCCTGTCCGCAGAGGTGGCCGAGGGGCGTCTGGATACACCGCTGCCGCCCGCGCGTAATGACGAAGTCGGCCGCCTGCTCGAATCGATGCAGCGCATGCGCAGCCAGCTGCGCGCGGTGATGGCCGCGCAGGGTGAGATGGCCCAGCGACATGAGGGGGGCGAGCTGAGCTACCGCATGGACGCGCAGACCTTCCCGGGCGAGTACGGCAAGATGGTGGAAGACACCAACCAGCTGGTGGGCGCCAACATCGCGGTCACGCATCGCCTGGTCGAAGTGATGCAGCGCTACGCGGTCGGTGACCTGAGCCAGGACATGGACCGCCTGCCCGGCGAGCAGGCCGCCTTTACTGCTGCAATGGATACCACCAAGGCCAACCTGCGCGCCATCAATACCCAGATCGGGGATCTGGCCGGGGCGGCGGCGGTGGGGGATTTCAGCCAGCGTGGCGATGTGGTGCGCTTTGACCACGACTTCCGCGCGATGGTCGAAAACCTCAACACCATGATGCAGGTCAGCGATGACAACCTGCAGCAGATTTCCGCGCTGCTGCGTGCCATTGCCGCGGGTGATCTCACGGCGCGCATGCGCGGCGAGTTCCATGGCGTGTTCGCGCGGATGCGTGACGATGCCGATACCACGGTAGCGCAGTTGACCGACATCGTCGGCCGCATCCAGCAGGCCACCGGCAGCATCAACCTCGCCGCCGGCGAGATTGCCGCAGGCAACAGCGACCTGTCGCGCCGCACCGAGCAGCAGGCTGCCAGCCTGGAAGAGACCGCCGCATCGATGGAAGAACTCACCTCCACCGTACGTCAGAACGCGGACCATGCCGTGCAGGCGAACCAGCTCGCCGCGGGCGCAGCCGATGTGGCGTCGAAGGGCGGTGAGGTGGTCGGCCAGGTGGTGACCACCATGGCGGGCATCGAGGCCTCGTCCAAGCGCATTGCCGAGATCATCTCGGTGATCGACGGCATCGCGTTCCAGACCAACATCCTGGCACTGAACGCTGCGGTGGAAGCCGCCCGTGCCGGCGAACAGGGCCGGGGTTTCGCGGTGGTGGCCACCGAAGTGCGCGCACTGGCGCAGCGCTCCGCCGGGGCGGCCAAGGAGATCAAGACCTTGATCGACGACTCGGTCACCCAGGTCAGCGCGGGCTCGGCCCTGGTGCAGACCGCCGGCCGGACGATGGAAGAGATCGTCACCGGCGTGCGCCGGGTCAACGACATCATGGCCGAGATCTCGGCAGCCTCGAAGGAACAGTCCGCCGGTATCGAACAGGTCAACCAGACCATCACCCAGATGGACGAGACTACCCAGCAGAATGCCGCGCTGGTGGAGGAAGCGACGGCGGCCGCGCGCGCGATGGAAGAGCAGGCGCAGCAGCTGGGCACGGCGGTGGCGATCTTCCGCCTGCAGGCCAGTGCGGCGGCGGCGGGCACACCGGCGCGTCGTGCCACCCCCGCGCGGACCGCTGCGCGCGTGCCTGCGGCGGCAGTGGTCGGCGAGGACTGGCAGACCTTCTGATCCGGACCGGCGCGCCGGCAGGGCCGGTTCACCCGGTGCTCACCGCCGGGCGTTGGTAATCGGCGCTATTCTGTTTGCCGATGGTGAGCACATGACCTCTCGTTCCGACCGGCTCGGCCTGACCGCGTTGACTGCCCTGGTGGTCGGATCGATGATCGGCGCTGGCATCTTCTCACTGCCACAGAACATCGCGCGCAGCGCCGGCCCGGGTGTGGCCTTGATCGGCTGGATGATCAGCGGCCTGGGCATGTTGATGCTGGCCTTCGTGTTCCAGAACCTGGCCAACCGCAAGCCCGAGCTGGATACCGGTATCTATGCGTACGCGCGCGCCGGGTTCGGCGATTACATCGGCTTTTCCGCGGCGTGGGGCTACTGGGTCTGCTCGCTGCTCGGCAATGTCAGCTACTTCGTGCTGATCTTCAGCGGCCTGGGCTATTTCGTGCCGGCCTTCGGCGAGGGCAATACCTGGCAGGCGGTGGCATGCGCCTCCGTGCTGCTGTGGGCGATGCACGCAATGATCCTGCGTGGCATCCGCCAGGCGGCCCTGGTCAATGCGGTCGTCACTGTCGCCAAGATCGTGCCGATCGTGGTGTTTCTGATCATCGCCGCCGTGGGCTTCAAGGCCGATATCTTCACCGGCGAGTTCTGGGGCACGGCGGAACTGGGCAGCCTGGGTGAGCAGCTGCGGGGCATGATGCTGATCACGGTCTGGGTGTTCATCGGCATCGAGGGTGCCAGCATCTACTCGCGGCGCGCGGCCAAGCGTTCGGATGTCGGGCGCGCGACGATCATCGGGTTTGTGTGCGTGCTCGCGCTGCTGATGCTGGTCAATCTGCTGTCGATGGGCGTACTGCGCCAGGAGGCGCTGGCACAGGCGCGCAATCCCTCGATGGCCTTCGTGCTGGAGGCCATCGTCGGGCCCTGGGGCGCCACGTTGATCATCATCGGCATGATCGTCTCGGTGCTGGGGGCATTGCTGGCATGGGTGCTGCTGTGCGCCGAAGTGCTGTACGCGGCAGCGGGGGATGGCACGATGCCGGCGTTCCTCGGGCGCGAGAACGCACGGCAGGTGCCCGCCAACGCGCTGTGGCTCACCAACGGGCTGATCCAGCTGTTTCTGATCATCACCCTGTTCAGTGCAGGCACCTATACCAGCCTGGTGCTGCTGGGGGCATCGATGAGCCTGGTGCCGTATCTGTTCTCGGCAGGTTACGGTGCATTGCTGGCGCTGCGCGGGGAAACCTATGGCGGACAGCCCGGGCTGCGGGTCCGCGATCTGCTGGTGGCCGGTCTGGCCACGGTATACGCGCTGTGGCTGGTCTATGCCGGTGGGCTGTCACAGGTGCTGCTGTCGGTGTTGCTGTACGCCCCGGGCATTGCCATGTTCGCGGCCGCCAAGCACCAGCATGGGCAGCAGCTGTTCACCCGGGCCGAGCAGGTGATCGTGGCGGCCGTGATCGTCGTTGCCGGCTGGGCGGCGTGGGGCCTCTACCAGGGTCATCTGCACCTGGCATGACCGCGCCGGATCGGCTCAGCCTTCCCGGTTGCCGCGCGCCACCAGTTCGGTGAGCAGATCGATCTGCTGTTGTTGCTGTTGCAGGACCTGCAGCAGGATCTGGTTGCTGACCGTATCGACCTTCTCGTGCAACGCCATGATCTCCAGTTCGGCCTTGAGGTTCACTTCGTAATCGTAGCTGGCCATGCGCTGGTCTTTTTCCGCCTGGCGGTTCTGGCTCATCATGATCACGGGCGCCTGGATCGCGGCCAGCATCGACAGCATCAGGTTGAGGAAGATGTAAGGGTAAGGATCGAACGCGGTCGCACCGAGCACCTCGGTGTTGAGCACCACCCAGATCAGCAGGGCTGCGCCGAACAGCAGGATGAAGCGCCACGAGCCGCCGAACCGCGCGACCTGGTCGGCCAGCCGTTCGCCGAAGGTGGATTGCTCGGCCAGGCGCTGGTTGGGATCGTCGATGACCGCCTGGCGGCCGATGACGCGTTTGGCGATCGCGTCCAGGTCATGGGTCTGGCGGCCCAGCCACCGGGCGGCTTTTTCCAGTCGTTCGCTGTTGGGATGCGTGGACATTGCGGACTCCGGCGGACAGGTGCGGGCAGGGTGAGCCGCGGTGGGAGAACGCGTGGTGATGATGTGGCTGCTTCACGCTCCGCCGGAGGCTGCCGGTGGTGTCTGGAAACCGCGACGCCCCAGCCGCAGCGCCAGATGGACCAGCACGATCAACACCGGCACCTCCACCAGCGGCCCGATCACGGCGGCGAACGCGACCGGTGAACCCAGCCCGAAGGCGGCAATCGCTACGGCGATGGCCAGTTCGAAGTTGTTGCCGGTCGCGGTGAAGGCGATGGCGGTGGTGCGCGGATAGTCGCGTGCGATCCAGCGGCCCATGAAGAAGCTCAGCAGGAACTGCACGAAGAAGTAGATCGTCAGCGGGATGGCGATGCGTACCGCATCCAGCGGAATGCGCACCAGATCGCCGCCCTTGAGGCTGAACATCGCCACGATGGTGAACAGCAGTGCGACCAATGTGATCGGGCTGATGGCGGGCAGGAAGCGCGTTTCATACCAGTCAGCCCCGCGCACCCGCAGCAGCAGTCGTCGCCCGAGATAGCCGGCCGCGAAGGGAATGCCCAGATACACCAGCACCGCGCCGGCGATGGTCCACGTGCTGACATCGATCACGCTGCGCTGCAGCCCGAACAACGGCGGCAGCACGGTCAGGAACAGCCACGCATAGACGCTGAAGAAGGCGATCTGGAACAGCGAGTTGAACGCGACCAGGCCGGCCACGTACTGATTGTCCCCGCGCGCGAGCTGGTTCCAGACCAGCACCATCGCGATGCAGCGGGCCAGGCCGATCAGGATCAGCCCGGTCATGTACTCCGGCCGGTCGTGCAGGAACAGTGCGGCCAGCGCGAACATCAGCACCGGCCCCACCACCCAGTTCTGCAGCAGCGACAGCGCCAGCACGCGCTTGTCGGCAAAGACGGCGGGCAGCGCCTCGTACTTCACCTTGGCCAGGGGCGGGTACATCATCAGGATCAGGCCGGCGGCGATCGGCAGGTTGGTGCCGCCGATGGTCATGGCGTCCAGCGCGGCGGGCAGGCCGTCGAACAGGGTGCCCAGGGCCACGCCAACCGCCATCGCCGCGAAGATCCACAGGGTGAGCCAGCGGTCCAGGAAGGACAGGCGTGGCGTGGCAGGTGTCGTCATCGCGATGGGCCCGGCAACCAACGGATCAGCACGACGGCGCGCATGGGCCAGCGGAACCGCAGTCCGCCTCGCCGGCGCAGCAGTTCTCGGTGAGGTAGCCGATCAGGCCGTTCATCGCCTCGAAGTCGGCGCGGTAGCAGATGCTGCGCCCACGCGGCTCCGCGCTGACCAGACCGGCCGCGCTCAGTTCCTTGAGGTGGAAGGACAGCGTGGCACCGGGCAGGCCGAGGTCGGCGGCGATTTCCCCGGGCAGGCGGCCACCCCGGCCGGCCTGGACCAGCAGGCGGAAAACGCTCAGGCGGGTGGTATGCCCGAGGGCGGCCAGGGCGTGGGTTGCAGTTTTATGTTCCATGTTTCTAGAATAGTCGAACAATTAAGCCGGAGCAACCTCATGTCCTTGCTGCCCAACCTGACCTGTGCGGCGGTCGATCTCCCGGATCCCAGCCGGTTCGCCGGGCCCGCCAGTGCCCACCCGCCCCGGATCCTGGTGCTGTATGGATCGCTGCGTCCCCAGTCCTACAGCCGCCTGTTGGCCAGGGAAGTCGAGCGCTTGCTGCAGCACCTGGGCGCCGAGGTCCGTCTGTTTGACCCACACGGACTGCCGCTGGCCGATGCGGTGGACGCCGATCACCCCACGGTCCAGCAGCTTCGCGCCTGGTCGCAGTGGTCCGAAGGCCAGGTCTGGATCAGCCCGGAGCGCCACGGCACCCTCAGCGCCGTGTTCAAGAACCAGATCGATTGGCTGCCGTTGTCCGAAGGCAGCGTACGCCCCACCCAGGGCCGCACCCTGGCGGTGATGCAGGTGTGTGGCGGCTCGCAGTCCTTCAACGTGGTCAACGCATTGCGGGTGCTCGGGCGCTGGATGCGGATGGTGACGATCCCCAACCAGTCTTCGGTCGCCAAGGCCTGGCAGGAGTTCGATGCGCAGGGGCGGATGAAACCCTCGGCGTACTACGACCGTGTCGTGGATGTAGTGGAGGAGCTGGTCAAGTTCACCCTGCTGGTCCGTGACAACAGCGATTACCTCACCGACCGCTACAGCGAGCGCAAGGACGACGCGCAGGCGGCGCAGCTGGCCCGCGATGCCGGCGTGGTGGAGCCGGCCGCGACGCTGCCGCTTGCCGTGGGAGACCGCGCATGAAGGCGGTGATCTATCACAACCCGGCCTGCGCGACCTCGCGCAATGTGCTCGCGCTGATGCGCCATGCCGGCGTGGCGCCGGAGGTGGTGGAGTACCTGCGCACCCCGCCGGATCGCGAGCGTCTGATCGCACTGATCGCCGCTGCCGGCCTGCAGGTCCGCGATGCGCTTCGCCAGAAAGGCACCCCGTATGCCGCACTGGGCCTGGCCGATCCAACGCTGGACGACACCCGACTGCTGGATGCGATGCTGGCCCATCCGATCCTGATCAACCGGCCGTTCGTGCAGACCGAACTGGGGGTGCGCCTGGCGCGGCCCTCGGAGACCGTGCTGGAGATCCTGCCGCCGGTGCAGGCGCCGTTCCGCAAGGAAGATGGCGAGGTGGTGATCGACGCCCACGGCCGACGCGCCACAAAAAAGCCCGGTCAATGACCGGGCTCTTATCCACGCCTGCGTGCTGCCTTACCAGCGCATGCCGGCGAAGGGGTTCCAGCTGGTATCGCCCTTTACCTTTTCAAGGTAGTACGAATAGTTGGTGGTCAACGCGATCAGCACCGACCAGGCCACACCGATCGCACGGCCGACCACGTCCGGCAGGAAGGCCACGACGACCATCAGCACCAGGGTGATGCCCAGGATGGTCAGCGCCTTGCGCCACATGCCCAGGATCAGCAGGTAGATCCAGCTGAAGAACAGGGCGAAGAAGTTGAAGTTGACCTTGATCTTCTGGCCGAACGGCAGCGTCTTGTACGCGGCCTTGAAGGTTGGCGAATTAGGGGCGCCGTGCTGTTCGAAGAAGCTGAAGCGGAACTGCCACTTGGGGCTGTAGGGGGAAGCAGTGTTGGAATCCATATCCGAATCGTGTGTTGAAAACGATTACATGATAGCCGCAAGCTCTTGATCCGCGCCAATTTTTCGACGCTCTACATGCCGCCTGTCAGGGACTGCGCGGACCGTCACACATTCGTCCCGGTTTTCCGATAGGGTGCGCAATCCGCGCGGCAGGAAGCCCCGTGGGAAATGAGAAGTCAACGAGATGCCAGACCATGTCCATTGATGTGATGTCCCCCGAGCGCCCGCAAGCAGGGCCGCAGATTACCCCGTGCCCGGTTGCCACCCAGGCGCAACACCTGCTCGCCCAGCTGCAGTTTTCGCAGGTGAGCGCGCGCGCGCTGTCGCGCCCGCCGGTAGAGACCGACCTGGCCATCGCCGCCACCGCCGCCTGAGCCGCTGCCGCGCCTGTCAACGCTGCCGGCCCGACCCCCTCCAGGGCAGAAAAACTGCGCACCACCGGCGCCGCCTGATCCTGCGCAGGCGATGAGGACCGGTCGCGTTGCAGTAGGGGGCTGATCGGCGCCACCAGCAAGCTGAATGGGCAGAAGCCCATGGCACAGGGCCTGCGCGCCCTTGGCCGCGAGGGGGCCTCCACTTGTCTCGATCCAAAAGCTGAATGCGGAGAAATCCCCGCGCCGCCCTTCGCGCGCACCTTACGATTCGCGCCCTAGACTGAGCCGCATTTTTCGTCTCAAGCGGTTTGGAGAGTTCGTGGGTTCCGGTAGTCACAGACATACGCTGCGTGCCGGTCTCCGGCCCGCGCCGACAGGACGCATGCGTGCCATCGTGTACGCCGGGCTCAGGATGCCCCTTTCCACACTTGGCACCCCCGGCCTGGCACGCCCTGCACAGGGACACCGCGCATGAGTACCCAGACCCTGAACGCCCCGCTGGACGCCGGCCGGGCGACGTTGCCGGCCGAGTCGCCGTTGCCGATGCCTGAGCAGTCCCTGCGCGAAGGGCAGCTGCAGGTTCCGCGCCAGCGCACCTCACCGCGGATGATCGGGCTGCGTCGTTTCTACATCCTGGGCGGTACCGCGGCGATGACCGCCGCCGCCAGCCGGATGATGTGGAAGGTGCTCGCCGTCAATGGCATCAGTGTGCTGGAAGCCTGCCTGCTGGTGCTGTTCGTGGGCCTGTTCGCCTGGATCGCGTTGTCCTTCGCCGGGGCGGTGGCCGGTTTCCTGACCGCGGTATTCGATCGGGGCTACAAGCTCGGCATCGATCCGGACGCGCCGCTGCCGACCGTGCATACGCGCACCGCGCTGCTGATGCCCACCTACAACGAAGATCCGCGCCGGTTGCTGGCCGGGTTGCAGGCGATCTATGAGTCGGTGGCCGAGACCGGCCAGCTGGCGAATTTCGATTTCTACGTGCTCAGCGATACCCGCCGCGATGACATCGGGCAGGCCGAGGAAGCGGCCTTCCACGCCTTGTGCGATGCGGTGGGCGGCCATGACCGCATCTTCTACCGTCGCCGCGGCGACAACAGCGGGCGCAAGGCCGGCAACATCGCCGATTGGGTCCGCCGTTTCGGCGGTGCCTACCCGCAGATGCTGATCCTGGACGCCGACAGCCTGATGACCGGCGACACCATCGTGCGCTTGGTCGCGGGCATGGAACACAACCCGGATGTTGGTCTGATCCAGACCCTGCCGGCGGTGGTTGGTGGGCGCACCCTGTTTGCCCGCATGCAGCAGTTCGGCGGGCGCGTATACGGCCCGGTGATCGGCCGCGGCGTGGCGTGGTGGCATGGCGCGGAGAGCAACTATTGGGGCCACAACGCGATCATCCGCACCCAGGCCTTCGCCGAGCAGGCCGGCCTGCCGTCGCTGCCGGGCAAGGAGCCGTTTGGTGGGCACGTGCTCAGCCACGATTTCGTCGAGGCCGCGCTGATGCGCCGTGGCGGCTGGGCCACCCACATGGTGCCCTACCTGAAAGGCAGCTATGAGGAAGGCCCGCCGACCCTGACCGATCTGCTGGTCCGCGACCGGCGCTGGTGCCAGGGCAACCTGCAGCACGCCAAGGTGGTCGGTTCCAAGGGCCTGCACTGGGTCAGCCGGATGCACATGCTGGTCGGCATCGGGCATTACTTCACCGCGCCGATGTGGGCGATGCTGATGCTGATCGGCATCGCGATTCCGCTGTTCCAGGGCGGCATCGACCTCAATGAAGTGCTGCATCTCTCGCCCGGTGTCTACTGGCGCCACCAGGATGAGACCCAGGTGATCCGCATGTTCGCGATCACCATGGTGGTGCTGCTCTCGCCCAAGGTACTGGGCTACCTGGCGATGCTGCTGGAGCCGGTCGAACGCCGTGGCTGCGGTGGCACGATCCGCGCCTTCATTTCGATGCTGCTGGAGACCATCCTCGCCGCGCTGATGGCACCGGTGGTGATGTACGTGCAGTCGCGCGGTGTGGCTGAGGTGCTGGCCGGCAAGGACTCGGGCTGGGACGCGCAGCAGCGCGACGATGGCGGCGTGTCCTGGCTGGCGCTGGCGCGTGGCTACGGCGGGCTGAGTGTGTTCGGCCTGTTCATGGGCGCGCTGGCCTACGCGGTCTCGCCCTCGCTGGCCGCATGGATGGCACCGGTGGTGATCGGCATGGTGCTGGCGATTCCGGTGGTGGGCTTCACCTCCTCGCGCACCGCTGGCGTCTGGATGCACCGGCTGGGCCTGATGGAAATCCCGGAAGAATCGGCACCGCCGAAGGTGCTGGTGCGCGCGGCCGAGCTGCGCCGTGCTGCGGCCGAGGCACATCCCCCCGGCTGATCACGGCAATCCAGGTATCGCCGCCCCATTGCCGCGGGGCGCGGTCATAATGCGGCTTGAACGTACTGGAGCCGCCTGATGCTGGATACCGTGGAAAACGAAACCGGCGCCGACCCGCAGTGGTCGGTGCTGTGGCTGCATGGCCTGGGTGCCGACGGCCATGACTTCGCCCCGATCGTGCCCGAACTGGTGCGCCCGCACTGGCCGGCGATCCGCTTCGTGTTCCCGCATGCGCCGGTGCAGCCGATCACGATCAACAACGGCGTGCCGATGCGCGCCTGGTATGACATCGTCAGCATGGATTTCCGTTCGCGCGCGGACAGCGCCGGCGTGGACGCCTCGATCGTGGAACTGGAACTGCTGATCGAGCGCGAGGTCGCCCGCGGCATTCCGGCCGAACGCATCCTGCTGGCCGGCTTCTCGCAGGGCGGGGCGGTGATCCTCAGCGCACTGCTGCGTCGCACCCGTCCGCTGGCCGGGCTGATCGCACTGTCGACCTATCTGCCGGATCCGGCCAAGGCAGCTGCCGCGCGCGTGGCCGATGCCATCAGCGTGCCGGTGTTCATGGCCCATGGCACCCAGGATCCGGTGATCCCGGTGGCGATCGCCGAGCACACCGCGCAGACGCTGAGCGCGCTCGGCCTGCCGGTGCAGTGGCACACCTACACGATGGCCCACCAGGTCTGCGCCGAGGAACTGCAGGCGCTGGGCGACTGGCTCGAGGCGCGCTTCGCCGCCTGACGCCATGAGCGACCCGCGCCAGCAGTCCTGGTTGCCCGAGCTGTGCCGCCTGCCGCGGCTGGCGGCGATGCTGGGGTTGGCCGAGCTGGTGGTCGTCTTGGTGGCGCTGGCCCCCGATGGCAGTCGCCACTGGACGCTGCCGGACTTCCTGTCCGCCAGCGGCTTCGCGTTGTGGCTGGCGCTGGCAGTGACGGTCAGCCTGTGCAGCGTGCGCGCGGTGCTCTCGCGCTTGCCCGAAGTGCCGGGCATGGTGCTGGTGGTGCTGATGACCGGGCTGATCGCCGGTGCGTGCGCGGCGATCGTGCATGCGCTGTACGGCGTGCTCGGCGGCAGCAGCTTTGCCCAGGCGGTCGGCTTCTGGCGGTTCACGTTGGGCAGTGCGGCGATGACCGCGCTGATCACTGCCTTGGCGCTGCGCTACTTCTACGTCAGCGACCGCGGCAGCGCGCAGATGCTGGCCAACGCACGAGCCCAGGCGGATGCATTGCAGGCGCGGATCCGGCCGCACTTCCTGTTCAACAGCATGAACCTGATCGCCAGCCTGCTGCGGCGTGATCCGGACGTGGCCGAGCGCGCGGTGCTGGATCTGTCCGATCTGTTCCGCGCAGCCCTCGGTGCCGGCGATGGCGATTCCACCCTGCAGGCCGAGTGCGAACTGGCCGAGCGCTATCTTTCGATCGAATCGCTACGGCTGGGCGAACGCCTGAAAGTGATCTGGCTGCGCGACGAGCCGCTGCCCTGGTCGCTGCCGATGCCGCGGCTGGTACTGCAGCCGCTGGTCGAAAATGCCGTGCTGCATGGCATCTCGCGGGTGCCCGCCGGTGGCACGATCGTGCTGGCACTGTCCAGTGACGGCGCGAATCTGCGCATCCGCGTGCGTAACCCGGCACCGGACCCGGCCACGCGCGGGCTGCCGCTCCTGCAGGGCGCCGGGCATGCACAACGCAACATCGCCCATCGCCTGGCCTGGCGCTTCGGCCCGGCCGCGCGGATGACGGGGGCGTGGGCCGACGGCTACTATGCTTGCGAAATCACGGTCCCGGTCCAGTGAGGAAACTGTATTGAAGGTGGTGATCGCCGACGACGAACCGCTGGCCCGCGAGCGCCTGCGCTCCCTGCTCGCTGACCAGGCCGGCATCGAGGTGGTGGCCGAGGCCGAGAACGGCGAACAGGCGCTGCACGCCTGCGCCGAGCTGCAACCGGACCTGGTCCTGCTCGACATCGCCATGCCCGGCCTGGACGGGCTGGAAGCCGCGCGCCATCTGGCCACCTTCGAGCCACGCCCGGCGGTGGTGTTCTGCACCGCGTACGACGCGCATGCGCTGTCCGCCTTCGAGGCAGCCGCGATCGACTACCTGATGAAGCCGGTGCGCCCCGAGCGCCTGGCGGCCGCGCTGGAGCGTGCGCGCACCTTCCTCGCCGGCCGCAGTGGCCCGGCGACCCCCGCCAGCCAGCAGGCGCGTACCCTGCTGTGCGCACGCCTGCGCGGCAGCCTGCGGCTGATCCCGGTCGAGGACATCCACTACCTGCAGGCCGAAGAAAAATACGTCGTGGTGCATCACGCCCGCGGCGAAGACCTGCTGGAGGAGTCGCTGAAGTCGCTGGAAGAGGAATTCGGCAACCGCTTCGTGCGCATCCACCGCAATTGCCTGGTCGCCCGGCACGAACTGGTCGAGCTGCGACGAAATGGCGCAGGGCAGGTCCAGGCGGTATTGCGGCATGGCCACGGGCCGCTGGAAGTCAGCCGCCGTTGCGTGGCCAGCCTGAAGCAGGACCTCAAGTACCTGTAAGCGGGGCTGTGCGCGACCGTTGGTCGATACGCCCCTGTGCGTCGATAATGGCGCCATGAAGACCCTGCGCATCGCCACCCGAAAGAGCCCGCTTGCCCTGTGGCAGAGCGAATATGTTGCCGACCGCCTGCGCCAGGCGCATCCCGGTCTGGAGGTGGTGCTGGTGCCGATGAGCACGCGCGGCGACGAGGTGCTGGATCGTTCGCTCGCCGCGATCGGCGGCAAGGGCCTGTTCCTCAAGGAACTGGAACTGGCCATGCTGCGTGGCGAAGCGGACTGCGCCGTGCATTCGCTCAAGGATGTGCCGATGGAGCTGGATGCGCCGTTCGCGCTGCCGGCGATGCTGACCCGTCATGACGCGGCCGATGGTTTCATCTCCAATCTGTACGCCTCGCTGGACGCGCTGCCGATCGGCGCGCGGGTAGGCACCTCGTCGCTGCGCCGCCAGGCCCAGCTGCGCGCGCTGCGCCCCGACCTGGAGCTGCAGGACCTGCGCGGCAACGTCAACACGCGCCTGGCCAAGCTGGACAACGGCGGCTACGACGCGATCGTGCTGGCCGTGGCGGGGCTGGAGCGGCTCGGCCTGGGCAACCGCATCGTGGCGCGCCTGGCGGCACCGGACTGGCTGCCGGCCCCGGCACAGGGCGCGGTGACGGTGGAATGCAACGGTGAGGACGCGGAGGTGATGGGCCTGTTCGCAGCGCTGGACGATGCCGACACACGTGCCTGTGTGGAAGCCGAGCGTGCCATGAACCGTGCACTGCACGGCAGCTGCCACGTGCCGGTCGCCGGCTTTGCGCAATGGGAAGGCGAGGATCTGTTCCTGCAGGGCCTGGTCGGCGGTGTCGCCGATGGCCGCATCGTGCGCGCTGAAGCGCGTGGCCCGGCCAATGATCCGGAGGCGCTGGGCCAGCGCGTGGCGCGTGGCCTGCTCGATGCCGGTGCCGGGGAGCTGCTCGCGGTCTGAGGCGCGTAGTGCCGGCCGCTGGCCGGCAGTCCATGCTGCACAAGGTACGCGATGAGCCGGCCAGCGGCCGGCACTACATCACGACGGCGGGCGCACAGGCGCCCGCAGCGATTACTTGAACTTGTAGACCACGTTCATGGTGGTCAGCGTGTCGGTCTTGCGCTTGTCATCGGCGACGTCGCTGTTGTGGCGCGCCTGCCAGCCGGCCTTCAGCGCCAGATGTTCGTTCATGCTCACCGACACGCCGAAATCGTTCTGCGCGAAGGTGTTGTACGAGCCCGATTCGACCAGCAGCGTGTTCACCAGGTCGGTGTTCGGGGTCAGCGTGTACTTGAGATCGAACAGGCCGCGGCCGATCAGGCCGGTGCGGGTCGCGTCGTCTTCGGTGTTGTGGGTGCGGCGCACACCGGGGCCGATCTGCGCATCCATGTAGAAGCGCTCGGCATCGATGATGCGGGTGCCGTAGCCCAGACCGAACGAGCTCTGGCGGTCGTAGGTGGCGAAATCGTCGCGCTCGTAACGCACCGTGGCGGTGATCTGGCGGTGTTCGCCCAGCTGCAGCGCGCTGCCGGCACTGCCGGTGTAGCGGTTGGCGGTGGTGTTGCGGCGGCGGATGGTGGTGCCGTCGTCGTTGGTATCGGTGTATTCCGAGCGCGAGCGCAGGCCGAACAGATCCATGCTGTGCACCCAGTCATCGTCGGTGTAGCGCAGGCGCAGACGACCGTTGAAGCTCTCGGTATTGCTGTTGCCGCGGGCCGAGGCAAAGCCCAGTTCACCGCCACTGCCGCTCCAGGGGGAGGTCATCGCCGCCAGTTCGGCAGCGTCCTGTGCATAAACCGCCGGGGCGCAGAGCAGCAGGGGAACAAGCAACGAAACGCGCAGGGACATCAACGGTTCTCCGTGATCGGACAAGGGGGAGGGACAACAAGGGGGGGATGATACTTGATGCGTTCAGCGTCACATTCGGCGACGGGCCCCGGCTTTAGGGCACGTTCGGCCTCGGCCCCTGTTCAGGGAATATCGATGCGCAGAGAGGCGTCGTCGAAGCGCGAATAGGTCACGGTGATCCGGAACGGCTGCCCGTTGGTTTCACCCTTGCGCTCGATCTGCACCGGCAGGCCCTGTGCATTGACCCAGTACAGCAGGCCATCCGGCGCGGCGGTTGCATGGCGCACCTCGTATTTGTGCGCGCGCTGGCCACCGGCGCGGTCTTCGCCGAGGTCGCGCACCTGCAGCTGTGCCGGCTCCAGATCGGCCGGCAATGGATTGCGCCACTGGGCCAGCATCCCTTCGGGCACCGGGATCTGGCGTACTTCGCCGGCACGCTGCAGGAAGAACATGCTGCCAATGATGGTCTGCGGGCCATCGTCGGTGATCAGCCGATAGCGGTCCGGGGCCACGTAGTCCATCTGCGCCTCCAGGGCGCGCGGGCCCTGCATCTTCATCACCGCGTGGAAGCTGTGCAGTTGGCCGAAGCGCTGGCTGGCGGCCAGCACGGTGCCGACCGGGTCGGCCGCCGGTGCGGCCGCGGCAGGCACCGCAGCCGCGGGCGTTTCACTGCGTCCGCAGCCACTGAGCAGCAGGGCGGCGGCGGACAGGGCAAGGGCGGGCAACAGGCGCATGACGGGCGGCAGCAGACGGTGGGGGCCCCACGATAGCCGAAGATGCAGCCGAAGCCGCCACAACGACGGCGACTCGGACATAATCGGGTCATGGACCGATATGAACGCATCAACGCCCTGCATCGCCTGCTCAAGTCCGCCCGTTACCCGGTAACGGTGGCGGCCCTGCAGGAAAAACTGGAGTGTTCCCGCGCGACTGTCTACCGCGACCTGGCCTTCCTGCGCGATGCGCTGATGGCCCCGGTGGAAGGCGACGGCGAGGCGGGCTTCCGTTACCAGGCCGACGAGAGCGACCGCTTCGAGCTGCCGGGCCTGTGGCTCAGCTCGGAAGAACTGCACGCGCTGCTGGCCTCCCAGCACCTGCTCTCGCGCACGGGGGGCGGCGTGCTGTCCTCGGTGCTGGCCCCGCTGCAGCAGCGGATTGAAGGCCTGCTGGCCGCACAGGCCGGCGTCTCGACCTGGCCGGTTGACCGGGTCCGGGTGATTCCGCACCGCGGCCGCAAGTTCGATGAAGCCAGCTTCCGCGCCGTCGCCTCGGCGGTACTGGAGCGCAAGCAGCTGGCCTTCGAGTACCGGGCCCGCTCCACCGATGAGGCCACCCAGCGCACCGTGTCGCCGCAGCGCATGACCCACTACCGCGACAACTGGTACCTGGATGCGTGGGATCACGGCCGCGAAGGCCTGCGCAGTTTCGCGGTGGACCGCATCTACAAGGCACGCGTGATCGATACCACCGCGCGCGATGTGGATGAGACCGAGCTGGACGAACAGCTGGGCGCCAGCTACGGCATCTTCTCCGGGCCGCCCAAGGGCTGGGCCACCATCGTGTTCAGTGCCAAGGCTGCGCGCTGGGTGGCCGATGAGCACTGGCATTCCAAGCAGCAGGGCCGCTTCCTGCCCGATGGCCGCTATGAGTTGAAACTGCCTTACAGCGTCTCGCGCGAACTGCTGATGGACGTGCTGCACTACGGCTCGGACGCGGAAATCGTGGAGCCGGTGATGCTGCGCGAACAGGCCAAGGCGCTGCTGGCACTGGCACTGACCAGTTACGAGTAAGCCGGCCGGGCCGGCATCGGCTCATGCCGTGGGGTCATATGCCCCGGATTCCGCAAGCGCCGGGGCGTGCGGTATCGTGGGGCGTTGCTGCCCTTATGGATCCCGCTGCCCCCATGAAAAAGTACCTGCTGCTCCCGTTGCTTGCCGCCTCGCTGGCCCTGGCCGCCTGCGGCAAGCCGGCCAACGATTCCAAGAAGCTGGTGGTTGCCGCCACCGCGGTGCCGCACGCCGAGATCCTCGCCGTGGTCAAGCCGATCCTGGAAAAGGAAGGCCTGACCCTGGATGTGCGCGTCTTCAATGACTACGTGCAGCCCAACGACCAGCTGGTGCAGAAGCAGGTTGACGTGAACTACTTCCAGACCGAACCCTATCTGGACGCCTACAACCGGGACCGCAAGACCGACCTGGTCAAGGTGATCGGCGTGCATATCGAGCCCTTCGGTGCGTACTCGCGTCGTTTCAAATCGCTTGATGCGCTGCCCAACGGTGCCGACGTGGTGATCCCCAACGACCCGAGCAACAACAGCCGCGCGCTGATCCTGCTGCACAAGGCTGGCGTGATCACGCTCAAGGACCCGACCAATGCGTTGGCGACCCAGCGCGACATCATCGCCAACCCGAAGCAGCTCAAGTTCCGCGAGCTGGATTCGGCGATGCTGCCGCGCGTGCTGGACCAGGTCGATCTGGCCCTGATCAACACCAATTACGCGCTGGATGCCGGGCTCAACCCGACCCAGGATGCGCTGGCGATCGAAAGCAAGGATTCGCCGTACGTGAACTTCCTCGTTGCCCGCCCGGACAACAAAGACGATGCCCGCGTGCAGCAGCTGGCCAAGGCCCTGACCGGCCCGGAAGTGAAGGCTTTCATCGCCGAGAAGTACAAGGGTGCGGTCCTCCCGGCATTCTGACCGGCACCCACGGTAGAACCACGCCATGCGTGGCTGGCCGCACCCGCGCGGCAATGATCGCCGACGCGGGCGTCACCCCACGCGGAAGCCCATCGTCGCCTCCACCGCCTGCTGCCAGCCGCTGTACAGCGCCTCGCGCTGATCCACCGGCATCTGCGGGGTGAAGCGGCGGTCCACCGCCCATTGCTCGGCGATCTCCGCCCGGCTGCGCCAGAACCCGGTGGCCAGCCCGGCCAGATAGGCCGCGCCCAGCGCGGTGGTTTCGGCCACCTGCGGGCGCAGCACCGGCACGCCCAGGATGTCGCTCTGGAACTGCGCCATGAAGTCATTGGCGATCGCACCGCCATCGGCGCGCAGTTCCTTCAGCTCGATCCCCGCATCGGCCTGCATCGCCGCCAGCACGTCGCGGGTCTGGTACGCCATCGATTCCACCGCCGCGCGGATGAAGTGCTCCTTGGTGGTGCCGCGGGTCAGCCCGAACATCGCGCCGCGCACATCGCTGCGCCAGTACGGCGCCCCAAGCCCCACGAACGCGGGTACCAGGTACACGCCGCCATTGTCCGCGGCACGCTCGGCATAGGCCTGGCAATCGCTGGATTTGCCGAACATCCGCAGCCCGTCGCGCAGCCATTGCACCACCGAGCCGGCGACGAAGATCGAGCCCTCCAGTGCGTATTCCACCCGTCCATCAATGCCCCACGCGATGGTGGTCAGCAGGCCGTTCTCGGATACCACTGCCTTCTCGCCGGTGTTCATCAGCATGAAACAGCCGGTGCCGTAGGTGTTCTTGGCCATGCCCGGCTCGAAGCAGGCCTGGCCGAACAGCGCGGCCTGCTGGTCGCCGGCGATGCCGGCAATGGGCAGGTGCTGGTCGAAGAAGAACTGCGCCTGGGTGGTGGCATACACCTCGCTGGAACTGCGCACCTGCGGCAGCATCGCGCGCGGGATGTTGAACAGCGCCAGCAGTTCATCGTCCCACTGCAGCGCATGGATATCGAACAGCAGCGTGCGCGCGGCATTGGTGACATCGGTGACGTGCGCCTGGCCGCCACTGAGGTTCCAGATCAACCAGCTGTCGATGGTGCCGAACAGCAGCTCGCCGCGTTCAGCACGTGCCTGTGCGCAATCGACGTGATCGAGGATCCAGCGGATCTTGGTCGCGGAAAAATAGGCATCGATCAACAGCCCCGTCTTGCGCCGGATCAGCGGCTCGTGGCCATCGGCCTTGAGCTGTTCGCAGATCGCATGGCTCTGCCGCGACTGCCACACCACGGCGTTGTGGATCGGCTGCCCGGTAGCCTTGTCCCAGACCACCGTGGTCTCGCGCTGGTTGGTGATGCCGATGCCGGCGATCGTGCGCGGGTCCACCTGGTAGCGGTTCAACAGCTCGGTGATCGTGGTGTAGACACTGGTCAGGATCTCGCGCGGGTCATGCTCCACCCAGCCCGGCTGCGGGAAGATCTGGGTGAACTCGCGTTGCGCGCTGCCGGCGATGCGCCCGGCATGATCGAACAGGATGGCGCGCGAACTGGTCGTGCCCTGGTCGATGGCGAGCACGTAGTGCTTGTCCATGGTCTGCTCCGTGGAAATCGATGCCGTGAGGCGTGACAGGCGTACAGCCTACGGCATCGAAACACGCGCCTGCAGGCTGGCGGCCAGCGCTTCTCGCTGTGCCGCGCCCACGCGCAAGCCCAGGTGGCTTCGGCGCCACAGCACGTCGTCAGCGGTGCGGGCCCATTCGTGCGCGATGAGGTAGTCCAGTTCGCGGTCGTAGAGGCCGCCGCCGTGGTCCTGGCCCAGCGCGTCGAGTGTCTGTGCGCCGGCGAGCAGCCCGACCGCACGGGTGCCGTAGCTGCGGGCCAGGCGCTGCATCAGGGCAGGGGGCAGGCGAGGGTGGTCACGCTGCAGCGCTTCGGCCACCTCTATGGCGGTGCCGCCATCGCCCCCCGGCAACGGTGGCCCACCGGCAGTCCACGCCGCGCCCATCTCCGGCAGCGCGGGTGCGAGCCGCCCCAGCGCGTCCTCGGCCAGTGCGCGGTAGGTGGTCAGCTTGCCGCCCAGCACGCTCAGCAGCGGCGCGCCGGCCGTATCCACCGCCAGCCGGTAGTCGCGCGTGACCCGCGATGCATCGCGGTGATGATCGGCCAACAGGGGGCGCACCCCGCTGTAGCGCCAGACGATGTCCTCGGCGCGCACCGGAACGCGCACGAACCGGTTCACCGCCTCGAGCAGATAGGCCTGTTCGTCGGCGCGGGGCTGCACCTGCGCCGGGTCGCCGTCGTAGTCGGTATCGGTGGTGCCGATCAGGGTGAAGTCCTGTTCGAACGGAATCGCGAACACCACCCGCTGGTCGGGTTGCTGGAACAGGTACGCACTGTCATGGGCGAACAGGCGCGGCACCACCAGGTGGCTGCCCTGCACCAGCCGCACTCCCAACGGGGCATCGAGTCCGGCCCGTTCCAGCACAGTGCCGGCCCACGGCCCACTGGCATTGACCACGCAGCGCGCGCGGAGGCGCTGCACGTCGCCGTTGGCGGTGCGCAGTACGGCCCACCAGTGATCGTGGTGGCGGATCAATTGTTCGCAGCGGGTGCGTGTGCGGATGTCGGCGCCGCGCTCATGCGCATCGAGCGCGTTGAGCACCACCAGCCGGGCATCGTTGACGCGTGCATCGGCGTAGGTGAAGCCGGTCCGGTAGGCGGGCTGCAATGCAGCGCCGCTCGGATCGCGCTGCAGGTCGATGCGCTGCGAGCGCGGAAAATGGGGAGTGGCATGGCCAAGGTGGTCGTAGAGCCACAGGCCCGTGCGCAGCATCCACGCCGGGCGCAGATGGCGCGCATGCGGCAGCACGAAGCGGGTCGGGGCGATCAGATGCGGCGCAAGCTGGCGCAGCGTTTCGCGTTCGTTGAGCGCCTTGCGTACCAGCGCGAACTCGCCCTGCTGCAGGTAGCGCAGGCCGCCATGGATCAGCTTGGTGCTGGCGCTGGAAGTGTGCGCGGCCAAGTCATCCTGCTCGCACAGGCAGACCGACAGGCCGCGTCCTGCTGCGTCGCGGGCGATGCCGGCGCCGTTGATGCCCCCGCCCACCACCAGCACGTCGAAGGATTCGCTCATCGGCTCCCCGGGGCGGACCGGTCCGGTCCATCGTCACCCCAGTGTCGGCCACCGGCCGGCAACGCCCGATGAAAGTTTCAGGCCCCACGTTGCAGGCCCCACAACGACAACGGGCCCGCGAGGGGCCCGTTGTACGTATTGCGTGGAAGTGGAACGGCGTGCTTAGAAGCGCGCGCCGATGCCGAAGCCCACGGTCCACGGATCCAGCTTGGCCTTGTCGCCGGTGCCTTCACCGTTGACGGTCAGCTCCGGGCGCGAATGCATGTAGCGGGCATCGGCACGGGCGAACCAGGTGCTGTTGATGTTCATGTCCACGCCGACGGTGCCGATCGCGCCCTTGGCGGTCTTGACGCCGATATGGCCGATGTCGCTGGCGAGGTCTTCATTGCTGAAGTTGGACTCGTAGTAACCGGCGCCCACGAACGGACGGAACACGTTGTCGGCCTGGCCGAAGTGGTACTGGCCGCTCAGCGCGATCGGCTGCTGCTCGACGGTGCCCAGGCGGGCGCCATCGGTGCCGCGCACGCGGTGATCGAACTTGTCGGCTGCGCCCCACAGTTCCACGGCCCAGTTGTCGTTGATGTAGTAGCTGAAGCTCAGGGTCGGGGCCGGGCCGCCGTCCACCTTGCGCACGCCATCGAGCGGATCGTTCTTGGGCTGCAGCAGCGACACGCCGCCGACCACGGCGAAGTGCTTGCCAGAAGCGGTATCAACAGTGCTGTCCTGCGCGAAAGCAGCCGGCGCAAAAGCAAGAGCAGTCAGGGTAGCCAGGGTCAGGGTACGGATGGAGCGCATGGGGGAATCTCCTCAGGATGTTTTTGTTCTGGGCCCCGGTGTTGTGGGGCGAGGCAACCGTAGTCCCCGCAATATGAATCGCATCCGACGCACGTTAAAATTTAGTTGTTTCCATTCAGCGATCAGTGCGAAACCGCTGCATTTACGGGCGATGATGCGATGCCTGACATTCATTCATCTGGTGATGGTGTGATGGAAACCACAACGTGCATCGGCCTCCCTGCGCAGCTGGACGTCGACTGCCGCGTGCTGGTACTCGGTTCGATGCCGGGTGTCGCATCGCTGCAGGCGGGGCAGTACTACGCCCATCCGCGCAATCGTTTCTGGCCGCTGATGGGCGTGCTGTGCGGGATCGACGCGGCGCTTCCTTATCCGGATCGCGTGCGCGCATTGAACGCGCGCGGTGTGGGCGTGTGGGATGTGATCGGGCAGTGCGAGCGACGCGGCAGCCTGGATGCGTCGATCGTGCGCGGCAGTGAAGTGCCCAATGCGCTTGGGGTACTGATCGACGGATGGCCTGCGCTGCGCGCGATCGCCTGCAATGGCGGCACCGCGTACCGGGCGTTCCAGCGTTTCATCGTGCCGGCGCTGCTTGATGCGGCGCACGAGGTGCCGGTCTGGTCGCTGCCCTCCACCAGCCCGGCGAACGCGGCGTGGCCGTTGCCTCGGCTGGTGGAGGCATGGCAGCCGCTGGCCGATGCCATCCGGCGCTGAGGCGGGGACAGCGCCGGACAATACGGTACCGACTGGAAAATTCCACTTTGCACTGTGCCAAGCCCAATCCGGCCAAAGCAGATGCCTGCAACAGCCTGTCCCGGGACAGCGGCGCTGAAAATTCGCCAAGCTGGTTGGCGCTGGCGCGCGAAGCCCCCACAATAGGCGATTCCCTACACCAGATTGCCGGAGTTTTCCCCATGGCCGAAATCAAGGAAGCACTTGTCCCCGATATCGGTGACTACAGCGATATCCCGGTAATCGAGGTGCTGGTCGCCGTTGGAGATACCGTCAAGAAAGACCAGGGTCTGGTGACGCTGGAATCGGACAAGGCCACGATGGAAGTGCCGTCCTCGGTGGCCGGTATCGTCAAGGAAATCAAGGTCAAGATCGGCGACAACCTCTCCGAGGGCAAGCTTGTGGCCCTGATCGAAGTCAGCGAAGCCGCCGCTGCGCCGGCCGCTGCTGCTGCCCCGGCCCCCGCTGCCAAGGCCGAAGCCGCCGAGACCGCGACCAAGGTCGAGCCGGTCGCCACCCAGGCCGAGCCGGACAAGCTGGCCGCCCGTGATATCGAGCAGTCCGCTGCCAAGCCGACCCAGCCGGCCCCGGCCGCCGCTGCCCCGTCGGGTGGCTCGCCGACCAGCCCGCCGGTGGCCTTCAACGCCGACAGCGTGCTGCCGCAGAAGGTGCCCTACGCTTCGCCGGCCGTGCGCGTGTTCGCCCGCGAGCTGGGCGTGGACCTGAACCAGCTGAGCGGCACCGAGAAGGGGGGCCGCATCACCAAGTCCGACGTGCAGAAGTTCGTCAAGTCGGCCCTGGCCGGCGGCGGCGCTGCCACCGGCGGTACTGTGGCGGCCGGTGGCGGTCTGAACCTGCTGCCCTGGCCGAAGGTCGACTTCAGCAAGTTCGGTGAGGTCGAGGTCCAGCCGCTGTCCCGGATCAAGAAGATCTCGGGCGCGAACCTGGCCCGCAACTGGGCGATGATTCCGCATGTCACCCAGTTCGAGCAGGCCGACATCACCGAGCTGGAAGCCCTGCGCGTGGCGCTGAACAAGGAAAACGAGAAGGCCGGCATCAAGCTGACCATGCTCGCCTTCCTGGTCAAGGCCAGCGCCGCGGCGCTGAAGAAGTTCCCGGAGTTCAACGCCTCGCTGGATGCCAGCGGCGAGAACCTGACCCTGAAGAAGTACTTCAACATCGGTTTCGCGGCCGATACGCCGAGCGGCCTGGTCGTGCCGGTGATCCGCGACGTCGACAAGAAGGGTGTGGTGCAGATCGCGCAGGAATCCGGCGAACTGGCCAAGAAGGCCCGCGACGGCAAGCTCGGCCCGGCCGACATGAGCGGTGGCTGCTTCTCGATCAGCTCGCTGGGCGGCATCGGTGGCACGGCATTCACCCCGATCGTCAATGCACCGGAAGTGGCCATCCTGGGCGTGTCCAAGTCGTCGATCCAGCCGGTCTGGAATGGCAAGGAGTTCGCCCCGAAGCTGATGCTGCCGTTGTCGCTGAGCTATGACCACCGCGTCATCGACGGCGCGCTGGCCGCCCGCTTCACCACCTACCTCTCGCAGGTGTTGGCCGACATGCGGCGCGTCCTGCTGTGAAGCAGGGCCTGGTCCTGGCCGGGCTGCTGATGGCGCTGCCGATGGCGCAGGCGGGCGCGCGCGAATGCGCGTCCGACCTGGGCCATGGCTGGCCACCGGCGGTCGGCAACTATGGCCAGGCGGTGGAAACCCTGTTCGATGGCACGGTGCAGCCTGCGCTGTCACTGGTGAGCCTGCCCAAGAGTGGCGTGGAGACCGGCGTCGCCTTGCTGCCCGGCTCCCAGGACCAGGCATGGACCCTGCGCTACAGCCGGGCCGACAAGCGCGTCTACACCTGGAACAGCGGCGCCCGCCAGGGCGGTGTGGAACTGCGTGTGGACCAGGCCCCGGACCAGTACCAGGTCAGCATCCCGGCGCCGTTGGCGCAGCGGATGCTGCACAGCTGGCAGGCCGCGCTGGCCGCGCAGGTGCCGGGCGACCGCAAGGCGCCGGTGCTGGACGGTGACGTGCTGTCCTTCACCGTGGATGGCCAGCGTTACAGCGGCACCCGGCCGGCGTGCGGCGCGGGCCGGCTGATGATGAAACAGGTGGCGCTGCTGATCGAAGCCAGCGACACCAAGGAAAAGAAGCTCGACCGTCGCTGGAAAGATCTGGACGAGTCGCTCGACGAACTGCAGCAACTGCTCGGCGGCAAGGCCGGCTGAGCACCAGGAGAACACGAATGGCCGCAATTGAAATCAAGGTTCCTGACATCGGCGATTACAGCGGTGTCCCGGTGATCGAACTGCTGGTCGCCGTGGGTGACACGGTGAAGAAGGACCAGGGTCTGGTCACGCTGGAATCGGACAAGGCAACGCTGGAAGTGCCGTCCTCGGCCGCCGGTGTGGTCAAGGAAATCAAGGTCAAGCTCGGCGACAACCTCTCCGAAGGCGACGTCGTGCTGCTGCTGGAAGCCGAAGGCGAGGCCGCCGCGCCTGCCGCGCCGGCCAAGGCGGAGGCGCCGAAGGCCGAGGCTGCCCCGGCCAGCAAGCCGCCGGTGACCCCGTCGCACCGCGCCCCGGCCGAACCGGCCGCGCCGCAGCCGGCGCTGTCGTCGGGCAAGCCGGCCGATATCGAGTGCAAGATGGTGGTGCTGGGCGCAGGCCCGGGCGGTTACACCGCTGCCTTCCGTTCGGCCGACCTGGGCGTGGACACCGTGCTGGTCGAGCGTTACGCCAGCCTCGGCGGCGTCTGCCTCAACGTGGGCTGCATCCCGTCCAAGGCGCTGCTGCACGCCGCCGCGGTGATCGATGAAGTCGCCCACGCCGGTGATTTCGGCGTGGAGTTCGGCAAGCCGACCATCACCCTGGACAAGCTGCGCGGCTACAAGGAAAAGGTGGTCACCCAGCTGACCAAGGGCCTGGCCGGCATGGCCAAGCAGCGCAAGGTGCGCACCGTGCAGGGCCTGGCCAGGTTCGTCTCGGCCAATGAGCTGGAGATCGTCGGCGACGACGGCAAGACCCAGCTGCTGCGCTTCGAGCAGTGCATCATCGCGGCCGGTTCGCAGGCGGTGAAGCTGCCGAACTTCCCGTGGGACGACACGCGCGTCATGGATTCCACCGATGCGCTGGAACTGGCCGACGTGCCGGGTTCGCTGCTGGTGGTCGGTGGCGGCATCATCGGCCTGGAAATGGCGACGGTGTATGCGGCGCTGGGCAGCAAGGTGACCGTGGTCGAGTTCATGGACCAGCTGATGCCGGGCGCTGACAAGGACCTGGTCAAGCCGCTGGCCGATCGCCTGAAGAAGCAGGGCGTCGAGGTCCACCTGAAGACCAAGGCGACCGACGTCAAGGCCGAGAAGGCCGGTATCACCGTGTCCTTCGAAGCGGCCGTGGAAGGCGAAAAGCCGGGTCTGGACGCGACCACCTTCGACCGCGTGCTGGTCGCGGTGGGCCGCTCGCCGAACGGCAAGAAGATCGATGCCGAGAAGGCTGGCGTGCAGGTCACCGACCGTGGCTTCATCCCGGCCGACCGCCAGATGCGCACCAATGTGCCGCACATCTTTGCGATCGGCGACATCGTCGGCAACCCGATGCTGGCCCACAAGGCCACGCACGAGGGCAAGCTGGCTGCGGAAGTGGCCGCCGGCGAGAAGAAGGAGTGGGTGGCGCGCGTGATTCCGTCGGTGGCTTACACCAATCCGGAAATCGCGTGGGTCGGCGTGACCGAAACCGAAGCCAAGGCCAAGGGCCTGAAGGTCGGCGTGGCCAAGTTCCCGTGGGCCGCCAGCGGCCGCGCGATCGGCATCGGTCGTACCGAGGGCTTCACCAAGCTGATCTTCGACGAAGAGACCCACCGCATCATCGGTGGTGCGATCGTCGGCGTGCACGCGGGTGATCTGCTGGCCGAGATCGGCCTGGCGATCGAGATGGGTGCGGAGGCCGAAGACATCGGCCACACCATCCACGCCCATCCGACGCTGAGCGAATCGGTCGCGATGGCCGCGGAAATCTACGACGGCACGATCACCGATCTGTACATGCCGAAGAAGAAATAATCGGTCGATCACCGCCCTGGGTGGTGACGCCGGTTCAACGAAAAACCCCGGTGAACGCCGGGGTTTTTTGTTGCTGGTGTTGTCGATCCAGCTTCGCTCGGGATCGCTTCGTTCCGCAAACCGGGCCCCGCCGCGGCCGGTAGGCCGTTCGGCAAATGTCCCCCGGCATCCGCCTCACGGCGGCTGCCTCCTCCTTGATTTTGCCCAACGGCCTACCGGCCGCGGCGGGGCCCGGTTTGCGGAACGAAGCGCCTGACGCTCTCCTGCAGGCCACCACCGGAATTTGTCGAGGCGGGCACGGATACCCTGTGGTGCGAAATCAAGGAGGAGGTGGCGGCCACAGGCCGTCGCCGGGGGACATTCGCACGACAGGGTGTCCGTGCCCGACCCCCAAACAACCCGCAGTTGCTCCCCAAAACAAAGCGCACAAAAAAAACGCGGCCCCCGATATTTCGGAGGCCGCGCTTGGAGAGAGGTAGTGCGAAGGGCTTAGAAGACGAAGCTGACGCCAGCCACCGGACCCTTGAACTCCTGCTTCAGACCGATCGTGCCATCGCTGCCGCTCTGGTCCACGTCCAGCTTGAACCAGTCGTAGCCGGCGAACACGCCGAAGTTCTTGGTGAAGCGGTAATCGACGATCGCATTGGCGCGGCTCAGGTCGCCGTCGTAATCGTCGAAGTTGCCCCACTTGGTGTTCAGGTACTGGCCCTGGAAGGTGATCATCCACTTCTCGGACGGCGTGAAGCTCAAGCGTGCACCGACCACCGGCGCCACACCGTCGGCCTTCTCGTCCAGGAACTCGCCCTGGTACAGGTCGCCGACATCGGCGTAGGCCTTGGTGCTGACCTTGGCGTACTCGGCACCCAGCTGCAGGCCGAGGTCGAACTTCTCGGTGTCCACCACCGAGTAGTCATACACCAGGCTGGCGACCTGGTACTTCAGCTCACCCTTGATGAAGCTGCCGGCCGGCACAGTGGTATCGCCGAAGCTGACACCCTGATCGAGGGTCTCGCGGCGATCCTTGTCGTACTTGAAGTAGTTGAACAGCAGGCGCTGGCGGTTGCTGATACGGAACATGCCGTCAATGCGCGGCTCCCATTCCTTGCCACCGAGGCCGAAATCTTCGGAGAAGCCAACGTCCTGACCCGCGATGTTGGTGTTGCCACGGATCGTGTTGTCCGAATCGATCTGCATCGCACCCAGGCGCAGGGCGAAGCGGTCATCGCCTTCGGCGGCGTGGGACGGAGCGGCGTAGGAGAGTGCGGCCAGAGCGACTGGCACGGCAAGCAGGGAGAGCATCGGGCGCATCGGGGGTCCTTGCGGTGGTTCTAGTGATGTGCCGTCACATTGCCCACTGCGACGTCCACCATTCGTGAAGGTATGGTGGACGCAGTGTGTACCGTTCATGCAGACAGAGGGCACACAGGTCTGCCCCGTGGCCGTTTTCGGATGGAATCACCGTTCACGACCGGCCGCGCTGGGCCTGATTCTGGATCACACAGGCAGCACCGCAAAAAGAGGGTGGCCCCGGAGAGGGCTTCGGGGCCACCCTGTACTGGCCTGCGCGCGGGACGCCGACGAGGATTCAACGGCAGGCTGATGGGTCTGACCCGGGTGCGCGACCAAAGTTCAACATGTTGCACTGCCGCATCGGGCGCCTCTTTGCGCAGTGGGATTGGCCCGAGGGTGGAACAGGTTTCCACAACCCCCCAACGGCGGGCTTACATCCGGGATGAACAGGCAGCGGTTGTCTCTCAAATTGTCCCATTGCTATAATTTGGCGGCTCGACGAGGCGCTGGCTTGCTGCCTCGGCCTTTCCTACTCACAACCATGCAGGACATTCACGTGCTGAACTCCGTTGACGCGGGTCGGCGACTGATGCTGCGCGCAGCGGTTTACCCGCTGGCTGCAGTGGCTGTCCTGGCTCTTGCCCTGCTGCTGTGGGGAGGCCCGAAGGCCGCTCTGGGGGCGCTGCTCTCCGGTGTGGCGGTTTCTGCAGCCGGCTGGGTCGCCGCGCGGATGGCGCTGGGCGGCGGGGTGCAGGCGGCAGGTTCGGCGATGACCCGCCTGATCCTGGCGGTGGTGGCAAAGTGGGTGCTCGTATTCGGCGTCCTGATGGTGGGGTTCCTGGTCTTCAAGCTGCCTGCACTGGCGCTGCTGGCCGGTATCGCCGTCGGGTTGATGTTCCAGGTCCTGGCTCTGGCCAGGCGCTGATCCAATTTATTTAACTCAAGGTTCCGGACACATGGCAGGCGAGGCGCTAACTCCCACCTCCTACATCCAACATCACCTGCAGAATCTTGTGGTGATGCGTGACAGCCCGTGGGCGTTGCATCTGGATACTATCGCCACGTCGGTCCTGATGGGCCTGATCATGGTGTTCGCCTTCTGGATGGCCACGCGCAAAGCGACCGCAGGCGTCCCGGGCAAGTGGCAGGCGTTCATCGAGATCTGCCTGGAGTTCGTTGACCGCCAGGCCAAGGACACCTACCACGGCACCAGCAAGCTGGTGACCCCGATCGCGATCACCATCTTCTTCTGGATCCTCTTGATGAACCTCATCAAGATGATTCCTGCGGATTTCATCGGCTACCCGATGAATGCCTTCACCCAGTGGGTGGCCGGCATGATGGGCGCCGCCCATCCGCATGATTACGCGTTCTGGAAGCCGGTTCCCACCGCCGACGTCAATGCCACCCTGGGCATGTCGATCAGCGTGTTCTTCCTGATGCTGTTCTTCGCGCTGCGCTCCAAGGGCCTGGGTGGCTTCACCAAGGAATTCCTGACCGCGCCGTTCGGCAAGTGGATGCTCCCGTTCAACCTGATCCTCAACATCGTCGAGTGGCTGAGCAAGCCGATTTCGCTGGCGATGCGACTGTTCGGCAACATGTTCGGCGGTGAGATCGTCTTCCTGCTGATCTGGGTGCTGGGCGGTGCGGGTATCGCCGGTGCCATCGCAGGCGGTGCATTCGGCTTGGGCTGGATGCTGTTCCACCTGCTGGTGATTCCGCTGCAGGCGTTCATCTTCATGATGTTGTCCATCGTGTACCTGAGCCTGTCGGAAGACGCTCACTGAGTTTCGCTTCACCCTTCATCCGTTTGTTTCTAAACCCTTAGTTATCCAAAGTTCCAGGAGAAAACCATGTACTTCGCCGTCCTGACCAACCTCGCCCAAGTCCAGAGCTCCACCGTCCTCGCCGTCGGCATCATGATCGGCCTGGCCGCGCTGGGTGCCGGTCTCGGTCTGGCCATCATGTCCGGTAAGTTCCTGGAATCGGCCGCGCGCCAGCCGGAACTGATTCCGGTGCTGCAGGTCCGCATGTTCATCACCGCCGGCCTGATCGATGCCGCGTTCATCATCTCGGTCGCCGTCGGCCTGCTGCTGGCCTTTGCCAACCCGACCATCGGCGAGTTCGTTGCACGTCTGCCGGCCGTTGCGGGCTGATCCAGCGAAAGCGAAACGATCAGGCGCCTTGTGCGCCTGATCGCGGATGAAGGACGGCTGCGCCGCTTCGGGCGGCGCAACCACCCCATCACCCCAGATTGAGCGAACCCCATGGATATCGGTTTTACCCTCGTTGCCCAGGCACTGGCGTTTGCCGGACTGATCTGGATCATCGCGACCAAGATCTGGCCGCCGTTGATGAACGCCATCGAAGAGCGTCAGCAGAAGATCGCTGAAGGCCTTGCCGCTGCTGACCGCAGCCAGAAAGACCTGGCCCAGGCCCAGGAAAAGGTCAACGATGCACTGAAGGATGCGCGCACCAAGGCCAACGAGATCATCGATCAGGCCCATGCACGCGCCAACCAGATCGTTGATGCCGCCAAGAATGAAGCCATCGTCGAAGCCAACCGCCAGAAAGATCTGGCCTACGCCGAGATCGACGCTGCCGCCAACCGTGCCCGTGAAGATCTGCGCAAGCAGGTGTCCGCGCTGGCCGTAAGCGGTGCCGAAAAGCTGCTCAAGCGCGAAATCGACGCCAACGCCCACAAGGCGCTGCTCGACGAGCTGGCCTCGGAGATCTGATCGATGAGCCAGGCCCTCACGCTTGCACGCCCGTATGCCCGCGCCGCGTTCGCGACCGCGCGCGACGAAGGCACGTTCGCGCCGTGGTCGGACGCGCTTGCGTTCTCCGCCCACGTAGCTGCCGACCCGCGCGTGGCGGCCTTGCTGTCGAACCCGGAACTGGATCGTGGCGATGCCGTCGCGATGCTGGTGCCGGAATCGTCCAGCGAGACCTTCGGTCGCTTCCTGGCCATCCTGGCCGATGCGCACCGTCTGCCGCTGCTGCCGGAAATCGCCGGCATGTACGACCAGCTGCGCGCTGAAGCCGAACACGTGGTCAAGGCCACGGTGACCTCGGCCACCGAATTGTCCGGCGCCGAACTGGACGCCATCAAGGCCGCGCTGCGCAAGCGCTTCGGCGCCGAGGTGGATGTGACGACCGCAGTGGATGCGTCGCTGATCGGCGGTGCCGTGATCGACGCCGGTGATGTGGTCATCGATGGCTCGCTCAAGGGCAAGCTGTCGCGCCTGCAGACCGCGCTCGCTAACTGAATTCATTTAACGTCCGGCGTGATCGCCGGCACTAGGACTTGACGATGGCAACCACGCTCAACCCCTCCGAAATCAGCGAACTGATCAAGAACCGCATCGAGAAGGTCAAGCTGGCCGCGGAATCGCGCAACGAAGGCACCGTGACCAGCGTGTCCGACGGCATCGTGCGCATCTTCGGTCTGGCCGACGTGATGCAGGGCGAAATGATCGAACTGCCGAACAACACCTTCGCACTGGCCCTGAACCTGGAGCGCGACTCGGTCGGCGCCGTGGTGCTGGGTGATTACCAGAACCTGCGCGAAGGCGACGTCGCCAAGACCACCGGTCGCATCCTGGAAGTGCCGGTCGGTCCGGAAATGCTGGGCCGCGTCGTGAACGCGCTCGGCGAGCCGATCGACGGCAAGGGCCCGATCGCGGCCAAGGCCACCGCGCCGGTGGAGCGCGTTGCGCCGGGCGTGATCTGGCGCAAGTCGGTCGACCAGCCGGTGCAGACCGGTTACAAGTCCGTCGACTCGATGATCCCGATCGGCCGCGGCCAGCGCGAGCTGGTCATCGGTGACCGCCAGACCGGCAAGACCGCCCTGGCCATCGATGCGGTGATCAACCAGAAAGAAACCGGCATCAAGTGCGTGTACGTCGCGATCGGCCAGAAGGCGTCGACCGTGGCCAACATCGTGCGCAAGCTGGAAGAGAACGGCGCCCTGGCGCACACCGTGGTGGTCGCTGCGACCGCGTCCGAATCGGCCGCGATGCAGTACATCAGCGCCTACTCGGGCTGCACCATGGGTGAGTACTTCATGGACCGCGGCGAAGACGCGCTGATCGTGTACGACGATCTGTCCAAGCAGGCCGTGGCCTACCGCCAGATCTCGCTGCTGCTGAAGCGTCCGCCGGGCCGTGAAGCCTACCCGGGTGACGTGTTCTACCTGCACTCCCGCCTGCTCGAGCGCGCTGCCCGCGTGTCCGAAGAGTATGTGGAAAAGTTCACCAACGGCGCCGTCAAGGGCAAGACCGGCTCGCTCACCGCGCTGCCGATCATCGAAACCCAGGCCGGTGACGTCTCGGCCTTCGTGCCGACCAACGTGATCTCCATCACCGACGGCCAGATCTTCCTGGAAACCGATCTGTTCAACTCGGGCATCCGCCCGGCCGTGAACGCCGGTATCTCGGTGTCGCGCGTCGGTGGTGCGGCCCAGACCAAGATCATCAAGAAGCTGTCCGGCGGCATCCGTATCTCGCTGGCCCAGTACCGTGAGCTGGCGGCGTTCGCGCAGTTCGCCTCGGACCTGGACGAAGCCACCCGCAAGCAGCTTGAGCGCGGTCAGCGCGTCACCGAGCTGATGAAGCAGAAGCAGTACGCCCCGATGTCCATCGCCAACCAGGCGCTGTCGATCTACGCCGTCAACGAGGGTTACCTCGACGACGTGCCGGTCAACAAGCTGCTGGCGCTGGAAGAAGGTCTGCATGCCCACTTCGCCAACACCCAGGGCGAGCTGATCAACAAGATCAACGCGACCGGCGGCTGGGACAACGATATCGAGGCTGCCTTCAAGAAGGGCATCACCGAGTTCAAGACCACCGGCAGCTGGTAAGCCGCATGTAGAGCGGGGCGTTGCCCCGCTTCACTGTGACAAAGCGGAGCACCCCTTCGCTCTACGGGAATAAGAGATGGCAAGCGGACGCGAAATCAAAACCAAGATCAAGAGCGTGCAGAACACCCGCAAGGTGACGCGTGCGCTCGAAATGGTCTCGGCCTCCAAAATCCGCAAGGCGCAGGAGCGGATGAAGACGTCGCGTCCGTATGCGCAGGCGATGAAGCAGGTGATCGGTCACCTGGCCCAGGCCAGCACCGATTACCAGCATCCGTTCCTGGTCCAGCGTGACGAGGTCAAGCGCGTCGGTTACATCGTGGTCTCGTCCGACCGCGGTCTGGCCGGCGGCCTGAACAACAACCTGTTCCGCAAGATGCTGGGCGAAGTGCGCCAGTGGCAGGACAAGGGTGCCGAGATCGATGTGGTCACCGTCGGCCAGAAGGCGTCGACCTTCTTCCGTCGCGTCAAGGTCAACATGGTCGGCACGGTCACCCACATGGGCGATGTGCCGCACCTGGAACAGCTGATCGGCGTGATCAAGGTGATGCTCGATGCATTCACCGACGGCAAGGTCGACCGCGTGTACCTGGTCTACAACCGCTTCATCAATACGATGACGCAGAAAGCCAGCTTCGATCAGCTGCTGCCGTTGCCGGCTGCTGAGAAGCAGGTCGCGCATCACGACTGGGACTACCTGTACGAACCCGACGCTGCGACCGTGCTCGAGCACGTGATGACGCGGTACGTCGAGTCGCTGGTGTACCAGGCGGTGCTGGAAAACGTCGCGTCCGAGCATGCAGCCCGCATGGTCGCGATGAAGTCGGCCAGTGACAACGCGAACAAGCTGATCGGAACCCTGCAGCTGGTCTACAACAAGGCCCGCCAGGCAGCGATCACCCAGGAAATCTCCGAAATCGTCGGCGGCGCGGCAGCAGTCTGACGCGCACAGTCAAAGCACACATTAGAGGATTGCAGCAATGAGTCAGGGCAAGATCGTTCAGATCATCGGCGCCGTCGTCGACGTCGAATTCCCCCGCGAGTCGGTGCCGAAGGTGTACCACGCGCTGAAGGTGGACAACACCGAAATCACGCTGGAAGTGCAGCAGCAGCTGGGTGACGGCGTGGTCCGTTGCATCGCGCTGGGCTCCACCGACGGCCTGAAGCGCAACCTGGTCGCCACCAACACCGAACGCGCCATCTCGGTGCCGGTCGGCGCAGGCACGCTGGGCCGCATCATGGACGTGCTGGGTCGCCCGATCGACGAAGCCGGTCCGGTCACCGCCAGCGACACCTGGGAAATCCATCGTGCCGCGCCGTCGTACGAAGACCAGTCCCCGGCCACCGAGCTGCTGGAAACCGGCATCAAGGTCATCGACCTGATGTGCCCGTTCGCCAAGGGCGGCAAGGTCGGCCTGTTCGGCGGCGCCGGCGTCGGCAAGACCGTCAACATGATGGAACTGATCAACAACATCGCCAAGGCGCACAGCGGTCTGTCCGTGTTCGCCGGCGTGGGTGAGCGTACCCGTGAGGGCAACGACTTCTACCACGAGATGAAGGACTCCAACGTCCTGGACAAGGTCGCGATGGTGTACGGCCAGATGAACGAGCCGCCGGGCAACCGTCTGCGCGTCGCCCTGACCGGCCTGACCATGGCCGAGTACTTCCGCGATGAGAAGGACGAAAACGGCAAGGGCAAGGACGTGCTGCTGTTCGTCGACAACATCTACCGCTACACCCTGGCCGGTACCGAAGTGTCGGCACTGCTGGGCCGTATGCCGTCGGCCGTGGGTTACCAGCCGACCCTGGCCGAGGAAATGGGCGTCCTGCAGGAGCGCATCACCTCCACCAAGAACGGCTCGATCACCTCGATCCAGGCCGTCTACGTGCCCGCCGATGACTTGACCGATCCGTCGCCGGCCACCACCTTCGCCCACTTGGATTCGACCGTGACCCTGTCGCGTTCGATCGCCTCGCTGGGTATCTACCCGGCCGTGGATCCGCTCGACTCGACCAGCCGCCAGATGGACCCGCTGGTCATCGGCCACGAGCATTACGACACCGCCCAGCGCGTCCAGCAGACCTTGCAGAAGTACAAGGAACTGAAGGACATCATCGCCATCCTGGGCATGGACGAACTGTCCGAAGAAGACAAGCAGGCCGTGACCCGCGCCCGCAAGATCGAGCGCTTCTTCAGCCAGCCGTTCCACGTGGCCGAAGTGTTCACCGGTTCGCCGGGCAAGTACGTGTCGCTGAAGGACACCATCCGTGGCTTCAAGGCCATCGTCGATGGCGAATACGACCACCTGCCGGAACAGGCGTTCTACATGGTCGGCAGCATCGAAGAAGCGGTCGAGAAGGCCAAGAAGATGGCTGAAAAGGCCTGATGCGGCGGGGACGGGCGAGATGCCCGTCCCGACCCGTCACACGGGGTGGGCGCACGCCCACCGCTGAGGACATCCTGCGGTGGGCGCGAGCCCACCCTAAAGCGAGAAGAGTTTCATGAGCACCATCCGTTGCGACATCGTCAGCGCCGAGCAGGAAATCTTCCGTGGTGAGGCGACCCTGGTCGTGGCCACCGGTGAGCTGGGTGAGCTGGGCATCGCGCCCAAGCATGCCCCGCTGATCACCCGCCTGAAGCCGGGCAAGGTGGTGGTGACCACGCCGAGCGGCGAGCAGATCGACTTCGCCATCTCCGGCGGCATTCTCGAAGTGCAGCCGCAGGTCGTGACCGTGCTGGCCGACACCGCGATCCGTGCCCAGGACATCGACGAAGCCTCGGTCCGCAAGGCCAAGGAAGAAGCCGAGCGCATCCTGGCCAACCGTGGTGAAGCAATGGAAGTGGCCGAAGCGCAGCAGCGCCTGGCGGAAGTGTCCGCCCAGCTGCAGGCGCTTGAGCGCCTGCGCAAGAACCTCAAGCACTAAGCGGGGCGGCGCGACGGCGCCATCCGCGAAGGGGAAAACGCCGGCTTGCCGGCGTTTTTTTTCGCCTGCCTCCCGGTACGCCGGATCAGCGGAAGATCAGGGTCCGCATCAGCAGGAACGACAGACCGGCCAGTGCGCCTTCGACCAAGGGTTTGGCCAGCCACGCATAGCGTAGCCCCATGTGCTCGGCCGCCAGCGTCACCAGCAGCGTGCTGATCGCGGTCAGCACCGCCCACAGCAGCGCGAAGCGCACGAAACGCGGCCAGCCCAGACGGTGCTCGCCATCGCGGGCGAAGGTGTAGCGGCCGTTGAGCCAGAAGCCGAGCAGCATGCCGCTCACGCGCCCCAGCAGGTTGCCGGGTGCGGCTGGCATTCCCAATACGGTGGCAGCCACGAACACGGCCCAGTCCAACACCAGCTGGATCAGGCCCACGACGAGATAGCGGCTGCCTTGGCGGAGGAGACTCACGTGCACTCCGGGTGCGGACAATCCCACATGTTAACGAGCGTCGCACTAGAATTCCCATCAACGATTCCCGGAACGTGATCTACCCATGACCCAGCCCCTGCACGTGATCATCCTGGCCGCCGGCGCCGGCAAGCGCATGAAGTCGGCCCTGCCCAAGGTGCTGCAGCCGATCGCCGGGCGCCCGATGCTCGCCCACGTCATCGACACCGCACGCCAGCTGCAGCCTGAAGCGATCCACGTGGTGTACGGCCATGGCGGCGAAGCGGTGCGCCAGGCATTTGCCGATCAGCCTGACCTGCGCTGGGCCGAGCAGGGCGAGCAGCTGGGCACCGGGCATGCCGTGCTGCAGGCCATGCCGGAAGTGCCGGATGCGGCAACCGTTCTGGTGTTGTACGGCGACGTGCCGTTGATCCGCGGCGAGACGCTGCGCCACCTGCTGTCGCAGCCGGGCCGCCTGGCCGTGCTGGTGGCCGAGGTGGCCGATCCGACCGGCTATGGCCGCATCGTGCGCAATGCCGAGGGCAAGGTCGGCGCGATCGTCGAGCAGAAAGACGCCACCGACGAACAGCGCAGCATCCGCACCATCAATACCGGCATCATCACCGCCGAATCCACGGCACTGCGCCGTTGGTTGTCCCAGCTCTCCAATGCGAACGCGCAGGGCGAGTACTACCTGACCGACATCTTTGCTGCGGCAGCCAGCGATTACACCCCGGCCGAGATGGCGTTCGTGCAGGATCCGCAGGACGCCGAGGGTGCCAACGACCCGTGGCAGCTGGCCCAGCTCGAACGCGCCTGGCAGCTGCGTGAAGTGCGTGCGTTGTGCGCACAGGGCGCGCGCGTACTGGACCCGGCACGGCTGGATATCCGTGGCACGGTGACCGTGGGCAGTGACGTGCAGATCGACGTCAACGTGATCCTGGAGGGACGCGTGGTGCTGGGCGATGGCGTCAGCATCGGTGCGTTCACCCGGCTCAAGGATGTCAGCCTGGCCGCGGGCACCGTGGTCAAGCCGCACTGCGATCTGGACGGGGTGATCAGCGAAGGCGCGGCGGAGATCGGTCCGTTCGCCCGGCTGCGTCCAGGTACCGTCCTCGCGGAGGGCGCGCACGTCGGCAACTTCGTGGAAACCAAGAAGGTCGTGCTCGGCGCGGGCAGCAAGGCCAACCACCTCACCTACCTGGGTGATGCAGTGATCGGCAGCAAGGTCAACATCGGCGCGGGCACCATCACCTGCAACTACGACGGCGTAAACAAATCGCAGACGACCATCGGCGACCGTGCCTTCATCGGGTCCAACAGCTCGCTGGTTGCGCCGGTCGTGATCGGCGAGGGCGCCACGGTGGCGGCCGGCTCGGTGATCACCCGTGGCGCGCCGGCGGACAAGCTGACCGTCGCACGCGCACGCCAGGAAACCATCGACGGCTGGAAGCGCCCCACGAAGAAGTAGTGCCGGCCTGCGGCCGGCGCTAGCGGGTGTCGGCAGGCAGGAACACCGCCACGCACAGGCCACCTTCGCGGCGGTTCTGCAATGAAATGCGGCCGCCGTGCGCTTCGACGATCTCGCGCGTCAGCGCCAGGCCGAGGCCGGTGCCGTTGCGCTTGGTGGAATAGAAGGGCATCAACGCGTTCTGCAGCACCGCTTCGTTCATGCCCTTGCCGCGGTCCAATACCTCCAGCCGCAGCCACTGCGGCAGGCGGGTCAGGCGCAGCTCGACATCCTCATTCGGTGGTTCGGCGTCCGCGCAGGCTTCATGCGCGTTCTTGAGCAGGTTCAACAGCGCCTGCCCGAGCTGGGCGATGTCCACCCGGCTGTGCAGATCATCGGGAATTCCGGCCATGCGGAACGGGATCTGGTGCTGAAGGCCGGTCAGGAACAGGTTCCACTGCACGGTCTGCAACTGCGGCTGCGGCAGCTTGGCGAAGCGCGCGTAGCCCCGGATGAACCCTTCCAGGTGGCGGGCGCGCTCTTCGATGGTAGTGAACACTTCTTCCAGCCGTTCCGTCTTGCCGCGCCGGACCAGCTCGCCACCGGAATGCGCCAACGAGGCGATCGGGGCCAGCGAATTGTTCAACTCGTGGCTGATCACCCGGATCACCTTCTTCCAGGTCTGCACTTCCTGACGGCGCAGCTCAGCGGTCAGCAGGCGGATCAACAGCAGGTCGTGCGGGCGGCCGTTGAGATGGAAGTTGCGGCGGGACAGGTGATAGATCTGCTCGTCGTCTTCATCACGTTCATCATCATTGTCCTGGCCTTCCCCGCGCACCGCGAACAGGCTGTCGCCCCCGCGGGCGATGGCATCGCGCAGCTCGATCGGCATCGTCGCCATGACGTCGTCCATGCGCTGGCCTTCCAGCTTCCAACCGTTGTGCAGCAGCTTGCGCGCCGCCAGGTTGGAGAACACCACGCGCTGCACGCCGTCGCCGCCGTGCGCCAGCAACAGCATCGACACCGGCGTGTTCTGCACCATGGTGTCCAGCAGCAGCTCGCGCTGGACCAGGTCCTGGCGCTGCGCACGCAGCACATCGCCGAGTTCGCGGTGGGCCTGGACCAGATCGCCCAGCTCATCATTTGAGGGCCAATAGATGCCGAAGTTGTATTCGCCGTCGCGGTAGCTGCTGGTGGTGCCGGACAGGGCGCGCAGCAATGAGCGGATCGGCGCCGTCGCGCGGCGCAGGCTCCACCACATCAGCGCCAGCAGCACGACAACCGAGATGCACGTAACCGCCCAGCCATGGTCCAGCCAGAACGCCAGATACCACGGAAATGCAGCCGCCAGTGCCAGCACCGGCAGCAGGCGCAGGAACAGCCGGAAGGTGAACGAGCGCCGCTTCATTCGCGCGGGATGCCGTAACGGTCCATGCGCCGATACAGCGCCTGGCGGCTGAGCCCGAGCTCGGCCGCCGTCTGGGCGATGATGCCGTGGTTGTGGGCCAGCGCGGTTTCGATGCGGCTGCGGTCCGGGTCCACGGTCGGGCTGGCCGCGCGCGGGGCCGCGGCGCGCGGCAGGTTGAGGTCGCCTGCCTCGATGCCCGGTCCGGTGGCGAACAGTTGGGCGCGCTGCAGCACGTTGCGCAGCTCGCGCACATTGCCCGGCCAGGGATGCCGCTGAAGCGCGGTGGCCGCAGCGGTGGACAGTGGCTTGCCACTGTCCAGGAAGCGTTCGGCCAGCGGCAGGATGTCGCCGGGCCGCTCGGCCAGCGGTGGCAGCGCCAGCTCGACGGTATTGAGGCGGTAGTAAAGATCCTCGCGGAACTGGCCATCGCGGATCATCGCGGGCAGATCGGCGTTGGTCGCACTGATGACGCGCACCTTGACCTGCCGCTCGCGGTTGGAGCCCAGCCGTTCGAAGCGGCCGGTTTCCAGCACGCGCAGCAGTTTCATCTGTCCACTGGCAGAGAGATTGCCGATCTCATCCAGGAACAGGGTGCCGCCATCGGCGGCCTCGAACTTGCCTTCGCGTGCCTTGTTGGCACCGGTGTAGGCACCGGCCTCGGCACCGAACAACTCCGCCTCGATCAGCTCGGACGGAATCGCGCCGCAGTTGAGCGCGACGAACGCTCCCTTGGCTACCAGCGAGTTGGCCTGGATGATCTCGGCGATCTTCTCCTTGCCTGCGCCGTTGGGGCCGGTGATCAGCACCGGCAGTGCCGAGCGTGCCACCTGGCAGGCCAGGTTGACCACACGCTCACTGGCCGGATCGGCCACCACGGCGCCGCGCAGATCGTAGCGGGCCTCCAGCGCCGAGCGATCCCGTTGCTCGCGGTCGCGGCGGCGGTCCAGTTCGCGGCGGGTTTCCGACAGCTCCAGCAGGTTGTTGACCGTGATCAGCAGCTTGCGGTCGTCCCATGGCTTGGCCAGGTAGTCCGCAGCGCCCGCCTTGACCAGATCGACCGCACTGCTCAGATGTGTCCAGGCGGTCAACAGGATCACCGGCAGATCCGGATGGCGCGCGCGGATCTGCTGGAACAATGCTTCGCCTTCTTCGCCGGAGGTGGTGTCTTCGGTGAAGTTCATGTCCTGGATCACCAGATCCACCGGCTGTTGTTCCAGGATCGCCAGCCCTTGTTCGGGCGAGATCGCATGCAGCGCCTCGATGTCGTGCAGCGAGAACAGCACGTCGAGGGCGGTGCCGACGCTGGCGTTGTCGTCAATGATCAGGATCGAGGGCATGCGTCAGCGTAGGGCCGGAAGTGGAATCAAGAGTACCGGAGCGCCGGGCCAAGGGGCAGATGGCCCGGCGCGCTTGGCTCAGTTGCCGGCGCCAGGCGCCTGGGGGATGGGCGGGGTCTGCACCGCCAGGACGTCGCTCCAGGCGGCGGTGTTGACATCGACGGTCACCTGGTTGCCCTTGCGCAGCACGACGACGGGCACCCGGGTGGCCTTGTTGCCGACCAGTGCATGGGTGAGGTCGGCCATGCGCCGGACGGGCTGGCCATCCACACGCAGAATCCGATCGCCGCTGCGCACGCCGAAATAGGTGCTTGGCTCGGTGGTGGTAACGCGCACGATGCCATCCCGTGCATCCACCACCAGGTGGTGGCTGTCATCGCGCCACTCCAGGCGCGCGGTATCGGTCTGGGTGGCGGCCAGCGCGGGAGCGCTGGCCAGCAGGAGGGAGAACAACAGGGTAGCGAGTTTGGTCTGGCGCATTTCAGGCACTCCGGGTGGCAACGGCAGGGGGGACGGCGGCGGCACGACGGGCCGGGCCGAAGACAGCGATCTGGCCGAGCAGCCACAGCAGCACCGCGCCGATCGGCAGGTAGCTGATGGGCATGCGCGGCAGCTCGTAGTTGTTCATCAGCCACAGGTTGATCGTGTAGGCCATCAACATGCCCAACACGATCCCCACGGTGGCCAACAGGAAGTTCTCGGTCTGGAAGTAGCGCAGGATCTGGCTGCGGGTTGCCCCCAGCGCACGGCGGATGCCGATCTGCTTGGTGCGCTGCTGCACCCAGAAGCTGGCCAGGCCGACGATGCCCAGTGCAGTGACGACCAGCAATGCCACGCACACGGTGATGAGCAGGCCGACCATGGCGCGGTCATTGGCGAAGTACTTGTTGCGTTGTTCCTCGTAGGTGTACTTGCCGTGCACCAGGCGGCTGGCGTCCACCCGCTCCAGGGCTGCGACGGCGGACTTGAGCACTTCGTCGCGGCGGGTTGGATCGGTGACACGCACCAGGTAGAAGCCCTCGTCATAGGTGGTCCGAAGCGGCAGCACGATCGAGAACTGCGTGTCACCATCACGTGCCGTCGGGCGAGCCAGCACCTTGACGATGCCGATGATGCGCAGCGGCATGGAGCCGCTGTAGATCGTCTTGCCCAGTGCATCGCCGCCGGGGAACATCTTGTCGGCAATTGCCTTGGTGACAACCACCGCCGAGCCCTTGTCCGCCGCGACTTCGTCGTTCTTGACCTCTTCCAGATCGCGATATTCATCGGGCTGGAAATCGCGACCGGCGATCAGCTCCACGCCCAGCGTATCCAGCGCACCTTCCCGGGCGAAGTACTGGGAGGAGCTCAGCGTTGGGCGCTCCTGATCGGGGACCAGGCCCAGGCTGGTATTCCAGGAGCTGTTGCGGAACGGGATCTGATTCAGCGTCACTGCGCTTTTGACGCCGGGAAGCGCGTGCAACGCCGCCAGATCCTCGCGGGTACGTGCCACGGCGTTGACCTGGGGGCCGATGCCGCCCAGCCTGACTTCGATCAGTTCGGTTTCGGCGATGCCGCTGGGCTGGTTGATCTTCTCGATGCGCTGACCAATAAGGAACAGCGCATTGCAGACGATGGCGCAGGTCAGGGCGATCTCCAGCACGATCAGTGCCGCGGCGGTCTTGTGCCGGCGCAGGGTGGAGAGGATGGGACGGATATCCATGGTGTGCTCCGGATCCTTACTGCGATTTGAGTTGGATGGCGGGCGTGACCTGCATGGCGCGCAGCGCCGGCAGGAATCCAGCCAGCAGGCTGGCGACCAGGGTCAGCGCGAAGGTCATCAGCAGCATCTGTCCATCCAGCGTGGCCAACTTGGCGTAGTCCACGGGTTGTTGGCGCACTGCATACAGCCCGACCATCGCCAGTACCAGGCCGAGCAGGCCCCCGGCCAGGCCGACCGTGCCGGCCTCGATCAACGATTGCAGGAAGATCTGGCCACGGCTGGCACCCAGCGCACGGCGTACCCCGATCTCACCACTGCGACGCAGGAATTTGGCCAGCAGCAGGCCCACCGTGTTGATCAGGCAGACCAGCAGGAAGCCCATCGCCAGCCACAACTGCAGGCGCACATCACCGGGGACGACCTTCTTGAAGTCCAGCCATTCCATGACATTGCGCAGGCGCACGTTGTTGGGTCGTTCAAAGCGACCGGCAGCACGCTGCTGATCGGAGTAGTTCTCCAGGTAGCGGCGGTACTCTGCGGCCTGGCCGGGGTTTTCCAGCTCCACCCAGTACTGGATCCAGGTGCAGCTTGCGCTGGGCCCGGTGGGATCGGTCTCGTTGCGACGACCGAAGCAGTCGATACTGCCGTTGCGGTCGAACTTCAACTCGATCGCCGTGGAGAACGGCAGGAAGACGTCCTCGCTGTCGCCGTAGCGACCGGTATACAGATCATAGAAGTGCGGATTGGGGTGCCAGTCGCCGAGCACGCCAACGACGGTCATGGTGTTGCCGTTGACGCGCACCGATTTGCCGACGCTGTTGGCGCCCTCGAACAGCTTCTGGTTGAGTGTCTTGGAAATCACCGCGACCCGGCCGCGACCTTCATCCTCAGTCTCCTTCCACCCTTGGCCGTACAGGAACGGGGTATCGAACATCGGGAAGAAATCGCTCGAGGTGTAGCGCGCATCGGTGCTGAACGGGCGCAGCGTGCTGCTGTCCGGCTCAATGGTGACGCCACCGCCGGTCATCATCGCCTGGCGCTTGGCATGCTTCTCACGAAGCAGCTTGTCCGCATCGAATCGGGTCAGCTGATCGGCGGGCTCTTCTCCGGGCTGATAACCGAGCAGGGGCTGTGGATCAACCAGGACGCTGAACAGCCGGTCGCTCTTCTGCGGAATCGGATCACCGGACAACACATGGAACACGGTCAGCGTGGTCATCGAAGCGCCGATACCCAGCGCGATGGCGATCACCATCAGCGCGGTCAGCACTTTGTTGCGCCGGAAGCTGCGCAGGGCCAGTCGGAAGTAGTAAGCAATCATGGCCGGCCTCAGTCGTTGGCGATGGCGGCGGCAACCGCGGGGCGCGGCGTGGCGAGCACCGGATCGCGCAGCAGGTCGGTGACCTGGCCATCGACGATGTGCACGTTGCGCTTGGCGCGCGCGGCCAGTTCCGGATCGTGGGTGACCATCACGATCGTGGTGCCCTTGGAATTGATCTCTTCCAGCAGCTCCATCACGCCCCGGGCCATCTGGCTGTCCAGGTTGCCGGTCGGTTCATCGGCCAGCAGCAGGCGCGGGCTGCCGGCCAGTGCACGTGCGATCGCGGCGCGCTGCTGCTGGCCACCGGACAGTTCGGCCGGGTAGTGCTTCATGCGCGAGGCCAGGCCCACCTGGCCAAGCGCGTGCTCGATGCGCTGCTTGCGTTCGGCCGCGGGCATGCCGCGGTAGCGCAGCGGCACATCGACGTTGTCGAACAGGTTCAGGTCGGAGATCAGGTTGAAGCCCTGGAAGATGAAGCCAATCTTCTGGTTGCGCAGGCGGCTGCGAGCGTCGTCACCGAGTTGGCTGACGTCCTGGCCATCGAGCAGATAGGTGCCGCTGGTGAAGGTCTCCAGCAGGCCGGCGATGTTGAGGAAGGTGGTCTTGCCCGAACCGGACGGACCGGTCACGGCGACGAACTCCCCTTCGCGGACATGCAGGTCCAGCGACCGCAGGGCATGGGTTTCCACCTGTTCGGTGCGGAAGACTTTGGCGACCGAGCGCATTTCAAGCATGGCTGTTTTCCTTTGAGGGTCGAGAAGATCGAAAGGGACTGAATCAGTTGATGGAGACGCGCTCGGCGTCGCCGAACAGATCACTGCCGGACACCACGACGCGATCGCCGGGCTGCAGGCCAGAGAGGATTTCCACTTCGCCCAAGCTGCTCACACCGAGCTTGACCGGGCGACGGACCGCACTGCTGCCGTCCATGACGTAGGCGTAGCCGTTGCCCTGTTCGACGAACGGGCCACGTTCGATCTTGAGTGCGTTGCGGCGGGTATCGAGCAGCACGCGTGCCTGCATCCGCTGGCTCTGGCGCAGGCCCTGTGGCTGCTTGTCAGCAAAGCGGATGCGGGCGTTGACCTCACCGGCGACCACTTCCGGGGACACCGCGGAGATCTCACCGGCGAACTGGCCGCTGCCGCCGGTCAGCTGTGCCGGCATGCCGATCGACAGCTCGCGCGCGAAGCTCTCCGGCACCTTGATCTCGATCTCGAAGCGGGACAGGTCGACCACGCCCAGGATCGGCGCATTGGCGACGACGTTGGTGTGCTGGGTGGCTTGCACCTGGCCGACCTGGCCATCGAACGGCGCGCGCAGGGTGAGCGCGTCGACCTGACGTTCGACTTCGGTGACCACGGCGCGCTGGCGGTCGGCCAGCAGGCGCTTGTTGCGCGCATCCAGATCGGCGCCCTGGGCCTTGAGCATGGCGTCCTTGCGGGCGTGCTCGAGCTGGATGTCGCTCTTCTTGACGGTGTCCTCGGCCTTGGCGACATCCACCTGCGGCACCGCGCCACCATCGAAGCCGCGTTTGTAGCGCTCCAGGTCGCGCACCGCGGCCTGGCGTTCGATCACGGCCTGGTCGGTGTCTTTCTGGGCGGTGGCGCGGGCCAGCGTGGCATCCAGGCTCGCGCGGCTCGCCTCGGCCTGCAGCCCGGCCAGCGTGGCCTGTTCCTGGGCCAGCTTGCTGCGCAGCTCAGGGCTGTCGATCACGGCCAGCTCCTGGCCCTGCTTGACCACATCACCGGCCACGACCTTCAGATCCACGTTGCCGGCGGAGATCGCATACAGCACCGGGTTGTTGGCCGCGATCACACGGCCGTCCGCAGCGATGTCGCGGACCATGTCGCCCCGGGTGACCTCGGCCACGCGGACACGTGCGCTGTCGAACGAGCGGCTGGCGCCGAGCCAGGCGCGGGCGGCGAAGCCGATCGCCAGCAGCACGACCAGGGCGGCGACCGCCGGCCACAGCCAGCGCTTCCACGGGGCGGGCGCGGCATGCGAGGAAAGGGTCTGGTCCTGGGCGGAAGTGTCGCGGATCATGGGGCTCGTTCGCGGTTGGGTTGTGAAGTACCAAAGCAGACTTCGTGCCAACTTTTCACCCTTTCAAAACAAGGGCTTGCGATCGGGGCGGCGTGTCCGCGTGTCCGCGGACACCGGACCGGACACTTTCGTTAAGCCGGCAGCGCCCAAGCCGCCGGGGCGGCCACGCTAGAATGCGAGGCTAACCAGCTGGGATCTGAATCTATGTGCGGCATTGTGGGAGCGATCGCGCATCGCGACGTGGTACCGGTCCTCATCGAAGGCCTGAAGCGACTGGAATACCGGGGCTACGACTCCTCCGGCATTGCCGTGATCGATACCGCCGCCGCCGAGCCTGATGTCCGTCGTGTGCGCCGTACCGGCCGGGTGGCCGAGATGGAGAAGGCCGCCACGAGCGAAGGTTTCCAATCGCTGCTCGGCATCGGCCACACCCGCTGGGCCACCCACGGTGGCGTGACCGAGGCCAATGCGCACCCGCACATCAGCCACGGCGTGGCACTGGTCCACAACGGCATCATCGAGAACCACGAAGAACAGCGCGAGAAGCTGCGCGCGCTGGGCTACACCTTCGAGTCGCAGACCGACACCGAAGTGATCGCGCACCTGATGCACCATCACCTCAAGGAAGGCGACAGCCTGCTGGCGGCGCTGCAGCGCACGGTCAAGGAATTGACCGGTGCCTACGCGCTGGCGGTGATGAGCCGTGCCGAGCCGGAGCACTTTGTGTGCGCGCGCATGGGCTGCCCGCTGCTGGTCGGCGTGGGCGAGGGCGAGAACTTCGTCGCCTCCGATGTCTCGGCGATCCTCCAGGCCACCCGCACGGTGATCTTCCTGGAAGAGGGCGACACCGCCGACATCCGCCGCGACGGCGTGCAGGTCTACGACGAGCACAACCAGCCGATCGTGCGTGAGGTGCACCTGTCGGATGTGTCGCTGGCGTCGCTGGAGCTGGGCCCGTACCGCCACTTCATGCAGAAGGAAATCCACGAGCAGCCGCGCGCGCTGGGCGACACCATCGAAGCGGCGATCGACGCCGGTGGCTTCCCGGCGACCCTGTTCGGCAAGAATGCCGAAGCCGTGCTGTCGGGTATCGAAGGCGTGCAGATCCTTGCCTGCGGCACCAGCTACTACGCCGGCTTGACCGCGCGTTACTGGATCGAAGCGATTGCCGGCCTGCCGTGCAGCGTGGAAGTCGCCAGCGAATACCGTTACCGCGCCGCCTATGCGAATCCCAAGCACCTGATCGTCACCATCTCCCAGTCCGGCGAAACGCTGGATACGATGGAAGCGCTCAAGTACGCCAAGTCGCTCGGCCATCTGCATACGCTCTCGATCTGCAATGTGCCCGAGAGTGCGATTCCGCGCGCCAGTGAACTGGTCTGCTACACCCGTGCCGGTGCCGAGATCGGTGTTGCCTCGACCAAGGCCTTCACTACGCAGCTGGCGGCACTGTTCCAGCTCACCGTGGTGCTGGGCAAGCTGCATGGCCGCATCGATGCCGTGCAGGAAGCGGACTACCTGGAGCAGCTGCGCTTCCTGCCGGGCAGCGTGCAGCACGCGCTGAACATGGAGCCACAGATCGCCGCATGGGCCGAACGCTTCGCACGCAAGAGCAGTGCACTGTTCCTGGGGCGTGGCCTGCATTACCCGATCGCGCTGGAAGGCGCGCTCAAGCTCAAGGAGATCACCTATATCCACGCCGAGGCGTATCCGGCCGGTGAGCTCAAGCACGGCCCGCTGGCGCTGGTGGATGAGGACATGCCGGTGGTGGTGATCGCCCCGAACGACAGCCTGTTGGAGAAGGTCAAATCCAACATGCAGGAAGTGCGTGCGCGCGGTGGTGAGCTGTTCGTGTTCGCCGACCAGGACAGCAACTTCGTCGAGTCCGACGGCGTGCATGTGATCCGCACCCCACGCCATGTGGGCGCGCTGAGCGCCGTCGTGCACACCATCCCGGTGCAGTTGCTGGCTTACCACACCGCACTGGCCCGCGGGACAGACGTGGACAAGCCGCGCAACCTGGCCAAGAGCGTGACGGTGGAGTGATGTGTCCGCCGCCGACGCGGCGCTGACACGTATCCAGGGTGGCCCTGCGGGGTCACCCTTTTTTTTGTGCGATCAGCCTGTTGCAGAGCCACCCCATGGGGTGGCTACCCGGCAATCGGTACCGGAACTTTAGTCTCACCCTGCGGCGGCATTCAGCGACGGTTTTAGTCACGGTGCCATTCTCAGGGTCGTTCACGCTTTCCACGACGAACCGTCCCAGATTTGCAAACTCCTGGCCCAGGGTGCGGTCGTAGAATCGAGTGACCGAGGACCGCGTGGCACTGCCACCGACCTCGCTGCAACCAGGCGCATCTCTCGACTTCAGTAACCTGTAACAGGAAACAAGAATGAACGTCCGCGAACTCCTGCAATCCAAGAAAGAAGCCATCGTCACCATCGATGTGGAAGACACCATCGGTGCGGCCGCGCACAAAATGAGCGCGCACAAGATCGCCGCCCTGGTGGTCATGAAAGATGATGCGCCGGTAAGGATCGTGTCCGAGAAGGACATCGTGCGCAGCCTTGCGGAAGATGGTCCCCAGGCCGGCCGACGGGTCATTTCCAGCTTGCCGTCGGCAGGGCTGGAAGGCATCGGCCCGGACGCGACCCTCAAGCAGGCGATGGCGCTGATGACGTACTCCCGCCATCGTCATCTGATGGTGACCGAAGGGGCCAAGCTGGTCGGCATCCTGAGCCTGGGCGATATCGTGAAGAATCTGCTCAGCGAGCTGGAGCTGGAAAAGGCGGTACTGCAGGATATCTACCTGGCGGCGCATTGACGCCAGCCCATGGCATCGCGGACAGGTGCCGACCCCGCGTCGGCACGCGTCCCCGTCGCATCGCCGTTGGACTGTTCAACCTGCTGCTGATTCCGGCGGCATATGCCACCACCCAATGTCCCCCTGAAGCCGGCCACAAGCCCGAGTGGATCGGCTGGTTGGCGGTGGCGCTGCTGGGCGGCGGCCTGATCGCGGGCCCGCCGCTGGCATGGTGGGTCTTCGCGCGCAGCAAGGGCGCACGGCTGGGCTGGCGCGTAGTGACCGCCTTCGCCGGGCTCTTGCTGATGCTCGGCCTGTGGGCGGGCTGCGGCGCACTGGCCGGCCACCTCATCCTGAGCTGCTGAGCGCCCGGTCCGCTATGGGATACTTCAGCATTGCCGCTTCCTGACACGCTCAAAGGACTGTATGTCGTCGCAAAAGTACTCTGTGAACCAGCATTTGATTGAAACCCTCCTGAGCTGGGTCAGATCGGGCGAAATCGCAATTCCGGAAATACAGCGACCTTTCGTCTGGGATGCAAGTAAGGTCCGAGACCTGATGGATAGCCTGTACCAGGGCTTCCCGGTCGGTTACATCATCGCTTGGCGCAATCCGACCGTGAAGCTGAAGGACGGCTCCCTGGCAGAAGGGAAGAAGGTTCTCATCGACGGCCAGCAGCGGGTCACGGCGCTGACTGCGGCGATTGCCGGGCAGCAGGTCGTCAATCAAGACTATCTGCAGGTGCACATTCGTATTGCTTTCCACCCGATTGAAGAACGGTTTGAGGTCAGCAATCCTGCCATCGAGAAGGACAAGGCTTGGTTCTCCGACATCGCGCCAATCGTCAGCGGTGACCTGAAGGCTCATAAAGTCGGGCGTGACTACCTCGAGCTGAACCCGGATGTGGACGAAGACCTGCTTTACGAGCGGTTGGACAAGTTGTGCGACATCACCAAGAAGCAGGTAGGCCTGATTGAACTCGCGGCTGATCTGGACATTGAGACGGTGACCGAGATATTCATCCGCATCAATTCAAAAGGCGTGGTGCTCAGTCAAGCCGACTTTGCCATGTCGAAGATTGCTGCCAATGAGGAGTTCGATGGCAATACGCTGCGCAAGGCAATCGACTACTTCTGCCACCTTTCCATCGCTCCTGAGTTCTACGCGCATATCGAGAAGAACGACAAGGCATTCGTTCAGACCGACTACTTCCGGGCCATGCGCTGGTTGAAGAGCGAGAACGACGATCTGTACGATCCAAGCTACTCGGATATGCTGCGTGTGGCATTCACTACTCGCTTCAACCGTGGGCGATTGTCCGACCTTGTCGGGTTGCTATCGGGTCGAAATTTCGAGACCCGCAGTTACGAGAAGGAGATAGAAGAAGCGTCCTTCAGGACGTTGGGTGAGGGGGTCAAGGAGTTCATCAGTGAGACGCACTTCAAGCGCTTCCTGATGATAATTCGCTCGGCGGGCTACATGGACAGCTCGATGATCGGCTCTGTCAATGCCCTCAACTTCGCCTATGTGCTTTACCTCAAACTCAAGCGCGACCTCGGCAACGATCCGAACATCGAAACATGGGTTCGGCGCTGGTTTGTCATGTCGTTGCTGACCGGACGCTATTCGGGTTCGCCAGAATCGCGTTTCGACCGCGACATCAAGGCCGTGCACGAGCGTCCGATTGCCGAGGTGCTTGGTGAGATCGAGGCAGCCGACTTGTCCGATGCTTTCTGGGACTTCGGACTGCCCCAGGCACTGAACACATCATCTGTCAATGCTCCGGCCATCAAGGTGTTCTGGGCTGCGCAGGCAAATCAAGGTGACAGGGGCTTCCTGTCCAAGGACATCACCGTGCGCGACATGCTCACACACCACGGCGACATCCACCATGTATTCCCGAAGAATTTCCTGAAGGGCCGTGGTCTGAGCAGAAGCAAGTACAACCAGGTTGCGAACTATGTTTACGTGCAGCAGGAAGTGAACATCAAGATCGGCCAAACCGCACCGGCCAGTTACATGGCAGCTGTGCTGGATCAGTGTGAAACCGGTACGGCCCGCTATGGCGCCATTGTTCGGCTGGCAGATTTGCGCGCAAACCTGCAGGCAAACTGCCTGCCAGACGAACTGCAGGCGTATCAGCCCGAGAATTTCGATGCGTTTCTTACAGAGCGCCGCAGGTTGATGGCGCAGAAGATCAAACGCTACTACGCCGGTCTGTAGGCGAGGGAGGACGGACTTGACCTTCGGAGTTGACCTGGCCTCGGTCAATATCAGATCCCGCGCCGGAGCAGCTACACGGCGCACAATCGCCGCAGATCCGCCACCAGCCCCCGATACGCCGCCTCCCGCGCCTCGCCCTCGCCCTGACGCAGCACCCACGCCGGGTGCACCGTGGCGAACGCGCGGGTGCCGTCGTCCAGCGCGTGCCAACAGCCGCGCTTCTCCATCAGGTTGAAGCCCGCACCGAACACGGCAGTAGCTGCGGTGGCTCCCAGGCAGACGATCACCTGCGGGCGCACTTTCTCGATTTCCCCCATCAGCCACGGCCGGCAGGCGTTGACGTGGGTGAGCTGCGGCTTGCTGTGGATGCGCCGTTTGCCGCGCCGTTCAAAGCGGAAGTGCTTGACCGCATTGGTCAGGTACAGCGCGCTGCGGTCGATATCCAGTTCGGCCAACGCGCGGTTCAACAGCTGCCCGGCCGGCCCCACGAACGGGTGCCCGCTCAGGTCTTCGCTGTCGCCGGGCTGCTCGCCCACCAGCATCACCTTGGCGTTCTGCGGCCCTTCACCGAACACCGTCTGGGTGGCCGGTTCCCATAGTGGGCAGCGGCGGCATCCCATGGCCGCCGTGCGCAGCGCATCCAGGTCATCGCCGTTGGCGGTGGCCGGCGCACGCGGGGTAATCCGGCGGTCGGGAATGCGGCGCTGCGGTGCCTGCACGTCGCGGTCATGCATCTCCTGTACGCGGTCGCCGGCGTCACGCACCAGCATCGGCAGCAGCGTTGCTTCAGGCAGGTGCTTCCAGTACCTGGCGGGCATTTCCTGTCGCATCATGCGCGTGTTGAGCCGCGCCGGGTTGAAGATGTTGGCGTAGTACGTGCGCCAAAATTCTTCGCGCGCGTCCTCGCGCGGCGCCTGCTCCTGGCTGCCGCCGGGGCCGAATGACAACGTGCTGCCATCCCATCGCGCGCTGCGCGTCGGGGTCAGGATCGCCCACCGCATGCCGGCGAAGCGACGCGCGAAGAAGGGCGCCACCCGGTCCACGATGTGGTGGTCTGGCTCGAACCAGGCAATGAACGCCTCTTGCTCGCCGGGTACTTCCCGGAAGCGCACGAACGCCTTCATTTTGTGCGCATCGCGGCGTACTGCCTGCGCCAGGGCCATGGCGCGCACCACGTCGGGGTCGGCCGGGTTGGTCAGCAGGCGGCGCTCGCCGTGGGTGATCCGCCACAGCATGCGGTACAGCAGCGCCAGCCGCTGCGGTTCGCGGTGGCACAGGCAGGTGGCGGCCAGTTCGAGAAAATCACGGGGTACCGCGGCCTGCGTCGGTGTGGGCTCCACCGATAGCGGCGCATCCAGCACCGAAGGGGCATCGAGCAGCGAGCGGTCGCCGGCATCGAGCCAGTCCAGCTGGGGCGGTGTTACCTGTCGCTGCAACGCCGCCCGCGCTACCGCGCGCCATGCCTCCACCGACCACGCCGGGTCCACCCGCGCGCTACAGCGCTGCAGGTCCGTACGTGCCGGACCAGTCAAAACAACGCACCCTGCTTCGGTGGCGGCGCCAATCGCGCGCGCAGGGTGGCAGGATCATCCAGCTGCTTGCGCGGATGGTGGTCGGCCAGCTGGACAAACGGCAATAGTTTGCTCATCGGCGCGCGCAGCTGGGCCACGTCGGCCACCCGCAGGCGGCCATGGCGGCGCGCCATCAACACGCGCTTGACGTTGCGCACGCCCAAGCCGGGAATACGCAACAGCAATTCCTTCGGCGCCGTATTGACGTCCACCGGAAAACGCTCGGGGTGTCGGATCGCCCAGGCCATTTTCGGATCGATGTCCAGGTCGAGCATGCCGCCCTGGGTGGTGTCGGTAATCTCTTCCACCCCGTAGCCGTAAAAGCGCAGCAGCCAGTCAGCCTGATACAGCCGGTGCTCACGCGCCAGTGGCGGCGCTTGCAGCGGCAGCGCTTTGCTGGCATCGGGGATCGGGCTGAACGCGGAATAGTAAACCCGGCGCATGTGGTAATTGCCATACAGGTTGTCCGCCGCGCCCAGGATCTGCAGGTCGCTCGCGCCGTCGGCACCGACGATCATCTGTGTACTTTGCCCGGCCGGTGCGAAGCGCGGCGCTCGCGGTTTCCGGGTGCGCGGGGCCGGGTCGGCCAGCGGCAGGGTAGCGGTCGCCTTGCGCGCCTCCTTGGCCTCCTCGATCCGCCAGCTGAGCTCGCCCATCGCGCCACGGATGGAGGGCATCGACTTTTCCGGGGCGTAACTGGCCAGTCCGTCTTCAGTGGGCAGTTCGATGTTGATCGACAGGCGATCGGCATAACGCCCGGCGGCAGCCAGCAGCTCGGGCGAGGCCTCGGGAATGGTCTTCAGGTGGATGTATCCGGCGAACCGATGTTCCTGGCGCAGCACCCGCGCCACTTCCACCATGCGTTCCATCGTGTAGTCGGCGTTGCGGATGATGCCGCTGGAAAGGAACAGGCCCTCGATGTAATTGCGCTTGTAAAAATCCATGGTCAGCGCGACCACCTCGTCCACGCTGAAGCGCGCCCGCTGCACGTTGCTCGATACCCGGTTCACGCAATAGGCGCAGTCGTAGATGCAGAAGTTGGTCAGCAGGATCTTCAGCAACGAGACGCACCGCCCATCCGGGGTATAGCTGTGACAGATCCCCGCGCCCTCGGTGCTGCCGATGCCACCGGATTTGACCGAGTTCCGCTTTCCCGCGCCGCTGGAGGCGCAGGAGGCGTCGTACTTGGCGGCATCGGCGAGGATGGCGAGCTTGCGCAGGGTGTCCATGCGGGCACCCTAAGCAGGGTCGATCTCATCCAGTGAGATTGGCGGCGGCGCACCCTGAAGCGTTCACGCCACGCCGAAGGAACGGTCCGCCGGCTCGCGCCGCGCCCATTCACGTTCTTCACATTCCCGGCTAGACTTCGCCCCGGTGCCGCAGGTGCCGGCAGGGAAGCAGACGGGCCAGGAACGGCACGGCAACACGGCATCTGTGATTGCGCGCAGTGTTTGGCCTGGTAGGTCCCCTCCGGAATCGCGTCGCCTCTCATCCAACCATCAGGGGGCAGTACGTGAACAGGATTTCGTTGCTGGGAATGGCCGCGGCCATCGCCATGTTGTCTGGCTGTGCAAGCGTGCCGATGGCCGACAAGGGCATGGTGGAGACCGCCAAGACCTTCCCGACGCCCGAAGCGGGCACCGCCGGGGTGTATGTGTTCCGCAACAGCTTCGTCGGCAAGGCGCTGAGGAAGGACATCTGGATCGATGGCGAATGCCTGGGCGAAAGCGCCGACAAGGTGTTCTTCTACACCACGGTGCCGGGCGATCGTGAGCACACCTTCTCGACCGAATCGGAGTTCTCGCCGAACGACCTGAAGGTGCAGACCGAATCGGGTCGCAACTACTTCATCCAGCAGTCGATCCGGATGGGCGTGTTCGTGGGCGGTGCCAAGCTGGACGTAGTGCCCGAAGCCGACGGTCGCCGCCAGGTGGCCGGGTTGAAGATGGCGCGCAAGGGCACGTGTTCGCGCTGATTCGCGCACGATGCTGACCAGGCGGGCGCGCATGGCGTGCCCGTCCCGGGACGGAACTACGGGCGCGGCCGTCTACTGCGAGAAGCTCACCTTCACCGAGTCCGCGCTGTACGTGGCCGGGCCATGGAACACCACTTCGATGTTGTTGCCATCCGGATCCAGTGCAAACGCGGCGTAGTAGCCGGGGTGGTAGGGCCGCTCGCCCGGCGCACCGTTGTCCTTGCCACCGTTGGCCAGTGCCGCCCGGTGGAAGGCCTCGACGGTGGCGCGGTCGCGGGCCTGGAAGGCGAGATGATGGCGGCCGGTGAGCTGGCCCAGTGCAGCCTCGCTGTCGGGGGTGGAAATGAACAGCTCATCGGCCCAGAAGTAGGTGTCGCCTTCGCCGGCGATCGGAATGCCGATCGTGTCGAACACGGCCTGGTAAAAGCGGCGGCTGGCGGCAAGATCCCGGACCACCAGCTGCAGGTGATCGAGCAGGCGGCCGCGGTGCAGTTCCATCGTTTCCATACCGACTCCATTGGGTGGTGGGACCGGGCGCAGATATACCACTGGCGGCGGCCCGGGGCATTACCGCAGGGTCGATCTTGCTGACCACGTGCAGGCCTGTGTCGGCCACGGCCCTTCCGCCTGCCCGCGCACTGACCTACGCTGCGCGCTGGCGTCATGAACGCGCAGGCGGAGGAGGGAACGATGCTGTGGATGGTGATGATGGCCCAGGCGGTCGCAGGCGACGCCGGCTATGAACAGGTGCGCGCACTGGCGCAGCGTGATGAAGCCAGCTTGGCGCCGGCGGCGTACACGGAAATGCTGGACAGCATGAGCCGGGTGGGCGGCGCGAGTTTCGCGCGGTGCATGCCGACCCCCGCGCCGGAGACGCTGGCGCCGTTCACCGTGGTGCTGCAGCTGGATGCACAGGGCAAGGTAGTGCGGACCTGGCGCGAAGGCGAGGAGGCGGTCGCGCGCTGCGTGGATGCGGGATTTGCCGGGAAAACGTTGTTCGTGCCACCGAAGGCGCCGTTCCATGCGGCCTTCGAATTCCAGGTCCAGCCATGACGCCCACGACGCGCCGGTACGTGCCGGCGCGTCGTGGAGAGGCAGGGGTCAGGCGATCGGGGTGTTGGAGATGATCTCCACCCAGTAGCCATCCGGATCCTTGATGAAGGCCAGGTGCTTCATGCGGCCGTCTTCCAGGCGCTTCTGGTAGGGCACCTGCAGCGCATCGAAGCGCTTGCAGGCGGCCTGGATGTCCGGCACGGACACGCAGATATGGCCGAAGCCACGCGGGTCGGTATTGCCGTCGTGATAGACCGCGCCGGCCTGGGTTTCAGTGCCGTGGTTGTGGGTCAGCTCCAGCACGCCGGGAATCCCGGCCATCCACACGCGGCGGGCGTCGTCGCCCTCGGGGATCTGCGTGCCGGCCGGCAGCAGGGCCAGGAAGTACAGGCTGAAGTCGGCGTCGGGGAAGTGGCGCAGATCGATCAGGCGGAAGCCGAGCACGCGGGTGTAGAAATCCAGCGAAGCGGTGGCGTCCTTGACGCGCAGCATGGTGTGGTTGAACACGAATCCGGCGGTGTCGGCGGGCACCTGGGCGGCGACACCCGGTTGGTTCTGGAAGGCGGCAAGGCTCATGGGGGGATCCTGGGGCGGGGGCCGCATCGGCGCGGCGGACGTGCCATTTTAGCGGTCCCGGCGGGAGGGGGTGGCGGGTAGAATGGTGCGTCTCCCTGAGCAGCGTTCACCATGTCCCAGCGTGAATGGGTGGCCGCCGCCATCCGCAAGATCGAAGCCGATTTCAACCGATCGGCCGATACCCACCTGATTCCGATGGACCTGCCCGGGTTCGAGGGCATCGACCTGTATTTCAAGGACGAGTCCAGCCATCCCACCGGCAGCCTGAAGCATCGGCTGGCGCGCTCGCTGTTCCTGTACGCGCTGACCAACGGCTGGCTGCGCGAAGGGCGCCCGGTGATCGAAGCCTCCAGCGGTTCCACGGCAGTATCCGAGGCATATTTCGCCCGGCTGCTGGGCCTGCCGTTCATCGCCGTGATGCCGGCCACCACCTCGCCGGAGAAGATCGCGGCGATCGAGTTCCACGGCGGCCGCTGCCATCTGGTGGAACGTGCGTGCGACCTCAACTGCGATTCGGAAGCGCTGGCCCGCGAAACCGGCGGCCACTTCATGGACCAGTTCACCTACGCCGAGCGCGCCACCGACTGGCGTGCCAACAACAACATCGCCGAATCGATCTTCAAGCAGATGGCCGAGGAGCCGCACCCGGTGCCGGAGTGGATCGTGTGCAGCCCGGGCACCGGCGGTACCGCGGCCACGCTGGGCCGCTACGTGAGCTACCGCCGGCATGACACGCGCATCCTGTGTGCGGACCCGGAAGTGTCAGTGTTCTACGACGGCTACTGCGCCGCGCTGGCCGGGCAGCCCTGGCGTGAGCTGACCTGCAGTGGCGGCTCGCGCGTGGAAGGCATCGGCCGGCCGCGGGTGGAATCCAGCTTCATCCCGACCAGTGTCGATGCGATGGTCAAGGTGCCCGACGCGCTGAGCCTGGCCGCGATGCGCCACGTCAGCCGCCAGCTGGGTCGCCGCGTGGGTGGCTCCACCGGCACCAATTTCATCGGCGTGCTGCAGGCCGCGCAGCTGATGCGCGATGCCGGCCGCAGCGGCTCGATCGTGACCATCCTGTGCGACAGCGGCGAGCGCTACGCGCACAGCTACTACAACCCCGAGTGGTACCCGAAGCAGGGCATCGACGTGGAGGGCGCCGACGCCCAGCTTGCCGCGGCGGTGGCGGGGCAGGGGTTGCCGGTGCTGCCCTGCGTCTCGCTGGAAGCGCTGTACTGAGCGGGGCACCAGGCGTGGCGTGAACCTGGCCCATCGGCGCACGCCGGGGCCTTGTGCGGGGCGGGGGGCAATGCCATATCGTGGGGTGATGCCGCTGCAGCGGCCCCGTTGTCTGGAGATGCCTGTGACCCCCACCAACCCCCTGCTCGATTTTTCCGGCCTGCCGCATTTCGATGCGATCCAGCCCGAGCACATCGCCCCGGCGATCGACGCCCTGCTGGCCGAGGCCGAAGCGGCAGTAAAGACCGCCGAGACGGTTACCCCGGTGACCTGGGCGACCTTCGCCAATCCGCTGGATGACGTCACCGAGCGCCTGTGGCGTGCGTGGGGGCAGGTGGGCCACCTGCAGGCCGTCGTGAACACCCCGGCGCTGCGCGAGGCCTACAACGCCAATCTGCCCAAGGTGACGCGCTTCGGCAGCGCACTGGGCCAGAACCTGGCGCTCTACCAGCAGTACCGGGCCCTGGCCGCCGCGCCGGAAGCGGCGCAGTACGATCCGGCACGCCGCAAGGTGCTGGAGAATGCCCTGCGCGATTTCCGCCTGGGGGGTGCTGAACTCGATGACGCCGGCAAGGCGCGCTACAGCGCGATCCGCGAGGAACTGTCCGCGCTGTCGGCGACGTTCTCGCAGAATGTGCTTGATGCGACCGATGCCTGGTCGTTGCACGTGGAAGACCGTGCCGAACTGGCTGGCCTGCCGGACGATGTGATCGCCGCTGCCCGCGCTGCCGCAGAGAAGGATGGCCTGACCGGCTGGAAGCTGACCCTGCAGATGCCGTGCTACATCCCGGTGCAGACCTACGCCGAACATCGGCCGCTGCGCGAGGCGCTGTATCGCGCCAACGCGGTCCGCGCCTCCGAGTTCGGCGATGCCGCGCTGGACAACAGCGGCAACATCGATCGCGTGCTGGCGTTGCGTGCGGAGCTGGCTGCGCTGCTGGGCTTCGCCAACTACGCCGAATATTCGATCGCCACCAAGATGGCCGAGGATGCGCCGCAAGTGCTGGGCTTCCTGCGCGATCTCGCCGCGCGCGCCAAGCCGTACGCACAGCGCGACCGTGCCGAGCTGGAGGCCTTCGCGCGCGACGAGCTGGCCCTGGCCGCGCTGGAAGCGTGGGACCTGGCCTTCGCGGCGGAGAAGCTGAAGCTGGCGCGCTACAGCTATTCCGAGCAGGACGTGAAGCAGTACTTCACCGAGCCGAAGGTGTTGGACGGCCTGTTCAGTGTGATCCGCAGCCTCTACGGGCTGGAGGTGCAGCCGGACAGCGCGCCGGTGTGGCATCCGGATGTGCGCTTCTTCCGGGTGGTCGATGCGCAGGGCGCGCTGGTGGGTCAGTTCTATCTGGACCTGTACGCGCGCGAAGGCAAGCGCGGTGGCGCGTGGATGGACGATTGCCGCAACCGCCGCGAGACCGCTGCCGGTGTGCAGACGCCGCTGGTGTACCTGGTCTGCAACTTCGGCAAGGGGGCCGCGGGGCAACCGGCGACCTTCAGCCACAGCGATGTGACCACCCTGTTCCATGAAATGGGGCATGGGCTGCATCAGTTGCTGACCCGCATCGGCGAGCTCGGCGTGGCCGGCATCAACGGCGTGGAGTGGGACGCGGTGGAACTGCCGAGCCAGTTCATGGAGAACTTCTGCTGGGAATGGGAGCGCGTGCAGGCGATGACCGCACACGTAACTACCGGCGAGCCGCTGCCGCGTGCGTTGTTTGACCGCATGCTGGCCGCACGCAATTTCCAGAGCGGCATGTTCACCGTGCGACAGCTGGAGTTCGCCCTGTTCGACATGCAGCTGCACAGCGATTTCGACCCGACCCAGGACAGCGTGCAGGTCCTGCTGGAGCGCGTGCGCGATGAGGTGGCGGTCAACCGACCGCCGGCCTGGAATCGCTTCCCCAATCAGTTCAGCCACATTTTTGCCGGTGGCTATGCGGCGGGCTACTACAGCTACAAGTGGGCCGAAGTGCTCAGCGCCGATGCCTATGCCGCCTTCGAGGAAGCGCCGGACAAGGTGACCGAGACCGGTCAGCGGTTCCGCGATGAAGTGCTCTCACGGGGCGGCAGCCGGAGTGCGGCAGAAAACTTCGCTGCGTTCCGTGGGCGCGCGCCGACCGTGGACGCGCTGCTGCGGCACAACGGGATGGTGTGACCCTGGTTACGGTAGTGCCGGCCGCTGGCCGACTCTGCATCCTGCCGCCAGGGGCGGGGTGTCATGCAACGTGAGGAGCCGGCCAGCGGCCGGCACTACCCGGCAGCCTGATCGGACGGCACGTGGCTCATTCGGCGTAGATCATCTTGCGGGTCATGCCCCCGTCGACGATGTGGTCCTGGCCGGTGATGAAACCGGCCAGGTCCGAGAGCAGGAACACCGCCAGCGCGCCGATGTCCGGCGGCTGGCCAACCCGGCCGACCGGATGCTGCGCCTGATCGCGGCGCGAGAGCTTTGGCGTGCGCCGGCGTGACGGTGCCTGCCAGGCATCGGTGGTGATCCAGCCGGGGCTGATGCTGTTGACCCGCACCGCCGGCCCTTCGCTCAACGCGAGTGCATGGGTGAAGGCGACCAGCCCGCCCTTGGCTGCGGCATAGGCTTCACTGTCCGGTTCGGACTGCCATGCACGCGTCGAGGCGATGTTGACGATGGCCCCGGCGTGCTCGCGCAGGGCGGGCAGGGCGTGTTTGCTGCACAGGAAGGCGCCATGCAGGCTGGAAAGGCGGCGCTGCCACTCAGCCAGCGGCATCTCCGCCAACGGCGTGCCATGGGCACTGGCGATGCCGGCATTGTTGACCAGGCCATCCATACGGCCAAAGCGCTTCAGCGTCGCCTTGATCAGCGCCTGCACACTGCGCTCGCTGGCCACGTCCGCGCGCTGGAACGCCGCGCGCTCCGGTAGCGCCCATTCGGTCAAACAGGCCTTGCCGGCATCGGCATCCAGGTCGGCGATCATCACGCTTCCGCCAGCGCCCAGCACCGACTGCGCGATGCCGCGGCCCACCCCCTGCGCACCGCCGGTGATGACCACCACGCGATCGCGCAGCGGCTGTGCCGGCCAGTCGAGAATGGCCGGGGTCAGTGGCACGGCGGCATGTCGTTGCGGCCCAGCAGGCGCGTCCAGCCTTCGATGCCGAGCTTGTCCAGCGTGTCGATGTTGCGCTCCACGATCACGTCCGGATCCGGGAACGCGGCGACCGCACGCTCGACGCTGTCTTCGCGCAGCAGGTGCAGGGTCGGGTAGGGCGCACGGTTGGTGTAGTTGCTCACGTCATCCGGCGCCGCGCCGGCGAACTGGTACTGCGGATGGAAGCTGGCCACCTGCAGGATGCCCTGCAGGTCCAGCGCTTCGATCGCGGCATCGGCGTTGTCGAGGAAATCGTTGTAATCCAGGAAATCGGTCAGCACGTCCGGATGCACGATCAACGTGGTGTCGATCTGTTCGGCCGGCGTATCGCGCAGCAGGATCAGCTCTTCGGCCAGCTCTTCCACCAGGGCTTCCGGGGTGGTCGCATCGCTGAGCACGAACCGCACCTGGTCCTTCACGTACACCGCCTTGGCGAACGGGCACAGGTTCAGGCCGATGACGATCTGCTCCAGCCATTTCCGGGTCTCGGCAATGGGGTCGTGGGTGGCAGTGGGGGAAGCATCGTTCATGGCGGGCGGTGTCGCTGGCTGGGGCCGTTGATTGTACGGCGCGGCGGGGAAGCGGGCGGATGCTCGGCTCCACTGTCCATTAACTGGACACCCGTCATCCTGATAAATCCTTATCCGGCAATCACTTGCAGTGATCGAGCCAACGGCCAATAGGCAGTGGCCCGCCGCAGGTATCCAATGGCCGGGTACACGACGCAAGGAGTTCTCAGTGATGGCAACACACGCATTCCTGCCGACGGCCACGTGGTCCGGCAAGCTGTTCGAGGGTCAGTGGAGCCCGGGTGCTGGCACCCAGGACGTGGTCGAGCCGGCCACCGGCGAACGCCTCGGCGAGATCGCGATGGCCGACCCGGCGCAGATCGCGCGCGCCGCCGCTACCGCCGCCAACGCACAGCGCGACTGGGCCAGTGCCCCGTATGACACCCGCGCGCAGATCCTGCGCCGCGCCGCCCAACTGGCCGAAGAGCACAACGACGAGATCGTGCAGTGGCTGGTCCGCGAAAGTGGCTCCACCCAGCTCAAGGCCGGCTTCGAGGCCAAGGTGAACACCAAGGCGCTGCATGAAGCGGCGGCACTGCCCTCGCGCAGCATCGGCGAAGTGCTGCCGTCCGAACCGGGCCGTCTGAATCTGGCGCGCCGCCGCCCGCTGGGCGTGGTGGGTGTGATTGCGCCGTTCAATTTCCCGCTGTATCTGGCCATGCGTGCGGTGGCGCCGGCACTGGCGCTGGGCAATGCGGTGGTGCTCAAGCCCGATCCGCGCACCGCCGTGTGCGGCGGCTTCGTGATCGCACGCCTGTTCGAACTGGCTGGCCTGCCTGCTGGCCTGCTCCACGTGTTGCCGGGCGATGGTGCGGCCGGCGCGGCGCTGACCAGTGACCCGAACATCGCGATGATCCAGTTCACCGGGTCCACGGGTGCCGGGCGCAAGGTCGGTGAAGCGGCGGGTAAACACCTGAAGAAGGTGTCGCTGGAACTGGGCGGCAAGAACTCGCTGATCGTGCTCGACGATGCGGACATGGATCTGGCCATCGCCAACACGGCGTGGGGCGTCTACCTGCACCAGGGCCAGATCTGCATGGCCACCGGCCGCGTGCTGGTCCAGCGCAGCATCCATGCGCGCTTCCTGGAAAAGCTGGTGGCCAAGGCCAGATCGCTCAAGGTCGGCAATCCGGCCGACGGCGAGGTGGCGATCGGGCCGTTGATCAATGCCCAGCAGCGCGACCACGCCGCGCGCATCGTTGCCCAGGCGCAGGCTGCCGGTGCCACCCTGGCGACCGGCGGTGGCTACAAAGATCTGTTCTTCGAGCCGACCGTGCTCAGCGATGTGAGCCGCGACAACCCGGCTTTCCACGAAGAGATCTTCGCGCCGGTCGCGGTCGTGGTGCCGTTCGATACCGATGACGAGGCGGTGGAGCTGGCCAACGACAGCGAGTACGGCCTGTCGATGGCGATCGTGTCCAGCAACGTGGGCCGCGCGCTGAAGCTGGGCGAACGGCTGCGCACGGGCCTGCTGCATATCAACGACCAGACCGTGAACGATGAGGTCATCAACCCGTTCGGCGGCGTCGGTGCTTCGGGCAACGGCACCAGCATCGGTGGCCCATCCAACATCGACGAGTTCACCCAGTGGCAGTGGATGACCGTCAAGGGCGAAGCGCCCGCGTACCCGATCTGATCCAGGAGAACCTCATGACTGCAACAGCAGAACTGCGCGACATCACCGTGGCCGTGGTGCGCGAAAAAGAACAGCCCTTCACGATCGAGAAGGCGCGCATCCGTGGCCCACAGGACGATGAAGTGCTGGTTCGCGTGGTCGCCACCGGCCTGTGCCATACCGACCTGATCGTGCGGGACCAGTACTACCCCGTGCCGCTGCCGGCGGTGCTCGGCCATGAAGGCGCGGGCATCGTCGAAGCACTCGGCCCGGGCGTGAAGGACCTCAAGGTTGGCGACCATGTCGTGCTGACCTACGGCGCCTGCGGCCACTGCAACCCCTGCAGCGGCGGCCACGGTGCCTACTGCAAGGATTTCTTCGGCCTGAACTTCGGTGGCGGTGCGCTGGACGGCTCCACCGCGATCCAGGATCCGGACGGCCACCCGCTGCACGATCACTTCTTCGCGCAGTCCTCCTTCGCCACCTACGCACTGAGCCGCGAGAACAACGCGATCAAGGTGCCCGACGATGCGCCGATCGAACTGCTCGGCCCGCTGGGCTGCGGCATCCAGACCGGTGCCGGTGCGGTGATCAACTCGCTCAAGGTGACCGCTGGCAGCAGCTTCGCCAGCTTCGGTGCCGGCGCGGTCGGGCTGAGCGCGGTGATGGCCGCACGCGTGGCCGGTGCGACCACCATCATCGCCATCGATGTGGTGCCTTCGCGCCTGGAGTTGGCCAAGGAGCTGGGCGCCACGCACGTGATCAACAGCCGCGAGGTCGATGTGGTTGAAGCGGTGCGCGGAATCACTGGCGGCGGCGCGAACTTCGCCTTGGAATCCACCGGTCGTCCGGAGGTGCTCGCGCAGGGCATCGAGGCACTCGGCGGGTTGGGGGTGATCGGCGTGGTCGGCGCGCCGAAGCTGGGCACCAAGGCCGAGTTCGACGTCAACAACCTGCTGCTCGGCGGGCGCAGCATCCGCGGCATCGTCGAAGGCGACAGCGTGCCCAAGGTGTTCATTCCGCAGCTGGTGCAGCTGTACCAGCAGGGCCGCTTCCCGTTCGACAAGCTGGTCAAGTTCTACCCGCTGGATCAGATCAACCAGGCCGCCGAGGACAGCACCCGCGGTGTCACCCTCAAGCCGATCCTGACCATCGGCGGGTGAAACGGTCCGTCGCAGGCGTGCATGCCTGCCACGACGTACCAGTCAGCTTTGCGGGAGTAGGCTGTCGGTCCGAGGTGGAGATCGACCGATGGCCGCGATGGTTCTGGAACAGCAGCAGGTATTGGCCGCCGCCCGTCAGCGCTTCGCCGAGGGCGGCGCGCTGATGGACAGCGTGGTCAGCCCGCCGGTGCAGCGCTCCTGGGAGCGTTCGCGCCAGGCCGGGGTGCAGCCGCGGCAGGAGCCGTACTACGCGCCTCTTGCCGCGGCTGCCACGCGCCTGGACGACCCTGCCGACCGCCGCCTCGCACGCTGTGTGCGCGAGGACATGGACCACCTCTGGGCCGCCTTCGGTGGCCGCCAATGGACCCTGTTCTGCGTCAACGCCGATGGCCTGGTCATCGCCCAGCGCGAACACGGCCTGGCCGACGTCCCGGTACTGCGCCCGATCCAGATCGGTCGCCGCCTTCGCGAAATCGACATCGGCACCACCGCACCGGCCTGCAGCCTGGCCGAAGACGCGCCCGCCCTGGTGCGCGGCAACGAGCACTATCTCGACCGCTTCGCCTCGGTGTTCTGCCTGAGCGTCCCGCTGCATGGGCTGGATGGCGAAGTGCTGGGCGCACTGGATATCACCGGCACCGGCGAGCGCGATGCCGAGCTGTTGCACGGCTACTTCCGCCAGGCCGCGCTGTCGGCCGAGAACCGCCTCATGCAGGACCACCGTCCCTGCCACCTGCTGGCCGTGCAACACGACACCCGCTGGCTGCACTCACCGCTGCAGGGCCTGCTGGCCATCGAAGAAGACGGCCACGTACGCGCCGCCAACCGCGTCGCCCGCCGCCTGTTCGGACTCCCACGCCGCGGAGCCTTGCCCCTGCTCACCCTCGAGGGCCTGTTCGCCGGCGCCAGCGTCCACCAGCGCCGCCGCCTGCTGCAGAGCGGCCCCGCCCACCGCGTCCGCCTGGATGACGACACTGCCGTGCACGTCCAGTACCTGCGCGGACCGCTCGCACCGCATGCCGGCGTGAAGCTCGATGTGCAGCATGCCAACGCCACGAACGCATCACTGCGCGCGCAGAACACACAGCACGTCCGCGAGACCGTGGCTGCCCACCAGGGCAACGTCAGCGCCGCCGCACGCCAGCTCGGCATCTCACGCACGACCCTCTACAAACTGCTGCGCGCGTAGTAACCAGCGCCCGGCGGTAAACACGCCGGAAGCCGCATCTTTTCGATCTGCGCAACGAGGTTGCCGGCCACGGGCCGGCACTACCGCTTTGCTCGCCCGTCCGCCGAGAAAGCGTCGGGGCGGCGGGTAGGGCCTGGCCTTGCCCGGACCATGAGCGGCATGGATGCCGCGACATGAGCCCCCATGGATGGGTTCACGGCGGGTCCGGGCAAGGCCAGGCCCTACCCGCCGCAGCCCTCGCCAATGAATCGCCAGCCTTCTGCGATGAGCTGCCAGCGCCAAAGACAACGAAAGCCCCTCGGCAACAAACAGCGGCGCCCTTCGCTGGCGCTCTTCGCTACAGCCGTCCGGCCAAGATCAATCGCGGAAGTTATCAAACTGCAGCGGAACCTCGAACGTCTCCTTCCGCAACAGCGCCATCGCATCCTGCAGATCATCGCGCTTTTTGCCCGTCACCCGCAGCTTGTCGCCATTGATCTGACTGTCCACCTTCAACTTGGCCTCCTTGATCGTCGCCGCGATCTTCTTGGCCACCTTCTGCTCGATCCCCTGCTTCACCGTGATCTTCTGCCGCGCACCGGCCAGATTGCTTTCGATATCACCAAACTCCAGGCACGCCGCATCGATCTTCCGCGCCGTCAGGCGCTGACGCAGGATGTCCGTCATCTGCTGCAGCTGGAAATCGCTCGGCGCGGACTGCGTGATCACGCTGTCCTCCAGCACGAACTTCGCGTCCACGCCCTTGAAATCGAAACGCGTGGACAGCTCGCGGTTGGCCTGGTCGACCGCGTTGGTCAGCTCGTGGGTGTCGACTTCGGAGACAACGTCAAAAGAGGGCATGGGCAAACTCCAACGGGTGAATGCCCCCATTCTATCAAGCCGCCATGGACGGGCCGGCCAAGCCGGCGATAATGGGCCATGAACACGCAGAAATCCCCCACCCGCGCCGTCGCCTGGATGCTGATCGCCGTCGCCTGCTTTTCGCTGATGGATGCCGGCATGAAGCAGCTGTCGGCCAGCTATCCCACCCTGCAGGTCACCTTCCTGCGCGGCGCGGCCTCGCTGCCGTTCGTGCTGGTCTGGGTGCTGGCCACCGCCGGCCCGCGCTCGCTGGTGCCCAGGCGCTGGGTCCTGCACCTGCTGCGCGGCGTGCTCGGCATGGTGATGATCGGCTGCTTCGTCTATGCCTTGCGCAGCCTGCCGCTGTCCACCGCCTACACCATCTACTTCGTCGCCCCGCTGCTGATCGCCGCGCTCTCGGTGCCGCTGCTCGGCGAGCACGTGGGCCCGCGCCGCTGGATCGCCATCGGCATCGGCCTGGTCGGCGTGCTGGTCGTGCTGCGCCCCGGTGTCGGCGGGATCATTTCCTTCCCGGGCCTGATGGTGCTGCTGGCCGCCACCGCCTACGCCCTGGCCGCGATCACGGTCAGCATGCTGACCCGTACCGACACCCCGCAGTCGATGGTGGTGTGGTTCCTGGTGATCATGGCCGTCGGCGCCGGCCTGCTGGCGATCCCGGACTGGCAGCCGCTGCAACTGGGCCATGCCGCGCTGATCGCCGGCATGGGCCTGGCCGGGGCAGGGGGGCAGGTCGCCCTGACCCGTGCTTTCCAGCTGGGGGAAGCCTCGATGATCGCGCCGCTGGAGTACACCGGGCTGGTCTGGGTGATCGGCTGGGACCTGCTGTTCTGGGGCGTGCTGCCCGACCAGGTGACCTGGCTGGGCGCGGCGATCATCGTCGCCTCGGGCCTGTACCTGCTGCACCGTGAGCGGGTGCGCCGGGTCCAGCCGCCCCGGCCGCTGGACCACCCCTGAGCCCGGCCGGCGCCCGCTGGCTGGCCGGATCACGGCCTCTTAGAACCAAACGGAATATCATTCCGCGCAACCGCACGGGTCAGGGCCGCCCCGCGCTGGTAGGCTGCACGCCCCCTCCCGTCGATGCCCGGTTGACCGCGAAGTGATCGAGTTCCAGCGCCTGCACAAATCCTATGCCGTCGGCGGCCGCGCGATTGCCGCGCTGCAGCCGCTGGACCTGACCATCGAGGCCGGCGAAGTGTTCGGCATCATCGGCCATTCCGGTGCGGGCAAATCGACCCTGATCCGGCTGATCAACCGGCTCGAGGAGCCCACCGGCGGCCGGCTGCTGATCAACGGCGAGGATGTCACCGCGCTCGATGCCGAGGGCCTGCGGGTGCTGCGCCGGAAGATCGGCATGATCTTCCAGCACTTCAACCTGCTCTCGTCGCGCACCGTAGCCTCCAATGTCGCCTTCCCGCTGGAGCTGGCCGGCACGCCGCGCGCGGAGATCGACGCGCGCGTGGACGAACTGCTGCATACCGTCGGCCTGGAAGCGCACGCCAACAAGTATCCGGCGCAGTTGTCCGGTGGCCAGAAGCAGCGCGTCGGCATTGCCCGCGCCCTGGCCACCCGCCCGCAGATCCTGCTGTGCGATGAGGCCACCAGTGCGCTGGATCCGCAGACCACCGCCTCGGTGCTCAAGCTGCTGGGCAGGATCAACCGCGAGCTGGGCCTGACCATCGTGCTGATCACCCACGAGATGGACGTGATCCGCCGCGCCTGCGACCGCGTCGCGGTGCTTGATGCGGGCCACCTGGTCGAAACCGGCCCGGTCACCGAGGTGTTCCTGCACCCGCAGCACCCGACCACCCGCCGCTTCGTCAGCGAGTCCGAGCAGGTCGACGAGGGCGAACTGCACAAGGACTTCGAAGCTGTCGCCGGGCGCATCGTGCGCCTGACCTTCCTCGGCGCCGACACCTACGAACCGTTGCTGGGGCGCATCGCGCGCGAGACCGGCGTGGACTACAACATCCTGTCCGGCCGCATCGACCGGATCAAGGACACCCCGTATGGCCAGCTGACCGTGTCGCTGGTCGGGGGCGATGTGCAGGCCGCGCAGGCGGGCTTCGTCGCTGCCGGTGTCCACCTTGAGGAGCTGCGCCGATGATCCTGGCCACCGCAGGCGGGTTCTTCCGCCATCTCGACGCCGGCAAATGGGCCGATATCGGCCAGGCCACGCTGGATACCCTGCTGATGCTCGGCGGCTCACTGCCGCTGACGCTGCTGATCGGCCTGCCGCTGGGCGTGCTGCTGTTCCTGACCGGCTCGCCGCAGCTGCACCGCAAGCCGGTGCTGTATGGGGCGATCGCGCTGCTGGTGAACCTGCTGCGCTCGGTGCCTTTCATCATCCTGATGATCGTGCTGATCCCGCTCACGCTGTGGATGATGGGCACCTCGCTGGGCGTCCGCGGCGCGATCGTGCCGCTGGTGATCGGCGCGGCGCCGTTCTATGCGCGCCTGGTCGAAACCGCGCTGCGCGAAGTGGACCGTGGCGTGATCGAAGCCACCCAGGCGATGGGCGCCACCACCTGGCAGCTGGTCACCCGGGTGATGCTGCCCGAAGCGCGGCCGGGCCTGATCGCCGGCGCCACGGTCACGGTGATCGCGCTGATCGGCTTCACCGCGATGGGCGGCGCGATCGGCTCGGGCGGCCTGGGCGACCTGGCCTTCCGCGATGGCTACCAGCGCTCGCACACCGACGTGGCCCTGGTCACCGTGGTCCTGCTGCTGGTGCTGGTGCAGATCCTGCAGATGATCGGCGACCGCCTGGTCTCGCACTACAGCCGGAAATAACCGGCAGGTACCGACCGTTGGTCGGTACGCCATCCTCGACGCCGCGTCGTGGCTGGCCCTCCAGGCCGAGTACGGTCTGAAGACGCTGCCGACCCGTCAGGAAATCGAGCGCAGGGTGCAGCCGCGCGAGGCGGCCTGACCGCTGCCCTTACCGGACGTTCGGCACTTCAAAGCCCAGCCGGTCCACCTGCTCGGGGTGCTGCGGCACGCGCTTGAGCTTGTCGGTGTTGACCCCGTAATCGTCACGCAGGCGGGTGGCGAGCTCCTTGTAGAGCTCTTTGTCCATGTCCGGCTGGCGCGCGAAGATCCAGGCCATCTCGCGGCCCGGGTAGCCGAGCATCGCCCACGAATAATCCGGCGCCACTTCCAGTACGCGGGTATGGGTCGGCACGATCTTGTAGAACCAGGTGCGCCAGTTGTGGTTGCCGCTCTTCTCGTCCACCGAGGCGCGGACGGTCAGTTCCTGCTGCGGCTCGGAGAAGCCATCGCGGTAGCGGTAGGTGATGGATACTTTCTGGTCGCCGCGCAGGCGGAACTGATTGACGCTGCCGACGTGGCCACGCTCGACCGGGTTCGGCACGCGGCCGATCACATACCAGGTGCCCATGAACCGCTGCAGGTCGATCGGCGCATTGGCGCTGTCGACCGCGACCGGGGTCGGCGCGGGTTCCGGTTTGGTCTCATGGCGGAACGCACAGGCTGACAGCAATGCCAGCGAGGAGACCAACAGGACAGCGCGAAGCGGGCGGTTCGAAGACATGCGGCGGGTGGCTCCAGTGGCTGGCAGAGGCATGGTGGGTGGGACAGCGGAGAACGTCAATGCCGGCGCAGCGGTTGTGTGACCGATTCATGCAGCCGCTCGCCGGACATCCCACCTGTCGCGTCCCCTGCAAGGTCGCAGCCCTTGAGATGGCGGCGCGGCAAGGTGACGCATCACTTTCGCACGGAGCTGTGTCATGACCCTGTCGTCTTCCCCACGTTCGTCCGACCGTCCCGATCCCCGCGTGCTGCGCTGCGTCAGGCAGGCCGTCCTTGCCGGGATGGCTTTGGTCCTGGTCTGGCCCGCCGCGCGGGGGCATAGCGAGTGGATCGGCTGGCTGCCGATGTGGCTGATCGGCATGCCGCTGATGGCCTGGTGGAGCCTGCATCGCTTCCGCCTGCCGCTGGCCGGCCTGCTCACCCACGGCGCGCGCCGCCGCCGGGGCCCGCAGGCGCGACGTCGCAGCCGCCCGCTCGCGCGTCCGGCGCGGCCTGACCTTCGACACGTGAGCCGCGGCCAGCCGGTGTGATAGCGTCCCAAGGCTATGACTGTCTGGAGCTCCAATGTCACGATTCGCTTCCGCCTGCCTGGTGGCAGGTCTGATCTCCGCCGGGGCGGCGGGAACTGCCATGGCCGCTGACGCCCCGGCGGACAAGTACGCCTGGCTTGAAGACGTCACCGGCGACAAGCCGCTGGCGTGGGTCAAGGAACAGAACGCCAGGTCCGAAGGCCGCTTGGCCGCGACCCCGGCGTTCAAGCAGATGGAGACCAGCATCCGCGAGGTGCTCGATTCCGACGCCAAGATTCCGGGCGTGCAGAAGATCGGTGACTACTACTACAACTTCTGGAAGGACAAGCAGCACGAGCGCGGCCTCTGGCGTCGCACCACCCTGGCCGAGTACCGCAAGGCCTCGCCGCAGTGGGAAACCGTGCTGGATCTGGATGCACTGAACAAGGCCGAGGGCGAGAACTGGGTCTGGCACGGCGCGGATTGCCTGCGCCCGGATTATTCGCGCTGCCTGATCGCGCTGTCGCGCGGCGGCGCCGATGCCGATGTCACCCGCGAGTTCGATCTGGCCAACAAGACCTGGATCAAGGACGGCTTCTTCCGCCCCGAATCCAAGGGGGGCCTGAACTGGATCGACCGTGACACGGTGTTCGTCTATACCGATTTCGGTGCCGGCACGATGACCACCTCGGGGTATCCGCGCGTGGCCAAGCTGTGGAAGCGCGGCACCCCGATGGCCTCCGCTTCGATGGTGTACGAGGGCAAGCCCGATGACATGTACATCGCGGCCATGCACGACGATACCCCCGGCTACGAGCGCAACCTGGTCAGCCGCACGCTGGCCTTCTACAACAACGAGATCTACCTGCGCGCCGACGATGGCACGCTGACCAAGATCGATGCGCCGAACTCGGCCGAGAAGGGCCTGCGCAAACAATGGCTGACCCTGGAGCTGCGTGAGCCGTGGACCGTTGGCGGCAAGACCTACACCGCCGGTTCGCTGCTGGCCACCAAGCTGGACGATTACCTCGCCGGCAAGCGTGATTTCGACGTGCTGTTCGCGCCGACCGACACCACCTCGCTGGCCGGCACCAGCTGGACCAAGAACCATCTGGTCCTGAACGTGCTGGACGACGTCAAAAGCCGCCTGAGCGTGCTGACGCCGGGCGACAGCGGCTGGAAGACGACGGCCTTCACCGGCGCGCCGTCGTTCGGCACCGTGGCCGTCAGTGCGGTCGACGCCGATGACAGCGATGCGGTGTGGATGACCGTCACCGATTACCTGACCCCGACCACCCTGGCCATCGCCGAGATCGGCAAGCAGCCTGAAGTGCTCAAGACCATGCCGACGTTCTTCAACGCCGACGGCAAGGTGATCGAGCAGCACTTCGCCACCAGCAAGGATGGCACCCGCGTGCCGTACTTCGTGGTGCACCGCAAGGACATGAAGCTGGACGGCTCCAACCCGACCCTGCTGTACGGCTACGGTGGCTTCGAGATCTCGCTGACCCCGTCCTACTCCGGTGGCATGGGCCGCGCGTGGCTGGAGAAGGGCGGTGTATACGTGGTCGCCAACATCCGTGGCGGTGGCGAGTATGGCCCGCGCTGGCACCAGGCGGCGCTCAAGCAGAACCGTCACAAGGCCTACGAAGACATGGCCGCGGTCGCCCGCGATCTGGTCAGCCGCAAGATCACCTCGGCCAAGCACCTGGGCGTGCAGGGCGGCAGCAACGGTGGCCTGCTCACCGGCAACATGCTGACCCAGTACCCGGAACTGTTCGGCGCGGTGGTGATCCAGGTGCCGCTGCTGGACATGAAGCGCTACAGCCACCTGCTGGCCGGCGCGTCGTGGATGGCCGAATACGGCAATCCAGACACGGCCGATTGGGCGTTCATCAAGACCTTCTCGCCGTACCACCTGTTCGACGCCAGCAAGACCTACCCGCCGGTGCTGTTCACCACCTCCACCCGCGATGACCGCGTGCATCCGGCGCATGCCCGCAAGATGGCGGCGATGATGATCGACGCCGGAAAGGACGTGACCTACTACGAGAATATCGAAGGCGGTCACGGCGGCGCGGCGAACAATGCGCAGGCCGCGCATATGTCGGCGTTGGCCTATAGCTTCCTGTGGGAGCAACTCTCCAAGTAAGCTCGGGGTGCTCGACAGCCAGGGGCAGTCGAGCAGCCGGCAGGGAGTGAGCCTGCCGCGGACGTTGTAGCCCCCTGGGGTGGACTCCGGGTGGTGGGGCGTCAGGTTGGCTCCACCCCATTTTCAGCGCCACGCAGCGATGCGTGGCGTTTTTTTATGGGCCGCTCAACGCACCCATGTCTCCAGCCCGCGCGCGATCCGGCGCACCGCCTCTTCCAGGCGCGGCACGTCCTGCGTGTAGGCCAGCCGCACATGCGCGTTGGCGCGGTGGTGGCCAAAGTCCAGGCCTGGGGTGAACGCCACATGCTCCGTTTCCAGGAAATGCGCACAGAACGCCTGCGCGTCATCGGTGAACGCACTCACGTCGGCGTAGAGATAGAACGCGCCTTCCGGTTCCACTTCGATGCGGAAGCCGAGCGCACGCAGCGCCGGCAGCAGGTAATCGCGACGCGCGCGGAACGCGGCGCGGCGCTGTTCGAAAATCGCGATGGACGCCGGCTCGAAACAGGCCAGCGCGGCATGCTGGGCGATGCTGGAGGCGCTGATGTACAGATTCTGCGCGAGCTTCTCCAGCTCACGCACCGCCTGCGGCGGCGCGACCAGCCAGCCCAGGCGCCAGCCGGTCATCCCGTAATACTTCGAGAAGCTGTTGAGGACGAACGCCTCGTCATCGACCTGCAGCACGCTGGCCGCGTCCATGCCGTAGGTGAGGCCGTGGTAGATCTCATCCACCACCAGATGCCCGCCGCGTGCCTTCAGCGACTGCGACAGCGCGGCAAGCTGCGCCGCCGAGAGCACGGTGCCGGTCGGATTGGCCGGCGAGGCGACCAGCGCACCGACGCTGTCCGCGTTCCACTGCCGTGCCACCAGCTCCGGCGTCAGCTGGTAGGCCGTCTCCGGCCCGACCGGCACCAGCTGCGCGGCCCCTTCCACCAACCGCAGGAAGTGCCGGTTGCACGGGTAGCCGGGATCGGCCAGCAACCAGTGCTTGCCGGGATCGACCAGCAGACTGCTGGCCAGCAACAGCGCGCCCGAGCCACCCGGGGTGACCAGGATCCGCTCGGGGTCGATCTGCACCTGGTAGCGGTCCTGGTAGAAGCCCGCAATCGCCTCGCGCAGCGCGGGCAGGCCGCGGGCCGCGGTGTAGCGGGTGTGGCCGGCTGCCAGGGCGGCCTGGCCGGCGCGCACGATCGGTGCAGCGGTGGTGAAGTCCGGCTCGCCGATCTCCAGGTGGATCACATCGTGGCCGGCCTGCTCCAGCGCCTGCGCGCGGGCCAGCAGCGACATCACGTGGAAGGGTTCGATGTCCTGGCTGCGGCGGCTGTAGCCGGTGCCGGTCGGGGGCATGCGGGAAGTATCCATGGCCTGATGATAGGCGCAGTGACCAACGACAGGCTTGCTGCTGGCCTACCCGCCAGCACAGACTGCACGGACACGGACGCCATTGCATTCCCCCGCCAGGAGCCTTATCTCGTGAAACCCGCCCTTTGTTTACTGGTTGCCAGCCTCATGACCTCCAACGTGCACGCCGCCCCCGCGCTGACCCCGCCCGACGCCGAGAAGCACCCGCACACGGTGAAGGCTCCCTTTGGCGCGACCCGCAGCGACGATTACTACTGGCTGCGCGACGACAAGCGCGAAGACGCGAAGATGCTGGCCTATCTGAATGCGGAGAACGCCTATACCGATCAGGTGGTGGCCCCGCTCAAGCCGCTGGAAGACACCCTGTACAAGGAGATCGTCGCCCGCATCAAGCAGGACGATGCCAGCGTGCCCTCGCGTGACCGCGGCTACTGGTATTACACCCGTTTCGAAACCGGCAAGGACTACCCGATCCAGGCGCGCCGCAAGGGCAGCATGGAGGCGCCGGAAGAGATCCTGCTCGACATCAACACGATGGCCGAGGGCAAGGGCTACTTCAACGTGGGCGATGCCGATGTCAGCCAGGACAACCACCTGCTGGCCTGGGCCGAAGACGATGTCGGCCGCCGCCAGTACGTGATCCGTTTCAAGGACCTGCGTACCGGTGAGGTGCTGCCGGATCGCATCGAGAACGTCTCGCCCAACGTGGTCTGGGCCGATGACAACCGCACCCTGTTCTATGTCGAGAATGATCCGGACACCCTGCTCACCGTGCGCGTCAAAAAGCATGTCCTGGGCACCCCGGCCAGCAGCGACGTGCTCGTGTATGAAGAGAAGGACGACAGCTTCTACATGGGCGTCGGCCGCACCCGCGATGATCGTTTCCTGACCATCGAGCTGCACAGCACGGTGAGCTCGGAAACCCGCTACGCCCCGGCTGCCGATCCGCAGGCGTTCACGGTGCTGGCGCCGCGTGCGCGCGACGTGGAATACGATGCCGACCACTTCAACGGCCGTTGGGTGATCCGCACCAACGCTGCGGACGCGAAGAACTTCAAGATCGTCACCGCACCCAGCGATGCCACCGCGCGCAGCCAGTGGAAAGACTGGGTCGCGCACGATGACGCCGTGCTGATCGAAGGCTTCGAACTGTTCGACGGCTTCACCGCGATCGCCGAGCGCTCCAACGGCCTGGAACGCGTGCGCCTGCTGTTCCCGGATGGTCGCCAGGATTACGTCAAGGCGGATGAGCCCGCCTACTCGATGGGGTTGGCCGCCAACAGCGAGCACGACACCCCGTGGCTGCGTTACGCCTACACCTCGCTGACCACGCCGACCACCACCTACGAGCTCAACACCGTCACCGGTGAACGCCGCCAGCTCAAGCAGCAGCCGGTGATCGGCTATGACCCGTCGCAGTACACCACCGAGCGCGTGTGGGTGACGGCCCGCGATGGCGTCAAGGTGCCGGTGTCGCTGGTGTACCGCAACGGTTTCAAGAAGGACGGCACCGGCGCGCTGTACCAGTACGCCTACGGCAGCTACGGCATGTCGATGGACCCGGGCTTCAACCAGACCGTGGTCAGCCTGCTGGATCGCGGCGTGGTGTATGCCATCGCCCACATCCGCGGCGGCCAGGAAATGGGCCGTGCGTGGTATGAGGACGGCAAGCTGCTCAAGAAGCAGAATACGTTCAACGATTTCGTCGATGTCACCCGCGAACTGGTCCGCCAGGGCTATGCCGCCAAGGATCGCGTCGCCGCCTCCGGTGGCAGCGCCGGTGGCCTGCTGATGGGCGCGGTGGCCAACCAGGCGCCGCAGGACTATCGCGTGATGGTCGCCCAGGTGCCGTTCGTCGATGTGGTCACCACCATGCTCGACGCCAGCATCCCGCTGACCACCAACGAGTATGACGAGTGGGGCAACCCGGAGCAGCGCGAGTATTACGACTACATGCTCACCTACTCGCCGTACGACAACGTCAGCAAGCAGGCGTACCCGGCCCTGTTCGTCGGCACTGGCCTGTGGGATTCGCAGGTGCAGTACTGGGAGCCGGCCAAGTGGGTGGCCAAGCTGCGCGATGACAACACCGGCCACTTCCCGATCGTGTTCCGTACCAACATGGACGCCGGCCACGGCGGCAAATCCGGCCGCTTCCAGCGGTACCACGAGTTGGCCGAGTCGTACGCGTTCGTGCTCGACCAGCTTGGCGTGACCCAGGGCCGGTAATGCCGGTCGCTGGCCGGCGATCCGGTATCGTCGGCCAGCGTAGTGAGGCCGCCATCGCGGCGGCCCGTCCGGGTCGCTATGCTGGCACCATGTCCCGGTCCGAACGCCCCATGGTTTCCGACGCGCCGGCTGAGCGGCGACGGGTGCGTTTCCGCTGGGCGTGGTGGCTGCTTGCCTATGTCAGCCTGGGCACCGGCATCGTTGGCATCTTCGTACCGGGCCTGCCCACCACCGTGTTCATCCTGATCTCGGCCTGGGCCGCCTCGCGTGGCTCCGAGCGCCTGCACAACCGCCTGCTGGCGCACCCGCAGTTCGGCCCGGCGATCCGCAACTGGCAGGCGCACGGCGCGGTCAGCCGCCGCGGCAAAGGAATGGCGACCCTGACCATGGCGGTGTGCGCGGGCATCATGCTGTGGTGCGTGCCGATCGCCTGGGTGAAGTGGCTCTCCATCGGCAGCATGACCTGCGTGGCGCTGTGGCTGTGGTCCCGGCCGCTGCCGCCAAGGGTGTGATTGCTGCGCTGCCCGTTCATCCAGCCGGCACCCAAGCGCCCAAACACCGCGGCTATACTCGGAGGATGAAGACATCTCCCCGTACCCTCATCTCCCTGACGCTGGCCGCCTCGGCGCTGCTGGTGCTGTCGGCCTGTGGCAACAAGGGCCCGCTGGTCCTGCCGCAGAAGCCGGTCCCGGTCGAAGAACAGCTGGTTGAACCGGCCGCCGACGACGCCACGCCGCCGGCCGCCGATGCCGATACCGATTCCCCGGTGGTTCCTGATCCCGTTCAAGCCCCGGCGCTGAAGGCCAATGACGGGAATGAGTAAGTCGAACACCGCCGCGGCGCTGCGCTTCACCAAGATGCATGGCGCCGGCAATGATTTCGTGGTGTTGGACCTGCGCGATGGCCGCGCGCCGCCGGATGCTGCGCTGGCCGCGCGTCTGGCCGATCGCCACACCGGCGTGGGCTGCGACCAGATCCTGACCATCGAGCCGCCCAAGGCAGACGGCTCGGTCGCCTCGTACCGGATCTGGAATGCCGATGGCAGCAGCTCCGAGCAATGTGGCAACGGCGCGCGCTGCGTGGCGGCCTGGCTGGTGCGCGATGGCGCCGCCACCGGCAGCACCTTCGCGATCGATAGCCCGGTCACCACCCATGCAGTCGAACGGCTGGGCGAAGACCAGTACGCGGTAGCCATGGGCGTGCCGCGGTTCGAGCCGGAGAACGTGCCGCTGATCGGCTTCGCCCGCGCCCGCGAGGAATATCTGCTGCCGCTGCAGGGCGACACGGTGCGCTTCGGCGCGGTTTCGATGGGCAACCCGCACGCCGTGATCGAAGTGGGCCTGGTGGATGCCGCCCCGGTCGAGCGTTTGGGCCCGCTGCTGCAGCAGCACGCCTCGTTCCCGAAATCGGTCAACGTCGGTTTCGTGCAGGTGCTCAGTCCGCAGCACGCGCGCCTGCGTGTGTACGAGCGCGGCGCCGGCGAAACCCTGGCCTGCGGCAGTGGCGCCTGCGCCGCGGCCGTGGTGATGATGCAGCGCGGTCGCCTGCAGCGCGATGCCACGATGTCGCTGCCCGGCGGCGACCTGCGCATCCGCTGGCCGGCCGACGATGCACAGATCGTGATGTCTGGACCCGCAGCCTTCGTCTTTGATGGAGAGTGGAACGCATGAGCGAGACCGCCGAGAAAATCGGGTCGCACGAAGTAGCCGCCTGGCTGCGTCGGCATCCGACCTTCCTGAAGCAGTTCCCGGACCTGGCCCTGACCCTGGTGGTGCCACGCGATGACGGCCCCACCGCGTCACTGGCCAGCTATCAGCTGGAGGTGCTGCGCGACAAGAACCGTGAGCTGTCGCGACGGCTGGCCGATCTGGCCGCCAACGCGCAGATCAACGAGCGCTTGGCCGTGCGCACGCACCAGCTGACCCTGGCACTGATGAAACAGGACTCGGCGGCGGACACTCTGCGGGCGATGGCCGCCTCGCTGGAAGAGGATTTCGCCGGGGATCTGGTCCGGCTGATCGTGCTGCATCCCGTCGCCGGGCTGGAACAGGCGCCGTGGTTGCAGGTGATCGAGGAGAGCAGCCCGCTGCTGGGTGTGTTCCGGGATTGCCTCAAGGATGGCGAACCGATCTGCGGCCGCCTGCAACCGGAAAAGAACACCGTGCTGTACGCCGGCCGCGCCGAGGAAGTGCAGTCCAGCGCGCTGTTGCCGCTGCCGGGTGTCGGCCTGATCGCGGTCGGCAGCCATGACGGCAATCGGTTCTACCCGGGTATGGGCACGCTGTTCCTGCGCATGATGGGTGAATCGCTGGTCGTTGCGCTGCAGCGTTTCCCGTCGCCCTGACAGCCCGTTGAGCGGAGTCGTCGTGAGCACCGCGCAGGACTTCCTGTCGCACCTTCAAGTGGAGCGCCGCATGTCGGCGCACACGCTGGATGCCTACCGTCGCGATCTGGATGCACTCGCGGCGTGGTCGGAGGGCCAGGGGGCGGTGATCGATACGCTGGACAGTGCGCAGCTGCGCCAGTTCATCGCTGCCGAACACCGCCGCGGGCTGTCGCCCACCTCGCTGCAGCGCCGGCTTTCGGCGTGCCGCAGTTTCTACGCGTGGCTGCTCAAGCACCACCGCATCGCCGCCAATCCGGCCACGGGCCTGAAAGCACCCAAGGCGCCGCGCAAACTGCCGCAGGTGCTCGATGCCGATGAAGCCGTGCAGCTGGTCGAACTGCCCACCGATGCACCGCTCGGCCTGCGCGATCGCGCGCTGCTGGAGCTGTTCTATTCCTCCGGGCTGCGCCTGAGCGAACTGTGCGCGCTGATCTGGCGCGACCTGGATTTCGATACCGGTCTGGTCAACGTGCTGGGCAAGGGCAACCGCGAGCGCCGCGTGCCGTTCGGTTCGCACGCGCGCACCGCGCTGCAGGGCTGGCGGGCCGACAGCGGCGGCGCGGCCACCGCACCGGTATTTCCCGGGCGCAAGGGCGGGCCCATCACCCAGCGCGCCGTGCAGATCCGCATCCGTCAGCTCGCCCAGCGCCAGGGCCTGTTCAAACACGTACACCCGCATATGCTGCGGCACAGCTTCGCCAGCCACATCCTGGAGTCCTCCGGTGATCTGCGCGGTGTGCAGGAGCTGCTCGGCCATGCCGATATCGCCACCACGCAGATCTACACCCACCTGGATTTCCAGCATCTGGCCAAGGTCTACGACGCTGCGCACCCGCGTGCCAAGCGCCGCAAGAGCGGCAACGAAAGCTGAATCGATCCGCTGCGGCATCCGGGCGCAGGGCAGGGCGGGTTGAAGCGTCGGGCAGCGACCCCACCTCAGTCTTTGTCACCCCGGAGGCTCCATGGACCCCAGTCAGAACCCCAACGTATTTCATGCCACCACCATCATCTCGGTGCGGCGCAATGGGCATGTCGCCGTCGCCGGCGATGGCCAGGTCACGCTCGGCCACACGGTGATGAAGGGCAACGCCCGCAAGGTACGCCGGCTGGGTCGCGAGGGACAGGTGCTGGCCGGTTTCGCCGGCGCTGCCGCCGATGCCTTCACCCTGTTCGAGCTGTTCGAGGCCAAGCTGGAAAAGCACGGCCAGCTGCAGCGCGCTGCGGTGGAACTGGCCAAGGATTGGCGCACCGAGCGCCGCCTGGGCAAGCTCGAAGCGCTGCTCGCCGTCGCCGACAAGGACACCTCGCTGATCATCAGTGGCACCGGTGATGTGATCGAACCGGAAGACGGCATCATCGCGATCGGCTCCGGTGGCTCCTATGCCCTCTCGGCCGCCCGCGCGCTGATGGCGCATACCGAACTGGATGCCCGCACGATCGCCACCGAATCGATCAACATCGCCGGTGACATCTGCATCTACACCAATCGCAACGTGGTGGTCGAGGAGCTTTGACCCGGAGGGTCAACGCTCGGTAGAGCCACGCCATGCGTGGCTGCGGTATCCGGTCAGCCACGCATGGCGTGGCTCCACATCAGCGTTACGTCGCTGTCAGGCAGGCCGGTGATACGTCATTCCACCCCATATCCTCGTGAGCACATCCATGCCGCACAAGATTGAAGTTTCTTCCGCCACCATGACCCCGCGCGAGATCGTGCAGGAACTGGACCGGCACATCGTTGGCCAGCACGATGCCAAGCGCGCGGTCGCCATCGCGCTGCGCAACCGCTGGCGCCGCATGCAGCTGCCGGCCGAACTGCGCAACGAAGTCATGCCCAAGAACATCCTGATGATCGGCCCGACCGGCGTCGGCAAGACCGAGATCGCACGTCGCCTTGCCACGCTGGCCAATGCGCCGTTCGTCAAGGTCGAGGCGACCCGCTTCACCGAGGTCGGCTACGTCGGCAAGGACGTGGAGCAGATCATCCGCGACCTGGCCGATACCGCGGTCAAGCTGTATCGCGAGCAGGCCAAGGTGCGCGTGCGCACCCAGGCCGAAGAGCGTGCCGAAGACCGCATCCTCGATGCGCTGCTGCCGCGCCGCAGCACCGGTATCGGCTTCGACGCCGAAGCCGCGCGCAATGAGCCGTCCGCGCAGGACAACGAGACCCGCATCAAGTTCCGCCGCATGCTGCGCAACGGTGAGCTGGACGAGCGCGAGATCGAACTGGAAGTGTCGGCCAATGTCAGCATGGACATCATGACCCCGCCGGGCATGGAAGAAATGGGCCAGCAGCTGCGCCAGATGTTCTCCAGCATGGGCGGCGCGAAGGCGCAGAAGCGCACGCTGTCGATCAAGGCCGCGCGCCCGCTGCTGATCGAGGAAGAGGCCGGCAAGCTGGTCAACGAAGACGACATCCGCAGCGCGGCGATCGAGGCCTGCGAGCAGCACGGCATCGTGTTCATCGATGAGATCGACAAGGTCGCCAAGCGCGGTGACAACGTCGGGGGTGGCGATGTCTCGCGCGAAGGCGTGCAGCGCGATCTGCTGCCGCTGGTGGAAGGCTCCAACGTGTCCACCAAGTACGGCACGATCAAGACCGACCACATCCTGTTCATCGCCTCCGGTGCGTTCCACCTGGCCAAGCCCAGCGATCTGATCCCGGAACTGCAGGGGCGTTTCCCGATCCGCGTGGAGCTGGGCGCGCTGAGCAAGCAGGACTTCGTGCGCATCCTGACCGAGCCGAAGGCCGCGCTGACCAAGCAGTACGAAGCGCTGCTGCAGACTGAAGGCGTCTCGATGAAGTTCACGGTCGATGCGGTGGACCGCTTGGCCGAGATCGCCTTCCAGGTGAACGAGCGCCAGGAAAACATCGGCGCGCGCCGCCTGCACACGGTGCTGGAGCGCCTGCTGGATACGCTGAGCTATGAAGCCCCGGACCGCGATGGTGAGACCATCAGCATCGACCAGGCCTACGTCGACGCGCACCTGGGTGAGCTGGTACAGGATCCGGACTTGAGCCGCTACATCCTGTAACGGCACGCAACGATCGGGTGGTAGGAAGAACGGCGGCACTTCGGTGTCGCCGTTTTTTTTGCTTCTTCTGTCAAACGCTGTCTCCGTTTGGGGCTGCCGGCCGCTACGGGGTCCGCGTGTGGTCCGCGCGCGGGAAAGGCGGCCTTTCTTTGGGCGCCAGTGGTCTGTACACGTTGGGGCGCGATGCCCTTGTGGGCGAACTCAAGGGGGAGGGGGCGGCCGCAGGCCGGCGCCGGAGGACATTCGCCGGCAAGGGCATCGCGCCCCAGCGCTCGACCAACCCGTCCTTCGCCTCAGGCGTCGTCGTCGGTTGGCAGGGCGGTCGGCGGGGCGCCCGGGGTGAATACACCCGGCTGCACGAATGCGCTGAGGATCGCATCCAGCGTCTGCGCGCCATCGCGCTGGATCTCGAACAGCTCCGGTTCCAGCATTGCGCTATACAGCACCCCGGTCAGGCTGGTGCTCACGATGCGCGCCACCGTGTCCACGTCCACCCCCTCGCGCAGCTGTCCCAACTCCCGCGCGCGCTGGAACGCGGCCGCGAAAATGCCCAGCTCCTCACGCGATGCCTCCAGCTGCAGCGCCTGCATTGCCTGGCTTTCCACAGACAGATCGTTGCGCAGCATGATTTCCATCATGTTGCGCAGGCGTTCGTCTTCGGCCAGCTCCCGGAAGGAGACCAGCAGCGCCGAGCGCAGGTCCAGGATCGGCGTGCTGCGCTTGGCCGAGGTGGTGCGACGCATCCGCTCGATGAACGGCACGCGCTCACGGTCGATCATCGCGGTCAGCACTTCGGCCTTGTTCTTGAAGTGCCAGTACACCGCGCCGCGGGTGAATCCGGCGCGCGCGCCGATCATCGCCAGGCTGGTGCCGGCGACCCCGTATTCATGGAAACAGACCTGGGCCGCATCGAGGATGCCCTCGCGGGTGGCCTGCGCCTCTTCTTTGGTTTTTCTGGCCATTGCGCTGTGCAGTTGCTGGATGAGACCGGCCTGAATTGTACCGCTTTACAAACAAACATGCATGTATGTATATTTGCGCCCCACTGATCCTCAGCGAGGACTGCCTGCGCGCGCCGGCGGGTCTCGTTTCGGATATTTGCCGTCATTTGCTGCCTGTTTGTCGTCATTCTTCGCTTTTATCGGAAGTTGGGCTGCAGGCGCGCCCTTTTTCCGTCTGCGAGCCCCTACCGCCATGTCCAGAACCCCGTACCGTCTTCTCGCGCTGTCCCTCGCGATCGCCCTGACCGTGTCCGCCTGTGGCGGTGGTGAGCAGGAGGGTCCGCAGGGCGGCCCCGGCCAGGTGACCGTGGCCACCCTCAAGGCCGAGCAGGTCGGCCTGACCCGCGAACTGCCGGGCCGCACCAATGCCTTCCTGGTCGCCGAAGTGCGCCCGCAGGTCAATGGCATCGTGGCCAAGCGGCTGTTCACCGAAGGCGGCCTGGTCACTGCGGGCCAGCCGCTGTATCAGCTCGATGACGCCAGCTATCGCGCCCAGGCCAACAGCGCCCGTGCCCAGCTGGCCCGCGCCGAAGCCACCGCCAATGCCGCACGCCTGAGCGCCAAGCGCATCGGCGAGCTGGCCAAGGTCGAGGCGGTCAGCACCCAGGACAACGAGAACGCGATCGCCGCGCTCAAGCAGGCCGAGGCCGATGTGGGCGCCGCGCGTGCCTCGCTGGACGCCGCCAACGTGACGCTGGGCTATGCCCGCATCACCGCGCCGATCAGCGGCCGCATCGGCAAGTCGTCCGTCACCCAGGGCGCACTGGTCAGCGCCGGCCAGGCCCAAGCACTGGCCACCGTGCAGCAGTTGAACCCGATCTATGTCGATCTGACCCAGTCCGCCAGCGAGCTGCTGCAGCTGCGCCGCGAGCTGGCCAGCGGCCGCCTGCAGGACAACCAGACCCTGCCGGTGACGATCCTGCTCGATGACGGCACCGAGTTCGACCACAAGGGCACGCTGGAATTCTCCGAAGTCAGCGTGGACCCGACCACCGGCAGCTACGCGCTGCGGGTCAAGGTCGAGAACCCGGACCAGGTGCTGATGCCGGGCATGTACGTGCGTGCCCAGGTCGGCAGCGGCGTGCGCGACAACGCGATCCTGGTGCCGATGCAGGGCATCGCCCGCGATCCCAAGGGCGATACCAGCGCCATGGTGGTCGGCAAGGACGACAAGGTCGAACTGCGGCAGGTCAAGGTCAGCCGTTCGCTCGGCGACAAGTGGCTGGTGGAAGACGGGCTGAAGGCGGGTGACAAGGTCATCGTCGAAGGCCTGCAGAAGATCCAGCCGGGCACGCCCGTGCAGGCCACCGAAATGGGCGCGGCCCCGGCCAAGCCGGCCGCCGCGCCGGCGGCTCCCGCCGCCCAGCAGTAACCGGAGAATTCCATGGCACGTTTTTTCATTGATCGCCCCATCTTCGCGTGGGTGATTGCGATCATCATCATGCTCGCCGGTGGCCTGGCGGTGCTCAAGCTGCCGGTGTCGATGTACCCGGAAGTGGCACCGCCGGCCGTCGAGATCAGCGCCAATTATCCGGGTGCATCGGCCAAGGTGGTCGAGGATTCGGTGACGCAGATCATCGAGCAGAACATGAAGGGCCTGGATGGCCTGATCTACTTCTCCTCCAACAGCTCCTCCAATGGCCAGGCCACGATCACGCTGACCTTCCAGAGCGGCACCGACCCGGACATCGCCCAGGTGCAGGTGCAGAACAAGCTGCAGCTGGCCATGCCACTGCTGCCGCAGGAAGTGCAGCGCCAGGGCATCAACGTGGCCAAATCGAGCAGCGGCTTCCTGCAGGTGCTCGGCTTCGTCTCTGAAGATGGCAGCATGGATGCCAACGACATCTCCGATTACGTCGGCTCCAACATCGTCGATCCGCTGAGCCGTGTGCCGGGCGTGGGCAACATCCAGGTGTTCGGTGGCAAGTACGCCATGCGCATCTGGCTGGACCCCAACAAGCTGCACACCTACAAGCTGTCCACTGCCGAAGTGATCGCGGCGATCACCGCGCAGAACGCGCAGGTCGCCATCGGCCAGCTCGGCGGCGCGCCGTCGATCAAGGGCCAGCAGCTCAACGCGACCATCAACGCGCAGGACCGCCTGCAGACCCCGGAGCAGTTCCGCAACATCATCGTGCGCAGCGCGCAGGATGGTGCCGAACTGCGCCTGGCCGACGTGGCCCGCGTGGAGCTGGGCGCGGAATCGTACGACTTCGTCACCCGCTACAACGGCAAGCCTTCCTCGGGTATCGCGATCACCCTGGCCACCGGCGCCAACGCGCTGGCCACCGCCAACGGTGTGCGGGCCACCCTGGATGAAATGGCCCCGAACTTCCCGGCCGGCCTGAAGGCGGTGGTGCCGTATGACACCACGCCGTTCGTGCAGGTCTCGATCAAGGGCGTGATCAAGACCCTGATCGAAGCGATCGTGCTGGTGTTCCTGGTGATGTACCTGTTCCTGCAGAACTTCCGCGCGACCCTGATCCCGACGATCGCGGTGCCGGTGGTGCTGCTGGGCACGTTCGGCATCCTGGCCGCGCTGGGCTTCTCGGTGAACATGCTGACCATGTTCGCGATGGTGCTGGCGATCGGCCTGCTGGTCGATGACGCGATCGTGGTGGTGGAGAACGTCGAGCGGATCATGTCCGAAGAGGGCCTGTCACCGCTGGAAGCGACACGCAAATCGATGACCCAGATCACCGGCGCACTGGTCGGCATCGGCCTGGTGCTGTCGGCGGTGTTCGTGCCGATGGCCTTCATGAGCGGCGCCACCGGCGTCATCTACCGCCAGTTCTCGGCCACCATCGTCTCGGCGATGGCGCTGTCGGTGCTGGTTGCGATCGTGCTGACCCCGGCGCTGTGCGCCACCATGCTCAAGCCGCTCAAGAAGGGCGAGCACCACGTGGCCCACAAGGGCTGGTCGGGTCGCTTCTTCAACGCCTTCAACCGTGGCTTCGACAGCTCCAGCGCGAAGTATCAGCGTGGCGTGCGCGGCATCCTCGGCCGTCCGTGGCGCTTCATGGGTGTGTTTGCTGCGCTCGCCCTGGTGATGGGCCTGCTGTTCATGCGCCTGCCCAGCTCGTTCCTGCCCAATGAAGACCAGGGCATCCTGATGGCGCTGGTGCAGACCCCGGTCGGTGCCACCCAGGAACGTACGCTGGAATCGATCGACAAGCTCGAAAAGCACTTCATGGAGAACGAGGCCGACGCGATCGAGTCGATCTTCTCGGTGCAGGGCTTCAGCTTCGCCGGCATGGGCCAGAACGCGGGCATGGCCTTCGTCAAGCTCAAGGACTGGAAGGACCGTGATGCCGACCAGGGCGCGATGCCGATCACCGGGCGGGCGATGGCGGCGCTGGGCGGAATCAAGGATGCCTTCATCTTCGCCTTCCCGCCGCCGGCAATGCCGGAACTGGGCATCGGGTCGGGCTACACCTTCTTCCTGAAGGACACCAGCGGTGCCGGTCACCAGGCGCTGCTGGACGCACGCAACCAGCTGCTTGGCATGGCTGGGCAGAGCAAGCTGCTGGCCAACGTGCGCCCCAACGGCCAGGAAGACACCCCGCAGCTGCGCATCGACATCGACGTCGGCAAGGCGAGTGCACTGGGCCTGTCGCTGGAGGCGGTCAACACCACGCTGGCGGCGGCGTGGGGCAGCAGCTACATCGATGATTTCATCGACCGTGGCCGGGTCAAGCGCGTGTACGTGCAGTCCGATGCGCCGTTCCGCATGAACCCGGAAGACTTCAACCTGTGGTCGGTCAAGAACACCGCCGGTGAGATGGTGCCGTTCTCGGCCTTCGCCAGCCAGCGCTGGGACTATGGTTCGCCGCGCCTGGAGCGCTACAACGGCGTGTCCGCGATGGAAATCCAGGGCGAGCCGGCGCAAGGGGTGGCCTCGGGCGATGCGATGAACGAAGTGGAGAAGCTCGCCAAGCAATTGCCGGCCGGTTTCGACATCGAGTGGACCGCGCTGTCCTACCAGGAACGCCAGGCCGGTTCGCAGACGCCGCTGCTGTACACGCTGTCGCTGCTGATCGTGTTCCTGTGCCTGGCCGCGCTGTATGAAAGCTGGAGCGTACCGACCTCGGTGCTGCTGGTGGCGCCGCTGGGCATCCTCGGCGCAGTGCTGGCCAACACCATGCGTGGCATGGAGCGCGACATCTACTTTCAGGTGGCGATGCTGACCACGGTGGGTCTGACCAGTAAAAACGCGATCCTGATCGTGGAGTTCGCCAAGGAAAACCTGGAGAAGGGCGCGGGCCTGATCGAGGCGACGATGCACGCCGTGCGTGACCGTCTGCGCCCGATCATCATGACCTCGCTGGCCTTCGGCCTGGGCGTGCTGCCGCTGGCGATCGCCTCCGGTGCCGGTTCCGGCGCACAGCAGGCCATCGGTACCGGCGTGCTGGGCGGCATGCTGGTCGGCACGGTGCTGGGTGTGTTCTTCATCCCGCTGTTCTTCGTGGTGGTGCAGCGCGTGTTCAATCGCAAGAAGTACGGCAAGAACGCCGGAGGTTCCGATGCGTAAGCCCATGATGGCCAGCCTGGCGCTGGCCGTGAGCCTGGTGGTGTCCGGTTGCTCGACGCTGGAGCCGCGCAGCACCGAAGTTGCCCCGGCGATTCCCTCGCAGTGGCCGGGCACGGCCACCGCGGGGGCGGAGACCGCCACACCGATGGAGGTGGCCGACATCGGCTGGCGCGATTTCTTCGTCGATCCGCGCCTGCAGACGGTGATCACCCAATCCCTGGAGAACAACCGCGACCTGCGCGTGGCCGTGCTCAATGTCGAGCGTGCCCGGGCGCAGTACCGCATCCAGCGCGCTGACCGCGTGCCGGCGGTCGGTGTGCAGGGGCAGATGACCCGCAGTGGCGGCGATGCCCCGGTGACCGAGCAGTTCAGTGCCAACCTCGGCGTGGTCGAGTTCGAACTGGATCTGTTCGGCCGCGTGCGCAACCTCAGCCAGGCGGCGCTGCAGCAGTACTTCGCCGAAGCGGCCAACCGCCGCAGTGCGCAGCTGTCGCTGGTGGCGGAGGTGGCCAATGCGTGGCTGACCCTGGGCGCGGACAGCGAGCAGCTGCGGATCGCCCAAGCGACGCTGGCGACCTATGAGGACTCGCTGCGCCTGACCGAGGCCCGCCGCCAGCTCGGCGGCGCCTCGGCGCTGGAACTGAGCCAGACCCGCACCCTGGTGGAAACCGCGCGCACCGATGTGGCGCGCTTTGCCGGGCAGGTCGCGCAGGACCGCAATGCACTGGTGCTGCTGGCCGGTGGGCCGGTCGATGCCGCGCTGCTGCCGCAGGCGGAGGTGACCGAGGTCGCCAGCGTGCGGCCGCTGCCAGCCGGGATGCCGGGCGATGTGCTGCTGCAGCGGCCGGACGTGATGGCGGCCGAGCACGTGTTGCTCTCGGCCAACGCCAACATCGGTGCGGCGCGCGCGGCGTTCTTCCCGTCGATCAGCCTGACCGGCAGCATCGGGTCGGCCTCGTCGGAGCTGTCGGGTCTGTTCGACAGCGGCACACGCGTGTGGAGCTTCATTCCCAAGCTCACCCTGCCGATCTTCCAGGGCGGTAAGCTGCGCGCCAATCTGGGCATGGCCACGGCGGACCGCGATATCGCGCTGGCGCAGTACGAGAAGGCGATCCAGGTCGGTTTCCGCGAGGCGGCCGATGCCTTGGCGCTCAACGAGAGTCTGGATGCGCAGTTGTCGTCGCAGCAGGCGCTGGTGGCTGCCGCGGAGCAGGCGCAGCAGTTGTCGCAGGCACGCTATGACGCCGGCCTGGACAGCTTCCTGACCCTGCTGGATGCACGCCGTACCGCGTACACCGCACGGCAGTCGCTGGTCAGCACGCAGCTGGCCCAGCAATCCAACCAGGTGGCGTTGTACAAGGTGCTCGGCGGCGGTTGGCACGAGCGCGGGTGAATGATCCACGCGGGTGCGGCCACGTTGCCGCACCCGTGCCGCTCAGGGATCGTCTGCCCGGCCATCGCCGTGGCAGCGGCGCGCGCGATCCAGTGCGCTGCCGGCTTCGCGGGCCATCCGTTCGTACTCGCGGCGGATTTCTTCCAGGCGTTCTTCGTCCAGCTCTTCCAGATCGAGCAGTTCGTTGTTGGCCTCTTTCGTCGCGCGGATCAACTCATCGAGCTTGATCTGGATCGCAGCGGTATCCGCGTTCTGGCTGTGCTGGATCAGGAACACCATCAGGAAGGTGATGATGGTGGTACCGGTGTTGATCACCAGCTGCCAGGTGTCGTTGAACGTGAAGATCGGCCCGCTCAGGGCCCAGACGACCACGATCGTTACCGCCGCCAGGAAGGTCCACGGCGTTCCCGCCGCATAGGACGCCTTCTTGGCGACAAGGTTGAAGAGACTGCGCAGTTTCATGAGGCACGACAGGTGGGAGCCGAGGTGTCTGCATCATTGGAGGGGCGCCGTGCAGGCGCTGTGCAGCCGGCGCGGGTCAGACGCGGGCATGCAGCCGCGGGCGCGAGGACAGGTCCTGGCGGCCGGCATGGTAGACGTGTTCCCAGCACTGGTCGACGAACTGGCGAGCCTGTTCTTCGGACAGGCGCGGCATGATCTGCAGCGCGTAGTGGGTCTGGAACATTTCATCGCGCTGCTCATCGCTGGCACGCGGTTGCGTGATCAGCGAATCGCAGGCGAATTTGATCCACGGCACGTAATGGCCGAATGAGCCCGTCCCGAGGTTGCCGTCGGCGTGACGCTGGCGCCAGTAGCTGACTTCGGCGTCGACATCGATGACGGCAGGGATGGAGATCTGGGCGGAGGACATGGTCACTTCAATATGGGAAGAAGGGAATCTGGATGATGGCGTAGGGCGCGGTGCATGTGATGTCATGGCGATGTGGAGCCGGTGTGGCGGCGTTCGCCCCGTGGCTCGCCCAGCAGCTGCGCGTGGTGGACCACGCCCAGGCGTTCGGCCAGGGTCGCCAGCCGGTTGCAGACCGCGACGCGATGATGCGGATGGGACCGCGTCAACTCATCCTGGATCGCCTGGTAGGCATCCCAGAAAGGCGCGGCGTTGTGGTGGCGTGCGTAGTGCACCTGCAGTCTTTCCCACGCGTCCATCAACGCAGGTTCGACGGAGGAGGTGCGGCGGGTTTGGGCATGCATGACGTCTCCTCGACGATGGTGCCCCCTGTGCAACCACCTTAAGGCGTTCATGCAGCGCGGTTGTTAGTGCGGCGTGTTGGCGATGTCCCACGGCGGTGTGCGGCACGTGAGGGTGTCGCACGCATACATCCGTGGCACAGGGCGTTGCGCCCCGCCTCGCTCACTGAAGCATTCAGAACGTTGCAGCGCCCGCGCGCTGCGTATCGGCATCACGCGGGCGGGTTCCGGGCGGATCCGCGCGGAACGGTGGCGTTTCTTACTCGCCGATGTCTTCGTTCCAGACCTCGGGATGGGCGCTGATGAAGCCGCCAAGCAGGTCGATGCATGCCTGGCTCTGCATGTCGATCACCTTGACCCCGTTCTCGCGCAGCCACGCGATGCCGCCCTGGAAGGTGACCGACTCGCCCACCACCACGGTGCCGATGTTGAACTGGCGCACCAGCCCGCTGCAGTACCAGCACGGGGCCAGGGTGGTGACCATGATGGTGTCCTGGTAGCGGCGCTGGCGGCCGGCCTTGCGGAAGGCATCGGTTTCGCCGTGCACCGAGGGGTCGCCTTCCTGGACGCGGCGGTTGTGGCCGCAGCCGAGCAGGCGGCCATCGTTGTGGTACAGCGCGGCGCCGATCGGGATGCCGCCTTCGGCCAGGCCCTGGCGGGCTTCGGCGATGGCGGTTTCGAGCAGGGCGGCGTAGTCGGGGGTGGTGATCATGCGCAATCCAGGAACGTGAAGGCCCCCATGATAGTGGGCGGCCTGCCGCAACGGCGCCGGCGGTGCGATAATCGTCCCCATGAGCGAATCCCCCTACAAGACTGGCACCACCCATTTCGGCTTCCGCGATGTCGCTGCCAAGGACAAGCAGAAGCTGGTGGGCGAAGTGTTCACCTCGGTCGCGCGCAGCTACGACCTGATGAACGATCTGATGAGCCTGGGCATCCACCGGGCGTGGAAGCGCTACTACGTCGCCACCGCGCAGGTGAAGCCGGGCGACCGCGTGCTGGATCTGGCCGGCGGCACCGGCGATATCGCCGCGCTGATCAAGGAGCGGGTGGGTGATGAGGGTGAAGTGGTGCTGGGCGATATCAACGCCGGCATGCTCTCCGTTGGCCGTGACCGGCTGACCAACCGTGGCCTGGTTGCAGGCCTGAACTACGTGCAATGCAACGCCGAGGCGCTGCCGTTCCCGGATGCGAGCTTCGATCTGGTCACGATCGCCTTCGGCCTGCGCAACGTCACCGACAAGGAAGCCGGTCTGCGCGAGATGCATCGCGTGCTCAAGGTGGGTGGCCAGGCGCGCGTGCTGGAGTTCTCCGAAGTCACCGCCGACTGGTTCAAGCCGATCTACGATTTCCACTCGTTCAAGATCCTGCCCAAGCTGGGCCAGCTGTTCGCGCGGGATGGCGACAGCTACCAGTACCTGGCCGAGAGCATCCGCAAGCATCCGCCGCAGGAGCAGCTCAAGACCATGATGGCCGAGGCCGGTTTCGAGCGCTGCCATTACAAGAACCTGACCGGTGGCATCGTTTCGATTCACTCCGGCTACAAACTTTGAGACAGAGGTCCGGTTCCCGCTGAGGGAGCTCGGCCACACTGCACGCAGGCTGTCGAAGAGGGCCTGCCATGCGTCTGTACCGCGGGCTTGCCCGTGTGTTTCCCCGCTCGTTCACCGCCAAGCTGATGGCGGTGGTGTTCCTTGGCCTGCACGTTCCGCTGCTGGTCCTGCTGCTGTGGATGGCCGCCACCGGCCACTATGAGCGCGGGATGATGTGGACCGTGGTCGGGGTGGTGCTGCTGGCCACGCTGCTCGGCACGGCGATCGCGATGATGGCGCTGTACCGCCTGATGGCGCCGCTGCGCCAGGCCGCCGATGCACTGGAGGCCTACTACGACGAGCAGCGCCTGCCGCATCTGCCCGATCTGGGCCACGATGAGATCGGCCGGCTGCTGCGCAGCATCAACCGCAATCTGCATGGCGTGGACGCCGGCCTGCGTGATCTGCGCCGCAGTGTGCTGCTCGATCCGCTCACCCAGGCCCTGAACCGGCGCGGCTGCGAGCAGGCGCTGGCTGAGTCCGCCGCCTGGGCCAGCGAGAAGGCGCGTCCGCTGACCCTGTTCGTGGTCGATCTGGACAACCTCAAGCCGATCAACGACGCCCACGGCCATCTGGCCGGCGACCAGGTGCTGGTGCGGCTGGTGGAGACCGCGCGACAGTGGCTGCGCGGCCCCGACTGGATCGGGCGCTGGGGCGGTGATGAGTTCCTGCTGGCCGTGCACGCCGATGGCAACGAGGCCGGCGAGCGGGTGACGCGCTGGCTGGCGCAGCTGGCCGCGCCCGCGCGTGCCGGTGACCCGCCGGTACGCGCCAGCGCTGGCGCGGCCGGGTATCGCCCCGGCGATGACCTGCGCGAGGCCTACCGGCGCGCCGATGCGGCGATGTACCGGGCCAAGTACGCCGGGGGCGGGCGCCTGCTGCGCGCCGAGGACTGAATGCGCGAACCGGCACGCATGGCCTGCGCGGGCGCCGGGGACAGGGGGTAAACTGGTCGTTTCACCCTGATCGGTCCCGTTCATGCGATCTCCGTTCCTGTTGATTCCCCTGGCCGTCGCCCTGGCGTCCGGCTGTTCCAAAGAACCGGCGGCTCCGACCGTCGATCCCACTGCCACCGCCCCGGCGAGCACTGCCATGAAAGCCGACAGCCGCAGCCACGATGAAAGCTCGTACGCCGAGCCGGACAAGGTCGTCGTCAAGGACATCGCGCTGGACCTGAAGCTGGATTTCGACAGCAAGCAGATCGGCGGCACCGCGACCTACACGCTGGAGTGGAAGGACAAGGCCGCCAAGCAGCTGGTGCTGGACACCCGCGAGCTGACGGTGGAGAAGGTCGAGGCGATCGCCGCCGACGGCAAGGCTGCCCCGCTGCCGTTCGTGCTGGCGCCGGCCGACAAGGTGTTCGGCAGCAAGCTGAGCATCGAGACCCCGGATCAGCCGGCCAAGGTCGTGATCACCTATCACACCGCACCGACCGCCTCGGGCCTGCAGTGGCTGGAGCCGTCGATGACCGAGGGCAAGAAGCTGCCCTTCATGTTCAGCCAGTCGCAGGCGATCCACGCCCGTTCCTGGGTGCCGCTGCAGGACACCCCGAGCGTGCGCTTCACCTACAGCGCGCACGTGGTCTCGCGCCCGGACGTGATGGTGCTGATGAGCGCCGACAACGATCCCAAGGCCGCGCGTGATGGTGATTACACCTTCAAGATGCCGCAGCCGATCCCGTCCTACCTGCTGGCCATCGCCGCCGGCGACCTGGTGTTCGAGCCGATCTCCGGCCGCTCCGGCGTGTGGGCCGAACCGACCATGGTCGGCAAGGCCGCCAAGGAGTTCGAAGACACCGAGAAAATGATCGGCGCTGCCGAGAAGCTCTACGGCGAATACCGTTGGGGCCGCTACGACATGCTGGTGCTGCCGCCGTCGTTCCCGTTCGGTGGCATGGAAAACCCGCGCCTGACCTTCGCTACCCCGACCGTGATCGTCGGCGACAAGTCGCTGGTCTCGCTGGTGGCCCACGAACTGGCGCACAGCTGGTCGGGCAACCTGGTGACCAACGCCAGCTGGAAGGACATCTGGCTCAACGAGGGCTTCACCACCTACGTGCAGGGCCGCATCACCGAGGCGCTGTACGGCCAGGAAATGGCCGAGATGGAGCGCGAGATCGACCAGAACGATCTGCTCGCCGAAGTGAAGGACATGAGCGCGGCCGACCAGGCCCTCGCCCTGCCGCCGCTGAGCGAGCGTGACCCGGACGAGGCATTGAGCCAGGTCGCCTACGTCAAGGGCGCATGGTTCCTGCAGTTCCTGGAACAGCGCTTCGGCCGCGAGACTTTCGATCCGTTCCTGCGGGGCTGGTTCGATGACCATGCTTTCCAGAGCGCGAACACCGACCAGTTCGTCGAGTACCTGAAGAAGAACCTGCTGTCCAAGAAGCCCGGCGCCGTCAGCGACGCCGAGCTGAAGGCATGGCTGGACGAGCCGGGCATTCCGACGTTCGCGACCAAGGCCCGCTCGCGCAACTTCTCCATCGTCGATACCGCCCGCATCGCCTGGCAGGGCAGCAACACGCTGCCCAACGCACAGATCACCGGCGAGTGGGGCACCCAGGAATGGGTGCACTTCATCGACGGCCTGGGCAAGACCCTGCCGGTGGAGAAGCTGGCCGCGCTGGACAAGGCCTACCACTTCACCGGTACTGCCAACGGCGAGATCGCGATGCGCTGGTATCCGTTGACGATCCGCAGCGGCTACAGCGAAGCGAACGACGCCGCCGGCGCGTTCATCGAGCGCGTTGGCCGTCGCAAGCTGATCATGCCGATCTACGCCGAACTGGTGAAGACGCCGGAAGGCCTGGCCTTCGCCAAGGCGGCCTTCGCCAAGGCCAAGCCGGGCTACCACCCGATCACCACGGGCTCGGTGCAGGACATGCTGGACAAGGCCGAGGCGGGCACGGCCAAGCCGTAATCGCCCGACGCATCGGTTGAACGAAAAACGGCGGGGAAACCCGCCGTTTTTTTATGCCTGCCTGCGTACCGCGAGCCGAGCCCGACCAACTCGCCTCCGCGACTGGATAAGGCATGCTTCTTTGCGTGGAAGCCTATGTCACACCGCGCGCACCGCCAGGAACATGTCCACGCAATCGTGCATCACCTGCTGCTGCTGCGCCGGCGCCAGCGGTGGCTGGCCGAAGGTGATCTGCGGCCAGAACGCAAAGGCCTTGAGCATCGCCTGCAACTGGTGCGCAGCCTCGGCCGGCGGCATGTCCGTGCGCAGCCGGCCATCGGCCTGGGCCGCGCGGATCCAGCCGGTCAGGCCTTCTTCCTTCTCGGCCAGCTTGTCCATCATCGCGCGCGCGCGCTCGGGGGCATGGACCAGTTCGGCCATCGCGACCCGGGAGAGATCGATGAAGCCGGGGTCGTCGAGCAGGCGCATCTTCCGCTGCGCGAAGACCAGCAGCTGCTCGCGCAGCGACTGCGCCGGATCGTACGGCACGACATCCAGCGCCTGGCTGGCTTCGAACAGCTGCCACAGGATCGCGGCGAACAACTCGTCCTTGCTGGCGAAGTGGTTGTACACGGTGCGCTTGGACACCTCGGCCGTGGCCGCGATGCGATCCATGCTGGTGCCGGCGAAACCGAATTCGCGGAACTCGGCCACCGCGGCGCGGAGGATGGCCTCGCGTTTACGGTCGGTGAGGCGGCTGGGGCGGTCGGGGGCGGTCATGCGGATTATTTTACACCGTTCAGTTTACTTTTCGGAAAAGGCAAGTAAACTCGCCGGTGTACTTTCCAGGGCAAGCCCCGCATGAAACGTCGCCTGCCTCGTGTCCTCCTCCTTCTGACGGTGTTGATCGCCATGTCCATTGGCCTGTTGACCTGCGGTGCCCGCCCGGCGGCCGCCTATGACCAGTCGCCGCAATTCGGCGACGGCCGCTTCCACAACCCCACCGGCAAGACCGACCTCGGCTTCTTCCGCACCGTCGGGGTGATGTGGCGTTTCCTGTTCAACAAGCCGGCCGATGCCAGCCCGCTGGCGCCGATCCCGGTGCAGGCGCTGACCCGCCAGGCCCTGCTCGAGGCACCGGACGACAGCCTGTGGCGGTTGGGGCATTCGACGATGCTGATGAAGCTGGACGGCCACTTCTGGCTGACCGACCCGGTGTTCTCCGAGCGTGCCTCGCCGATGTCGTTCATGGGCCCCAAGCGCTTCCATGCGCCCCCGCTCACCATCGACGAACTGCCGCCGATCACCGGCGTGATCGTCTCGCATGACCATTACGACCACCTCGATCACGACGCGATCCAGGCGCTGGCGCCCAAGGTGCAGCACTTCGTCACCGCCCTCGGCGTGGGCGACCGCCTGATCGCGTGGGGCGTGCCGGCGGCGAAGGTCGTGCAGCTGGACTGGTGGCAGGACACCCGCGTGGAAGGCCTGAAGATCGTGGCGACGCCGGCCCAGCACTTCTCCGGCCGCACCCTGGCCGACGGCAACCGGACGCTGTGGGCCTCGTGGGTGATCGACACCGGGCGTACCCGGATTTTCTTCAGCGGTGACACCGGCTATTTCGACGGCTTCGCCCGGATCGGTGAGCGCTATGGCCCGTTCGATCTGACCATGATCGAAACCGGGGCCTACGGCGAGGATTGGCCGGACGTGCACATGCAGCCCGAACAGAGCCTGCAGGCGCACCTGGACGTGCGCGGCAAGGTGCTGATGCCGATCCACAACGGCACCTTCGATCTGGCCCTGCACCCATGGACGGAACCGTTCGAGCGCATCACCACGCTGGCGCAGGAACAGGGCGTGCCCCTGACCGCGCCGCACATGGGCGAACGTCTGGATATCCGCGCACCGGCACCGTCCACCCACTGGTGGCGCGAAGGACAGCCGAGCACGGAGTGAAATCGCTCCCCATCGGTGCCACACCGGCGTGCGCCGCTTGGCGATAAAGTAGGCGCAGGCGCCTTGCGCGCCATCGTCCAACACGGAGCACCCAATGAAGCGACTGATCCTGGTAGCGGCCTGCGCCTTTGCGCTGGCAGCCTGCAGCAACCCCGAAGCCGAGCGCCAGGCGCAGCAGGCCGCTGCGGCCGCCGCCAAGGCGCAGCAGGAAGAAAAGGCCGAAGGCGTAGCCAAGCAGTACGACATGGCGGTCGCCGCGCAGGATTGGGAGCGTGCCCGCATCCACGGTGGCTCGCTGCTGGACCAGTACAAGGACACCGACGTCGCCGCCCGGATCGAACCGGGCTACGCCGAGGTCAAGGCCAAGGCCGAGGCCGCGCGCGAAACGCGCCGTCTGCAGGCCCTGTGGCAATACAACCAGATCCCGGTCGGCACCAAGGGCATCCAGTCCTCGGCGCAGATCTACAGCAAGGAGCGCGTGGACGTGGATGGCAGCGGTGCCAAGCCGGTGCAGCTGGTGTTCCGCGATCATCCCGAATGGAAGCGCCACGCCTACCTCGTGCTGCAGGCCGGCGATTTCCGCTGCCCGAAGTGCCAGGTCAAGGTGACCGTCGACGATGGCAAGCCGGTCTCCATGGCCGCCTGGCGCCCGGATACCGATGAAGCGATCGCGATGTTCATCACCGACCAGAAAGCGCTGTGGAACCTGGCGCGCAAGGCCAAGGTGATCAGCATCGAGTTCCCGGTCAAGGCCGGTGGCACGCGCACGGCCGTGTTCGAAACCGGTGGTGTGGATGCCAGCCGCATGCCGTCGTGGTGGCAGTGAGGGGCCTGCCGGCGATCCGTCACTGGGTGTTTGACCTGGACGGCACGCTGACCGTGGCGGTGCACGATTTCCAGCGCATCAAGCGTGACCTCGCGATTCCACCGGACGATGACATCCTCACCCATCTGGCCGCGCTGCCGGCCGAGGAGGCCGCGGCCAAGCATGCGTGGCTGCTCGCACACGAACGTACGCTGGCCGAGCAGGCACAGGCCGCCCCCGGCGCGGTGGCCCTGGTACGCACCCTGCACGCCGCGGGCTGCCGGCTGGGCATCCTGACCCGCAATGCGCGCGAACTCGCCGAGGTGACCCTGCAGGCGATCGGTGTCGGGGGGGTGTTCGCCACCGATGACATCATCGGCCGTGACGAAGCCGAGCCCAAGCCATCACCGGCCGGGCTGCAGTACTTCGTTGCGCGCTGGCAGGCCGTTCCCGCCCAGATGGTGATGGTCGGCGACCATCGCTTCGACCTGGAATGCGGCCGTGCCGCCGGCACCCGCACGTTGCTGGTCAACACCCCGGACAACCCTTGGCCGGGCATGGCCTGCTGGCACCTGGCCGATTGCGGGCAGGTGCTGGCGACATGGGAACAGAGCCGGGTTTCGGCCTGACTGCAGCGGCAAGTGCCTGCCGCATGATCCGCGGGCGATGGAGCCGGAAAGCAGCCAGGCATGGCCTGGCTCTACCCTCATCACCCCCGATTCCCCTCTGGTGGAAAGCCCCCTTGGTGTTCAAGGGGGCGCGCCGAAGGCGCGGGGATCAGGTGGAATGCGCGGGACGGTTGCGCCACAGGCGCAGTCGTCTCAAGGGGGCGCGCCAGCGGCGCGGGGATCAGGTGGAATGCGCGGGCAGTTTGGTTACGCGGTTAACGCGTAACCAAACTGCTGCTTGAACTGCTCATTGAACTCATCGAACGTGAAGCGCTGGTTCTGGGTGCCCGGGTGCTCGACCTTCAGCGCGCCCATCAGGTTGCCCATGCGGCCGATGGTCAGCCAGTCGTAGCCCTTCTCGATGCCGTAGATCAGGCCGGCGCGGAACGCATCGCCACAGCCGGTCGGATCGACCACGCGGCGCTCGTGCGCCGGCGGGATGTCATAGGTCTTTTCCGGGGTGTGGATGACCGCGCCCTTGGGGCCACGGGTGGTGATGTAGGCCTTGACCCGGCTCACGATCGCTTTTTCATCCCAGCCGGTGCGCTCCTGCAGCAGGTTGGATTCGTAGTCGTTGACGACGACGTAGTCGGCCTGCTCGATGAAGGTGCGCAGCTCCGGGCCGTTGAACAGCGGCATGGCCTGGCCCGGGTCGAAGATGAACGGCACGCCGGCCTCGAAGAATTCCTGCGAGTTCTGGATCATGCCCTCGCGCCCATCCGGGCCGACCAGGCCCAGGGTCACGCCCGGCACGTCTTTCACGTGGTTCTCGTAGGACCGCATCATCGCGCCCGGGTGGAAGGCGGTGATCTGGTTGTTGTCGTGATCGGTGGTGATGAACGCCTGCGGGGTGAACAGTTCATCGATCACCTTGACCCGGCTCAGGTCGATGCCCAGGCCCTGGAAGTACTCGCGGTACGGGCCGAAATCCGAACCCACCGTGCCCATCGGGATCGGCTCGCCACCCAGCAGGTACAGGTTGTAGGCGATGTTGCCGGCGCAACCGCCGAATTCACGACGCATGCGCGGCACCAGGAACGACACATTCAGGATGTGCACCTTGTCCGGCAGGATGTGATTCTTGAACTGGTCCGGGAACACCATGATGGTGTCGAAGGCAAGAGAACCACAGATCAAAGCGGACATCGAGTAAGGCCTATGCGGAAGGGGGTTTGAGGCCCGTTGGGCGGGCAACGAAACGGCGCCCTGCGGCGCCCTGCGGCGCAAAGGTTAACGGGTAGGGCGGCTTTGGGCCAGAACCCGGGCTGTCCGGATTGGCCTGAATGGCCGTGAAGGCTGGCTTTCGGCCAGATTTGTCCTTGCTCGCGCACAGGGGGATTGCTAGGCTTGTCGGCCTCGAATTCTGCCCATTTTTTCGCCATCCCGCGTTGGGCGCGACACCCCTCAGGATCAACTCCCAGATGTTCAAGAAACTGCGTGGCATGTTCTCCAATGACCTGTCCATCGACCTGGGCACGGCCAACACCCTCATCTACGTGCGTGGGCAGGGGATCGTGCTGAACGAGCCGTCGGTCGTGGCCGTGCGCCAGGACCGTGCCATCGGTGGTACCCGTTCCGTGGCTGCCGTGGGCGCCGAGGCCAAGCAGATGCTCGGCCGTACCCCGGGCCATATCACCACCATCCGCCCGATGAAGGATGGCGTCATCGCCGACTTCACCTACACCGAGGCGATGCTCAAGCACTTCATCAAGAAGGTCCACAAGTCGCGCTTCCTGCGCCCGAGCCCGCGCGTGCTGGTCTGCGTGCCGGCCGGTTCGACCCAGGTCGAGCGCCGCGCGATCAAGGAATCGGCCGAGGAGGCCGGTGCGCGTGATGTGTTCCTGATCGAAGAGCCCATGGCCGCTGCGATCGGCGCCGGCATGCCGGTCACCGAAGCGCGCGGCTCGATGGTCATCGACATCGGCGGCGGCACCACCGAAGTGGCGGTGATCTCGCTCAACGGCATCGTCTACTCGGCCTCCGTGCGTATCGGCGGCGACCGCTTCGACGAATCGATCACCAACTACGTGCGCCGCAACCACGGCATGCTGATCGGTGAAGCGACCGCCGAGCGGATCAAGGTCGAGCTGGGCTGCGCCTACCCGCAGGCGGAAGTGATCGAGATGGAAATCTCCGGCCGCAACCTCGCCGAGGGCGTGCCGAAGATGATCAAGATCAACTCCAACGAAGTGCTTGAAGCCCTGCATGAGCCGCTCTCGGGCATCGTCAGCGCGGTCAAGCTGGCGCTGGAGCAGACCCCGCCGGAACTGTGCGCCGACGTCGCCGAGCGCGGCATCGTGCTGACCGGTGGTGGCGCCCTGCTGCGTGACATGGACCGCCTGATCTCCGAGGAAACCGGCCTGCACGTGCAGGTGGCCGATGACCCGCTGACCTGCGTGGCCCGCGGTGGCGGTCGTGCGCTGGAGCTGGTGGACATGCACGGCAACGAGTTCTTTGCGCCGGAGTAAGCCGTACCGGCCGTGTATCGTAGACGCGCCTCTGCGGCGTGATGCCTCCAGCAAGCTTCGCTTGCCGGGCGTCACCTCGCCGGGGCGTTGTCGCATGCTGTTCCCGCTGCGCTCTTGTTCCGCGCGCTTCATCCACACTATTTCCAGTCGACGCCTGTGCCGCCTTACGCCGGTCCTCCCGTAGCCTCCCGCCAGGGCGATGCCGCCAGTCCGCTGCGCCTGCTCGCTTACCTGGCGTTGGCCATCACCCTGATCGTGCTTGATGACCAGGCCGGCTGGCTGTCGCGCCTGCGCGCGCAGGCCAACGTGCTGGTGCAGCCGGTATGGGCATTGGCCGGTCTGCCGGGACGGCTCGGCACCCAGGTCAAGGACAACGCGGCCAGCCACGGCCAGCTCGTCACCGAGAACCGCGAGCTGCGCAACCAGCTGCTGATCGCCAATGCGCGCCTGACCCGCCTGCAGACCGCCGCGCTGGACAACGCCCAGCTGCGCGAACTGCTCAACGTGGCCGAGCGCAGTGGCCTGGATGTGCAGCTCGCGCCGATCCTGGATATCGACCTGGACCCGGTGCGCCAGCGCCTGGTGCTGGCGGCCGGCACCCGCGATGGCGTGCATGTCGGCCAGGCGGTGATCGATGCCGGTGGCCTGATGGGCCAGGTGATCGCCACCACCGGCAACAGCGCGACCGTCCTGCTGCTCACCGATCCCGACCATGCCGTGCCCGTCACCGTGGCCCGCAACGGCGTGCGCCTGATCGTCTACGGCCGCGGCGACACCCTGGAACTGCGCGACATTCCGCTCAGTGCCGGGGTGGAAGTGGGCGATGAGATCGTCACCTCGGGGTTGGGCGGGCGCTTCCCGGCCGGCTTCCCGGTCGGCAGCATCACCGCGCTGCGCCCGGATGACACCCACGCCTTCCTGGTCGGTGTGCTGAAGCCGGCCGCCCAGCTCGACCGTGGCCGCGATGTGCTGCTGCTGCGCCCGGGCGAGGCGATCCGCATTCCGCCGAACCTGCGCCGTGATGCGGGCGAAGCCGGTGGCCCGGCCGCGCTGCCGATGCAGGCCGGCGCGCCGGCAGGCACCGCAGCGCCGGCCAGTGCCACCCCGGCGGGTTCATCCCCGGCCTCCACGGCACCTGCGACGGCGCCCGCCAATGCACCGCAGGCCAACCGGCCCGGTCCATCCGCGCCGGTACCGGTGACTCCGCGTCGCCCCGCAGCCTCGCCTGCGCCCGCGCCTGAAACCGGCGCCGCGCCGCCGGAGGAACAACGATGAGCCGCCTGCGCGACAAACCCTGGGTGCTGCCGGTGAGTCTGGTCGTGGCGCTGCTGCTGGGCCTGTTGCCGCTTCCGGCGCTGCTGCAGCCGCTGCGTCCTTACTGGCTGGCACTGGTGCTGGCCTACTGGGTGATCGAAACACCGGACCGGGTCGGGCTGGGCATCGCCTTCGCCAGCGGCGTGATCGCCGATCTGCTCTACGGCGGCGTGCTCGGCGAGCAGGCGCTGCGGCTGGTGATCCTGACCTTCATCCTGCAGCGCTTCCGCGCGCGGATCCGCTTCTTCCCGATGTCCCAGCAGATCCTGGCGATCGGCGGCCTGCTGTTCAACGACCGCATCGTCAGCGCGGTGGTGCACATCGTGGTCGGCGAGCCGACCCTGCCGTGGTCGTACTGGTGGGCCCCGCTGCTGGGCATGGCGCTGTGGCCGCTGGTGTTCGTGCTGCTGGATGCGCTGCGTTTCGGGCGACGCGGGCGCTGACATGTACATGCGCCGCCAGGCCAAGAATCCGCATGCCGAGGCAGAACAGTTCCGGCGCCGTGCCGCGCTGGGCTTCCTCGGTGTACTGGTATGCCTGTTCGGCCTGGGAGGGTGGTACTTCAAGCTGCAGGTGATGGACCACGATATCTACGCCACGCGCTCGGAGGCCAACCGGATCAAGCCGCGGCCGGTGGTGCCGGGGCGCGGGATGATCTACGACCGCAACGGCCGGCTGCTGGCCGAAAACGTGCCGGCGTTCCGCCTGGACATCACCCCGGACAAGGTCAAGGACATGGACGCCACGCTGGCGGGCCTGTCCAAGATCCTCGCGCTGAGCCCGGAAGATATCGAGACCTTCAACAAGTCGCGCAAGGCACGTCGCAGTTTCCTGCCGGTCACGCTGAAGCTGCGTGTCACCGATGAGGAGATGGCGCGCTTTGCGGTGGACCGCTGGCGCTTCCCCGGCGTGGAGCTGGAGCCGTACCTGACCCGTCGCTACCCGTACGGCGATCTGTTCGCGCACATCATCGGCTACGTCGGCCGGGTCGATGACAAGGATCTGGAGATGCTGGGCGAGGGCAATGCCGCGCTGACCCATATCGGCAAGTCCGGGCTGGAGCGCTATTACGAGCAGCAGCTGCGCGGCAAGGTCGGCTACGAGCAGGTCGAAACCAACGTGCAGGGCCGCGCGATCCGCACCATCGGCCGGGTCGCGGCGCAGTCGGGCAGCGATCTGCGGCTGTCCATCGATGCCGATCTGCAGCGCGCGATGGTCGCCGCCTTCGGCGAGTTCGAAGGTGCGGCGGTGGCGATGGACCCGCGCACCGGCGAAGTGCTGGCGATGGTCAGCCTGCCGTCCTACGACCCCAACCTGTTCGTCAACGGCATCTCGCATGCCGATTTCAAGGCGCTCAACGACAATCCCTCGCGGCCGCAGTTCAACCGCCTGGTCCTGGGTGGCGTCGCGCCGGGTTCGACGATCAAGCCGCTGATCGGCCTGGCCGGCCTGGACAGTGGCGTGCGCAAGCCCGAAGACAAGATCCTGTCCACCGGCATGTTCTATCTGCCGGGCACCTCGCGCGGCTGGGGCGATGCCAACCGTGGCGGCCATGGCTGGACCGATCTGCGCAAGTCGATCACCCAGTCGGTCAACACGTACTACTACAGGCTGGCGCTGGATCTGGGCATCGATCGCTTCGACCACTACATGGGCTACTACGGGTTCGGCGCACCGACCGGCATCGATCTGACCGGCGAGATCGGCGGCATCCTGCCCTCGCCGGCGGCCAAGTTCAAGGCACGCAAAGAGCGCTGGTATCCCGGTGATACGGTCAATGTCAGCATCGGCCAGGGCGACTGGAAGGTCACCCCGCTGCAGCTGGTGCATGGCGTGGCGGGCATCGCCGATGGCCAGCTGCGCCAGCCGCACCTGGTGATGCAGCAGCGCGCCGGTTTCGATGCCGACTGGACGGCGACGCCGCCGGGCGAGAGCAAGCCGATCAGCCCTACGCCGGGCAATCTGCAGGCGGTGCGCGAGGGCATGATGGGCACCATGCAGCCGGGCGGCAGCGGCGCGCGGGCAGCCGCGGGCGCGCCGTACGTGATGGCGGGCAAGACCGGTACCGCACAGGTGATCAGCCGGCGCGGTACGGCGGCGGTCAATCCGCGCAGCCTGCCGCTGCATCTGCGCCATCGCGCGCTGTTCGTGGGTTTCGCGCCGGCCGACCATCCGGTGATCGCCGTGGCGATCGCGGTCGAAGGCGGCGGTTACGGTGGCTCGGCCGCTGCACCGATCGCACGCAAGATTTTCGATGCCTGGCTGCTGGGCAAGATGCCCGACGGCCTGGAGCCGCTGGACAGCGAGCGCGGTACCACCGCGATCGGCATCACCGCCTTCGATGGCGGCGATGGCGCCGTGCGCGAGGCGGGCGATGCCGCCGTGGCTGCGCTGGAGTTGATGCCGGTGGTGGTGGGCCTGCCTGCGCCTGCGCCCGCGCCGGACCCCGCTGCACCCGTCCCCAGTGCCACTCCACCCCCGACCGCACCGGAGCGGCCACGATGAAGGTCTTCCTGCGCTGGGCGGTCGACATGGCCGTCCGCTTCAGCAGTTCGCTGGACTGGGTGCTGTGCCTGGCCCTGGCCGCGCTGATGCTGATGGGCCTGGCCGTACTCAAGAGCGCCGGAGGCGACGGCCTGGTGTTCGCCCAGGGGGCGCGCTTCGCGGTTGGCCTGGGCGCGATGTGGGCGATTTCGCGGATCTCGATCCTGCGCATCCGTTCGGCCACGCCGCTGATCTACGCAGTCTCGATGATCCCGTTGCTGGCCGTGTTCGTGCTGGGCACCGGCAAGTACGGCCGCCAGTGGCTGGATCTGAAAGTGTTCTACCTGCAGCCGGCCGAGCTGCTCAAGGTCAGCCTGCCGATGATGGTGGCCTGGTATCTGCATCGCATGCCGCTGCCGCCGCGCTTCTCCACCGTGCTGACCAGTGCGGTGATCATCGGCGTGCCGACCGCGCTGGTGATGCTGCAGCCGGATTTCGGCACCGGTGTGCTGATCGCTGCCAGCGGCGCGTTCGTGCTGCTGCTGGCCGGCCTGCCCTGGTGGTGGGTAGGCGTGGCGGTCGGCGGTGTGGCCGCGGCCGCGCCGGTGGCCTGGTTCTGGCTGCTGCGGCCGTACCAGAAGGACCGCATCATGATGTTCATGGATCCGGAAAGCGACGCGCTCGGCGCGGGCTGGAACATCATCCAGTCCAAGATCGCGATCGGCTCGGGTGGCTTCGATGGCAAGGGCTGGGGGCAGGGCTCGCAGTCGCACCTGAACTTCATTCCCGAGCAGACCACCGACTTCGCCTTCTCCGTGCTCAGCGAGGAGTTCGGGTGGATCGGCGTGGCGATTGTGCTGGCACTGTACCTGGTGGTGATCGGGCGTTGCCTGTGGATCGCCTCGCAGTCGCGCGATACCTATTCGCGGCTGCTGGCCGGCGCGACCGGGCTGGCGTTCTTCGTCTACGTGCTGGTCAACGGCGGCATGATTTCCGGCCTGCTGCCGGTGGTCGGCGTGCCGATGCCGTTGATCAGTTACGGCGGTACCTCGGCGGTCTCGCTGTTGGCCGGCTTCGGGCTGGTGATGGCGGTGCGTCGCCACAATCCAGTACACGGCGGCTACGGCTGAGCGCACGCGATGCGTGCGCCGTGGCCCGGCGGTACGTATCGGCTAAGGATTGCGTCGCCCGCGCGTGTTACGGTCCTGCGCTCGCGCCGGCCCGCCTAGCGGGTCCGCTTTCTGTTCGCCGTGTCGCCTCCTGCTGTGCGTCGCGTCATCCACAGGAGTCGTCCGCATGGTCGAACTACTGCAGCGCGCACGCGCCGTGTTCCATTTCTTTTTCCGCACCCTGGATCTGCCCCTGGTGGGCGCGCTGTGCCTGCTGATGGTGGCCGGCCTGGCCGTCCTGCACAGCGTGGACGGGCCCGTGCATGCGCAGGCGATGCGCTACGGCGCCGGGCTTGCCGCGCTGTGGGGACTGTCGCGGCTGCCGGTGGTGACGCTGCGCGCGTGGTCGCCCTGGATCTACACCTTGTCCTTGCTGCCACTGCTGGCCGTGTATGTGGTCGGCACCGGCAAGTACGGCCAGCGCTGGTTGAACCTGGGCGTGTTCTACCTGCAACCTTCCGAGCTGCTCAAGCTCAGCCTGCCGATGATGATGGCCTGGTACCTGCACAAGCAGCCGTTGCCACCACGGCCGCGCGCGGTGCTGACCGCCGCGTTGCTGATCGGCGGCCCGGCGGTGCTGATCCTGCTGCAGCCCAACCTGGGCACCGCCACGCTGGTGACCGCCAGCGGGGTATTCGCGCTGTTGCTGGCCGGCCTGCGCTGGTGGTGGATGGCCGTCGCGCTGGGCGGGTTGTCGGTGGCCGCGCCGCTGGCCTGGTTCGGCCTGCTGCGGCAATACCAGAAGGATCGCGTGCTGACCTTCCTGTATCCGGAGAACGATCCGCTGGGCACCGGCTGGAACATCATCCAGTCCAAGATCGCGATCGGCTCGGGCGGCCTGCATGGCAAAGGCTGGGGGCAGGGCACCCAGGCCACGCTGGATTTCCTGCCCGAATACACCACGGATTTCGCCTTCTCGGTGCTGGCCGAGGAGTTCGGCTGGGTCGGCGTGGCGGTGGTGCTCAGCCTGTTCCTGTTCGTCACTGCGCGCTGCCTGTGGATCGCCAGCCAGTCGCGTTGTGGTTACTCGCGCCTGCTGGTGGGCACCACCGGCCTGGTGTTCTTCGTCTATGTACTGGTCAACGGCGGCATGATCTCCGGCCTGTTGCCGGTGGTCGGCGTGCCGATGCCGCTGATCAGTTATGGCGGCACCTCGGCGGTCTCACTGCTGGCCAGCTTCGGGCTGGTGATGGCGGCGCGCCAGCATCAGCCGGTGCACGCGACGTGAGTTGCCGGTGCGGCCGCGATTGCGCACCCCAAGCACACGAAAACGGTTTCAGGTGCAAACGTTGTCAACGCGCGGAGATAAAAGTGAGAAGTGGCGCACAGATATGAAGTGACTTGATCTCGATCAATGGACTTGTCGTAAACGGCCTGCACAATGGCGGCCCGCCAACAACGACGCGCTGAGCCAAGCATCGCGGAGGGGGAGTCTGGCGGGGAGTAGTTGACCCAACAGGCAGAGGGGCGAGGCACGCGCTGGGGAGATGCGCGCCGCGCCGCTGCCGATCGGGTCCGGTTTGGCCGGTTGCGTCTGCGGGGATGGGGACGCAACCGGCGGACCTCTTGTGCGTTCTGCATCTTTCTCCAAAGTGAGACGTGCGTTGCTCGATGGCCCTTCGCCGGGCGGCTGCGGTGAGCCAGCCATGCGCCTTGCCGCATCGCCGCGCGTTCGAGACGGCGACGGCACCTTCGTCAGACTATGAATGGGCAGGGGAGGCAGGGCCTCTCTACACGCGGGCTTAACGGTCGCGAAGAAACTCAGGCAATCCGTTGAGATTCATGGTCTTAGGGGTTTTAATTCATCCATGACCTGCTAACCTGCCGCGATGATTCGACGCTCCCTGGCCTGCATGCTCACGCTCGGTTTGGTCGCTTGTGCGACCCAGCCGCAGACTCCTTCACCGACGCCGCAGGCCTCGGGTGTCCCGGTTACGCCGGCGGCCGGCAGCAAGGGGCCCGCCGAAGCCGCCCCCGAAGCCGCCGGTGCCAATGCCGCCCCGGTCGATCTGACCCCGGTGCCCTTCGAGGTGGCCCGCGCCAACTTCGTGCGTGACACCGCCGCCCGCTACGGGATTCCCGCCGCGCAGATCCAGGCAACCCTGGCCCAGGCGCAGATCCGTGATCCGATCATCGCCGCGATGTCGCGCCCGGCCGAGCGGGTCAAACCGTGGAACGAATACCGGCCGATGTTCATCAGCCAGGCGCGGATCGAGGGGGGGAAGAAATTCCTCGCCCAGCACCGCGAAGAGCTGATGCGCGTGCAGCAGCGCACCGGCGTGCCGGCCGAAGTGATCGTGGCGATCATCGGCGTGGAAACCAGCTACGGCGGCAATACCGGTAATTACCGTGTGCTCGATGCGCTGTACACGCTGGCCTTCAAGTACCCGCGCAGCGGCGATCCGGCCAAGCTGGAGCGCGAAGTGCGCCGTGAGCTGTTCTTCCGCGACGAGTTGGCGCGCCTGTTCGCGCTGACCCGCGACGAGAAGCTCGACATCACTGCGATCAAGGGCAGCTACGCCGGCGCGATGGGCATGGGCCAGTTCATGCCGTCCAGCTATCTGGACTATGCGGTGGATGGCAACGGCGATGGCCGTCGCGATCTGTTCAACAGCTACGACGACGTCTTCTCCTCGATCGCCAATTACTTCGTCAAGAAGGGCGGTTGGGTGCGCGGTGGCCCGGTTGCCGTGCCGGCCAGGCTGCAGGCCGGTCGTGAAGAATTCAATCCGACCGAATGGGCGCCGACCTGGACCTTGTCCCAGTTGGCCCAGCGCGGTTACCAGCCCAGCGTCCCGGTCGCGGCCGGCTTGACCGCGACCCCGATCACGCTGGAAGGCAGCACCGGCAAGCAGTACTGGCTGGGCTTCCAGAATTACTACGCCATTACCCGCTACAACCTCTCGAAAATGTACGCGATGGCCGTGTACCAGTTGTCCCAGGCCATCGCCGGACAGGAGTTGCCGCCGGCATGAACACGATCGCACGCTCCAGATGGCTGATCCCGGGTCTGTTGATACTGGCACTGGCCGCCTGCAGCAGTGCGCCGAAGAAACCGGGTGGCAGCACCGCCAGCAGCAGCAAACCGTCCGGCGCGGTGGTGCAGGGCAAGGGCGGACGCCCGGCGCATTGTCCTGACGGGTCGCCCTACAAGGCGGCCGCGGAAGATCCGAGCACGCGCGGTGACTACCGCGCCGGCGGCCTGTACAAGCCCGGCGTGAATGACAGCACCCCCACCTACATCCCGAACGTGGCCTGCATCCCCGAGCCGGACGTGGTCGATCTGCCGCGCTCGCCGATCGGCAACAAATCGCCGTATGTGGTGCTGGGCAAGCAATACCAGGTGATGGACAAGACCCGCGGCTATGCCGAGAAGGGCACCGCCTCGTACTACGGCGCCAAGTTCCACGGCCGCCTGACCTCCAACCGCGAGGTGTACGACATGTACGCCTTCACCGCCGCGCACAAGACGCTGCCGCTGCCGAGCTTCGCCCGGGTCACCAACCTGGACAACGGCGAATCGGTGATCGTGCGGGTCAACGATCGCGGCCCGTTCCACGATGGCCGCGTGGTCGACCTCAGTTATGCCGCCGCCGTGCGCCTGGGCATCACCCAGCGGGGCACCGGCAACGTTGAAGTACGCGCGCTGGCCCCGGGGGATGACAACCTGCTGGCCGACAAGCCCAGCCGCCGCGAGCGCCGCGAGGTCGCCGCCGCTGCGGCAGCCGCCACCACGGCCAGCGCTGCCGCGGCACGCCGCGCCAGCGACATGGATGCCCTGGTCGGCAAGCTGCCGGCCGCCACGCCCACGGCCGCCGCCGCCAAGCCGGACGGCGAGCAGTACCGCTACCGCGTGGCCGACTCGGCCAAGCCGGGCAACGCCGACAACTTCGATCACTGGATGCGCGACAACGGCGTGCGCGTGGCGACCGGCAAGCCTGCCACCACCCAGGCCGCCAGCGTCAACAGCGCCCCGGTCGCGGTGGCCGCCTTGCCCGCCGCCGCACCTGCAGCGCGCCCGGCACCGGCGCCCAGTGCGACGCTCTCCCAGCAGGTGCTCGGCAGCGTGCTGCTGCAGGTCGCCAGCTTCGCCAGCCGCGACAACGCCACCCGCGCGCTTGGCCAGTTGTCCTCGGCGGGTATCGCCGGGGCCAGCATCAGTGACATCGTCAGTGGCGGGCGCACCCTGTGGCGCCTGCGCGTGCCGGCCCCCGACCACGCCAGTGCCTCGGAACTTGCCGGCCGGATTGCCGGTCTGGGCTTCGGGGCGCCGCAGATCGTGAAGGACTGAGCCTTCCGCTGCCCGCGGCACGCCAGCGCGTGCCGCCGCTCCTTGGGCCTACAATGCCCGTTATCCCTCATCCACCCCTTGGCGCCCCTCCAGGAGCTTGCTGTCCGATGAAATTCCGCTTTGCCGCCGCTGCCATGGCCACGACCCTGTTCGTGGGCATGGTTTCCGCCCAGACCCCCTTGCCGACCCCGGCACCGGCGCCTGCTCCCGCCGCCGCCGCACCGGCCACCGTGGCCACGCCGCCGGCTCCGAAGCCCAGCGTCTCCAAGGCCTGGATCCTGATGGATTACGCCACCGGGCAGGTCCTGGCCGGTGAAAACGTGCACGAACAACTGGCCCCGGCCAGCATCACCAAGGTGATGACCTCGTATGTCGTGGCCGCCGAGGTCAAGAACGGCAAGGTCCGTACCGACGACCAGGTGATGATGAGCGAACGCGCCTGGCGCGAGGGCGGCGCCGGCACCGACGGCAGCTACAGCGGCTTCCCGGTCAACCAGACCGCGCGCCTGGAAGACATGGAAAAGGGCATGGCGATCCAGTCCGGCAACGATGCCGCGATCGCCCTGGCCGAACACGTGGCCGGCAGCGAAGAGGCCTTCGCCTCGCTGATGAACAGCTATGCCGCCAAGATCGGCATGAAGGATTCCCATTTCGTCAACGCCCATGGCCTGAGCGCCCCGGGCCACCACACCACCGCCTACGACCTGGCGCTGCTGGGTCGCGCGATGGTGCGTGACTACCCGGAAACCTACGCCTACAACAAGGTGAAGGAATTCACCGTCGGCAACATCACCCAGCCCAACCGCAACCTGCTGCTGTGGCGCGACCAGAGCGTGGACGGCATCAAGACCGGCCATACCTCCGAAGCCGGCTACTGCCTGATGAGCTCGGCTCAGCGCGGCGACCAGCGTCTCGTGGCGGTGGTCCTCGGTGGCGGCTCGGAAAAGCAGCGCGCCGATGACAGCCTGGCGCTGCTCAACTGGGGCTTCCGCTTCTTCGAAACCCACCGCATGTACGAGCCGGGCAAGGTCGTGGCCGAGCACAAGGTGTGGAAGGGCAAGACCGCCACGCTGCAGCTGGGCGTGGCCCAGCCGATGCTGGTCAGCGTCCCGCGTGGCCGCTACAACGATCTCAAGCCGAGCATCGATGTGCCCAAGACCCTCGAAGCCCCGTTCACCGCCGGCCAGCAGGTCGGTACCCTGAAGGTGATGCTGGACAACCAGGTCGTCGCCCAGGCCCCGCTGGTGGCCGTGGCCGCCGTGGAAGAAGCCGGCTTCTTCAAGCGCCTGTGGGACAGCTTCTGGATGTGGTGGGAATCGGAGTAATCCGATTCGACCGCACTAAGAAAAAAGACCGGCGAAAGCCGGTCTTTTCATTTCTGGCGTTACAGCGACCGGCTGATCGTGAAGCTGCCGAACACCGGCGCCTCGCGCTGCCCATCGAACTCGCGCGTGCTGTGGTAGCGCGCCAGCGCGAACTTCCAGCGCCCACGCATCACCGCCAGCCCGTACCCGGCCTGGCCGACCACATGCCGCTTGTCGACACTGTGGCTGTTGCGGAACGTATTGCCGTCCAGCGTGATATCGCGGATCACCCAGGCCGCATCCGTGGTCCCGAACAGATGCCACGACCACCCGCTCGGCTTGCCGCCGCGCGTCGGCGCCGTGTTCTCACCGGCGGGGCGCAGCGGGGTACTGCCGAAATCGTCCGGCAGCTTCCAGCCGAAGCGCACCTCGCCACCGGCGTTGACGTGCGTGGCCAGGTTGCCCACCGCGCCGCCGTAATGGCTGATCGCATCCCAGCCCCAGCCGCCCAGGTTCTCGCTGGCATCGGCCGGCCAACGTCGCATCCGCTCATGCGTCAGCATGAACACCGGTTCGTTGTGCAGCTGGTTGTCCCAGCCCTGGAACTTCTCGTCGCCCAGCAGCTCGTGCACCGCGTTCTGCACCTCCTCGCCGAGCGCCCACGGCCCCACCATGCCCACCGCCAGCTGCGTCGTCTGCAGGCGGTCGCCGCGGCGCGCGTTGTACCCGAAGCTGGCGATCAGCACGCCCGCATACGGGCGATCGTCCTCGATCAGGTCCTTACGGGTGAAATCGGTGGGGGTGAAGATGCCCTGGGCCAGGCTGAAGATCATGTTCTGCTGCTCGTACTGGCCCGGGTGCAGCCGCTCCAGGTGGCTGTTGACCCAGCGCGCCAGGCGCGGCAGACAGGGGTCGTCGGTGTAATCCACCAGATTCGGCGACACGAAGGTGATCTGGGCCCCGTTGGTATAGCCCTGATCCTGGTCCTTGCCACCGAACAGGTCGTTGTCAACGCGGACATTGATCTGCGGCGGGTGCTCGCGCATCGCATCGGGCCCGCATTGGGGGGCGGCGTGGGCAGCAGGCGCGGCCAGGGCCAGGACACCGGCGAGTGCGGCCGGTAGCGCAAAAGGCTTGAAGGACATGGGATACCAGACAGGGATTTATGCTTTCTTAAGCCGATACAGCGTAGTCAGAGCGTGATGTCGTGAACAGCGCTGCGCACGCACTGCTGCGTATCAGTGGCGATACGGGCCTTTTCACGTGCCGTTCGGTACCGCTGTGCGCACGATCAAGCAGCGCTTGGGTTCGGGCGCGGGCATCCCCATAATCCCGGTCATGGAGATCAAGTCTGACAACCCCGACCACGGCTTCCAGTTCCCCGGCCAGTTCGAACTCAGCGCCATGGGCGCGGCCGGCAACGACCTGGAACGCGAACTGCCACGCCTGCTCGAGCTCGCCGGGCTGGAAGTACTGACCGAACGGGTCAGCTGGAAACACTCGTCCAACGGCAAGTACGTGTCCGTGCGACTGGTGTTCAAGGCCGACAACCGCGAACAGTACGATGCCGCCCACAACGCGCTGCGCGACCACCCGGAAGTGAAGTGGACGCTGTAGCCAGCTGCGCCACTGCCGCGGCCCCGGGCGACCGGGCGCCGCAACCGGCCATCGTGCGTGACCTCGGCCGCCAGCCCTACGCCCCGGTCTGGCACGCCATGCAGCGCTTCACCGATGCCCGCACCGATGCCACCCGCGATGAACTGTGGGTGGTCGAGCACGACCCGGTGTTCACCCTGGGCCAGGCCGGCAAGGACGAGCACGTGCTCGCCCCCGGCGATATTCCGGTTCTTCATGTCGACCGCGGCGGCCAGGTGACCTACCACGGCCCCGGCCAACTGGTGATCTATCCGCTGCTGCAGCTGCGGCGGCTGGGAATCGGCGTGCGCGACTACGTGTGCCGCATCGAACAGGCCATCATCGACACCCTGGGCGACTGGAACATCGGCGCCGAGCGCCTGGAGGGCGCGCCCGGGGTCTACGTGGGCGGGGCCAAGGTGGCCGCGCTCGGCATCCGCGTCCGCCGCGGCTGCACCTTCCATGGCCTGTCCTTCAATGTGGCCATGGACCTGGAACCGTTCCGCCGGATCAACCCCTGTGGCTATCAAGGGCTGCAGGTGACCTCGGTGGTAGACTTGGGGGGACCGTCCGGCATGGCGGCCGTCACGCCGGTGCTGCTGGGCCATCTGGCCCGCCAGTTCGGCCTGGACCTCGAGCCGGCCGCTGAACTACCCGATTTGACTGACGCGGCGTGAACGCCGCCGACCAAGGCCATGACTGAAACCACCGCTCGCCTCATTCCCCTGCAGGTTGTGCAGGGCGACACGCCGTCCGCCGCCCCGTTGCAGACGGGCGTCAAACAGATCGGCGGTGACAAGATCGGCCGCTCGCCGGTGCAGTTCGCCGACGTGCCGGTGCTGCGCAAGCCGTCGTGGATCCGCGTGCGGATTCCCTCCGGCAACGCCGTGCAGAACCTCAAGGCCAAGCTGCGTGAGAACCGCCTGGTCACGGTCTGCGAGGAAGCCAGCTGCCCCAACATCCACGAGTGCTTCAGCCACGGCACCGCGACCTTCATGATCCTCGGTGAGGTCTGCACCCGCCGTTGCTCGTTCTGCGACGTCGCCCACGGCCGGCCCAAGCCGCCGGACGCCAATGAACCGGCCAGCCTGTCCCAGACCGTGGCCGACATGGGCCTGAAGTATGTGGTGGTGACCAGCGTGGATCGCGATGACCTCCGCGACGGCGGTGCCCAGCACTTCGCCGACTGCATCGGTGCCATCCGTGCCAAGTCGCCCAAGACCAAGATCGAAGTGCTGACCCCGGACTTCCGCGGCAAGGGCCGCATGGAGCGCGCGCTGGAGATCCTGGCGACCAACCCGCCGGATGTGTTCAACCACAACATCGAAACCGTGCCGGATCTGTACCGCAATGTGCGCCCGGGCGCGGACTACCAGTGGTCCCTGACCCTGCTCAAGAAGTTCAAGGCCCAGCACCCGGAGATCGCCACCAAGTCCGGCATCATGCTCGGCCTCGGCGAGACCCTGGAGCAGGTGCAGGCCACGCTGCGCGACCTGCGCGAGCACGACGTGGACATGATCACGATCGGCCAGTACCTGCAGCCGACCGCACATCACCACCCGGTGCTGCGTTACTGGACCCCCGAGGAGTACAAGGCGCTGGAGGAGTACGGCAATGCGCTGGGCTTCAGCCACGTCGCCTCCGGGCCGATGGTGCGCTCGTCCTACCACGCCGACCGCCAGGCGGCCGACGCCGGCGTCGCCGGTTGATCCAGCGGGCCCTTCGGGGCCCGTTCTGCCAATCCCTCCCGTCTTTCCCCGGCCGCGGCCCTGAACCGCGGATGGCCGCAGGCCTGTGCCTGCCCGCCGTTCTGCCCGGTATTCACAAATTTCTCCAACGGCCTCGGTAGGCTGAAGGCCCCGGTGACAAACGCGGCAACTTTCGGCACTGTCGTGGTGTCTGTAATGCACGCAGTCTCTCCCTTGGCAAGGTGCCACGAGCTAGTCCATGAAATTCAAAGCCCCCGCATTCCTGATGGCCCTGGCGCTCACCGCGCCGATGGCACTGGCCGCCTACGCCGATTCGCCCGCGCTGCCCTCGGCGGCCACGGCCGACCAGGTGACCACCTCCAAGCTGGTCTACGGACTGCTTTCGGACAGCCGATACGCCTACCGGCCGCGTGCACTCGATGCCGCGACCTCCAAGGACGTCTTCAAGCGCTACCTGGAGTCGCTCGACAGCAGCAAGCAGTTCTTCACCCAGGCCGACATCACCCGCTTCGCCCCGTTCGAGGCCAACATCGCCACCGCCATCCGCGGCGGCGAGCTGGAGCCGGCGTTCCAGGTATTCGCGGTCTACAAGCAGCGCGTCGGTGAGCGTGTCGGCTATGCGCGCAAGCTGCTCAAGACGGATTTCGATTTCAGCACCGATGAGAAGTTCGAGTACGACCGCAAGGACGTGCCGTGGGCCGCGAGCAGCGCCGAGCTGGACGATCTGTGGCGCAAGTCGGTCAAGAACGATTGGCTGCGCCTGAAGCTGGCCGGCAAGCAGCCGGCCGAGATCCGCAAGACGCTGGACAAGCGTTACGCCACGCTGGAAAAGTCGGTCAATGAGCTCAAGGGCGAGGACGTGTTCCAGTTCTTCCTCAACGCCTACACCAGCGCGGTGGACCCGCACACCGATTACTTCACTCCGCGCACCGCCGAGAACTTCAACCAGGCGATGTCGCTGTCGCTGGAAGGCATCGGCGCGCAGCTGCAGCGCCAGGACGACATGGTGGTGATCCGCGAGGTCATCGCCGGTGGTCCGGCCGCCGTCAACGGCACGTTGAAGCCGGGCGACCGCATCGTCGGCGTGGGCCAGGGCAAGTCCGGTCCGCTGGAAGACGTGATCGGCTGGCGCATCGATGATGTGGTGGCCAAGATCCGCGGCAAGAGCGATACCCAGGTCCGCCTGGAGTTCATTCCGGCCGAAGAGGGCGTCGACGGCAAGCACCACACCCTGGTGCTGACCCGCCAGAAGGTGCGTCTGGCCGAACAGGCCGCCAAGGGCGAGACCCTGACCATCCCGGCCAAGGATGGGGAGCCCGAGCGCAAGGTGGGCGTGATCAAGCTGCCGACCTTCTACCAGGATTTCGAAGGCCGCCGCCGCAACGCCGCCGACTACGCCTCTGCGACCCGCGACGTGGCCAAGCTGCTGGCCGGCTTCAAGGCCGACAAACTCGATGGCGTGGTGCTGGACCTGCGCAACAACGGCGGTGGTTCGCTGGATGAAGCGATCGAACTGACCGGTCTGTTCATCGAACAGGGCCCGGTGGTCCAGGTGCGCGAGTCCGGTGGCCGCGTCACCGTCAACAGCGACCGCAGCGAAGTGGTGGCGTGGGACGGCCCGCTGGCCGTGCTGATCAACCGTGGCTCGGCCTCGGCCTCGGAAATCTTCGCCGGCGCCATCCAGGATTACGGCCGTGGCCTGGTGATCGGTGAGACCACCTTCGGCAAGGGCACCGTGCAGAACATCGTCGACCTCGACCGTTGGCCGAGTGGCGAGACCCAGCGCTTCGGCCAGGTCAAGCTGACCATTGCCCAGTTCTTCCGCGTCAGCGGCAGCAGCACCCAGCACAAGGGTGTGGTGCCCGATCTGGCCTTCCCGGCCAGCGTGGACGCCAGCGAGTACGGCGAAAGCACCTACGACAACGCGCTGCCGTGGACCCGCATCGCCGCCGTGCCGCACACCCAGTACGGCAACTTCGGCCCGCTGCTGCCCAAGCTGGAAAGCCGCCACGACACGCGCATCGCTGCCGACAAGGAATTCCAGTGGTGGAACGAGGATGTCGAGCAGTTCCGCGCCGAGAAGGCCAAGAAGTACATCTCGCTCAACGAGGCCGAGCGCCGCGCCGAGCGTGAGAAGCAGGACAAGCAGCGCACCGACCGCCAGGCCATCCGCAAGGAACTGGGTCTGGATCTGGATCCGCTGGCCGATGACAGCAATGACGACGGCCTGACCGGCAACGAGCGCGACATCGTCAAGGATGCCGCCCGTGAGAAGGCGGCCGAAAAGCGTCCGGATCCGCTGCTGCGCGAGTCGGCCGCGATCCTGGCCGATGCGGTCAACCTGCTGGAAGCCGACCGCCCGCTGTCGGCCCAGGTGCTGCCGCAGTCGACCGGTGTGGGCCGCTGGGCGGACTGACCGCCACGGCTGCCGCAGCTGAACCGGTGACAACTCCACAGGCCGCCCTTCGGGGCGGCCTGTGCGTATCCACCTCCTGCCAACGTGCACAGGTCTATCCTTGGAGGCTGGATTTCCGCAGGAGCGGCCATGCGCTTTCGTCGTGTACGTTCGATCCCGCTGCTGGCGGGGCTCGCCGCTTTGACCGCCTGTGGCGGCCGCGCCGCTGACAGCACGCTGATCCGGGAGTCCTTCGACTCCGGCGATACCTATTCGCGCACCGTGCCCGGCCCGCCTGCCCAGGCCTGCGAGGCCGCACGCCGTACCCTGCTCAGCCAGGGCTACGCGATCGCCCGCGCCGGCGATGACGCAGTGGAGGGCAACAAGAACTTCCAGCCCAAGGATGAAGAGCACGAGCAACTGGTGCTGCGCATTTCCTGTGCGCCGCGCGGTGACCAGGCGCTGGTATTCGTCAGTGCCGTGCAGGACCGCTACGCGCTCAAGAAGAGCCCGACCTCGGCCAGCGTCGGCGTGGGCGCGCTGGGCTCGGTGTCGCTGCCGTTCGGCAGCAATGACGACTCGCTGGTGAAAGTGGCCAGCAGCACCGTGCAGGACGCCACCTTCTACCGCCGCTTCTTCGAGCGCCTGCAGCAGTACTTGCCGGCCGCGGCCGTGCCCGAGCCCACGCCGGCCGCGGCGCCCGCGACAGCCCCGGCTGCGGCGGTGGAGGCCTCGCCTGCCACGGTGGTGAGCGATACCCCGGCCTCCCTGCGCTGAGCGGGCGGCGGTGCGGCAGGTCATGGCAACAGGATCGCGGCGCTGGCGCCGCCATGCGCTTGCGGTCCTGCTGGGGCTGATCCCGGCGGGCAGCGCGTGGAGCGCGTCGTCCTGTGCGCAGGGCGTGCTCGAGGAGCTTGGCTGGCAGATCGCTGCAGCCGACATCGACGCCCCCAAGGTGCACGGTGGTCCGGTCTGCGAACGTGCCGATCTGCGCCAGGCCCAGAGCGCCGGCGACCTGCGTGTGCAGCTGCCGCGCCAGTGGTCGGCGGACCAGCGGCAGGCCTGGCTGCCCACGTTGTTCGATGACCCGGCCACGGTCTGCGCGTACGCCTTCCAGCTTGGCGCCGCTACCCGCCGCGCCACCACCGCGCTGCAGGACAACGACGGCTTCCGCTTCTCGGCACTGCAGCTGGGCTGGATCGGCTTCGGTGCCGGCGGCGCGCAGGCCAAGGGCTGGGAGCGCTTCCGCAGCTTCGGTCGCGGCTATCAGCCGGCCGAGGCCAACAGCGCGGCACTGCAGACCTTCTACGAGGGTCGCGTGCGTGCCGAGTGCGGGGTCGGCCGCCAGGTCGCGCAACTGGCGACCCAGCGCGAGCTGTACGGCGATGCCGCGTTCGATCGCGAGTTCTCGGCCGATGAGCTCTCCATCGGCACCTTCCTGACCCTGCACGAGACCGACAGCATCCTGCTCGGCCGGCATGCCGGGGAGTTCCTGGCCGATGGCAAGGCGAAGAAGACCGCCCTGCGCGGGCGGCAGGCCTTCGTCGGCACGCCCGGCTTCATCGAGCACGTGTTCGAGCGGAAGTACCTGGACGACATCAACAACCAGGCCGAGAACTTCGTGGTGGTCGATGTCAGTGATGCGGCGGCACGCGCGCTGCGCGAGCACGAGGGCTTTGCCTACTACGACCGGATCAACCGGCGCATCTGGGCGCTGGCCCAGCGCATGCCGGGCCCGGGACCGCGCCGGTTCGAGCGGCTGCTGATCGAGCGCGATCCGATCTGGCGGCGCGAGGTACCGGCCGAGCAGCAACCGTTGCTGAAGGAACTGGATGCCTTGCTGGACGATCCGTTCTACCAGGGGTTCCTGATTTACGTGCATCCTCGGGGTATACGTCCTATCGGGTACCACATCGCACGCCTGCTCGATCGCAATCCGCGTACACCGTTCGCGATCGAACTGGGGCTGCACAACCTGCATACCACGTTGTATCGGCGCTGGATCGACGCACGCCTTCGCCAGTGCGATGCCCCGCCGCCAGCGTTCCTGCAAGACAACACGACAACTGAGCAAAGGTGATTCATGGATATTGCAATGATCGGGCTGGGCCGCATGGGCGCGAACATGGCCGAGCGGCTGCACCGGGGCGGCCACCACGTGATCGGCGTCGATCCGGGTGAGGCCGCCCGCAGCGCGGCGGCCGCGCGTGGGTTCCAGGTCAGTGCCTCGATCGCCGAGACGCTCGCCGCGCTGCCGGTCCCGCGCGCGGTATGGCTGATGGTGCCGGCCGGCGTGGTCGACCAGACCCTGGCGTCACTCTCGCCGCATCTGTCCGAAGGCGATGTGGTGATCGACGGCGGCAACTCGTACTACAAGGATTCCATGCGCCGCAGCGAACAGTTGCAGGGCGAGGAGGTGACCTATATCGACTGCGGCACCAGCGGCGGCGTGTGGGGCCTGCAGGAGGGCTACAGCCTGATGATCGGCGGTGACACGGCGGCGGTCGAACGGATCGGGGCGATCTTCCGCACGCTGGCGCCGGGCGAGGACCGTGGCTGGGCGCATGTGGGGCCGAGCGGGGCAGGGCACTTCTGCAAGATGGTCCACAACGGCATCGAGTACGGGATGATGCAGGCCTATGCGGAAGGCTTCGCGTTGATGCAGCACAAGACCGAGTTCAACCTTGATCTGGCGCAGGTGGCCAAGGCCTGGCAGCACGGCAGCGTGGTGCGTTCGTGGCTGCTCGATCTCAGTGCCGACGCACTGGGCCGCAACCCGCAGCTGGACGGCATCGCACCGTATGTCGAAGACTCCGGCGAAGGCCGTTGGACCGTCGCCGAGGCGATCGATCTGGATGTGCCGGCCCCGGTGATCACGCTGTCACTGCTCGAACGCCTGCGCTCGCGCGAGAAGAACTCCTTCAGCGACCGCCTGCTGGCGGCAATGCGCAACGAGTTCGGCGGTCACGCGATCAAGACCACGTAAGACCCATCGATGCGGGCCGGCCGAACCCCATCGTCCGGCCCGCATCCACGCATGGCGGGGATCTGCGTGGGCGGGCGTGGCCGACTCAAAGGGTCACCCGCCGCCCGCTGCGTGCACTCTCTGCGCCCGCCTCCAGCAGGCGCATCAGCTGCAGCGCCTGCGCAGTGCTGACCGGCGCTTCGCCCACGCCCAGCATCGCATCGCGGAAGGCCGCATAGAACGCCCGGTAATCGCCGGGCACGTTGTCCACGGTGCTGCGCCGGGTGTGCCCGTCGGCATCGATCCGCACCAGGTGACCGTGCTGCGGATCCAGTCCCCAGCCCGGGGCGCCCGGGGCAATGCCGCGCCGCAGCTGATCTTCCTGCACGTCCAGCCCGTCCTTCAGATAGCTGCCGGCATCGCCATGCACGATGAAGCGCGGGCCGGAGGCGGCCACCAGCGAGCCGGCATGCAGGATCGCGCGATGCCGGGGGTAATGCAGTACCGCATGGAAGTAGTCGTTGCCCAGCGCGTGCTCGCGCTGCGCCATCAGGTCCACACTGATCGCGCCGGGCCCGCCGAACAGCTGCAGCATCTGGTCCAGCAGGTGCGGCCCCAGATCCATCCACAGCCCGCTGCCGGGCGCATCGCTTTCGCGCCAGCGTTCGCGCACCTGTGGGCGGAAGCGGTCGAAGTGGGAATGGCATTCGGCGACGCGGCCGATACTGCCGTTGTCGATCACCTGCTTGAGCGTGAGGAAGTCGGCATCGTGGCGGCGGTTCTGGAACACCGTCACCACCCGGTCGGCGTCGTGCGCGGCCTGCACCACCGATTCGGCCTCCGCCACGGACAGTGCGAACGGTTTGTCCACCAGCACATGTTTGCCGGCCGCCAGTGCGGCGCGCGCCAGCGGGGCATGCGCATCGTTGGGCGTGGCGATCACCACCGCATCCACCGCCGGGTCATCGAACACCGCCTGCGGGTCATTGCAGATGCGCACATCGGTGAAGCTGCGCAGCAGGCGATCCCGCTGCGAGCTGACGATGCTGTGCAGTGCAAGCCCTGGCGTATGCAGGATCAACGGCGCATGGAACACGCTGCCCGCCAGCCCGTAGCCGATCAAGGCGACCTGAAGTGTGGCGGCCATGGTGCGCTCCAACATAACGGGGCAGGACAGCGTAACGGCTGCGCGCGCGCGGCGGAAATCTGAACGATCGGGCGCCAACCTGAGTGGTTCACGGCAACGTTATGCGGCGCCCACGTCCCGTCCACGGCCGTGCACGGACACTGGCTGCACATCCGCAAAGGAATTCGAACATGACCAACACGACCCGTAATCTGCTTGCTGCTTCGCTGGCCCTGGGCATGGTGCTGGGCACCTCGACTGCCATGGCCAAGGATCCGCCGAAGACCACCGATCATGCCGCGATGACCCATGCCGACAAGCACGATTCGGCCGAGCCGGTCACCGACAGCTGGATCACCACCAAGGTCAAGACCGACCTGCTGACCAGCAAGAACGTCCCGGGTACCGAAGTGAAGGTGGAGACCGTCAATGGCGTCGTCACCCTGACCGGTACCGTGGCCAGCCAGGCCGAGCATGACAAGGCCGTACGCGTGACCCAGCAGATCAAGGGCGTCAAGCGCGTCGATGCTGCCAACCTGAAGGTGGCTGCGACCGCCGCACGCTGAGCCCCACCGCTACATCGCTGAACAGGGCGCGCCTTCGGGCGCGCTTTTTTTTGGCAGGCCGCCTGCCCCGTATTCACAAAGGGGTGGAGTATATTCAACGCTTCGCCATTGCCGATGGGGCTGCGCGGGCCGGCGCTGCCGCCTGGGCCGGGTCGTCGATGGCATCGAGCTGACGAGGGACTATGGCGCTGGTGTTCAGTGATCAAATCTGGGACCGCTGGCGTCTGCCGGCCTTGGCCCTGGCGGCGGTAGCCATCATCGTGGTGCCGTGGCTCACCCTGCGCAAGCTGGCCAATGACAACATCGATGCGATGAACTGGGTCACCCATACCCAGGATGTCGGGGTGGCGGTCTACCAGCTCCAGGCCGATGTCCGCGATGTCGAATCCGCGGCGTTGACGATGTCCAAGGGCATCGATGCCCCCGGCCTGCGTGAGCGGCTGGCCCAGGCCGACGACATTCCCGGGCGGCTGGCGCGGTTGGCGGAGCTGACCCGCGACAATCCCGATCAGCTGGTCCGGATCGGTCGCATCCAGTCCATGCTCGAGCGCCGGATGGAACTGGCCAAACAGTTGGCCCGTTCCTCGCCCGATGCCGATCAGCGCCAGCTGGTGGCCGACCTGACCACGCGCTACCCGATCCGCAGCCTGGTGGAAGAACTGCAGGCCACCGAGGAGCAGCTGCTCAAGCAGCGCTCCTCGCTGTTTGCCGCACAGCAGCGCCAGGGTGAGTTCGTGTCCTGGTCGGCGCTGGTGGTGCAGTTGCTGTTGCTCGGCCTGGTGCTGTGGCTGTTGCAGCGGCAGATCCGCCACCGCCTCTCTGCCGAACGTGCCTCGCTGCGCGCGGCCGAGCGCGCGGCCTCGGTGCTGCATACCGTGCGCGAGCCGATCGTGCTGCTCGACCGCAGCCTGCGGGTACAGATGCACAACCCCGCGTTCGCCGAACTGTATGGGCTGGACGAGGAGGCCTCGCCCGAAGGACTGCCGCTGGACAGCATCGGCGACGGTGCCTGGGCCGATGCGGTGGTCCGCCAGCGCCTGACCGATGTGCTGCTGCGCGGCCGCGAGCTGTGGGACTACGAGCACGAACAGCGCACCGCCGATGACGTGGTCCGCATCATGCTGATCAACGCGCGGCGCATGCCGTTGCCGGACAAGGATGACGAAGTGGTGCTGATGACGGTCAGCGATGTCACCGTCCAGCGCGCCGTGCAGCTGCGGGTGGAAGAGCTCAACCGCCAGCTGGAAGGGAAGGTCGAGCAGGTCTCCGAGGTCAACCGCGAACTGGAAGCATTCAGCTACTCCGTCTCGCACGATCTGCGCGCGCCGCTGCGTCACGTGGCCGGCTTCTCGGACAAGTTGACCCGTCACCTGGGCGAGGGCGCGGACGAAAAGTCCCTGCATTACCTGGGCGTGATTTCCAATTCGGCCAAGCGCATGGCCGCGTTGATCGACGACCTGCTGGTCTATTCGCGCCTGGGCCGGGCGGCGATGCGGCTGCAGGCCGTGGACATGCAGTCGCTGGTGGCCGACACCCGCGCCATGCTCGATGCCAACCAGCAGAGCGAGTCGGAGAGCAGCGGGGTGCCGCACCATATCGACTGGAAGATCGCGCCGCTGCCGATCATTGTTTCCGATGAAAACATGATGCGGCAGGTCTGGCTGAATCTGCTCGGCAACGCGATCAAGTATTCTTCCAACCGCGAGCCGGCCCGGATCGAGGTCGACTACAAACTGCAGCCGGACGGCAGCCATCTGTTCACCGTGCGCGACAACGGCGCCGGCTTCGACATGGCTTACGCCGGCAAGCTGTTCGGGGTGTTCCAACGGCTGCACAAGGCCAGTGACTACCCCGGCACGGGCATCGGCCTGGCCAGTGTCCGCCGGGTGCTGACCCGCCACGGGGGCCGCATCTGGGCCGAGTCGGTGGTCGATCAGGGCGCCACGTTCCATTTCGTTCTTCCACCCGCGCTCGACGCAATCAACAAGGGCTCCGCCGCATGACCGCTCTCCGTACCATCCTCCTTGCCGAGGACAGCCCCGCCGACGCCGAGATGGCCATCGACGCATTGAAGGAGGCCCGCCTGGCCAACCCGATCGTGCACGTCGAAGACGGCGTGGAAGCGATGGATTACCTGTTGCGCCGTGGTGCCTTCGCCAACCGCGACGAAGGCCTGCCGGCCGTGCTGCTGCTGGATATCAAGATGCCGCGCATGGATGGCCTGGAAGTGCTCAAGGAAATCCGCAACACCGAGGAGCTCAAGCGGCTGCCGGTGGTGATCCTGTCATCCTCGCGCGAGGAAAGCGATCTGGCGCGCAGCTGGGACATGGGCGTGAACGCCTACGTGGTCAAGCCGGTGGACGTGGACCAGTTCTTCCGCGCGGTGCAGACCCTGGGCAAGTTCTGGGGTTTGATCAACCAGGCACCGGAGGTCGAGTAAGACCATGCCGCTGACCGGCCCTGCGTTGGGTGCCCTGCGGATCCTGCTGATCGAGGATTCGCCGGAAGACGCCGAACTGATGTGCGAGCAGATGCTCGACGCTGGCCTGGAGGCCAGCTTCGAGCGGGTCGAGAGCGCGCAGGAACTGCGTGAGGCGCTCGAGCGCGCCGCGCCGGACATCGTGCTGTCCGACCTGAGCATGCCCGGCTTTTCCGGCAATGAAGCGCTGCAGATCGTGCGCGCCGCGTTGCCCGAGGTGCCCTTCATCTTCGTGTCCGGCACGATGGGTGAGGAAAACGCGGTGGCCGCCCTGCACCAGGGGGCCAACGATTACATCATCAAGCACCAGCCGGCGCGCCTGCCCTCGGCGGTGGCGCGTGCCGTGCGCGAAGCGCGCAGCGCGATCGACCGTCAGCGGGTGGAAGCCGAGCTGATGCGCGCGCAGCGTCTGGAAAGCCTGTCGCTGCTGGCAGCCGGCCTGAGCCACGACCTGCGCAACATCCTGCAGCCGCTGCTGATCATGCCGGACCTGATGAAGGCACGCACCGACGATCCGCAGCTGCACCATCTGGCCGACATCATCGCCGAGTGTGGCCGGCGCGGGCATGAGATGGCCGAATCGATGCTGTCCTTCGTGCGCGGTTCGCGCAACAGCAGCGAACGCATCTGCCTGGTCCACCTGTTCGAAGGGGTCGAGCTGCTGCTGCGCAGCAACCTGCCCGCCAAGGTCACCCTGCACCTGGAGGTGGCCGACGGCCTGGCGGTGGATGCCAACTACACCGAGCTGCAGCAGGTCCTGCTCAACCTTGCGTTGAATGCCATCCAAGCCATGCCGGACGGCGGCCGGTTGACCCTGCGCGCGGCATCCGCCGCCGATACGCATGGCGAGGACTGGTTGCGGATCTCGGTGACCGATGAAGGCATCGGCATGGATGCCGATACCCTGTCGCATCTGTTCAATCCCTTCTTCACCACCAAGGCCACCGGCACCGGCCTGGGCCTGATTTCGTGCAAGCGCATCATTGAAGGCGCACACGGCAGCATCCACGTCGACAGCCAGCCGGGTGTCGGCACCCGCTTCGATCTGTTGCTGCCGATGCGCGAGATCGCCGACACCGCCGCTACGGTCGATGGGCCGATCGCCGCCGGTACCGGCCAGTCCATCCTGGTCGTGGACGGTGAGGCGACGCGGCTGTCGCTGCTGGGCAACGCGTTGTCCAGCCAGGGCTATCACCTGCAGCTGGCCTCCGATGGTGCGGCCGCGCTGCGCTGGATGCAGCAGGAGAGCATGCCGGCACTGGTGATCGCCGATGCCGGTTCCAAGCTGCTCTCGGCCAGCCACCTGCTGGGCGAGATGGCTACGTTGGGCTATCGCGGGCCGGCGCTGGTGCTGGAAGAAGCCGAGGTGACCGTGCCGCTGGCAGTGTTCCCGCCGGGCATCAATGTGCACGTGCTGCGCAAGCCGCTGGAAATGCAGCAGGTGTTCCGTTCGGTCGCCGAGGCGCTGGAAACCGCCTGATCAGGCCTCCCAGGGGAACCGGGGGAGGCTGGCCACGGCCTGTTCGAGCTTGAAGGACCAGTTGCCGTGGATTTCCGCGTACAGCGGGCTGTCGCCGGCCAGGCGCATGCGCTGGGTGATGCGCAGGTCATCCTTGCGGATCAGCACCAGATCCACCGGCAGCCCGACCGACAGGTTGGAGCGGATGGTGGAATCCAGCGAGACGATGGCGGTGCGCGCAGCGTCTTCCAGCCGCGTCTGCGGGCGCAGGATGCGGTCGAGGATCGGCTTGCCGTACTTGGACTCGCCGATCTGCAGGAACGGGGTTTCCGGCGAGGCCGCGATCGCATTGCCGAGCGGATAGATCATGTACAGCCCCGGATGCTCGCCGCCGATCTGGCCCCCCAGGATCAGCGTGGCCTGGGTCACGATGCCATCCTGGCCCGCCTCATGCGTGCTGGATTTGACCTGGCTGTCGAGCAGCACCCGGCCCACGTACTCGGCCACCTCGAACAGATGCCGGTAGGCGCGCAGGTTTTCCGGGCGCTGTTCCTCCACATCACGGCGCAGCCGTGAGATCAGCAGCTGGGTGGTCGCCAGGTTGCCCGCGGCCATGATGACGAAGGCGGCTTCCCCGGCAAACTCGAACTCGTGCAGCTTGCGGTGCACGCGCACGTCGTCCAGCGACGCGTTGGTGCGGGTGTCGGCGGCGAAGACCAGGCCTTCGTCCACCTCGATGCCGACGCAATAGGTCATGTCGGTGTCCTATGATGTGCACCCCGATTCTATGCGCTGGGCATGTTGCCCCCGTGTGGAATCGCCCCACGTACGCTGAATACCATGACCACTGCGCTCCTGAGCCTGGGCAGCAACCTGCAGCCGCAACAGCACCTTCACGCCGCGGTGGAGGCGCTGCGCGCGCGTTTCGGCGCGATCGCGGTATCGCCGGCCTACCGCACTGCCGCGGTCGGCTTCGACGGCCCGGACTTCCTCAACAACGCCGTGGCGATCGAGACCGAGCTGCCGTTGCAGACGCTGGATGACTGGCTGCACGCGCTGGAAGATGCCCACGGCCGCGACCGCAGCGGCCCGCGCTTCAGCGATCGCACCCTGGATATCGATGTGGTGTTCTACGGCGACCTGATCGTGGAAGGCCCCGGCCACCTGCGCATCCCGCGCCCGGAGCTCAGGCACGCCTTCGTGCTCAAGCCGCTGGCCGACATCGCCCCGGACTTCCGCGATCCGGTCAGCGGGCTGACCCTGGAGGCGCTGTGGCGCGCGCATCGGCAGTTCGGCGAGCCGTTCGACACGATGGACCTGCTGCCCGGCTGATCGATGCACCGGGGGGTGCCGGCTGCTGGCCGGCACTGCGCCCACGCTCGGTTCATGCGGAGCCGGCCAGCGGCCGGCACTACCGGGCGGGGCAATCGGCGTTTACGACAACGTCCGCCCGCCATCCACGCGCAGCGTGTGCCCGGTGACGAACGCGGCCTCGGTGGCCAGCCAGTACACCGCCTCGGCGATCTCCTCCACCGTGCCGGTGCGGGCCAGCGGCGTGCGCGCCAGCAGCGCCTGCCGGGCGAAATCGTCCTTGCCCTGTTCCGGCCACAGGATGGCCCCAGGGGCGACCGCGTTGACCCGTATCTTGGGCGCCAGCTCCAGCGCCAGTGAGCGGGTGACCATTTCCAGGGCTGCCTTGGCGGCCGCGTACACCGGGTGGTCGCGCATCGGCTGGGTGCCGTGCAGATCGGTCAGGTTGACGATGCTGCCCTGCTGGCGGCGCAGGTGCGGCGCGGCGGCCTGGGCCAGCAGCAGCGGAGCGCGCGCATTGACCGCGAACAGGTCGTCCCACTGCGCGGCGGTGATCTGGCCGAGCAGGGTGGGGTAGAAGTTGGAGGCGTTGTTGACCAGCGTGTCCAGCCGGCCGAACTGGGCCACGGTCTGGTCGATCAGGTCGGGCAGGGCATCGGCATCGCGCAGATCCGCCTGCAGGGCCAGCACGCTGCCCGGCCGCAGCATGTCCATGTCGAAGGCCATCTGCTGCAGCTCGGTGGTGGAGGTGTGGGCATGCAGCACCACCGACCAGCCACAGGCGTGGAACTGGCGGGCGATGGCCGCGCCGATCCGGCGCGCGCTGCCGGTGATCAGCGCCACGGGCGCGGTATCGGTCATCGGGGGTACTCCCTGCTCAGGCTATGCTGTGCATTGTCACCGCAATCGCCCGCGCCATGCATTCCCCACTGCCCACCCCCGAATCCGACGCCCTGGCCCACAGCGACGAGCTGGCTGCGGCGCTGCGTGCTGAAATCCTCGCCAACGGCGGCGCGATGCCGTTCTCCCGTTTCATGGAGCTGAGCCTGTATACCCCCGGTTGGGGCTATTACAGCGCCGGCGCGAGCAAGTTCGGTGCCGCCGGCGATTTCACCACCTCGCCGGAGATCGGCGCACTGTTCGCCGCGACCCTGGCCAATGCGATCGCCCCGATAATGCAGCAGCTCGGCCCGGAAGCGCGTTTCATGGAAGTCGGTGGCGGCAGCGGCGCGTTCGCCGAAGTGCTGCTCAAGCGCATGTTGGAACTGGATGCACTGCCTGAACGCTACGCGATCCTGGAGCCCAGCGCGGACCTGCGCGAGCGCCAGCGCGAGCGCCTGGAAATGGCGCTGATCCCGCCGGTGTTCGCCCTGGTGGAATGGCTGGACCGCCCGTTCGATGACGACTGGGACGGCATGGTGTTTGCCAATGAAGTGATCGATGCCTTGCCGACGCCGCGCTTCCTCGCGCGCGATGGCATGGTCTACGAGGAAACCGTCGAGCTGGATGCGCAGGGCGCCTTCGTGCGCGGCGCGCAGCCGGCCGATGCGATGCTCACCGCGGCGGTGCGGCATGTGGAGCACTACCGTCAGAAGCCCTTCGCCGATGGGTACCGTTCCGAACTGCTGCCGCAGCTGCCGTACTGGATCCAGGCGATCGCCGGCGGCCTGAGGCGCGGCGCGATGCTGTTCGTCGATTACGGCTACCCGCGCAACGAGTATTACCAGGACGACCGCGACGACGGCACGGTGCGCGCGTTCTATCGCCACCACGTGCACAACGATCTGTACCGCTGGCCGGGCCTGCAGGACCTGACCGCCTCGGTGGATTTCACCGCGTTGGCCGAGTCGGGCACCGGGGCCGGATTCGAACTGGCCGGTTACTGCACGCAGGCCAGTTTCCTGCTCGGGAACGGGCTGGATACGCTGCTGGAGAAAGCCGACGCGCGCACCGACGAGATCGGCCGCGTACGCCTGCGCGATCAGGTGAAAAAGCTGACGCTGCCGACCGAGATGGGCGAGCGCTTCCAGGTGATGGGCTTCCAGCGCGATGTCGATTTCGAACCCGCCTTCGAACTCGGCGATCTGACCTGGCGTCTGTAAGGTGGCGGCGACACCCGTGCTTAAACCGCTGCGCTGGCCACGGTTCTGGCTGGCGCTGTGGTGGCTGGCGGTGCTGGGCACGATCGTGGTCTGCCTGATCCCGCCGCCGCCGATCCCGTTGCCGGAAAACAGCGACAAGGTCGAGCACTTCCTCGCGTATTTTCTACTGGCCGCATCCGCCGTGCAGATCTACCAGCGTCGCGCGGCCCTGGTCTGGGCCGCGCTCGGCCTGGTCACGCTGGGCATCGGCATCGAGTTCGCCCAGGGCGCCTTGACCGTCAACCGCATGGCCGACCCGATGGACGCGCTGGCCAACAGCGTCGGCGTGCTCGCCGGCACGGCGATCGTGTTCACCCCGTTGCGCGATCTGCTGGTGCGCCTGCGCGGTTGATGCGTGTGACGCCGGCGACCCATGACAGGGAGTGCCGGCCGCTGGCCGGCACCTTGGCGCCCCGATTACCGCGGCAACAGCGTCATCTCATCCAGCACCCACATGGTCGGCCGGGTATCGCCGGTGAAGCGCACGCACAGATTCTGCGTGCCCTTGAGCGAGCGCGGCAGCGCCGCCTCCAGCGTGATGAACCCATCGGCGCCCGGCGCGGCCGGCAGTGCCACGCTGGCCAGCGGCTTGCCAGCGCACTGGCCGCCGAGGATGTCCATTTCCCCGTGTGCGCTGCGCTTGGGCGCGAAGCGGCGGTTCGGCTCGTCGTGGGCCAGCTGGAAGTAGTACGGGATCTGTCCGGCGCGGATGCGGAGCGTGGCGATGCCATCCACATCCGCGTCCTTCCACAACCAGCACGGGTTGAAGATGTCCACGTTGAAGATCGCGCGCTCGCCATCGGCCGGGCCGTCGTCCTCCAGGCGCAGCAGCAGCTGGCCTTCGCCCGGGCACTGCGCGAGATGTTCGTCGGTCCGCGACAGCAGCGACCCGGCGGTGATGTCGAAGCGGCTGGCCGCCTTGGCCAACGCCTCGCCGTTGAAGAACGTCGCCGCCTGCAGTGCCACCGGCAGCGGCTGCTGCAGCGGGGCGGTGTAGCGCGGTGACTGCGCGGTGACCGCGCTGCCGTCCACGCTGTAGTGGATGTCGTAACCGAGCGGGGTGCGCAGGGCCAGCGTCGCGGTGCCGGCGGCGCGGTCGTCCGTGCTGTCCAGTTCCACCTGGAATGGCGTCTGCGCATACGCGATGCCCATCGCCTGGTAACGCTTCAGCTGCGCCGGCAGACGCGCCAGGAAATCCGCATAGTCGCGGCGCTCGCGCGGCGACCAGCCGGTCTCGGCCACCGCGGCCAAGCGCGGGAACAGGTTGTGCTGCAGGCGTGCGTAGCTGCGCGTGTGCTCGGTGAACATGTTGGCCTGCAGGCCGAGGATGTGGTGCTGCTTGTCCTTGGCCAGCGCGTCCGGCACCGGCTCGAAGCCGTACACGCGTGCCAGCGGAATCGTCGCCGGGCGGCCCGGCGGCTCGTTCTCCGAGTTGGTCTGCAGGTAGTCCATGTACATGTCGGTCACCGGCGACATGACCACGTCGTGGCCCTCGCTGGCGGCCTTGAGGCCGCCTTCGGTGCCGCGCCAGGACATCACCGTGGCTTCCGGCGGCAGGCCGCCCTCGAGGATTTCATCCCAGCCGATCAGGCGCCGGTCGTGGTGTTCCAGGAAGGTCTCCAGGCGCTTGATGATGTGGCTCTGCATTTCCATCTCATCGCCGGCGCCCACTTCGCGCATGCGCGCCTGCACCCGCGCGGAGGCTTCCCACTGGTCCTTGACCGCTTCGTCGCCACCGACGTGCACGTACTTGGCCGGGAACAACGCGATGACTTCTTCCAGCACGTTCTCAAGGAATTCGAGGGTGCTGTCTTCCGTGTTGAACAGGTTCGGGAACACGCCCCATTCGCTCAGCGGCTTGAGCGGGGTGTCGATCGTGCCGAGCTCCGGATAGGCCGCGATCGCCGCGGTAGCGTGACCGGGCACGTCGATCTCCGGGATCACCTGGATATGGCGCGCGGCGGCATACGCGATCACCTCGCGGATCTGTTCCTGGGTGTAGAACCCGCAGTAGGGACGCTCGGCGCCGGTGACCGGATCGCGGCCACCGTCGCCGGCCGGAATGCGGCAGCTGCCGACGCCGGTCAGTTTCGGGTAGCGCTTGATCTCCATGCGCCAGCCCTGGTCATCGGTGAGGTGCCAATGGAAGGTGTTGAGCTTCTGCTCGGCCATCGCATCCAGGACCTGCTTGATCTCATCCAGGCTCTGGAAGTGGCGGGCCGAATCGAGCATCAGGCCGCGCCAGCTGAAACGGGGCGCATCATCGATGCGCAGCGCCGGAAGCGTGCCATCGCTGCCGCCGGTGAGCAGCTGCGAGAGCGTTGCCGCACCGTAGAACAGACCGGCCTCGGTGGCGCCCTGCACGGTCGCGCCGCGCGCGTCCGAACGCAGCTTGTAGCCTTCGGCGCCGGTCTTGAGCGTGGCGTCGAGCACGAAGCGGATGCCGTCCTTGCCGCGTCCTTCGCTGACCGTTACCGCCGGGCCACCGCTGTCGCGCAGCAGGGTGGCGAACTGTGCAGCCACGCGGGCGGCGGCCTGGCCCTGTGCATGCACAGGGGTGGCGGTGGTCACGGTGTAGCCGGCCCCGTCGAGGCGGTCGACCCTGGCCGGCGCCGGAATCAGCATCAGCGAGCCGGGCAGGGCCTGCGGGCCGTTCGGGGCCTGTGCGTCGGCGGCCTGGGCCAGCGGTGCGAGGGAGAGTGCCAGTGCGAAGGACAGCAGCGACAGCGAGGTACGACGGGTGCGGGTGTGCATCGGGTCATTCCTTTGTAGCGAATCGGGTTCCACCTGTGAAAACGGGCCCGGAAATCCGGGCCCGTTTCAGGCATTCAGCATAGTGCCAAGGCGATCAGAACTTGAAGTGCAGGGTGGCCATGTAGCGGCGGCCACTCTTGTAACGCGAGGCCAGGTGATCCTTGTCGCCAAGGTACTGGAAGTACTCTTCATCGAGCAGGTTCTGGGCGTCCACGGTGACCGACCAGTTCTCGTTGAAGGTGTAGCCGAAGCTGGCGCCCAGCTCGGCGTAGTCGTCCACGCTGGCCGGTGCCGAGCCTGCGACGTAGCCGCCGGCCAGGTAGCTGTCACGCCAGTTGTAGGTCAGGCGGGCGTTGATCGGACCCTTTTCGTAGTACGGGCTGAACGCAACCGAGTTGCGCGACTGGTAGGGCAGCGCATCACCGGAATTGTTTTCGCCGTTGGCGTAGGTGTAGTTGGCGGTCAGGCCGAAGCCGCTTTCGCCGAAGGGCTGCTGGTAGCTGAGGTTGAAGCCCTTGACGTGACCGCTGCCGGCATTGCGCGGACGCTGGATGCTGTAGTCGCAATAGCCGTCGGCCGCACAGCCGTTGGTGCCCACGATGTTGGCCCAGGTGGCCGGCGAGGTATCGCGGATCGAGTTGTACTGGCGCTCGGTGACGGCGCTGGTATCGATGTAGTTGTCGATCTTCTTGTAGAACAGCGACCAGGCCACCACCGATTGCGGAGCGAAGTAGTACTCGGCCGACAGGTTGTAGTTCCAGGACTCATACGGCGACAGGGCCGCGTTGCCGCCACTGCCGGTCAGGGTGGTGTCGTTGAGGAAGGTGTTGTTCACCATCTGGTTGTACGGCGCCCACGCGATGACCTTGCTGGCGCCGAAGCGGAACACCCAGTCGCTGTCGGTGTCGTAGACCAGGTTGACCGAGGGCAGCAGGAAGTCTTCCTTCTTGGTCTGGGTCTGCCACTTGCTGTCCAGATCGGTCAGGGTGGGGGTACCGCCGTAGACGAAGCCGCTGCCGGCCGTCTTGGAATCCACGTAGCGCACACCGACGTTGCCGCGTACCGGGCCATTGGAGAAGTTCAACTGCGCATAGGCGGCATTGTTGGTCTGCTCCAGCGCCCAGCTGTTGTTGAGATAGCTGGCCGGATCCGGGTTGGCGAAGTCCAGCGGGCTGCCCTTGACCCAGTTCAGCACGTTGTCGCGGCCGGCCTGGATATGACGGCCCTGGCCATCGGCGAAGCCCTGGATGTCGGTCAGACCGATGGTGCCGACGTCGGCCAGGGTGCCCGGACGCACGCCGCCATACACGTTCAGATCGAAGCTCTCTTCGTGCTTGCCGTGGCGAACGCCGAACTGCAGCTGGTTGAAGATGCTGTCGAACTGCACATTGAAGTCCAGCTGTGCGTAGGTGTCCTTGCTGTCGGTGGAGAAGATGCCGTTGTTGCCGAACCAGCCGCCGGCCGAGCCCCAGTTGGCCGGATTGCGGGCGGCATCGGGGTTGTCGAAGGTGATGCCCTTGTCCAGGTTCCAGCTGAAGCCACCGTTGTAGAACGGTTCGATGAAGTACTGGGCCAGATCCTTGTTTTCGGACTTGCTCTGGCCAGCCTGGCCGCTGATACCCCAGCCTTCACCCTTCCAGGCACCGCGAAGGTCCAGGCCCTTGGTGGTCACTTCGGATTCGCGCACGTTGTTGTCGTAGATCACCGTGCCGCTGTTGGCCGTCGCGCTGGCGTTGGAGTGACCGCTGGTGACCACCCCGTTGCGCACGTCGCCGAGCTGGTTCACCGCACCTACGGTGCCGGGATTCCACGTCAGGAAGGAGTACATCGACTGGTTGTAGTTGTCGAAGTTCTCCTTGATGTACAGGCCGCTCAGGTTGAACTCGAGTTCGTCGGTCGGCTTGAACTGCAGATTGACCACGGCGCTGTCGCGCTTGCGGTCCTGCTGGAACCACGCCGCGTTGACCGAATTGGGCACGTCCGCATTCGGGTCCACGCCCGACGCGTTGGTGAAGGTGGACGCCTTGGCGTAACCAAACACTTCTATGCCCTGACGGTCCACGCGCTCTTCATAGTGCTGCGCGGCCACGTTGATGCCGAAGGTTTCTTCGTCATTCTTCCAGCTGTAGATGGCCGAGGCGTTCGGCTTGCCCTTGCTGGCCTGGTCGCTGTAGCTGTAGCCCACGGAAGCGGCCACTTCGTTGGCGCGCATGTCCAGCGGCTGGCGGGTGTGCATCAGGATGGTGCCGCCCAGGCTGCCTTCAGTCAGGCGCGCTTCGGAGGACTTGATGACTTCCATGCGACCCAGGATCAGCGGCGACAGCAGGGTGTAATCGAAGCCGCGGTTGGGCTGCTCGCCGTACAGCCAGATCGCCTGGGCGACCGGGTGGCCGTCCAGGAAGGACAGGTTGAGGCTGGGGTCGGTGCCGTCGATGCTGACGCGCTCACCCTGGCCGAAGCGGCGGTCCAGCGAGATGCCGGGCAGCTGAGACAGCGCTTCTGCAACGTTCGTACTGGGGAACTTGCCGATGTCCTCGGCGGTGATCGCCTCGGAAATGGTCACGTTGTTGCGCTTGGTATCCAGCGACTTTTCGAGGCTGGCGCGGATGCCGACGACGCTGACGGTGTCCAGGTCGGTGGGGGTACTGGAGGTTTCCTGCGCCTGCGCGCCGAACACCAGACAGCTGAAAATGGCTGCCGAAAGCAGACTCTTGCGATGGTTCATGATGTCTCTCCTCATCAATCCGATGGTTCGCCGGCGACGGCGTGTCTTCTTGCGTCTGGTACGACTTTTCCGCGCGCCCTAAACCGGGGCGTGCCATGGGTGCTGCGTACTACGTAATGCCTTTCCCGGCGCGCCGTCAGGCGGTCGGGTGGTCCCTATGGCCCAGGTACCAGCTGGCAGCGCCGATGACGCCCAGCTGCCCGTGCTCGACCACCTTCACGGGAATGCGTTCCAGCGCCTCGCGCATCGGTCCCTTGTTGAGGTACCGCTCGACGAAGGTGCTGTTCAACAGGAAATCGCGGATCTGCGGCAGGATGCCGCCGGCCAGGTAGACCCCACCGGTGACGCCGTACTGCAGCGCCATGTCGCCGATCGTGCTGCCGAGCAGGCCGCAGAACACATCCAGGCTCTGCCGCGCGAGCGGGTCCTGGTCGGCCATGGCGGCGGCGGTGATCGCATCGGGGGTGGTCAGCGCTGGCGATTGGCCGCTCAACGCACACAGGGCGCGATACAGATTCATCAGGCCGGGGCCGGACAGCGCCTGCTCGACCGAGACATGCGACCGGTCGCGCAGCATCTGCCGCACGATCGCCATCTCCAGTTCGGTGGTGGTGGCCAGGGTCGGCTGGCCGGCTTCGGTCGCCAGCACGACGGCGCCGTGCGGGGTCGGGATCCACACCGCCGCGCCGAGGCCGGTGCCGGGGCCGACCACCAGGGTCGGGCCGCGCGGGGCGGTGGCCGGGCCGGTCAGCTGCAGCACGCCGCTGGCATCGACCTGGGCGGCGGCATAGGCCACGGCCTCGAAGTCATTGACGATGTACACCTGGTCCAGGCCGACATCGCGCTCGATCTGCCGTGCCGACAACGGCCAGGGCAGGTTGGCGGTGATCACCGTGCCGTCGTCGCGGGCATAGCCGGCGGTGGCGACCACGCAATGCGTCGGGCGCGGGCCATCGGCCAGAAAGTCGGACAGGATCGCGCTGAGGCCGGCGTAATCCGCATTGCGGAACTTGCGGTAGTCCAGCAGCTCCACCGGATGGGCCGGATCGGCGCTGGCCTGGACCCGGCCAACCCGGACATGCGTGCCACCCACGTCGGCGGCCAGGAACGGCGGCGTCGCGGCGGGCGGGGCATGGGCCGGAACAGCGTGGGCGGCGTTGGTCACACGGACTCCATCGGTTGGGCGTGGCCAGGGTTGCCCCGGCGATTGAGGCGGAGTCTGTAATCGTTCTGACAACGATGTCAACGATAACCTCACACTTTCGATGCTGCGCCGCAACGTGGGTTTGCGCGGGAAAACGTTTTCATCACACTGCCGTCATGTTTTCGCAAACTGCCGTGAATACGGGCTCCGCTCCGCCCGCGGCGAGCGCTGCCGCCAGATTGCGCAGGTGCAGCAACGCAAAATGCGCGGCGCTGGCGTGAACCAGTTGTTGACAAACCTGGCGGCTGCAACGAATAAATGTGACAACGTTGTTCCCAGCCACTCTTCCGATGCCGCTCCGGCGCCGTCGATGCAGGAGCCTCCTTGATGTCTGCCGTGCCTGCTGCCTCCGCGCGTTCGAGCGTGCTTACCTCGATCCTGATCATCGGCGTGCTGTTCTTCCTGATCGGCTTCTTCACCTGGCTCAACGGCCCGTTGATCACCTTCGTCAAACTCGCCTTCGAGCTGGATGAGGTGGGCGCCTTCCTGGTGCTGATGGTTTTCTACCTGTCGTATTTCTTCCTGGCCCTGCCGGCCTCGTGGATCCTCAAGCGCACCGGGATGAAGAAGGGCCTGAGCCTGAGCCTGCTGGTGATGGCGGCCGGTGCGGTGGTGTTCGCGCACTTCGCCCAGCAGCGCTGGTACCCGGGCGCGCTCAGCGGCCTGTTCATCATCGGCAGCGGCCTTGCCCTGCTGCAGACGGCGGTCAACCCGTACATCAGCATCCTCGGCCCGATCGAGACCGCGGCCCGGCGCATCGCACTGATGGGCATCTGCAACAAGATCGCCGGCATGCTCGCCCCGGTGCTGATCGGCACGCTGGTGCTGCACGGTATCGGCGATCTGGATGCCCAGGTGAAGGTCGCCGATGCGGCCGCCAAGACGGTGCTGCTCAATGACTTCGCCGCCAAGATCCAGCTGCCGTACATGGCCATGGCCGGGCTGCTGGTGGTGCTCGCGGTTGCGGTGCTGTTCTCGCCGCTGCCCGAGCTGAAGACCGCTGAAGCCAATGCCACGCCGGCCCGCGCGCCAGGGGTGGCCGAGCGCACCAGCATCTTCCAGTTCCCGCACCTGTGGCTGGGCGTGCTGTGCCTGTTCGTGTACGTCGGCGTGGAAGTGATGGCCGGCGATGCGATCGGCACTTACGGCCACGGCTTCGACCTGCCGCTGGACCAGACCAAGATGTTCACCTCGATCACCCTGGGCGCGATGCTGATCGGCTACCTGGCCGGCCTGGCGCTGATCCCGCACCTGGTCTCACAGTCGCGCTACCTGAGCATCTCGGCGGTGCTGGGCGTGGTGTTCTGCATCGGCGCGCTGCTGACCCACGGCTATGTCTCGGTCGGCTTCGTGGCGGCCTTGGGCTTTGCCAACGCGATGATGTGGCCGGCGATCTTCCCGCTGGCGATCCGCGGCCTGGGCCGCTTCACCGAGACCGGCTCGGCCCTGCTGGTGATGGCCATCGCCGGTGGCGCGATCATTCCCCAGCTGTTTGCCGTGCTCAAGCAGCACTTCGACTTCCAGTGGGTGTTCGCCGGCCTGATGGTGCCCTGCTACCTGTACATCCTGTTCTATTCGATGCGCGGCCACCGCGTCGGGCTGTCCCGCGACGGGCAGTGATCGGCGATCATGGACGCTCAACCGGTCAGCCAGGAAAAGACGATGCGTAGAGCGACCATCAAGGATGTCGCCGAACGGGCCAAGGTATCGCTGAAGACGGTCTCGCGGGTCATCAACAACGAGCCCTCGGTGATGCAGGCCACCCGTGCACGGGTGCTGCGTGCGATCGCCGAGCTGGACTACGAGCCCGATCCGGCCGCGCGCAACCTGCGCACCGGCACCACGCTGGTGGTCGGGCTGGTCTACGACAACCCCAACCCGTACCACATCATCGGCGTGCAGAACGGCGTGCTTGCCGCGTGCCGCGAGACCGGGTTCGGCTTGCAGATCCATCCCTGCGACTCCAGCTCGCCGATGCTCGCCGAGGAACTGGCCGACTGGGTGCAGCGTTCGCGCCTGGCCGGGCTGGTGCTGACCGCGCCGATGTCCGAGCGCAAGGATCTGGTGGCCGCGCTCACCGCACGCGGCATCAAGCTGGTGCGCATCATCGCCGCCACCGCCGATCCGCAGGACGGCGCCTGTGTGTTCGTCGACGACCGCGAGGCCGCCTACGAGATCACCGAGCACCTGATCCAGCTGGGCCACCAGCGGATCGGCTTCCTCTGGGGCGGCACCTCGCACCGCTCCAGCGGTGAGCGCTATGCCGGCTATGAAGCGGCGCTGCGCGACTACGGCATGACCATCGACAAGCACCTGGTGGTGCAGGGCGATTACACCTTCGATGATGGCTTCCGCGGCGCGCGCCGCCTGCTGGCGCTGCGCGAACCGCCCACCGCGATCTTCGGTTCCAACGATGAGATCGCCGCCGGCGTGCTCGCGGCCGCCAAATCCACCGGCATGAACGTTCCCTACGACCTGTCCATCGCCGGTTTCGAGGACAGTCCGTTCTCGCGCCAGTCCTGGCCACCGTTGACCACCGCCAAGCAGGCCACCGAAGACATCGCCCGGCATGCCGCGCGCCTGCTGATCGCGCAGCTGCGCAGCGATGCCTACGACGACGCGCCGCTGCAGCTGCAGAACCAGGGCTTCGTGCCGCAGCTGGTGGTGCGTGGTTCCACCGCGCCGATGCGCCCACAGGGTGCACGGCTTCCTTCTCCTGAAACGACCTGAGTCCCCATGTCCCTGCCTGCCCCCCACGACACCCTGATGTACCGCGAAGCCGCCGAGGCTGCCGATGTGATCGCCGCGCAGTTCGCGCGCAACCAGGTGGCCGTGGAGACGCTGGCCGCCAGCCTGCGCGCGGCGCCGCCGCCGTTCGTGGTGACCTGCGCACGGGGCAGTTCCGACCACGCCGCCACCTATGCCAAGTACCTGCTGGAAACGCGCCTCGGGCTGGTCACCGCCTCGGCCTCGCCGTCGGTAGGCTCGGTGTACGAAGCGCCGCTGAAGCTGCGTGGGGCGCTGTACATCGTGATCTCGCAGTCGGGCAAGAGCCCGGACCTGCTGCGCAACGCCGAGGCCGCGCGTGCGGCCGGCGCACGCGTGGTGGCGCTGGTCAATGTCGAGGATTCGCCGCTGGCGCAGCTGGCCGAGACGGTGATCCCGCTGGGCGCCGGTGCCGAGCACAGCGTGGCGGCGACCAAGAGCTATCTGGCCTCGCTGTCGGCGATCCTGCAGCTGGTGGCGTACTGGACGCAGGATGTGGGGCTGATCGCTTCGCTGCGCGCGCTGCCCGATGCGCTGCGTCAGGCCTGGAACAGCGACTGGTCGTCGCTGACCGACGGTCTGGTGCCGGCCCACAATCTGTTCGTGCTTGGCCGCGGTCTTGGCCTGGCCGCCGCGCAGGAAGCGGCGCTGAAGTTCAAGGAAACCTGTGGCCTGCACGCCGAGGCGTACAGCTCGGCCGAGGTCAAGCATGGCCCGATGGCGCTGGTGGGCCCGGGCTTCCCGGTGCTGGCCTTCGCCCAGCCGGATGAAACCGGCGCTGGCACCCGCGCGGTGCTGAGCGAGTTCGCCGCGCGCGATGCGCAGGTGTGGCTGGCCGATGTCGGCGGTGACCTGCCGCTGCCGGTCGCGCCGCACCCGGCGTGCGCCCCGCTGCTGACCATCCAGAGTTTCTACCGCGCGATCAATGCGCTGGCGCTGCGCCGTGGTCACAACCCGGACCTGCCGCCGCATCTGAACAAGGTGACGGAAACCGTCTGATGAAAACTGTCCTGCGCAATGCCCGCATCCTGGCCGGTGACGACTTCCGCGATGATCTGGCGGTGGTGATCGAGAGCGGCCGGATCACCGCGCTGGTCTCCGATGCCGCGCCCATGCTCGGCCAGGCCGATGAGCAGGTGGACCTGGGTGGTGGTTGGCTGCTGCCCGGCTTCATCGATGCGCAGGTCAATGGCGGTGGCGGCGTGCTGTTCAACAACAGCCCGGATGTCGCCACGCTGCGCACGCTGGCGCAGGCGCACCGCCGCTTCGGCACCACCGGTCTGCTGCCCACCCTGATCAGCGACGACGTGCAGGTAATGCGCGCGGCCATCGCCGCGACCCGCCAGGCGATCAGCGAGGGCGTGCCCGGCGTGCTCGGCATCCATCTGGAAGGCCCGTACATCGCCCCGGCGCGCAAGGGCACGCATGATGCGAACAAGTTCCGTGTGCCGGACGCCGCCGAGATCGCCTTGGCCGCCTCGCTGGACAACGGTGTCACCCTGCTCACGCTGGCGCCCGAGCGGGTACCGCTGGAGAGCATCCGCGCGCTGGTGGAACGCGGCGTGGTGGTGGCGGCAGGTCATACCGCCGCCAGTTACGAGCAGGCGCGTGCAGGCCTGGAGGCTGGTATCCGCGGCTTCACCCATCTGTACAACGCGATGTCGCCGCTGACCGGGCGCGAACCGGGTGCGGTCGGTGCGGCGCTGGAAGATCGCGACAGCTGGGTCGGCATCATCGCCGACGGCGTGCATGTGCATCCGGCCAGCCTGCGTGTGGCGCTGGCGACCAAGCCGCGCGGCAAGGTCATGCTGGTCACTGATGCGATGCCGCCGGTCGGTGCGCAGGACCCCAGCTACGAACTTTACGGCGAGGTCATCACTGCGGTGGATGGGGTGGTGCGCAATGCTGCCGGCTCGCTGGCCGGCTCGGCGCTGGACATGGCCACGGCGGTGCGCAACAGCGTGCAGCTGCTGGGCGTTTCGCTGGCCGAGGCGGCGCGGATGGCCTCGACCTATCCCGCGCAGTTCCTGAATCTGGATGACCGCTACGGGCACATCGCCGAAGGGCATCACGCCGATCTGGTGCTGCTCGATGACGCGCTGCAGGTGCGCAGCACCTGGATCGCCGGGCAGCGCGAAGACGTATGAGTGCCGTACCGTCGGGGCGGATGGGCTCGATCGACGCACTGCGCGGCCTGACCGTCGCGGCGATGCTGCTGGTCAACAACCCGGGCGACTGGAGCCATGTCTACGCACCGCTGCTGCACGCGGACTGGCATGGTTTCACCCCGACCGACCTGATTTTCCCGTTGTTCCTGTTCATTGCCGGTGTCTCGATGGCGTTCAGTCTGGCGCCACGCGCGGCCGAGCCGGCCACGCGTCCGGCGCTGGTGCGCGGGGTGCTGCAACGCGCACTGCGCATCCTGATCGCCGGCGCGCTGCTGCACCTGCTGGCGTGGTGGCTGTTCGAACTGCCGGCGTATCGCCTGTGGGGCGTGCTGCAGCGGATCGCCCTGTGCGTGGCGGTGGTCGGCGTGCTGGCGGTGTACACGCGGGCGCGCACGCAATGGGCGCTGATCGTCGGGCTGTTGGCCACCTATGCGGTGATCCTGCTGTCGGCCACCTCCATGGCGCCGTGGGTCAACCCGGCCAGCCGCCTGGATACGGCGCTGTTTGCCCCGTTCCTCTACAAGTATTCCGCGCTCACCGGGCTGGGCCATGACCCGGAAGGCCTGCTGAGCAGCCTCGGGGCGATCGCCACCACCCTGCTGGGCCTGCGCGCCGGCGCGTGGCTGCGTGCCGGCAGGGCACCGCAGTTGACGCTGCTGGCGGCGGGTTGCCTGGCGGTCGGCGGCCTGGCCACGCTGTGGTTGCCCCTGAACAAGCAGTTGTGGACCCCCAGCTTCGTGCTGTGGACCGCAGGTCTGTCCGCGGCTGCGCTGCTGCTGGCCCATCTGTTGATCGATCGCTGGGGCATGCCTGCGCTGGGGCGACGCTTTGGCGTGAATGCGATCGCCGCCTATCTTGGCTCCTCGGCGATGGCGCTGGTGCTCGCTGCAACCGGTGCGTGGGCCTGGGCGTTCCATGCCCTGCAGAGCGCGCTGCCGGAGGCACCAGAACTGGCCTCACTCGCGTGCGCGGTGGGCTTCGTGACGATCTGGTGGGGTGTGGTGTGGGTGCTGGATCGCCGGCGTGTCTATCTGAAGATCTGAGCGATCTCTGCAGACTCGCTCACCGCGCGGCGAATGCGGGCGATCCCCTGCCTGAATTTTACGTTCACATCACGGTTGACCAGTAAAAGTACCGGCACACATCTGCGTACTTCACGAAACCGCCTGTTCCTGGCCGTGGCCCATTTGCCGCGCGCCGTCTGTCCCCTCCTCGATGTTGTCCCGCCGGAAATGCAGTCCCAGGCAGCGTCCGCTGCCGTCGTGAATTTCATGGTGATGCGTGCAGTCAGGAGCAGGGGGCTTCGATGACCTGTCATGCCGCCGCCGCCCTCCGTGATGTCCAGAGGAAGCCGCATGCCCAGGTCCACTCTCCACCCCCTCGCGCTCAGCATCGCCGTGCTGCTCCGTTCACGCGGCCTGCTGGGCAGCGCCATCGTCCTGGCCTCGTTCGGCGCACAGGCGGACTGCGTTACCGTCGGCACCACCACCACCTGCACCACGGCCGCACCCAATCCCTATGTGACCCGCGTCGGTAACGGCAACATCGCCATCGAGGATGGACGCACGGTGGATGTCCAGGCCGGTGCCAAGCTGGTGGTGGGTGACGCCAACGCCATCTCGCTGCGCGACAACGCCAACATCCACGTCGGCACCGGTGCGACCGTCAGCGCCACTGCAGTCAGCGCGCCGGGACTGTTCGGCGCGGGCGGCGACACACTGGAATTCCGCACCGGCGGCACCCTGACCGTCGATGCCGGCGGCGAAGTGCTGGCGCTGGGCAGCCAAGGCAGTGCCGAAGTGATCAACTTCCAGGGCGCGGGCAACACCATCGTCAACAGCGGCACCATCCGCGCCAACAACGCCGTGGCGATCTGGTCGCAGAACACCACTGGGCTGAACACCGTGATCAACACCGAGACCGGCATCATCCAGGCACCGGGCACGGTGATCGGTGGCTCCGGCAACGGCGCGCTTGACTTCACCAACCGTGGCCAGGTGATCGGCAACATCTCGCTGGCCGGTGGCAATGACATCCTGCGCCTGTATACCGGTTCGTCGATCACCGGCAATTTCAGCGGAGGAGCGGGCAACGACGCGATCTTCCTGAGCGGCATGGGTGATTCCACGCTGCCGGGCAATTTCGTCGGTTTCGAGTCGCTGACCAAGAATGATGCGGGCAAGTGGACACTGACCGGCACCATCACCGGGGTGACCGTGGCCACGGTGACGCAGGGCACCCTGGCGCTGACCGGCAACAACGCCAATTACACCGGCCCGGTGATTGTCGATCCGGCCGGCATCCTGGAAGCGCGGGCGCAGAGCCTGCCGCCCGGCGTGACCAACAATGGTCTGGTCCGCTTCACGCAGCCCGACGATGGCACCTATGCGGGCAGCATCAACGGCACCGGCGCATTGGACAAGACCGGGGCCGGCACGCTCACCCTGACCGGCCTCAACAGCCTGGGTGGGGCAAGCACACTCACTGGCGGCACCCTGGTGCTGGGCAACACGCTGGAAACCGCCAGCCTGACCATGGCCAATGGCACCACGCTGCAGATCAATGGCACGCTGCAGCAGCGCGGCGGTGGCGCGGCGAATGTGATCGGCACCAGTGGCGCCCAGTCGCTGATCGTCAACGGCCGACTGAACGGCTCAGCGCTGCTGGGCGACGGCAATGATCTGCTGGATGTTGCGGGTGTGATCGTCGGCAACGTCGATCAGGGCGCCGGCAACGACACCACGATCGTGCGGCCCGGAGGCAGGATCGGGGGCACGCTGGCGCAGGGGCTGGGCGATGATCGCCTGGAGATGCAGGGCGGGCAGATTGTGGGCGCGGTCACCCAAGGTGCCGGCAACGATGCTCTGTTGATGAGCGGCGGCACGCTGGCGTCGGTCGACCAGGGCGACGATGTCGACCAGCTGGAGATCAGCGGCGGCACCATCACCGGCACCGTGCAGCAGGGTGGGGGCCGGGATGTGTTCGTCATGACCGGCGGTACCATCGGTGCGCTGCTGCAGGGCGATGGGACCGACCGCTTCCGCATGACCGGTGGCCAGATCATCGGCGGCTTCGATGATGGCGATTACGCCGAGATGACCGGCGGGCGCATCGGCCGGGTCAACATGAAGCTGGAGAACAACACCTTCGACATGTCCGGCGGCACCATCGACGGCAACCTGGTCACCGGCTTCGGCAACGACACCATCATCCTGTCCGAGGGCTACATCGGCGGCAACATCAGCGTCAGCGGTGGCGATGATTCGATCACCATCACCGGCGGCACCGTACGTGGCGAGATCCGCGCCAGTACCGGCAGCGATCGGCTGGACTGGTCTGGCGGTGGCGTGGTGCACGGCGCGGTGGACATGGGCGAGGGCAATGACGTTGCCAGCTTGGCCAACCTCAACGCCTCCAACCTGGGGGCGTTGCCGCTGTTCGACGGCGGACCCGGCAACGACGCGCTGAGCATGAACAACGTCAAGACCGACGGTGTCGCGCGCTTCGCCAACTGGGAGCAGATCGGCCTGGCCAATGATTCCCAGCTCACCTTCGACGGCAACCTGACTCTGGGTGACGGCGGCACCGGCACCGGTGCGCTGGACATCGATGCCACCAGCACGCTCTTCGCCGGTGGCCTGGACGCGCGCATCGTGCCGTTCACCGCCGGCCAGCTGGCCACGGTGACCAACGCTGGACGCATCGACCTGAGCAATGGTGGCAGCCGCGTCGGCGACGCCTTCACCATCGTCGGCAACTATGTGGGCAACGGCGGCGCGCTGTACCTGCAGTCCGTGCTGGGCGATGACAGCTCGCTGTCGGACAAGCTGGTGATCTCCAACGGCACCGCCAGCGGCACCACCGGTATCGGCGTGCTCAACGTCGGCGGCACCGGCGCGGCCACGATCGCCGACGGCATCATGGTGGTGCAGGCGACCAATGGCGCCAGCACCGCCGCCAATGCGTTCGCGCTGTACAGCCCGGTCGCCGCAGGCGCTTACGAGTATTACCTGTTCAAGGGCGGAGTGAGCGGCGGCAGCGCTGAAAACTGGTACCTGCGTTCCACGGTTACCGCCTCGGCGATCCCGGCACCGGCGCCACCGCCGACCATCGACGTGCCGCCGCCGCCGCCGCCGCCGGAAGCCATCGGCACCCCGCCCCCGGTGTTGCCGCCGGCACCGCCGCCGCCCCCGGACGTGAACCCGCCGGACGATCCGGACCCGATCGCGCCGGAGCCGGCACCACCCCCGCCCCCGCCGGCCCCGGCGCCCGTGCCGCCCGCGCAGCCGGAGGCACCGCCGCCGGTCCCCACCGAAGTGCCGCCGGTGCCCGGTCCGCTGGCCACACCGCCGACGCCCGATGCGCGCCCGGCAGAGGGCGACATCATTCCGTTGTACCGGGTGGAAACCCCCGTCTACTCCGTGGTGCCCCCCCTGCTGCGCGAGACGAGTCTGGCCAGCCTGGGCACCTTCCACGAGCGCCAGGGCGAGCAGCGCGTGCTGGCCGGGCAGGGCGGCTTCCGCTCGGCCTGGGCACGCATGATCGGGCAGAGTCATGAGCAGCACTGGGAGGGCGATGCCAAGCCCAGTTTCGACGGTGATCTCCAGGGCATCCAGGCCGGCCTGGACCTGTACGCCAACGGCGATGGCAACCACCGCGATCAGGTCGGTGTATTCGTCGGCCGCACCCGCGCGCAGGGCAACGTCAACGGCTTTGCGATCGGCTGGGACAACGTGGCCGTCGGCCGTACCCGCCTGGATGACAAGCACGTGGGCCTGTACTGGACCCGCGTCGGCAGCGAAGGCGGGTATCTGGATGCCGTGGTCCTTCAGAGCCGCTACGACGGTGAGGCCACGTCGGCGCGCGGGCTGGGCATCGACGTGCGTGGCGATGGCACCACCGCGTCGCTGGAAGTAGGCAAGCCGCTGCTGCAGCTCGGGCAGTCCGCATGGTGGCTGGAGCCGCAGGCGCAGGTGATCTGGCAGCGCACCTCGATCGACGATGCCGGTGACCGGGTGTCGGCGGTCCGCTTCAAGGCCGACAATGCCTGGACCGGGCGCGTCGGCCTTCGCCTCGCCGCCGATTACGATCTCGCCGGCAATGGGTGGCAGCCGTACGTCAAGCTCAACTACTGGCAGACCCTGGACGGCGAAGATCGCATCGACTTCGGCGACAACCGGCTCACCAACCAGCAGGGCTCGCGCGCACTGGAAGTCGGCGTCGGTGTGGTCGCGCGCTTCAATGCCAATGTCAGCGCGTTTGCGGTGGCCGATTACACGCGCGATCTGGAAAGCAGCGCGCAGAAGGAGCGCAAGAGCATCGAGGGGAATATCGGCGTGCGGTTTGATTGGTGAGGCGGTTGTGGGCGCTGGCTGATCCCCGGCACGCTGCCCGCCACGGGTGGCGTGCCCTCATTTCGGGCTGACCGGTCGCCAGGGCGGAGGACGCGCGCTGTTCTTGTGGCCGTGTGCAGCGATATGCTGCGGCCTGCTCAACTACACGGATGTAGCGCGATGGTGATGTTCCTGCGGTCTCGTTGTACGCGCCCGGCGCTGCTGGCCGGTGTGCTGCTTGCACCGATGGCGAACGCACAGGAGATGCCTGCGCCCCCGGTACAGCTGCGGATCGTGGCGGTGCTGGAGCGCGAGGCGCTGTACCGCGACAAGGTCGATTGGCAGGCGCTGCGCACCCGCCTGCAGGCTCCCGATGCTGATCCCGCCAAGACCTGGCCGCTGTTGCGCGATGCCATTGTCGTGAGCAGTGGGGGGCATGGGCGGTGGCTGCCGGCGAGCTACCCGTTGCTGCAGTCCTCTTCAAGCCGCGCCACCGTGGCGGGATCCCAGCCACCGCCGGCAACGCAGCGCACACACGAGCACCGCGCCAAGCAGCAACGCACTGACCAGCAGCGCGATATGGATACGGTCGGCCGGCGCATCGGCTGGATGACGGTGGGCGCCTTCAGCGGTGGTGGACCGGGCGACAGCGTGGCCTGGCAGCGGGCGAGTGTTGCGTTTGCAGGCACGCTGCAGGACGCCATCCGCAGCAAGGACCGCGCGGAGCGATGCGGCTGGGTGGTCGACCTGCGGCGCAACACCGGCGGCAACATGTGGCCGATGTTGCTCGGCCTGGCGCCCTTGCTGGAAGACGCGGGCGGCAATGCACCGCGGGTAGGTGCGTTCACCACGGCCGGCTCGGAGCGGTCCTGGTTCTTGCACGGCGGCGTGGTGTGGTTGGAGCAGAAGAACCTGCTGGATGTTGGCGCGGCCGCGTATCGGCTGCGTCATCCCGGCGCACCGGTGGCGGTGCTGTTCGGGCCGCGCACCGCCAGCGCGGGAGAGGCGACGGCACTGGCGTTCCGTGGGCGTGCCAACACCCGTAGCTTCGGCCAGCCCACGGCAGGCGTCTCCACGGGTAACCGGACCGAGCTGCTGCCTGATGGAAGCGCCTTGCTGGTCACCGGCAACGTCATGGTCGATCGCAACGGCCAGGGCGATGGCAGGAAGATCGCGCCGGATGTGGTGATCGGTGAGGGCGAGGATGCTGCGGCGGCCGCAAGGGACTGGCTGCTGGCGCAACCGGCGTGCGCCCGCGCCACCTGAGGCGTCATCCCAGCCGTCGATCAGCGCGTACGCACCGCGCTGATGGCCTTCACCCGCGCCTTGGCCAGCGCTTCCCCCACCGCCGGCCCCTTCAGCCCGGTCAGATCCAGATCGCGCGCCTGCACGGCAAGCGCTGCCTGGTGCAGGCGCTTGAGCGTTTCACCCTGCGGGTAGTCGCTGGCCTCGAAGCCCAGCCGGCCGCGCTTGTCGGCTTCGCAGCACAGCGCGATCTGCGCGATGCGTTCGGGCCGGCGGAACCCATCGCAGCGGCCGAGCAGCTCCAGCACGGTGGCATCGCGCAACTCATCGATGCGGTGCACGTTGAGATGGTCGCGGCAGACGGCTTCGGCCAGCTGGCGGTGATCGACCGGCACCTTCAGGCGTTCGGCCAATCCACGCAGCGGGGCGACGCCACGCTGCTCATGCATGATGTGCCGCGGCCATTCGGCCGGTGGGGTCAGGCCTTTGCCGAGGTCGTGGGTCAGCGCGGCGAAGCCGATCAGGTCATCGCCCGGGGCCAGCTGCGCGGCCATGTCGCTGACCATTTCCTGGTGCACGCCGGTATCCACTTCCGGGTGGAACTCCGCGCGCTGTGGCACGCCATACAGCGCCTCCAGCTCGGGCAGGACCGCGCCCAGGGCATGGGCGTCATGCAGCGTGCGCAGGAACGCGGACGGCCGCGCGGAGGCGAGGGCACGCCTCAGCTCCTGCCAGACGCGTTCGGGCACCAGCGCATCGAGCTCGCCACTGGCGGCGACCTCCCGCATCAGGGCCATCGTCTCGGCGGCGACGGTGAAGCCGAGGGGCGCAAAGCGCGCCATGAAGCGGGCCGCACGCAGCACCCGCAGGGGATCCTCGACGAAGGCCGGGCCGACGTGGCGCAGCACGCGCTGTTGGATATCACCCACGCCGCCATACGGATCCACCAACGCACCGGTGGCTTCATCGCAGGCGATCGCGTTGATGGTGAAATCGCGACGCTGCAGGTCCTCCTCCAGCGTCACAGCGGGATCGGCATCGACCACGAAGCCGCGGTAGCCGCGGCCGGACTTGCGCTCGGTGCGGGCCAGCGCATATTCCTCACCGGTATCCGGATGCAGGAACACCGGGAAATCGCGGCCCACGGCCTTGTACCCCTGCGCGTCCATCTGCGCCTGGGTGGCCCCGACCACGACCCAGTCGCGGTCGCCGGGTGGACACTGCAAGAGGCGGTCACGCACGGCGCCGCCCACCAGATAGATCTTCATGCGGCCATGATAATCGTCAGTCCGCTCAATCCCCGCCCTTGTCGGCGTTGGCCGCGCAGGCGAAGGTCTTGCGCTTGGCCTGCAGGCGGCCGTTCATGCGGTCGGTCACCGGCAGCGCGTCACCGTTCAAGCGCCAGTCGTAGATCACGCTGAAGGCCAGGATGCGCGCGACGTACTCGCGGGTTTCCTTGTAGCTGATCGTCTCGATCCAGATGTCCGGATCGAACCCCGGACGCTGCGACTGCCAGCGGGCGGTCGGGGTCGGGCCGGCGTTGTAGGCGGCAATGGTGACGTAGGGCAGGCCCTCGTACTTGTTCATCAGCTGGCGCAGGTAGGCCGTGCCGATGGCAATGTTGGTATCGGGGTCGTAGAGGCTGGCAGCGCCGCCGTAGTTGGTCAGGCCGATTGACTTGGCCACTGCCGCACCGGTGGCGGGCAGGACCTGCATCAGGCCCATGGCGTTGGCCGGTGAGCGGGCCTTCGGGTTGAAGATGCTCTCGGCGCGGATTTCCGCGGCCACCCAGGCCGGATCGATGGCATTGCGTGCGGACTCGCGGCGGATGCTGTCGTCGTGGTGCAGCGGGAAGCGCAGCGAATACAGGCGCTGCTCGTCCGGGGTCTTGCCAAGCGAGAACACCGCACGGTCGAACCAGCCGTTGTCGCGGGCGACTTCCACGGCGAGACGACGCTGTGTGTTGTCGTAACGGCTCAGCGCATCATTCCACTCGGCCACGGCCCAGCCCGCCCGTTCGATCTTGAACAGTTCCATCGCCCGCACGATCGCCGGGTCACGCGCGACCGCCGCCTGCGCCTGGGCGCTGTCGTTGGGTTCCCACGGGCACAGCGTGTAGTTCTGGCCGAGCTGGTCGGCCGCCAGGAAGCCATGGAAGGTGGCCGCGCGGGCGGCCTCACGGAAGGCCGCCTGCGCTTCGCTGCGTTTGCCGGTCTTGTCCAGCATGCGCGCTTCGAAATAGCGCCAGCGCGAGTCGGCGCGCTGGGTCGGGCCCATCTTGCGGATCGCGGTCAGCGCCGCCGGCCAGTCGCCGCGCGACAGCGCTTCGCGCGCACGCCATTCGTGCAGACGCTCGTCATACGCCGATTCGGGCACCGCATTGAGGCGACGGGCGGAGTCCGGACCGTAGGAAGCCACCGTCCACAGCGCGATCTGGTACAGCACCTGCGCGCGCTGCGCGGCGCTCAGCTGCAGCGCGTCGGCGTACTGCGGCAACTGCTGTTCGGTGGCCCCCGGGTCGGCCTTGGCCAGTTTAGCCAGGCCATCGGTGGCGATCCGCCGGCTGCGCTCATTGCGCGGCCAGTTCAGCGCGCTGGCATTGGGCTTGTCGACGAAGGCGGCATAGGTGTTGGCCAGGGCCAGATCGGCGGCCGGCAGCCCGCGCGCGGCACTGCGCATCACCGCCGGCTGCTGCTCATCGGCAGCGGCATCGATGCGTGCCCAGCGCAGCTCGGCGTTCATGCCGCCCTTGGCATCCAGCACCGCGAACACGGGGTCGCAGGCATCAGGCAAGGATTTGCCGGTGCTGCGCCAGATCGCCTGCGCCTCGCTGACCCACTGCGCGTCGGCCTTGCCGGTAGCCTGGCGTGCATTGAGCTGGGCGCAGCGCAGGCCGACGTTGGTCGTGTCGGTCCAGTTGGCCAGCAGGGTCGGCCAGTCCTGGCGCCGCGCCACCGCCGGCAGCCATACGTTGCGGAAGCTGGTGGCTACCGCCTGGCCGTTGTAGCGCTTCAGGAAATCCTGCGCCTGCACGTTGCTGACGGTATCGATGTTGCGCCGCAGATTGGCGAACTCCACCCAGCCATACAGCGGGTGCTTGCTCAGTGCCGCTGCCTGGGCAGGATCGAACTGGCCGCGCTCGGCATTGTCGATCACGGCCTTGAGCTGCGCGCGCTGGGCATCCAGGTTCTGGGCATCGGCCACCGGGCTGACCCCGGTGCAGGCCAGCAGGACGGTCGCGCTGAAGAAATAGAGGGGAAGTCGAGTCATGCGGAAAGCATAACGGGGGCCGGTGAAAGGCGGTGAGGGCAATCCGACTCGAGGATGAACGGGCGCCGCTGGGGCGGTCCATTCGCACACCGGTCCATCGCTCCACCGGTGACCAGGGATGTTGGAAACACGCGCCGCTCCAGACCCCATCGCATCGACGTGCGGCGGCGCATCTGGACGCCATGCCAACGACCCTCGACGGCTGCGCACGGAAGCCGATTCCGACGCGCTGGCCAGCGCAATCGCCGAGGTTCCCAGTCGTCACCAGAGTCCCGACATCACGCGGACGGCGTTCGCGCAGCAGCGGCACGACGACCGCCCCGGATGCCGTCAATATCCCTCGAAAACAGCAGCATGTGCGCTCGCACAGACCGCACACACGCTGCCCCATAGCCGCGCCCGCGCACAGTCGGCTTTGTCGATTCCCCGTGAAAGCGAGGCGCACGTCACTCCTTCACATTTACAGGTTGTTTACAAAGGAGACACTGCCGCCATGCAGGGGGGAGCGGCAGTCCCGCCCAACATTCCTTTGGAGAGAGAGCGAATGAACAACCTGCATCACCGCCCGTTGGCGGTCGCCGTATCGCTGTGCCTGCTGCTGGCTGCACCGGCCCTGGCCAGCGCGCAGGACGCGCCACGCAGTACGACGGATCTGGACCGGGTGGAAGTGACCGGCAGCCGTATCAAGCGGGCCGAAGTGGAAGGGCAGGTGCCGATCCAGACCCTGACCCGCACCGAGATCGAGCGCACCGGCCTGACCTCGATCGGCGACGTGCTGCAGCAGCTGACCGGCTCCGGCTCGGCGCTCAATGCGAAATTCAATTCCTCGGGCAACTTCGGCTTCCCACCCGATGGCAGTGGCGTGGGTGCGGGGTCGGCCCAGGTCGATCTGCGTCACCTGGGCGCCAAGCGCGTGCTGGTGCTGGTCGATGGCATCCGCTGGGTCAATGAATCTTCCGCGTCCGGCGTGGGCGCGGCGACCGATCTGAACACCATTCCGCTGGCCATCGTCGAGCGCATCGAAGTGCTCGAAGACGGCGCTTCATCACTGTATGGCTCCGACGCGATCGCCGGTGTGGTCAACATCATCACCCGCCGTGAATTCGACGGCGCTCAGGTGACGATGAACTATGGCGAGTACACCAAGGGCGATGGCACCCAGAAGGGCGTGGACCTGGCCTGGGGCACCAGCGGTGACCGCTACACCCTGTTCCTGGGGGCGAGCTGGACCAAGCAGGACCCGGTGTATGCGCGCGATCGCGAGCAGTCGCGCTTCCCGATTCCCGGCACCGGGCTGGCCTTCGGCAGTGGTGGCATTCCGCAGGGGCGCTTCAAGTTCGTCGATCCCGCCACCGGGGCGGTACAGGACATCGTACCCAATACCGGCGTAAGCAGCCCGCGTTACGACGGCAGCGCCGGCTGCGACCGCAGTGATGATTATCACTGCTTCACCTCGGCCGACCGCTTCAACTTCGCCGAGTACAACCTGGTGCTCACCCCGTCCGAGCGGAAAGGCATCTTCGGCCAGTTCCGCTTCGATCTCACCGACGACATCCAGTGGTATATCAAGGCGCTTGGCAATCGCCGCGAGTCCACCAACCAGGCCGGTCCGGAGCCGCTGTTCTTCGGCCCCGATGGCGCCACCGGCAACCCGCTGGCCGACAACATCGTGGTCTCCGGCCTCAACCCGTACAACCCGTTCGGCTTCGATCTGGCCGCCTCGGGCAACATGAGCCTGATCGGCCGTCGCCCTGTTGAAGGCGGCGCGCGCGTGTTCGAGCAGGAGGTCAACACCCAGTACTTCGCCACCGGCCTGGTCGGCCAGTTCCAGGCCGCGGATCGCAGCTGGTTCTGGGACCTCAACGGCATGTACAGCAAGAACAAGGCCGAGCAGACCAACTACGGCAGCTACGACATCTACAAGGTCAACATGGCGCTGGGCGATCCGGCGATCTGTGCGGCCACCCCCGGCTGCGTACCGCTGAACATTTTCGGTGGGGTCGGCTCGATCACCCCGGAGATGCTGCGCTGGATCCAGCCAGTAGTGCGTGACCGCAGCCAGAACGAGCTGAGCCTGTTCACCGCCAACCTGAGCAGCGAGCTGTTCACCCTGCCGGCCGGCCCGGTCTCGTTCGCCACCGGCTATGAGTACCGCAAGTACGAGGGCCGCTACGATCCGGATCCGCTGACCGTGATCGGCCACTACAACGGCGTGCCCTCGCTGCCGACCGCCGGTTCCTACGATGTCAACGAGGCCTACCTGGAGCTGAGCGTGCCGATCTTCGCCAAGAGCGCGCTCGGCGAAAAACTCGACCTGAGCCTTGCGGGGCGCTACTCGGATTACTCCACGTTTGGTGGCGAGTTCACCCCGAAGTACGGCCTGCGCTGGCAGGTGACCAATGACTTCGTGCTGCGCACCAGCTACGCCGAAGGCTTCCGCGCACCGTCCATCGGCGAGCTGTATGGCTCGGCCGCGCGTGCCGATCTGCAGCTGTTCGATCCCTGCTCGGTCGGGCTGGGGGGCACGCCGCCGCGCGGCAGTGCCGCCAACTGTGCCGCACTCGGCGTGCCGGGCGGTTTCCAGCAGGCCAACTCGCAGATCTCGGTCACCACCGGCGGCAACGCGGAACTGGATCCGGAGCGCTCGCGCAGCTTCAGCGCCGGCTTCGTGTGGAGCCCGTGGTTCGGCAGCAACGCGTCCTGGTCGGAGCGCTTCGATGTCGAGGTGACGTTCTACCGCCACCACATCGAAGGCGCGATCCAGGCGATCAACGCGCAGACCCAGCTTGATCTGTGCGTGGACACGCTGGACCCGCTGTACTGCAGTGGCATCACGCGCGCCTCCACCGGGGCGGTCAGCAGCTTCAACAACCGGCTGACCAACCTGGGCTCGATCAAGACCGATGGCTGGGATGTGGATCTGTTCTGGACCCTGCCGCAGACGGAGATCGGGCAGTTCAAGCTCGGTTGGCAGAACACCTTCGTCGGCCGCTACGAGGCGTTGGGGGCCGCCGGGCAGAAGCAGCCGCAGGAGCCGGGTGTGGAAGTGGCCGACAGCTCGATCCCGGAGTGGACCAGCAATGCTACGCTGAGCTGGAACCTGTCCAACTGGAACGCCTCCTGGACGGTGCGCCACATCTCCAAGCTCACCGAGGCGTGCGGCGATGTGGCCGCCTTCCCGATCTGCAGCAACCAGGCCGAAGGCACCAACGAACTGTCGGCCACCACCTTCCACGACATGCAGGTGGGCTACAAGATCGACTGGATGAAGGGGCTGCAGCTCAGCGCCGGCCTGAACAACTTGTTCGACAAGGATCCGCCGATCTGCCTGTCGTGCTCGCTCAACGGCTATGACGCCTCGACCTACGACATCCCGCGCGGGCGCTACTGGTACGTGCGCGCGGACCTGCGGTTCTAATCGCGGGCTGATGCGGAGGTGACACACCGGGGCGCCGTGAGGGCGCCCCGGTGCGTTCCGGGCGGACAACCCGGTTGCGAGGACCGGCCATCTCGCGAGTCCGGCCTGCCGATGCTGTTTCCGTCAGGCATCATTGCGCTGCCGGCCAGCGGCCGGCACTACCTCTCTCTCGAACTGTATTGCCATGAACCTGCATACTTGGTGGATCTTCGCCGTGACCGTGTTCGTCCTGTGCGGCACGCCCGGCCCGAACATGCTGCACGTGATGACCCGCAGCGTGCGCGTCGGCTTCCGCCGCAGCATCGCCGCCATGGCCGGCTGCCTGACCGCGCTGGTACTGGCCCTGGCGATCTCCGCCGCCGGGCTGGGCGCGGTGCTCAAGGCCTCGCCGATGGTGTTCGACGTGCTGCGCTACGCCGGCGTGGCGTACCTGGTGTACCTGGGGATCAAGGCCTGGCGCGGCGGTGATGCGCCGATCGACGTCGGCAGCACCTCGGCGCTGGTGCCCAGTTCACGCACCGTGCTGTTCCGCGATGGATTCATCATCGGCATCAGCAACCCGAAGCTGCTGCTGTTCGCCTCGGCGTTCCTGCCGCAGTTCGTCGATCTCACCCAGCCGCAGCTGCCGCAGTTCGTGATCCTGGTGGGCACCTTCGCGGTGATGGAGATGTTCTGGTACGGGGTGTACGCCGCCGGCGGCCGCGGGCTGGCCGGTTATCTGGCCAAGCCGGGGCTGCGCAAGGTGTTCGACCGCGTGGTCGGCACGATCTTCATCGGGTTCGGGTTGGCGCTGCTGCGCGCCAGGCCGTAGTGCCGGCCGCTGGCCGGCAACCAGGCAGGACTTTCATCGTTCATGAGGCTGCCGGCCAGCGGCCGGCACTACCGAGGTCTGGCCGTGCGGCGCCGCGCGTCCGTTGCGCATCGTGCAAGACGCAGAGAGCCGGGCAATGCCCGGTTCTCCTTTGTTGAAGCGTTACGATCAATGACCGATCAGAACGACCAGGTAAACGTCAGGCCGCCATTGCGACCATCGCCGTAGGCACCGTAGCCGGTGATCTGCGAGAGGTACTTCTTGTCCAGCAGATTGTTGAGGTTGGCCTGCACGCTGAACTCCGGGGAGATGCGGTAGCGCACGAAGGCGCTGACCAGCGCGTAGCCTTCCTGTTCGAAGCGGCCAAGCCCCGGGATCGGGTAGTAGATACGGTTCTGCCAGTTGGCACCGCCGCCGACCGTCAGTGCGGTGAGCGACTGCGGGGTGTAGCTCGTAAACAGCTTGAGCGTGGTCTGCGGCAGGTTGGTGTTGATGTCCGCATCGTTGATGTCCTTGGCCACGTAGCGCGACGCACCAAACGTGGCGTTCCAGCCCGGGGCAAGCTCACCGTTGAGTTCGAACTCAACGCCGCGGCTGACGGTGCCGCGCGCGGCGATGTACGCCGTTTCGAGTTCGTTACCGTCTACCTTGTCCATCGTGGCCTGGCCGACGTTGTCTTGCTCGATGCGGAACACGGCCAGCGAGGCGTTCAGGCGGTTATCGAACCACGCGCCCTTGACGCCCACCTCGTAGCTCTTGCCATCGACCGGGTCCAGATAGCTGCCCGCCTTGGTGCGCAGCGTCTGTGGCTGGAAGATCTCGGTGTAGCTGGCGTAGGTGGAATACGTGTCGTTGAGATCGTAGACCAGGCCGGCATACGGCGTGGTGACCTTGTGCGAGCGGTCCGCGTCTTCGCCCTCGCTTTTCCAATCGGTGTAACGAGCACCCAGGATCAGCTTCAACGGATCGGCCAACGACAGGCGGGTCGCCGCGTAGCCGGCCTTCTGGGTGATGGTGCCCTGGCTGGCCAGGCTCAGCGGGTTCCAGTTCGGTTCCGGGATGTTGCCGGTCCAGTTGAGATAGTTGTCGATCGGGCCCCACGCGGTATTGGTGCCGCCGACCTGGAAGTCACCGTAGTTGGCGTACTCGCGCTTGTTGTAGCTCAGGCCGGCCATGAACTGGTGTTCGCGGCCGAACAGTTGGAACGGGCCTTCCACAAAGCCGTCCACGCTGTCGACCTTGCGCTCGGTGTTGTACAGGCCGGCCATTGGCGTGATGCCGCTGCCGGTGACCTTGTCGAAGGCGGTGTAGGACGGGTAGAACAGCTTGTCGTTGGCATTGGTCTTGTCGTGCGTCGCACCGACCTTGACCTTCCAGTCATTGGCGAAAGCATGTTCCAGCGTGGCGAACAGGCGCTTGCTGGTGGTATCCCAGTAGGTCCACCCCGGGTTCGCACTGAAGGTCTTGTCGTACGGTGTGGGGGTGCCGTCGGAGTACCACATCGGGAAGCCACCCCAGGTCGCGCCGTTCGCGCGCTTCTGCTGGTAGTCATAGCCCACGCTCAGCTGGGTATCCGGGGTCAGGTCGGCATCGATCACCGCATAGCCCAGCGTCTTGTGCTGGTCGTAGCGGTCCATCTGCGATTCGGTATCCAGGTAGCTGCCGATCACGCGCGCACGCACCGAGCCGCTGGCGTTCAGCGGGGTGGTCACATCCACCGTGCTGCGGGTGCGGCCCCAGCTGCCGACATTGACCGACAGGTTGCCGGTCAGCTCGGCGCTGTCGGCGTGCTTGCGGATCAGGTTCACCGAGGCGGACGGGTTGCCGGCGCCGGACAGCAGGCCGGTGGCGCCACGCACCACTTCCACGCGGTCGTACAGGGCCAAATCCAGGCCGGAATCGCCGTAGCTCCAGTTCTGCACCATCTGGGTCGGCAGGCCGTCGAACTGGTAGCTGTCGATGTAGAAACCGCGCGCGTAGAACTCGGTGCGCTCGGTATCGGACTGGGTGCTGCTCACGCCGGTGGTGTTGGCCAGCACGTCGATGATGTCATCGAGGTTCTGATCCTCGATGCGCTGGTGGCTGATGATGCTGACCGACTGCGGGATCTCGCGCGGGGCCAGATCGAAGCGGGTACCGGCCGAGGTCCTGCGGACCGAATAGCCTTCGGCGCGCTCGCCCTTGACCACGATCTTGTCCAGGGTGGTGGTGGCGTCAGGGGTCGCATCCTGCGCGAACGCAGGCGCAACGGCAAGGGCGCACAGGGCCACCATCAAGGCCTGCGGCAGCGGGCGACGGTGCATCGACGGGCGGGACAGCACGTGGGCGTAGCGGGGCATCGGCGTTTCCAGAAAGACGGCAACGGGCATGGCCGGCGTCCTGGGTGGCCTGCGGCGGAGCGGGGTGGGGGCAGGAAGCGGCTGGCGGGGGCGGTGACCCGGCGCGGGCTCGATAACTGTTCACGGGTACGCATCCCTTGCGCGACCCGGATCACACTATGGTAACGGCAATCATTCGCATCATCAACCGCATTCGATCTCATCGATCCCGATGATGGTGGGCAGGGTATCTGCGTATTCATCTTGGCGGGGGTCAGCACGCGGGGGCGAGCAGCATGGGCCGTCGCTATCCACGGCACACCCACGCGGCACCCGCGCGCAGGCTTAACACCGGCGCGCCTACCGTAAGCGGGCGCAATCCATCCTCTGCTCCAGGAGACGCCCATGGTCAGCAAGAACACGATCTGCCTCTGGTTCGACGGTACCGCGCTGGACGCCGCCAGCTTCTACGCCGCCACCTTCCCTGACAGTGCGGTGCACGCGGTGCACCACGCGCCGAGCGATTTTCCCTCCGGCAAACAGGGCGATGTGCTCACCGTCGATTTCACCGTCGCCGGCATCCCCTGCATCGGGCTCAACGGCGGGCCGGCGTTCAAACACAGCGAAGCATTCTCCTTCCAGATCGCCACCGATGACCAGGCCGAAACGGACCGGTTGTGGGCTGCGATCGTCGGCAACGATGGCGAGGAAAGTGCGTGTGGCTGGTGTCGCGATAAATGGGGTCTGTCCTGGCAGATCACGCCGCGGGTACTGACCGACGCGGTGACCAGCAAGGACCCCGCCGTGGCCCGGCGCGCGTTCGAGGCGATGATGACCATGCGCAGGATCGACGTGGCGGCCATCGAAGCGGCGGTGAGGGGCTGAGACAACACGCGCGGCGCGTTGCCGCGGACAGCAAGAACGATCAAATGGCGTAGCGCGCGCTGGGTTACGCTGCGGTCCCGTTCATCGGCATGGATCTGGCGGTATGGGTGCGGCACGCAGGGCCCTGTGGTACATCGAAAGCCACTTCGCTGAAAACCCGTCGCTGGCCGATATCGCCCGCGTGGTGGGCCTGTCGCCGTTCCATCTCTCGCGGCTGTTCCAGCTCAGCACCGGCACCTCGGTGGTGCGCTATCTGCGTGGCCGCCGGCTGACCCACGCCGCATATCAGTTGGCGGCCGGGGCTGATGGCATCCTGGAGGTGGCCATCGCTGCTGGTTACGCCTCGCATGCAGCCTTTACCCGCGCATTCTCCGAGCAGTTTGGGCGATCGCCCGAGCAGGTGCGGGAGCAGGGGCTGGGCGGAGTGGTGCTGGTCGAGGCATTGAAACTGATCGACTCCTCGACACCCTGCATGATCGAACCGCATCGCGTGCACCGTGGCGCACTGCGCGTGGCCGGGATCGGTGCGCGCCACACCGCCGCGACCGTCGCATCGATTCCTTCGCAATGGCAGCGCCTGGACGAGGCGCATGGGCTGGGCGCGGAGATCGCCTTTGGTGTGTGCGGCAACAATGACGTTGATGGTGGCTTTGACTACATCGCCGGCGTGGAGATCAGTGCATCCGCGCCCGTGCCCGCCGGCTGGCAGGCGATATCGATCGCGCCCCGCGAGTACCTGGTGGCCTGGCATGCCGCGCACATTTCCGCGATCCGCTCCACCTGGTTCTGGTTGTTGAATGACTATCTGCCGGCGTCCGGCCTGACCCTGGCCGACGCACCGGACCTGGAGCGCTACGACACGCGCTTCGATGACCGCAGTGGCCACGGCGGTGTGGAGATCTGGCTGCCGCTGGCCGACACGTTGCACCCCAAGGAGAGTGACCCATGCGAATGACCGCCCGTTGTTGTGCCGCGCTGCTGGCGCTCTGCCTGCCCCTGTTTGCCGCTGGGGCCGTGCCGCCCGTCGGCGAGCGGCACGGCGTTGCACATACGCCCAGTGCGGCCGTGCGCGATGCCGACCACCGCGACAGCGTGCGCTACACCGTGTGGTACCCGGCACAGCCCGGGGCGCAGGAAACCGCGCTGACGATCGGCCCGCCCGATGCGCCGTTGTTCGAGGTGGGCACGGCCGCCGCCGATGCCGCCATCGCCAACGGACGCTGGCCGGTGCTGCTGCTCTCGCACGGCAACGGCGGCAGCGCACGGATGATGGGCTGGTTCGGTACCGCGATGGCGCGGGCCGGATATGTGGTGATCGCGGTGGATCATCCCGGCAACAACGGGGTGGACCCGATGACCGAGGCCGGCAGCATCCTGATGTGGAACCGTGTGGATGACCTGGCTGCCGCGCTGGCTGCCGTGCAGGCCGACCCCGCGCTGGCGGCGGAGATCGATGCCACGCGGTTGGGCATCGCGGGCTATTCGGCTGGCGGGTTCACTGCCTTGGTTGCCGCGGGCGCACGCCCGGATCTGCAGCGGCTGCTGGCGTTCTGCCGCGCGCATCCTGACGACGGCGTCTGCGCGCCGCAGGCCGAGACTCCGTCACTGACCCTGGCGCGTCGGATGACCGCCGCGGCGACACCGGAACTGGCCCCGTGGGTGGCCAAGGCCGGTGAGGACCGCGCCATTGCCGGGGTACGTGCGGTAGTGCTGATCGCGCCGGCCATGGTGCAGGCCTTCGCCCCGGAGGAACTGGAGAAGGTGAGCCAGCCGGTATCGATCATCGTCGGTGCGGCCGACACGGTGGCCTCACCGGCCACCAACAGCGACATCGCGGCCGCAGGACTGCCGAAGGCGAGGCTGACCACCTTGCCCGCGGTCGGGCACTACGACTTCCTGTCCAGCTGCACCGCCCTGGGCCAGACCCGCGTCGGTGCACTCTGCCAGGTGGTGGCGGACAAGCAGGCCACCCACGGGGCCGCGATCACGGAAGCGACGGCGTTGTTCGATGCCGCGCTGGCGGCCACGCGCTGACCCGGATCACTCGGCGAGGGGAACCGCCAGGCTGCGCTTGAGCGTACTCAGCGCCACCGCGGTGCGGAAGCGCTCGATGTTGTCGTCGTTGCCGAACAGCCGCTCGCTGATCGCTTCGTATTCTTCCATCGAGGTGGCGGTCAGGATCAGCAGGAAATCGGCGTCGCCAGTGATCGCGTAGCACTGCTGCACGGCGGGGTCCTCCTGCACGCGGCGACGGAACGGCGCGACCCGATGTGGTTGCTCGCTGGCGACCCGGAGCTCGACCATGATCGTCAGCGGCCGGCCCAGCCGGGCCTGGTCCAGCACGGCGACGTTGCCACGGATGATGCCGGTCTCTTCCAGGCGCTTGATCCGTCGCTGCACCGCCGGGGCAGAGAGGCTCACCGCCTCGGCGATCTCGCGCTGTGGGGTGGCGTTGTCGCGCTGCAGGATCGCCAGGATGGCGCGGTCGAAGCTGTCAGGGGGGTAGGGGAAGGCGGACATGGTGAGTGAAACATGCAGGAAGGCCCCTGCAATTGAGCATCTCCTTCGGCCGTTGCGCAATATCCTGTGCGGATGTCGACCTCCCGCCTCTCCAGCTTCTTCCCCGCCCTGGCCGTGCTCGGCTCGGTCACCTCCTTGGCCGTGGGCACCTCGTATGCCAAACAGCTGTTCCCGCTGATCGGTGCGCAGGGCACCAGCGCGCTGCGCGTGGGTTTCTCGGCGCTGGTGCTGCTGATGGTGTTCCGGCCGTGGCGCTGGACCACCTCGCGCGCCGATGCCGGGGCGATCGTCCGTTACGGCATCACGCTCGGGGTGATGAACCTGCTGTTCTACATGGCGCTGCGCACGATTCCGTTCGGCATCGCGGTGGCGATCGAATTCTGCGGGCCGTTGGCGGTGGCGATGTGGTCCTCGCGGCGGCCGGTCGATTTCGTCTGGGTCGGCTGCGCGCTGGTCGGGCTGTTGCTGCTGCTGCCGCTGGGCCATGGTGAGCCACTGGACCCGGTCGGGGTGATGTTCGCGCTGGGCGCGGCGGTGTGCTGGGCGATGTACATCATCTTCGGCAAGCGCGCCGGGCATCTGCCGGCCGGGCACACGGTCTCGCTGGGGCTGTGCGCGGCGGCGCTGGTGGTGGTGCCGGTGGGCGTGGCGCACGCGGGCATGGCACTGCTGGATCCGAAGATCCTGCTGTTCGGCCTCGGCGTGGCGATCGTCTCCAGCGCGATCCCGATGTCGCTGGAGATGATGGCGCTCAAGCGGCTGCCGAAGGAGACCTTCGGCATCCTGATCAGCATGGAGCCGGCCGTCGCGGCGCTGCTGGCGATGGGGCTGCTGGCCGAGCACCTGACCACGCTGCAATGGGCGGCGATCGGCTGCACCGTGGTGGCCTCGGTAGGGAGCACGTTGACGGCGAAGCGGGTGGTGGTGCCGTTGCCGGGTGCGCCGGCGTAACGCCCTCAGCGCCTGGCCGGTGCGTCCCCGGCCACGTAATAGGCCGCCGTGCTGCGCGGCAGCGGTGCACGCCCGCGGATCCGGTCGGCGATCTTCTCGGCGATCATGATCGTAGTGGCGTTGAGGTTGCCGGTGATGATCCGCGGCATGATCGAGGCATCGACCACACGCAGGCTTTCCATGCCATGCACGCGGCCCTGGCCGTCGACCACGCTCATCGCATCGGTGCCCATCGCGCACGAGCACGACGGGTGATACGCGGTCTCCGCATGGGCGCGCACGAAGGCATCCAGTTCGGCATCGCTCTGGCACTCGGCACTCGGGCTGATTTCGCGCCCGCGGTATTCGTCCAGCGCGGGCTGGGCGATGATCTCGCGGGTGATGCGGATCGCATCGCGGAACTCCTGCCAGTCCTGGTCGGTGGACTGGTAGTTGAACAGGATCGAGGGATGCTCACGCGGGTCCAGCGACTTGGCATGCACGTGGCCGCGGCTGGGCGTGCGCATCGAGCCCACATGCGCCTGGAAGCCGTGTTCCTTGACCGCGTTGGTGCCGTTATAATTGATCGCCACCGGCAGGAAGTGGTACTGGATGTTGGGCCAGTCGAACTCCTCGCGGGTGCGGATGAAACCACCGGCCTCGAACTGGTTGCTGGCGCCGATACCGGTGCCGGCAAACAGCCATTCCGCACCGATCGCCGGCTGGTTCCACCACTGCAGTGCCGGGTACAGCGAGACCGGTTTCTTGCAGGCGTACTGCATGTACACCTCCAGATGGTCCTGCAGGTTCTCGCCGACGCCGGGCAGGTCGTGCACCAGCGGCACGCCAAGGGCGGCCAGCAATGCCGGCGCCCCCACGCCGGAGCGCTGCAGGATCTGCGGCGAGGCGATCGCACCGGCACACAGCAGCACCTCGCGGCGGGCGGTGGCGTCAATCGGCTCGGCGCTGCTGCCGGCCAGGTAGCGCACGCCCACCGCGCGCTTGCCGGCGAACAGGATGCGGTCGGTGGTGGCGTGCACCACGATCTCCAGTCCCTCACGGTCCTTGGCCATGTCCAGATAGCCGCGTGCGGTACTGGAGCGGCGTCCGCGCGGGGTCACCGTGCGGTCCATCGGGCCGAAGCCTTCCTGCTGGTAGCCGTTGAGGTCATCGGTACGCGGGTAGCCAGCCTGCACACCGGCCTCGACCATCGCGTGGAACAGCACGTTGTTGCCGTTCTTCGGCGTGGCCACGCTGACCGGCCCGTCGCCGCCGTGGTAATCGTTGGCCCCGATGTCGCGCGTTTCCGCCTTGCGGAAGTACGGCAGCACGTCGTGGTAGCTCCAGTCCTCCAGGCCGTCGAAGCTGGCCCACTGGTCGAAGTCCATCGCGTTGCCGCGGATGTAGCACATGCCGTTGATCAGCGAGGAACCGCCCAGGCCCTTGCCGCGGCCGCACTCCATGCGCCGGTTGTCCATGTAGGGCTCCGGCTCGGTTTCATACGCCCAGTTGTAGCGGCGGCCCTGCAGCGGATAAGCCAGTGCGGCCGGCATCTGGGTGCGGAAATCCATCCGGTAGTCCGGCCCACCGGCTTCCAGCAGCAGCACGCTGACCCCGGCGTCTTCGGTCAGGCGCGCGGCCAGCGTGTTGCCGGCCGACCCGGCGCCGATGATGATGTAGTCGTATTCGCGCTTCATCGCGGTGTCTCCTGGTAAGGCCGGCTCAGAACACCGACGCGTAGCGGTCCAGCTCGATCTGGATGGATTTGGTGCGGGTGTAGGCGCGCAGCGTGGCCAGCCCGTTTTCGCGGCCGACGCCGGATTGCTTGTAGCCGCCCACCGGCATCTGCGCCGGCGATTCGCCCCAGCTGTTGACCCAGCAGATGCCGGCCTCGAGCTGGTGGATCACCCGATGCGCGCGCGCCAGGTCCGGCGTCACCACACCGGCGGCGAGACCGTAATCGGTGTCGTTGGCGCGGCGCACGGCTTCGTCTTCGTCGTCATAGGCGAGCAGGCTCATCACCGGCCCGAAGATCTCTTCGCGCACGATGCGCATGTCATCGCGGCAATCGCTGAAGATGGTCGGTGCCACATAGCAGCCTTTGCCCAACGCGCCGTCGGTCAACCGTTCGCCGCCGCAGACCAGCCGTGCACCCTCGGCCTTGCCGCTGCCGATGTGCTCCAGCACGCGCTGCATGTGGGCGGCGCTGACCAGCGGGCCGAAGTTGGTGTCCTTGGCCAGTGGGTCGCCGATGCGGATGCGCTGGACCCGTTCCAGCAGCTTGGCTTCGAACGCGGCCAGCGCGCTGCGCGGAACGAACACGCGGGTACCGTTGGTGCACACCTGGCCGGAGCTGTAGAAGTTGGCCATCATCGCCACGTCGGCGGCCAGGTCCAGATCGGCGTCCGCGCAGATGATCAGTGGCGACTTGCCGCCCAGCTCCATGGTGACGTCCTTGAGCGTGGAGCTGGAGGCACTGGCCATCACCTTGCGGCCGGTCGCGGTGCCGCCGGTGAAGGAGATCTTCTCGATCAGCGGGTGCTCGGTCAGGGCCGAACCGACGCCGGCACCATCGCCGGGCAACACGTTGAACACGCCATCGGGCAGACCGGCCTCGGTGAAGATCTCCGCCAGCTTCAGCGCGGTCAACGGCGTCACTTCGCTGGGCTTGAAGATCATTGCGTTGCCGGCGGCCAGCGCCGGGGCGGCCTTCCACAGCGCGATCTGGATCGGGTAGTTCCAGGCGCCGATCGCGCCGACCACGCCCAGCGGCTCCTGGCGGGTGTAGAAGAAGCTCGCCTCGCGCAGCGGCACCTGGCTGCCTTCGAGACCGTGCATGACGCCGGCGTAGTACTCCAGCACGTCCGCGCCGGTGACCACGTCCACACTGAGCGTTTCGCTCAGGGCCTTGCCGGTGTTGCGCGATTCCAGCTCGGCCAGCGGATCGTTGCGCTCGCGCAGCAGTGCCACCGCCCGCAGCAGGATGCGCGAGCGTTCCACGGTGGTCAGCGCGGCCCACACTTTCTGGCCGGCCTGGGCGCTCTCCACGGCAGCGTCGAGATCGTCGCTGTTGGCGCTGTGGACATTGGCGAGCAGCTCGCCGTTGGCCGGGTTGATGACCTGGAAGGTCTTTCCGCCCTGGGAGGGAACGTAGCGGCCGCCGATGTACAGCAGCTGGTCGGGGAGGGTAGGCATGTCGATGACTCCTTTGCAGCGGGAGATCAGTGCGTCAACGCGTGAGATGCAGGAACTGCAGGTGACGCTCGTACTGATCGATGATGTCGTTGATGATCTGCTGGCGGCTGTAGCCGAACAGCTCGTAGTCCTGTCCACCTTCATAGAGGTGCACTTCGGCGCGGTAGTAACGCTGGTTGCGGAAGCGCTGCGCGGCGAACGAAGGCGTGAGGTAGCCGCGCATGATCACCTGGTAGGTGAAGACCTGTTGTTCGCCATGGTCCACCAGCAGCTCCATGTGACCCGGCTCGAACTTCGTCTGCACATCCAGGCCCTGTTCGAGCAGCTGCGCCGCGACGGCTTCGATCGCCGGCTTCACATCGGTATCCATGAACCGGTACACCTCGTCGCGGACCGGGAAATGCACCGCCTGGGTGATGCGCTGGCGCCAGCCGCGCTGATGCCGCGATTGCCCGATCAACGGGATCGGCGAGTACTGCGAGGCCTTCTTGCGCTGCGACTCTTCGCCCAGTGCACGGGTCAAGCCCCACAGCATCAGCAGCAACACCACCGAGAACGGCAACGAGGCCAGCACCACCGCGGATTTGAGCGCATCCATGCTGCCGGCCAGCAGCAGCCCGGCGGTGACCAGACCGGTCATCACGCCCCAGAACACACGCAGCCAGCGCGGACCGTCGTCTTCCGGATTGCCGCCCTGCGAGGACAGCGTGGACAGCACCACCGTGCCGGAATCGGCCGAGGTGACGAAGAAGATGAAGCTGACGATCACCGTGACCGCGATGACGGTGCGGCTCCACGGGTAGCTTTCCAGCAGCGCGTACAACACGGTCGGTGGGTTCTCCACCGCCATCTGCGCCAGGTGCACCTGGTCGTGGTGCAGAATCTGATCCAGCGCGCTGTTGCCGAAGATCGACAGCCAGGCCAGGGTGAAGCCCAGCGGGATCAGCAGCACGCCGAGCACGAACTCGCGGATGGTGCGGCCGCGCGAGATGCGCGCGATGAACAAGCCTACGAACGGCGCCCAGCCGATCCACCAGGCCCAGTAGAACACCGTCCAGTTGCCCAGCCAGTCCGGGCGCCCGCCGTAGGCGTACACATCGAAGCTCTTGCCGACCACGTTGCCCAGGTAGTCGCCCATGTTCTGCATGAAGGCATTGAGCAGGTACTGGGTGGGGCCGGCGAACAGCATGAACAGCAGCAGCGAGATCGCCAGCAGCATGTTGATGTTGGACATCCAGCGCACGCCCTTTTCCACGCCGGACACGGCCACTGTGATCGCCGCGCCCATCATCAGTACGATCAGCCCGACCTGCACCCAGGCCGCGTGCGGCACCGGGAACAAGGTGTTCAGGCCGGCGTTGAGATGCAGCACGCCAAAGCCCATGTCCGCGCCGAGGCCGAACACGGTGGCTACGATGCCCAGGGCATCCACGGTGTAGCCGATCGGCCCGTTGATTCGCTTGCCGATCAGCGGATACAGCGCCGAGCGCAGCGCCAGGGGCAGGTTGTGGCGGTAGGCGAAGTAGGCCAGCGCCATCGCGGCCAGCGCGAACACGCCCCAGCCGTGCAGGCCCCAATGCAGGAACAGCAGCTGCATCGCCTGGCGCGCGCTGGCCTCGCCGCTGCCGGTGCCGCCCTGCGGCGGCAACAGGTAGTGGGTCAGCGGCTCGGAGACGCAGAAGAAGAACAGGGTGATGCTGATGCCGGCGGCGAACAACATGCCGGCCCAGGACAGATAGCTGAACTCCGGCTCGTCATGGTCCGCGCCCAGCTTGACGTTGCCATAGCCGGACAGCGCCACGCCGACCACGAACACCAGGTACACGGTCATCGCCAGCAGGTAATACCAGCCGACATTGCGCGAGGCCCAGGTCTGGGCATCGAGCAGCATCACGCCGGCATCGATGGGAAACACGGTGACCAGAATGGCGAATGCCGCCACGATCGTGGCGGCAAGCAGGAACACGGGTCGAAGCGTGCGCACCTCGGGCAGAGGCGGCTCCACGGTACTCATGGGGTGGGGGATACTCCCGGTGCCGGAGCGGCAGACGGCGGGATTTATCGCACAGGCGCTGTGGACAGCCTGTTTACACCGCCATCAGCCCCGCCGCGCAAGGGCGGCGGGTATACCTGCGTCAGCGCAGCGCGCTGCTCGGCACGTCGATCGACATCGCCAGCGCGAGGTGATCGGAGAACGCGGCCGGTACGGCTTCGGCACTGCGTTGCTGCAGGCCGTCGCTGAGCAGGATGTGGTCGATCGCCCGGTCCGGGCGCCAGCTGGGGAAGGTCGGCACCACGCAGCCCGGCGGCTGCAGCGTCGTCTTCTGGTACAGCACCTGCATTTCCGGGCGTTCGGCCAGGCAGTTGAAATCGCCCATCAGCACGGCATTGGGGTGGTCGGCAAGCAGATCGGCAATAAAGGCCAATTGCGACATGCGCGAATTGGTCCCCAACGACAGATGCGCCACCGCCACCGCCAGGCCCTGGCTGCCTTCACCGAACTTGGCCAGCAGCACGCCGCGCCCGCCGATCCGGCCGGGCAGGGCGTGGTCCTGGACCTCGACCGGCTCGAGCTTGCTGAGCAGGCCGTTGGCGCTGGAGGCCACCCCGCCCATGCGGCGGTTGGGCTGGTGGCTCCAGTAATTGAAGCCCGCGCGCTCGGCGAGGTAGTGGGTTTGGTTGGTGAAGCCCGAGCGCAGGCTGCCGGGGTCGGCTTCCTGCAGGCCGACGATGTCGTGTTCGCGGGCCATCTGCGCGATGGCATCCAGGCTGGTTCGTTTGCGCCCGGCCGGCAGTGCGTGCGACCAGCTGCGGGTCACGTAGTCACTGTAGCGGCGGGTGCTCGAACCGGCCTGGATGTTGGCCGTCAGCAGGCGCAGGGTCCGCGTGTGGGGGAAGGTCACGACGGTTCGCTATCGCTGGCTCAGTTGGCCTTGCCGGCGCGTTCGCGCGCGATCAGGTGATCGGCGATGCGCAGCATGTCCGGGAAGCCCTTGCCCTTGACCAGGTACTTGCCGTTGACGATCACCGACGGGGTGCCGGAGATCTTGCTGCGCTGGGCGAACTGCTTGGCCGAGTTGGTCTTGGCGTTGACGGCGAAGCTGCCCATCATCGCGGCGAACTGCTTCGGGTCGGCGCCGTGCTTGCCGTAGAAGTTGGCGATGTCCTCGACCGAATCACGGCCGCGCTCGCCCTTCAGGCTCTGCTCGGCATGGATCGCGGCGTACATGGCTTCGTGGGTCTTTTCCTGCAGGCCCATCGCCTGCGCGGCATAGAACGCACGGCCGTAGTCATCCCAGGTACCGCCGAACATGGCCGGCACGTAGACGAAATTGACGTCGCTCGGCAGACCGGCCTTCCACGGCCCGATCAGCGGCTGGAACGCGGCGCAGGCCGGGCATACGTAACCGAAGATTTCGGCGACTTCGATCTTGCCGGTGGCCGGCTGGAACGGCTGGCCGTTCTCGATCACCACATAGTCGGTGCCGGCAACCGGCTCCGGGCCGGTCGGGCGCGACGAGGCCGGCGCCGGCGCCGGGGTGGTGGCTTCGGCAGCGGCGGTCTCGGCGGCGGCAGTTTCACCGCTGGCGGCCGGGGCCTGCTCGCTCGGGGGGGCCGTTTCGGTGGCCGGGGTGCTGCTCGGTGCGGCCGGCTCAGCCGGGGCGGTGGTGTTGGCGGTACCGTCCTGGGCCTTGCAGGCAGCCAGGATCGGCAGCAGGGCCATGAGCGTAATGGCGAAACGGGTCTTCATCGAAGCATCTCCAGCGGATGAGCATGGTGGGGCCGATGCTGGGAGCACCGGCCAGGGAAGCATGATGACACGCGGAAACGAGCGTCCCGCGTGCACGGTGCGTGATGGTTCAGCGAGCGCTGTTAGAGCGCCTTGCCGCTGCGCGCACGGGCGATCAGGGCATCTGCGTTGCGCAGCATCGACTCGAACGAGTCGCCCTTGACCAGGTACACGCCATTGACGATCAGCGTCGGCGTGCCGGGCACCTTGGTGCGCAGGGCGAAGGCACGGGCGGCCTTGACCTTGGCATCCACGGCGTCGCTCTTGAGCGCGGTGATGTACTGCGCCGGGGCCACGCCGAAGCCCTGGTAGAACGCGGCCAGTTCATCCGGCGAGACGTTCTGCATCGGCAGCGATCCCTTCTCATGCAGGGCATCGAACATCGCGCGGTGGCTGCGCTTGGCCACACCCAGCTGGTCGGCAGCGTAGTAGGCGCGGGCAAACGAATCCCACACGCCCCCGAAAGCGGCCGGCACCGGGGTGAAGCGGACATCCTTGGGCAGCTTGGCGGCCCAGGCTTCCAGCTGCGGTTCGAAGTGCGCGCAGTGCGGGCAGGTGTAGCCGAACATCTCCACGACTTCGATCTTGCCGGCCAGCGGCGCGAACGGACCGGCGTCGGCGATCCGTTCGTAATCCTTGCCCTCCACCAGCGGTGTCGGGGTGGCGGCGAGGGTGGTCAACGGGCTCAGGGCCAGCAGCAACAACATCAGGCGGGGCATCAACGTCATCTACATCCATCTCCATACAGAAAAAACGACGCCGGCCCAGTCGCCGGCGTGCCAGTGAACATACCCCGCCGGCCGGGGTGGCCGCATCCGTCATCCGACCAAGGGAATGCGCTGCGGCGTGGGCGGTCGTTACGGTGGTGCCTGCGTGCCTCCGGCGAGCGGCGTGGCCGCAGCGGCGACGTCATCTGCCCGGTTGTGCAGCCCCTGCAGGTAGCTGGCCAAAGCCTGGATCTCCTGCTCGGTCAACGACTTGGCGATCGTGGCCATGATCTGGAAGTGGGCCTTGTCGGTTTCCTGGGTGGTTCCGGCCTGGTACTCCTGCAGCCGCCGTGCGACATACGCCGCGTGCTGGCCACTGATATGCGGGTAGGCCGGGCCGGGGTTGCCGGCGCCGGTGGGGCCGTGGCACGCCATGCAGGCCGGGATGCCGCGCTCGGCGTCGCCGCCGCGATACAGCTGCTGGCCGATCTCGTAGAACTTCTTGCCGGCGTACGGGCCCTCGGTCACCGCACCATCGTCGGCGATGCCGGCCGTGGCCTTCTGCGTGGCGAAGTAGGCGCCGATGTCGCGCATGTCCTGCGGAGTGAGGTCCTGCACGAACGGCACCATCGCCGCCGAGGCCCCGGAGGTGCGCTGGCCATTGGCGATCAGGGCGATCTGCTGGGCACTGTAGCGTTCGCTCTGGCCGGCGATGCTCGGGTACATCTCCACCGTCGAGTTGCCGTCGGCCGAATGGCAGGCCGCGCAGGCTGCGGCCTTGGTCTGCCCGGCCTTGGGATCGCCCCAGGTGGTTTTGCTGAAATCGACCTCCAGCGAGGCGGTCTTGATCGGCCCGTTGTCCGGCAACGGGGTGATCGAGGTCTGGGCAACGGCAACGGCGGCGAGCAGCGAGACAGCAAGTGCGGAAACGGCAAGAACGCGAGCATGGCGCATGCGGAAGCTCCGTGTGGACCGGCCTGGCGGTTGCGGGACCGCAACCACGGGGATCGCCCGATTATCAACGCCGTTTCCCGCCACGGTCAACGCAGGGTGCAGCAAAACCGAGCGCAGACAGCGCGGATCGGGCCCGGACATGCGATCCTATGCCCATGTCATTGCTCCTCGAACGCGCCCAATACCTGCTTTCGGCCCACAACACCCGGCAATTGCCGGAGGACGTGGGCGCGGAAGTCGCCTTTGCCGGTCGCTCAAACGCCGGCAAGTCCAGTGCCCTCAACGCCCTGACCCGCCAGAACAGCCTGGCCCGGGTCTCCAAGACCCCCGGCCGCACCCAGCAGCTGGTGTTCTTCGAGGTCACCCCGGAGGCCAAACTGGTCGATCTGCCCGGTTACGGCTACGCCAAGGTCCCGCTGGACCTGCAGGCGCACTGGCAGGCCTTCATCGACCAGTACTTCCGTACCCGCGAGGCCCTGCGTGGCCTGGTGGTGGTGATGGACATCCGTCACCCGCTGAGGGACTACGACCGCCAGATGCTGGCCTATGCAGTGCAGCGCGGCCTGCCGGCGCATGCGCTGCTGACCAAGGCCGACAAGCTCGGCCGTGGCCAGCAGGGCATCGCCCTGCAGAAGGTGCGCAAGGAACTGCAGTCCTCCTTCGGCGATACCGTCAGTGTGCAGACCTTCTCCGGTCCCGCCCGGCAGGGCGTGGATGAAGCCCGCGGCATCATCGGCGGCTGGCTGGGCCTGAACAAGCCGGCGCCGGAAGCGAGCTGACCGCTCGCCCGTAGATCCACGCCATGCGTGGATCTACCGTCGCCGCCATCCGGGCGGATCCTTGCCGTCCATCTGCCGCCATTCCGCTGTCATCGTGCCGGCAACGGCGCGAACTCGCCCGGCACCCAGGCAAATGCCTCTCCCTCGCGGCGCACATGCCCCAACCCCGGGAACGGCAGGTGCGCGCCGGCTACCCACCAGCCCTGATCCGCCGCCTGCGCCATCATCCGGCGCCGGCTGGCGATCGCGGCCACGCGGTCGCTGTCCGCTTCGAATGAGGCCTGCGGCTGCGCGAACTGCACCGCGTGGAAATGCACGATGTCGCCCCACACCAGCAACTGCTGGCCGGTGCCACCATCGATCCGGTAAGACACATGGCCGACCGTATGGCCATGGCTGTCCAAGGCGGTGATGCCCGCCGGCAATGTGTCGCCAGGTGCAAAGCGCTTCAGTTTCCCGCTCGCCTCATACGGCGCCACCGCCTTGCGCGCCAAGGCGAAGGCAAAGCGCACACCCTGCGGCGCGGTTGCCTCGCTGGCCGGATCCAGCCAGTACGCCGCGTCCGCGGCCGACAGCCACACCGTGGCATTCGGATAGGCGATCTTCTCCTGCGCATCCAGCAGGCCACACAGGTGATCCGGGTGCGCGTGGGTCAGCACCACTTCATCCACGTCCGCCGGGTCGTAGCCGGCCTTGCGCAGGTTGCCCAGCACCTGGCCCAGGCCGGGGCCGAAGCATTGCGCGGTGCCGGTATCGACCAGGGTCAGGTGATCGCCCTGCTGCACCAGGTAGGCATTGACCGCGGTCTGCAGGCCCTTGCCATCCTCGGGTACGTAGCGGTGATCAAGCAGGCGGGTGACTGCTCCGGGGGCAATCCCGACCAGTTCCTGCCGGCCCAGTGCGACCGTGCCATCGAACAGCGCGGTGACCTGCAGCGTGCCGATGGTCTGGTGATACACGCCGGGTACCTGCTCGCGCGGGGTGTGCGTGGTGGTGGCCCAGGCGGGGCTGGCGACAACGGCCAGCAACACGGCGGAGGCGAGCGTGCGAACGCGGGGGAAGGGCATGACAGGTTCCGGACAGGGCGGCTGCGCCGCGGTGCCTCCATGCTGCGCGTCCTGTCTGCTGCGTTCCGCTCAGAATGCCGCGCGATCCGCTCGCGCTCAGCTGTTGCCGATCGCCGCTGGTTCCAGCCCATAGCGTTCGGCGAAGCGCTTGTTGAAGCTGCCCAGCGAGCGGTAGCCCACGCGCGCGGCCACGGTCTTCAACGGCAGCCGGGTGGTGTAGAGCAGGCCCATCGCATGCGCGAGCCGCGCATCGGTGATCAGTTCGCGCACGCTGGAGTGCTCGCTGGCCAGGCGCCGCCGCAGCGTGGCACCGCTGAGGCCCAGCTGCGCTTCGAAATCGCGTGACTGCCAATCGCGCTCGGGCTGGGCAGCGATCAGATCGCGGATGCGTTCCCCCAGGCTCGGCTCGGGGGGAACCAGCAGGCTGCCGTGCCCGCGCCGGCAGAACGCCACGGCAAGCGAGGCCAAGGCCAGGCGTGCTTCGGTGTAGTGACCGTGTTCCAGCGCCTGCCGCCATTGCAGCAGGGTTGCGCCATGCTCGGCCAGGGGCAGCCTGGCCAGTGCATCACCGGCCTGCGGCAGCGGCTCGTTCCACAGCGCGCGGGCGGCCGTGAGCGCCTCGGCGCACATCGGCACGATCGCACTGAGGTACACCCCGCTGTGCGGATCGGGGATGTTCACCACATCGATGCGGCAGCGGCGCGTGATCAGAAACAGATCGCCCGGTGCGAATTCCAGCGATTGCTGCGCGGTACGCGCCTGCTTGCGCCCCTGCAGCAGGATCGCGAACTGCGGCTGCGGAATCTCCACGGAGGAGGCGCCATGCTCGCGGCGTGCGGTGATGCACGCATAGCCATCCGCGCGCTGGCAGTCGGCCAGGCTGGCCAGGGTCGCCAGCAGCGAGGTGGTGGTATCAATGGGTGCGGACATGACTCAGCCTGCCACGTTGAACAGGCGGCCGACCAAGGCGGCCGCCGCCATCGCGATCGCGCCCCAGAAGGTCACGCGCAGCGCGCCACGCAGGCGCGAGGCACCGCCGGCATGCGCGGCCAGGGTGCCGGTCAGGCACAGCCCCAGCAGCGTCACCACGGTGGTGGCTTGGCCGACCAGCGCATGCGGCGCGAGCAGGGCGGTCAGCACCGGCAACGCGGCGCCACTGACGAAGGCGCCGGCCGAGGCCATGGCGGCCTGCATCGGGCGTGCGCGCAGTTCCTCGGTGATGCCCAGCTCATCGCGGGCATGCGCCCCCAGCGCGTCGTGCGCGGTGAGCTGGGTGGCCACTTCATGCGCCAGGTCGGAACTCAGCCCACGATGGCGGTAAATCGCGGCCAGCTCTTCCAGCTCGCTATGCGGGTCGTCGTGCAGTTCGCGCTTCTCCACGGCCAGGTCGGCCCGTTCGGTATCGGCCTGGGACTGCACCGAAACATACTCGCCGGCCGCCATCGACATCGCGCCGGCCACGGTCCCGGCGATGCCGGTGGCCAGGATCGTGGAGGCCGAGGCGCCGCTGGCAGCGATGCCGACCACCAGGCCGGCCACTGAGACGATGCCGTCGTTAGCGCCGAGCACGGCGGCGCGCAGCCAACCGACGCGGTCGGAGCGATGGACTTCCGGATGTCGGGATCGGCTCATGGGGTCAGTTTAGGGCCAGCGCAGCGTCAAGCCCATGCCAGTAGGATGCTGAAAACCGTCACGGTGACACGACGGCAGGGGACGCCACGATATAGTGCGCCCTTGCGATGCGGGGGCGCGAACCCCACATCCCCGCCCTGACCAGAATTCTGCGAGCCTCCCCTTGTCGAGCCCCAGCCACGTCGCCGAGACGCCGATCACCGACCGTAATGAACTGGTCGCCACGTTGGCCTCCGGCGAAAAGCCCCAGGCGCAGTGGCGCATCGGCACCGAGCACGAGAAGTTCGGCTTCCGCCTGGATGACCTGCGCCCGCCCACCTTCGACGGCGACCGCGGCATCGAAGCGCTGCTCAACGGCCTGACCCGCTTCGGCTGGGATCCGGTGCAGGAAGACGGACGCACCATCGCGCTGCTGCGCGACAACGCCTCGGTGACCCTGGAACCGGCCGGCCAGCTGGAGTTGTCCGGCGCGGCGGTGGAGACCATCCACCAGACCTGCGTGGAAACCGGCACTCATCTCAATGAAGTGGCGCAGGTCGCTGGCGAACTGCAGCTGGGCTTCCTTGGCATGGGCTTCCAGCCGAAGTGGACCCGCGATGAGATGCCGTGGATGCCCAAGGGCCGCTACAAGATCATGCGCGAGTACATGCCCAAGGTCGGCACGCTCGGCCTGGACATGATGACCCGCACCTGCACGGTGCAGGTCAACCTGGATTACGCCACCGAAGCGGACATGGTGAAGAAGTTCCGCGTGTCGCTGGCGCTGCAGCCGATCGCCACCGCGCTGTTTGCCGATTCGCCGTTCACCGAAGGTGCGCCGAACGGCTACCAGAGCTACCGCTCGCACATCTGGACCGACACCGACAACGACCGCACCGGCATGCTCGACTTCGTGTTCGAAGACGGCTTCGGTTACGAGCGTTATGTCGACTACCTGCTCGATGTGCCGATGTACTTCTCTTACCGCGAGGGCAAGTACCACGATGCCAGTGGCCAGAGCTTCCGCGATTTCATGGTCGGCAAGCTGCCGGTGCTGCCGGGCCAGCTGCCCACGCTGCGCGACTGGTCCGATCACATGACCACCGCCTTCCCGGAAGTGCGCCTGAAGAAGTACCTGGAAATGCGCGGCGCCGATGCCGGCCCGTGGAGCCGCCTGTGCGCGCTGCCCGCGTTCTGGGTAGGCCTGCTGTATGACGATGCCGCGCTCGATGCCGCGTGGGATCTGGTCCGTGATTTCAGCCTGGTCGAGCGCAACGTCCTGCGCGATGGCGTACCGCGCCATGGGTTGAAGCTGCCGTTCCGCAACGGCACCGTGCTGGATCTGTCGCGCGAAGCGTTGAAGATCGCCGTGGCCGGCCTCAAGCGCCGCGCCGCGCGCAATGCCGATGGTCAGGACGAAAGCAAGTTCCTGGAGGTGCTGCAGGAGATCGTCGATTCCGGGCTGACCCCGGCCGATCGCAAGCTGGCGCTGTTCCATGGCGAGTGGGGCGGCAACATCGATCCGGTGTTCAAGGAATTTGCGTACTGAGTTGGCGAAAGCGGTAGTCGGTGGGTCGGGCGCTGGGCGCCCATGCCCTTTCCGGCGAATGTCCCCCGGCGTCGGCCTGCGGCCGCCCCCTCCTCCTTTATTTCGCCTCCAAGGGCATGGGCGCCCAGCGCCCGACCCACCGACCAGCGCCACGCTTGGCGTCCCCCTGCTTACCGCACGCCGAGGCCCGTAGCGGCCGGGAGACAGTTGCGCGAAGGGCACACGCGTACAGCTGACAAAAAAAACCCCGGCATTGCCGGGGTTTTTCATGTGTGGCTGCGCCGGGATCAGGCCGCCTTTTCCAGCGTGGCCATATCGATCACGAAGCGGTAGCGCACATCGTTCCTGGCCATGCGCTCCCAGGCCTCGTTGACGCTCTTGATGTCGATCACTTCCACATCGCTGACGATGTTGTGCTCGGCACAGAAGTCCATCATCTCCTGCGTTTCGGCCATGCCGCCGATCGCCGAGCCGGTGATGTGCTTGCGGCCGAACATCACCGAAGCGCCCATCAGCGGCGGATCCAGTTCGGTCAGCACGCCGACCAGGCACATCGTGGCATCGCGCTTGAGCAGGGACATGTACGGGTTGGTGTCGTGGCTGACCGGGATGGTGTTGAGCAGGAAATCGAAGCTGCCCGCATGTGCCTTCATCTGCGCCGGATCGCGCGAGACCAGCACCTCGTCGGCCCCCAGGCGCTTGGCATCGGCACCCTTTTCCGGGGTGGTGGTGATCATCACCACGGTGGCGCCCATCGCCTTGGCGAACTTCACGCCCATGTGGCCCAAGCCACCCAGGCCGATCACGCCCACCTTCTGGCCGGGGCCGACCTTCCAGTGGCGCAGCGGCGAATAGGTGGTGATGCCGGCGCACAGCAGCGGCGCGGCGGCCTTGAGGTCGAGCGTTGCGGACACCTTCACCACGAAGCGCTGCTCGACCACGATGTGGTCGGAGTAACCGCCGAAGGTCGGCTGGCCGCTCTCGCGCTCGGTGCTGTTGTAGGTGAAGGTCGCGCCCTTCTCGCAGTACTGCTCCAGGTCTTCATCGCAGGCGGCGCAGTGGCGGCAGGAATCGACCATGCAGCCGACGCCGGCGAAGTCGCCGACCTTGAAGCCGGTGACGTTGGCGCCGACCTCGGTCACGCGGCCGATGATCTCGTGGCCCGGCACCATCGGGAACTTGGAACCACCCCAGTCGTCACGGGCCTGATGCAGATCGGAGTGGCAGATGCCACTGAAGAGAATCTCGATGCGCACGTCATCGGGACCGGCCGGGCGGCGTTCGAAGGAGAACGGCACCAGCGGCGCGGTCTGGTCGTGCACCGCATAACCATGGGCGAGGGACATGGGGGAATCCTTGGCAGGTTTGTAGAAAGGCGCTTTACAATACGCCCCGATCCCGTGCACAAAAAGTCAGGATATCGGCATGATTCATCAAGTGAAACGGGATAATCATGGCCACTGACAACCTGACCCATCTGGCAGCCTTCGCCGCCGTGGCCCGCCACCGCAGCTTCCGCAAGGCGGGGGCCGAGCTGGCGCTGTCCACCTCGGCGGTCAGTTATGCGATACGCGCGCTGGAAGAGCGCCTAGGCGTGGGCCTGTTCCACCGCACCACCCGCAGCGTAGCCCTCACCGAAGCCGGCCAGCGGCTGCTCGAGCGCCTGCAGCCCGCGCTGGGGCAGGTGCATGACGCCTTGGAAGAGATGAACCACTTCCGTGCGGCACCGGCCGGCCTGTTGCGCATCAATGCCACCCGCGCCGCCGTCCAGACCCAGCTCGGCCCGCGCTTGGCGAAGTTCCTGCTGGCCCATCCGGATGTGCGTCTGGAGCTGGCCCAGGATGACGGTCTGGTGGATATCGTCGCCGGCGGTTACGACGCCGGTGTGCGCCTGCATGAATCGGTACCCGAAGACATGGTCGCCGTGCCGCTCGGGCCGGCACTGCGCGGCTTGATCGTCGGTGCGCCGGCCTACCTTGAAGGACGCGAGATACCCCGGCATCCGCGCGATCTGATCCGCCACGAGTGCGTGCGGTTCCGCTTCGCCAGCGGCCATCTGTACAAGTGGCAGTTCGAACGCGATGGCCAGGCGCTGGAAATCGATGTGCCGGGGCGACTCACCCTCGGCGATCAGAACACCATCCTGCAGGCGGTGGTGGACGGGCTAGGGTTGGCCTACGTGCTGGAGGATTCCGCGCGTCCGTATCTGGACGACGGTCGGCTGGTCGCCGTGCTGGAGGACTGGAGTGAACCGTTCGCGGGCTTTGCGGTGTATTACCCGCGGCAGCGGCAGATGTCATCCGCGCTTCGGGCGTTCATTGATCTGCTGCGCGGGTAGGTCAGCGCCTGGGCCTGCCAGGCTGATGCCACGAACGGGTCAGCAGCGCAGCCTGCGCCAACCCAGTGCAATGAGACTCACGGCAGCAGCCACGAGCAGCGCGCCGGCAACCGTCTGTCCGGCCGCGTATCCATCGGCATAGGCCGCTGCCTGTCCCGTGGTGCCTGCGAGCGGCGATGACAGCACATGCATGGCGCGAAGCAGCAACGCACCGCCGGCAAGGAGGAAAAGGTAAGGGAACACTGCGCGTCGCGTTGGCATCCGAAGGTGAACCTGCATGGCAAATGTGATGTCGTCCATGACGCCGGCTGGCACGTGCGGCGTTCTGCCTGGATTGTTCATGTCAAGCGGAACGCCTGTCAATGGCCTGGATGCTTCGATCCTGTATACTCACCCCCAGTATAGTTAACTGGCCTTTGCCCCATGCCCCATTCACCGCAGGAAAAAAAGCGCGTTCTCGCCCGGGTCCGTCGGATCCGTGGTCAGTGCGATGCGCTGGACCGCGCGCTGGAAGCCGGCGCCGAGTGCGGGCCGGTGCTGCAGCAGATCGCCGCGATCCGCGGTGCCGTCAACGGGCTGATGTCCGAAGTGATGGAAGCGCATCTGCGCGAAGAATTCGGGCAGCCGGCCCAATCCGACGCGCAGCGCGACGAGCGCGTGCGCGAGATGAGCATGCTGATCCGGTCCTACCTCAAATGAGTGCGCGGGCGACCGCGTACTGCCACATTCTGTTCCCTGCCTTGGAGTGCTCCCCATGAAATCCCGTGCTGCTGTTGCCTTCGCCGCTGGCGAACCGCTGAAGATCGTCGAGATCGACGTCGCCCCGCCGCAGAAGGGCGAAGTGCTGGTCAGGATCACCCACACCGGCGTCTGCCACACCGATGCGTTCACCCTGTCCGGTGATGATCCGGAAGGCCTGTTCCCGGCCGTGCTTGGCCATGAAGGTGCCGGCATCGTGGTCGAAGTGGGCGAGGGCGTCACCAGCGTCAAGCCGGGCGACCACGTCATCCCGCTGTACACCGCCGAGTGCGGCGAGTGCCTGTTCTGTACCTCGGGCAAGACCAACCTGTGCGTGGCCGTGCGCGCCACCCAGGGCAAGGGCGTGATGCCCGATGGCACCACCCGCTTCAGCTACAACGGCGAGCCGATCTACCACTACATGGGCTGCTCCACCTTCAGCGAGTACACCGTGGTGGCTGAAGTGTCGCTGGCCAAGATCAATCCGGAAGCCAACCCGGAACACGTGTGCCTGCTCGGCTGCGGCGTGACCACCGGCATCGGCGCGGTGCACAACACCGCCAAGGTGCAGGAAGGCGATTCGGTGGCGGTGTTCGGGCTGGGCGGCATCGGCCTGGCGGTGATCCAGGGCGCGCGCCAGGCCAAGGCCGGCCGTATCTTCGCGATCGATACCAACCCCTCCAAGTTCGAACTGGCCAAGCAGTTCGGCGCGACCGATTGCATCAACCCGAAGGACCATGACAAGCCGATCCAGCAGGTCATCGTGGAGATGACCACGTGGGGCGTGGACCATACCTTTGAATGCATCGGCAACGTCAACGTGATGCGCGCGGCGCTGGAATGCGCGCACCGTGGCTGGGGCCAGTCGGTGGTGATCGGTGTGGCCGGCTCGGGCCAGGAAATCTCGACCCGTCCGTTCCAGCTGGTCACCGGCCGCTCCTGGAAGGGCACGGCCTTCGGCGGCGTCAAGGGCCGTACCCAGCTGCCGGGCATGGTCGAAGATGCGATGAAGGGTGACATCGAGCTGGCCCCGTTCGTGACCCACACGATGGGCCTGGACGAGATCAACGACGCGTTCGATCTGATGCACGAAGGCAAGTCGATCCGCTCGGTTGTGCATTTCTGAGCCACTACGGGCGGCGCGTGGTCCGCGCCGCCCCTACGGAGAATCACCATGGAACGCATCGAACATCGCGCCGCATCCGGCGGTTGGCAGGACGTGTACCGCCACACCTCGCAGGTGCTGGGCTGCGACATGAACGTCGCCGTGTATCTGCCGCCGCAGGCTGCCACGCAGCCACTGCCGGTGCTGTACTGGCTCAGCGGGCTGACCTGCAACGAACAGAACTTCATCACCAAGGCCGGTGCGCAGCGCTACGCCGCCGAGCATGGCGTGATCCTGGTCGTGCCGGACACCAGCCCGCGCGGCGATGACGTCGCCGATGCCGAAGGCTACGACCTGGGCAAGGGCGCTGGCTTCTATTTGAATGCCAGCGAGCAGCCGTGGGCGGCGCACTACCGCATGTACGACTACGTGGTGGAGGAACTGCCGGCATGGATCGAGGCGCATTTCCCGACGACGGGCGCGCGCAGCATCAGTGGCCACTCGATGGGCGGTCATGGTGCGCTGGTGATCGCATTGAAGAATCCGGGCCGCTACAGGAGCGTCTCGGCGTTCTCGCCGATCGTCGCGCCGACCCGCGTGCCGTGGGGCCAGAAGGCCTTTGCCGCGTACCTCGGCGAGGACCGCGCCAGTTGGGCGGCGTGGGATGCCAGCGAGCTGGTCGCCACCGCGACCGAGCGCCTGCCGTTGCTGGTGGACCAGGGCGGTGGTGATGAGTTCCTCGACACCCAGCTGCAGCCGCAATGGTTGCAGGCGGCCTGCACGGCGGCCGGTCATCCGCTGACGCTGCGCCTGCAGCCCGGTTACGACCACAGCTATTACTTCATCAGCAGCTTCATCGGCGAGCACATCGCGCATCACGCCAAGGCGTTGCACGGGTGATGCCCGCCCAACGGCCACGCAGGAGCGTGGCCGTTGCGTCGCTCATTGGCGATCGTAGGAGAACTGGATGCCGGCAGTGCCGCCGGTCTGGATGAAAAGATCCATGAACGCCGGCACCGTGTCCTGGCGCTGCCAATCGCGCTGCAGCTCACAGAACAGCTGCGGGACGCTGATCATCCTGCCGCCGGCCTGTTCGATGCGGCGCAGGCCGGCGTCATGCGCGGCCAGGGACGTGCCGCCAACGGCATCGACCACGACGTACACCTCGTAGCCCTCCTTCAGGGCATCCAGGGCGGGGAAGGTCAGACAGGCTTCGGTCCACAGGGCGGTCATGATCAGCTTGCGGCGCCCGGTGGCCTGCACCGCTTCGCGGAACGCGGTGTCTTCCCACGCATTGATCGTGGTGCGGTCGTAGGTGGGATGGTCGGCCAGCACCTTGCGCAGCTGCGGAATCGGCGGTTTGTTGAGGCCGCTGCGCACATTGACCGTGGAATGCACGAGCGGCAGCCCGTAGGCGACGGCGGCCTTGGCGGTGCCGACGATGTTGTTGACCAGCAACTGCCTGTCCATCGAGGCGATCGAGTTCACCTGCACCGGCTGGTAGTCGATGATGATGAAGGCGGCGTTCTGCGGGGTCAGCAGGTGATCGGTGACAGGGTCACGGATGGGTTCGCTTGCCATGGGAATACTCCTGGGCGTGGGGAGGCCGCTGGGCGGCCGGGTCATGGCGATGGCAACGACCATCGCCACGGAGGACGGGGGATGCGTCAATCGCGCTGTGAATCCAGCACTTCGCCGGGATTACGTGTGCGCGATCTGGCCGAAGCGGCCGCCATTGAAATCGGCGAAGGCCTGGCGGATGTCGTCCTGGCTGTTCATCACGAAGGGCCCATAACCGACGATCGGCTCGTCGATCGGTTCGCCACTGAGCACCAGCACCGTGGCATCGCTGTTGGCCTCGATCCGCAGGGCGCTGCCATCGCGATCAAGCATCACCAGCTGCGCCTCGTGCACGGCCTGGCTGCCATTGACCTGCACGCTGCCGCGCAGCACGACCAGGGCGACGTGGCGCCCCTCGGGCACCGGCAGGTGGGTGCTGTGCCCCTGGAGCAGCCGCAGGTCCCACACATCCATCGGTGTGAAGGTGCGCGCGGGGCCACGCTGGCCGTCGAACTCACCGGCGATCACGCGCACGCGGCCCGCCTGGTCCGGTAACGGCACCGACGGAATCTGCCCGTCCAGCAGGGTCTGGTAGCCAGGCGCGGCCATCTTGTCCTTGGCCGGCAGATTCACCCACAGCTGCACCATCTCCAGCGTGCCGCCGGTGCGGGTGAAGGCGGGGGAGTGGAACTCTTCATGCAGGATGCCGGAGGCGGCGGTCATCCACTGCACGTCGCCCGGGCCGATGGTGCCGCCCGCGCCGGTGGAATCGCGATGCTCCACTTCGCCTTCATAGACGATGGTGACCGTCTCGAAGCCGCGGTGGGGATGCTGGCCAACGCCGCGGGGCTGCGCGGCCGGGGTGAACGCCATCGGACCGGCGTAGTCCAGCAGCAGGAACGGGCTGACCTGCTGGCCGTGGCTGGAATAGGAAAACAGGGTCCGGGCCGGGAAGCCGTCGCCCACCCAATGCGCCTTCGGGGCGCTGTAGATGCCGAGAATTTTCTTCATGTCGTACTCCTCCGGGGCCAGGCCCCTGTCTGATGGAGGAGATGATGGATTCAGGACACTGGCGCCGGTAGTCGGCAGAATCTATCCTGATAGTCCTATCTGGTGAACGCTGGTGGCGGCCGTGCAGGATCTCAATGACCTCTACTATTTCGCCCAGGTGGTCGATCACGGCGGTTTCGCGCCGGCGGGGCGGGCGCTGGGCGTGCCCAAGTCGAAACTCAGCCGCCGGGTGGCCCTGCTCGAAGCGCGGCTGGGGGTGCGCTTGATCCAGCGTTCGACGCGGCACTTCTCGGTTACCGAGGTCGGCCAGACGTTCTACGCGCACTGCAAGGCGATGCTGGTGGAAGCCGAAGCCGCCCAGGAAGCGATCGAACTCACCCGCAGCGAGCCGCGCGGCATTGTCCGGGTGGCCTGCCCGGTCGCGCTGCTGGACACGCGTGTCGGCGAGATGATCGCGGCCTTTCTGGCGCAGTGCCCGGGGGTGGAGATACAGCTGGATGCCACCAACCGCCGGGTCGATCTGATTGCCGAGGGCATCGATATCGCGATCCGGGTGCGGCCACCGCCATTGCAGGACACCGAGCTGGTGATGCGGGTGCTGGCCGAGCGCAGCCAGTGCCTGGTCGCCAGCCCGGCGTTGATCGCGCGGCTGGGCCTGCCGCAGGTGCCGGCCGATCTCGCTGCGTTGCCGAGCATGGAGCTGGGCCTGCCGCAGAACGAGCACGTCTGGAATCTGTTCGGCCCGGACGGCACGCGCGCGGACATCCACCATCGGCCGCGGCTGGTCACCCGCGGCATGCTGACCCTGCGCGCGGCCGCGGTGGCGGGCGTGGGCGTGGTGCAGCTGCCGCGGATGATGGTGTGCGACCAGATCGCGGCTGGCACGCTGCTGCACGTCCTGCCCGCGTGGGCGCCACGGCGGGAGATCATCCATGCGGTGTTCCCCTCACGGCGCGGACTGCTGCCCTCCGTACGCGCGCTGATCGATTTCCTGGCGGAACGTTTCCAGCAGCTCGAGGAAGAATAGCCCCCGCTGCCCGGCGCCCTGCCGCGCGCGCGCCGTCAACGCGGGATGAATTGATCCCCAGGTGCCGGGCAACCTTGTATGTTGGTCGCAACGCCGCATCGGAATGGGACGCCGCATGGTGGTCTGGCTGTCGGTGCTGTACCTGCTGTGCCATGGCATCGCGCTGGTGCTGCTGCCCGCGCATGCGCTGCCGGTGTCCTATGCGTTCCTGATCGGGGCGCCCCTGCTGGCAGGGCTGGCCTGTGTGTGGCGGGGGCGCCGCAGCGCGTCGATCGTCGGCTGGGTCGCGATGGCGCTGGGCATGGGGTTGTGGGCGGCCGGCATGGTGCTGAACATGTATCAGGAGGTCGGGCGCGGCAATGCCGATGCGACGCCGGGGCTGAGCATGCTGCTGTATGTGCTGTACGGCGTGCCGCTCACGTTCGCGATGGCCCATCCCCGGCAGGAGCCGTGGTATCTCAGTCTGATCGATGCGCTGCTCGCGCTGCTGCTGGGCTACCTGTTCTTTGTCTACACCTTCTCGTTCGCCACGCTCAGCGATGCGGGCGAGGACGGGATCGCACACCTGCGGCTGATGTTCGATGTGGAGAACATCTTCATCGCCGGCTTTGCACTGCTGCGCTGGCGGGCGAGCGAAGATCCCTCGCGGCGCGTGTTCTTCCGCACGTTGTGCGTGTTCGCCTGGGTGTACCTGGGCGTTGCCGCGTACATCAACCATGTCGAGACCGAGGACAGCTACGGCGGCTTGGGCGATCTGCTGATCGATGTGCCGTTCCTGTTGCTGGCGATCATGGCGCTGCGGCCTTCCCGAGGCAGTGAAGTGCGTGTGCCGCGCGCGCTGGTGATGGCCGTTCGCGCCGGGAGCCCATTGATCCTGGCACTGTCGTTGATGGTGGTGTCGGCATTGATGGTCCGCGAGCATCCCTATCTGGCCGTGGCCGGGTTTGCATTGGCCACCGTGGGGTCGGGCCTGCGCAGCGTGTTGATGCAGATGCGTTCGTTCGCGCGGCAGGACCAGCTCGATGCGCTGTCGCGGATCGACAGCCTCACCGGCCTGGCCAACCGACGCCAGTTCGACCAGAGCCTGCGTGACGCGTGGGAGCGGGCGCGGCGAAGCGGGCAGGGCATTGCGCTGCTGATGGTCGATATCGACTGCTTCAAGGCGTTCAACGACCGCTTCGGGCACCCGGCCGGCGATCACTGCCTGCGCCTGGTCGCTGCAACGTTGGCGGGGTGCGCGGTGCGCAGCACGGATCTGGTTGCCCGTTATGGCGGTGAGGAATTCGCCGTGGTGGTGGCATCGACGCCGCTGGAGGGCGCCCCTGCACTCGCCGAGCGCATGCGCCATGCGGTGGAGCAGCTGCAGTTGCCATCGGCTGAGCCGGGACGACCGGTGACGATCAGCATCGGCGTCGGGACCGTGCCGAGGGTGTTGGAAGCTGATCCTGCCGAGCTGCTGGCGGCGGCGGATGCCGCGCTGTACGCCGCCAAGCGGGGCGGGCGCAATCGGGTGGACGCGGGCGGCGAACCGGGCTGAGCGCGATCAGCGCCCGCCGCCGGGCCAGGGCACGGCCGCGGCCGATGGTTGACCGCACGCCGGGGTTCGCTCAGGCATCGCCACCGCGCACTTCCACCAGCACCGGGCAGGGCGCATGGTCCACCGTCCATTGCCCGACAGAGCGGTCCAGCAGGCGTTCCAGCCGCGACAGGTGGCGATGGCCGATGACGATCAGGTCGCAGCCGTGCTGGCGGGCATGGTCGCAGATCACCTGCGCCGGCTCGCCGGCCGGGTGGTGGCCTATGCCGTCGATACCGCGCTCGCGCAGGCTGTTCAGGGCGGTGGCAAGCAGGCGCTGCGCCTGGTGGACCTGGTCATCGGCGGCCGGATATTCGGCATGGTCGGCGCGCGGCGTGTCATCGGCCAGCGCGAAGGCGGGGTCCAGCACGCACAGCAGGTGCAACCGGGTGGAAGGCCCTGCCAGCGACCCGGCCAGGGCCAGTACCTGGGCGTGCTGTGGGCCGCCATCCAGGGCGACGAGGATCTTGGTGAACATCGGCATTCTCGGCAGAGGGGGCGCTAGGGTGGCGCACCGTCGGCGCTGGACCCATGCCGTGCGCCGCAGCGGAGCCGTGCGTTTGGCGCACCAATCCGGGTTTTGGATTGCAGTAAAGTCACCGCCACACGTTGAAGGTGATACTGCCGTGACCATGCCCGATCTGAACCTGCTCATTGCCCTGGATGCCCTGATCGAGGAGGGCAGCGTCGTGGGCGCGGCGCGGCGGATGAACCTCAGTGCCCCGGCGATGAGCCGTACCCTGGGCCGCATCCGCGAGGCGATCGGCGATCCGGTGCTGGTCCGCGCCGGCCGTGGCCTGGCCCCGACCCCGCGCGCGCTGCAGCTGCGTGAGCAGGTGCGCGGGGTGATCGAGCAGGCCCACCTGGTCTTCAACGCCGGCCGCGAGGTCGACATGCTGACGCTGGAGCGCACCTTCAGCATCCGCGCCAACGATGTGTTTGTCGGCACTTATGGGGGCCGCATGCGCGAGCTGTTCAAGGCGCAGGCGCCGTGTTCGGTGCTGCGGTTCGTGCCCGAGGGCGATGGGGACGACGATGCGATGGCGCAGGGCCGGATCGATCTGCACATCAGTGCTGTCAGCAAGCTGAGCGCAGATACCAAGGTGCAGAACCTGTTCAGTACCTCGTTTTTCGGTGCCGCCCATGAGGGCCACCCGATCTTTGCCGGGGAGATCACTGCCGAGCGCTTCGTGGCCTTCGACCACATCGCCGTATCGCGCCGTGGCCGGTGGTATGGCCCGATCGATGAGGACCTGGAAGCACTGGGGCTGACCCGGCGCGTCGCGCAGATCATGCCGACCTTCCACTCGGCGATCTTCGCCGCGGCCGATTCGGACCTGATCCTGCCGCAGATGCCCAGCGTGATGCTGGGCCGACTGGAACGCCTCGGGGTGCCGCTGCGCCTGTTCGAACTGCCGATTCCGGTCCGCAGCGCGATTGTCGTGCAGGCATGGCATCCCCGCCTGGACAGCGATCTGGCGCATCGCTGGCTGCGTCGCAGCATCAAGGCGATGTGCGACGCGGAGTCCACGCAGGCCTGACGCACTGCGGCCACGGCCGCCTGCACGGCAACCGGTGAGGCGTGCGTGGGATGCACGCCAGCGATGGCCGGCGCAGCATTTTTCGCAGCATCGGCGCTGCCTAGACTGCCGCTCCCCGTCGTGGAGTGGCCCCATGTCCGTGTTGTTCCCGCTGCATCCCCGATACCCGGGTGGTGTTCGATGACTGCTGTTGCCGCCCCGTTGCCGGCAGCAACTGCCGTGCCAGCTGCACCGCCTGCGCAGGCGGTGTTCGGCCTGCGTCTGGCCGTGGGCCTGTGCGGCGTGCTGCTGGCTGTACTGATCTCCGGTATCAACGAAAACGTCACCAAGGTCGCGCTGGCCGACATCCGGGGCGCGATGGGGTTCAGTGTCGATGACGGCAGCTGGATCATCGCGCTGTACACGGCGATGTCGGTCAGCGCGATGGCGTTTGCGCCGTGGTGTGCGGTGACCTTTTCGCTGCGCCGCTTCGCACTGGTGATGATCGGCGCCTTCATGGTGCTGGGCGTGCTGTGTCCGTTCGCACCGGATCTGCCCTCGTTGCTGATCCTGCGCGCGCTGCAGGGGCTGGCGGGCGGCGCGCTGCCACCGCTGCTGATGAGCGTGGCGCTGCGCTTCCTGCCGCCGGGCATCAAGTTGTACGGCCTGGCCGGCTATGCGCTGACGGCCACGTTCGGGCCGAGCCTGGGCACACCGATGGCCGCGCTGTGGGTGGACTACGTGGGGTGGCACTGGGCGTTCTGGCAGATCGTGCCGTGGTGTGTGGCCGCGCTGGGCATGGTGGCCTGGGGCCTGCCGCAGGACCCGCTGCGGTGGGAGCGTTTCGCGCAGTTCAACGGGGTCGGCCTGGCGCTCGGGTTCCCGGCGCTGGTGATGCTGGTGATCGGCCTGGTGCAGGGGCCGCGCCTGGACTGGTTCGCCTCGCCGTTGATCTGCCTGCTGCTCGGCGGTGGTACCGGCCTGTTGGCGCTGTTCTTCTACAACGAATGGTCGCACCCGCTGCCGTTCTTCAAGCTGCAGCTGCTGGCCAACCGCAATCTGAGCTACGCGCTGATCACGCTGGGTGGCGTGCTGTTCGTGCTGCTGGCGGTGATCATGATTCCCTCCAGCTTCCTGGCCAAGGTGCAGGGCTACCGGCCGCTGCAGACCGCGCCGATGCTGCTGTGGGTCGCTTTGCCGCAGCTGATCGCGCTGCCGCTGGTGGCGACCCTGCTCAACCAGCGCCGGGTGGACAGCCGCTGGGTGCAGGCGATCGGCCTGGGCCTGCTGGCGTTGGCCTGTGGCCTGGGTGCGCAGCTGACCACCGATTGGCACCGCGACAACTTCGTGTGGCTGCAGGTGATCCAGGTCATCGCCCAGCCGATGGCGGTGCTGCCGCTGCTGATGCTCGCCACCGGCAGCCTGGCGCCGACAGATGGCCCCTTCGCCTCAGCGTGGTTCAACACCGTCAAAGGCTTCGCCGCAGTGCTCGCCGGTGGCCTGCTCGAGGCGGTCACCACCGCGCGCAGCCATCTGCACTCGACCGCGCTGGTTGACCGGATCGGCAACGCGACCTGGCTTGATGTCACCACTGTGCCAGGGCTGGGCGCACGCCTGCATGCGCAGGTGGTCGCGCTGACCTCGGCCGATCTCTATCTCCTCGTCGCGTGGGTGGCGGTGGCGCTGATCGCGCTGATTCCGTGGCTGCCCACACGCATCTATCCGCCACGTGCCGTGGCTTGAATTCAAGGAACTCCCCTGTGTCCCTGCATCGCAACTCCGTTCCCTTCGTCATCGCTGCCGGCCTGCTGCTGCTCGCCGGCGGCGCCGGGTGGCTGCTGCACGATGGCCGCCATCAATCCACCAACAACGCCTATGTCATCGCGGACTTCACCGTGGTCGCGCCGAAGATCGCGGGCTTCGTCAGCGAGGTCCGCGTGCAGGACAACCAGACGGTCAAGGCCGGCGATGTGCTCGCGCGCATCGATGACCGCGACTATCAGGTAGCGCTGGCGGCCGCGCGTGCCGATCTGGCCAATGCACGGGCGCAACTGGCCAATGCGCAGGCCGCGCTGGCGCAGCAGGGTTCGGTGATCGATCAGGCCCAGGCCAGTGTGGACGTCAGCCGCGCCGAGCTCAGCCTCGCCCAGGCCGATCAGCGCCGCTATCACGCGCTGGCCAGCGACGGTGCCGGCACCGTGCAGAACGCACAGCAGGCGCAGTCGCGCCAGGCGGTGGCCAGCGCGCATCTGCAGCAGGGCACGGCCGCCGTGCTCAATGCGCGTCAACGCACCGCGCTGCTGACCGCCAGCGTGCAGTCCGCGCAGGCCGCCGTGCAGCGGGCCGACGCCGCACAGGCCCGTGCCGAACTGGATCTGTCGCATACCGAGCTGCGTGCGCCGATCGATGGCATGGTCGGCCGCCGCGCGGTGCGCGTGGGCGCTTACCTCACCCCGGGCACGCCGGTGCTCGCGGTGGTGCCGCTGCAGCAGGCATTCGTCGTCGCCAACTTCCAGGAAACGCAGATGACGCGCATGCACGCTGGACAGCGCGTAGACGTGCAGGTGGATGTGTTCCCCGGCCAGCCGCTGCACGGCCGGATCGACAGCATCGCCCCGGCAACCGGGGTGACCTTCGCTGCGATCGCGCCGGAGAACGCCACCGGCAACTTCACCAAGGTGGTACAGCGGATACCCGTGAAGATCGTGCTCGACGAAGGCCAACCGCTGGCCGGCAAGCTGCGCGCCGGCATGTCGGTGGAGGCGCGCGTGGATCTGGACAGCGGCGCGCGTGGGCTGCCGGGGGAGGGCGCATGATGATGCGGCAGACGTTGCGCCTGATGGCGGGCAGCGCGCTGTGCACCGCACTGGCCGCCTGCACCCTCGGCCCGGATTTCGTGCGGCCCGAGGCCAACCTGCCAGCGCAGTGGGAGGGCAGAGTGATCACCTCGGCGGCCTTCGCTGATGACGCGGCGTGGTGGAACGGCTTCGAGGATCCGCTGCTGGCGGCACTGGCGAGCCAGGCCATGCAGGCCAATCTGGATGTGCAGCTGGCCGCCAACCGCGTCGCGCAGAGCCGCGCGCTGCGCGGAATCAGTGCCGCCGACCGCGCCCCGGCCGTCGGCGCGACGGTCGGGGCCACCCGTGCGCGCAACAGCGAAGTGGGGTTGAACGATCCGTCCGGCAATGCCGGGCGGGAAGTCTACGGGCTGTTCCAGGCCGGTATCGGCCTGAGCTGGGAGCTGGATCTCTGGGGTCGTGTGCGGCGCCAGGTGGAGATCGCCGATGCCCGCGTGCAGATGGCCAGCGAAGACTGGCACGCGGTGCAGACCGCGGTGATGGCCGAAACCGCCGGTACCTATCTGCAGCTGCGCGCGACGCGTCAGCTGCTGGCGATCACCGAGGACAACCTGCACATCGCCCGTGACGTGCAGCGGCTGACCCTGGCCCGCCAGCAGCAGGGCGTGGCGACCACCTTGCAGGTGGCCAGTGCGGCCGCACAGGTGGCAGCGCTGGAGGCGCGGGTGGCGCCATTGCAGCATCGGCAATCGCAGCTGCGCAATGCACTGGCCCTGCTGCTGGGGCGCTCACCGCAGGCGCTGGACGCACAGCTGGAAAACGCACGGCGCGATTGGCCGGCATTGCCCGGCATGGCGGCTGGCCTGCCCAGCGACCTGGTCGAGCGCCGCCCGGACATCCGCCGCGCCGAAGCGGCCCTGCACGCGGCGACGGCTGGCATCGGTGTGGCCAAGGCCAACTTCCTGCCGCGCATCACCCTCACTGGCGATGCCGGCTTCCAGGCCAAACAGCTCGACGACCTGGACGGCTGGAACGCCCATCGTTTCAGCATCGGTCCGGCGATCAGTCTGCCGATCTTCCAGGGCGGCAGGTTGAAAGCGAACCTCGCTCTGAGCCGGTTGCAGCAACGCCAGGCCGCGCTGCAGTTCCAGAAGACGGTGCTGCAGGCGTGGCACGATGTGGACGATGCGATGGACGGTTACAGCGCGGAGCAGCGACGCGGGCAGGCGCTGCAGGTGGCGGTGGAGGAAAGTGATCGTGCCTTGGTCGCTGCGCGTCGTCAGTACCAGGCCGGTGTGATCGACATGCTGGACGTGCTGACCACCCAGCGCATTGCGCTGGACAACCAGGCGGCGCTGGCCGGCAGCCAGGCGGCGGCCGCGATCGCCCGGGTGGATCTGTATCGCGCGCTGGGCGGTGGGTGGGACGATGGCGATGCCGGCGCGGCGCTCGCTGGCAGCGCGTCGGCTGCCAGCGGGGCGGGCAACATGGCTCAACGTACGTTGCGCAGTTCCCAGTGACTGCCGGCCAGCATGCGCAGGCGCTGCTTGAACACGTCGCTGTCGATGCTGGTGGTGGCGCAGAGGTTGATCCGCAGATCATCCTGCGCGCCGGTCACGGTAGCGGCCGGATCGGTCACGCCCCACTGCGGGTCGACCGCGTCGGGATCGTCCTGCTTGGCGCGCCAGCGGTCGAACAGCACCGTGGTACGCAGGGCAGTCTGAAGTTCCTCGGCCAACCCTGCCGCGCCTTGGGCGTGGAAGGACAAGTCCGGATCGTTGCCGCGTGCCTTGGCCGGGTCCGGCAGGCTGATGTCATAACTAACTGGCATGGTTACCTCCATTGAATGCGGCAAGGCTGGCAGAGACGCGGTGCAATCCGCGTGCAGAACCAGCGGCCGTGCCCGGATCGTGGCATGGCCGCTGCGATGCTGACCAGTGCGCTCAGCCGCTGAAGGTATGTGGGCCGTCGGCGAAGCCGATCGTCACCGCGCCCTTGCCCACGTTGACCATGCCGGTCAGGCTCATCACCGCCTCGAACACATCCACGCCATGCGCCTGGCACGTCTCGCGCAGCGCGGTATAACCGGGCAGGGCCTGCAGGTCGGCCAGCTCACCGCCGTAACTGATGCACACCGTTGGCGTCATCAGGCCTGTCTTGACGCGCTGCCCGACGAAATCGAACAGCTTCTGCACGGCGTTGTCGAAGCCCTTGATCTTGGCCACCGGGCCGGTCTCGCCGCGGTAGCCATGCAGCACCGGCTTGATGTCCAGCGCGCTGCCCAGCGCCGCGCTGATCAGGCCCACGCTGCGGTCGCCCTTGTGCCGTGCGCGGGCGCGCATGTAGTACAGATCACGGGTGATCATGTAGCCGTGCACGTTGTGCGCCAGCAGCTCCAGCCGCTCGCGGATCTGCTGCACGCTTGCACCGCTGTCGCGCAGGCGCACCGCTTCCACCGCGGTCACGCCCTGGGCGGCGAACAGGTTCTGGGTATCGAGCACGCGCAGCGCGAACGGCGAGTTGAAGCCTGCCGCCTGCCGCACCGGCTTGTAGTCGTTGAGGATCGCGAAGCTGGCCTGCATCGCGTTGTCGTGGATCGGGCTGCGGGTCTTGGTCATCGTCATGCAGAACACATGGTCGTAATCGATCACCAGCTTGCCCAGGAACAGGTCCCGGATCTGGTTGACGCTGAACGGAATGGTCTCCGCTTCGGCGCCGTGCTCGGCCACATGGGCATGCAGAAAGCTCAGTGTCGCCTGTTCGTCGCGATGGTCGGCAAGCACGGCCTCGCCGATGCGGACGGTGATCGGCAGCAGCACGATGTTGTGTTGTTCAATGAAATCCTGCGGCAGATCGCACGCAGAGTCGACCACGATTCCGATGCGCATCCTGTGCCCCTCCGGCAGGTTGTAGGTTCGGAAACGTGAACGCTATCGCAAAACGGCTCGGCTTGCCTGACCGGGGAGCCGACCCGGGCTCAACGGCTGCGCTCTACCGCCACCGGCAAGTCCTGGATCCGCGCCCATTCGCCCGTCTCGAGCAGGCCTGGATCGGCCAGCACCGCCTGCATCAGCGGGTGGGCGTCGTTGCCCCAGAACAGCTCGCTGCCGATCGCCAGCGTCGGGACGCCGAACACGCCGGCCGCCAAAGCCGCATCCGTGTTGCGGCGTAGCGCTTCCTTGACCGACGGCTCACTGATCGCCGCAGCGACATCGGCGATGTCCAGCATCGCGCCGGGCAGGGCGAGCGCGGCCGCACTGTCACCGGCGTGGCCGTCGCGCCAGATCCAGTTGAACAGGAGGTCGACCGTCTCGTGGGTGGCCCCCGCGGCCAGACACAGGCGCAGGGCTGCCAGCGGATTGAACGGGTGGCCCGGCGGAAAGCGCAGCGTCACCCCGGTGCTGCGGGCCTGCCACAGGGCCTGCCGATAGGTGAACAGTCGTTTGGCGGGGATCTCGGCAGGGCCCAGATTGCCCAGGTGGTGCAGCACTGCGCCGAAGGCGATCGGCACCGGAACAATGCTCTTGAACTGCGGCAGGGCCTTGAGCTGCTGCCAGTGCAGGTAAGCGAACGGTGAGACGAAATCGAAATACCAGCGCAGGGCCATGATCGGGTGCTCACGTTGCGGGACGGCAATGCCGCCGGATGCAGGGCCGCCGCAGGCAGCGGCCCTGTGCAGGGACTCAGCGCGAGTATGCGCGCGGTTCGCTCGACGCCGGCGCCTGGTAGCGGTCGCGCAGCTCGGTCTGGCGCGAGCGCATCGGCATCGCGCGGCCGCCCAGCCAGACCTGCTCGGCGTAATGCCCGACATCCAGCGGATCGCCTTCCCACAGGACCAGATCGGCCAGCTTGCCCGGCTCGATGGTGCCAAGCCGGTCGCCGACGCCCAGCGCCTGCGCCGGCACCCGGGTCAGGCCCGCCAGGCCATCCTCCCAGGGCAACCCGTTGGCCACTGCATTGCCGGCCAGCTGGCGCATCTTGCGCGCGTTGTGCGAGGCATCATCGCGCTGGGCGAAGCTGACCGGCACGCCGGCCGCCTTCAGTCGCGCCGCGTTCTGCAGGGTCGCGCCGAGCTGGTCGAAGCTGCTCGGCAGATTGCCCAGCCCATCCACGAACACCGGCACGCCGGCCTGGGCCAGCTGCGGGGCAAGACGCCACGCCTCGGCACCGCCGGCGATCGCGATCTTGACCTTCTCGCGGGCGGCCCAGCGCAGCAGCTGACGAATATCGGCCGCGCGGTCGACCTGCACCACGATCCGGCCGTGGCCGGCCAGGTAGCGCGCCAGCGTGGCGCGTCCGGCAGGTGTGAGCAGGGCATGCGGAGAGTCTGCCGGCACGCGGCCACGCGCCTCGCTGACCATCTGTTCCAGCAGCATCCACTGCGCGGCACGCGAGGTGCCGGTCAACTCTGCGCCGGACGCACCGAGGCGGATGAACAGCGCCTGCGGGCCGACCGGGTCGGCGCTGCCGTCCAGCCGCATCACGCCGCCCTGGCCGGCGATGAAGCCGCCGCCGGTGTTCGCCCCGAGCAGGGTGAAGCCGATGCCATCCAGCCGCGCCACCGGGATCAGCACCGAGTCCGGATTGAAGGCCAGGGTGACGTCGAATTCCGGGCGCAGCGGCTGGTCTTCCAGTTTGAGCGTGCTGTCGACCGTGGCCGATTCGCCGGACACTTCTTCGATACCGATGTCGGTGATACCGCCGAACAACGCCGGGGTAAGCGGCTTGCCTGCGGCCTCCACCACGGCGACGCCGGCCGGCGCCGACAGGCCCGGATCGACGGCGCGGATCACGCCGCCCTGGATCAGCACATCGCTGTGTTCCAGGCTGCCGCGTGCGGCGGCGGTGTGCACGGTGGCGTTGCGGATCAGCAGATCCTGCGCGAACAACGCCGGTGCGATGCAGGCACCGGCGAGCAACAGCAGAGCCTGCGGAAGCAGTCGCATGGCGACGCGGCGGCTCATGGGCGTGCCTCCTGGCCGAGCATGAAGTCCGACAGCGGCTGCCGCCTCACATCCTGCCGGTCATAGACCTGATGGCCATCGACGTAGACCTTTTCGGCCAGTGCGTAGGAACTGAACGGGCTGCCGTTCCAGACCACTACATCCCCCATCTTGCCGGCCTCCAGGCTGCCGGTCTGCTTCTCCACGCCCAGCGAGCGCGCTGCGTTGGAGGTGAGCCACATCATGGCGCGCTCCGGGGCGATCTCGATGCCGGCGCGGCGTGCGTTGGCGATCACCTTGGCCGCTTCCTGGTTGAGGCGCTGGATGCCCTCCGGGGAATCGGAATGCACGATCGCGCAGCTGTTGGCCGGCCGGTCGACCAGGGCGATGTTGTCCTGGATCCCATCGAACGCCTCCATCTTGAAGCCCCACCAGTCGGCCCACAGCGCACCGCACACGCCTTCCTCGGCGAGCCGGTCGGCCAGTTTGTAGGCCTCCACCGCGTGGTGGAACGCGGCGATCTTGAAGCCGAATTCCTTGGAGAGATCCAGCATCGTGGCCATCTCATCGGCGCGGTAGCAGTGGATGTGCACGCGGATGTCGCCCTGGATGGCGCCGGCCAGCGTATCCAGTTTGAGATCGCGCTTGCCGCCACTGTCACCGGCGCTGTCGCCCTTGTCATCGCCGCTGAACCAGCGCTTCTTCTTCGGCTGCTTGGGGGTGTTCTTGGCGATGTATTCGCTGGCATCGATGAAGGCCGCGCGGTAACCGGCGACATTGCCCATGCGCGTGCCCGGCGCGGTGCCCTTGCCGCCGTAGACGCGCTTGGGGTTCTCGCCGCAGGCCATTTTCAGGCCCCACGGCGCGCCGGGAAACTTCATGGCCTGGTAGGTCGTTGCGGGGACGTTCTTCAACGTCACCCCGCGGCCGCCGACCAGGTTGGCCGAGCCGGGCAGCACCTGCATCGAGGTCACGCCGCCGGCCAGTGCCGCGGCAAAGCCGGGGTCCTGCGGCCACACCGAGTGTTCGGCCCAGACATTGGCGGTGACCGGCGCGGTCATCTCGTTGCCGTCGCTGTGCGCGCTGACGCCCGGGCTGGGATACACGCCCAGGTGCGAGTGCACATCGATGATGCCGGGGGTGACCCACTTGCCCTGGCCGTCGACGCGGACCGCATCGGCCGGTGCACTCAGGCCGGTGCCGACCGCTGCGATGCGGCCGCCCCGCAACAGCACATCGGCGTTGTCCAGGCGCACGCCGGTGCCGGTGAGCACCGTGGCGTTGCTGATCAGCACCGGCGCCGAGGCGATCGGTGCGTAGGTGCTGGGGTAGGGATCCTGGAGGAAACGCGACGCGGCGGGCGCCGGCGCGGACACGATCGACATCAACGCCAGGCCAACGCCGACGCTCAACAACTTCTGCATGGTTCTCCCCCAAGCCGCATGGACACAATGCTTCGACGCTATCCGGGACGCGGGTGCTTTGCCAAGTGACCTTTTGCATATTTTTAGCAAATGAGACCTAGCACTGTTATGAGAAGCAATTGTGAACTTTTCATGAACTTTTCGGGTAGGCTCAAAGAGAGCGTTGGGCCGACCTGCACCGGCGGCAACGTGGTGGTGTCCACCTAGTTTCAGACCCTGTACCTAGAACCAGATCAAGGAAGTTTCCTGTTCATGACTCTGCACTCGAAGTCCCGCGCGGCCTCTCGTCGCCTGTCGCCGACCCTGCTGGCCTCGGCCATCACCGGCACCCTTTTCGCCGCCATCGTCGCCCCGGCCATGGCCAGTCCCGCCAGCGATGTCCTGGACCGTTACCAGCAGCAGCGCGCCGAGCAGTCCGCGGTAGGCCGCAATCAGCAGAGCACCTCGCTCGCGGCCATGTTCGCCGCACCGATCGGCGCTCCTGGCCAGAACATGTCCCTTCCCAGTCCGCGCGTCAGCGCCGAGGCCGCCAGCCCTATCCTGGGCAAGCCGGGTGATGTGGCAAGTTGGCATAGCGATGAATTCAACGCCGATTGGGGCTTGGCTGCGATGGGGGCCGATTACGCCTACGCACGTGGGCTGACCGGTCAGGGCGTGCGCCTGGGGGTGTTCGATTCGGGCTCTGCTCTTGCCCATGACGAGTTCGCCGGGCGCAACACCGCCAGCATCACCATCGGCAACGGCGGCTGCGCCGACCCGAGCATCGTGGCCGGCGAAGGTGCCTGCGGCAGCACCCGCGGCGACCAGCCCGGGTACAACTACTACGGCCTGGGGCCCGGCGTGCCTCCAGCGCTTGCCGACCGCCTGATCGCCGCGGGCCAGCCATATGGTTTCAGCTACGCCGACCACGGCACGCACGTGCTGGGGACCGTGGGTGCAAACCGCGATGGCACCGGAATGCATGGTGTGGCATTTGGTGCCAACCTGACGGCAGCCCGTGTCTTCGGCGATACGTATTACGAATGGCGCCTCGACCCGGACAACTTCTACCGGCCACGTGCGCTGTATCGCACGGACCCGGATGATGTGGCGACACTGGACATGTACGCACAAGCCGAGGCACAGGGCGTGCGCGTTCTCAACCACAGCTGGGGCATCTCGACCCGGCACGCGACGGTAGGCAGTCTGGACACGCAGTACGCTGCAATCGGTGCGGACTACGGTGTTTACGGCAGTATCTATGGTGAGACGGAGGGTGCATCGGGTTCCAAGCTGATTCAGGTATGGTCGGCAGGCAACTCAGCCGGGGGCATGGCCGGCATCACGGCAGCATTGCCGCGCTGGAACCCGGAGATCGAGCCGTACTGGCTGGCCGTTGCGAACGTCCGTCGCCCCACTGTTGGGGAAACGGACTACGTCATTGATGCCAGTTCCAGCATCTGCGGTGCTGCTGCCAACTGGTGCCTGTCCGCGCCGGGTACCAACATCGCCAGCACCATTGTGTCCGGCGAGATCAACGGTCGCATGGAGCTGACCGAGGACTACCTGCGTTTCTTGATCGAAAGCGAAGCGCCCGAATATACCTACGGCTACAAGACCGGTACCTCGATGGCGGCACCCCATATCACGGGTGCGCTTGGTCTGCTGATGGAGCGCTTCCCGTACCTGGACAACGCGCAGGTACGCGACGTGTTGTTGACCACCGCGCGTGATCTGGGCGCGCCGGGCGTGGATGCGATCTACGGTTGGGGCATGGTCGATCTGAAGACCGCCATCGAAGGCTACGGCATGCTGCGCGTGGACACCGACGTGGTCATGAACCAGAAGGCCGGCGGCCTGAAGGTGTGGGAAGGCGATGCATGGGACGACTGGACCAATGACATCGGCGGCCCGGGCAAGCTGACCAAGTCCGGCATCGGCTGGCTGCGTCTGAGCGGCGACAACCGCTTCAACGGCGCCATCGTGCGTGACGGCATGCTGGAACTGGACGGCGCCAACGCACTGACAGCGTCGGTCGACGTGCAGGGCGGCCAGTTCCTGCTCAACGGCAGCCTGGTGTCCACCACGCTCAACAGCCTGGGGGGCAGCAGCGTGATCTCCACCACCGGCGTGCTCGAGGGTTCGGCACTCAACGTGACCGGTGGTTCGGTCACCTTCAATGGCCTGCAGCAGGACGCCGGCACCACCGTCGGCAGCGGCGGCAGCTTCGTGCTCAATGGCCGTCTGGTCGACAGTACGCTGACCTCGGCCGGCACCACCGGTGTCAATGCCGGTGCGCTGCTGGACGGGTCAGACCTGCTCGTCACTGCCGGTACCGTATCCTTCAACGGCGTGCAGCAGGATGGCTCGACCGTGGTCGGCGCAAAGGGCACGCTGAAGGGCGTGGGTACGCTGGGCAGCACGCGCGTCGAGGGCATCATCGCGCCGGGCAACTCGATCGGCACGCTGACCATCAACGGCGATTATGTGCAGACCGCCAGTGGCGTCTACCAGGCCGAGCTGGCCCCGGGCAGCCGCAGCGATCTGCTGCGCGTCAGCGGCACCGCCACGCTGGATGGCACCTTGAAGGCCCTGCCGGAAGCCGGCGTGTACTACCTCGGCGAGCAGTTCAACTTCCTGCAGGCCGCCGGTGGCATCAACGGCCAGTTCGCCACGACCGACTTCTCGGCCTTCTCGCCGTTCCTGACGTTCAGCCTGGGCTACAGCGCCAATGGCCTGCGCATCGACGTCGCCCGCGGCAACGCACTGTCCAGCGCCGCGGTCACGCCGAACCAGATCGCCGTGGCCACCAGCGCCGATGGCCTGGCCATCAACCAGGGCCTGCCCAAGCCGCTGACCCAGCTGTTCCCGGCCCAGGTTGGTGCGGCACTGGATGCGCTGAGTGGTGAGCTCCATGCCGCCACGCCGATGGCGCTGGTGGAAAGCAGCCGCTACCTGCGTGATGCGGCGCTGAGCCGTGCCGTGGGCGCGCGCTCGCCCGGTGCCGCTGATGAGGCCGCCGGTGGCGGGGCGTGGGTGCAGGCGATCGGCGGCAGCGGCAAGCTCGATGGCGATGCCAATGCCGCGCGCACCGATTCCAACAGCAACGGTCTGCTGGTCGGTGCCGATCATGTGTTCGGCGGGGGTTGGCAGGTCGGCGGGCTGGTCGGTACCGGCCGGACCGACATCAAGCAGGCGGCCGGTCGCGGCGCCCGTTCGGAGATCGACAACACCCACTTTGGCGCCTACGTGGGCAACCAGTGGGGGGCGTTCGGTCTGCGCGCCGGTCTGGGTTATTCCCGTCATGACGTGGACAGCAAGCGTCAGCTGACGTTTGCCGGCTACCAGGACGCGCTGTCGGCCACGTACGACGCCACCACCCGCCAGGGCTTCATCGAAGGCGCGTACCGCTTTGGTGGGCGCGAAGCTGGCCTGGAGCCGTACCTGCAGTTCGCGCGCGTTGAAGTGGACGTGGACCGCATCTCCGAACAGGGCGGCGCTGCGGCACTGAACGGCCAGGTCGCCGACACCCGCACCAACGTGGCGACCGCCGGTGTTCGCTTTGACAAGGGCCTGAAGACGTCCTGGCAGCAGGAAAGCTGGCTGCACGTCCGCGGTGGCCTCGGCTACCGTCGTGCCTCCGGTGACCGCAGCCAGGTCGCCGATCTGGCCTGGACGGGCGGCAGCAGCTTTGCTGTCAGCGGTGCGGCGATCGCCGACAACGCCGTGGTGGCCGAGCTCGGCCTGTCGGCCTGGCTGAGCCCGCGCAACCAGCTGGAACTGGGTTACAACGGCACCTTCGGTGATGACGCCCGCGACCGCAGCGTCACCGCGCGCTGGTCCGTGCAGTTCTGACCCAGCGCTACCGGTAAACGGAAAAAGGCGGCCATTGGCCGCCTTTTTCTTGCCCGCCGCTGCAAGATCGCGATCGCCACTTGCGCCGCGATCGTCCAACGTGGAATGGTCGGACTGGCGCGGCTCGCGTAGGTCACCCGTGCGACCCTGCATTCACAAGGAAGTGTCGATGAACGTAACCGAAGGCTTTGATCGCAAGCACGCCAGGCATTACTACCTGTTGCTCGTCGTTCTGGCGTTCGCGTCCGGCCTCATGCTGGTGGCCGGATTCTTCGAGCAGTCGCCCAGCGGGCTGCCCAAAGAAGCGCGCATCCTCCTCGCAGCACTCTCCCTGCTGACGGCCACCGCCAGCTACCTGGTGATCAAACGGATCCAGTACGCCTTTCCGTTGGTCGGCATATCGTCCATATCCTTTGCCGCCTCGCTCTGGGCCTTTGGTGCGCCGACGGCCCTTGTCCTGCTGCTTGCCATACCGGCCGCCGTGCTTTTGCTGGCCTGCCTTGTCCTCAAGGGCAGGGCCGATGGGATCGACCACCCCGATTGAGCGGCAACGCTCGACGCCGCCCGGCTGGTCTCGCAGAATTGTCGCCTGTCGTTTGTCGGAACAGCCCCATGAAAACCAAACAGGCCATCGTCGAAAACTGGCTGCCGCGGTACACCGGCGTGCCCCTGGAGCAGTTCGGGCAGCACATCCTGCTGACCAATTTCGGTGGTTACCTGCATACCTTTTCCCAGCTCACCAGGGCTCCCATCCAGGGCGCGGACCGGCCGATGGCCAGCGTCACCAGCGACGACATCACCCTGATCAACTTCGGCATGGGCAGCCCGAACGCGGCCATCATCATGGACCTTCTGTCGGCGGTGATGCCCAAGGCGGTGCTGTTCCTGGGCAAGTGCGGTGGGCTCAAGCGCAAAAACCAGCTGGGCGACCTGATCCTGCCCATCGCTGCAATCCGCGGCGAGGGCACTTCCAGCGACTACCTGCCGCCGGAAGTCCCGGCCCTGCCGGCCTTTGCCCTGCAGCGGGCAGTCTCGACCATGGTTCGCGACCTCGGCCACGATTACTGGACCGGCACCGTCTACACCACCAATCGTCGGGTCTGGGAGCATGACGAGGCCTTCAAGGAGAAGCTGCGGGTGATGCGCTGCATGGCCATCGACATGGAGACGGCGACCCTGTTCGCGGCCGGTTTTGCGAACCACATTCCGATCGGGGCCTTGCTGTTGGTGTCCGACCAGCCGATGATTCCCGACGGCGTGAAGACCGAGGTCTCCGATGCCAAGGTCAGCTCCCAGTTCGTCGAGAACCATATCCAGATCGGTATCGAGGCGCTTAAGCTGATACGGCGCAACGGCAAGTCGGTCCGCCACCTGCGTTTTGACGAGTAACGGCAATGGAACGGATGGACGTCTTGGGGCGTGTCATCCACAGGGGTAGTGAATGGACGTGGCGGCACAAGTAGTGGAGTTCTGGCGAGACGCCGGACCGCAGCAGTGGTTCGCGCGCGATGACGCGTTCGATGCGCGGTTTCGCCAGCAGTTCCAGGAAGAACATTTCGCCGCCGCGCGCCGTGCCCGCGAGCATTGGCTGAGCAGCGCCGACGGCGCGCTGGCGCTGATGATCCTGCTCGACCAGTTTCCGCGCAATTGTTTCCGCGATACGGCGCATTCCTATGCCACCGATGGCCTGGCGCGTCATTACGCGATGCGTGCGGTGGAGGAAGGCCTGGACCTGCAACTGGTGCCCAAGCTGCGGGCGTTCATCTACCTGCCGTTCGAACACTCCGAAGACCCGCAGGACCAGGAGCGTTCGGTGGCGATGTTCGATGCACTGGGCGACAAGGAATACCTGCAGTTCGCCGAACTGCATCGCGACATCATCCGCCGCTTCGGGCGCTTCCCGCACCGTAATGCGGTGCTGGGGCGGATGCCGACGCCGGAGGAGCTGGATTACCTGGCCGAGGGTGGGTTTGCGGGTTGACCGGTGGATGGACGCCACCGGCGCCACGAACGAAAAAACGCCGGCAATGCCGGCGTTTTTCTTTCCCGCAACGTGCTGAAGATCAGTACTTCGGCACGCCGTTGTCCACCTCGTTCGACCAGGCGTCGATGCCGCCGGTGATGTTGGACACCTTGGTGAAGCCCAGGGCGCGGAACTGCTCGGCGGCCTGTGCGCTGCGGCCACCGTGGTGGCACAGGAAGGCCAGCGCGGTGTCCTTGGGCAAGGCTTCCAGGCGGGCGCGGTTGTCGCCATCGAAGGTCTCGAACGGAGCGTTGATCGCCGCGATCGCACGTTCGTCGGCCGGGCGCACGTCGACCACGGTGATGCTGCCGGCACGCAGCTGGTCGTCGGCGTCGCGCACGCTCAGTTCCTGCACGGCCTTGGGCGCGTTCGGGTTGTCGATCGCCAGGCCCTTGCCGCGGATGTCGTCGACCCAGTCGATGGTGATGCCTTCAGCGCGGCGGGCGCTGGCCAGATCGAACTGCACGCGCAGGCCGTTGGACTCGGCGGCGATCGCGTTGTCATCGTGCGGGGCCAGCTGGAAGTTCGGCTGGAAGCGCGCATCGATGCCCAGCTGCAACGAGGCACCCGGGGAATCGGCCAGCGCGCCACGCAGCATTTCCACGGCGGCCGGGGTCACGGTGATGCGCGGCGGGGTGCGGTCCGGTGCGGCCAGCCCGAGCACGCTGCTCAGCTCACCGTTGCCGGCCATCTGCAGGATGATGTCGCTGCCACCGATCAGCTCGCCATCGATGTACAGCTGCGGAATGGTCGGCCACTCGCCATAGGCTTTGATGCCTTCGCGGATGTCCGCGTCGGCCAGCACGTTGACGTGGTCGAACTCCACCCCGAGGTCCTGCAGGGCGCCGACGGCTTTGGCCGAGAAACCGCACTGCGGCATGCTCGGCTGACCCTTCATGAACAGCACGACGCGGTTGGCGTTGAGAATGGATTCGATGCGCGAGCGCAGGGCGGGATCAAGGGACATGACGGTCAGGGTCCGGATATGCGAACCGCCTATTCTACGCGGCATGGCATCATGGGGCATGACCGTACCGGAAACGTTGTATCGCATTCCCCGCCGCCCTTGGCGCTGGCTGCCGTGGCTGGTGCTGTCGCAGCTGCTGGTGGTGCTGGTCTGGGCCGCCTGGGGCTGGCGCTACGGCCTGCCGCTGATGGTGGCGACCCATGCCCTGTTCATGGTGCCGGTGTTCCTCCCCAACAGCCGCTTCTACGCCCCCGTGCTCAGCCGCCTGCCCGGCGATGCCCGCAAGGTCTGGCTGACCATCGATGATGGCCCGTCGGCGGACACCCCGGCGGTGCTCGATCTGCTGGACCGCTACGAGGCCAGGGCGACCTTTTTCCTGGTCGGTGAACGCGCGCAGGCGCAGCCGGACCTGGTCCGCGCGATGCTGGCCCGCGGGCACAGCCTGGGCAATCACAGCCACCGCCACCCGCAAGCGCGTTTCTGGCGGCTGGGGCGACAGGCCATGGCCGCGGAGATCGCGCACTGCCAGCAGGCCCTCACCGCAATCGCCGGCACGCCACCGCGCTGGTACCGCTCGGTGGTCGGGATGACCAATCCATTCGTGGCCCCTGCGTTGAAACAGTGGCAGCTGACCCGGGTCGGCTGGAGCGCGCGCGGTTTCGACGGGGTGGAGTGCAGGCCCGATCAGGTGGTCGAACGGATCACCCGTGATCTGGCGCCGGGCAGTATCGTGCTGCTGCACGAGGGCGCCGCACATGGCCACAACCTGGCCATCATCGAGGCGGTGCTGCAGGCGGTGCAGGCACGTGGCCTGCACGCGGGTCTGCCGGACTGACGCCAGCTCGGTGCCCGGCGCAGGCCGGGATCAGCTCAGCGAGCCGATGATCATCAGCAGCACCACACCGAGGATGCTGCCGATCGAGATCACCAGGCCGAGGATCGCAAACACACGGCGGCGGTCTGCCTGCAATGCACCGGCCACGCCCAGGCCGAAGGCCACCAGCTGCATCAGCGCGGTGCACATCAGGCCGAGGCCGACCAGGATCGCCGACATGGAGGTCTCCTCCATGCCGCCGGGGGTCGTGGTTTCGATAACGCCGGCCACGACGATCAGGCCCAGCATCAACACGGCACCGCACAGGGCGGTAATGAACGCGGCAATACCCATGCCGGAATGAGGGGGGTGCATCAGGGCTCCTTGTCGATGCGATGAAACGGGGAATCAGGGGGCGAAGGGCTGCGCGGCCGCGGCGTCTGTTGGCGGATGCGAGGCATGCCACTGGTCGCGGATCCAACCGCCCAGCGACAGCTGTGCGATCAGCAGACCCAGCGTCACCAGCAGCGCGATGATGCCGAACAGGCGGCGCCGGCGCGGCTGCAGCACGCTGCCCAGGCCGAGCAGCAGGGCCAGGATGGCCAGGCCGACACTGCTGCCGAGCAGTGCCGCCAGCGACCACGGCAGCTCGCGCATGGCCGCGTGTTCGGGCGCATGCGCGTAATGCATGCTCAGCAGCAGCATCACCAGGCCACAGGCGCTGACGATCAGCGCGGCGATGCCCAGCGCGGAATGTCGAGTCTGTCTTTGCATGGGCGGCTCCGTGCCGGAAAGGGGGGCGAGTATGCGCGCGTGCGGTCGGCGGCGCGAGCCACGGCGACTACGCAGCGAGCGGACGATCGCCGACGATCAGCCAGTTGTTGAACGGGGTATTGCCGTACAGCGGTGTCATCCGCAGGTGCAGCCCGGCGGTTTCCAGCGGGGTGTGCAGGCTCTCGGCGTCGAGGTAGTGGCGTGGGCGCGTGCCCATCCAGCCCACCAGATGCGCGAGCATGTCGGTGATCCGCGTGGCGTGGTCGCGGCCACTGTGGTCAGCCAACGTGGTGCGGATCACCAGCCGCGCCCCGGGGGCCACGCGCGCGGCGGCATCGTGCAGCAGTTGCGCCTGCGCGGGCGCGGGCAGGTACTGCAGCACGTCCAGCAACGCGACGTTGCCGAGGTGGGCGGGCAGGGCGGCACTGGCATCCATGCAGGTGAACCGTGCCTGTGGCAGCGCGGCGCGGGCGCTGGCCTGTTCGGCGCGGGCGACCTTGCCGGCGTCGATGTCCAGGCCGTGATACGGCAATACATTGCCATGCTCGCGCAGCACGTGGGCCAGCAGCCCGAGGCCGCAGCCGATATCCAGCAAGGGCACGGCAGGGGCATCGTTCAATGCGGCGAGCACGCCGGGATACAGTGGATCGCTGCCGAGTTTGCCGCGGCTGTAGTAATAATCGCGACGGTTGCCGAACCACTGTGCCGGCAGGAACGCCGTGGCGATCCGGCGGGCCTGCTCCCTGCCCAGCGGCAGCGCGGCCTCGCTCAGCGGGTCGGCTCCGCCCACAGCACGCGCGTCACTTCGAACGCGCGCTGGTGCCACAGCGTGTACATCGCGGCGGACGGATGCAGACCATCTTCGGCCAGCATGACGCTCTCGCCGCCCAGCTGGCGGCTCAGGTCCGTGATGTCGACAAAGGCCACGTCATGCTCGGCGCAGATCGCTGCAGCGGCAGCGTTGTAAGCATCCAGTTCCTGCCCGATCTGCACGCGGTCGCGGCCGGACGCCATGGCATAGGGGGTCACGCCCCAGTCCGGGATCGACAGGACCAGCACGCGCGGTGCACGGTCGCCGGCGAAGGCGAGCGCGCGCTGCAGCAGGGCGGTGAAACGCGGGCGGTACTCGTCCACGCTGCGCCCGCGATACTGATCGTTGACCCCGATCAGCAGACTCACCAGCTCGAAGGGACCCTGCGGTGCGTCGGCGTCGATGCCGGCCTCAAGCTCATCGGTGGTCCAGCCGGTGGTGGCGATGATGCTCGGGTCATCCACAGCCACGCCGATATCGCGCAGGGCCGCGGCCAACTGCCTCGGCCAGCGCCCGGCCGGCTCGACACCTTCGCCGATCGTGTAGGAATCGCCCAGCGCCAGGTACGGCAGGCCCATCAGGCCACCGCGCTGCGCGGCTTGAGCGGCACCACCTTGGTGTTGGCCTCGGCACGGCGTGCCAGGGCGCGGTCGATGCGGGCGAACACATCGCGCATCACCTCCGGCTCGGGCAGCAGCGTCACGCGGAAGTGGTGGCGGTAAGGCACGTTGAAGCTCGAGCCCGGGACCATCAGTACGCCTTCCTCGTTCATCAGTTCCAGCGCGAAATCATGGTCATCGAAGCTGCGTGCCGCCGCACCGACCACCGCCGGGAATGCGTACAGCGCGCCGGCCGGGGCCACCAGCGACAGATGCTCGCTGGCGTTGCAGGCCTCGATCACCGCGCGGCGGGTTTCATACAGACGGCCACCGGGTGCGCACAGCGGCGAGATGGTGTCCGGCCCGTTGACCGCCGCATCGATGGCGTACTGGCCCGGCACGTTGGCGCACAGGCGCAGCGCGCTGAGCAGGTCCATCGCCGCACGGAACTCGCCCAGCCGTTCGGCCGCGCCGGACAGCATCGCCCAGCCCACGCGCCAGCCACAGGCGCGATGCACCTTGCTCAGGCCGCTGAAGGTGATGCACGGGTGGTCGCCGGCCAGTGGCGCGACCGCATGGAACTGCGCGTCGTCGTAGAGTATCTGGTCGTAGATTTCATCGACCATCAGCAGCAGGTTGTGCTTGGCGGCGATGGCGACGATGCGCTCCAGCAGATCGCGCGAGTAGCTGGCGCCGCTGGGGTTGTTCGGGTTGATCAGCACGATCGCGCGGGTGCGCGAGGACACCAGCGCCTCGATCTCGACCGGGTCGGGCTGGAAGCCGTTCTCCGGTGCGCAGCGGTAATACACCGGGCGGCCATCGTTGAGGATCGTCGCGGCCGACCACAGCGGGTAATCCGGCGAGGGCACCAGCACTTCGTCGCCCGGGTTGAGCAGAGCGCGCAGCGACAGGTCGATCAGCTCGCTGACGCCATTGCCGATGAATACGCGGTCCGGGTGCGCATCGGGTGCACCGCGCCGGGCGTAGGCGGCGGCGATGGCTTCGCGCGCCTCCGGCAGGCCCTGCTGGTGGGTGTACGGATCGGTGCGGCCCATGTCATCGGCGATCGCACGCTGCAGGTGCTCCGGCGCCCGGAACCCGAAGTTGCCAGGGTTGCCGATGTTGAGCTTGATCAGCTTGCGGCCCTGGGCCTCCAGCTCCCGCGCTCGTCGCGCCAGTTCGCCCCGGATCTCGTAGCGGACTTCGGACAGGCGCTCGCGGGTGGCGAGCGGCTTCAGCGGGGGCGTGGACATGAACGGGCCGTCATTCAGGCATGGAAACCGCATGGTAGCGGAATTGTTGCGTTGCAGGGCAAGCGTTTCCGGCCCAACGCCCGGCCCTGCAAGGCAGTTGCAGATGAAAGGATTTCCGTCCGTCCACGCCTGCGCCGGTCCCCCGCGGCGACGCTTGGTGGCCACACCCTTTAGAATGGGCACGATGAGCGAACCCACTGATTACCTTGCGCTGCAGACCATTGGCTGGCCTTGGCCGGGCGGCCCCGAACTGCCGGCTTGGCAGGCCCTGTTCGAGCAGTTCCCGCAGGCACGCCCGGGCCGGGTGATCGAGCAGCATCGCACCGGGTACATCGTCTCCGATGCGCCGGAAGCGGCGATCAAGACCGAGTCCCCGCCGGAATGGCAGCGCCCACGCTTCCCCAGCCACGAGCGCGCGGCGGTCGGCGACTGGGTGCTGCTGGAGGGCATCAAGATCGTTGCCCTGCTGCCGCGGCGCACCGCGATCAAGCGCGGCGCGGCCGGCGAGCATTACCACCAGCAGGTGATCGCGGCCAACATCGATACGGTGTTCATCGTCTGCGGGCTGGATGCGGACTTCAATCCGCGCCGGATCGAGCGCTACCTGCTGCTGGTCGGCGGGGGCGGTGCACAGCCGGTGGTGGTGCTGACCAAGGCCGACCAGACCGAGTACAGCCAGGATGCTCTGGACGTGCTGGAAGAACTGGCTGCGCAGAACATTCCGCTGCTGGCGATCAACGGCAAGGACCCGGCCAGCGCCTCGGCCCTGTTGCCGTGGCTCGCCGCTGGCCAGACCGTGGTACTGGTCGGCTCCTCCGGTGCGGGCAAGTCGACCCTCACCAATACGCTGCTTGGGCATGAGCGCATGAAGACGGCCGATGTGCGCGTCAACGACTCGCGCGGCCGCCACACCACCACCCACCGTGCACTGATTCCGTTGCCGGCCGGGGCCTGCCTGATCGATACACCCGGCATGCGCGAGCTCAAGCCGACCGGCGAGGAGGCCCTGAGCGAAGGCGGCTTCTCCGACGTGGAAGCCCTGTCGGCACAATGCCGTTTCCGCGACTGCGCCCACCAGCGTGAGCCGGGCTGTGCGATCCGCGCGGCCATCGATGACGGCACGCTGGATGAAGAGCGCCTGCTCAACTACTTCAAGCTGAAAGAAGAAGTGGCTGCCGCCGCTGCCAAGCTGGCCGTGCGCCAGGCGCAGCAGGCCATCGAGCGCAAGCACGTCGGCAAGGGTGCGCAGTGGCGCCCGGGCGGAAAGGGCGGCCGACGATAGCTTTTGCTACTGTCCGTCCATGGACACGCCAATGACCGTGGATCGTGACGTCGCCCACCACACCGCGCTCGATGCCCAATTGGTCGAGGCGGTAGGCGGGATCAAACTGTTGGGCCTGACCAGCTGGCCGGCCGCGCTGCAGGCGCCGTTCCTGGCCAGCGTCGCCCGCGGCCAGCCGGTGCTGCCGCAGGTCGACTACCCCAAGCTCGATTTCACCGATACCCGCCATCGGCTGGCCGCGATCAGCGCGCAATGCGATCCCGACCATCCCATCGGCCTGTACGTGCAGCGCTCGGCGCACAGCTGGGACCAGGCCGCCGGCCTGCTGGAATCGCTGGGCACCGCCGAGGTGGATCGTTACTCGGTGGAGCTGTTCGGCGCGCCCGAGCAGCCGCTGCCGGGCAACGGCCCCAGCACCCGCGATGCCGCCCGGCACTTCATCCAGATCGCGCAGGAGCTGGATCACGAGCTGCTCGCGCCCGAAGAACAGGTGCCGGTCTCGGCCACCGCGCTGCAACTGCAGCTGCAGAGTGATCTGGATGCCTTCTTCGAATCGCGCATCATCAGCGTCCAGCTGGATCCGGACCTGATCTCCAAGGCGGCGGCCGGCCCGAACCGGATCCGCCTGCGCACCAGTGCACGCTTCAGTGCCTACGACCGTGCGCAGCTGTTCCACCACGAGGCGCTGGTGCATTCGCTGACTGCACTCAACGGCCGCGAGCAGCCGCACCTGCCCAGCCTGGCGCTGTCCTCGCCGCGGGTCACCGCCACCCAGGAAGGGCTGGCGACCTTTGCCGAGCAGATCACCGGCAGCATCGACATCGAGCGCCTCAAGCGCATCAGCCTGCGCACCGAAGCCATCGCCATGGCGCGCGAAGGGGCCGATTTCATCGAGGTGTTCCGCTATTTCTGCGAGGCCGGGCAGAACAACGAGGAGAGTTTCGCCTCCGCCCAGCGCGTGTTCCGCGGGGTACCCCCGAGCGGCGGCGCGGCCTTCACCAAGGACACGGTGTATCTGCGCGGGCTGGTCTCGGTGCACACCTTCTTCCGCCACATGCTCGCCGAAGACCGCCTGCAGGTCTGCCGGTGGCTGTTCGCCGGCAAGATGTCGCTGACCGATGCGATCGCCTTCGCGCCACTGTTCGAAGAGGGCATCCTGCGCCCGCCGCGCTGGCTGCCGCATTGGGTCAGCCGCGCGAACGGATTGGCCGGCATGCTCGCGTTCTCGCTGTTCGCCAACCGCATCCGCATGGATCAGCTCGCCCCAGAGTAGTGCCGGCCGCTGGCCGGCAAGCTCGCGCGCCTTCTACGTGCGCCCAGTGCGTTAATGGGCACTGCATCCCAATTCATCTGTGATGCGCTGAACCGTAAACATCCTTTCATGTTCCGCTCGCATGCTGGTCATGCACCTGCATTGCGCAGGTCATCTTCCCCCATGTAACGGACGACCATGCTTACCCGACCCCTGACGATCGCGGTGGCCCTCGCGCTGTGCGCTGCCAACGCCCACGCTGCCGATGTAGACGCCACCGCCGCTGCCAACGTCGCGCTCAGCGCGCAGACCCTGGATACCGTTTCAGTGATCGGCCAGGGCGAGACCCGCCAGGTGCAGCGCATCACGGCCGTGGACAAGGAAGTGCTGCCGCCGGGCACCAGCGGCCAGAAGATCCTCGATCGCCTGCCGGGTGTATCCGTGCAGTCCAACGATGCCTTCGGCGCCAACGAAGAATCGCAGACGATCAGCCTGCGCGGCTTCGACAAGAGCCGCCTGGGCTACACGCTGGACGGCATTCCGCTGGGCGACAACAGCTACGGCAACTACAACGGCCTGAGCATCGCCCGTGCGCTGATCGCCGAGAATCTCGCCGGCGCAGAATTGTCGCAGGGCATCGGCTCGCTGGGCGTCGCCTCGACCAGCAACCTCGGCGGCACCATCCAGTACTTCTCGCAGGACCCGTCCACCGAGTTCGGCGGCAAGGCCAGCGTCACCGTCGGCGATGACAACCAGCGCCGCGGCTACCTGCGGGTGGACACCGGCGACATCAACGGCTTCTCGGCCTATGTGTCCGGCGTGCATCAGGATTCGGACATGTGGGCCGAACCGAACCAGAACCAGACCACCCGCCAGTTCAACGCCAAGGCGATCTGGAACGTGGGTGACCACCGCTTCGGTGCCTTCGCTGCCACCTCGCGCGTGAGCCAGGCCAACTACGCCTACCTGTCCAAGAGCATGCTCGCGCGTGGCCTCGGCTGGGACTGGAACATCTACGCACCGGATTGGGACCGCGCGGTTGCCGCCGCCTACTGCGCACCGGGCACCTACAACGCGCAGAAGTGTGCGTTCACCGGTGGCGTCAACAGCATCGACGACGCGTACTACCAGAGCCGCGCGCTGCGCGACGACAACCTGTACTCGCTGGATGCCGACCTCGCGCTGGGCGACAGCGCCCGCCTGAAGCTGCTTGGCTACCACCACGAGAACCGCGGCCAGGGCCACTGGTGGGCACCGGGCCAGCCCTCCAACCCGGGGACGCCGGAGATGCTCCCGATCTCCATCCGCAGCACCAACTACACCATCAACCGCCAGGGCATCACCGCCGCACTGAGCTGGCAATGGGGCATCCATTCACTGGAAGCAGGGCTGTGGTACGAGCGCAACGACCACAACGTGGAGCGCAACTTCTACTACATCACCGGCCCGTTCCTGGATGACGGCTACCTCAACCATCCGGACCGCCGCCTGTTCGATCAGGACTTCGACATCCGCACGCGCCAGTTCTACGTGCAGGACCGCATGCGCTTCCTGGACGACCGCCTGACCGTGGATGTGGGCATCAAGAGCCCGAACACGCGCATGACCGCCAACGCCAAGCCGGGCACCGAAGCCAGCTACGCCTCCGGCACCCTGACCGCCAAGGAATCGGTACTGCCGCAGGCCGGCATCGGCTTCAAGCTGAGCCCGAACCAGGAAGTCTTCGCCTCCTACTCGGAGAACATCGCCGCCTTCGTCGGTGGTGGCAGCGGCGGCCCGCTGCAGGTCTCGCCAGAGTCCTTCGCGGCCAGCGCCGGGCTGGAACCGGAGAAGTCCAAGACGCTGGAAGCCGGCTTCCGTACCTTCGGCGAAAAGTACCAGGCCTCGATCGCGGCCTATCACGTGACGTTCGACAACCGCCTGCTCTCGCTCAACCCCTGCACCAGCATCGAAGTGGGCACGCGCCCGGAGTGCATCACGCGCTTCATCAACGTGGGCTCGGTGAAAAGCCGCGGCGCGGAACTGACCTTCATCCTCAAGCCGATGGATGGCCTGCAGTGGTACAACGCGCTCTCGTGGAACAAGACCACCTACGAGGACGACTACACCTCGGGCGGTGCGATCGTGCCGGTGGCCGGCAAGATCACGGTGGACACCCCCGAGCGCATGGCCTCCAGTGAGATCAGCTGGAACCGCGATGGCTTCTTCGCGAGTCTGCGCGCGAAGTACACGGGCAAGCGTTATTACACCTACACCAACGACCAGTCGGTGCCGGGCGTGACGACGTTCGATGCGGGGATGGGGTATTCGTTCGGGCCGGGCATGGGGCTGCGCGATATCAAAGTGTCGCTCAATGCGACCAATCTGACGAACAAGCGGTATGCCGGCCAGCTCAGTTCGTTCGCGCCGACGGATCCGACCGGCACGCGCTATGCGATCCACGCGAGCGCGCCGCGCCAGCTGTTCATGACGGTGGCTGCGGAGTTCTGATCTCCGCTTGCTTGGGCATGGGTAGCCACCGACCGTTGGTCGGTGGCTTTGCCACCCAGATGACTGGGCCAGGCGTGGGGTGTGTGGGTTCGCGGGACGCGCCGTAAACCCATCCATGGGGGCTCGTGAGCCGCATCCATGCGGCACAACGGTCCCGCCAACCCACACACCCCACGCCTCCGACAGTTGGCTGGTGGCCATGGCGAAGCAACGCAACGCCGCAGACGGACAAGACCGAGGCTACTCGAGCTGAGCCACCTCAGCTGGGAAAGCTACGCAGATCAATCGAGCCGGGCGAGCCAAGCGGACCAAGCAGGGCAAGCGGACCAAGCAGGGCAAGCGGTCCAAGCAAGTCAACGAAGCGAACGAATCCAAGCAAGCCAAGCCAATGCAACGGCGGCACCAAGCGCCGGTTTTTTTCGTTGCGCACCAGCTCACTGTCAAAGGGTAGGCACGGGTGGGTTGGCGGGACCGTGTGTTGCCATGGATGGCAACACACGAGCTTACATGGACGTACTTGCAGCGGGTCCCGCCAACCCACCCGTGCCTGCCCAGCGCGACATGGGCCTGCAGTCTGGCTTTTGCCCCGCCGTTGCAGTTGCAGTTTCTGTTGCCATTGCCATTGCCATTGCAAGTAGCCCAACCCCCCGAACGCCTGAAGGCAAAAAAAAAGCCCCGATGCCAACCAGCATCGCAGCTCACCTCGTGGGGGAGGCCACGCATCACGTGGGATGCGCAAAACCGTCAGAACATATGCAGACCACCGTTCACCGCATAATCCGCACCCGTCACATACGCCGCATCATCGGATGCCAACCACGCACACAGACTCGCCACCTCCTCCGGCTTGCCCAACCGCCGGATCGGCACCGAACCTGCCAGACGATCCAACACATCCGGCGGAAAACTACTGATCGACTGACTCGCGATGTACCCCGGCGAAATCGTATTCACCGTCACACCCCGCGTCGCCACCTCATTGGCCAACGCCCGGCTGAAACCATGCATCGCCGCCTTCGCCGTCGCGAAGTTCACCTGGCCGATCTGGCCCTTGTGCGCACTCACCGAGCCGATGTTCACGATCCGGCCCCAGCCGCGCGTGCTCATGCCATCGATCACCTGCTTGGTGATGTTGAACAGCGCATGCAGGTTCGAGCCCATCACCGCGTTCCAATCGTCCGGACTCATCTGCCGGAACAGCACATCGCGGCTGCCGCCGGCATTGTTGACCAGCACATCGATCTCGCCGACCTCGGCTTTCACCTTCGCGAACGCCGCCACGGTCGACGACCAGTCCGCCGCGTTGCCTTCCGATGCGATGAAATCAAAGCCGAGTTCGCGCTGCTCGCGCAGCCAGGCGGCCTTGCGCGGGGAATTGGGTGCGCAGCCGGCCACCACGGTGTGGCCGTTGCGGGCCAGTTTCTGGCAGATGGCAGTGCCGACACTGCCCATGGCGCTGGTGACGTAAGCGATGCGAAGAGTCATGGCGGAACGCTCCTTGGTAGGCGGGTCAAGACGCAAGCGGATACAGGCCGAACAGCAGCCCACCGAACATCAGCAGCATCGAAATGGCGATCGCCCACTTCAGGGTGAACTTCTGGTGGTCGGCGAACTCCACCTTGGCCAGGCCGACCAGCAGGTAGGTCGAGGGCACCAGCGGGCTGAGCAGATGCACCGGCTGGCCGGCCAGCGAGGCGCGCGCCATCTCCACCGGGGTGATGCCGTAGTTGCCGGCCGCTTCGGACAGGATCGGCAGTACGCCGAAGTAGAAGGCGTCGTTGGACATGAAGAAGGTGAACGGCATCGAGGCCAGCGCGGTGATCACCGCCAGGTACGGCCCCCAGCTGTCGGGGATGATCGCCAGGAAGCTGTGCGACATCGCCTCGACCATGCCGGTGTTGTTGAGAATGCCGGTGAAGATGCCCGCCGCGAAGATCAGCGAGACCACCGACAGCACGTTGCCGGCATGGTTGACCACGCGGCGGCGCTGCTCGGCCAGGTTCGGGTAGTTGATCACCAGGGCGATCGCGAAGCCGACCATGAACAGCACCGGCATCGGCAGCACACCCAGGATCAGCGCAGTCATCAGCGCGATCGTCAGGCCCAGGTTGACCCACAGCAGCTTCGGGCGCTTGGTGTCCTCGGCGTCTTCCACCGTCGGCAGCGTGTTGCCATCATCGGAGACGCTGTTGTCCATCCAGCTGCCGCCCTGGGGCAGGGTAACGACGCCCAGGCGGCGGCGCTCCTTCATGCCCAGGTACCAGGCCAGCACCAGCACGCCGGCGCAGGCGATCACCATCGAGGGGATCAGCGGCACGAACACGTCGGCCGGGTCCACGTGCAGCGCGGTGGCGGCACGGGCGGTCGGGCCGCCCCACGGGGTGAGGTTCATCACGCCGCCGGCGAGGATGGTCACGCAGGTCATGTTCAACGCGTTCATGCCCAGGCGCTGATACAACGGCAGCATCGCCGACACGGTGATCATGTACGTGGTCGAGCCATCGCCGTCGAGCGAGATCAGCATCGCCAGGATGGCGGTGCCGAGCACGATCTTCATCGGGTCGCCCTTGACGAAGCGCAGGATGATCCGCACCAGCGGATCGAACAGGCCCGCATCGATCATCACCCCGAAGTACAGGATGGCGAACATCAACATCACGCCGGTCGGCGCGATCTTCTTGATGCCTTCCAGCATCATGTCGTCGATGCCGGCCGCGAAGCCGCCGATCAGCGCGAACAGGATCGGAATGGTGATGAGGGCGACCAGCGGCGAGAGCCGCTTGCTCATGATCAAGTACATGAATGTAATGACCATGCCAAAGCCGAGGATGCTCAGCATCATCTGCATTCTCCAGAGGAAACGGTGCGGAAAGTGGGCATCAGAAGTCGTACTGCAGGCGGCCGGTCACCGCGCGGGTGCGATCCACGGTGGCGTCGGCCAGGCGGTCGCGGTTGCGGCTTTCGATCAGGTTGAGCATGAAGCGCAGGTTCGGGCGCATGTACCAGTTGCCACCCAGCGTCCACGCCTCGGTCTGTCCGTCGCGCAGGTCGGGCTGGCCGATCAGGTGCTGGTCGCCCCGCATCTGGTCATAGCGCAGTGCCAGTTCGAACGCGCCGGCGGCGTGCTGGAAATCCTTGACACGCCCGAAACGACCGGTCTTGCGGTCGTACACGCGCGATTCACCGGTGACGAACCAGCTGAGCATCCCGTAGCCGGCCAGGACCTTGCCGCGCTGGCTGCCGTCATCGAACGTGGCGCCGCTGAATTCGCCCTGCCAGGACAGCGGGCCGCGCACCTGCGCGTACTCCAGCGACCACTTGTTGACGTCGGTGTCGCGGCCGGCCGAGAAATCGACCAGGGTCAGGCGGCTGTTGTCGGACAGATGACCGGCCGGGCGCGGGCGGATGCGCAGGGCAGGCACGCCGTCCGTGCCCGGGTTGTCGTAGCGCTCATGCGCCAGCGACAGGCCCAGGTGCAGGACATCACCGGCCGTGGCGCCGGGTGCCCAGGTGGCGCGGCCACCGGCGGCGCGGCCCTTGACCTGCCAAGCGTCGATGCTTTCCAGGCTGTACGCGCTGGCAGCCCAGGTCATGTCGCCGCGCGCAGCCTGCCAGGACGCGCCCAGCCGGTACAGCGGTGCCAGCGTGGTGCCGGCATTGCCGCGCTCCAGGAAGCTGCCGTAGTTGGAACTGGTGCGGTCATCCAGCGAGAAGAACTGCTTGAACTGGCCCACGGTGAGCTTGCCGGCATCGCCGAAGCTGCGGCTGACGAACACATCCTTGGCCTCGACCCGATCACCGGAGAAATCCGCTTCCAGCTTGTAGTCGACGGCGAAGAACCTGCCCGAGACATCCACCCACGCGCGGCGGATCTCGGTGTCGTCCTTGTTCGGGGTGCCGCGACGGTCGTTGTCGAAGTCGGCGAAATCCAGGTGCAGGCGGCCGCCCAGGGTCGCGGTGACCGGGCGGTCGTCATCGCGGTCGTCGGCGGCCCAGGCGGGCGCGGCCCACAACAGCGTGCAGGCGGCCGGCAGGCACCAGCGCAGTGCGTTCAGTTCCATGGACCCTCCCAGGTACCGGATGTTCGGTGATGACGCGATGGCGCAGCCTAGTGCCGGGATGCTGTCATCCACCTGTCAGCCAGTGCTGCACCGCAGCGAAGCGCACGGCGGGGCTCGCACGCGCTAGCATTCCCGCACCTTTTCCGATCCCGACCGATGCGCATCCTGCTGGTGGAAGACAACCCGGACCTGGCCGACGCGATCGTCCGCCGCATGCGCCGCAGTGGCCATGCCGTGGATTGGCAGAGCGATGGACTGGCCGCGGCGAGCGTGCTGCGTTACCAGACCTTCGATCTGGTCGTGCTCGATATCGGCCTGCCGAAACTGGATGGGCTGCGCGTGCTGGCCGGCATGCGCGAGCGCGGTGACAGCACGCCGGTATTGATGCTCACCGCACGTGATGGCATCGAGGACCGCGTGCAGGCATTGGACGTGGGCGCGGATGATTACCTCGGCAAGCCGTTCGATTTCCGCGAGTTCGAAGCGCGCTGCCGTGTGCTGTTGCGGCGTACCCGTGGGCAGGCCAGCGAGGTGGTGCAGATCGGTGGCTTCCAGTTCGACAACGCCGCGCACCGGGTCAGCCTGGACGGTCAGCCGATCGAGCTGCCGAACCGCGAATACCGGCTGCTGGAGATCCTGATGGGCCGGCTCGGGCAGGTGGTCGGCAAGGACGAGATCGGCAACGGGCTGTTCGGCTTCGATGACGAGGCCGGACCCAACGCCATCGAGCTGTATGTCGGGCGCCTGCGCCGAAAGCTGGCCCAGGCACCCCTGCGCATCGTGACCGTGCGCGGCAGTGGCTATCTGCTTGAGGCGCACGATGCGGCGGCCGAGGGCAGTCCCGATGGTGACTGAGGCCCGCGCGCCATCCTCGATCCGGCGCACGCTGTGGCTGTACCTGGGCGGGTTGATGGCGCTGTTCGCCGTCGCCTTGTTCTTTGGCGCGCGTGACTATGGCCAGCGTGCCGCCAACCGCTCCTACGATCACCTGCTGGTGTCCTCGGCGTTGTCGATCGTTGATTCGGTGGCGCTGGTGGACGCGCAGTGGCAGGTCGATCTGCCGTATGCCGCGCTCGATCTGCTGGCGATGGCACCGGAAGACCGCGTGTTCTACCGCGTCTTCGATGCGCGCAACCAGACCGTGACCGGCTACGACGACCTGCCCGCGCCGCCACGCACGCCGACCGATCGCCCGCAGTTGTTCGACGCCCCCTACAGCGGTGAAACGGTGCGCTTCGTGGTGGTCTCACGACGGGTCTCATCACCCTCCGCGCAGGCGGAGGTGCGTGTGCAGGTGGGGCAGACCCGGCGGGCGCGCGAGGCGCTGGCACAAGATATGGTGACCCGCGCGCTGGTGGCGATCGTGGTGTTGTCGCTGTTGTCGCTGGCCTTGGTCGCGCTGGGGGTGCACCGTGCGCTGCGCCCGCTGGTGAGGGTCGAACGCGAGTTGTCCAGACGCGAACCCTCCGACCTGCGCCCACTGGATGCGACCACACCGCAGGAGATGGACCAGATGGTCGGCGCGCTGAATCACTTCATGGGCCGGCTCTCGAACAGCAATGAAACCCTGCGCGCGTTCATGGCCGAGGCGGCCCATCAGATGCGCACCCCGCTGGCCGCGCTGCGTGCGCAGGCGCAGTTGGCGCTGGACGACGAAGACCCTGAGGACATGCGCCGCAGCCTGGAGGCCATCGAGCGCAATGCCACGCACATGAGCCGGTTGCTCAATCAGTTGCTCAGCGATGCCAGCGTGATCCATCGCGCCAACCTGCAGCGTTTCGCGCTGGTTGACCTGGCCGAGATCGCGCACCAGGCCCTGCACGAGGCGGTGCCACAGGCATTGCCGGCCCCCCGCGTGCAGCTGGCGGTGACCCGCGATCCGGCGTGGGTCAACGGCGATGCACTGCTGCTGCGCGAAGCGATCAAGAACCTGATCGACAATGCGCTCAAATACGGTGGTGACGGCGCGTTGCAGGTGGCCCTGACCACCGAGGAGCGCCACTGCGTGTTGACCATTGCCGACCATGGCCCCGGTATTGCACCCGCCGATGCCGAGCGCGTGTTCGAGCGCTTCGCGCGGGGCGAAGGCGCGGCGGCCGGAGGGGCGGGGCTGGGCTTGGCGATCGTCAAGCGGGTGGTGGACAGCCATGGCGGCTGCATCGATCTGTCCAACCGGGTGGGCGGCGGCCTGATCGCCACCATCCGGCTGCCGAGGAGGCACGCATGAACGTTCTGACCGGTCTGCTGCTGATGGTGGTCGCTGTCACTGCATCCGCCGATCCCGGCGACGTGCAGCGCTTTCCCGCTCAGGGCACGCCGACCGCGCAGCTGCGCATCCACGGTTCCACCGATATCGAGGTGTTTGCGACTGTCATTGCCGATTACCAGCGGCTGCACCCGGGCACCGAGATCATCTATGAGGACGTGATCGCGCAGGAGATGTACGCGCGCTACCTGCGTGACCGCAGCAGCCCGACCGCACCGGACATGCTGATCAGCAGCGGCATGGACCTGCAGACCAAGCTGGTCAACGACGGGCATGCGCTGTCGCATCGCTCGGCACAGACTGATGCGCTGCCCGCGTGGGCGCAGTGGCGGCACGAGGCGTTCGGGATCAGCTACGAGCCGGTCGCGATGGTCTACAACACGCGCATGCTGCCGGCGGCGCGCGTGCCACATACACGCCGCCAACTGCTGGAGCTGTTGCGTGCGCCGGATGCACCGCTGCTGGGCCGGGTGGGCACCTACGACGTGCAGCGCAGCAGCGTCGGGTATCTGCTCGCTACCCAGGATGGTCAGCGCGGCAGCATGGCCGGCGCGCTGCTGGGCGCACTCGGCGACAACCGGGTGCAGCTGGAGGAGCGCACCGGCGTGCTGCTGGACCGGGTCAGCAGCGGACAACTTTCGCTGGTCTATAACGTGCTGGGATCGTATGCGCAGGCCCGCATCGATGCCGGTGCACCGTTGGGCATCATCGAGCCGGAGGACTACACCCTGGTGATGCTGCGTACTGCGGTGATTCCGCGTGGCGGCCAGCACCCCGGGGAAGCCCGCCGGTTCCTGGACTACCTGCTGTCGCCCCGCGGGCAGCAGGTGCTCTCGCGCGAGGCGCGGCTGATGCCGATCCTGCCGGCGGCGGGCCAGCGCCGGGGGGCGTCGCCAGAGCGCAGCTACCGCCCGATCCAGCTCGGCCCGGGCTTGCTGGTGTACCTGGACGGGCTCAAGCGGCGCCAGTTCCTGGACGCGTGGCGCGGCAGCATGCAGCAGGGGCGGTGAGGCCGTTGGCGCGCCCCCTTCAACACGAAGGGGGCTTTTCTCCAGACGCTCAACGTGTGTAGGCAGGGTTGGGTTGGCACCTCGGGGATGCTGGGGATGCCTCCGCTGGCCGTTTAACCTCATTACAATCGGCGCATGAGTGATATCACCGTTCTGGTCGCCGACGACCACCCGCTGCTGCGCGCTGCGGTCGTGCATTCGCTGCGCCAGGCGCTGCCGCACGTCCACGTGATCGAAGTGGCCAGCGCGGCAACGCTGGAGAGCGCGCTGGACCAGCATGCGGAGATCGAGCTGGTCCTGCTGGATCTGACCATGCCCGGCGCACGCGGGTTCTCCTCGCTGTTGCACGTGCGCGGCGGGCATCCGGATGTGCCGGTGGTGATCGTGTCGTCCAATGACCACCCGCGGGTGATCCGGCGTGCGCAGCAATTCGGCGCAGCCGGCTTCATTCCCAAGTCGGCCCCGGCCGAGACCCTGGGCCAGGCAGTGGCGGCGGTGCTCGATGGCGGGGTGTGGTTCCCGGCGATGGCGGCCGAACGGTCCGAATCCGATGCGCTGCTGGCTACCCGCTTGGCGCAGCTCACCCCGCAGCAGTTCCGCGTGCTGTTGTGCCTGGCCGATGGCCTGCTCAACAAGCAGATCGCCTACGAGCTGGGCCTGGCCGAGAACACGGTCAAGGTGCACGTCACCGCGATTCTGAAGAAGCTGGAATGCCACAGCCGCACACAGGCGGCGGTGCTGGTGAAGGCCCTGGAGCCGGAAGGGGATGCGGGCGCAGGGGTCTAGCGGCGCGTGCTCAGCTGCGATGCCGTAGCAGCAGCTGTGTCATCAGGGCCCGCAGCGCGGGCGGGCGCACCGGCTTGGACAGGAACCCCCAGCCGTTTTCCGCGGCCTGCGCGCGCAGCGCATCGTCGCGCTCTGCGGTGACCAGGATCACCGGCGGGCGCGCGTGCCACAGGCCGCACAGCTGTTCGTACAGGTCTGGTCCGTGCCACTGGCCCATGCGCACATCCAGCAGCAGCAGCTTGGGCACATTGAACGCCGAGGCGATCTCGAGCGCGGCCTGCGGCCCGTCGGCCAGTTCCACCTCACAGCCCCAGCGCTCCAACAGCGCGCGGGTGGCGGCGCAGACGCGCGGATCATCGTCGATGCTCCAGACCCGGCAGTGGCGCAACGGACTGTCATCGCCGCTATCGACCACCGGGGCGACCGCGGGCGCCGGTGCGGCCACCACGTCCGCTGCCGCCCCCAACGGCAGGCTTATCGAGAACACACTGCCGCGCCCCAGGGTGGAACGCAGCCGGATCGGATGGCCGAGCAGACGGCCGATCCGCTCCACGATCGCCAGACCCAGCCCGGCCCCGCGTTCCTGGTCTACACCGTCATCCAACCGGCGGAATTCTTCGAAGATCTCGCTCTGCAGGCTCTCCGGTATACCGGGTCCCTGGTCGTGCACTTCGATGCGCAGCTGATCGCCATCACGGCGGCAGCCGAGCAACACGCGGCCGCGCGGGGTGTAGCGCAGCGCGTTGGAGAGGAAGTTCTGCAGGATGCGGCGCAGCAGCGCTTCATCGCTCACCACCACGGCACGCGTATCCACCCAGTGCAGCTGCAGGCCGCGGCTGTCGGCGGCCAGCCCGAACTCGCGGGCCAGCGTTTCCAGCAGCGGTGACAGTGCGAAGGGGCGCACATGGGTCTGCAGCGCGCCCGATTCCAGCCGCGAGATGTCCAGCAGGCTGTTGAGGATGGCGTCCTGCGCGGCCAGTGCGGCATCCACGTGCTCGCTGAGCTCGCGGGCGTCACCCTGCAGCTTGCCGCGCAGCACTGAGACGAACATCCGCGCCGCGTTCAACGGTTGCAGCAGGTCGTGCACGGCCGAGGCCACGAAGCGCGATTTGTAGCGGTTGGCGCGCTCGGCTTCCCGGCGCGCTTCATCCAGATCGCGGGTGCGCTCGGCCACGCGATGCTCCAGCGCATCAGCCAGCGAGCGCAGCTCGCGTGCGGTGTTCTTGTAGGCAGTGATGTCGGCATAGCTGGTGACGAAGCCGCCATCGGGGAGCGGGTTGCCGCGGATCTCCAGCACCGTGCCGTCGTCCTTTTCGCTCTCGCGCATGTGCGGGCGGCCGCTGCGCAGATGGTTCAGGCGACGCTCGATGGCTTCATCGATCGGCCCCGGGCCGAGCAGGCCGCGGCGTGCGTTGTAGCGGAATATCTCCTCGATCGGCCGGCCGACCCGGATCAACCCGGTCGGGAAGCGGAACAGCTCCAGATACCGTGCATTCCAGGCGACCAGCTTCTGCTCGTTGTCGATCACCACCACGCCCTGCGGCAGGTGCGCCAGGCTGCGGCTGAGACCGCTGTCGGCCTGTTGCGCTGCCTGCAGCACGCCATCCTGGGCGGTGCGCAGTTCCTGCGCGTGCTGCTTGAGCATACTCTCCAGCTCGCGTCGGCTGCGCTGCCGGTGCGCGGCCAGGCGCCGGCGCTGCTGCACGAACAGGCCCAGGAAACACAGTGCCAGCCAGATGCCGCCGGCGGCCAGCGCAGCACTCCGGCCGACCGCGGCACTGGCGCTGGCGTCATGCAGCAGGTGCAGCTTCCACTGCGGCTCGTTCAGCGCCAGGGTCTGCCACAGCACCGGCCGTGGCAGCGCAGGCTGCTCCACGCGGACCATGCGCCCGCCATCGGCCAGTACTTCCACGGTGCGTGCCTGCAGGGGTTGCAGTGAGCGGTCCGCGTACTGGCGGGTGGCGAGCATCTCGTTGCGTTCCTGCGGGCCGAGCGGGCGCAGCAGCCGGTAGCGCCAGGCATCGCCGTTGGCCAGGAACACCACATCGTGGGCATCGGTGGCCAGCACGATGTCCGGGCTCTGCAGCCACTCCTGTTCGAGCGCGCGCAGTTCGATCTTGATCGCGACCACGCCGAGCACGCTGCCGCCGGCGTCGTAGATCGCCTGGGAGAGGAAGTAGCCCGGCACGGCCGTGGTCATGCCGATGCCGTAGAAGTGCCCGCTGCCGCGCGCCATCGCCTGCTGGTAGTAGGGGCGGTAGCTGTAGTCCTCGCCGACGTTGCTGGTCGGCTGGTCCCAGTTGCTGGCGGCCACGGCAATGCCGTGCCGGTCGATCAGGGTCAGGGTGGAGGCGCGGGTGACATTGTTGGCCTGGGCCAGCTTGAGATTGAGCCGCTGTCGTTCGGCGGCGCTCAAGGGGTGCGAGACCGCCTGGTGCAGGTCCGGGTCGAGCGCCAGCACCTGCGGCAAGGTGCCGAAACGATCAATGCGCTGCTGCAGGGTCTGGGCATACAGCCCGAGCTGGCGGCGGACCTGCAGGCTTTCATCGTCCAGTGCCCGCTGCTGGGCATAGCGCCCGGCCAGCAGCGCGCACAGCGCCGTGCCGCCGAGCATCAGGACGATGAGCAGCAGCCAGGGACGATAGCGGGAGACGCGGTACATGCCGTCAGTCTAGGCAGGGCAGGGCGGACGCGCATCAACGCGTCCGCCGGGCGGGCTCAGAAGTGCATCTGGGCACGCAGCTCGAAGATCTCCGGCTGGCTGCGCACGCCGCGACGGCTGGCGTCGACCTTGACGTAGTTCGCCTGGAACTTGAAGTGCGAGGTCAGGTACCAGTTGGCGCCGATGGTCCAATCGTGCTGGCGGCCGCCGAACACGTCGGCATCGTCCAGATCGATACGGCTGTAGCGCGTTACCAGCTCCACTGCGCCGTAGTCGTGGGCCGGCTTGACGTTGGCCACGGCACCGGCGTTGTACGGGCGCGATTCGCCGGTCAGGATCCAGCTGGCCATCGCGTACTGGCCGTTGCCGGTGTAATCCGGCTTGCCGTCACGGCTGACCGTGGTCTGCAGCGCTTCGCCCTGCAGCGAGAACGGGCCGCGGATCCAGATGCCTTCCAGGCCGGTGCGCACGATCTTGTCGGCGGTGATCAGTGCGCCGGAGTCGACCAGACGGATATCGGTCAAGCCGGCTTCTGGGCGCGCGCGCAGGCGGGCACTGGCCGGGTGCGAGACATCGCGGCCATCGCGGTAACCGCGCGGGTTTTCCTGCGAATAAGCCAGGCCCAGGTGCACGACGTCGCCCGCGGCCTTGACCGGGGTCCACACCGCACGCACGGCCTGGGTAGTGCCGGGGTTGTCGCCCTGCAGGTCCTTGCCGCCATAGGCGCCGGCCTGCAGCAGGTACTGCGGGCGCTCCAGCACCCATTCGGCACCGGTGCGGCGGCCTTCGTAGAACGCCTGCACGGGCAGGGCGGTCTCCAGGAAGCTGCCGGCGCGCGAGGAGGTGCCGGCATCCAGGCCGACCGGGGTCTTCATATAGCCGAAGCGGAAGCGGCCGATGTCGCTGCCGAAGAAGGCCTTGCTTTCCAAGCGCACGAACACATCGAGCCAGGTGTCGGCCTGGAAGTCGTAATAGACCATGGCGTCGTACACGCCCTTCTTCTTCAGGGTCGCGCCGAATTCCTTGCGGCGCACGGCGTCGGCATCGTCGATGCCACTGCCGCCGGAGAAGTCGTTGAGGTCGTAGGCAATGTTGGCAGTGGCTGCCAGCTCGGTACCGTCACTGAAGGTGGTCTTGGTCGGCCAGTTGTCCCAGTCGGCCGCGGTGGCGGCGAGCGGGGCGGTGGTCAGGGCCAGGGCGATGAACAGGGGCGTAGGGCGCATGGGCGGTAGCTGCTAGATAAGGGTGGGGCAGAACAACAACGGCCGCGAACGGCAAATCTGTGGGTCTCTCCCCCTGATCCGCTGCCGGGCCACCCGCCGCCGTGGGGGCGCGGTGCCTGGGCAGTGTAGGCAGTCCGGTCAGCTGAACCGGGGGGCTAGTACCAATAGGTTATCTGCGTTGGCGAGATGCGGGCGTAAAAAGGCCACGCCAGATGCCGCCCAGCGCGGCCGGCATCCTTCGTGACACTGCCGGAGCTTTCCATGCACGTTCCCACCACCGCCCCGCTGGCGGCCAAGCCGCTGCCGTTCTACCGCCAACTGTATTTCCAGGTGGTGGTGGCGATCGTTCTCGGTGCCATCCTCGGCCATTACGAGCCGGCCTTCGCCGAATCGCTCAAGCCGCTGGGCGACGCCTTCATCAAGCTGGTGAAGATGATCATCGCCCCGGTGATCTTCCTGACCATCGTCACCGGTATCGCCGGCATGACCCACCTGCGCACCGTGGGCCGGGTCTTCGCCAAATCGATGGCCTACTTCCTGTTCTTCTCCACGCTGGCCCTGATCGTGGGCATGGTGGTGGCGCACGTGGTGCAGCCGGGCGCGGGGATGAACATCAACCCGGCCGATCTGGACCAGACCGCGGTCAACGGCTATGTGCAGAAGTCGCATGAGCTGACCCTGGTCGGCTTCGCGCTGGACATCATCCCGGCCACCCTGGTCAGCGCCTTCGTCGAAGGCAACATCCTGCAGGTGCTGTTCGTGGCGGTGCTGTTCGGCATCGCGCTGGCCCTGACCGGCGCCAAGGGCCGCCCGGTGCTGACCTTCCTGGAGGCGCTGACCGCCCCGGTGTTCCGCCTGGTCCACATCCTGATGAAGGCCGCCCCGATCGGTGCGTTCGGCGCGATCGCCTTCACCATCGGCAAGTACGGGGTCGGCTCGCTGGTCAACCTGGCCTGGCTGGTCGGCTCGTTCTACCTGACCGCCTTCCTGTTCGTGGCGGTGATCCTGGGCGTGGTGTGCCGCCTGTGCGGCTTCTCGGTGTTCAAGCTGGCCCGCTACCTCAAGGCCGAGCTGCTGCTGGTGCTGGGTACCTCCTCCTCGGAATCGGCGCTGCCCTCGCTGATGGAGAAGATGGAAAAGGCCGGCTGCAGCAAGTCCGTGGTGGGCCTGGTGGTCCCGACCGGGTACTCGTTCAACCTGGACGGCACCAACATCTACATGACCCTGGCGGCGCTGTTCATCGCCCAGGCGACCAACACCGAACTGACCCTGGGCCACCAGATCGCCCTGCTGCTGGTGGCGATGCTCAGCTCCAAGGGCGCCGCTGGCGTCACCGGTGCCGGCTTCATCACCCTGGCCGCCACCCTGGCGGTGGTGCCGGAAGTGCCGGTGGCCGGCATGGCGCTGATCCTGGGCGTGGACCGCTTCATGAGCGAATGCCGCTCGCTGACCAACTTCATCGGCAATGCGGTGGCCACCGTGGTGGTCTCGCGCTGGGAAAACGCGCTGGATCGCGACCGCCTGGCAATGGTGCTCGATGGCCGTGAGGCCGAGCTGCCGCCGCTGGTCGTGGCCGACCTGCCGGACACGCTGCCGGCCCCGGCGCATTGAGCCCGATGACCTGATTGTGTGGTGCATGGTCGTGCCGTTCCTGCCGGGGCGTCAGGGCCATGTTTTATTTTGAAGGCCCGGTGCGCGGTGCTGGAATATGTGCGGTTGCAGCATGACCGCGACAGCGTAGCGACAGGTCCGTCCACGCCAACGGGGGTATGATCCCCTGTTCCTCTCGCCCATTCATCTGCAGAAAGCGATGTCCAACGAAGATTTCAAACAGGCAGCCCTCGACTATCACCGGCTCTCGCCGCCCGGCAAGATCAAGGTCACCGCGACCAAGCCGATGTTGACCCAGCGCGATCTGTCGTTGGCGTACTCCCCGGGCGTGGCGCACGCCTGCGAGGCGATCATGGCCGACCCGCAGCAGGCCAGTGAACTGACCGCCCGCGGCAATCTTGTCGCCGTCATTTCCAACGGTACCGCCGTGCTGGGCCTGGGCAACATCGGCCCGCTGGCCGGCAAGCCGGTGATGGAAGGCAAGGGCGTGCTGTTCCAGAAGTTCGCCGGCATCGATGTGTTCGACATCGAGATCGATGAAAACGACCCGGACAAGCTGGTCGACATCATCGCCTCGCTGGAACCGACCTTCGGCGGCATCAATCTGGAAGACATCAAGGCGCCGGAGTGCTTCATCGTGGAGCGCAAGCTGCGCGAGCGGATGAACATCCCGGTGTTCCATGACGACCAGCACGGCACCGCGATCATCGTCGGCGCGGCCGTGCTCAACGCCATGCTCGTCACCGGCAAGAAGATCGAAGACGTGAAGCTGGCCACCACCGGCATGGGCGCAGCGGGTATCTCCTGCGTCAACATGCTGGTCTCGCTGGGCCTGAAGAAAGAGAACATCCTGGCCTTCGACCGCGACGGCGTGATCCACACCGGCCGCACCGATCTGGACCCGGAGAAGGCGCGCTACGCGCGTGATACCGACAAGCGCACGCTGGCCGAGATCGTCGATGGCGCGGACATCTTCCTGGGCCTGTCGGCCCCGGGCATCCTGACCGCGGACATGGTCAAGACCATGGCCAAGGATCCGGTGATCTTCGCGCTGGCCAACCCGACCCCGGAAATCATGCCGGAAGTGGCCCGTTCGGTCCGCCCGGACGCGCTGATCGGTACCGGTCGTTCGGACTACCCGAACCAGATCAACAACGTGCTGTGCTTCCCGTATCTGTTCCGCGGTGCGCTGGATGTCGGCGCGACCGCGATCAACGAAGAAATGAAGATCGCCTGCGTGCACGCGATCGCCGCGATGGCACGCCGCGAGGCCAGCGACCTGGGCTCGGCCTATGGCGATGAGACCCCGAGCTTCGGCCGTGACTACCTGATTCCGCGTCCGTTCGACCGCCGCCTGCTGGTGGAGCTGTCGGCTGCCGTGGCGCAGGCCGCGATGGATTCCGGCGTGGCTACCCGTCCGGTCGCCGACATGGGCGCCTACCGCGAGAAGCTGGCCCAGTTCGTCTACCGCACCAGCCTGATGATGAAGCCGGTCTACGACCGCGCGCGTTCGGACAAGCAGCGCGTGGTGTACGCCGAAGGCGAGGAAGAAGTGGTGCTGCGCGCCGTGCAGAACGTGGTCGATGAAGGCCTGGCGCAGCCGATCCTGATCGGCCGCCCGGACGTGATCGAGGCCCGCGTCGAACGCCTGGGCCTGCGCATGAAGGCCGGTGTCGATTTCGACATCACCAACATCAACGACGATCCGCGTTTCAACGAGTACTGGCAGTACTACCACAACCTCACCGGCCGTCGTGGTGTGACTGTGGCTGCGGCCAAGAACCTGATGCGCTCGCGCCCGACCCTGATCGCCGCAGTGATGGTGGCGCGTGGCGAAGCCGACGCGATGCTGACCGGCGTGGTCGGCCGCTTCCACAAGAAGCTCGGCTACGTGCGCAGCGTGCTGCCGCTGGAAGCCAAGGTGACCTCGACCTCGGCGATGACCGGCGTGATCAACCAGCAGGGCGTGTTCTTCTTCGTGGATACCCACGTGCAGGAAGACCCGACCGCCGAGCAGATCACCGAGGCGACGCTGCAGGCGGCTTACCGCATGAAGCTGTTCGGCATCGAACCGAAGGTGGCGCTGCTGTCGCACTCCAACTTCGGCAGCCACGACTCCAAGGACGCGCTGAAGATGCGGGCGGTCCGCGAGATGCTGCTCAAGCGCAACCCGCGCTTGAACGTGGATGGCGAAATGCAGGGGGATACCGCATGGGATGAAGCCCTGCGCCAGAAGCTGCTGCCCAACAGCACGCTGAAGGGCCGTGCCAACCTGTTCGTGCTGCCCAACCTGGAAGCGGCCAACATTGCCTACAACCTGGTGCGCGTGTTCACCGACGGCGTGGCGATCGGCCCGATCCTGATGGGCGTGGCCAAGCCGGTGCACATCCTGACCACCAGCGCGACCTCGCGCCGCGTGCTCAACATGACCGCCATCGCGGCCGTGGATGCGCAGATCCGCAAGCAGCTGGAGGCGGAGAAGAACGCGTAAGGCGTTCTTTCCTCCTCTGAGTTGCCAGAACGCGCCCTTCGGGGCGCGTTCTCGTTTCGGGCAGCGAAACCGGTAGCTGCCGACCGTTGGTCGGCAGGCCATGTTTGCCTTCGGCCTGCGGTCGTTGTGGTGCGTGCATCTGCCACACACGCGCCGCACGGCGGTCACCGTCCTGCAACGTCCCAAGCGCCCAATACCCCTACGCGGCCCGGCCGTGGCGGCGCTCCGGTGGGGGCGTCGCCACCCTGGGCCCGACCAGATCCTCCACGATCAGCCACGGGAACGGTGTCATGCGCCATCGACGCACGAAGCGGTATTTCCAGCAGCTATTCGCGCTCTACGCCGGGTTGGTCGGCGCGCGCTGAAGACGGCACCGTTGGGACCGGTAGTGCCGGCCGCTGGCCGGCTCCTGGCAGACGCCGACCGGCCACAGACAGTAATCAGCGTGTCTGCACGTACTGCGCCCACAAGGCCGGCAACGCCACGCCGCTGAGTGTTTCCCACAGCGCCGGCGTATAGCGGCCCTCACGCAGGGCACCATCCAGCGCCTTCACCAGCCCGGGATGCTGTGCCTCGCTCCAGGCCAGGAACGCACCGGTCACCCGGTAGCCCGTATCGACGTTCTCCTCCGGTTTGACCTGCGTCGGCAATGCCCAGCCGGCTGCGGCGTTGTCCTTGCCGTAGCGGTCGCGGGCGTAATCGGCGATGCCTTCCACCAGCCAGCCCGGCACGCGCGCATTGGCGTACTCCGGGTAGCCCTGCACGATGTGCATCGCCTCGTGGGTGACCAGATCGATGTCGCCCGGGTGCGTGTGCAACCAGGCCGGGTTGATCGTGATCGTCGCCGCCTGCGCCTTCTCACCGACAAAGGCGATGCCGTCGTAAGCCGGGTCGATCACGATGCCGACCTGCGTCGGTGCGGCCGGATGGAAATCGGCGCGCTCGCGCAGATACGCGCCGAAGAAGGTCTCGATGATGCGCTCGCGCACCGGCGCGGCCAGCGCATCGCTGGCGTCGCGGTAGTGCAGGGTCACGTCCTCGCGGGTCTGCGTGGTCTCGAACGCGTGCGCATCGGCAAGCCCGGCGGTGACGAGCACGGCGGTCAGCAGGCAACGGGGGATCGGCAGGGCAGTCCTCATCGCGTCGCCGCCGGTGCGAGCAGTTCGACTTCCGCCAGTTGCAGGCGACCCGGTGCACCGATGCGCAGCCGGTACTCGGCGTAGCGGCCCGGCTGGGCGATGCGGAACGGTCGGGTCTGCATTGCCCAGGCGAAGGCTTCGCCACGTCGCTGGTCGACCTGCACCCAGCGGCCACCGGTGGTGCGTGCCTCCAGCGTCCACTCGCCACCGCGGATCGGGCCGTTGCCACTGGTCAGTGTGTACATCGCGGGCGTACCCGCTGCGACATTGCTGAAGGTGATCGTGCTCGAGACGCCCAACGGCAGTGCCGTGGCCGCATCGTCATCGATCACCGCGGCGGCCGCGCGGCCATCGCCGAGCTGGGCAGTCGCGCCGCTGCCCAGAAGATCATGCAGCAGGGACGGCTGCTGGCCGCGCGCGGTGAGCGAGCGCGGCGCATCGTCCGGGCCGGTGCCCCAGCGCGAGGGCTCCGGGCCCATGACGAAGTCCAACGTGGCGCCCTTGGCGAGCAGCTCGTGTGGCAGCCAGGTCTTGGTCCACGGCGTGCCGTTGACCTTCAGCGACTGCACGTAGATGTTGGTGGCCGAGTTCTCCGGCGCGTTGACGGTCAGCACCGCGCCGCCCTGCAGCGCCACGCGGGCATGGCGGAACAGCGGCGAGCCGATCACGTACTCCGGTGCGCCCATGCGCAGCGGGTAGATGCCCAGCGAGGCGAACAGGTACCACGCCGAGGTCTCGCCGTTGTCCTCATCGCCCGGGTAGCCCTGGCCGATCTCGCTGCCCAGGTACAGGCGCGAGAGGATCTCGCGCACATGCTGCTGGGTCTTCCACGGCTGCCCGGCATACAGGTACATCCATGGGATGTGGTGGGCCGGCTGGTTGCTGTGCGCGTACATGCCCATGCGCACATCGCGCGCTTCGGTCATCTCGTGGATGGTGCCGCCGTAGGAGCCTGCAAACGCCGCATCGGCGGTTTCCGGCGTGGCGAAGAAGGTATCCAGCTTGGCCGCCAACTGCGCGCGGCCGCCGTACAGGGCCGCCAGGCCTTCACCGTCGTGCGCGGCGGTGAAGGCGAAGGTCCAGCCGTTGGATTCGGTGTAGTCATGGCCCCACACGCGCGGGTCGTAGTCCTTGGCGTCCAGACGCCAGCTGCCATCCGGCTTGCGACCCTGGAAGAAGCCTGCGGCGGGATCGAACAACGTGGCGTAGGTGCCGGCGCGGTGACGGAAGTAGTCGGCCTCGGTCGCATAGCGTTCGCGCGCAGCCGGCGTATCGGCCTGCTTGGCCAGGACCTCGGCCATGTTGGCCACGCCGAAATCGTTGAGTGCGCCTTCCATCGTCCACGACATGCCCTCATGCACGTCGGCAGTGGCATAGCCACGGAACGTGGAACGGTCCATGCCCTTGCGCCCGACATGGCGGTCCGGCGGCACCACGGTCGCGTTCTTCAGTGCGGCAGCGTAGGCCTCCTGCGGGTCGAAGCCACCGATGCCCTTCAGCCACGCATCGGCGAAGGCCACGTCCGAACTGGTGCCCACCATCAGATCGGCATAGCCGGGCGAGGACCAGCGCGCGACCCAGCCACCGGCGCGGTACTGCTCGATGAAACCCTGCACCAGCGCGCCGGCGTCGTCCTTGGTGAACAGCGCATAGGCCGGCCAGGTGGTGCGGAAGGTATCCCAGAAGCCGTTGTTGACGTACACCTTGCCATCGCGCACCGGCGCGAAGCTGCGCGTGGCACTGCCGTCGGTGTTCTCATCCGAGGCGCTGGCCTGGCTGGCATAGCGCCAGTCCGGCGCCGCTGCGGTGCCGGCGTTTTCATGGCCGGAATTGGGGTAGAGGTAGAGGCGGTACAGGTTGGAGTACAAGGTGGTCTTCTGGTCGTCGCTGGCATCGTCCACATCGAAGCGGGCCAGGCGCTGGTCCCACGCTTCCTGCGCACGCGCGGCCACGCGATCCACATCGTCGGCAGCGGCCACTTCCAGGGCCAGGTTATGACGGGCCTGCTCGACCGAGATCAACGAGGTGGCGATGCGCATGGTGACGCGGCGCTCGGCACCCGCATCGAACTTGATGTAGCCGGTCGGGCGGCCGGTCTTCACCGTGCCGCTGCTGCGCCACGGGCGGTCGAAGCTGGCCACCACATACATGCGCGTGGCGCCGGTGGACAGGCCACTGCGCGTATCGGTATAGCCGGAGAGTGTCTGGGTGGCCGCATCCAGCGTCAGCCCGCCGCGTGCGTCGACGTTGTCGAACAGCAGATTGGCATCACCGCCTTCGGGGAACGCGAAGCGGAAGACGGCGGCGTGGTCGGTCGGTGCGATCGAGGCGGCGATGCCGTTGTCGAAGCGCACGTCATAGCGGTACGGGCGGGCCTGCTCGTTCTCGCGCGAGAAGCTCAGCGCACGCTTGCTGCGGTCGGCTTCGGGCACGCCACGGGTCGCCGATGGCATCACCTGGAAGGTCTGGCGGTCGCCCATCCACGGGCTGGGCTGGTGGCTCAGCGCCAGCGCCTGCAGGGCAGGGCGGTTGGCTGCGTCGTTCTGTTCGTTCCAGCGGTACAGCCAGGTCAGCGAGCCGGCATCGGTCACCGGCGTCCAGAAATTGAAGCCGTGCGGCACGGCGGTGGCCGGGAAATTGTTGCCGCGCGAGAAGGTGCCATTGGCCTGCGTGCCGCGGGTGGTCAGCACCCAATCCGAGGGACGTTGCGGCGTACTGCGCGGTTGCGTGTCCAGGCGGACATCGTCGATCCAGCCGGCCACCGGTGCGCCATCGGCGCTGGCCACCTCCACCTCCAGCGCGACCACGCGACGCCCGCGCAGGGCCGGGGTATCGCCCAGACGAACGGCTTTGCGTGCCCACTGCTGCGGGTACAGCGTCTTCGAGTCGCCCTGTGCACGCGCACCCAGTGCCACCCCGTGATGATCGCGCGCAGCGCTCGCCGAGACCCGGGTGCCGTCGTCGAGCACCAGATCGAGCGAGACGTAAGTCGAGGCCACGGTGTCCTTGCCGACGATCTCGGGCAGCACCAGCCAGGACAGGGTGGTATCGGCTTCGATGGCCAGGTCGGTCGTGAACAGCTGGCGGCGCGCCTGGCCGCCGGCGCTGGCGTAGTGCAGCGCGTGCAGGCCGCTGTAGCCGACGCCGGGCTTGGCGGCATAGGGGGCGGCTGGGCCACTGCCGATCCGTACCTGCAGGGCGCCGTCGCCGGCCGCCGCGGCCGGGGCCGGTTGGCCCGGCTCGAAGGAGGTCTGCAGGCCCTGCGCGGCGGCCGGCAGGGCGATCGATACGCAGGCCAGTGCCAGGGCGAGGGGAAGGGCGCGGCGGACGGGGCGCAGGTCGGACAGGGTCATGCAAGGGTCTCCCGGGGAGGGCAGGCGGCAGGCAGGACCCGCATCGATGGCCACGGCGGACGGCGTCGCCCCAGCCATCGTGGACGGCAGGAAAGAGGCGATGCATGTCCGGTGGGGTCGGGCAGGCGATCGGGTCGATGATCGGTACCCGCTGATCCTGCATCACGACAACTGGCTGTGACAAGTGCAATTAGTTCGATCTAAATACGGCAAATTCGTTTCATTTCGAAATATTGACAATGGATTTGGATCGATTTAAAAGGTCCGGTGGTTCTCCCCCCGGATGGCCAGCGCTTCAACCTGGTGCCCTCCGCTCCAGCGGCCTTCGGCGGTCGCCAGATGCTAGAATCGGCGGTCTCGCAACCCCCTTTGTGTGTCCACGCCATGAGCCATACCGCCACCGCGCCCGCCAATGCCGAGAAGCGTTACACCGTGCACCGCAGCGACCTGCCGCTGAGCTGCCCGACGCCGGAAATGGCGCTGTGGAACTCGCACCCGCGCGTGTACCTGCCGATCGAAGACGAGCCCAACTGCGAGGCTGCGTGCCCGTACTGCGGCGCCGTGTTCGTGCTCGCCGACTGATCCGCGGACCACACTGTGCGCCGACTGACCGTGGTGCAGTTGCTGCCGGCGCTGCACTCCGGCGGGGTCGAACGCTCCACCCTTGAGATTGCCTCCGCCCTGGTGGCCGCCGGCCACCGGGCCATCGTCGTGTCCGCCGGTGGGCGCCTGGTCGAACCGTTGCTTGCCAGTGGCGCCGAACACCTGACGCTGGATATCGGCCGCAAGTCGCTGCTGACGCTGCGCCATGTGCTGACCCTGCGCAATCTCTTCAACGAAGTGGGCGCGGATATCGTGCACGCGCGTTCACGTCTGCCGGCCTGGCTGGGCCTGTACGCCGTGCGCAACCTGCCGGCGGCGACCCGTCCGCACTGGGTCACCACCGTGCACGGGCTCAACTCGCCGGGTCGCTACAGCGCGGTGATGACCAGCGGCGAGCGCGTGATCTGCGTGTCCAACAGCGTGCGTGAGTTCGTGCGCACGCACTACCCAAGCGTGCCGGCCGAGCGCCTGCAGGTGATACCCCGTGGTGTCGATGTCGCGCAGTTCCCGCGCGTGGGCCGGCAGGATCGGCGTGCGCGCCTGGCCGTGGCCGAGCAGCATCCCGCGCTGGCCGGCGATGCGCCGCTGTTGTTGCTGCCTGGCCGTGGCACCCGCCTGAAAGGGCATCGCCACGCGCTGACGCTGCTGGCCGGGCTGCACGCTGCCGGCGTGCCGGCCACGCTGTGGATGCCAGGCACGCGCGAGCCCGGCCGCGAATCCTATGTCGCCGAGCTGGACGCCCAGGCGCGCAGTCTCGGCGTGTTCGATGCGGTGCTGATGACCGCGCCGACCTCACGCATCGCGCAGGCCTATGCGGCCAGCGACCTGGTACTGCAGGTGTCGGACAAAGCCGAAGCGTTTGGCCGCACCGTGGTCGAAGCGCTGTCGGTGGGCCGCCCCGTGCTGGGCTGGAACCATGGCGGCGTCGGCGAGTTGTTGACTCAGCTGCAACCCTCCGGCGCGGTACCCTTGGGCGACGCCGATGCACTGCTGGCGCGCGCGCAGCAGTTGTTGCTGCAGCCGCCCTCACTGCCGACGCGGATCCCGTTTACCTTGCAGGCCATGCAGCGTGACACGCTCCAGCTCTATACCTCCCTCATCGGTTGAGCCCACCGTCCTTCCCGGTTCGCCGGGCTCCCGCGCGGGCCGCTGGGCGCCGTGGTGGGTGATTGCGTTCGTCGCCTTGTGGCCGCTGCCCGGGATCGCCGAGGGCGTGCTGGTGCTGGGTGCGCTGTACGCAGCGGTGCGCATGGTGCAACTGCGCCTGCAGGGTAAGCAGCGTCTGCTCAGCAGCCCTGCGTGGGCACTGACCAGCATCCTGTTCCTGGGCTACTGGCTGCCGCAGGCGTTTTCCGCCTTCGATGCGATCGACCCCGGCACCGCGTGGCGCAAGGCGGCTGCCGGCCTGCGCTATCTGCCGTTCATGTGGCTGGTGGCCATTGCCGTGGCCACCCCGCAGCGGCGCGCGTTGACGCTGGGCGGGCTGGCGCTGATCACCGGCCTGTGGACCGTGGATGCATTGGCGCAGGCGATCATCGGCAGCAGCCCGCTGTTCTGGTCGATGGACCAGCTCAAGTGGGCGGTCAGCGGTCACGGGCTGTGCTCACCGCAGGAGATGGCGGCGGTGGATCGCCTCAGCGGCGTGCTCGGCCCGTGCAACCTCAAGTTCGGCCAGGTGCTGGCCAGCCTGTCACCGTTCCTGCTGTTCGCCGCCGCACGGCGTGCCGGCATTCTCGGCTGGTCACTGGTGGCCGCCGCGGTGGGTGTCGTGCTGGTCCTGGCCGGTTCGCGCGCGGCGTGGCTGACCTATGCACTGGTGCTGGTGTTCTCCGGTTGGCGGCTGATCGGTGTGCGCGGGCTGCTGGCCTGCGTTGCGGTCGGCGCGGTGGCGGCGGTGGCACTGGCGGTGACCGTGCCGCAGGTAGGGGACCGCATCGCGCGTACCGCAATGGCGTGGGAAGGCGAGAACGACGGCGTCAATCAGGCATTGTCCGGCCGGGCCCAGATATGGGCCGCAGCAACCTGCATGATCGAGGAGCATCCGATCAACGGCGTCGGTGCGCGTGGTTTCCGCGACGCTTACCCCGCGTGCAATCCGGACCCGGCTGCCCGGGAAGTGTGGGGCGCCGGCCCGGCCCTGCACGCGCACCAGATCGTGCTCGAGATCCTCGCCGAAACGGGCATCCTCGGCCTGCTGCTGTGGTTGGCGGCCGTGGCCCAGGCGTGGCGCGCGTGGCGTTTTGCACCTCCCGAGGCGCGTGAGCGCGCGCGCCCGGCGATGCTCGCGCTGGCGGTGACGGTGTTCCCGCTCAACACCCACCTGGCGTTCTATTCGACCTTCTGGGGCGGCCTCACGCTGCTGCTGGCCGCGCTGTATGCGGGCAGTCTGTTGGCGAAGGATGAGGCCCAGTAGCGTCGCAGAGGCCCGTCAAGCAGGTAGATCCACGCCGCCTGCTGAGATGCCCGGAGGCATCCGCGTCATCCATCACTGGTAGTAATCGCTCCGGCCACCGGGCTGGCGCTTGAACCGGCGGTGGATCCACAGGTACTGGTCCGGCGCCTCGCGCACCATGGCCTCGATGGCCTGATTGACGCGGGCGGTATCGGCCTCGACATCCTCGCTGGGGAAATTCTCCAGCGGTGCGCCGATCTTCAAAAAATACTTGCCGCCTTCGCGACGGTGGAAATACGGGATCACCGCACAGCCGGTCATCCGCGCCAGCTGGTGCGTGGCGGTGATGGTCGAGGCGGTATGGCCGAAGAACGGCACGAACACCGTGTCCTTGCCGCGCATGTCCTGGTCGGGCGCATACCAGAGGAAGCCACCCTTCTTCAGGTGTCGCACCGTGGCACGGATGTCTTCGTTGGCGTACATCGCCTTGGCGTAGCGCAGGCGGCCGAACTTCACCGCCCACTCGTAGACCGGGTTGCGGTGCTTGCGGTACATGCCGGACAGCTCCACGTGGTCGCACAGCAGGCGGCCGCACATCTCCAGCGTCATGAAGTGGCCGGAGACCAGCAGCACACCGCGGCCTTGGGCCTGCATGCGGTGCAGGTGTTCCAGCCCTTCGATCTGCACCTGCGGGCGGATGCTGTCGATGCTGCCCCACCAGGCCCGCGCGAATTCGAAAATACCGACGCCCAACGCGTCGAAGCTGTCGCGCAGCAGGCGTTGGCGCCAGGCGTCGTCCTTCTCCGGGAAGCACAGCTTCAGGTTGACCTCGGCGGCGCGCCGGCGGCTGCTGGCCAGCCGGTAGGCGACCGTGCCGACGCCGCGCCCGAGCGCGCGCTGCAGCATCCACGGCAGGCGGGCGATCGCGAAGGCGACCAACATGAAGGCGAAGGTCGGCCAGTGGCGCGGATTGCGCAGGGACGGCCGGGTGGCGGTGGAAGCGTTATCGGACATGCCTCGATTCTAATGGATGCGCCCGGATGCGTCCCGGCGCGGCCATCACGGCGGCGCGGCGTGTCTTCCCCGCGCCGCTCCCGTATCCTTTGCGCATGCGTAAAAGCCCTGTCGAATGGATCCTGCGCGGCCTGTACTCGGCCGTGCTGTACCTGCTGTTGCCGATCACCGTGTACCACCTGGTCTGGCGGGGCTTCCGGGTGCGCGAGTACTTCCAGCGCTGGGATGAGCGCTATGCCTCCTATCCGCACTCCAGCGGCCAGCCGCGGGTCTGGCTGCACGCGGTCTCGGTGGGCGAGGTGAATGCTGCCGCGCCACTGGTGAATGCCCTGCGCGCGCTGCGCCCGGACATCCGCTGGGTGATCACCACCATTACCCCGACCGGCTCCGAACGGGTCCGCGCGCTGTGGGGGGATGCGGTCGACCACGTGTACCTGCCCTACGACGTGCCGGGCAGCGTCGGCCGCTTCCTGGGCCACTTCAAGCCCAGCCTGGCGCTGATCCTGGAAACCGAGCTGTGGCCGAACCTGCTGTTCGGCTGCCGCGACCGCCGGATCCCGGTCTACATTCTCAATGCCCGGCTGTCGGCGCGCTCACTGCGCGGCTATCGGCTGCTGCGGCCGCTGATCGGCCGCGCACTGCGCACCGTGACCTGCGTGGCCGCACAGTCGGACGATGATGCCGAGCGCTTCATCCAGCTCGGGGCGCGCCCGGACCAGGTGCAGCCGCTGGGAAACCTGAAATTCGATATCGCCACCCCGAACGTGCAGGACTTCATCGCGCGCTTCCATGCTCTGGTGCCCGCCACGCGCCCGGTCTGGATCGCCGCCAGCACGCACGAGGGCGAAGAGCAGGCCACCCTCGATCTGCATCGTCGCCTGCGCGAGGCGATGCCGGGGGTGCTGCTGTTGTGGGCGCCGCGGCATCCCGAGCGGTTCCCGCGGGTGGAAGCACTGGCCCGCGAGCAGGGCTGGAAGGTCGCCACACGCCGCCAGCAGCAGTGGCCGCTGGCCGATACGGATGTCTTCGTCATCGACACGCTTGGCGAGCTGATGTCGTTCTACGGCTGCGCGCAGGTGGCCTTCGTCGGGGGCAGCCTGCAGGCCATCGGCGGGCACAACCTGCTGGAGCCGGCGGCGATGGGCACGGCCGCTGTCACCGGCCCGCACCTGCACAACTTCGCCGAGATTTCCCGGCGCATGCGCGAAGCCGGTGCGGTGGTGATCGCCGAGGATGCCAGCGGGGTCGGCGATGCACTGCTGACCCTGTTGCGCGATCCGCAGGCACGCGAAGACATGGCCCGCGCGGGGTGTGCGCTGGTGAGCAACGGCCGTGGCGCGTTGAAGCGCACCGTGGCCCTGATCGCCCCGCAGTTGCCGCCGCCGGTGGCGTGATCGCGGCCCGCCTGGCCGCCACGCGCGGCGTCCAGGCCTGCCGATCCATCAGCCCGCAGCGACCAGCAGATCGCCCAGGAAGGCGTACGCAAACCCGAAGTAGATGAACACGCCGATCAGATCCATGACCGAGGTGATCATCGGGGCCGACAGGGTGGCCGGATCCGCCCCGATGCGGCGTGCGGCGAACGGCAGCAACGCGCCGATGATGCCGCCGAGCGCGGTGCACACCAGCATGCTCGAGCCCACCACCAGCAGCACGTCCATGCCCACACCCTTGCTGAAGTAAGCCAGGATCGCCTCCAGCACGGCGATGCTGATGCCCAGCGCCGCGGCCACCGGCAGTTCGCGCTGGATCACGAACCCCACATCGCGCCAGCTCAGTTTCAGCTCGCCCAGCGCCATGCTGCGGATCACCAGCGTGGCCGACTGGCTGCCGGTGTTGCCGCCCATGTCCACGATCGGGGCGATGAAGGCGGCCAGCACGATCACCTGCGACAGCAGCTCCTCCTGCGCGGCGACAAACGTACTGGTGACGATGCCGAAGCAGGTCAGGATCGCCAGCCAGAACACACGCACCCGGAACATCTGCTTCAGCGGCGTGCTGCGCACATCAAGATCGTTCCCGTTTCCGCTGACCGTGCCGCCAAAGCGTGCCAGCTGCGAGGCATCCTGCTCCTTCTCGATATCCATCGCATCGTCCACGGTGACGATGCCGATCATGCGATCCCCGCCATTGGTCACCGGCAGCGCGAGCAGGTCGTAGCGACGGATCAGTTCGGCGGCCTGCAGCCTGGGCCAGTGCGCCTTCGCGGCGACCGGCTGCTCATGCATGATCGAGGCGACCGTGCGGTTCTCGTTGGCCAACACCAGATCACGCAGGGCCACCGTGCCGCGCAGCCGCAGCGTGTGGTCGAGCACGAACAGGATGTTCACCGTCTCGCTGTGCAGCGCAGTGGCGCGGATATGTGCCAGCGCCTGGGCCACGGTCATCTCCGGAGACACCCAGACATAATCGGACGTCGTCGCCGAGCCGACCGTGCCCTCCGGATAGGACGCCATCTTGAGGATGTCGTCGCGCTCGACCTTGGTCAGTGCCGGCAGCAGTTTCTGCTTGGCGTCATCGCCGAGCCGGTTGTACAGATCGGCGCGGTCATCCGAGGGCATGTGTTCGAACAGCTGCACCACCGCCTCGCGCGGCATCGCCGCCAGCAGCTGATCCTGGCGTATCTCGGTGAAGTGCGCGAACAGCTCGGCGCGTGCCTGCGGGTCGAGCATCATCAGCAACGGGAGTGTCTTGTCCACGCTCAGCGCGTCGAGCGCATCGACGAGGTCGGACGGATGCGTGGTGGCGGCGATGCTGACAAAGCCGGCCGCGTCGAGGGAGAGCGAGAGGGTGCGGATCGAGAACAGGAGGTCTTCGCGGTTCATGGTGGTTCTCCAGCAGAAAGCGGCGCGTGGCGGAGCAACGCGCGGTGATGAGGTACAGGCATCCAGCGCACCGGATTGCGTCCGGCGCGGCAGGTACAGGGCGTGGGCCGCGTGCAGCGTGCAGGCGGCGGGTGAGGTCAATCGTTGCCGTCAGCCGGCACGCACGGCACTACGGTGCGGCCGCGAGATTGAAGCCGAGCGTCAGCCATCGACCATCGCGCTGGTGATGCATGCGGCCGGCCAGCAGATCCACGCTGGCGCCGCGCCAGAGTTCGTGGCGCACGCCGAACTGACTGCTGCGCTGGCGCGTTGCATCGCGGGCGGTTTCGGCCAGGAGTGACCAGTGCGGTGCGGCCACGATTTCCAGGCCGACGCCATCGGTGCGGCCACGTGCCCCGGCCGTGCGTGCCCAGCCCAGGTTGAGGTGCAGCAGCGTGCGATCAGAGGCACCGAGCGCCACGGTCAGGGGGGCATTGAGGTTCCAATCGTTGGCGCGCGGGCGGTGCCAGTCGCTGCCTACGCCCGCACTGACCGCCACCCCCCAGCGTCGCTGATCGAGATCACGCAGCACGCGCTTGGCGCCCACGGCCCACTGCGTGGCGGCAGTGGCACGTTGATGGCTGACGCCGAGCGACCACTCGGTCCCGGCGATGGTGCAGGCCGGCACGGCCGTCCATTCGTTGCCGGCATCGGTATGCCGGCCCCAGCTTTCCAGCTGGCAGCGACCGGCATCGGTGATCGAGGCGTCATCCACCATCAGGCTGGCGGCGGCGCGGGTGTCGAACGGAAGCATCGCCACGGCCACGAGCGGCAGGGCGAACACACGGGAAACGTGCATGGGCAATCTCCAGGCAAACGGAAACGCCAGCGGCACCCTTCTTGGGGTCGGTGGAACGGCGATACGGATGATGCGAGGCGGGCGAGCGTGTCAGCTGCGCCGGTGGGCCCCGTCCTGTGCGGACGGAACCGACCTTGGGGTCAGTGGGTCCGTCGGCTCAGGAGCAGCAACGAGATCGACTATGACTGTCCAAGGAGGGGGCCTCTGGAGGGAAAGGGAAGGTGGTGCGGGGCGGACCTTAGTCGGCCCATGCCGAGGGGTCAAGCCATTTTCCATGCGACGTGCCGGACTGTGGACCGGTTCACGGTGGAGACTGTGCGCGGGTAGGCATTACGCGATGAAATCGCCGCGGCAGTGATCGCGTGTGTGACGCCCACGATGTGTCGGAATCAACAACCTGCGCGCATAAAAAAACCACCCGCATGCGGGTGGTTTTCTGTCACGCGCTGCGCCGTCGATCAGTTGACGGTGGTGCTCGGCGTGGCCGCCTTCTGGGTGAGCAGGCGGTTGATGTCCTGCAGTTCGGCGATGTCCAGCGTGCCGACCGCCTGGCCCAGCTGCAGGCGGTTCTGCAGGAAGGTGTAGCGGGCGTTGGCGTAGTCCAGCTGCGCGGAGAACAGGATGCGCTGGTTCTGGATCACGTCCAGCACGGTACGCGTACCGACTTCCAGACCGACCTGCGAGGCGTCATAGGCGCTCTGTGCCGACACGACGGCCAGGCGACGCGCTTCCACTTCGCTGATGCCGGCCACCAGGGTCTGGTAGGCATTGCGCGTGTTGCGGTCCAGGGCGCGCTTCTGCTGCTCGTAGCCGTCCTGGGCGATGTCACGCTGGGCCAGGGCCTGGCGCACGCCGGACTGGGTGGCGCCGCCGGAGAAGATCGGCACGTTCAGGGTCAGGCCGACGCTGTTGGTGCGGCGGTCCGGGCTGAAGCTGCTGCCGCCGTCGCCGACGACATCACCCCAGCTGGCCGACTTGCCGGCGGTGGCACCCAGCGACAGGGTCGGGTAGTGCGCGCCGCGGGCGGCCGAGACGCCGGATTCAGCAGCGTTGACCTTCAGTTCCTGCGCCTTCAGCGCCGGGTTCTGCGCAACAGCCTCGTTCACCAGCGTATCGATGGTGGCGTACTTGGCCGGCAGCTCCGGACGGAAATCGGCCGGCAGGGCGCGCAGGTCGGTGACCGGCTGGCCGGTCAGTTCGGTCAGCGCCTGGTAGGCGTCGGCCAGCGTGTTCTGCGCGATGATCGTGTTGGCGCGCGCCTGGTCGTACTGGGCGCGGGCTTCGTGCACGTCGGTGATCGGGGCCAGGCCCACTTCCAGGCGCTTGTCGGCGAAGTCGAACTGCTTCTTGGCAGCGGCTTCGTTGGTCTGCGCGGCCGACAGCGATTCAATGCCCACCAGCACGTTGAAGTACGCCGCCGAGGTGCGCACGATCAGGTCGTCGTTGGCCGAATCCAGGGTGAAATCCGCTGCACGGCTCAGCTCGCGCTGCGACCGCAGATTGGCGAACTGGGTGAAGTTGAAGACGGTCTGGCTGCCGTTGATCGTGTAGTTCCGGCTCTTGGTGGTGAACGAGCTGGAGGTCAGATCATGGTTCGGGTTGGTGCGGCTGCGGTTGAGCGAGGCCTCGCCGTTGAGCTGCGGCAGTAGGGCGGCACGCGCCTGCACAGCGCCTTCCTTGTCGTACAGACGGGTCGACTCGGCAGCCGACAGCTGCGGATCGCCGTTGCGCGCCATTTCGTAGACCTGCAGCAGGTCGGCGGCAGAGGCGGTCATCGGCAGCAGGGCGGCGGCCAGCGCAAAGGCGAGGGATCGGCGGATCATTGCGGCTTCCTTGGACTCAGAGTTGGAACTGGGGTGCCGGGGCGGCACCGCGCAGGTAATCGATATCGGTTTCGAACAGCGACTCAGTGGTGCCGTCCGCCTTGACCAGCACCGCTTCCATGACCGGCGACCGGCCACGGATCACGAACAGTCGACCGCCGGGACGCAGCCACTGGGCGAAACGTGACGGAATGACATCCACCGCGCCGGTGACGCAGATCGCATCGAAGCGGCGCTCGGTGTCCCAGCTCAGGGCGTCGGCGGTTTCGATACGGACGTTGTTGCCCAGGCCGGCAGCGTCCAGACGCGCGCGCGCGGTGGTGGCCAGGTCGGCATCGATTTCCAGGCTCAGCACTTCGCGGGCCAGTTCGCCCATGCAGGCGCTCAGGTAGCCGCTGCCGGTGCCGATTTCCAGCACTTCATCGCCCGGCTGCAGATCCAGCGCCTGCAGCGTGCGGCCTTCGATGACCGGCTTCATCATCTTCTGGCCGTTGCCCAGCGGCAGCTCGATATCAGCGTAAGCCAGAGCCCGGTGCGATTCAGCGACGAACGCCTCCCGCGGCAAGCGTGCCAGTACATCGAGCACGCGGATTTCCAGCACATCCCAGGGGCGGATCTGCTGTTCAACCATCAGTTCGCGGGCGTGGGAGTAATCGATCGTCATGAGGTTCTATATCCAGCGCAGTGGGCCGGCCATTTTACCGGTGCCGGGAGCCGGCGGCGCGCTGGAAGCATCGCTGCCGTCGCGCCGGGGTCGCAGTGCCGGAAGTCACCGCGACCTCCGGTCCATTCAGTTTAGTGCCGCCGGGCATACGCCCGCAGGAAAAAGTCGACGCTGGCGCACACGTGGGCGTCGGCATCGCACTCGGCCGGGGCCGGCCGCAACCCGCACATCATATGCGTATGCAGCTCGCCCTTGATCAAGGTCAGAAACTGGATCGCGGCGGTCGGGAAATCGGTGATCTCCAGCTCGCCGCGGGCAGTGCGGGCACGCAGGAAGTCGGCCAGCGCGTCGGTAGTCCGCTGCGGGCCGGCCAGCCAGAACATCTCGCGGATCCGGTCATCGGTATCCGGGGACATCATCACCCGCTGCACGGCGACCGCCGCATCGGAGGTGATCAGGCTGAAAAAGGCGTGGCCGATGCCCATCAGCTGGTCACGCAGCGGGCCTTCGATGTCGGTGACGAACAGCTCGTCCGGCAGCATCTCGACGCACTTGGATTGCACAGCTTCGGTGAACAGGGTTTCTTTGTCGCCGAAATGGCTGTAAACGGTCAGCTTCGAGACGCCTGCCTGGGCGGCGATGCTGTCCATGCTCACCCCGTTGTAGCCCTGGTCGACGAACAGCGATTTGGCGGCTTCCAGAATGGCCGCGCGCTTGCCCAGATCCTTCGGGCGCCCCGGCCCGGCGGCCTTGGCGGCCGGCTTGGAAGGCGATGTGGAGGAGGTCGGATCAGTCATCCAATCAATACTAGACCAATCGGTTCGATATTTATACTATACCGGCTGGTTCAATATTGAGGCGGCTGGAACAGAGCGTTTCCAGCGGCTTTTTCCGGGTTACTTTTCAGGTCCAGGACCTCATGAAAAACATGCGATGGATGGGTGGTGGGTTGCTGGCGATCGCGCTGGCAGCATGTGGCAAGCAGGACGCCGAGCCGGTTGCGCCGATTCCGGTGCTGGTGGTCCACCCGGGCACCGTGACCGGCCAGGAAGTGGCTGCCTATCCCGGTGAGATCCGCGCCCGCGAGGAAAGCCCGCTGTCGTTCCGCGTCGGGGGCAACCTGATCAAGCGGCATGTCGATGCCGGCCAGCGCGTGCGCAAGGGCCAACTGCTGGCCGAGCTGGATGCTGCCGACTACGCCTCCCAGGCCAGCGCCTCGCAGGCCCAGCTGGCCGCTGCCGAAGCCGATCTGATCCGCGCCCGTGATGACCAGAAGCGCTACGCCACGCTGGCCGAGCAGCAACTGGTCAGCCAGTCCGCACTCGACAGCCAGACCGCCGCGTTCAAGGCCGCACAGGGCCAGGCCAATGCCGCCCGCGCCAATCTGGCCGTGGCCCGCAACCAGGCCGAGTACGCCCAGTTGCGCGCGCCGGCCGACGGCGTGATCGCCAGCCGCCAGGCCGAAGCCGGGCAGGTGGTCAGTGCCGGGCAGACCGTGTTCACCCTGGCTGCGGATGGCGGCCGCGAAGTCGTGATCGCCCTGCCGGAAAGCACCATCCGCGATTACCAGGTGGGCCAGCCGGTACAGGTGGAACTGTGGAACCGCCCGGGCCAGCTGTTGGCCGGCACGATCCGTGAGATCGCCCCGGCTGCCGATGCGCAGGGGCGTACCTATGCCACCCGCGTCAGCCTGGCACCGGAAGCGCTGACCGAGGTCGAGCTGGGCCAGAGCGCGCGCGTGTTCGCCGCGGCCGGGCGCCAGGGCACCCTGCAGTTGCCGCTGGCGGCGGTGCAGCGCGGTGCCGATGGGCGCAGCAGCGTGTGGGTGGTCGATCCGGCCAAGCGCACGTTGAAAGCCACGCCGGTGGCGGTCGGTGCGTATGGCGTTGAATCCGTTCCGGTGCTGAGCGGGGTGAACGCGAACGACTGGGTGGTTGCCGCCGGCGGCCATCTGCTGCGCGAGGGCCAGCCGGTGACCGCGGTGGACCGCCAGAACCGCCCGGTGCTGGCACCGGCGGCCAAGCCTGCCGCGCCTGCCACCGGCAAGGGGAACTGATCCCGTGCGCCGCTTCAACCTCTCCGAATGGGCGCTGGGCAACCGGCCACTGGTGCTGTTTGCGATGCTGGCCTTCGCGATCATCGGCGCGTGGTCGTACAAGCACCTGGGCCAGTCCGAGGATCCACCGTTCACCTTCAAGGTGATGGTGGTGCGCACGAACTGGCCCGGCGCGACCGCCGAACAGGTCTCACGCCAGGTCACCGAGCCGATCGAGAAGGCACTGCTGAACACCGGGCAGTATGAGTTCATCCGCTCCTACTCGCGCCCGGGCGAATCGCAGGTGATCTTCGTGGCGCGCGACAGCCTGCGCTCCAAGGCGATTCCCGACCTGTGGTACCAGGTGCGCAAGCGTGTGGGCGACATCAAGCCGACCCTGCCGCGCGAAATCGTCGGCCCGTTCTTCAACGACGAGTTCGGCGATACCTTCGGCAACATCTACGCGTTGACCGGGCAGGGCTTCGACTACGCAGTGATGCGCGACTACGCCGACCGCATCCAGCTGGAACTGCAGCGCGTGCCGGATGTGGGCAAGATCGAGCTGGAAGGCCTGCAGGACGAGAAGGTCTGGATCGAGCTGTCCAACACCAAGCTGGCCACGCTGGGCGTGTCGCTGCAGCAGGTGCAGCAGGCATTGGCCGACCAGAATGCCATTGCCGCCACCAGCTTCTTTGAAACCCCGACCGACCGGGTGCAGCTGCGCGTCACCGGCCAGTTCAAGAGCGTGGAGGACATCCGCAGCTTCCCGATCCAGGCCGGCGACCGCACCGTGCACCTGGGCGACATTGCCGAGATCAAACGTGGTTTTGCCGATCCGGCGTCGCCGAAGATGCGCTTCATGGGCGAAGACGCGATCGGCATCGCCGTGGCGATGAAAGACGGCGGCGACATCCTCAAGCTGGGCAGTACCCTGGATGCCGAATTCGAGCGCCTGCAGAAAACGCTGCCGGCCGGCATGCAGCTGCGCAAGGTCTCCGACCAGCCGCATGCGGTGGAAGAGTCCGTCGGCGAGTTCGTGCAGGTGCTGACCGAAGCGGTGGTGATCGTGCTGCTGGTGAGCTTCTTCTCGCTCGGCCTGCGCACCGGCCTGGTGGTGGGCGTGACCATTCCGCTGGTGCTGGCGATGACCTTCTTCGTCATGCATTACTTCGGCATCGGCCTGCACAAGATTTCCCTCGGCGCGCTGGTGCTGGCGCTGGGCCTGCTGGTGGACGATGCGATCATCGCGGTGGAGATGATGGCCACCAAGATGGAGCAGGGCTACGACCGCCTGCGCGCGGCCAGCTTCGCGTGGGAGTCGACCGCGTTCCCGATGCTGACCGGCACGCTGATCACCGCGGCCGGCTTCCTGCCGATCGCCACGGCCGCTTCCAGCACCGGCGAATACACCCGCTCGCTGTTCCAGGTGGTGACCATCGCGCTGGTGGTGTCGTGGATCGCCGCGGTGCTGTTCATCCCGTACCTGGGCGACAAGATGTTGCCGGACCTGTTCAACCCGCAGCCGCCCAAGCCGGACAGCCTGGCAGGGCGCTGGCATGCCCGCCGCCTGCAGTGGGCCGACCGCCATCCCGCGTTCGCGCGCTGGATCGCGCCGAAGGTGCATGCGCACGACCATGATCCGTATCAGCGTCCGTTCTACGTGCGCTTCCGCCGTTTCCTGGATGTCTGCCTGCGCCATCGCTGGTGGGTGATCGCCGCCACGGCCGCGCTGTTCGTGTTCTCGCTGCTGATCTTCCGCTTCGTGCCCCAGCAGTTCTTCCCGGATTCGACCCGCCCGGAACTGATGGTGGACATCGAACTGGCCGAGGGTGCCTCGTTGCAGGCCACCCAGGCGCAGGCGACCAAGCTGGAAAAGCTGCTCAAGGACCGCGAAGGCATCAGCAATTACGTGGCCTACGTGGGCACCGGCTCGCCGCGCTTCTACCTGCCGTTGGACCAGCAGCTGCCGGCCACCAACTTCTCGCAGTTCGTGGTGCTGACCGAGAACGCCACCGCACGTGAGGCGACCCGCGACTGGCTGCTCAAGGACGTGATTCCGCAGTTCCCGGACGTGCAGATGCGCGTGACCCGTCTGGAGAACGGCCCGCCGGTCGGCTACCCGGTGCAGATGCGCATCTCCGGCGAGCACATCGAGCAGGTGCAGGCCATCGCACGGCAGGTGGAAGCCAAGGTGCGCGCAAACCCGCACGTGATGAACGTCAACCTGGATTGGAGCGAGCCGAGCAAAGTGGTGCGGCTGGTGATCGACCAGGACCGTGCACGCGCACTGGGTGTGAGCAGCGCGCAGGTGAGCCAGCTGCTGGGCACCTCGTTGTCGGGCATGAGCGTGAGCACCTATCGGGAGGGCAACCGCCTGATCGAGATGCTGCTGCGTGGCCCGGACAACGAACGTGTGCGGCTGGACATGCTGGGCAGCCTGGCCATTCCGACCGCCAGCGGGACCTCGGTGACGCTGTCACAGGTGGCGCGCCTGGAGTACGTGTTCGAGGACGGCATCATCTGGCACCGCAACCGCCTGCCGACGGTGACCGTGCGCGCCGATATTGCCGACGCGAAGCAGCCGCTGGACGTGGTGCAGCAGATCCTGCCGACGCTGGAGGGCATCCGTGCCGAGCTGCCGTCCGGCTACCTGCTGGAAACCGGCGGTACGGTGGAGGATTCCACCCGTGGCCAGGATTCGATCAAGGCCGGCATGCCGCTGTTCCTGATCGTGGTGGCGACCTTGCTGATGCTGCAGCTGCGCAGCTTCTCGCGTGCGGCGATGGTGCTGGTCACCGCACCGCTGGGCATCATCGGCGCGACCCTGTTCCTGCTGCTGTTCCGCGCGCCGTTCGGCTTCGTGGCGCTGCTGGGAACGATCGCGCTGGCCGGTATGATCATGCGCAATTCGGTGATCCTGATCGATCAGATCCAGCAGGATATCGACGCCGGGCATGACCGCTGGCACGCGATCATCGACGCCACCGTCCGCCGCTTCCGTCCGATCGTGCTGACCGCGTTGGCGGCAGTGCTGGCGATGATCCCGCTGTCGCGCAGTGCGTTCTACGGCTCGATGGCGATCTCGATCATGGGCGGCCTGATCGTCGGTACCGTGCTGACCCTGGTGTTCCTGCCTGCGCTGTATGCGGCGTGGTTCCGGGTGAAGCCGGACGAGGCCAAGACCAGCGAAGGCTGAGGGACGATGAAGCCGGCCGACGGCCGGCTTCATGCTTTCAGTGCGACGCGAATGCCTGTCGTCTTTGCGGTGCCTGCAAGCGCACAATGCACACCGGATTTCGTCGGTCGCGCATGATGTCTTCACGTTCCTCTTCTCGGTTCGCCACTGCGGCGGCGATCGTTCTGCTGATGGTTTCCGCGTTGCCAGCGCAGGCGAACCCCGCTGCGAGTTTTCAGCGCGATCTCGTCGAGCTGCTGGAGTGCCGTGCCTCACCGGCAACGATGCAGGCGGTGACGACCGCGTTGCGTGGCGCACGGTATGGCACGCCGCAGGAACGACCGGCCCATCGGAAGGGCTGGAGCTTCACGCGCAGCGGTGACGAGGAGCACGCGACGACCCTCATCGACATGCCGGTGACGTTGACGGCACACGGCATCACAACGCACCGCGTGGTGGCGGATGACATGGGCTTCTCCATTCCCATCGATGCAGGGCAGCGTGCGCGCATCGTTGGCGAGAACGGACTTCGGCACCGGTCGAATACGTTGCGTGAGCCGTTCCAGGTCTGGTCGCCACCAGAGGCATCCGGCGATGCGTCATCGCCGGGCGCCATCGTGGTGAGCAGCGATGGTGAGGGCTATCGGGTGGGATGTGACTACCCCGGTCCGATGCGCGAGGCGCGTGTTCCACCGCGATTGCGCGAGACGGCCACGGCAAGTGATGTTGGCGCCGCGCTCGAATGTCGGGCTGACGACGCTGCCATGCAGCGCATCGCCAACCTGTGGGAGCGTGTGTCGGAACTGTCGCCGCTGGCATGGCCGGACAATGTCCGCGCGGTGGCCGAGCATGAGTACCTTGCCGATGGCCAGGAGATGCCGGTCATGGTCATCACCCTGGAGCAGCCGGTGGCGTTGAAGGGCTTGGCTGCGACGTCGCTCGTCCTCGCGTATGGCGGCTATCTCGCAGCCGACATGGGCGATGCGCCGCTGAAGGCGGTGCTCGATGCCACTGGCCTGGGCGCAGCGGATCGTCAGGCGGAAGGGCATTGGATGCGCGAAGCATCCCGGGAGGCGTCGTCCGGATACACGCGCGTGCAGGCATTCAGCGTGATATCCACCGATGGCGGCGCCGTGCTGGCTGGGTGCATGACGAGCGAGGTCCGCTCGGCGCACTGACCGCTGCGGCGGGAAATGCTGCAGGGCGCAGCGGATGAACACCGCTGCACCGCTTCACCCATCTACCCTCAGTAAACGCCCTGCGCCAGCATCGCATCGGCCACCTTGACGAAGCCGGCGATATTGGCGCCATCCACGTAGTTCACGCTGCCATCGGCGCGCTTGCCGTGGCGCACGCAGTTGGCGTGGATGTCCTTCATGATCCCGTGCAGACGCTCATCGACATCGGCGTGATGCCACGACAGGCGCTGCGCGTTCTGGCTCATTTCCAGCCCCGAGGTGGCCACGCCGCCGGCGTTGCTGGCCTTGCCCGGCGCATACAGGGTGCCCGCCTTGAGGAAGACCTCCATGGCCTCGAGTGTCGATGGCATGTTGGCGCCTTCGGCCACGCACAGCACCCCGTTGTCGACCAGGGCGCGGGCGTCGTCTTCGTCCAGCTCGTTCTGGGTGGCACAGGGCAGGGCGATCTCGGCAGGGATGTGCCAGGGGCGCTTGCCGTCCAGGTATTCGAAGCGTGTGTCGTCGGCCAGCTCGGACAGGCAACCACGGCGCTCGTTGCGCAGGTCCACCACCTCCTGCAGCGCGGCCTCATCGAAGCCCTCGCGCGCGTACAGGGTACCGCCCGAATCGGAGAGCGTGAGTACTTTCGCGCCGAGTTCGATGGCTTTGATCGCGGCATGCTGGGCCACGTTGCCAGCACCGGAAATCAACACCTTCGCGCCATCCGTATCGCGCCGCGCGTGGTGCAGCATCTGCTCGACGAAGTAGACCGTACCGAAGCCGGTCGCTTCCGGACGCATCAGGCTGCCACCGTAGGACAGGCCTTTGCCGGTGAACACGCAGGCGGCATTGTTGGTGAGCTTCTTCATCATGCCGGCCATGTAGCCGACCTCGCGCGCGCCCACGCCGATATCGCCAGCCGGTACGTCGGTGTCTGCGCCCAGGTGGCGATGGAGTTCAAGCATCAGCGCCTGGCAGAAGCGCATCACCTCGGTGTCGCTGCGGCCCTTGGGATTGAAATCCGAGCCGCCCTTGCCACCGCCCATCGGCAGGGTGGTCAGCGCGTTCTTCAGGGTCTGCTCGAAGGCCAGGAACTTCAGGATCGATTGGTTGACCGACGGATGAAAGCGCATGCCGCCCTTGAACGGGCCGATCGCCGAGCTGTGCTGTACGCGCCAGCCGCGGTTCACATGGGTCTTGCCGGCGTCATCGGCCCAGGCCACGCGGAACTGGATCACCCGCTCCGGCTCCACCAGACGCTCCAGCAGGCCGTGTTCCAGGTAGCGGGGGTGACGCTGCAGGAACGGCCACAGGCTCTGGATCACTTCTTTCACGGCCTGCAGGAATTCCGGCTGATGCGGATCACGCTGGGCCACGTGGTTGAGAAAGTCGTCTGAGGAACGATGATTCAAGGGCTTTCCTTGTTGGGGGCCGGCCGCTGGCAGCGGCGTGACCGACGGGACAGGGAGGCCGTGCGGGATGTAAAAACAGGAACGCGGCCCTCAGGCCGCGTCCTTTGCGATCATTGCAGCTTGGCAAGGACCGCGTCGGTCGCTGCGGCGGTACTCACCGCGAAACCCTTGGCTGCAAGGTCGGCGGTGAACACGCCGTCATCCAGCACGGCATACACCGCTGCCTCGACCGTAGCAGCCTCTTCGTCCAGCCCCAGTGAATGCCGCAGCAGCATCGCGGCGCTGAAGATCGTGGCGTACGGATTGGCGATGCCCTTGCCGGCGATGTCCGGCGCCGAGCCGTGGATCGGCTCGTAGATGCCCACCGCACCCGGCTCGCCCAGCGAGGCCGACGGCAGCAGGCCGAGCGAACCGGCCAGCATCGAGGCTTCGTCGGTGAGGATGTCGCCGAACATGTTTTCAGTCACGATCACGTCGTACTCGCGCGGCTTGGCCAGCAGGTGCATGGCCATCGAATCGACCAGCTGGTGCTCCAAGGCGATGTCCGGGAATTCCTCGCGGCCGATCCGCGCAGCGACGTCGCGCCACAGGCGTGAGGTCTCCAGCACGTTGGCCTTGTCCACCGAGGTGACCTTGCAGCGGCGGGTCTGTGCCAGCCGGAATGCGCTGCGCATGACGCGCTCGATCTCGCCCACGCTGTAGCTGCACAGGTCGCTGGCGGTATCGGCAGTGCGGGTCTTCTCACCGAAGTAGATGCCGCCGGTCAGCTCACGCACGACCACGAAGTCCACGCCCTCCAGCAGCTCGGCCTTGATCGGCGAGGCACCGAGCGCAGCCGCATGCGTGCGCACCGGGCGCAGGTTGGCGTACAGCCCCAGCGCCTTGCGGATCGCCAGCAGGCCCTGCTCCGGGCGGACCTTGGCATTCGGGTCGGACCACTTCGGCCCGCCGACCGCACCGAGCAGGATGGCGTCTGCCTTGCGGCAGGCGTCCAGCGTGGCGGCCGGCAGTGGCTCGCCGTGGCGATCGATGGCGATGCCACCGATGTCGTGTTCCTGGAACCCGAAGCTGTGTCCGAAACGGGTGGCGACGGCCTCCAGCACCGCCACGGCGGCAGCGGCGACTTCCGGACCGATGCCGTCACCCGGCAATACGACAATCTCAGCGTGCATGTTCACTCTCGTAACGTTCAATGTCAGGGGTACGGCCCAACAGATACCCCAATTGGTCCACGCCTTCCAGCAGGCAGGTCTGTGAGAAGCCGTCCAGCGGGAAGGCATACACGCGCCCATCGGGGGTGCGCAGTTCGCGCGCGGCCACATCGATGGTCAATGCGTCATCCGGGCGCTGCATCAGCGTCTGCACATCGGCTTCGTCCAGCACGATCGGCAGCAGACCGTTCTTCAGCGAATTGCCGCGGAAGATATCGGCGATCTCGCTGCTGACGATGGCGCGCAGGCCCAGGTCGGTCAGGGCCCACGGCGCATGCTCACGCGAGGAGCCGCAGCCGAAGTTGCGGCCGGCCAGCAGGATGCTGCGGCCGGCGTTGTGCGGCTGGTTGAAGGCGAACGCCGGGTTCGGCACGCCCTCGCGCTGCCAGCGCCAATCATTGAAGGCGTGCTTGCCCAGGCCGACGCGCTCGGTGGTGGACAGAAAGCGCGCCGGAATGATCTGGTCGGTGTCGATGTTGGTCTCGCGCAGCACCACGCTGGTCGAGGTCAGGGTACGGAAGCCGCTCATCAGGCCACCTCCAGCGTGGCATACAGTTCGCGCGGGTCAGCCACGCGACCGTTCACCGCGGCCCAGGCGGCCGTCATCGGCGAGGCCAGCAGGGTGCGCGAGCCGGGGCCTTGGCGGCCTTCGAAATTCCGATTGCTGGTACTGACCGCCAGTTGCCCCGGCGCGACCAGATCGCCGTTCATGGCGATGCACATCGAACAGCCCGGCTCGCGCCATTCGGCGCCGGCCGCGCGCACCACCACATCGATGCCTTCGGCTTCGGCCTGGCGCTTGACGATTTCCGAGCCCGGCACCACCAGCATGCGAACGCTCGGGGCGACGCGGCGGCCCTGCAGCACCTGCGCCACTTCACGCATGTCGCTCAGGCGGCCGTTGGTGCAGGAGCCGACGAACACCACATCCACCGGCGTGCCGGCCAGGGTCTGCCCGGCGTGGAAATGCATGTAGTCCAGGCCCTTCTGCGCGGCCGCGTCGTTGGCCGCCGGAATCGGCTGGTCCACCGCGATGGCGGTGCCGGGGTGGGTGCCCCAGGTCAGGGTGGGGCGGATGTCGGCGGCATCGATGTGGACCTCGACATCGAAGCGCGCACCGACATCGCTGCGCAGCTGCGACCACGTGGCCACGGCAGCATCGAAGTCGGCGCCCTTGGGGCCACGCGGGGTGGCGGCCACCCAGTCGAAGGTTATCTGGTCGGGGGCGACCATGCCGGCACGTGCCCCGGCTTCGATGGACATGTTGCACAAGGTCATGCGCTGCTCCATGTCCATCGCTTCTATCGCGCTGCCACGGAACTCCAGCACATGGCCGGTGCCGCCGTTGACGCCGATCACACCGATGATGTGCAGCACCACGTCCTTGGCGCCGACACCCTGGGCCAGCGCGCCATCGACGGTGATCGCCATCGTCCTGGCTTTGCGCTGCAGCAGGCACTGCGTCGCCAGCACATGGCCGACCTCGCTGGTGCCGATACCGAAGGCCAGCGCGCCAAATGCACCATGCGTGGAGGTGTGGCTGTCGCCACAGACGATGGTCATGCCCGGCTGGGTGAAACCCTGTTCGGGGGCGATCACGTGCACGATGCCGCGGCTGGCCGACTGCAGGTCGAACAGCTCGATGCCATGCGCGGCGCAGTTGTCGGCCAGCATCGCTACCTGGGCTTCGGAGGCGGCGCTGGCATAGGGCAGCTTGCCGTCGGCGCCGGCCGGCAGGGTGGGGGTGGAGTGATCCATCGTGGCCTTGGTCCGGTCCGGCCGGCGCGGGGAGAGGCCGCGCTCGCGCAGTTCGGTGAAGGCCTGCGGCGAGGTCACTTCGTGGATCAGGTGCAGGTCGATGTACAGCACGGCGGGCGCGCTGTCGGTCTCGGGAACGACGACGTGGGCATCCCACAGTTTGTCGTACAGGGTGCGGGGAGCTGGGGTCATGGACTGGCCTTGCTGCGGTTCGGGGTACGTAGTGGGGGGGCTCAGACCGCGGCGGTGGTCGCGGGCTGCTCGGCCGTCGCATTGCGCTGGCGCAGCAGACGGTTGGCCACCTCCAGCCACGCCAGTGCGGAGGCTTCGATGATGTCGCGGCTGGTGCCGGTGCCTTCGTACTCCACACCCTCGTGGCGTACGCTCAGGTTGGCTTCGCCGCGCGCATCGGCGCCGATGCCCACACTGTGCACGTGGTAGCTGTCCAGCATCAACTGCACGCCGGTGGCGGCCGACAATGCGCCGAACAGTGCATCGACCGGACCATCGCCCTGCGCCGTCTCGGCGACACGGTTGCCCTCCGGATCGGACAGCTCGACCAGCGCATTCGCGCGGCTGCCGACGTCGCTGATCGTCATCGAGGCCAGCCGGTAGCCGTTCTGGGTGGCGCTGCCCTGCATCAGGGTCTGCAGGTCGGCATCGGTGACCACGCGCTGCTGTTCGCACACCGCCTTGAACTGCTCGAAGACGTGTTTCAGTTCCTCCTCGTACAGGAAGAAGCCCAGCGCACGCAGGCGTTGTTCGACCGCAGCGCGGCCACTGTGGCGGCCCAGCACCATCTGCGAGGACTCCCAGCCCACGTCTTCCGGGCGCATGATTTCGTAGGTGCCGCGGTGGCGCAGCATGCCGTGCTGGTGGATGCCCGACTCGTGAGCGAAGGCGTTGGCGCCGACGATCGCCTTGTTGCGCTGGACCGGCATGCCGACCAGGCGCTGCAGCAGCTGCGAGGTGGCCACGATGCGCGGGGTGTTGATGCGCGTGTCTTCTTCATAGAAGGCATTGCGGACCTTCAGCACCATCGCGATTTCTTCCAGCGAGCAGTTGCCCGCGCGCTCGCCGATACCGTTGACGGTGCACTCGACCTGGCGCGCGCCGCCTTCGATGGCAGCCAGCGAGTTGGCCACGGCCAGGCCCAGATCGTTGTGGCAGTGCGCGCTGAAGATGATGCGGTCGCTGTCCGGCACGCCGGCGATCACGCGCTGGAACATGCCGCGGATCTCTTCCGGCGTGGTGAAGCCCACGGTGTCGGGCAGGTTGATGGTGGTCGCGCCGGCGGCCACGGCCACGCGGGCGACCTCGATCAGGAAGTCTTCCTCGGTACGCGTGGCATCTTCAGCGGAGAACTCCACATCGCCCACGTAGCTGCGGGCCAGGCTGACGTGCTTGTGTACCGACTCCAGTACCTGCTCGCGGCTCATGCGCAGCTTGTGCTCGCGGTGCAGCGGGCTGGTCGACAGGAACACATGCAGGCGCGGGTTCGCCGCGGCCTCCAGCGCCTTGGCCGAGGTTTCGATATCGGCGGCCAGGCAGCGCGACAGCACGGCCAGGGTCGGGCGTCGCACTTCGCGGGCGATCATCGCCATCGCTTCGCGGTCGGACTGGGAACTGGCCGGGAAGCCGGTTTCCATGACATCCACGCCCAGTTCGTCCAGTGCGCGGGCCATCACCAGCTTCTGCTGCGGGCTCATGCTGCAGCCGGGCGATTGCTCGCCGTCGCGCAGGGTGGTGTCGAAAATTCTGATTCGGGGGGAGGTGGGCATGGTCACCAGGAGGTCTCCTCGACGGCAAGGTCGGATGGGATGGCAGAGGTAGGAATCGAAGCGGAAATCGGGGATGTCGCGAGCACGGTTGGTAGGGGCGGGCGTGTTCGCTCGCTGGCGCGGCGGCGCGGTTTGCGCGGAGGGCGGGGACGGATGTCGGCCAGCAGCTGGGCCAATACCAGCGCATCGATGTTGCCGCCGGAGACCACCGCGCACTTGCGCTTGCCGGCGACGCGGCGACCGGCGGCCAGTGCCAGCGCGCCGGCACCTTCGGCGATGACGTGCTCTTCCAGCGCCAGCCGCACCAGCGTCTCGCGCAGCTCGGCTTCACGCACGATCACCACATCGTCCAGCAGTGCGCTGCACAGCTTGCGGGTCAGGAAACCGGGAATCTTCACCTTGACGCCGTCGGCCAGGGTGGCGACGGGGGCGATCTCACGCACGTCGCCGCGGATGGCGCGGGCCATCGAATCGACGCCCTCCACCTGTGCACCGACGATGCGCACGCCCTGCGATTTCAGCGCCAGCGCGACGCCGGAGGCCAGGCCACCGCCGCCGATCGGCACGATCACCACGTCCGGTGCGTGCGGGGCCAGCTCAATGCCCAAGGTGCCTTGGCCGGCGATCACGTCCGGGTCGTCGAAGGCGGACAGGAAGCGGTAGCCGTGCTGGTCGGCCAAGGCACGGGCGAAGGCGTAGGCCTCGTCGTAGCTCTCGCCGTGCTGGCGTACGGTGGCGCCCCAGTGGGCGACCCCGGCGATCTTGGTGGCCGGTGCACCGTGCGGCATCACCGTGATCGCCGGAATGTTCAAGCGGTAGGCGGCCCACGCCACGCCCTGGGCGTGGTTGCCGGCCGAGGCACAGATGACCGGGCGGTCGTCGCCGCGCTCACGCCCGGCCAGCAGGGCGTTCAATGCACCGCGCACCTTGTAGGAGCCGGTGCGCTGCAGGTTCTCCAGCTTCAGCCACACGCCGAAACGCTCGGCGTAATGCAGCGGCGTGGGCGGCAGGAAGCGGCGCAGCCGCGCCTGCGCGGCCAGCACATCGGCGACGCTTACGTCGCCTACGTCCGGTTCCTGCGCGGTACGGCTAGCCGGCATCACGCACCCGGCCATGGTGATCGTTCCGGAGCGACGCGCGCTGCCACGGCGCACGGTGCGACGTACGACCGAGAAGACACCTCCGTACCGGCACCGATGCAACGGTGCGGGCGTTCATGCGGATACTCCCGTACCGGGCTCCAGTGCGCTGATGCGCACCGACACACAGTCGTAGATCTTCTCGATCTGGCGGCGCAGGGTTTCCGGCGGGCGGGTGGAATCGACCACCAACTGCAGGTGCCAGCGACCATCGTCGGCGGCATTGGGCGCACCGGCGATCGCGCGCGGTGCGAAGCCGCGGCGTTCGGCCATGCCGATCACGCGCAGCAGCGCGCCTTCGGCCGGGGTCAGCACCAGGTCAAGCCGGTATTGCATTGGGGAACTCCTGGGACTGATGAGCGGGGTTGCTTTCCAGCATCGTGCTGTTGGCATTGTTGGGCGGCACCAGCGGCCACACGTTGGCACGCGCATCGATGGCCACATGCAGCAGGGCCGGGCCGGGCTGGGCCAGCATCGCGGCCAGGCCACCTTCGACATCGTCACGCGCTTCGATGCGCGTGGCCGGAATGCCGAACACCTGCGCCAGCGCGGCGAAATCCGGGTTGTCGGACAGATCGATCTCGCTGTAGCGCTCGGCGAAGAACAGCTCCTGCCACTGGCGGACCATGCCCAGCGAGCTGTTGTCCAGCAGCACGATCTTCACCGGCAGGCGGCAGCGGGCGATGGTGACCAGCTCTTGGACATTCATCATGAAACTGCCATCGCCGGAGACCAGCACCACGGTGCGATCCGGGCAGGCGAACTGCGCACCCATCGCCGCGGGCAGGCCGAAGCCCATGGTGCCCAACGCGCCGCTGGTCAGGTGGTTGCGCGGGTGGGTGAAGCGGCAATGCTGGGCGACCCACATCTGATGCTGGCCGACATCGCAGGCGATGATCGCATCGCTCGGCGCCAGCTCGCTCAGGCGCTTCAGCAGTGCCGGGGCGTAGATGTGCTTGCCCGGTGCGTCGTAGCGCGGGGCAAAGCGTTCACGATGGCCCTGGCAGCGCTTGGCCCAGGCCTCCTGCGTGGCCGGGGCGGTGGCCGCGGCGGTCAGTGCGCGCAGCGCCGTACCGACATTGCCCGGCACCGCGATGTCGGCGGTGCGCAGCTTGGAGATCTCGTACGCATCGGCATCGATATGCACGACGCGGGCAAACGGGGCGAACTCGTTCAACTTCCCGGTCGCGCGGTCATCGAAACGCGCGCCGACTACCACCAGCAGATCGCTTTCCTGCACGGCCATGTTGGCCGCGCGGGTGCCGTGCATGCCCAGCATGCCCAGGTAGTGGGGATGCTGCGGCGGCAGCGCGCCCAGGCCGCGCAGGGTCAGCACGGTCGGAATACGGGTCGCCTCGACGAAGGCACGGAAGTCCTCCACCGCATCGCCCAGCGCCACGCCACCCCCGGCATAGATCACCGGCTTCTCGGCCCCGGCGATGGCGGCGATGGTCTGCGCGATGGCCTCGTCATTCGGGGCAGGCGGCGCCACCACCGTGGCCGGCACGTGGTCCGGCAGGTGCGACGCATCGGCCACCTGCACGTCCTTGGGCAGATCGATCAGCACCGGTCCCGGGCGACCCTCGCGGGCGATACGGAACGCATCGGCGACCACCTGCGGCAGGTCATCGACCGAGCGCACCAGCCAGCTGTGTTTGACGATCGGCAGAGTCAGCCCGAACACGTCCAGTTCCTGGAACGCGTCGGTGCCCAGCAGCGGGGTGGCGACCTGGCCGGTGATGCAGACCATCGGCACCGAATCCAGCATCGCATCGGCGATGCCGGTGACCAGGTTGGAGGCGCCCGGGCCGGAAGTGGCGACGCAGACGCCGACCCGGCCGCTGGCACGGGCGAAGCCGTTGGCGGCCAGGGCCGCGCCCTGCTCATGGCGAACCAGGATGTGCTTCAGCCCGGAATCCACCAGGGCGTCATAGAACGGCATGATGGTGCCGCCCGGATAGCCGAACAGCGTATGCACGCCCTCGGCTTCCAGGGCCTGCGTCAACCAGCGTGCGCCGTTGCGGGGCGCGGTGCTGTGTGCGGAGGTGTTCATGCGGTGACCTTTACGAAAGCGGGTGGGGGAGCCGCGCGTTTACGCGGCTTGACTTTGCAACCAGACCATCTTGGCGCGCAGTTCTTTGCCTACCTTCTCGATCGGGTGCTCCAGGTCGGCCTGCTTGAACTTGTTGTAGTTCGGCAGGCCCGCTTCGTACTCGGCCACCCAGTTCTTGGTGAAGGTGCCGTTCTGGATATCGGTCAACACGTCCTTCATGCGCGCTTTGGTGCCAGCATCGATCACGCGCGGGCCGCTGACGTAGTCGCCGTACTGCGCGGTTTCGGAGATGAATTCCAGCATGCGGGTGATGCCACCTTCGTAGAACAGGTCGACGATCAGCTTCAGTTCGTGCAGCACTTCGTAGTAGGCGATTTCCGGCTGGTAACCGGCTTCGACCAGGGTTTCGAAGCCGGCCTGCACCAGTGCCGAAGCACCACCGCACAGCACGGCCTGCTCGCCGAACAGATCGGTTTCGGTCTCTTCCTTGAAGGTGGTCTGGATCAGGTTGGCGCGCGCGCCGCCCAGGCCACCGGCGTAGGCCAGGGCGAACTCGGCGGCCTTGCCGCTCTTGTCCTGGTAGACCGCCCAGATGCACGGCACGCCACGGCCGATCTCATACTCGCGACGGACCAGCGCGCCCGGGCCCTTCGGCGCGACCAGCACCACGTCCAGATCCTCGCGCGGTTTGATCATGTCGAAATGCACGTTCAGACCGTGCGCGAACAGCAGCACCGCGCCCTGTTTCATGTTCGGCGCGAGCACATCTTCGTAGAGCTTCTTCTGCACCATGTCCGGGGTCAGCACGGCGACCAGATCGGCATCCTTCACCGCCTCGGCCGGGGCTTTGACGGTGAAGCCGTCGGCCTGGGCCTTGACCTCGGTGGGACCGCCCGGGCGCAGCCCGACGACGACATCGAAACCGGATTCACGCAGATTCAGCGCGTGCGCGCGGCCCTGGCTGCCGTAGCCGACAACAGCGATCTTGATCTGGGGCAGGTCGTTGGTGCTCATGGGGGAGGTCCTTTGGAGGCAAGAAAAAAGAGGGCCGACGGTCAGCGACGCGTCGGCCCATCAGGGGAAGGGGTGGCGCCGGCCTGGCCGCGAGCACACGCGAACGCACCCGCCGTGGGGGCGGTGGGCATCGGCTGGCTCGAGGTGGGCTGGCGGGTCATGGTGGAAGGCAACTCGGCGGGGAGGATGGAAATCAAAGGGTTCTGAAACGAAAAAACCCGCACCTGGTCGGGTGCGGGTTTTGATGGATACCTGGCAGTCTTGCTTACACGCCGGTCCGTCCCGCACCTGTTGGTTGGGTAATAAGTACGAGTACGAGAAGCGAACGGATGGAGGCCGCGCCGTGGTCGGCGTGCTCGATGGATTCGCGGGTGGCTGTGCGCTGCAACATGAGATCGAGAAAACCACACGGGTTTCGGCGGTGTCAACCTTGGAAAGACAATTTCCATCGGTTTCGCCTGCATCCACCGCAAGCCCCCGCTGTACAAGGATGGTTGCGGCTGAAAGCGTTCCGGTGAACCGGAATTCAGCATTTTGCCGGGCGCGATTGCGCGGATTCGGGGCCGATTTGTGTGAGGTGCATGACCATAGTGGGATGTCCTCCGGCGGCATCTGCCGCCACCATCAGCTCGCTACCACCTCTCAGGAACCACCCCGTGTCCTCACGCCTTGCCCGCGGTCTGCTCGCCGCCGCCGTCCTGTGTACGCTGCCCGCCGCCGCCATCGCCGCTGACCGGATCACCGGCCACACCTTCGCCACCCGCTCGGAGGTGATCGCCCCGCACGCGATGGCCGCCACTTCCCAGCCCCTCGCCACGCAGATCGCCCTGGACGTGATGAAGTCCGGTGGTTCGGCGGTGGATGCCGCGATCGCGGCCAATGCCGCCCTCGGTTTGATGGAGCCCACCGGCAACGGCGTCGGTGGTGATCTGTTCGCGATCGTGTGGGACCCCAGGACGCAGAAGCTGTATGGCTACAACGGCTCAGGCCGCTCGCCGAAGTCGCTGACCCTGGCCGAGTTCCAGCGCCGCGGCCTGAAGGAGATCCCGGCGACTGGCCCGCTGCCGGTCTCGGTGCCCGGCGCGGTGGATGGCTGGTTCGCCCTGCACGACCGCTTCGGCCGCAAGCCGATGGCCGACAACCTCGCGCCCGCGATCCGTTACGCCCGCGAGGGCCACCCGGTCGCCGAGGTCATCGCCTACTACTGGGACCGCTCGGTGCCCCGGCTGTCCAAGTACCCCGGTTTCACCGAGCAGTTCACGATCGATGGCCATGCCCCGCGCAAGGGCGAGATGTGGAAGAACCCGAACCTGGCCCACACCCTGGAGCAGATCGCCCAGGGCGGCCGCGATGCCTTCTACAAGGGCGACATCGCCCGCACCATCGGCACCTACTTCAAGGCCAACGGTGGCTACCTGAGCTATGACGACATGGCCAGCCATCATGGCGAGTGGGTCGAGCCGGTCAGCAGCAACTACCGTGGCTATGACGTATGGGAGCTGCCGCCGAACAGCCAGGGCATCGCCGCGCTGCAGATCCTCAACGTACTGGAAGGCTACGACTTCTCCAAGATCGCCTTCGGCTCACCCGAGCACGTGCACCTGTTCGTGGAAGCCAAGAAGCTCGCCTTCGCCGACCGCGCGCGCTTCTACACCGATCCGGCATTCCACCCGGCCCCGGTCGACCGGTTGATTTCCAAGGGCTACGCCGCTGAGCGCCGCAAGCTGATCTCGATGGACAAGGCCCTGAGTGAAGTGCAGCCGGGTACGCCCAAGCAGCTGCAGGAAGGCGACACGATTTACATGACCGTGGCGGATGCCGACGGCATGATGGTCTCGCTGATCCAGTCCAACTACCGCGGCATGGGCAGCGGCATGGCGCCTCCGGGCCTGGGGTTCATCCTGCAGGATCGTGGCGAGATGTTCGTGCTGCGCAAGGATCACCCGAACGGCTATGCGCCGGGCAAGCGCCCGTTCCAGACCATCATTCCGGGCTTCGTCACCAAGGACGGCAAGCCGTGGATGAGCTTCGGCGTGATGGGGGGCGCGATGCAGCCGCAGGGCCATGCGCAGATCGTGATGAACATGGTCGACTTCGGGATGAATCTGCAGGAAGCCGGCGATGCGCCGCGCATCCAGCACGAGGGCTCGACCGAGCCGACCGGGCAGGCGACGGCGATGAGCGATGGCGGCGAGGTGAATCTGGAAACCGGCTTCCCGTATGACACGGTGCGCGCGTTGATGCGCAAGGGCCACCGCGTGGTGTTCGCGGATGGTCCGTACGGCGGGTATCAGGCGATCCTGCGTGATCCGGAGACCGGTGTGTATTACGGGGCGTCGGAAAGCCGCAAGGATGGGCAGGCGGCGGGGTACTGATTCTCTCGTGCTCCGTAGTGCCGATCGCTGGTCTGCAGAAGCGCTGAGCAGAGCGTAAAGCAGGACGCGTTCGGGGGTACGGGTAGTGGGCCGGCCTGGGTGGGTCTGCGGGACACGCCGTGAATCCGTCCATGGAGGCTCATGTCGCCGCATCCATGCGGCTCATGGTCCCGCCAACCCACCCAGGCCGACCCACCCACAGTGGGTCGGTGCGCATGCGAAAGCGGTAGAGCCACGCCATGCGTGGCTCCTTTTTTCTCAACGATGATCCGATGCGTCAGGTGCACGCTGCTGTGCCGAGCGTTGCTCGGCTGCGTTGCCCGAATTACCCCAAGCGCACTGCGCGGAACGTCGACTGTGTCGAGCTTGGCTACGCTGCTCGCGTTGGAACTCTGACACTGTGAGTCGGGCGCGCCTTGCCTAGCACTGCTCGGCGGCTTTACCAGAACCACCTTGAAACTGTGAGCGGGACGGGGCGGGTGGGTTGTCGGGACCATGAGCGCCATGGATGGCGCGACATGAGCCTCCATGGACGGATTCACGGCGTGTCCCGCCAACCCACCCGTCCCGGCCCGCCCACCGATAGCCCGGGAAGCGTGCCGCTCCAGGCGACCAACTCAAGGCGCCCGAGCCGCCTCATCGCGCGTCTCTTCCTGCGCCGCGATCTCCCGCTCGATCCACTCATCCATCAACCGCCGCGCGCGCTGCGCACGGCGCCGCTGCAGCGCATGCTCCATATCCAGTACCCGATACAACGACCACATCACCGCCAGCATCAACAACGCAAACGGCAATGCCGCGATCGTGATCATCCCCTGCAGCGCATTGAGACCGCCCGCCAACAAGAGTACGCCCGCGATCAACGCGATCGCCACGCCCCACACCATCCGGCGCGCCAATGGCGGATCGCCCGCCTCCTCCGTCGACATCGTCGCCAGCACCAGCACCGCCGAATCGGCCGAGGTCACGAAGAAGATCATCAACAACACCAGCGCGATCACCGACAGCACCGTCGGCATCGGCAGGCTGTCGAACATCGTGAACAGCACCGTCTCGTAGCCATTGCCCAGCGCCTGCGCCAGATCCACGTGGCCGAAAATCTGCGACCACAGCGCCGTGCCGCCGAACACCGAGAACCACAGGAAGCCCAGCACGCTCGGCGCGATCACCACGCCCAGCACGAACTCGCGGATGCTGCGCCCACGCGAGACGCGCGCGATGAACGAGCCCACGAACGGCGCCCACGCGATCCACCACGCCCAGTAGAAGATCGTCCAGTCCGCCACCCATGTGCTGCCCGAGAACGGCGACATCCGCAGGCTCATCGTCACCAGTGAATTGAGGTAGGAACCGATCGTGGTGGTGAACGTATCGAAGATGAAGCCGGTCGGCCCGAGCACCAGGATCAGCGCCAGCAACAATGCCGCCAGGCCGAGGTTGAAGTTCGAGAGCCACTTGATGCCGCGGTGCACGCCACTGGTGGTGGAGGCCATGTACAGCACGAACGCCACCGCGATGATGGTCAACTGCACGGGTACCGAGGCCTGGATACCGAACACGCGCTCAAGGCCGGCCGCGATCTGGATCGTGCCGAAGCCCAGCGTCGTGGCCACACCGATCGCCGTGGCGACCACCGCGGCGACGTTGACCACCGTGCCCATCCAGCCGCGGTGATGCGCGCCGATGATCGGCTGCAGCAGATCGCTGATCAGCCCGCGGCCGTTGCGGTTGAACTGGAACCAGGCCATCGCCAGGCCGATCAGCGCATAGATCGCCCACGGGTGCAGGCCCCAATGGAAGAACGCATAGCGCATCGACGCGCGCGCCGCCTCCATGCTCTGCGGGGCCAGCCCTTCCGGTGGCTTCACGAAGTGCGAGATCGGCTCGGCCGCGCCCCAGAACACCAGGCCGATGCCCATGCCGGCGGCGAACAACATCGACATCCAGCTGGCGTTGGAAAAATCAGGCTCGGCATCCTCGCCGCCGATGCGCAGCGAACCGAAGCGGCCGAAGGCCAGGTACATCAGGAACGACAGCGTGATGAACACCACCAGCAGATACAGCCAGCCGGTACTGCGGATGATGGTGGACAGGCCGCTCTGGACGACCTCGTTGAAGGGGCCCGGCGCGAGGCCGGCGATCAGCACCAGCAGTGCGACCAGTGCGATGGAAATGCGGAACACCATGCTGGCGTGTCTCCGATCAGTAGGGGCGAGCCGAGGCTTGCAATCTCCAGCGGCGCAACGGCAACGACTGGGGCGGATCAAGCCGGTCGAGGCCGGTCAGTACGGACGTCAATGGCGTCGAGCAGAGCGCGGTGTGCACGCGATCGGGAGGCTACCCCCTGACCGCACCGCATACCGCGCTGCAGCATGGTAGTGCATGGCGTGTCGGTGCTCTGTTCACATGCACAGGCCGATCACGTTGGTGTGCGGCTTGGCGGTGCGCCCCTGCGCGCTGCTTTGTGCTCTAATTCGCCCCGAAGCGGGGGTACCGCGGCCCAGTGGCCAAGGTTGAGACAGTCCCTTCGAACCTGATCCGGTTGATACCGGCGTAGGGAAGCTTCGCATCTGCAGATGCATTGCGCCGTAGGGCCACCGTGCCCGGAGACCGCCCGCGATCCGTCCGTCGAGCGCCGCCGTTTCGTCCCTCCCATGCGAATCCCTCGCATAGAACCGCACAGTCCCTGTGCGGGGATTGAACCTAGGACGATGCCTTGATGAACGCACAGCTCTCCGCCCTGCAGCAACAGGCCCAGCAACTCTCCGAATCGGTCACGCGGCCGATTCCCGGCTCGCACAAGATCCACGTGCAGGGCTCGCGCAGCGACCTGCAGGTGCCGATGCGCGAGATCACGCTGACCCGCACGCCCACCTTGTTCGGTGGCGAAGAGAACGCGCCGGTCACCGTGTACGACACCTCCGGCCCGTATACCGATCCGGGGGTCGCCATCGACCTCTCCGCCGGCCTGCCCGCACTGCGCGCCGCCTGGGTGGCCGAGCGTGGCGATACCGAGGTGCTGGAGGGCCTGAGCTCGGTGTTCGGCCGCTCGCGTGAAACCGATGCCCGCCTGGATGCGGTGCGCTTCCCCGCGCGGTTGCAGCCACGCCGTGCACAGGCAGGCGCCAATGTCACCCAGATGCACTACGCACGCCGCGGCATCATCACGCCGGAAATGGAGTTCGTGGCGATCCGCGAGAACCAGCGCCTCGATGCGATCCGCGACGCCGCACTGCTGAAGCAGCATCCCGGCGAGTCCTTTGGTGCTTCGATCCCCAGGGTCATCACCCCCGAGTTCGTCCGCGATGAGATCGCCCGCGGCCGTGCGGTGCTACCCAACAACATCAACCACCCGGAAAGCGAACCGATGATCATCGGCCGCAACTTCCTGACCAAGATCAACGCCAACATCGGCAACAGTGCGGTGTCCTCGGGCATTGCCGAGGAAGTGGAAAAGCTGGTCTGGGCGATCCGTTGGGGCGGCGACACCGTGATGGACCTGTCCACCGGCAAGCACATCCATGAAACGCGTGAGTGGATCGTGCGCAACTCGCCGGTGGCGATCGGCACCGTGCCGATCTACCAGGCCCTGGAGAAGGTCGATGGCCGCGCCGAGGAGCTGAACTGGGCGATCTTCCGCGACACGCTGATCGAGCAGGCCGAGCAGGGCGTGGACTATTTCACCATCCACGCCGGCGTGCTGCTGCGCTACGTGCCGCTGACCGCCAAGCGCGTGACCGGCATCGTCTCGCGCGGTGGCTCGATCATGGCCAAGTGGTGCCTGGCCCATCACAAGGAGAACTTCCTCTACACGCACTTCGAGGACATCTGCGAGATCATGAAGGCCTACGACGTGACCTTCTCGCTGGGCGACGGCCTGCGCCCGGGCTGTATCGCCGATGCCAACGATGCCGCGCAGTTCGGTGAACTGGAGACACTGGGCGAGCTGACGAAGATCGCGTGGAAGCATGATGTGCAGACCATGATCGAAGGCCCCGGCCACGTGCCGATGCAGCTGATCAAGGAAAACATGGACAAGCAGCTGCGCGAGTGTGGTGAAGCACCGTTCTATACGCTGGGCCCGCTGACCACCGATATCGCGCCGGGCTACGACCACATCACCAGTGCGATCGGTGCGGCCATGATCGGCTGGTACGGCACCGCGATGCTCTGCTATGTCACCCCGAAGGAACACCTGGGCCTGCCCAACCGCCAGGACGTGCGCGACGGCATCATGGCCTACCGCATTGCCGCCCACGCCTCGGACCTGGCCAAGGGCCACCCCGGCGCGCAGGTCCGCGACAACGCGTTGAGCAAGGCGCGTTTTGAATTCCGCTGGGAGGACCAGTTCCACCTTGGGCTGGATCCGGAGAAGGCCAAGGAATTCCATGACGAGACGCTGCCCAAGGATGCGCACAAGCTCGCCCACTTCTGCTCGATGTGCGGCCCGCACTTCTGTTCGATGAAGATCACCCAGGATGTGCGTGACTATGCGGCGGGGCAGGGCCTGGATGCGCAGCAGGCGTTGGAGGCCGGCATGGCCGAGAAGTCCGCGCAGTTCCGGGATCTCGGGGCGCAGGTGTATCGCCAGGAATGAGGCGCCGGCCGTGGCGGGGCGCGCCGCCACGGCCATCATCCGCCGGCGGCGTGATTCCAGCTAAGCTCGGCGCGACCAGGCAGGGGCGGGGACGACGATGGCGATAGCACGCAGCACCAAATGGCTGGCCATCGCGCGCCGGCATCCCTCTGCCTGGCTGTTGGCCGTGCAACTGCTCGGCGTGCTGCTGTATCCGGCAATGGACGAGGCCGGCGCCAGTCGCGCGCTGTTTGGTGCGTTCGGCATCGCCGTGCTCGGCCTGGCCTTGTGGGTGGTACGGCGCAGCCCGCTCGGCATGTGGGTGGCGCTGGTGCTGGCGATCCCCTCGGTGGTGTTCTCCATCTCCGGTGCTCTGTTGGACCGCCCGGCGCTGGTCACCACTGCGCAGCTGCTCGAATGCCTGCTGTACTTCTATACGGCTGGCAGCCTGATCGCCTACATGCTGCAGGACCACAAGGTGACCCGCGACGAGCTGTTCGCGGCGGGGGCCACCTTCACGCTGTTGGCGTGGGCATTCGCCTTCGCGTTCGCGGTGTGCCAGCAGTGGTACCCGGGCAGTTTCGTGGCGACCAGCGAGAGCGAACTGCGGACCTGGATGGAGTTGCTTTATCTGAGCTTCAGCTTGCTGTCCGGGGTCGGCTTGAGCGATGTGGTGCCCATCCATTCACAGGCGCGCGCGCTGGTGATGCTGGAGCAGTTCGCAGGCGTGATGTACGTGGCTTTGGTGGTCTCGCGGCTGGTGGGACTGACCATGCTGACCCGTGCACGAAACTGAATAAAACATAAAAAATTCGCGCCAGAAGGCGCGAATGTTGACGCAATTTATGTGAATTCATCGGCGAGAGAGAGCCTGTTGTCGGCCGCACGCACAGGCGCGGTTAACCGGCATAGGCTAGTATTCGCGCGCCTCGGTGGTTTTGCGGTTTGCGCCGATGGCGTGTGCGGAATCTGGCGGTTCGTCTGGCGGTATCTATTGCGGCGACCGTGTGAATTCCAGTGGTTTTTTGTATTTTCCTCGTGTCCTGGATGATCAGCAACGACAGTGAGCGCCCTTCCGCCGATGTGATTCAGATCGGCGATTTCATCGTCACTCTCTCCTCGCGGGAAGTGATGAGCGAAGGCATGCGTCGTCCACGTCGACTGACACCCAAAGCATTGGGTGTTCTCAAGGCGCTGCTGCGTTCTCCAGGGGCGGTGGTCACCCGCGATGAACTGTTCGCGGAGGTCTGGCCGGACACGCTGCCGACCAACGACGTGCTGACCCAGGCGGTCACCCAGCTGCGCAAGGCCTTCGCCACTGATGACGATGCGGCCGAACCCTATATCGAGACCATTGCCAAGACCGGTTACCGCCTGCTGATGCCGGTCAGCGTGGTCGAGGATGCCGCACCTGTGTTGCTGCTCGAGCCCGAGCTGCAGCCGGCCTCCACGGGCGTGCTCGCCGCCGCGCACGTACCGGCGGCACTGCCGCATGCGCGGCCTCCGCAAGACCCGATCAAACGCCGTCGGCGGCGCATTCGCCGCTACGCGGTGATGGTCGTCGGGCTGGTGATGCTGGTGGCGCTGCTGGTGATGGCAGCCCTGCTGATGCAACGCGATCCGCCGGCCTCAGCGGTCGAGGCCGCGGTGGAGGATGGCACGCGGGTGATTGGTAGTCCTCAACGCCCGTATCGCCTGATTACCGCCACGGCAGGATTTGAAACCTATCCCACGCTGTCTCCGGATGGGTCGCAGATCGCCTATGAAGCCGATGTGCCCAGCCGACCGGGCAGCGTCATCAAGGTGCAGACCTCCGGTAACACGCCGGCACGCCTGCTGGTCGAGCCGCCCCCAGGCATGTCCGACCGCTTCCCGAGCTGGTCGCCCAATGGCCGTGAGATCGCGTTCGCCCGGTTCGGTCCGGCCGAAAGCTGCGAGGTGCTGATCGCCAGTGCGACGGGTGGGGCGGTGCGTCACGTGACCCGTTGCGACGGCACTGAGCTGCTCAGCTTCGACTGGACCCCGGATGGTCGCGGCCTGGTCTTCGGCTCGCTGTCCGGCCGGTATGCGCAGCGCGGCATCCGCACCCTGGACATCGCCAGCGGACGCTGGCAGCCGCTCCAATACGATATAGGCAGCGACAACTTCGAATATGCCCCGCGGTACTCGCCGGATGGGCGCTGGATCGTGTTCGTGCGCAATCCGCAGATCGGCGATCTGTGGCGCATGCCGGCTGGGGGGGGCAGCCCGGAGCAGCTGACCGATGACTCGGCGGAGATCCGGGGCTGGGCCTGGCGCGGCGACAGCCGCCATATCGTGTTCGGCCGCCGGGTCGACAGCGAATCGCGCCTGTATGAGCTCGATACCGATACGCGTGTCCTGCGCGACGTCGGTCTGGACGATGCGCAGTCCCCCACCGTGTCCCGGGCGAACGACATGCTCGCCTTCGTACACCGGCGCCCCCAGTTCGGCCTGTTCCGGGTGCCTGTGGAAGCTGGCGCGCTGGGTGTGCCGCAGCGCCTGTTCCCCTCGGGAGGACGTGACTCGCAGCCCATGGTGTCTCCGGACGGTCAGCAGATCGTGTTTTCTTCGGACCGCTCGGGCAGCTATGCACTGTGGTGGGCGGATCTGCAGCGGCCGGAGTCCTTGCGTCCGATCGAGGGCCTCAGGCCCGAAGCGCGCCAGGCCTCGGACTGGTCGCATGACGGCAAGCGCGTGCTGGTATTGGGGCGCGATGAGCATGCCAACCCCGGGATCTATGAGGTCTCCCCGCGCGATGAGCAGACCGTGCGTCTGCCCGTCCCGGTGCGCCAGCCATTGCAGGCGCTGTATGGCAGGGATCCGCTGCAGGTCCTGGTGGTGGAGCGCGACCGTGATGAGCGGATGCGTCTGTCGTTGTTCGATCGCAGCCTGACCCCTTGGCGACTCATCGGCAGCATCGAGGGCGTTTCCCAGGCGCGTTATGACGTCGCAGGCGAGCGCGTGTTGTTTACCCGGCTCTCGGCGGGGGGGCTGTGGCAGGCCGACGCTTCGCTGAGTTCGCAGAGCATCCGCCAGATCAGCGAAGACCGCCCCACGCGCTGGCGCTATCGCACCTGGACCGTGTCCGCGCAGGGGGCGATCGACTATCTCTCCAATCGATCCGATTGCGCCACGGTGTTCACCCGGATTGCCCAGCCGATCGCCGATCAGGAGCATTGCCTGGATGCAGGCCGCCTCAGCGCCAGCAATGGATTCAGCGCAGGACCCGGCGGGGAGGCCCTGTATGTGGCCCTGGCGGTGGCCGATGGCACCGACATCGGGGTGATGTCGCTCCCCGAGCGCGTACCGTCGTTGTTTCCGGGGTTCGTCAAGTCCATGATTTTGAAAACAAAAAACCCTTCGTAACTTCTTCGTGGCGTTCTCGTCTCGAATTCGTATCAATCTCGCCAGGACTTCCTGAGGCAGCGGCCTGATTTGGCAAGACTGCAGGCCAGCAAAGGCAAACTCTCGGTGAAGTCATGCGTCAGCTCTCCCTGGCCGATCGCGGTCAAGCGCTCTCCCTGGACAAGGTCGTCGACGACGGTCCCTTGCCAACCTGTCTGGGTGTGGCCCGGTTGGGCAGTCTGCAAAGTCCTGGGACGACCTTCACTGTGTGGATCCAGTTGCGTGGCAGCGCGTGGGTCGAGTCCAAGGAAGGGCGGTTCCGCTTGCGCCAGCGTGAGTGGATCGCCTTCGAGAAGGAATCGCGCCCCATGGTCCAGGCCGGCCGCGACGGTCTGTGCATCGGGCTGAGCCTGGCGCCGGACGCGCTGCGCGCCCTGGGTGAGCTCACCGACTGCAGTCTCTACGCGGGTCGCGGCAGCATGAGCCGCAGCGACGCCCGCGTCGCCCTGCGCCTGTGGCGTGACGTCCTGGCCACCGGCCATCCTACCCAGGCCCTGCGCCCGGTGCTGCTGCATCTGGCCGCCCTGCAGCAGGGCATGGCGACTGGCGTGCAGCGCTGCCCGGGGCGCTCACGCAGCCGCAAACGCCAGGTCTTCGGACGCATGCAGCGCGCCCGTCTGTACCTCGAGGGCAACAGCCACCGTGTCGTGCGCATTGGTGAACTGGCCGAACTGACCAATTTCTCCAGCTGGTACCTGTCCAAGACGTTCCAGAGCCTCTACGCGGAAAGCCCGCAATCGCTTTCCGCCCGCCTGCGCCTGGAGCGCGCCGCCGATCTGCTGCGCGATACGGACATGATGGTCGGCGAGGTGGCGGCAGCGAGTGGATTTGACAACTGCTGCAGCTTTGCACGGGCGTTTCGAGCCCGCTTCGGACTGTCCGCGTCACGCTATCGTGAGGCCGGTGCGAATCTCTCGCCAGAGTCGGCAAAGTCTTCGGTTGTCTCACGCAAATAATTCACTGCAACGCAATCGTAACTTTCCGAGGCGTTTTTAACACGCTACTAACGTACCTCGGAGAGATAAATGAATTTTCGTACTCCCGCAGTGCGGCTGGGCCTTCTGCCCGCCGGCATTGCGCTTGCCCTGACGCCGGCCTTTGCTTCGGCGCAGGAAGCAAGCGGCACGACCGACCTGGACCGCATCCAGGTCACCGGCTCACGTATCCGTCAGGCCAGCACCGAGACCGCCCAGCCGGTGATCGCGCTGCAGCGCGCCGACATCGAGAAGCAGGGCTTCACCAGCGTCGCCGACATCGTCCAGAACCTGTCGGCCACCGGCTCGCCGGCCATCAGCCGCGCCGATGCGCTGTCCTCGGGTGAAGAAGTTGGCGGCCAGTACGTCGACCTGCGCAACCTCGGCCCGGAGCGCACCCTGGTGCTGCTCGACGGCAAGCGCATGGGCGTCAGCTCCGGCGGTTACACCGACCTCGCCTCGATCCCGACCTCGGTCGTGGAGCGCATCGAAGTCCTGACCGATGGCGCTTCGGCGATCTACGGTTCCGACGCGATCGCCGGCGTGGTGAACATCATCACCCGCAAGAACTTCGACGGCCTGGAAGCCAGCGTCTACAAGGGCCAGTACGGCCAGGGCGACGGCGACAAGACCACCTACAACTTCGTCTACGGCCAGACCGGCGATCGCGGCTCGATCACCCTCGGCGCCGAGTACAGCGAAGAAAAGCCGGTTCTGGCCAAGAACCGTCGCTACAGCGCCTCGGCCAACGGTTACCGCCATCCGGTGCCGACCGATGAGGACACCAACGGCTGGAGCGCGATCACCGAGAAGGGCGTGCTGGTTACCGATGATGGCAACTACGTCCTGAACCCGGGCGGCGCCTCGAACAACTTCGGCGACTACCACGAGCTGGGCAACGCCGATCTGTCCAACCCGTCGCAGCAGATGTTCCTGTCGACCGGCATCAAGCGTCGTTCGGTCTTCTCCAACGGCCAGTTCGATTTCACCGACAACATCCGCGGTACCGCCAGCGTCCTGTACACCGAACGCGAAGCGCTGCAGCAGATCGCCGGCTATCCGTACCGTTCGGCTGCCTACGACACCCAGATGGACGCCAACAGCGTCTTCAATCCGCTCGATACCGACGTTGATTTCATGCGTCGTACGTGGGAAGTGCCGCGTCAGACCAAGTCCGAGCTCAACACCTTCCGCTTCAGCGGCGGTCTGGAAGGCTCGTTCGAGTTCGCCGACAAGTACTTCGACTGGGATGTGGGCTACGTCTACAACCGCAACAAGGGCGTCAAGACCGGCACCGGCAATCTGTTCATTCCGAACGTGAAGAATGCCGTGGGTCCGTCGTACCTGGATGCGAACGGTGTTGCCCAGTGCGGTACCGCAGCGGCTCCGATCGCCGGCTGCACCCCGTGGAACCCGCTGCTGCCGTACGGCTCCACCGCCGACGGTTCGCTGTCCAACCCGGACCTGCAGAAGTACCTGTTCCTGCCGACCCACGACACCTCGCTGACCACCAGCAAGGTCTACAGCGCCAACCTGAGCGGCGCCATCGTGACCCTGCCGGCCGGCGACCTGTCCTTCGCGACCGGCTACGAGCACCGCGAAGAAGAAGCCGAGTACAACCCGGATGCGCTGCTGCAGTCGGGCCTGAGCACCGACCTGGCCGGTGCGCCGACCGCCGGTGGCTACAAGCTGGACGAGTTCTACCTGGAACTGAATGTGCCGATCCTCGCCGATCTGCCGTTCGCCAAGGAACTGTCGGTCGATATGGCCGGCCGTTACTCGGACTACAACACCTTCGGTGACACGTTCAACTCCAAGTTCGGCCTGAAGTGGAAGCCGATCGACGACCTGCTGGTCCGTGGCACCTATGCCACTGGCTTCCGTGCGCCGACCGTGGCCAACCTGTACGGTGGCACCTCGCAGAGCTTCGACAAGTACACCGACCCGTGCGACACCTCCTTCGGTGCAGCCGTGCGCAACCCCGACGTCGCCGCCCGCTGCGGCGGTGCCGTGCCGGCCAACTTCCGTCAGGAAGCGTCCGGTGGCATCGATGCCACCGGCCCGGGCGCACAGTCGAACTACCCGTACCTGTCCGGCTCCAATGATGGTCTGCTGCCGGAAACCTCCAAGACCTGGACGGTCGGCCTGGTCTACAGCCCGAACTTCGTGCAGGGCCTGGATGTCAGCCTGGACTGGTGGAAGATCCGCATCGACAACGTCATCGCGGCAGAGTCGGTCACCTCGATCCTCAACCAGTGCTACGTGCTGAACAACGCCAACGCCTGTGACCGAGTCACCCGTGACACCGACTCCGGTCAGGTCGTCGACGTGACCCGTACGCTGATCAACGGCGGCTACCAGGAAACCGCAGGTTACGATCTGGGTATCCGTTACCGTCTGCCGGAACTGTCCTTCGGCAATGTCGTCATCGACTGGAAGACCACGTATGTGGACTACCTCGAGTACAAGCGCGACAACGAAGCTGAAACCGCTGTCGAGCAGCACACTGGCTGGGGCACGGGCGACTGGGGCGGCAACTTCCGCGTGCGTTCCAACCTGAACATCGATTGGAGCCTGGGCAACTTCGGCGTCAACTGGGGCATGCGTTACTACTCCGGCCTGAAGGAAGAGTGCGCCTACGATCGCGAAGGCGGCCCGGAGTGCAACAACCCGAGCTACTCGTCGGCCTATACGCTGGCGATCCCGGTGCGCAACACCGGTTCGAACACGTTCCATGACCTGCAGGTGCGTTACACCACCCCGTGGGATGCCACCATCTCGGCAGGCGCGAACAACGTGTTCAACCACGAAGGCCCGGTGATGTACAGCCAGCCGAACTCGAGCTTCTCCTACTACGGCGGCTTCGACATCGGTCGGTTCTACTACCTGAAGTACACCCAGCGCTTCTGATCCATCGAAGCAATGGCGTAAAAAAGGAGGGCGGACCGCAAGGTCCGCCCTCTTTGCGTTGTGGGTAAGGAAACTCTGAGTTTCAGTGAAGGGTGATCCGCCTCACGTTTCGAGTGGAAATTCAGTTGATACCGTCAATCGGTCCAATCTTGGACGATTGAGAGATCGATATGAAAATGACGCTCGCTCAGAAATTTTCGGCCGTGTTCCTTGCGTCCCTCGCGCTTGGCGCCAGTGCATCGCCCAGCCTGATCATCTGCGCAGGAGGGCGCTACTGCGAAGGCGTCCGTGCCGAATGCCTGGCCGAGGGCCGCTCGGCTGCCATGTGTGAGCGCCTCTGGCGTGATTGCGTGCTGGACGCCTGTCCGCAGCGCTGAAACGACGATGGCGCGCCACAGGGCGCGCCATCCTTTGAGAACGTTCCACCTCACACTCAGGCGTCGCTGGCGACCAGCCCCATCAGTGCGTTGGCGTGATCGCGCCACTGCGGCAGCTTGTTGAGCACGCCGGCCCGCTGCAGATACTCCTCGTCCACCGGATCGCCATTGATCAGCGCCAGTGCTACGTGCACCGCACCGGTCACCCAGAAACTGCGGGTGTTCGAGCGCTGCGGCTGCAGGTGGAAGGCCACCGCCTCGATGATCGGCATCGGCAGGCCCCACAGCCCCAGCAGGTAGGCGCCTGCCTCGGCGTGACCCGGGCGATTCTCTGCCGGGTCTTCGGCGCTGCGTTCGTTGCGTACGCCCGGCAGCAGCAGCCCGATGTCGGCCAGCAGGGCCGCGGTGGCGCCCAGTTCGGCGCTGGACTCCGGCAACAGCTTGGCGGCCAGGCGGGAGGCCAGCAGCGCGCGCTGCTGCAGCGAGTTGCGCTCGGCACCGGACAGCGGCTGCGCGGAGAACACTTCGCTGGCCAGGACCAGATCACGCAGGGTGGACAGCCCCAGGCGGGTCACGGCGGTGCGCAGGTCGGAGATGATCCGGCCATTGTTGAAGAAGGCCGAGTTGGAGAGCTGCAGCACCTTGGCCGCGATGGCCGGGTCGGCCGCGACCAGCTTGGCCACGTCGGCGGTGTTGGTATCGTCGTCGTGTTCCAGCGCCTGGGTCAGGGTCAGGTACAGATGCGGCGGGGAGGGCAGCTTCTCGATCCGGCCGATGGCGCTGCGCAGGCGCGCGCTGTCGAGCAGTTCGCGCAGCTCTTCCAGGCTGGTCAGGGCTTCGAGCAGGACCTCCGGGGCCAGCGGCATCGGCAGGAAGCGGTGGGCCACGCCGATCAGGCGCGCCGGCGGCGGGCGGTTGCCATGCTCGGCATCCACCAGCGCGATACGGATGGTCTCAGGGCGCAGCGTACGGATCTGGCCGAGCAGCGTGGTGGCGTTGAGATCGGGCAACTGCGGGCACACGATCACCGCATCCACCGGCGAGCCGGCAACGATGCCCATGGCGCTCTGGCCATCGGTCGCGGTCAGCGGTTGCCACTCTTCCCCAAGATCGGCAATGAATTCCAACAGCTCAGCCGACAGGCTGGCTTCGTCCCCAACAAGCAGAATGCGCACGACACGGTCCCCTGGCTGACCACGGTGAAACGCACCGTGGACGGTGTGAAGAGACGCAATGTACCCAATCCGGCACGAATAGTGATGTGCCGCATTGAAAAAACGTGATGCGCATCGCTCCGGCAGCGGTGTGCCGGAGCGACGCAGGTCAGTCTCAGGCGATGTTGCCGAGGTAGCGCTGGTGCGCTTCGACCAGGATCTTCTTGGCTTCGGCGGCGCCGCCCCAGCCATCCAGCTTGACCCACTTGCCCTTTTCCAGATCCTTGTAGTGCTCGAAGAAGTGGCCGATGCGCTCCAGCCAGTGGCTGGACACCTGCTCGATGTCCTCGACATGGGCATAGCCACTGAACACCTTGGAGATCGGCACGGCCAGGATCTTCTCGTCGCTGCCGGCTTCATCGCTCATCTTGAGCACGCCGACCGGACGGCAACGCACCACCGAGCCCGGGACCAGCGGCAGCGGCAGCACCACCAGCACGTCGGCCGGATCGCCATCGCCGCACAGGGTGCTCGGCACATAGCCGTAGTTGCACGGGTAGCGCATCGGGGTGGAGAGGATGCGGTCGACGAAGATCGCGCCGGTTTCCTTGTCCACTTCGTACTTCACCGGCTCGGAATCCTTCGGGATTTCGATGATGACGTTGATTTCTTCCGGCGGGTTCTTGCCCGGCGAAACGAGTTCCAGACCCATGGTCGTGCTCCAGCTGAGAGGGGGTAGGGCGCAAAGTCCGCCATTTTAGGCCCATTGGCGGCCAGCGTGCAGCGGCCGTGCCGCCGATCGGTCGATCCGCAGCGGGCGTGGGCCAGGAAGGTCACCCTGCGCGCGGGGGAGGGTGGGCAGACCGCCACAGGGCAGTGCCGTCAATCCCGACCCTGCCCCGGGCAGAGGGCCGATGGTTGCGCCTGGCCGAGCGGTCGATCATGGCCACGAACCCGCTTGGAGGATGGTGATGACCCTGACAAATCGGATGGCCTGCCTGTCGATGGCGCTCGTCCTGTCCCTCGCGGCGGTGGCCGGGGAGGCCCGCGCCCGCAGTGGTCCGTACGTGGATCTGGTCGACTTCCCCTACACCGAAGCCAACTGGGACCGCTTCTACGATCTCCAGGATCATCTGACCCGGGAGTTCCATGACCTGTGTGGCGATACGTACTGCGAGGGTGAGTTCAGCAACCACGTCGTCCTGCAGTTCCGCTGCTCGGTAAACGCGCCCAGTGGACGCGTCGCGTCCTGCGTGCTGGTCATCGCGGCGGGCAACCTGGAAGTGGAGCCGACCACCGGAGAGGTAGTGCCGGACAGCCGGACTTGGGCGTGCGTGGCGCCGCTGGCGCCCGATACCTCCGTGGAAGCACTGCATGCCGCACTCGGGCGACCTGACGCGTTGACCCGGCCGCTCCCGGGCACACACCGATCCATGCACGACGCGCTGTTCGAGTGCCTCAACTGAGCATGCGCTTCCCCAACGCCGTACAGGAGACACCCATGAAACCGATCTTCCCGAGCGCTCTGCTGGTACTGGCGGTCTGCAGCCTCCCGATGGACGGCCGTACCGCGGAGACCTTCGTCGACGCGCGGACCTACCCGACCCAGGCCGTGGGCTGGGAGCGCTTCCGTGCGGTGGAAGCCCGCTTGGTCGGGGGCTTCAACGACGTCTGCGGCGACACGTTCTGCGAGGGCGAGTACCACAACCTGCAGGCGCTGCGCTTCCGCTGCTCGGTGGAGGCGGCCAGCGGGCGGGTGGAGGAATGCGTGTGGACCTTCACCGGCAGTACCGCCCGCGTCGACGCCGCCAGCGGGGCGATCGTGGTCGATGCGCGGACCTGGGCCTGCCGGGCGCCGTTGGCGGCCAATACGCAGTTGCCTGTGTTGCTGCAGACCCTGGAGCAGGGGCAGGCACTGCACGCCCCGTTGCCGGGCACGCCCGACAGCATGTACGACGGGCTGACCGAGTGCCTGTGAGGCCCACCCGCTCGATCTGCAAACGTGACTGATTCTCATTTGCGGAGTAACATGCCGCGCCTTACGGGTTGTCGTGTCCCTGCGGCCCCGCTTCGTGCATCGGCCCATGTCCACCAACGCCACTACCCTGACCGAGCTGTTGATCCGCGAACGCCCGGCGCTGCTGCGTCTGGTGCAGCGCATTCTGGGCAGCGACAGCGGCGCTGAGGATGTGATCCAGTCCATCTGGTTCAAGGCCCGGGGCGTGGACAGCGGGCAACCGATCAGCAACCCGCGCGCCTATCTGTACCGGCTGGCTGCCAACCTGGCGACCGATCATGGGCGTGAGCGCACGCGCCGCACGCGCCTGTTGGCCGAGCACTACCTGTGGGGCCCGGAGGAGGCGCTCTCAACCGAAGAGCAGGCGATGGCGCAGGACGAACTGCAGCGCGTGCTGGACGCAGCGGAGCACCTGCCCGAGCCGACCCGCACGATCTTCCGCCTCAACCGCCTGCAGGGCATGACCCAGGTGGAGGTCGCCAAACGTCAGGGCGTGTCCGTGACGACCGTGGAAAACCACGTGCGCAGTGCACTGCAGCGATTGGCCTGGGCGCGCAACGGGCGCTGAGCGGCACCGCCTGGGCTTGGGGAAGCCCGTTTCCCATCCGTCTTGATCATAATGCCGTCCCTTCCGGCATCTTCTTCGTCCGCGCGTGATCGCGCGATCCACCGCCAGCCATGAGCCCGCACGAACAACCGCCGATGTCCCGACCCTTGCCGCCGTCCGACCCTGCTGCCGTCCAGGCCCGTGCCTGGATTGCCTGGCTGGCGTCCGGCGCGGTCGAGCCGGTGCAGATGCAGGCTTTCGAGCAGTGGCTGGCCGAGCCTGACAATCGCCGCACGTTCGAATACGAGCGCCAGTTGTGGCGCAGCCTCGGGCCGCGACCGGCGCCCGCCGCGGCGGCAACACGGTCACGGCGCCGGCCGCGGTGGCCGCTGGTCGGGGTGGCCAGCGCGGCGCTGCTCGCGCTTGCGTGGGTGGCACCGGAGGCGTGGCTGCGGCTGCAGGCCGATCACCGCAGCGGGACGGGCATCCAGGCCGTGGCGCTGCCCGATGGTAGCCGCGCCGTGCTCGATGCCGACAGTGCCATCGCGGTCCGGTACGACGGGCAGGTGCGCCGCATCGCGCTGTTGCGCGGGCACGCCTGGTTCCAGGTGACGCCCGATCCGGCGCGTCCGTTCCAGGTGGAGGCGCAGGGCGGTGTGATCGAAGACATCTCCACGGCGTTCGCGGTCGCCAGAGAAGACGATCACGTGGAAACGAGGGTCGAGCAGGGACGGGTCCGGGTCGCAGCGGCCGATCGGGCGGGCTGGACATATCTCGACGCGGGCCAGCGCGCGCGCTTTGCACCGGGCGGGCGGGTCGTGCGGGAGCAGGACGTCGCCCTTGACCGCATCGCCGCATGGCGCGAGGGCGAACTGCTGCTCGAGGCGACCGGGGTCGAGGATGCGGTGCGGCGCATCGCGCGCTATCGCGCCGGCGCCACCTTCGTGCGCGGCGATCTGTCCGCATTGCCGACCGTCAACGCTGCCTTTCGCATCGACCGGCCGGAGCAGGCACTGGACGCGCTGGCGGTGAGCGCTGGCTTGCGCGTCACCCGGCTGCCGATGGGGGTGGCGATCGTGGCACCGGCCAACATCACGGCGGAGTAGCGCGGCGAGCCCGTGGTCGTGGCATCACGTACACGCACGGGTCTTGGGGCTGCGCACGGTTCGTTCGTCTTACCCGGCATAACGTACCCGCCGCCGCCACGTACGTACGCTGCATCCGCACCCGCGTGCGGGTGACCCGCCTCTGCGGCACTGATCTTCTGACAGGGTTTTCCATGCGCATCTCCACCCGCGCGGGCCATCGTCCGCGCCCGTCACGTCTCTGCATCGCTTTGCTCACTGCTGGCCTGGCGGCCGCGCCCGGCCTGCCGGCATTCGCCCAATCCAGCGCGGTACCCGCTGCGGCGACGCTGCGGTTCGACATTCCCGCCCAGCCGCTGTCCGATGCGCTGCGCACGTACATGCGCCAGTCCGGGGTGCAGGTCGCCTATCCGGCCGCGCTGGCCGAAGGCGTGACCTCCACGGCGGTGGCCGGGCAGATGGATGCGCAGTCTGCCTTGCTGCGCCTGCTGCAGGGCAGCGGGCTGAGCCTGCGCCAGGTCGGGCCGGACGCGGTCACGCTGGAGCGCGCTGCCGTGGCAGCCAACGACGATGGCCTGATCGTCACCGACGCGCTGAGCGTGGCCGGTGACCGCATCGAGGGCGGCGGCGATGCCGAGCGTGCGCTGGAGGTGTACCGCACGGCTGGTTCCAGTGCCTACATCGCGCGCGCCACCATCGAGCGCTTCCGCGGCACCTCCACCGCGGACATCGTCAAGGGCGTGGCCGGCGTCACCGCGGGCGATCCGCGTACCGCCAACGCGCTGGACGTGAACATCCGCGGCATCCAGGGCCAGAGCCGCATCCCGGTGATCATCGACGGCGGTCAGTCCACCATGGATACCTACCGTGGTTACGCAGGCCAGTCGCAGCGCACCTATCTGGATCCGGACCTGATCTCCAACATCACCATCACCAAGGGCCCGAGCCTGGGTGTCAACGCCTCCGGTGGCATCGGCGGCGTGGTGGAGATGGAAACGCTGAAGATCGAAGACGTGCTGCGCGACGGCCGCGATGCCGGGCTGCGCGTGCGCACCGGCATGGCCAATGCCAGCGCCAACAACGTGCCCGCCTATGACGCCGCACCGCGTACCGACCGCAGCGCGCTGGGCAGCCAGTTCTTCAACATCGCCACCGCCAAGCATTGGGATCGTTTCGACCTGGTCGCGGCGTACGCATGGCGCGAGAACGGCAACTATTTCTCGGGCAAGCATGGCTACGACGATTTCCCGCAGACCCGGCGCACCTTGGCGCCGTTGAATCCGCCGGATACCGAGGTGTTCAACACCTCCTCGCGCTCGAAGTCGTTCCTGCTCAAGGGCACTTGGCGCATCGACGACAACCAGACGCTGGAAGCCGGCTACCGCCGCTATGAAGGCACCGCCGGCGAAATCATGGCCTCGCAGATCATCCGTGTGGACCGTGACCGCGTACCGCAGTGGGATCCGGGCCATGTCGACATGGATGCCTACAACCTGCGCTACCGCTTCAACCCGGACAACGAGCTGATCGATCTGAAGGCCAACCTCTGGTACACCGACGCCGACAGCCTGATGTACAACGGCCTGACCGGCATCACGCCGTGGTACTTCGATCGCCGCACCGAGTGGTACGACGGCCCGTCGTTCAATACCGATCCGGGCTACAAGGATGCCTACCGCAATGAGTTGACGCAGACGCGGCTCGGCTTCGATGTGGGCAACACCACGCATCTGGATACCGGCGCCGGGCTGTTCACGCTGGACTACGGTCTGTCCTTCAGCGATGAGGACGTCGGCCCCGGCCCGCACTCGCCGGTCATGCACGACGACCTGGTCAACAACCGCTTCCTGCGCAATGCCGAGCGCAAGGAATACAGCGCGGTGGCGTCGGTCAAATGGCAGCCGGACGAGCATTGGGAAGTGGTGGTCGGTGGCCGCTACAACCGCGTCAACGTGCATGACCGCAACCGCCTGGCCACGCCGGACGCCTACGGCGTGATCGGTCAGTACCGCTACACGCAGCTGCTGGATGGCAACCCGAACCTGCCGGCATGGCGCGCCAAGCGCATCGCCATGCTGAACTGGTATCCGGATGCCAATGGCCAGTTCACCGAGGCCTCGCTGCTGGCTTCGCCGTATGAGAAGGGCACGGTCGGTGACATCACCGGTTGGAACTTTTATGACGCCGATGACGCCGAAGACCTGAGCGTGCCGGTCAGCTGGACCTGGTCGCAGCCGATCCGTCGCCGCGACAGTGCCTTCATGCCCAGCGCCAGCGTTGCCTACCGCTTCGACGAAGACACGATGGTGTATGTGAAGTACGCCGAAGGCGTGAAGCTGCCGAGCCTGTTCGAAACCACGCTGGGCCTGTTCACCGCGGCCAAGCCCACCGGTGAGCTCAAGCCGGAGCGGGCAGGGACCTGGGAAATCGGCGCGAGCACGGTACGCCACAATCTGTTCACCGAGGGCGACCAGGCGGGCTTCAAGCTGGCCTACTTCAACACACGCATCGATGATCTGATCACCCGCGACTACCGCACCCTGTCGGCCGGTCTGATCCGCAACGTGGACCGTTTCAAGGTCTCCGGCGTGGAGTTGCAGTCCAGCTATGACAGCGGCACGGTGTTCGCCGATCTGTCCGCGCACTACTACCTCCAGGCCAAGACCTGCGCGCCGGATATCGCCGCCGAGCGCCGCGCCTACGGGATCCAGCGCAGGATCGAGGAGCTGAAGAACACCCCGGACTGCGTGGATGGTGGCTTTGAAGGCTCCTACAGCAACACCCAGAACCCGCCACGCTACAACGTCAACCTGACCCTGGGCTCGCGCCTGTTCGACCAGCGCCTCAGCGTCGGTACCCGGGTGATCCACAACGCCGGCCCGATCAGCAAGCTGGACAAGGAATGGAACGTCGGTCTGTCGGCGATCCAGCAGCTGTACCGCCCGGCGACCATCGTGGATCTGTTCGCCAGCTGGCAGGCCAGCGAGCAGTTCGCGGTGGACCTCAACGTGGACAACCTGACCGATCGTTACTACCTCGATCCGCTGGCGCTGGGCGTGATGCCCGCACCGGGCCGGACCGTGCGGCTGGCGCTGACCTACCGCTACTGATGCCCGGACACGACAGGGGCCGGCATTGCCGGCCCCTGCGTGCATCCGGCCGGCACACAGGGTGCGCGGCCGGTATCGGCATCCCGCGATCGCTCAGCCCGCGTTGGCCTGTACGGTCGCATCGGCGTGCAGGGCTTCGCTGAGCTCATCGACCACGATCGCCCACTCGGCATCCGAGCGCAGCTGCTCGGTCAGGAACTGGCGCTGCCCCTCGTTCCAGTAGGGTGCTTCGATCAGGCGGATCTCGTTGGACAGCTGGTGATCGCGGATGAAGGCGGCAATCGCCGCCTCGCTGGCGTCCAGGCCGAGCTGCAGGAACAGATTGGTCATGCGCGGTTCGGTGGTGATCATCGTGTCATTCCAGTGGCAGGGCGTGGTCCGTATTATCGGGGCAAGGCCGTGACGGTGGCATGTGACGGTCGCACCGCTGACCGCGCGACAATGGGCTTGGGGTTACCCCCGTGCCAGACGTCTTCAACAGAGAACCGTGCCCCACTTCCCCATCCAAGCAGTGCCATGATCGTCATCGATACTCCCCAAGCCACCCGCAGCCAACGCCTCAAGGCGGCCACCCGTGACAGCCACGGCGCGCTGGACAAGCGCATCATGGCCGGCGACATCTTCGCCAGCCGCGACCTGTTCGCAAAATTCCTGCGCGTGCAGTACCGCTTCCACCGCGATATCGATGCGCTCTACGGCAACCCCGCGCTGGACGCGCTGCTGCCCGATCTGGACGAGCGCCGCCGGCTGCCCCTGATCGCCCGCGACCTGGCCGACCTCGAACAGACGCTGCCGCTGCCGGCGTCGACGCGCCTGGATGGCGATCTGACGCTGCCGGCCGCGCTGGGATGGCTGTACGTGGCCGAAGGCTCCAACCTGGGCGGCACCGTGCTGTACAAGATGGCCGCCAGGCTCGGTCTGGACAGCGGTTTTGGCGCGCGCCATCTGGCCGCGCATCCCGATGGCGCGGCCCGCCACTGGCGCGAGTTCACCGCCGCGCTCGATGGTCTCGCGCTGACCGAGGCGCAGGAGCAGCAGGTGATCGATGCGGCCGACGCGGCCTTCCGCAGCGTGCACGGGCATGTCGAGGAAGAATTCGCATGACCGCCGCTTGCTGCACGCCCGCCGTGCCGGACCACCACCGCCGCCCATGATGCGCTGGCTCTGGTTCGGCCTGGGCTGGATCATGGTGGCGCTGGGCGTCATCGGCGCCCTGCTGCCGGTGATGCCGACCACGATCTTCCTGATCCTGGCGGTCGGCTGCTTCGCGCGCAGCTCGCCGACGTTCGAACGCCGGCTGCTCGAGCACCCCCGTTACGGTCCATCGCTGCGGCTGTGGCGCGAACAGGGCGCGATCAGCCGCAAGGGCAAGGCCTTCGCCGGCGCCGGCATGGCGTTCGGGTTCGCCATGTTCTGCTGGGGGGCGCATCCGTCCTGGCCGCTGCTGGTTGGCGTCGGCCTGTTCTTTGTGGCCAGCGCTGGCTACGTGCTGTCGCGGCCCGCGCCAAGGCCGTCGGTCACGCCCGATCGCCCGTCGGAGCGCTGAACCTGCTGTCCGCCCCGCACTGATTTCCACCGCCTCGTCCCCCGATACTTGTTCGCCCTTTTCCTGCGTCCGGCCCTGTCACGCGCCGCGATGCCCTTGACCGACGACCCCGCTGATGACCCTGCCGATCGCTCTTCCCGCCGCCGTGGCGGCACTGCCGCATGACCTGACGCCGTGGGGCATGTACCAGGCCGCCGATGGCGTGGTGCAGACCGTGATGATCGGGCTGGCGCTCGCCTCGATCGCCACCTGGACGGTGCTGGTTGCCAAGACCTGGGAACTGGGCCGGCAACGGACGCGGCTGCGCCAGGCACGCGCGCTGCTGCTGCAGGCCGCGCACCTGCCGGTGCCGCAGACCCATGCGTTGCTGGACGACGGCGCGGCACACGACCTGATCGACGCGGCCCGCACCGAGCTGCGCCTCTCGCAGGATGCGCAGGATCCGGTCGGGATCAAGGAACGGGTCGCCTCGCGCCTGGAACGCATCGAGCTGGCGCATGCGCGGCAGCTGCGCACCGGGGTGGGGCTGCTCGCCAGCATCGGCGCGATCGCGCCGTTCGTCGGCTTGTTCGGCACGGTGTGGGGGATCATGAACAGTTTCATCGGCATCGCCCACGCCAACACTACCAACCTGGCTGTGGTCGCACCGGGCATCGCCGAGGCGCTGCTGGCCACTGCGCTCGGCCTGGTCGCAGCGATTCCCGCCGTGGTGATCTACAACCACTTCACCCGCGTGCTGGCCGGCATCCGCGGTTTGCTCGGTGATCTGTCCGCCGGCGTGCAGCAGCTGGTCTCGCGCGATCTGGACCGGCTCGGCAATGCGCCGGCTGTGCGCGACGCGCGCTGAGGACCGGCCATGGCCATCAAGACCGCCCGGCACGACGACGACGCGCTGGAAGAAAGCCACGAAATCAACGTCACCCCCTTCATCGACGTCATGCTGGTGCTGCTGATCATCTTCATGGTCGCCGCGCCGCTGGCCACGGTGGATACGCCGGTGGAGCTGCCGGCCAGCACCGCGCAGCCACAGCCGCGCGATGCCGAACCGGTGTTCCTCTCGGTGCAGGCCGATCTGTCGCTGAGCGTGAACGATGTGCCGGTCGGCACTGACGGGCTGAATGCCACGCTGGAGCGGCTGACCGCTGGCGACCACGAACAGCGTATCTACCTGCGTGCCGATCAGGCCGTGCCGTATGGCGACCTGATGCAGACCATGAATGCGCTGCGCGCGGCCGGGTATCGCCGGATCGCGCTGGTGGGCGTGGAGCAGCGCAGCGAATGAGCCGCCACACCGCCGCGACACTGCGCTGGGCAGGCAGCCTCGCCCTCGTGCTGGCTATGCATGCCGTGCTGATCGGCGGCGCGCTGTGGTGGCAGCAGCGTGCGCCGGCGCGGGTCAGTGACACGCCGGTGGAAGCGGTGATGGTGGAGTTGGCGCCGGTACCGGAGGCGCCGTCCGCACCACCGAAGGAGATGCCACCCGGGCCGTTGCAACAGGAACAGCATCGGCCCGAGCCTACGCCGGTTCCCAAGGTGGATCTCCCGCCGGACGACACCCCGGACACGCAGGACGTCCTGCGTCGCGAGACACCCCGCGAAGCAGCGCCGACCGACCAGCACAACGTGGACCAGACCCTGGCACCGCCGGCTGTGTCCGCACGCCCGTCCGAGCGCTATGCCGCCACGCAGACGGTGGCTGGCCGCCAGGGCAGCGCGACCGTCACCTGGCAGGGCCTGCTGCTGGGCCATCTGGAACAGTACCGTCGTTATCCGCGCCAGGCCGAGCGTCTGCGCCAGCAGGGCGTGGCCTATGTGCGCTTCTCGGTGGACCGGCAGGGTAACGCCTACAACATCCGGCTGGGCCAGAGCAGCGGCCATCCGCTGCTGGATGAGGAAACGTTGGCCACGGTGCGGCGCGGCAGCCCGTTGCCGCCGCCGCCAGCAGAGATCACCGGCGACCCGGTGGAGGTGATGGTGCCGGTGACGTTCTTCCTGCGGCGGCGTTGAGCCGTGTGTGACATGCGCTGCACGGGCGCGCTGGCCTGAGGCCAGCGCGCCCCTCCTGCTTCAGAGCAGTGGCACCAGCAGCAATGCCACGATGTTGATGATCTTGATCAGCGGGTTGATCGCCGGGCCGGCGGTGTCCTTGTAGGGATCACCGACCGTATCGCCGGTCACCGCGGCTTTGTGCGCCTCGCTGCCCTTGCCGCCGAAGTGGCCATCCTCGATGTACTTCTTGGCGTTGTCCCACGCGCCGCCGCCGGTAGTCATCGAGATCGCCACGAACAGCCCGGTGACGATGGTGCCGATCAGCAGGCCGCCGAGCGCGCGTGGCCCGAGCAGCAGGCCGACCACCACCGGCACCGCAACGGGCAACAGCGAGGGGATGATCATTTCGCGGATCGCCGAGCGGGTCAGCAGGTCCACCGCGCGGTCGTACTGCGGCTTGCCGGTGCCGTCCATGATCCCGGGAATCTCGCGGAACTGGCGGCGCACTTCCTCCACCACCGCGCCCGCCGCGCGACCCACCGCTTCCATCGCCATCGCCCCGAACAGATAGGGAATCAGGCCGCCGATCAGCAGGCCGATGATCACCTCATGGTTGGACAGGTCGAAGGCGAAGACCTCGCCGGGATTGGCCGCCTGCAGGTTGTGCGTGTAATCGGCGAACAGCACCAGTGCGGCCAGTGCCGCCGAGCCGATCGCGTAGCCCTTGGTCACCGCCTTGGTGGTATTGCCGACGGCATCCAGCGGATCGGTGATGTCGCGGATCTCCGGCGGCAGTTCGGCCATCTCGGCGATGCCGCCGGCGTTGTCGGTGATCGGGCCGTAGGCATCCAGCGCCACGATCATGCCCGCCATCGAGAGCATCGCGGTCGCGGCGATGGCGATGCCGTACAGGCCACCGAAGTAGTGCGCCAGCCAGATCGCCACGCACACCGCGATCACCGGCAGGGCGGTGGACTTCATCGAGACGCCGAGGCCGGCGATGATGTTGGTGCCGTGCCCGGTGGTGGAGGCCTGCGCCACGTGCTGCACCGGTTTGTACTGGGTGCCGGTGTAGTATTCGGTGATCCACACGATCAGCCCGGTCAGCACCAGCCCGATCAAGGCGCAGAAATACAGGTTCAGCGCACCGTGCGCGTTGTCCGGCATCAGCTGGGTGGTGATCGGATAGAACGCGATGGCGGCCAGGACACCGGACACGATCACGCCCTTGTACAGCGCGCCCATGATCGAGCCACCGGGCTTCACCTTGACGAACAGCGCGCCGATGATGGAGGCGATTATCGACACACCGCCCAACACCAGCGGATACAGCACCGCATTCGCACCGGCCTCGGCGATCATCAGGTTGCCGAGCAGCATCGTGGCGATCACGGTGACGGCGTAGGTTTCAAACAGGTCGGCGGCCATGCCGGCGCAGTCGCCCACGTTGTCGCCCACGTTGTCGGCGATCACCGCCGGGTTGCGCGGGTCATCCTCGGGGATGCCGGCTTCGACCTTGCCGACCAGGTCTGCGCCGACATCGGCGCCCTTGGTGAAGATGCCACCGCCCAGCCGCGCGAAGATCGAGATCAGCGACGAGCCGAACGCCAGCCCGACCAGGGCGTGCAGCGTCTGCGCGACATCCAGCCCGAGCCGCAGCAGCAGCGCGTAATAGCCGGCCACGCCCAGCAGACCCAGCCCGACCACCAGCATGCCGGTGATCGCACCGCCACGGAAGGCGACATCCATGGCCGCACTCAGGCCGTTGCGGGCGGCCTCGGCCGTGCGCACATTGGCACGCACCGAAACGTTCATGCCGATGTAGCCGGCCGCACCGGACAGCACGGCACCGATCGCGAAACCGATCGCGGTGTACCAGCTGAGGAAGAGGCCGACCAGCACGAACAGCACGGCACCGGCGATGGCGATGGTCAGGTATTGACGGTTGAGATAGGCGCGCGCGCCTTCCTGGATGGCGGCGGCGATTTCCTGCATGCGGGCATTGCCAGCCGGTTGCCGGAGGATCCAGCGTGCCGACACGATGCCGTAGAGAATCGCGAGAATGGCGCACAACAGCGCCAGAGAAAGCCCGTAACGTTCCAGCATGTCCCCTCCCGGGTGATGGAATGACATCCAGTGAACGGATGAACGTCTCCACGCGGGGGCACAACAGGCTGCAACCATGAACCAACCCGTTCAGACCGTGCCGGTCTTCAAGCGTGTGGCGGTGTTCAGCAATCCCTGGTGGCCCGAGTATGCGGGCAAATCCCCGATGCATGCCAGCAAGGATTTCAAACTGCGCGTGCGTGCCCGGATCGCCAACGACGGAGGTAGTGCCGGCCGCTGGCCGGCAACCACGCAGATCCGGACGAAGGACCCCCTTTGCCACGCCGTTCAGCCATCCACTGGCAGCCTCGGCCCATCCCCGCCGTTGGAGTCCTGACATGTCCCCCCGTCATCTGTTGTGGCTGGCCCTGTTGCCCGCCGTGTCCGCCTTCGCCGCGGAAACCCCCGAACTGCAGCGCGCCGCCGGCACACCGCAGGCGGTAGGCGCGGCCCACACGCTGCGCCAGATTCCCGAAGCCTGCGCACGGCTGGAAGGCGTGTTCACCGGCGAGGCGGCACAGCCGTACAAATTCGCCGTGGTCCGCACCAGCGAGCAGTGCCAGCCGCGTGCCCGCTTCGTCGATTACGAGAAGGCGCAGCCCAGCGAAGCCAAGGGCTGGAAGCTCAATGATGTGATCCGCGTGCCGAATGCCGCCTGCCCGGCGCAGCAGGCGGTGGTGCGCGTGTGGCGCATGCCGGTCACCACCAAGCCGGAACTCGATGGGCAGGGCCAGTCGCGCATCTACCTGGAAGACGCGAAGAAGCAGGCGGCCGCCGGAAAGATCGCGCAGGTGCCGATGTTTGCCGCGCAGATGAAGGTCGAGGGCAAGGCCTGCAACTGACGCCCCGCAACCGCGGGTAGTGCCGGCCGCTGGCCGGCTCCACGCGGACCGTCAGAGGCGCGATGAAACCGGCCGCTGGCCGGCGCCCAGGACGCTGCCGGACACCGCGATGCCGGTCAGCGGCCGGCACTACCGGGTCGATTACGCTTCGAAGGCAGGCAGTTTCTTCTTCACCGCCACGTTCTTCAGCGTCACGTACTTCGGCAGCCCATCGGGCCCGTAAGGCAACGGGGCTTCCCCCTTGATCAGCGGGGCGAGATAGGCGCGGGCCTTGGCGGTGATGCCGAAGCCATCGCGGCGGATGAAGCCGGCCGGCATCTTCTTCTCGTGGTTGGCCACCTTGTGCAGCGGGGCTGCCTCGATCTTCCAGCGGTAGGGCGTGTCACTGGTGCGCACGATCACCGGCATCACCGCGTTCTGGCCCTTCAGCGCGAACTGCACCGCCGCCTTGCCCACTGCCTGTGCCTGCTCCCAATCGGTCTTGGAGGCCAGGTGGCGCGCCGAGCGCTGCAGGTAGTCGGGCAGGGTCCAGTGAACCTTGTAGCCCAGCCCATCCTTGACCCGCGCGGCCAGCTGCGAGGCCACGCCACCGAGCTGGGTATGCCCGAACGAATCGGTGCCACCGCCGGCATCGGCGACGAAGCGGCCATCGGCGGTCTGGATGCCTTCGGAGGCGACCACCACGCAGTAGCCCACCCGCTCGACGACCTGTTTCACTTTGGCCAGGAACGCGGCCTCGTCATACGCGCGCTCGGGCAGCAGGATGATGTGCGGGGCGTCGTCGGCGCCCTGGCCGGCCAGGCCCGCAGCCGCCGCGAGCCAGCCGGCGTGGCGGCCCATCGCCTCGTAGACGAATACCTTGGTCGAGGTTTCGGCCATCGCGGCCACATCCAGCGCGGCTTCGCGCACGGAGACGGCGGTGTACTTGGCGGCCGAGCCGAAGCCCGGGCAGGTATCGGTCACCGCCAGATCGTTGTCGATGGTCTTGGGCACGCCGATGCAGGTCAGGTCGTAGTCGAAGGCCTTGGCCAGCTGGGAGACCTTCCACGCGGTATCAGCCGAATCGTTGCCGCCGTTGTAGAGGAACCAGCGCACGTCATGGGCACGCAGCACCTCGAGCAGGCGCGCGTATTTGCCGCGGTCGGCCTCCAGCGATTTGAGCTTGTAGCGGCACGAGCCGAACGCGCCGCCGGGGGTATGGGCCAGGCCGGCGATGGCGGCGGCGGTCTCCTTCGAGGTGTCGATCAGGTCCTCGCGGAGCGCGCCGAGAATACCGTTGCGCGCGGCCAAGACCTTGATTCCTTTGGCCCTTGCCGTGCTGATGACCGCCGAGGCGGTGGCATTGATGACGGCGGTGACGCCGCCTGACTGGGCGTAGAGCAGGGTACCGTTGGGCATGGTGCGACCTTGGTCTGGGGGAAGGACATTGCAGAGACATTACCGGTATGGGGTAAAGTGCGCGTATTGCGGTGCAGCGTGATTGTGGACAATCCCGGGGCGCGCGCCCTTCCATTTTCTTACCACGTTGGAGTCAGGTTGATGCGATTGGTTCTGTTGGGACCGCCCGGTTCGGGCAAGGGGACGCAGGCGACGCGCCTGAAGGAACATCTCTCGATTGCGCACATTTCCACCGGTGATCTGCTGCGCGCTGAAGTCGCCGCCGGCACCGAGCTGGGCAAGCAGGCCAAGGCCGTGATGGACGCTGGCAACCTGGTGTCCGATGACATCCTGCTGGGCATGCTCGAGTCGCGCCTGGGCCAGGACGATGTGGCCAAGGGCTTCATCCTCGACGGTTACCCGCGCAACGTGGCCCAGGCCAACGCGCTGGACAGCCTGCTGGCCAAGATCGGCCAGCCGCTGGATGCCGTGGTGCAGCTGGACGTGCCGACCGAACTGCTGGTCGAGCGCATCGCCGGCCGCGCCGCCGAACAGGGCCGCGCCGATGACAATCCAGAATCCGTGCGCCAGCGCCTGCAGGTCTACAACGACCAGACCGCGCCGGTAGTGGATTTCTATGCCGGCCGCGGCACGCTTGCACGCGTCGATGGCGTGGGCGAACTGAACGACGTGGAAGCGCGCATCCGCGCTGCGATCCAGGCTTGATGCGGGTCGGTGCCGCTACGGCGGCACCGCGCCGGCCGCACGTTTGCAGGCGCTGGAAACACACACGCCCGGCCCCCGGAGGGACCAGGCGTGTGGTTTGAAGGTGCCAGCGAGCGGGCTTGCTCAGAGCCCCGCAGCATGAGCCCCCCTGGGGATGGCCTCTTGGGGAGTAGGACCAATGGGGTACTGCGGCTGGCCAATAGAATTGTGTCCGTCTTCACAGTACGGCGCTATCGGGAATTCCCCGACACCCCGCTGGGCTTTTCTTATAGTCGACTAGGAGTTGTCTGACGGCGATCTCCATCGACGGTGGTGATCGGCGACAATCGCACGCATGAGCACGATCCACATTCTTGGCATTGCAGGCACTTTCATGGGCGGCGTGGCCGCGCTGGCACGCGAGAAGGGCCATACGGTCCGCGGCAGCGACCAGGCGATCTACCCGCCGATGTCCACCCAGCTCGAACGGCTGGGCATCGCACTGGATCCCGGGTACCGGGCCGACAGCGTGGCGCCGGACTGCGACGCGGTGGTGATCGGCAATGCACTCTCGCGCGGCAATCCCGCGGTGGAAGCGGTGCTGGATGCAGGCCAACGCTACATCTCCGGCGCCCAGTGGCTGTCCGAGCAGGTGCTGCCGGGCCGTGACACGCTGGCCGTCGCCGGCACCCACGGCAAGACCACCACCACCACCATCCTGACCTGGCTGCTGCACAGCGCCGGGCGTGAACCTGGCTTCCTGATCGGCGGCGTGGCTGAAGATTTCGGCGTCTCCGCGCGCGTCGGCAGCGGGCGCGAGTTCGTGGTCGAGGCCGATGAGTACGACACCGCGTTCTTCGACAAGCGCAGCAAGTTCGTGCACTACCGGCCGCTGGTGGCGATCCTCAACAACCTCGAATACGACCATGCCGATATCTTCCCGGACGTGGCCGCGATCCAGCGCCAGTTCCACCACCTGATCCGCACCGTACCCGCGCGTGGGCGCCTGATCGTCAACGGTGAAGATGCGTATCTCGCTGAAGTGCTGGCGATGGGCTGCTGGACCCCGGTGGAGCGCTTCGGTTTCGATCCCTCGCTGGAATGGCATGCCGAGCTGGTGGAGGCCGACGGCAGTGTGTTCGTCGTGCACCATCGCGGCGAGCGGGTCGGTGAAGTGCGCTGGTCGCTGCTCGGCCGCCACAATGTCCTCAACGGGCTGGCCGCGCTGGCTGCCGCGCATGCAGTCGGCGTCGAGCTGGCCACGGTGATCCCGGCGCTGGCCACGTTCCGCAGCGTCAAGCGCCGGCTGGAAGTGATCGGCCAGGCGCGCGGCATCACCCTCTACGACGATTTCGCCCATCACCCCACCGCGATCCGCACCACCCTCGATGGCCTGCGTGCCAAGGTGGGCGATGCCCGCATCGTGGTGGCCATGGAGCCGCGCAGCAATTCGATGCGGTTGGGGGCACACGCACAGGCGCTGGCGCCTTCGCTGGACGGTGCCGACGCGGTGGTGTTCCTGCATCGCCCGGAACTGGCCTGGGATGCGGCCAGCGTGATTGCCGCCGTGCGGGGGGAGGCCCATGCCGTGCCCGATACGGATGCTCTGCTGGCTCAACTGGGCGCGATCGCGGCGCCGGGCGACCATGTGGTGTTCATGTCCAACGGCGGTTTCGACGGGGCCCCGCGTCGTTTCCTCGCGCAGCTGCAGCAGCCCTGAGGGACGCGGGCCATGACCGACACCGCTTCACTGCCCCTGTTCCCGCTGCACACCGTGCTGCTGCCCGGCGCGGTGCTCGGCCTGCGGGTGTTCGAGCGCCGCTACCTGGACATGCTGCGCGAATGCAGCCGTGCCGGGACGGCCTTCGGGGTGTGCCTGATCCTGGACGGTGAGGAGGTCGGTGCGCCGGCGTTGCCGGCGGCCTACGGTGTCGAAGCGCGGATCGAAGATTTCGACGTGGGCGCCGATGGCGTGCTGGTGCTGCGCCTGCGTGGCCAGCGCCGCTTCCATGTGGAGCACACCCGCGTGCGCGACAACGGGCTGATCATCGCCGAGGTGACCTGGTGCGCCGCCGACAGCGACGACGAGCTGCAGCCCGAGCACGCACTGATGGCCACCGTGCTGGAGCACATCATCGAGCAGGCCGGCGCGGCCTTCGCACCGGTCAGCCCGGCGCAGATGGAGCAGGCCAGCTGGGTCGGCTGGCGCCTGGCCGAACTGCTGCCGCTGCAGGACGCGCAACGCCTGCAACTGCTGCAACACGATGACCCGCACCAGCGCCTGCAGGCGCTGCTGGACTGGATGCCGTAACGCGCGGCCCCGCCCCGCGTTACGCCCCTCGGCCGGGTAGCCCCCGGCGCTGCATCACTGGGCCGGCGGCATGCGCACGCGCAGCACCGGCATCTCGGTGTCCGGATGGGTATCGACCTGCTGCGGCAGGCCGTCCAGTGCCTGGCGGACCGCATTGAGCGACGGGTCGATACCCCGCATCGGCCGCCACATCCCGATCAGCTTGAAGTGCTGCTGGTAGTGCAGGGTCTGTGCACTGCCCAGCCACAGCGGTTCGTTGTCCGGCGCTGCCAGGCGTGCCGGTGCGGGCCACAGGCGCAGGGCGAAGATCTCATTGGGTGCATTGCCCGCCCGCAGCATCAGCAGCGATTCGACCTGCGTATCCAGCGTGGCCGGCAGCACCGGTACCTTGTCCTTGTCCGAGGATTTGTCGAGCATCAACAACGCCTGCTCCCAGCCGGCCTGCGGCTGCACGCGCCAGCCCTGGCTTTCCAGCCGGCGCTGCAGCGGCGCCAGTGGACCGGCCACCTGCACATCCAGCGGCCAGCGCTGATCGTCATCGAACTCATTGCGACGCGAGGGCAGGTGCTGCCACTCGGTCGTCCACCAGGCCTGGGCATCCAGCGGCGCCGGGGTCGGCTGGGCCGGCTCGAAGCGCGCCAGTTTCACCGGGATGTTGCGTGGGGCGTACCAGAGCGCGGCGATGGCGAACGTGCCGTAGAACAGCCATGCCACCGGCTTGACCCAGAACGAGCGGTTGAACCGGCGGCGGTAGGCGATGCCCAGCACCAGCAGCCAGAACAGGCCGAACAGCATGCCGCCGATCACATCGCTCAGCCAATGCGCGCCGAGGTAGATGCGGGCGAAGCCGATCAGGCTGACGATGATGCCCGACAACAGGTAAGGCCACACACGCGTGCGCCCGGGCAGTTCGCGGGCGATCAGCACGGCGAAGAAGCCGAAGGTGATCGTGGCCATCGTCACCGAGACCGACGGGAAGCCGAAGCCGCTGCTGGCATCCGGCGGACGGACCACGTCCACCGTCGCACCGAGCAGCTTGCACAGCGCCAGCCCGAAGGCGAGGGCGGCCAGCCAGTGCGCGGCCGCCATCCAGCGCCGGCGCCAGACCAGGTAGCCCATGCCTGCCGCCGTGGCCGGCAGCAGGACCTGCCAGGCCCCCAGCGACGCCAGTGCGGCCATCGGGTAATCGGCCAGTGGGTTGCGCAATGCCAGCATCGCGTGGTGCACGGCCAGATCGACCATCAACGGCTCGCCGTGGGCGACCACCGCCATCAACAGCGCGAACCAGCCCCAGCCGAGCAGCAGCAACATCAGCGCCAGCATCGCCAGTGGCACCGACTCACGGCGCTGCGGGTCGAACACGGCGACAGAGTAACGGCCCAGGGTCGGGTGACGCTGCGACCAGGCCAGCAGGCTGGCCAGCCAGCTGTCCATGCGCGAGGCCGACCAGCGGTAGCCATACAGCACGATCGCCCACACCAGGCCCATGATCACGCCGAGCAGGGCCAGCACCATCACCAGCCGGCCGGCGACCGCGGCGACCGCGTCATACGCCTCGCCGAGCACCCAGCCGGGTGCCAGGAACAGAACAGCCCAGGACAGGCTGGCGATGCCGCTGGCCTGTATGTAGCGCGACAGCGGCATCTTCATCATGCCGGCGATGGCCGGGACGAACGGGCGGATCGCGCCAACATAGCGCGCCACCAGGATGCTCTTGAAGGCATTGCGGCGGAACATCGTCTCGCCACGATCGAGCAGCTGCGGGTATTTGCTGAAGGGCCAGAAGCCGCGCAGCCGATCGCCCCAGCGCCAGCCTACCCAGTAGCTGAGGCCGTCACCGGCGAATGCGCCCAACGCCGCGCAGGCCACGGCATACGGCCCGGAGATCTCGCCCAGGCCGATGAACACACCGACCGCGAACAACAGCGGCAACGCGGGCACGATCGCGCCCAGCACGATGACCGCATCGCAGAAGGCAATGAGGAAAATGACCGCGCCGGCAAGCACGGGGTGAGCTGAGATCCACGCAAGCGTGGCATCGATCCATGACGAGTCCATCGGGGGATTATAGGGGGGGCAAAGTGACTGACTGCCCGCCAGACGCCGGCAATGTGCAGCTTCTGCAGTGAATGAACGCGATCACCCGCCTAGAATGGCGGCATGACACGCCCTGCCGATCCCGCGCCGACCGCCCTCAAAGCTGACAGTTTTGGCCGCATCCTGCTGATGGAGGAGGATGGCCAGCGCTTCGTGCGCCGTGACCTGGAGGCCACGCCCTGGTGGTTGCGGGTACCTGCGTGGTGGCTGGCCCGGCGCGAGGCGCGCGCGCTGGCGCATCTGGATGGCATGCCGGCCACGCCGCGGTTGCTGGCCTGGAACGGGCGCTGGCTGGATCGCAGCTTCATGGCCGGTGATGCCATGTACCAGCGTCCGCCGCATGGCGATCTGGCCTACTTCCGCGCGGCGCGACGGCTGCTGCAGCAGGTGCATCGCCACGGCATCGCGCACAACGACCTGGCCAAGGAGGCCAATTGGCTGGTGCGCGAAGACGGCTCGCCGGCGTTGATCGATTTTCAGCTGGCGGTGATCGGCAACCCGCGCTCGCGCTGGATGCGCCTGCTGGCCCGCGAGGACCTGCGGCATCTGCTCAAGCACAAGCGCATGTACTGCCGGCAGTCGCTGACCCCGGTGGAAAAGCGGCTGCTCAAACGCACCTCATGGGTGCGCGATCTCTGGTTCCGTACCGGCAAGCCGGTCTATCGCTTTGTCACGCGGAAAATCCTGCACTGGGAAGACAACGAAGGGCAGGGGCCCAAGCCGTGAGCGCAGGCAGCGCGCACTCGCCGCAATGACCGGGCCAGCGCCGGGCCGAGGTTGACCACGCGCGGGTGATCAGCGCAGATCGAGGATCTGTTTGCCGGCGAAGCGGCGTTGCGCATCGAAATCGTAGGCGACCCGCAGCACCCCATCCTCGGCACACGCATGGCAGGTGCGCAGCGGCGTGCTGTAGATCAGGCGCACGCCGCCGTTGGGCCGGGCTTCGCTGCCGCTGGCTTCGGCCGGGGCAAACGGCGAGGCATCCGGGTGTGCATCCAGGAACGGTTTGACGGTGGCATCGGCGCGCGACATTTCCGGCAGTACGTCCGCATCCACATCCACCGTGTGCCCGGCGCTGTCGACCAGCAGCGTGCCTTCATTGGTGTTGGCACGGAACGGGTATTCGATGGTGGCGATGCCCACGCCGTCCTGTTCCCGCCATGCGCTCACGTAGCCGGGATTGCCCTGCGCACCCAGTTGATGGGCGGCGGCGATCGCCTGCGGGCTGGCCTTGGCCGCCTGCATCGCCTTGGACAGACAATCATCGGCGACCGGTGCCTGGCCACGACAGGCGTCGACCTCGCCGTCCCAGATCGCCGCTTCGCCGAAGGGGGAGGTGCCACCGGCGGTGCCCGGGACGGTAGCCGCGTCCTGCGTCGCCGAGGCGGCAGGATCGCCAGCAGGTTGGCAGGCGCCAAGGGCCAGCACCAGGGCCAACGCGGTCAGGGGAAGGCGGATCGCCGTCATGTCGCTCATTCCATGCAGAACGTGAACGCCCAGTATCGACGCGGCGCATGAATCCGGCGTGTGCGCCGGGGCGGCATAATGCGGATTCACTGCACTCGCATCCAAGGAATTCCGCGCATGGCCAGTCTGCAAGGCAAGACCCTGTTCATCACCGGCGCCTCGCGCGGCATCGGCTTGGCCATTGCGCTGCGTGCAGCACGCGACGGCGCCAACATCGCGATCGCGGCCAAGTCCTCGGTGCCCAATCCGAAGCTGCCCGGCACCATCCACAGCGCTGCCGAGGCAGTGACCGCCGCAGGCGGGCAGGGGCTGGCACTGAAGTGCGACATCCGCGAAGAAGACCAGGTGCGCGCGGCCGTCGCCGCCACCGTGGATACCTTCGGTGGCATCGACATCCTGATCAACAACGCCAGCGCGATCTGGCTGCGTGGCACGCTGCACACGCCGATGAAACGCTTCGACCTGATGCAGCAGGTCAATTCGCGCGGCAGCTTCCTGTGCGCGCAGGCCTGCCTGCCGCACCTGCTGCAGGCGCCCAACCCGCACATTCTCACGCTGGCACCACCGCCGAGCCTGGACCCGAAGTGGTGGGCCCCGCACACCGGTTACACGCTGGCCAAGATGGGCATGAGCTTCGTCACCCTCGGCCTGGCGGCCGAGTTCGGCCCGCAGGGCGTGGCGGTCAATGCGTTGTGGCCGCGCACGGTGATCGCCACCGATGCGATCAACATGATTCCCGGCGTGGACATCGGGGGCTGCCGCACGCCGGCGATTCTGGCCGATGCCGCGCACGCGGTGCTGTGCCGTGAGGCGGTCGGTTTCAGCGGACAGTTCCTGCTCGATGACGAGGTGTTGGCGCAGGCCGGCATCACCGATCTGAGCGGCTACGCCGTTGATCCATCGCGCCCGCTGATGCCGGATCTGTTCCTGGAGTGACGCGCGCCCGGCGTGCGATGACAGCGGCTGCACACACCGGGCTGTTAAGGTGCGGGCCCCAATTTGTATGGACACTCGCATGTCATTCCGCACACGGACCGCGCCGCTTGCCGCCGCCATTGCCCTGATCAGCCTGCTCGGCGCCTGCGGCAAGGGCCCGGGCAGCGTCGCCGATACCCAGGGCGTGGAGAAGGTGAACGCCTACATCGCCTGCTTCAATGCCGTTGAACAGCCGATCCACGAAGGCTTCCAGCAGTACATCGGCTGGATGCAGGACCCGGAGGCCGGCCCGACCGGCAACGAGAAAAAGGTGCGTGGGCCGGGCACGGTGCTGTCGCATCGCGTGGACGCATGCAATGCCCCGATGGTGGCCGCGCTGGCGATGACGCCGGCCGAGCCGGCACTGGATCCGGCAGCCAGCAATTACCAGAAGACCTTCGTCGACCTGTACGCCTTGATCGAGCAGGCTGACCGTTACTACAGCCGCGAGGACTACCTGCGCGATGACCATGCCGGGATGCGCAGCCAGCATGCGCCGTTGATGAAAGCCTACATGGCCTTCTTCGATGCAGGCACCGCGCTGGATGCCGCACTGGAAAAGCGCGAAGACGAACGCCGTGCCGAGCAGCTCAAGGAGATTGAAGCCTCTGAAGGCCGCTCCATGGCGTACTACCAGATCAAGATCCTCGGTGATGGCAAGCAGCTGACCCAACTGCTCAACACCGAGGCGCCGGACCTGGCCGTGGCCCGCACCCAGCTCACCGCGTTCCAGGCGCTGCTGCAGCAGGCGCAGGATGACAAGGTCGGCAAGGGCGATGCGATGTGGGGGCACCTGGAGCGTGCGGCCGATACGCTGGCCCGTGATGCCGGTCGCCGTATCGAGCGCGTCGAGTCAAAGAAGCCGTACACCCGCAGCGAGCAGATGCTGATCCAGAGCGGCGGCCGGATCAACAACCCGCAGGGCTCGGCCGAAGCGTTGCTGGTCAGCTACAACGACCTGGTCGACATGAGCAACCGCCTGGCGCAGTCCAGCGGCGCACGCTGAGCGGGCGCGCGGCGGGCTGCCAGGCGGCCCGCCCCGCGGTGATCACACGTTGAAGACCGGGGGCAGCTTGTCGCCGCAGTGGCGGCAGTGCAGGGCATCCGGTTCGTGCCCTTCCAGCCCGCAGTGCGGGCAGCCGCGCGCATCCCGGCGCGCGGCATGCTCGGCATCACGCATGGTGTTGGCCAGTTCGGCGGTGTAGATCCCGGTCGGCACCGCGATGATGCTGTAGCCGATCAGGATCAGTACCGAGGTGACGAAGCGGCCCAGCACGGTCTGCGGCACGATGTCGCCGAAGCCCACCGTGGCCATGGTCACCACCGCCCAGTACATGCTGCTGGGGATGCTGGTGAAGCCGTGGTTGGGGCCTTCGATCACATACATCATGGTGCCGGCGATGATGGTGATGGTGATGACCGTGAACAGGAACAACAGCACTTTGCGGCGGCTGCGCCACAGCGACTCCATCAGCACGCCGCTTTCTTCGATGTAGCGGGTCAGCTTGAGGATCCGGAATACCCGCAGGATGCGCAGCGCGCGCACCACCAGCAGGCTCTGCGCGCCGGGGATGAACAGCGACAGGTAGGTCGGCAGGATCGAGGCCAGATCAATGATGCCCCAGATGCTGAATGCGTAGCGCAGCGGGCGTTTGACCACCACCAGCCGCAGCAGGTATTCGCCGGTGAACAGGATCGTGAACCCCCATTCGAGCACGTACAGCCAGTCGGCATAGGCCGCATGGAAGCGCTGCACGCTGTCGAACATGACCACCACCACGCTGGCGATGATCGCGTAGACCAGCAGCAGGTCGAAATTGCGCGAGGGCCGGGTGTCGTGGCGGTAGATGATGTCGAACCACTGGCGGCGCCAGCCGGAGTCGGTGGCGGGGTTGAGCTGGGGGGCAGTGAACGGTCGCATGGGGCGCATTGTGCCCCACCGGCCCAAAGCGCGAGAATGGGATCTTTCCTGAGCCGTTGACCGCCATGACTGCCGCTGCCACCGATCCGCTGTTGTCCCTGTCGCATTACTACCTGCCGGTCTACAAACCGCGCCAGGTGGTGCTCGAACGTGGCCAGGGCGCGCGCGTCTGGGACAACCAGGGCCGCGAATTCATTGATCTGGCCGCCGGCATCGCGGTGTGTGGCCTGGGCCACAACGATCCGGACCTCACCGCCGCGCTGATCGAGCAGGCCGGCAAGCTCTGGCACACCAGCAACGTGTTCTACAGCGAGCCGCCGCTGCGCCTGGCCGAAGAACTGGTCACCGCCTCGCGCTTCGCCGAGCGCGTGTTCCTGTGCAACTCCGGCGCGGAAGCCAATGAAGTGGCGATCAAGCTGGTCCGCAAGTGGGCCTCTTCGCTGGGCCGCCCGGCGCACCAGCGGGTGATCGTGACCTTCCGCGGCAGCTTCCACGGCCGCACGCTGGCGGCGGTGACCGCCACTGCCCAGCCGAAGTACCAGGAAGGCTACGAGCCGCTGCCCGGTGGCTTCCGCTATGTCGATTTCAACGATGAGGTGCAGCTGGAGACCGCGATGGCCGCCGGCGATGTCGCTGCGGTGATGCTGGAGCCGATCCAGGGCGAGGGCGGCGTGATGCCGGCCAAGCCGGGCTTCCTGCAGCGCGTGCGGGAGCTGTGCGACCAGCACAATGCGCTGGTGGTGCTGGATGAGATCCAGGCCGGCATGGGCCGCACCGGTACCCTGTTCGCGCACTGGCAGGACAACATCAAACCAGACATCGTCACCCTGGCCAAGGCACTGGGCGGCGGCTTCCCGATCGGCGCGATGCTGGCCGGCCCGAAGGTGGCCGAGGTAATGCAGTTCGGCGCGCACGGCACCACCTTTGGTGGCAATCCGCTGGCCGCGGCCGTCGCCCGGGTGGCGCTGCGCAAGCTGTCCTCACCGGAGATCGCGCACAACGTGAGCCGTCAGTCGCAGGCGCTGCGCGATGGCCTGGGCAAGATCAACGACGAGTTCAAGGTGTTCAGCCAGGTCCGCGGTCGCGGCCTGATGCTGGGTGCGGTGCTGGACAAGGATTTCGCCGGCCAGGCCGGTCCCCTCCTGGATCACGCCGCCGAACACGGCCTGCTGACCCTGCAGGCCGGGCCGGATGTGCTGCGCTTCGTGCCGTCGCTGAACATCACCGATGAAGAAATCGCCGAAGGCCTGAAGCGTCTGCGCGCGGCCGTGCAGTCGTTCATCGCGTCGCGCTAGCCAACGGCGCTACGTCAGGGCGTATCGCTTCATGACCTTGCCGAACGCGCGGCTGTCCGGTGCGGTCTCGGCCTGCAGGCCGGCCAGCCGTGCCCCGCGCACGTTGACGAACAGGTCATCGATGAACAGCGTGCGCTCGCCACGTGCGCCGAGCAGCGTCACCGCCTTGGCGAATATCGCCGGATCCGGCTTGCGCCCGCCCAGCGCACCGCTGCACAGGATGCGGCCGTGCAGCGCATCGGCCAGGGTCGGAAGGAGCTGTGGAATCGTCTGCGCCATCAGCGCGCCGTTGTTGGTCAGGATTCCGATCGGCAGTGCCTGCGCGATCCGTGCCACGCGTTCGACCACACCTGTTTCCGGTGCGCACGCGGCGATGCGCGCGGCCTGCCACTGCGCGATGCTGATCGTGGCCTGCAGCGCATCGCCCAGTTGCTGCAGGTAGGCGTCGGTCGCCATGCCGCTGTCGTAGGCGCGTTCCAGCCCACTGTCGAACAGTGCCGTCTGCACCTGCGCCGCGCTGCAGCCGATGCTGGCGGCCAGATGGCGCACACGCAGGTGCCGCGCATAGCGCACCAGCACGCCATCGAAATCCAGCAGCAGGCACTCGATCACACGCGGCATGGGGAAGTCTCGTCCAGGTCCAGGGCTGACCGTAACCCAGCCGGGGCCTGCGCTGCGACATCGCGTCGCACGTCGCCTGCACGGGCGGTCACTAGAATCGCGGGGACTGCCTGATGGAGATCGCCTTGAAACTGCTTGCCCCCGTGTTGCTTGCCGGCCTGATGCTGGCCCCGGCCGCCCATGCGCGTGTCTGCGCGATCGCCATCGACAGTACCGACCAGATGAGCTTCAGCCAGAAGGAACTCAAGGTTGCCGCGGACTGCACCCAGGTCAAGCTGACCCTGCGCCACACCGGCAAGCTCGCGGCGACCGCGATGGGCCACAACTGGGTACTGACCCGCGCCGCGGATTACCAGCCGGTGGCAATGGCTGGCATGCGCACCACGTTGGCCGACAGCTACCTGCCCAAGGGCGATGCGCGCGTGCTGGCGCATACCCCGGTGATCGGCGGTGGACAAAGCACCAGCGTCACCTTCTCCACCGCCAAGCTGACCAAGGGCGGCGACTACACCTTCTTCTGCTCGTTCCCGGGCCACTTCGCCATGATGAAAGGCCGTTTCGTGTTCGGTTGAAGCAATCAATATTTAACGGGGACGGGGGTAATTATTAACTACCCCCGTCCCCGTTATTTGATCAGCCTTTGACGACCTTGAACGCTTCGCGCGCGGCCTCGAGCGTTGCCTCGATGATGCTGTCGTCGTGTGCGCTGGACAGGAAGCCGGCTTCATACGCCGAGGGGGCGAGGAACACGCCGCGCTCCAGCATCGCGTGGAAGAAGGTGTTGAACGCGGTGATGTCGCACGCGGTCGCCTGGGCGTAGGTTTCCACCTTCTGGTCAGTGAAGAACAGGCCGAACATCGCGCCGACCTGGGTGGTGGTCACTGCCACGCCTGCGTCCGCCGCTGCCGCTTCCAGCCCCGCGCACAGGCGCGCGGCCGAAGCACTCAGGCGATCATGGAAGCCCGGTTCCTGCACCAGTTCCAGCATCGCCAGGCCGGCTGCCATCGCCACCGGATTGCCGCTCAGTGTGCCCGCCTGGTAGATCGGGCCGGCCGGGGAAATCTGCGACATCAGCTCCCGACGACCACCGTAGGCACCCACGGGCATGCCGCCGCCGATGATCTTGCCGAAGGTGGTCAGGTCCGGGGTAACGCCGTAATGCGCCTGCGCGCCACCGAGCGCCACGCGGAAGCCGGTCATCACTTCATCGAAGATCAGCACCGTGCCGTACTGCGTGCACAGTGCGCGCAGGTGCTGCAGGTAGCCCTCGCGCGGCGGGATGCAGTTGGCGTTGCCCACCACCGGCTCGATGATCAGCCCGGCGATGTGCTCGCCCTGTTCGGCGAACAGCGCGGTGGCCGCTTCGACATCGTTGTAGGGCAGGGTCAGGGTGAGTTCGCTCAGCCCGGCCGGGACACCCGGCGAGGTCGGCACGCCCAAGGTCAGCATGCCGCTGCCGGCCTTGACCAGGAACGAGTCGCCGTGGCCGTGGTAGCAGCCTTCGAACTTGACGATGCGGCTGCGGCCGGTGGCACCGCGTGCCAGCCGGATCGCCGACAGCGTGGCCTCGGTGCCCGAGTTGACCATGCGCACCATCTCGCAGGACGGCACCAGCCGGGTCAGGGTTTCGGCCATGGTGACTTCGGCTTCGCACGGCGCGCCGAAGGACAGACCGTTGCCGATCGCCTGCTTGACCGCCTGGCGCACGGCGGTGTGGTTGTGGCCAACAATCATCGGGCCCCAGGAGCCGACATAATCGATGTAGCGGTTGTCGTCCACGTCGTACAGGTAGGGGCCATCGGCGCGCTTGACGAAGAACGGCTCGCCACCGACCGATTTGAACGCGCGCACCGGCGAGTTGACGCCGCCCGGCAGCAGCTTCTGGGCGCGGGTGAACAGGGCGTGGGACTGGTCGTGGTTCATGCGGTCGTATCCTGGAAGCAAGCGAGGTAGGCGTGCAGCGTGGCGACCGGGTCGGGCGCGGCGTACACGCTGCTGATGACGGCAACCAGATCGGCGCCGGCAGCGATGAGCGGTGCCACATTGTCCGGGCTCAGCCCGCCGATCGCCACCCGGGGCACCCCGAGTGCGGCGCTTTGCCGCAGCAGGTCCGGTGGGGCGCGGCGGGTGGTGGCCTTGCTGGTGCTGGGGAAGAAGGCCCCGAAGGCGACGTAGCTGGCGCCAGCGGCGACCGCGCGCTCGGCCAGCGTCAGGGTGTCATAGCAGGAGGCGCCGATGAGGGCGTCCGGGCCGAGCAGGGCACGGGCGGCGGCGATATCGCCATCGTCCTCGCCCAGGTGCACACCGGCCGCGCCGACCGCCTGGGCCAGGGCCACGTCGTCATTGATGAGCAACGGCACTGCGTACAGCTGGCACAGGCCCTGCAGCGCAGCGGCCTGGGCGTGGCGCAGGGCCACATCGGCGCTCTTGTTGCGGTACTGCAGCCAGGTGGCGCCGGCCGCCAGCAGCGGCGCGGTGCGCGCCAGCAGCCGCGCGGTATCGGGCTCGTCGGGGGTGATGAGGTAGACGCCGCGGGGCGGCGTGGGGGCTGAAGCGTGATTCATCAATGGCTACCGGTAGCGCAACGGGAGTGGGACAATGAGCGCTGTCAGCTCTTGTCCCGCCGTGATTATCCGATGACCGACGCAACCGCCACCACCTTCCGCACCTGGATGTGCGTTGTCTGCGGCTTCCTGTACCGGGAAGAAGACGGGCTGCCGGACGAGGGCATCGCCCCGGGCACGCGCTGGGAAGACATCCCTGATACCTGGACGTGCCCGGACTGCGGCGTGACCAAGGATGATTTCGAAATGGTCGAAGTCGACTGAGGCACCGCCAGGCGCCGCGTCGCGGCACCGTCAGTGCAGGCGCGGCACCACGCCACCGAGGCCGACCAGCTTCTCGCGGACGAACTGGGCATCGCTGGCCTTGGCATTGCGCTTGAGATACAGCCCCAGGTCGTTGCGCGCGCCGGCCTCGTAATCCAGTTGCAGGTAGGCCATGCCGCGATCGCGCAGCGCGTCGTCCTGTTCGGGTGCCAGCTTCAGCAGGCGGTCGGCACTGCGCGCGGCGCGGTCCCATTCGCCGCGTTCCACGTACACGCCATGCAGGTTGCGCAGCATCCTCATCAGGATCGCGCGTGCCGGGGCCGGGTCCAGGATCTGCGCGAGCACGTCGTCGTCGGGGACTTCACCGCCCAGGTGTGAGCGTGCGCGTTCGCGCAGTTCTTCCACACCCAGCGGGCGGCCGCCGTTGAACGGGTCCATCACCAGTACGCCGTCGTTGAGCGGCAGACGCACCAGGAAGTGCCCGGGGAAGGACACCCCGTCCAGCGGGATGCCGAGCCGGCGCGAGACTTCCATCTGCACCAGCGCCAGCGAGATCGGATTGCCCAGGCGGCGTTCGAAGACCTGGTTCAGATAGCTGTTGCGCGGGTCGTAGTACTCGCCGTGGTCGCCGCTGTAGCCCAGCTCGTCGAACAGGTGGCGGTTGACCGCAGCGATCTTCAGCGGCCACATGTCGATCGTGGCGATCTCGGTGCGCAGGTGGTCGGCGTGACTCTGCAGGACCGCGTCGTAGACGGCGGGGTCCAGATCCGGGTATTCGTCCCGGGCGATCAGCAACGCGGTCGGCAACAGCGGCAGCGCCTCGTCATCCAGCTCGGCCAGTGAGTCCCACGTCGGCAATGTGATCTGCCCCTGCATGGGACAAGACTGGCGACAAACGCGCCGCGATTCAAGGGCGCGGCGCGTTTATCAGGGCACTTTTATTTGCCGTCGGCGATGCCGGGGCCGAAGGTGAGTTCGGTGCCGTCCTTGAGCGCCATCTTTTCGGCCTGCCCGGCGTTGAGTTCCAGCACGTAGCGGGCCGGCTCGCTGCTGGGGTAGGGCGGGCAACGATCGCCGGCCGAACACGGCGGCACATCGCGCTGCTGGCTGACCAGGCGGCGCTGCGCATCGAAGTACAGGATGTCCAGCGCGATCTTGGTGTTCTTCATCCAGTACGCCTGCAGTTCTTCGCGTTCGTGGATGAACAGCATGCCGTGGTCCTCGGGCATCTGGTCGCGGAACATCAGCCCGCGGGCGCGGGTATCGTCGTTGGTGGCCAGTTCAACGTGGTAACGGTTGCCGTCCAGTTCCACCCAGTGACGGGCGTTGGTGCTGGCACAGCCGGCCAGGGTGAACAGCAGGAGCAGGGGCAGCAGGCGCAACAGGGACATGGGCGTACCTCGTTGGGGCAGCCGGCGCGGGCGCCGGCCACGGGATCACATCACGATCGGCGGCTCACCGCCGATGATCACCACATCGGCCGGGCGGCGCGCGAACAGGCCGACGCTGACCACGCCCGGCAGCTGGTTGAGCTCGCGCTCCAGCTTGACCGGATCGGTGATCTCCAGGTGGTGGATGTCCAGGATCACGTTGCCGTTGTCGGTGACCACGCCCTCACGCCAGGCCGGCTGGCCGCCGGTCATGTCCATGATGCGGCGGGCGACCAGGCTGCGGGCCATCGGGATCACTTCCACCGGCAGCGGGAACTTGCCCAGCACCTTGACCTGTTTGCTCGGGTCGATGATGCACACGAAGCGCTCGCTGGCCTCGGCGATGATCTTCTCGCGGGTCAGCGCGGCACCGCCGCCCTTGATCAGGTTCTTGTTGCCGTCGCATTCGTCGGCCCCATCCACATATAGCGACAGGTTGCCGGTGTGGTTGAGCTCGAGCACCTCGATGCCGTGCTGCTTCAGGCGCGCGGTGCTCTGGTCCGAGCTGGACACGGCGCCCTTGATGCGGTGCTGGATCTTGGCCAGGGCATCGATGAAGTAGGCCACGGTGGAGCCGGTGCCGACCCCCACGATCATGCCGTCTTCGACGTATTCAATGGCTTTTTCAGCGGCCAGGCGCTTGGCTTCGGACATGGCGGGCAACTCTTGGAGGAAAGGGGTCAGTGCTTTTCCAGCGACAGCAGCAGCTTCCACTGCGCAGCGGTCACCGGGAGGATCGAGAGACGGTTGCCGCGTGCGGTCAGCGGGAATCCTTCGCCCAGCGCATCGGCGTGCAGCTTGATCTCATCCAGCGAAATGGTGTCGCGCAGTTTGCGCTCGAAGGCCACGTCCACCAGCATCCAGCGCGGTTCTTCGCGGGTCGCCTTGGGGTCGTGGTAATCGGATTTGGGATCGAACTGGGTGTCGTCCGGGTAGGCCTCGCTGGCCACCGTGGCCAGCCCGACGATGCCCGGCACCTTGGTGTTGGAGTGGTAGAACATCACCCCGTCGCCGACCTTCATCCCATCGCGCATGAAGTTGCGCGCCTGGTAGTTGCGCACGCCGTTCCAGGGCTCACGGCCCACGCGCTGCAGATCGTCGATGGAAAAGGCGTCCGGTTCGGACTTCATCAGCCAGTAGCGCTTGCGTGCGGTCATGCGGAGTCTTTGATTACGGTAGGTGCCGACCGTTGGTCGGTACGCAGACAAGGGTGGAGACGTCGGTGCAGATCGCATCCACCGCGACGTCCCAGGATTGCACCGGCAGGTCATCGACCTGCTGGACCGAGAAGCCGACCCCGACCAGCCACGGCGGCGCCGGGCGCTGGTGGCGGAATGCGAAGCTGCGATCATACCAGCCGCCTCCCATGCCCAGCCGGCGACCCAGTGCGTCGAAACCCACCAGCGGCGCCACGACCAGCGCCATCTGCTCCGGTGCGAGCGTGTCGTCCAGCGCGAGATCGGGTTCGGGGATGCCGAAGCGGTTGGTGGTCAGTGCCTGCCCGGGGCGCCAGGGCGCGAAGCGCAGCGTCTTCTCGTGCAGGACCGGCAGGCAGTAGGTCAGGCCGGCGGGCAACTGCATCTGCCAGCGGTGCAGCGCGATCTCGCCATCCATCGCCCAATAGCCGGCGACATGGCCCTGCGGGGGCGCGAAAGGAAGGGCGAGCAGGCCATCGGCCAACTGTTCGGCGGCGGCCAGGCGCACGGCGGCGGGGAGATCACGGCGGCGTTGGCGCAGCTGCTGGCGCAGTGCGGAGCGCGGGTCGGTCATGCCTGGGTCCGGAGCGTGCGGGGGAAGCGGATAAAACAAGAGCGACGTCCCAAGGGAACGCCGCTCTTGCTGGAATATTGCATTCTCCGCCGTGACGATGCATGCGAAACGACCTTGAACCCGGGGTTCAAGTGGGTACGCTGGGGTTCCATCGGGCTTCCCGCTACAAGGCGGACTTGCACTCCCGGCGCCGTCGCGCACCCGTGGTCGTAATTAAGGGACAAGGCGAATGTTTGCACACGCCGTCGTTCACAGCAGAGAACGCGACGAGGATTATAGCCCTCTTGTGCGATTCGACCAGTCCGTTCGTCGGTCGAATTGCACATCAATTCAGATCGATGAAGACCGCGCGATGCACGTGTGCAATCAATCACCGCGTGGAACCGGTCGCGTGGATCAACCCGCGCTGTCGAAAGCCCGATCCAGGCGGCGATTGAGATCGCTCAGGGTCTGCTGCAGAGCAATGGCCTGCCGGGCGTGCTCATCACGCAGCTGCTGCAGCTCGTGGGCCAGGTTCAGCGCGGCCAGCACCGCGACGCGGTCGACCGCGGCCATCCGGTTGCTGCCGCGGATCTCGCGCATCTTGGCATCCAGCAGCCGGGCAGCGGCGGTCAGGCTCTCGCGTTCCTCGGCCCCCACCCCCACCGTGTATTCACGATCCAGGATGCGGACACTGACCGGTTCGGTCTGGCTCATGTGTGCTGCTCCAGGGACTTGAGGCGGGTGATCATCGCTTCGACCCGGGAGCGGGCCTGTTCGTTCTTGGCCAGCAGCTGGGAGCGCTCGGCCACCAGCTGCTCCTGCTGATGGCGCAGGCTGCGGTTCTCGTCGGCCAGGCGTTCGTTGCGCTCAAGCAACGCCTCGACGCGGGCGGCGAAGGCCTGCAACTGGGCGATGGCGTCGGCGGGTTCCATGTCCGGCACCATAGGCAAGGGCGGACGGGGCGGTCAAGCGAATAATGACGGGGCCTGCTGGCAGTCGGCCCGCCGGTGCCGGGGCGGGGCCCGGGGCGGGCCATGGCAACCCGGTGGACACAGGTGGATTGCTACACTGTGGCGCTCACAAACCGTAGCCCCAAGATGACCGAACTCCCGAGTGTCGACGACGTAAACCAGGCCAGCCAGGCCCTGGGCCTGGGCGCCAGCGCCGCTGAACTGCACGGCGGCCTCTGCGGCTGGCTGTCCGCCGGCGGTGCGCCGGTGCGTGAATGGCCGGCCCGCGTGCTGGCCGATGACAACCTGCCGACCCCGGCCGAAGGTGACGCCCTGGCGCGCCTGCTCGATGCCAGCGTAGCGCAGATGGAAGACCGCGATTTCGCCTTCGAGCTGCTGCTGAGCGATGCCAGCGATACCGCCGCGCAGGCCGATGCGCTGTTCACCTGGGCGCGTGCGTTCCTGGGCGGCTTCGGGCTGGGCTCGGGCCAGAACCGGCCGGCCTTGTCCGAAGAGGGCGATGAAGCCCTGACCGATCTGGCCAAGCTGGCCCAGGCCTCCAGCGAAGACTTCGAAAGCGGCAACGACGACGATGAAGACGCGCTGGCCGAGATCGAGGAGTTCATCCGCGTGGCGGTGCTGCTGCTGCACGGCGACTGTGTGATGGCCGCGCGCCACCGGCAGCGCTTGAACTGAGATGGATATCCGGCAGCTGACCGGCATCTCCGCCGCCGAATACACCCGCCGCCGCCAGCAGTTGATGGAGATGGCCGGCGATGACGCGATCCTGGTGCTGCCGGCCGCATCCGAGCGGGTGCGCAGCCTGGATACGCATTATCCATTCCGCCAGGACTCGGATTTCTGGTACCTGAGCGGCTTCCCGGAACCGGAGGCCGTGCTGGTGCTGATCCCGGGCCGTCGCCATGGCGAGGTGATCCTGTTCTGCCGCGAGCGCGACGCCGACCGCGAAGCCTGGGATGGCGCGCGCGCCGGCCAGGAAGGCGCGGTTTCGCAGTACGGCATGGACGATGCGTACCCGATCGACGATCTGGACGACATCCTGCCCGGCCTGCTGGAAGGGCGCTCGCGGGTGTACTACCACTTCGGCCGCGATGCCGAGTTCGATCTCAAGCTGATCGGCTGGGTCAACCGGGTGCGCTCGCAGGTGCGGCATGGCGCGCAGCCGCCGCATGAATTCCTGGAGCTGGGCCACCTGCTGCACGAACAGCGGCTGTTCAAATCGACCGCGGAAATCGCCGTGATGCAGCGCGCTGCCGACATCAGCGTGCAGGCGCACCGTGCGGCCATGCACGTGGCGCGGCCGGGCATCCATGAGTACGAACTGCAGGCCGATCTGGAGCGTGTGTTCCGTGCCAATGATGCCTGTGCGGCCTACAGCAGCATCGTCGGTGCCGGTACCAACGGCTGCATCCTGCATTACCGCGACAACAACGCGCGCGCGCACGATGGCGATCTGGTCCTGATCGATGCCGGCGCCGAGTACCGCGGCTACGCCAGTGATATCACCCGGACCTTCCCGGTCAATGGCCGCTTCACCGCCGAGCAGCGCGCGCTGCATGATCTGGTCGGTGCGGCGCAGGCTGCGGCACTGGCCCAGGCCCGCCCGGGCAATGCGTACGAGGCTGGCCATCTGGCCGCGGTGGAGACCTTGACCGAGGGCCTGCTGCGGCTCGGCCTGCTCAAGGGCACGCTGGAAGAGAACATCGCCGAAGCGCATTACCAGCGCTTCTACCGGCACAAGACCGGGCACTGGCTGGGCCTGGACGTGCATGACGTAGGCGACTACCGCTTGGCAGGGGACTCGCGGATGCTGGAGCCGGGCATGGTGTTCACCATCGAGCCCGGCCTGTATGTCTCACCGGACGACCGCAGCGTGGAAGCGCGCTGGCGCGGCATCGGGATTCGCACCGAAGACGACGTGCTGATCACCGAGGACGGCCATCAGGTGCTGACCGCGGCGTTGGCGCGCAGTGCCGATGAGATCGAAGAAGAAATGGCCAGGCGCTGATCCGCGCCAGGGTAGCGCCACTCCATGGGGTGGCTCTACGCGGATACCGGGGCGGCGATCAGCGGCCGGCGGCGGGCACACGATGCAGTGCAGGTACCGACCGTGGGTCGGCACCCGCATCGCCGCTCAGCTGGCGGCCGCAAACACCGGGCGGGTCAGGTTGTCCGCATCGCCCTCGGTGCACAGCACCTCGTCCTCGATCCGCACACCGCCATACGGGCGGAAGAAATCCACGCGCTCCCAGTTGATGCTGGCGCCATTGCCGGCCTGCTTCACTTCGTCCAGCAGCATGTCGATGAAGTACACGCCCGGTTCGATCGTGACCACCATGCCCGGCTCCAGCACGCGGGTCATGCGCAGGTACGGGTGACCCTGCGGGCGCTCGATGCGGCCACCGCGGTCGCTGGCGGCAAAGCCGGCCACGTCATGCACCTGCAGCCCGATCAGATGGCCCAGGCCGTGCGGGAAGAAGGCCGCGCTCACGCCGGTGGCCAACGCCGCTTCCGGCGAGACGTTGAGCACGCCGAAGTCCTTGAGGATGCCCATGAGCGACAGGTGTGCGTCGATGTGCAGCTGCTTGTAGTCCACGCCGGCACGCACAGCGGCGCCCATCTGCTGCTGGGCCGCATCCACGGCATCGATCAGCGCCTGGAATTCGTCATGGCCGCTGGCCGCATAGGTGCGCGTGATGTCGCTGGCATAGCCGTGGGCACTGGCACCGGCGTCGATCAGGAAGCTGCGCAGTGGGGTCGGCGCGCTGCGGCCCAGATCGGTGTAGTGCAGCACGGCCGCATGTTCGTTGAGGCCGATGATGTTGCCGTAGGGCAACTCATTGGCGTCCTGGCCGACCGCACGGCAGTACGCCATGTGGATCTCGAATTCGCTGGCGCCAGCGCGGAAGGCGGCTTCGGCGGCACGGTGGCCGCGCACGCCCAGCCGCTGCGCTTCGCGCATCAGGGCGATTTCATACGGCGTTTTGTAGCCGCGCTGCCAGTCCAGGTAATCGATGACCGGTGCGGGATTGTTCGGCACGAAGGCGCCCAGTGCACTGCGCGGTTCACCGAGGATCGCGCAACGCGCCGCATCCTTGGGCAGCAGCGCCAGCGCCTCGTCGGGCGTGCGGATGATCTGGATATCGACATGCTCCACCCACCAGCCATTCGGCGCACCCGGCACCACGTGCCAGTAATCGAAGGGCTGATGGAAGATCAGGGTCGGGCGCTTGCCGGGGGTGTACACCAGCCAGCTGTTGGGCAGCTTGGTCAGCGGCAGCCAGGCCTTGAAGTTCGGGTTCACCGCATACGGGTAATCGCGATCATCAAAGGCCTGGTAATGCAGGGTGCCACTGGGAATCACCAGATGATCGAAGCCGCCACGGGCCAGCGCTTCATCGGCGCGCTGGCGCATCACGCTGGCATGGTGGGAATACAGGGCGCCGAGGTCTGGCTGGTTCATGGCATGAAGCTCGCTGGCAGTGCGGAATGCAGCCCTAGATTCTGCCGCAATCCGCCAGCGGGCGCTGTGCCGGAACCGGCGCTCAGACTGCCGAAGTTTCCTCGGCGATCCACTGCCGCAGCTGCTCGCGTGATTCGCGGGGCAAGGTCAGGAAGCGGAAGCCCACCCAGGCCTGGCCCGGTGCATGGGTCTGCTCGCTCCAGAGCAGGTGCACGCCGACGTCGATCAGCAGCGGCTGACCCTGCGGGCCGGGAATGGTGAACTGCAGCTGGTACAGCGCATCGTCCTGCATCGGCACCGAGGCCAGCATCAGCATGCCGGTTTCGGAGACATTGCCGAGCCGGCCGATCACGGTCTCGGCCATCAGGTCGGTCACGGGCACCAGCTCGGTCACCTGGCGGCGCGGCGCGCGGCGGGTATCGGGTGTGGTCATTCGGTGCTCTCCGCAGGCGTGCCGGCCAGCGAGCGCAGGGTGCGCAGGGTGGCCTGCCACGCACGGTCAATCAGCCTGCCCTTGTCTTCGGTGACGATCCGCACCTGGCCATGGGCCATCAACCGCGACAGGGCATCCAGCGAGTACTCACCCACCTTCTGCCCACGTTGATTGACGAACAGCGCGTTGTCGGTGATCAGGCTGTACCAGGACAACCGCTGCCGGCGCACGTCGCCCTGCTGGTTGGTGGTGAACTCGAACCAGGTCCCGAAGGGCAGGGTGCGCAGCTGGCGATAGCAGTCGTCCTCGGCGGTGCTGCGCGCGAGCGGGGCGACCTTGCGCGGATCACTGGCATCGGCCTGCTCGCCCAGCCGCGTGCGGGCGCGCAGGCGGGCGGTGAGCTCGGTGCGTGAACTGCTGTCATCCTCGCCGCCGGGCGTGGACAGGCGCCGCGCGATCGCGGCCGCCTCGTCCTGGTGGTAGCCGACCTGCAGCAGAGCGGACTCGACCTGCTGCCCCAGCACATCATCACGCTCGGCCATGCCCGGCGCCAGGCAGGTCACCTCGGCGATCCGGGCAGTTTCCTGCTGGCGCTGCTGCCACTGCGGCGAGGTCTCGCCGTTGCGCAGCAGGGTGAGCGTGAGCACGTCCGACCACGCCTGTTTCAGCAGCGCCTGCACGAAGCGCGGGGGCGCGGCCTGTGCGCACAACTGCTCGATGCTGGTGCTGGCCTGCTGCTTGGCCGCCTCCAGCCGCTCCTTGCCGCGGGCGGCTTCGACATGCCGCCGCTCGGCCAGTTCGGCCTTGTGGGCCAGCGTGCGGAAGTGCTGCTGGATCTCCTCGTTGGCGGTGTCGAAGACCGCCACATCGCCGTCGTACTCGTTGACCACCTGGTCGACGGCGTGGCCGAGCTTCTGCACCAGCTGCGGGTCCACGTCTTCCTCGCCCAGCCAGTTGGCGCCGGCCTCGGCCACCGCATTGAGCAGCTCGCGCGCCGGGTGCTGGTCGCGCACGAAAAAGGCCGGGTCGGACAGGGCCGCGCGGGCGACCGGCACCTGCAGGCGGGTCAGCAGGTCGGCGGCCGCGGCCTCGGGCCGCACCTCGCGCTGGATCTGCCCGTAGAGCATGTCGAGCAGATCGAAAGTGTCGCTGTCCTTGACCGTCAATGACGCCTGCGCGCCATGTTCGGCACGGACCTGGGCGAGCAGCGCGTTGTGCAGATCGGCCATGCTGCGGCGGGCGCCGCCGGGGGCGACCGCTTGGCTCTGCAGCCTGGCCAGCGTGGCGTGCACGGCGTCGGCCGGTACCGCCAGCGCGGGAGGCGCCTCGGGCGCCAGGAAGGCGTTTTCCGTGGGGGTGGCAACGGGCTGGGCCGAGGCGCCGACGGCTTGCGCGGCCAGCGCTGCGCCGCCAGGTACCGCGCCGGCCGCATGTGCCTGCCGGGCAGCGCCCAACAGCTGGTGCAGCGCTGACATTGCCGGTGCACCGAGGTCGGCCGCAGCGGGGCTGGTGGGGGCGCTCGGCGCTGACACGGACGGCGATGCCGTTGGCGGTGCCGCCGCCGCGTCACCGATGGGTGCGGTGCCGTCCGGCGCGGCGGACGCCGTGGCCAGTGCCATGGCTTGCTCGGTCATCGCTGCCCAGCCGGTACTCGGCGCGCTGCCGTTCCAGCCGGTCAGGGGCCGCGCCGCCGCGCCGCCGCGTGCGCCGGGCAGGCCACGCTCGGGACCGGTGATGATCCGGCGCGTGGTTGCCGAGCGGGCGAGATAGGGGGTGTACACCAGCCCTGGAAGCACGCCTTCGTGCGCAAGCAGGATGTTGGCGCGTTCGAGCAGTTCACCCAGCCGCTCCAGCAATTGACGGTCGAACACGCGGTACAGCGCCAGCTGTGTTTCCAGGCCCAGCGCGAAGTCTTCACCCAGTTCGCGCACGATCCGGCACAGCGCCTGCGGCCCGAACGGCAGGTCATCGACATCGAAGGCCGGTCCGGCGGCGAGCACCCCGAAGCGCTGGCCGAGCAACTGCAGGGCGGTGGCCGAGCGCTGGGCTTCGCGGCGGATGATGTCCACCAGCACGATGTCGCGGTCCACGTCGGTGTCGTTGACCAGGGTCAGTGCGGTAGCCGAAACGGATACCTCGGTCGGGACGATGCGCTGGGTGTGGCGGGGGCCGCGCAGGCTGGCCAGGCTCACCGCCACCGCCTCCAGGAAGCGGGGGCCGAACTGCGCGTTGACTTCATGCAGCTGGCGCGCCTGCGCGAAGATGTCCGCCTGGATCTGGCTGTTGCGCGCGCGCTCGGCATCGCGGAACAGCTCGCGCTCGAGCTCCACGATGGTCAGCTTGAGCGGCGCGGTGAGGGTCTGCACTGCCAGCCCGTGCAGCGCGGCCAGCAGGCGGCGCACGCGCGGCGGCGCGGCCACGTCCGCAAAGCGGGTCATGTCGGGCTGGGACGACGAAGGTGCGGGCGCAGACATCCGATGTTCTTCCAGCTCCCCTGAGAACACGGAATCTAACGGTTTCGCCCGGTCCCTGCCAGAAGCGACACGGTTCGGGGTTCCCGGCGCCGGCCAGCGGCCGGCATTACCGTCCGGGCAGGCGCCGCCTGCTCAGGGCAGGAACAGCTCGACCACGTCGTTGGTGAAGCGCCGGCCCAGTTCGGTAGGGATGACCTCATCGCCGGTCACGGTCATCCAGCCCTTGGCCACGGCAATGCGCAGCGGCGCGTCGATCCGGGCCCGGTCCAGCCCGGTACGCGATTCGAAATCCTTCAGCGCAAAGCCTTCGTGCAGCCGCAGCAGGTTGAGCATGTACTCGAACGGCAGCCGCTCGGCGCTGATCACATCGTCGCCGCCGATCGAGGCTGCGGTCCCGGCAGTGTCCATGAAGGTCTGCGGATGCTTGTGCTTCCAGCGGCGCAGCACGTGTTCTTCAGCGCCGCTGCTGATCTTGCCGTGTGCACCGGCGCCGATCCCCAGGTAGTCGCCAAAGCGCCAGTAATTGAGGTTGTGCTGGCTCTGCCGGCCCGGTTTTGCGTAGGCGCTGACCTCGTACTGCGCATAGCCGGCCTCGGCCAGCATCTGCTGGCAGTGTTCCTGGATGTCCCACGCCGAATCTTCGTCGGGGATGCCCTGCGGCGGCCGCGCGAAGAACACGGTGTTCGGCTCCAGCGTGAGCTGGTAATGCGACATATGCGTGGGCTGCAGCGCGAAGGCACGCTCCAGATCATGCTCGGCCTGGGCCAGCGTCTGCTGCGGCAGCGCGTACATCAGATCGATGTTGAAGTTGTCGTAGCCGGCGTCCTGCGCCAGCTTCACCGCCCGCTCGGCCTCGCCACTGTCGTGGATGCGGCCCAGGCGCTTGAGCGCCTCGTCGTTGAAGGTCTGGATGCCGAAGCTGATCCGGTTCACGCCGGCGGCGCGGTATCGGTCGAAACGGCCGTGCTCGGCGGTGCCCGGGTTGGTCTCCAGGGTCACCTCCAGGTTCGGTGCGAAGCGCAGCCGGGCCGACGCCGCCTGCAGGAAGCGGTCGATCGCCTCGGGCGGGAACAGGCTCGGCGTGCCACCACCGAAGAACACACTGCTCACCACCCGGCCCCAGACCAACGGCAGGTCCTGATCGAGATCGCGGATCAACGCGTCGATGTAAGCCTCGAACGGCAGCTCGCCCTTGGCCGCATGCGAGTTGAAATCGCAGTACGGGCATTTGCGCACGCACCACGGCAGATGCACATACAGCGCCAGCGGCGGCGTCACCAGCCGCGGGGCGTGGTCGTGATCGCCCGTGCAGGCTTCGCCGGGCTGGTGGGAGCAGTGGTCGTGTGCCATCAGAGCAGGGCGGGCAGCTTCTGCTTGAGCAGCTGCAGGGCTTTGGCGCGGTGGCTCATCGCGTTCTTCAGGTCCGGTGCCATTTCAGCGGCGGTCTGCGCCAGCACCGGGTCGAGGAACAGCGGGTTGTAGCCGAAGCCGTGGCTGCCACGCAGCTCATCGAGGATCACGCCCTCCCAGCTGCCTTCGCAGATCAGCGGCTGCGGATCATCGGCATGGCGCAGCAGCACGATCACCGCATAGAAGCGGGCGCTGCGGCGATCGGCCGGTACGTCGCGCATCGCCTCGAGCAGCTTGGCGTTGTTGGCGGCATCGTTGGTCGGGCTGCCGGCATAGCGCGCGCTGTACAGGCCGGGGGCGCCGTCGAGGGCATCCACGATCAGGCCCGAGTCGTCGGCCAGCGCGGGCAGACCGGTGCTCTGGCAGGCATGGCGCGCTTTGATCAGGGCGTTCTCGACGAAGGTCAGGCCGGTTTCCGGGACGTCGCTGACGCCCAGTTCGCCCTGCGCCACGATCTCCAGCGGCAGGCCGCCGAGCATGGCCTGCAGTTCCTTCAGTTTGCCGGCGTTGCCGCTGGCCAGGACCAGTTTCATTGCTTGGGCTCCAGCAGATCCCACGTGTTGCCGTACAGATCGCGGAACACCGCGACGGTTGCGTAGACCTCCTCGCGTGGGGTTTCGAGGAAGACCACGCCACGCGCGGTCATCGCCGCGTGGTCACGCCAGAAATCATCGGTGTTCAGGAAGAAGCCGACCCGGCCACCGGTCTGGTTGCCGATCCGCGCGCGCTGCTCGTCGTTGCTGGCACGCGCCAACAACAAGGCCGCCGCGCTGCCATCGCCCGGCCCGACCACCACCCAGCGCTTGTCGCCCTGGTCGATGTCCTGGAGCAGGCTGAAGCCCAGCGCGCCGGTGTACCAGGCGATCGCCTCGTCGTAGTCGGCCACCACCAGGGTGGTCAGGGCGATGCGACGGTTCATGCCTGGGCCAGGGCTGCCTGCTGCGCAGCGAACAGATCCTTGATGCCCTTTTCGGCCAGGACCAGCAGCGCATCCAGTTCATCGCGGCGGAAGGCATGGCCTTCGGCGGTGCCCTGCAGTTCGATGAAGCCGCCGCCGTCGTTCATCACGACGTTCATGTCGGTATCGCAATCGCTGTCTTCGGCGTAATCCAGATCCAGCACCGGGGTGCCGCGGTACACGCCAACCGACACCGCCGCGACCGCGCCGAAGATCGGGTTGCGCTTGATGTCGCCGCGCTTGATCAGGAAGTTCACCGCATCCACCAGGGCCACGTAGGCGCCGGTGATCGCCGCGGTGCGGGTGCCGCCGTCGGCCTGCAGCACATCGCAATCGAGCGTGATGGTGCGCTCGCCGAGCGCGCCGCGGTCGATGCAGGCGCGCAGGGTGCGGCCGATCAGGCGCTGGATCTCCAGCGTGCGGCCACCCTGCTTGCCGCGGGCGGCTTCGCGGTCGTTACGGGTGTGGGTCGAACGCGGCAGCATGCCGTACTCGGCCGTCACCCAGCCTTCGCCCTTGCCGCGCAGGAAACCCGGTACGCGGTTTTCCACGCTGGCCGTGCACAGCACGCGGGTCTCGCCGAAGCTGACCAGGACCGAGCCCTCGGCGTGGCGGGTGAAGGCGCGCTCGATGCGCACTTCGCGCAGCTGGTCGGCCTGGCGGCCACTGGGACGGGAATCAGTCATGCTCAAGTTCCGGTAAGACGAGGGATGCGGGGCCACGCCCGGGCCGGGGACCGGCGGGCGAGGAGGCTCTAAGGAGACCGCTAGGGTACCATTTGCACTTTGAGAGCACCGGAAACCCGCATGATTCGAAGCATGACCGCCTATGCCAACGGCGAGCGCGCCACCCGCTGGGGCACGCTGGCCTGTGAGCTGCGCTCGGTCAACCACCGGTTCCTGGAGGTCGGCGTCCGCCTGCCCGAAGAACTGCGTGCGTTGGAGCCGCACCTGCGCGAGCGCGTCGCTTCCCGCTGCAGCCGCGGCAAGATCGATCTGGTCATGCGCCTGCGCGCGCCGGAGGTCACCGGTGCACTGGTGGTCAACGATGCGCTGCTGGGCCAGCTCGGCGAGCTGGCGACCCGGTTGTCCTCGGGCTTCCCGAGCCTGCAGGTGAGCTTCACCGAACTGCTGCAGATGCCGGGCGTGATGCAGGGCGAGGCCGTGGATGCCGCCGCGCTGCATGCCGAGGCCCTGGCACTGCTGGATACGGCCCTGGACGGCTTCGTGGCCGCGCGTGAGCGTGAAGGCGACAAGCTGGCCACCGCGATCCAGGAGCGCGTGGACAGCATCGAGCGCATCGCCGCCGAGGTCACCACCCTGATCCCGCTGATCCGCGAGGGCCAGCGCACCAAGCTGGCCGCCCGCCTGGCCGACCTGCCGCACCCGGTCGATCCCGGCCGGGCCGAGCAGGAACTGGTCATGTGGCTGCAGAAGCTGGACGTGGATGAGGAACTGGACCGCCTGGGCAGCCATATCGCCGAGATCCGCCGCGTCTTCAAGCAGCGTGAGCCGGTCGGCCGCCGCCTGGACTTCCTGCTGCAGGAGTTCAACCGCGAGGCCAATACGCTGGGCTCCAAATCGGTGGACAGCCGCACCTCCAATGCCGCCGTCGAGCTGAAGGTGCTGATCGACCAGATCCGCGAACAGGTGCAGAACATCGAATGAGCAGCCAGATCCCGGCCGTCGGCGCGCCTGCGCGCGGCACCCTGTACATCGTGGCCGCGCCCTCCGGGGCCGGCAAGAGCAGCATCGTCAACGCCACCCTGGCCCGCGACCCGCAGATCGCCCTGTCGATCTCGTTCACCTCGCGCGCCACGCGCCCGGGTGAGATCAATGGCGAGCACTACCACTTCGTCAGCGCCGAGGAATTCGAGCGGATGATCGCCGCCGGTGACTTCTTCGAGCATGCCTGGGTGCATGGCGACTGGAAGGGCACCGCACGGCAGTCGGTCGAGCCACAGCTGTCGGCCGGCCAGGACGTGCTGCTGGAGATCGATTGGCAGGGCGCCCAGCAGGTCCGCCAGCTGGTGCCGGGCACGGTCACCGTGTTCATCCTGCCGCCGTCCAAGCAGGCGCTGCAGGACCGGATGCGCAAGCGCGGGCAGGACAGCGAGGCGGTGATCGCCCAGCGCCTGGCCGCCGCGCGTGAAGAAATGCTGCACTTCAACGACTTCGACTACGTGATCGTCAACGAGGTCTTCGAGACCGCGGTGGACGAGCTGTGTGCCATTTTCACGGCCAGCCGCCTGCGCCGGGAAGCCCAGAAGGTCCGCCACGCGGGCCTCATCCAGGCACTGCTGACCCAGGATCCGGCCACAACCGACTGATTCTCAACGGGGTGCTAGCCGGTTGGCTTGATTTTGTCCAGCCCTGGCCGGTACAATCCGTCCCCTTTCCCTCATTCGATTGAGCAGCCCTCACCGGCTGCCGGGAGCCCGCATGGCCCGCATCACCGTAGAAGATTGTCTGGAAGTCGTGAACAACCGTTTCGAACTGGTCATGATGGCGTCCAAGCGCGCCCGTCAGCTGGCCAATGGCGTCCAGGCCACCCTGGACAACAGCGAAACCGAAGACAAGCCGACCGTGCTGGCGCTGCGCGAAATTGCCGCCCGCAAGATCGACAACGCCCTGATCGACGAAGTCGAGAAGGCCGAGCGCGAGCGTGCCGAGCGTGAAGCACTGGAATGGGCCGCTGCCGAAGTCGTCGCCGACGAAGACATGTCCAAGAACGACGACTGATCGCCTCGCGCGTCCGTTGTTGTTGCTGCGAACAGCCCGCCTTTTGGCGGGCTGTTTCGTTTGTGCCGCCAGTCGCTGTGGTGAGGGCGTGTTGTTGCAGGTGAAACTCCCTGTTCAGGATTTGCCGATATCACGCCGCTGGCATAGTCTTTGAGCATGAACCCAGGCCCCACTGCCAAGGTCGCCACGCCCGCCGGCGCGGCCGTACCCGACTATGTCCTCCAGCTTGAGCGCGCAGCGCACTATCTGCCGCCCGACCAACTGCCGCTGCTGCGCCGCGCCTGGGAAGTAGGCGCCGCCGCGCATGCCGGCCAGACCCGCAAGTCGGGCGAGCCCTACATTACCCATCCGGTCGCCGTGGCCCAGGTGCTGGCCGAGCTCGGCCTGGACGTGGAGGCGCTGATCGCTGCGATCCTGCACGACACCATCGAAGACACGCCGCTGACCCGCGAGGAGCTGGCCGCCGAGTTCGGCGAAGCCGTGGCCGAGCTGGTCGATGGCGTGACCAAGCTGGACAAGCTGAAGTTCCGTGATCGCCAGGAAGCGGCGGCGGAGAGTTTCCGCAAGATGCTGCTGGCGATGTCGCGCGATCTGCGCGTGATCATGATCAAGCTGGCCGACCGCCTGCACAACATGCGTACGCTGGGTGCGCAGAGCCGCGAGGCACGTGGCCGCATCGCCCGCGAAACGCTGGAAATCTACGCCCCGATCGCGCAGCGGCTGGGCATGAGCCTGGTCAAGAGCGAGCTGCAGAACCTGGGCTTCAAGGCGCTGTACCCGTGGCGCCACGCGATCCTGGAAAAACACATCCGCAGCCAGCCGGTGGTGCGCCGCGAGGCGATGGCGCAGGTGGAAGTGCAGTTGAGCCAGCGCCTGGCCAAGGAAGGGCTGGAGCATCGCCTGGTCAGCCGCATCAAGACCCCGTGGAGCATCTACAACAAGATGCACGACGAGAACAAATCCTTCGACCAGGTCATGGATGTGTTCGGCTTCCGCCTGGTCGTGCGCAACGTGCCCAGCGCCTACCACGCGCTCGGCGCGGTGCATGCCACCTTCAAGCCGCTGGATGGGCGCTTCCGCGATTTCATCGCGATCCCCAAGGCCAACGGCTACCAGTCGCTGCACACGGTGCTGTTCGGGCCGTATGGCTCGCCGATCGAGGTGCAGATCCGTACCGAGGAGATGGACCTGATCGCCGAGCGCGGCGTGGCCGCGCACTGGACCTACAAGTTCGGGGGCGACTCGCCCAACAGCGCACAGAGCCGTGCGCATGCGTGGATCGTGGAGTTGATCGATTCCCAGCGTGCCGCCGGCTCGTCGCTGGAATTCCTGGACAACGTCAAGGTGGATCTGTTTCCGGACGAGGTCTATCTGTTCACGCCCAAGGGCAAGATCCTGGCGCTGCCGCGCAATTCCACGGCGCTGGATTTCGCCTATGCGGTGCATACCGATGTGGGCAACATGGCGGTGGCCTCGCGGGTCGACAAGAAACTGGTCCCGCTGCGCACCAAGCTGGTCAGTGGGCAGACGGTGGAAGTGATCACCGCGCGTTCGGCCACGCCCAAGCCGCAGTGGCTGGAGTTCGTGGTCAGTTCCAAGGCGCGCACGGCGATCCGTCACCAGCTCAAGCAGCTGGAGCACGAGGACGCGGTGCAGCTGGGTCATCGGATGCTGGACCGCGCGCTGGAGGCGATGGACAGCTCGCTGGAGCGGTTGCCGAAGGGGCGCCTGGATGCGTTCCTGGCCGAGCACCGGTATCCGCGCCTGGAGGCCCTGCTGGCCGAAGTGGCGCTGGGCAACTGGATGCCGAACCAGGCCGCGCAGGCGCTGATGGCGTATGCGGAGCTGCGCGGTGGGGCGCATTCGAAGCATTCGCAGGAAAAGATCCTGATCAATGGCAGCGAGCGCGGGGTAGTGAGCTTCGCGAACTGTTGTCAGCCGATTCCGGGCGACGACATCATGGGCTACCACACGGCCGGCAAGGGCATCGTGGTGCACCGTCTGGACTGCCCGAACCTGGCCGAGCTGCGCAAGTCGCCGGAGCGCTGGGTGCCGATCGGGTGGGATACGAAGGTATCCGGGGATTACGACACCTCGTTGATCGTCGAGGTGGAGAACGGGACCGGCGTGCTGGCGCAGTTGGCGGCGGCGATCGCGCAGAGCCATTCGAACATCGAGCGGGTGGATTATCTGGACCGCGATTTCAATGCGGCGGTGCTGGCGTTCAATATCCAGGTGCGCGATCGCAACCATCTGGCGGAAGTGATGCGGCGTCTGCGGCGGTTGTCGGTGGTGCAGTCGGTCAGGCGCCAGTAACGCGCGAGCTGCTACCCGTCAACGGCGGTTCACGTGCGCCTTCTTCCTGCGTGGGGGATGTGACGGGCAGGCCGGGGCAGGACCCGCTGCAAGTACGTCCCTGTAAGCTCGTGTGTTGCCATCCATGGCAACACACGGTCCTGCCCCGGCCCACCCGTCACCTCCCTGCCAGGGCGTGCGGGGGTGCGGAGACAGGTGGCGTGGCTACCGCGAACGGATGGGTCATTGGTGCTGCGCGGTTGGGGGGGCGTCCACGCATGGCGTGGCGCTACCCTTGGGGGCGCTACAATTGCGTTCCCCCTTTTGAATCGTGGAGCTTCCATGTCCCGTCAGATCATTACCAGTGCCAAGGCCCCGGCGGCCATCGGTCCGTATTCGCAGGCTGTGCGTGCGGGCAATACCGTGTACTTCTCGGGCCAGATTCCGCTGGATCCGGCCACCGGTGACATCGTGGGTGTGGGCGATATCGAGGCGCAGGCGCGTCGTGCGTTCGACAACCTGAAGGCCGTGGCCGAAGAGGCCGGTGGTTCGCTGGATCAGATCGTCCGTCTGGGCCTGTACCTGACCGATCTGGGCGAGTTCGCCAAGGTCAATGCGGTCATGCAGGATTACTTCAAGGCGCCGTTCCCGGCACGTTCGACCATCGAAGTGGCGGGTCTGCCGAAGGCGGCCAACTTCGAAGTCGATGCGGTGATGGTGCTCGACCAGGCCTGACGTGGCGCGGTCACGGGCTCCTGCACCGGCGCTGGCCGCAGCCGGGGAGGCATCGTTGTCGATGCTCTCCGGTATCGGGCCGGCGGTGGCGATCAAGCTGGCCGCCCGTGGCCTGTCGTCGCTGCAGGATCTGTGGCTGCATCTGCCACTGCGCTATGAAGACCGTACCCGGCTGACCACCATTGCCCAGTTGCAGCCGGGGGTGGCGGCGCAGGTGGAGGGGCGGGTGAGCGCGGTGGAGCGCGGGTTCCGCTATCGGCCGGTGCTCAAGGTCGCGATCGAGGATGATTCGTACGGCACGCTGGTGCTGCGTTTCTTCCACTTCCGCGCCCAGCAGGTCGCGCAGTTTGCCGTGGGCACGCGCATCCGCTGCTACGGCACCGCCAAGCCTGGCCATCACGGGCTGGAGATCGTCCACCCCGGTTACCGGGTGATGGGCGGCAATGAAGATGACGAGCTGGGCGACAGCCTCGATCCGGTCTATCCGGCGGTCGAGGGGGTTGGCCCCGCCACGATGCGTAAATTCATCGGCCTGGCGCTGGACAGGCTGCCGGAAGAATCCACGCTGGAACTGCTGCCGGCCGGGTGGTTGTCCGGGTTGGCGTTGCCCTCGCTGCGCAGTGCGCTGCTGACCGTGCACCGGCCACCGCCGGACGCCGATCTGGTGGCACTGGCCGCGGGCCGGCATCCGGCGCAGCGCCGGTTGGCCATCGAAGAACTGCTGGCGCACCACCTGAGTCTGCGCCGTCAGCGCATGGCGTTGCAGGCGCATCACGCGCCCTCGCTGCGCGGGCAGGGTGCCTTGGTGGCGCAGCTGCGCGACAGCCTGCCGTTCCAATTGACCGGTGCGCAGCAGCGCGTGTTCGAGCAGATCCGCAAGGACCTGGCCAAGGCGCATCCGATGCTGCGGCTGGTGCAGGGCGATGTCGGCTCGGGCAAGACCGTGGTGGCCGCGTTGGCGGCGATGCTGGCGGTGGAGCGGGGCAAGCAGGTCGCATTGGCCGCGCCCACCGAGCTGCTCGCCGAGCAGCATATGAACAATCTGCGCGCCTGGCTGGAGCCGCTGGGCGTGCGCACGGCGTGGCTGGCTGGCAAGGTCACCGGCAAGGCGCGCACCAAGGTGTTGGCCGAGGTCGCCTCGGGCCAGGCGCAGGTGGTGGTCGGTACGCACGCGCTGATGCAGGACAGTGTGGTGTTCAAGGACCTGGCCCTGGCGATCGTCGATGAGCAGCACCGTTTCGGCGTGCACCAGCGGCTGGCGCTGCGCGACAAGGGGGCGGGTGGGCGCAGTGTGCCGCACCAGCTGGTGATGACGGCGACGCCGATTCCGCGCACCCTGGCGATGTCCGAGTACGCTGATCTGGATGTCTCGGCGATCGACGAACTGCCGCCCGGGCGCACGCCGGTGCAGACCGTTGCGCTCAACAATGATCGCCGGCCGGAGTTGATCGAGCGTATCGCCGTCGCGTGCCGCGAAGGCCAGCAGGTGTACTGGGTCTGCACGCTGATCGAGGAAAGCGAAGAGCTCGATGCCACGCCCGCGCAGGCCACGTTCGAATCGCTGCAGGCGCTGCTGCCGGGCGTGCGCGTGGGGTTGGTGCACGGGCGGCTGAAGGCGAGTGAGAAACTCGCCACGATGGTTGCCTTCAAGGCCGGTGAGATCGATCTGCTGGTGGCCACCACGGTGATCGAGGTCGGCGTGGACGTGCCCAATGCCTCGTTGATGATCATCGAGAATGCCGAGCGCCTCGGCCTTGCCCAGCTGCACCAGCTGCGCGGCCGGGTGGGGCGCGGCTCGGCCGTATCGCGTTGCGTGCTGCTGTACCAGGCGCCGTTGTCGAACATGGCGCGCGAGCGGCTGGAAACGATGCGGCAGACCAACGATGGCTTCCTGATCGCCGAGAAGGATCTGGAGCTGCGTGGCCCGGGCGAATTGCTGGGCACGCGGCAGACCGGCCTGGCCGGGTTCCGGATGGCCGATCTGGCCCGCGATGCGGATCTGCTGCCAGGTGTGCACGCGCTTGCCGAGCGGCTGCTGGCGGAGGCGCCTGACGTGGCCGATCAGGTGGTGCGGCGCTGGATCGGCGCAGCCGTGCGGTACGCGTCGGCATAACGCGCGGGCGGTCGGCAGGGGGCGAAGGCCGGCGCGCGTCCTTCCACGATCAGAGCCGCGAAGTGGCCCATCCGATTGCGGTCGAGTAATCGAAGCAGGAGCCACCCACATTCAAGGCCAGCCGGCTTTGGGGCCAACGTGAGGCGTGGGAGGGCACCGCCTTGTATTTGTCATGACAGGGTGCGAAAGTCCCTTGCCGATTATCAAGACGGCAACGATGAGCAAGAAGATTCCGCTGTTGATCGACACCGACCCCGGTGTCGATGATGCCCTGGCCCTGTTGATGGCCTTCGCCGATGAGCGCCACGATATCGTTGGCCTGACCATCGCCGCCGGCAACGTAGGCCTGGACCACACGGTCCGCAATGCCCTGAAACTGTGCGAAGTGGCTGGCCGCGACGATGTGCCGGTCTACGCCGGTACCGCCGACCCGCTGCTGCACCCCTCTGTCGATGCCGCCCATGTGCACGGCGCCGATGGCTTTGGAGATGTGAACCTGCCGGCCGCCAAGCGCCAGGCCGAGGCCGAACACGCTGCGCTGGCGATCCTGCGCCTGTCGCACGAATACGCCGGTGAGCTGTTCCTGGTCGCACTCGGCCCGCTGACCAACCTGGCGCTGGCCCTGAAGCTCGACCCGACCCTGCCGCAGCGCGTGAAGCGCTTCCTGGTCATGGGCGGAGCGGTGACCTGCCACGGCAACATCACCCCGGCCGCCGAGTTCAACATCGCCTTCGATCCGGAGGCGGCGCACATCGTGTTCACCGGCTTCCCGCACATCGAAGTGGCCGATTGGGAGGCCACCGTCGCCCACGGCCTGCTGCATGCCGACGTCGAGCAGTGGCTGGCGGCGGACAGCGACAAGGCCCGTTTCTACGAGCTTATCTCGCGCCAGACCCGCCTGTGGTCCGAAGACAGCCGTGGCGAGCGCTGGTACGCCGCCGATGCCCTGGCGATGGCCTGGGCGCTGCAGCCGGAAGGCGCGCTGCGGGTCGAATCGCGTCCGCTGAACGTGGAACTGGCCGGCGTGCACAGCCGGGGTGCTACCATTGTCGACTGGAACCGCCAGACCGGGCAGCCTGACAACACTCAGCTGCTGATGGCCTACGACCAGGGTCGCTTCGAGGCCCAGGTGAGGGCGGCACTCGGCGTCTGATGACGCCGCTGCGGCGGACCTTTCGCACGGTTGATGGACCCGGCTTGCCCTTTGCGGCGGCCGGGACTATAATGCCGCTCTTGACCACCAGCCCTTATTACGGTGCGCGCCCATGAAGGCCGATATTCATCCTGCTTACCGCGACGTGGTTTTCCACGACGTTACCTCTGATTTCAAGATCCTGACCCGTTCGACCATGTCCACCAAGGACACGATCAAGTGGGAAGACGGCAACGAGTATCCGCTCGTCAAGGTTGAAATCTCCTCGGCTTCGCATCCGTTCTACACGGGCAAGCACAAGGTGATCGACACCAGCGGCCGTATCGACAAGTTCCAGAAGCGTTTCGGCAAGCCGGCGCCGACCGCGGCCTGATCTGTCGACGCAGCTGCTTGAAAACAACGGTCGCCTCGGCGGCCGTTGTTTTTTGTTGTCCCCGGTTTGCTGAACGCCAGGTGAGGCCTGCATGCCCCGCCGACGGAACGCTGTGTCCGTGCGTTGGCGCGAGCCCTTGCGCGCGCTGGCACAGCGCCTCCGGTGCGGCCTGGAAGCTGCGTCTACGACTTCCGTCCTAGGGCGTCAAAAATGTTGCTGTGCGATAATGGCGGGATCCACGATAACGATCGTGGACTTCCTTCACGTGCCTGACCCATGCGCTTGGGCGGGCGCCTTCCCTCGAGGAGCGCACACAGTGTCCGATCTTGATCAGGTCACGCTCAACGCCGGCGACACGTCGGTTGTTCTGCCAGTCATCAAACCCACGCTCGGCAACGATTGCGTCGATATTTCGAAGCTGACCAAGGAAACCGGTCTCTTCACGTACGACTCCGGCTTCACCGCCACCGCCAGCTGCAAGTCCGCCATCACCTATATCGACGGTGACAAGGGCGTGCTGCTGTATCGCGGCTATCCCATCGAGCAGCTCTCGGAAAAGTCGAGCTACGTCGAAGTGGCCTACCTGCTGATCAACGGCGAGCGTCCGAGCGCCGAGCAGCTGAAGGCCTTCACCGACGAGCTGGCGGCCGAAGCCGATGTGGATCCGTCGATCAACACGCTGATCGGCAGCTTCGCCAAGGATGCCCATCCGATGGCCATCCTGACCGCCGCCATCGCGCAGCTGTCGGGCATCTACCACGCCTCGCTGGACCTGTCCGACGCCGAACAGCGTCGCCACGCCGCGGTGCGCCTGATCGCCAAGGTGCCGACCCTGTCGGCCCTGATCTACCGCCACGGCAAGGGCCTGCCGGCCAACAAGCCGGACACCTCGCTGGATTACGTCAGCCGCTTCCTGAAGCAGACCTTCGAGTCCGCCGATGGCCAGTACGAGCTGAACCAGGACGTGGTCAAGGCACTGGATCTGCTGTTCATCCTGCACGCCGACCATGAGCAGAACGCCTCGACCTCGACCGTGCGTCTGGTCGGTTCGACCGGCGCCAACCCGTACGCATCTGTCGCCGCGGGCGTCACCGCGCTGTGGGGTCCGGCCCACGGCGGTGCCAACGAAGCCGTGCTGAAGATGCTGGAAGAGATCGGTTCGGCCGACAACGTCGAGTCCGCCGTGCTCAAGGCCAAGGACAAGACCTCCGGCTTCCGCCTGATGGGCTTCGGCCACCGCGTGTACAAGAACTTCGACCCGCGCGCCAAGGTCATCGGTGAGATGACCGGCAAGGTGCTCAAGCAGCTGGGTGTGCAGGATCCGCTGTTGGACGTGGCCGTCAAGCTGGAACAGGCCGCGCTGCAGGATGACTACTTCGTCGCCCGCAAGCTGTACCCGAACGTCGATTTCTACAGCGGCATCATCTACAAGGCGCTGCAGATCCCGACCGAAATGTTCACCGTCATGTTCGCTCTCGGCCGTACCTCCGGCTGGGTGGCGCATTGGCTGGAACAGCAGGTCGATCCGGAAATGAAGATCGGCCGTCCGCGCCAGGTCTACACCGGCAGCGACGTGCGCGACTACCAGGGCTGATCGCCCCGGCAGGTTGTGATGAGAACGCCCCGCACTGCGGGGCGTTTTTTTTGGGCGCCGCCGGGCACCACTTTTCGTACTTCTTGCATGGGCCTCACTTCGATCGAGGTACAACCTTGGCGGTCACCCTCACGCCCATGGAGTCCCTCATGAATCGTCTGATCGCCGTTGTCCTCATCGCCGCACCGCTGAGCCTGGTCAGCGCCGGCGCACATGCCCAGTACACCGGCCCTGGCGCGACCAGCGCGGTCACCACCGTCGCCGAAGCACGCGACCAGCGCGATGACCAGCCCGTCGTGCTGCAGGGCACGCTGATCGCCAAGATCGGCCACGAACGCTATCGCTTCAAGGATGCCACCGGCGAGATCGACGTCGAGATCGATGACAAGGATCTGCCTGACCGGCAGCCCGTCAGCGCGACGACCGTGGTGGAGTTGCAGGGAGAAGTCGATACCCATCGCTTCAAACCCACCGATATCGATGTGGAGCACGTGCGGATCATCGGCACGCGCTGATCTGCCTGCACCGTCGAACGCCCCGCAGTGCGGGGCGTTCTGCGTTCATCGTCCGGCGGCCCTCAGCGTGTTTCAACATAGCGGCTGGGCGGTTCCCCCAGCACGCGACGGAACGCGGACGAGAACGCACTTGGGCTGGCGTATCCCAGATCCAGTGCGATCCGGGTGACCGGCTGCCCGGCACCCAGGCGTTCGATCGCGGCGAGCAGGCAGACCTGCTGGCGCCATTCGGCAAACCCCACCCCGGTGTCCGCGCGGAACTGGCGGGTGAACGTGCGTCGGCTCACGCCCGCCTCGGCGGCGACCTCATCGAGCGAGGCGGCGATCGAGGGCGCATCGAAGAGCCGCTGGCAGGCGCGCGCCAGGCGCGGGTCGCGGGGCAGCGGTGCATGCAGTGACAGCCGTGGCATCGCAGCGATCTCCGCGACCAGCAACTGCATCAGCCGGCCGGCACGCCCCTCCAGGTCGTACAGTGCCGGCAGATCGACCGCATCGTCCATCAGGTGCCGCAGCAGCGCCGATACGGCATGCACGCCGCAGCGGGCCGGCAACTGGACCGCCGCCACTTCTTCGGCCGCCACGAAGACATTGAGCATCGTGACCGGGCCACGCATCGCCATGGCGTGCGCGACGCCTGCCGGCACCCAGCAGGCACGCTGTGGTGGCACCAGCCAGTGTCCTTCGGGTGTGGTGAGGCTGATGGTGCCGCGCGAGGCAAATGCGAACTGACCGCGCCGATGCGCGTGATCGGGGAAGACGGATCCGGCGGCGTAGTCGTTGGCGGTGACCACCACGGCGCGCGGCAGATCTTCAAAGGGATCGAGCAGGGTATTGCGCATGGCCCGGATTCTATCGTCATCGGCCTGGCATCGACGGCGGGCCACGCGCCGCCGCCCTAACATCGCGGCCCAACCTCACGTTTCCATGGTGCCGCCATGACCACTACCTTTCATCGCGTCGGCACTGGCGCCCATCCTGTCCTGGTCCTGCACGGCTGGTTTGGCGACGCCCATGCCTTCGAACCGATCGAGCCGTGGCTGTGCGGCGAGGCCTTCAGCTACATCTTCATGGATTGCCGCGGCTACGGTGGCATGCGCGGGGCGACCGGTGACTACACGATCGACGAGATCGCCAATGACGCACTGACCTTGGCCGACACGCTCGGCATCGAGTCCTTCAGCCTGGTCGGGCATTCGATGGGCGGCATGGCCATCGAGCGGATCGCGGTGCTCGCCCCGGATCGCGTGCGCGCGCTGGTCGCCGTCGCGCCCGTGCCGTGCGGTGGCATTGCCTACGATTCCCCGACCCGGCAGTTGCTTGAAGCGGCCGCAGGCAGCGTGAGCATCCGCCGGGGCATCATCGATCGCAGCACCGGTGGGCGGTTGCCCGCCGCGTGGCTGGACTGGAAGGCGCAGTACTCGATGGCGCACGCCTCGCCGGAGGCATTCGCGGCGTACTTCCCGGCCTGGGCGGACACCGATTTCAGCGCGGAGATTGCGGACCGGCATCCGGTGAAGGTGCTGGTCGGCGAGCACGATCCTGTGTTCAACGCGGCATTGATGGACAGGACCTACCTGCGCCGCTATCGGCAGGCGACCGTGGAGGTGCTGGAAAATGCGGGTCACTACCCGATGAACGAAACGCCGCTGGCCCTGGTCGCGGCGATCGAGCGCTTTCTGGTTCCGTTCGCCGAGGCCTGAAGCAGGCCGCGCGTACTCTCAGCGGCTGCCCAGATAGCCCTCGATCTCGCTGTCGGCCAGCAGCTCCCGGACCTGCGCGGCCGACGCACGCCGCATCGGCTTCTCATCGATCGCCGACAGCGGCGGCTGGCGCAGGCCGTCATACGGCAGTACCGCGATGTCGAAGGTCAGGTCTTCGGCGCTGAACACCCAGACCGGGGCGTCCAGGCTGCGCTCGCGGTCCAGCCGCAACCGGCGCGTCCGTGATTCGGCCGGAATGCCGTGCTCATCGAGGTAGCGCTGCACGGCATCGGCATCGTCGCTGTGCACCTGCAGCTGCACGGGGCTGTTGGCGTCGGCGGTGCCGTCCAGTACGGGGCCACACAGGCGGGGTGAGAAACCCTGCAGAAAGTCCATCGCACGCAGGGCGGCCTCGCGGCGCTGGCGCAACTGCGCGCCATGGTCGGCACCGGCGAACAGGCGCTGGTACTCGCGCAGGGCGTCTTCGATCTCGGTGTTGCGGGGCAGGGAGGCATCGTCATGGATGCCGAGCCGGGTGGCCGCCTTGAGCTTGGCTTGGTGATAGTCGCGGATGCCGCCCTCGGCCATCAGCCGGGCGGCTTCGTGCGCCAGCTGGTGGCGGCGCTCACGGGTCTGCGTGGCTGCATGCTGGCGGGCTCGATGCATGACCGGTACTCCTTGGCGACCTGCACGGCAATGTACACCGGCGATGTGACAGGCGGGTAGAGTCGCGCCACAGGCCGACGCCGGGGGACATTCGCCGGCCAGGGCATCGCGGCCCAGCGCCCGACTCCCTGGCCGCCGCGCCTGCAAAGATGCAGAGCGCGCTCCATGCTTGCCATGCTGATGGAAAAGAACCAAAAAAAGGCCGGGCAATGCCCGGCCTGTATTCCATCGCGGCGCCGGGCGTAGCCGGCGCATGCGGTCAGAAGATATCGAACGCGGCGTCGTCGGCCTGTGGCGCATGGCTGTTGAAGTCGTACTCCTCCAGCTTCTCCATGTCCTCCACCTTGACCCACTCGGTCGCACCGTTGAGCGTGGCCTGGACCATGCCCGAGGGCGGCTCGTTCTGCGCGATCGGGGTGTCCTTCAGCGCCACGCGCATGTACTCGATCCAGATCGGCAGGGCAGCGCGGCCGCCGTACTCGCGGTAGCCGAGCGAGCGGAAGTCGTCGCGGCCGACCCATACGGTGGTCGCGTAGGGGCCACCGAAACCGGAGAACCACGCATCGCGGTGATCGTTGGTCGAGCCGGTCTTGCCGCCCACGTCCTCGCGGCCGAGCACCTTGGCCGCGGTGCCGGTGCCGCGCTGGACCACGTCGCGCATCATGGAGTTGAGCTGATACGCGGTGCGCGCATCGATCGCGCGCGGGGCGACCTTGGCATCCGGGTTCACCGCTACCGGCGTTTCGGCGGCGGCGGTGGACGTGGCCTGCTGCGGCTTGGCCGGCGCGGCATTGGCCGCCGGTGCGGAGCCGAAGTTGAAGCCATCCACCACCTGGCTGACCGGCACGCCGCTGGTGCCGGCGCAGTCGCGGCAGGCGATGGCCGGGTTCTCCTTGAACACTTCCACGCCGTCGCGGTCGGTCACCCGGTCGATCAGCCAGGTGTCCACGCGCGAGCCGCCGTTGGCGAACACCGCGTAACCACGCGCCACCGAGAGCGGGGTCAGCGAGGCGGTGCCCAGCGACATCGACAGGTTCGGCGGCAGCTCGGCCTCGGCGAAGCCGAACTCGCTGATGTACTTGCGCGCGTAATCCACGCCCATGCCATCGAGCAGCCGCACCGAGACCAGGTTGCGCGACTGCACCAGCGCTTCACGCAGGCGCATCGGGCCGCGGAAGCCGCCGCCGTCGTTCTGCGGCGACCAGGTCTTGCCGCGGCGGTCGCGGAACACGACCGGGGCATCGAGCACGATCGAGGCCGGGTTGAAGCCCTTGTCGAAGGCGGCCGCGTAGATGAAGGGCTTGAAGCTCGAGCCCGGCTGGCGACGCGCCTGGGTGGCACGGTTGAACTTGTTGCCGGAGAAGCTGAAGCCGCCCACCAGTGCCTTCAGTGCGCCGTTTTCAGCGTCCAGTGAGACCAGCGCGGCCTGGCCGCGCGGGATCTGGTCGAGCAGCCACTCGCCTTCCTTCTCGCCGGCGCGCACGCGCACGATGTCGCCGCGGGTGACCAGCTTGGCCGGGGTCTTGTTGGTCCAGCGGGCAGCGCTGGCCGGCAGCACCACCTCGCTGCGGTTGCCCAGCACCACGGTCGCGCTGCCATCGGCGGCGGTGGCTGCCACGATCGCCGGCAGCAGGCCGGTCTGGGCCGGAATGCCGGCCAGCTTGGTGGCCAGCGCGGCGGCATCGGCGTCGGCCGGCACCTCCACGTGCTGCTCCACGCCATGCCAGCCGTGGCGGTGGTCGTAGGCCAGCAGGCCATCGCGCACCGACAGGTTGGCCGCGGTCTGCAGCTCGGCGTTGATCGTGGTGGTCACGTGGTAACCCTTGTTGACCACGTCGCCGCCGAAGCGGGCGATCATTTCCTGGCGCACCAGTTCGGCCACGTAAGGCGCTTCGACCTGCACCGGCGGCTCATGCGCGGTGGCATGCATCGGCACGGCCTTGGCCGCGTCGGCCTCGGCCTGGGAGATGAAGCCCAGGCTGGCCATGCGCTGCAGCACATAGAAGTCGCGGCGCTCACGGGCACGCTCGGGGTTGCTGATCGGGTTGCCCGAGGAAGGGAACTTGGGGATGCCGGCCAGCGAGGCCATCTCATCCAGGTCCAGCTCGCCCAGCTTCTTGCCGTAATAGAACTCGGCCGCGGCGGCCACGCCATACGCGCGGTTACCGAAGAAGCTCTTGTTGAGGTAGAGCTCGAAGATCTCGTCCTTGCTCAGCTCGCTCTCGATCTTGCGTGCCAGCAGGATCTCGGCCAGCTTGCGGGTGTAGCTGTATTCCGAGCTCAGGAAGAACTGGCGGGCGACCTGCTGGGTGATGGTCGAACCACCGGGCACGCGCCTGTCACTGGTGGTGGCCAGCAGCCAGACCGCGCGGCCGATGCCCTTGTAGTCCACGCCGCCATGCTCGTAGAAGCGCGCATCCTCGGTAGCGAGGAACGCCTGCTTGAGGCGCTCGGGGACGTCCTTCATGGTGATGGGGGTGCGCCGGGTTTCCCCGAACACCGCCATCAGCTTGCCATCGCTGGCATAGACGTACATGGGCTCCTGCATCTCCACGTCGCGCAGGGTCTGCACGTCCGGGAGCTTGGAGGAGACGGCGTAATACAGGCCGCCGGCAACCGCAGCGCCGATCAATGCCAGGACCAGGAACGCGACCAGCATCCAGCGCAGCCAACGGCGAAGACGTGTCATCAGTGACAGATTCCGATTGCGAATTTCGTGGTCGCAGAGTATAGATTACGCAAGGGAACGGCTGGGGGTGTTCCCGGGGAGAGCAGTCGATCACCGTCTGGGGACGCGTGAAACGAGCCGTAGTGCTCGTTTTACAGCTTGACGGTTGCGATTTGCAAAAAAAACGTTATTAATGCGCGGTCGCAGGTTCTGCGTCCAAGTGCCCATCGGCAGGGGAGAAACCGTGGGGCTTATCCCAAAAAGCCAGTCGCCTCTTATCGGCGTCGATATCAGCTCGACTGCAGTAAAGCTGTTGCAGTTATCCCGCAGCGGCAATCGTTTCCGCGTGGAACATTACGCCGTGGAACCACTTCCGCCGAATGCGGTGGTGGAAAAGAACATCGTGGAGGTCGAAGCGGTCGGGGAGGCCATTCGACGCGCCGTGAACCGCTCTGGAACCAAGGCACGGCATGCCGCCGCGGCCGTGGCCGGCTCGGCCGTGATCACCAAGCTGATCCCGATGCCCGCCGATCTGGACGAGAACGACATGGAAGCCCAGGTCGAGCTCGAAGCGGTCAACTACATCCCGTACCCGATCGAGGAAGTGAACCTCGATTTCGAAGTGCTGGGTGCGATTCCGAACAACCCGGAAATGGTCCAGGTGCTGTTGGCCGCTTCGCGTTCAGAGAACGTCGAGCTGCGCCAGTCGGCGCTGGAACTGGGCGGGCTGGTGGCACGGGTCATGGACGTGGAGGCCTTCGCGGTCGAGAACGCCTTTGCCCTGGTCGCCAGCGAGCTGCCGGTGGCCAGTGATGGCGTGGTCGCGCTGGTGGACATCGGCGCCACCATGACCACCCTGAACGTCCTGCGCGGTGGCCGCAGCCTGTACAGCCGCGAGCAGGTATTTGGCGGCAAGCAGCTGACCGACGAAGTGATGCGCCGGTATGGGCTGACCTACGAAGAGGCCGGGCTGGCCAAGCGCCAGGGCGGGTTGCCGGAAAGCTATGAGATGGAAGTGCTGGAGCCGTTCAAGGAAGCCACGGTCCAGCAGATCAGCCGTCTGTTGCAGTTCTTCTATGCAGGCAGCGAGTTCAACCGGGTCGATCACATCGTGCTCGCCGGCGGTTGCGCGGCCCTGACCGGCCTTCCGGATATGGTGGAAGAGCAGCTGGGCGTGGCCACCGTGGTGGCCAACCCGCTGGCACAGATGACGCTCGGCCCGAAGGTGCAGGCACACGCCCTGGCCCAGGATGCCCCGGCGCTGATGATCGCCACCGGTCTGGCGCTGAGGAGCTTTGACTGATGGCGCGCATCAATTTATTGCCCTGGCGCGCCGAACGGCGCAAGCAACGCCAGCGCGACTTCTACGCCATGCTCGGTGCCGCCGCCATCGGTGGGTTGCTGCTCTCGCTGTTGATCTGGTTCTACTACGACCGTCAGGTCAGCGGGCAGAGCGATCGCAACACCTTCCTGCAGGCCGAGATCGAGAAGGTCAAGGAGCAGAACAAGGAAATCGAACGCCTGGACCGCCAGAAGGACCGCCTGCTGGCGCGCAAGGCCGTGATCGAGGAACTGCAGGCCAAGCGCTCGCAGATGGTGCACCTGTTCGATGCGCTGGTCCGGACCATCCCCGACGGGGTGGTGCTGACCACGCTCAAGCAGGAGGGCGACGTGCTCACCCTGGAAGGCCGCACCCAGTCCAATGCCCGTGTCAGTGCCTACATGCGCAACCTGGAAAGCTCGGGCTGGATGACCAATCCGGAGCTGTCGATCATCGAGGCCAAGGCGCCGGAGCGTGACAAGGCCGGTGCCGCCAGCAGCCCGGTGGCGGACATCAAGTCGCTGCCGTACATGTTCGTGGTCAAGGTGAATCTGCCGGCCCAGAGCAGCGTTACCGAGCTGGCCGCCGATGGCAGCGTGATCGAGCCGACCGCCGATCCGGCACCGCCGGGCGCTACCCCGGTTCCGCCGGTGGCCCCGTTGTCGCCGGCCCCGGCGCCCAACGCACCGGCCTCGCCTGATGCCGCTGATCCGGCCCCGCCGGCCGGCAACAGCCGCATCGTGCCGCCCACGCCCTCCGCGCAACCTGCCCAACCGGCGGCGCCGGCCCCGGCCCAGAAGGGGGCCGCCGCATGAGCCAGAAGATCAACCTCAAAGAGCTGGACTTCAACAACATCGGCAATTGGCCGCAGAAGGCCAAGGTCGTGTTCTGCGCGCTGTTGGCGCTGTTCATCGTGATCATGGCCTGGTTCCTGCTGATCAGCGGCAAGCGCGATGAGCTGGCGTCGCTGGAAAGCACCGAGACCCAGCTGCGCACCGAGTTCGAAAAGGAACAGGGCCGCGCGGTCAATCTGGAGCCGCTCAAGCAGCAGCTGACCCAGATGGAACAGGTGCTGCAGCAGATGCTGCGCCAGCTGCCCAGCAAGACCGAGATGCCCGATCTGATCATCGACATCTCCCAGACCGCGTTGTCCAGTGGCCTGTCCAACGAGTTGTTCCAGCCCGGTGCGGAGCAGCCCAAGGAGTTTTACGCTGAAAAGCCGATCGCCCTGCGCATGGTGGGCAGTTACCACCAGTTCGGCGCGTTCGTCAGTGGTGTGGCCTCGTTGCCGCGCGTGGTCATCCTGACCATGCACGACATCAACCTGAAGCCGAAGGATCCCAAGACCGGCATCACCGCCCGCAGCGGTGCGCTGGAGTTGTCCGGAACGGTCAAGACCTACCGTTACCTGGATGATGTGGAGATGGAAGCCCAGGAGAAGGCCGCCGCCGAGAAAGAAAAGGCTGCGAAGGGAGGCCGGAAATGAGCCCTCTGACGTCGACCGCACGGGTAGGTGGTCTGTTGATGGTCGTGCTGCTGGCCGGCTGCGCACGCGGCGTGACCAGTACGCCCGGCGATGCACCGAACCTGGAGAAGTGGGTGGCCGACGTGCGTGCGCGTCCGGCGCCGCCGCTTGAGCCGCTGCCGGTGATGCAGCAGTTCGAGACGTTTGAATATTCCGCGCAGGGGATGCGCGACCCGTTCACCGACGCCTGGACCAATCCGCAAGGGGGATCGGGGCTGCGTCCGGATCCGAACCGCCGCAAGGAGCCGCTGGAAGATTTCCCGCTGGACAGCCTGGACATGGTGGGTTCGATCGGCCGTGGGGGCGGACTCGTCGTGCTGGTGATGGCACCGGACAAGGTCACCTATCGGGTGCGTCCGGGCGTCTATCTGGGGCAGAGCGACGGGCGGGTGACCGGGGTCTTCGAGGACCGGATTGAGCTGATTGAACTGGTGCCGGATGGCGCGGGTGGCTGGCTGGAACGGCCGGCAACGCTCGCGCTTGAAGATCAATGAATGATTATGGGGATAGCACGATGACCTTTTCCAACGCCATGCGGCTGCGTTCCGTCCGGCGCCAGAAGTTGCTCCACCTGTGCGCGCTGGGAGTCGCGCTCATGGTGGCCAACGGCACGCTGATGGCGGCCACGCCCAGCGGCGCAGTGCCCAAACCGGCGGCCACCACCGCGCCGGCGACCGCGCCGGCCTCGCTGTCGGTGTCCAAGATCGACTTCAAGCGCGGCGACGATGGCGCCGGCCGGCTGATCCTGCAGTTCGATGGCCAGGGCGCGAGCCCGGATCTGCGCAGCCAGGGCAACAGCGTCGTCATCGACGTCGGCAACGCGCGCCTGCCGGAAAACCTGCAGAAGTCGATCAACGTGACCGACTTCGCCACGCCCGTGCAGCGCATCGATCCCAAGCCGTATGGCGGCGGCACGCAGCTGGTGCTCAGCACCAACACCGCGTTCGAGTCGCTGGCCTACCAGAGCGGCAACGAATATGTGGTCGAGATCAGCCCGCGCCAGGCCGCCCCGGCGACCGGCGCGGTCACCGCCACCTCGGTCAGCCAGGCCGCGGCGGCCCTGGGCCAGCGCGGCTACAGCGGCAAGCCGGTCACCTTCAACTTCCAGGACGTGCCGGTACGCACCGTGCTGCAGCTGGTGGCGGAGGAATCCAACCTCAACGTGGTCGCCTCCGACAGCGTGCAGGGCAACGTGACCCTGCGCCTGATCAACGTGCCGTGGGACCAGGCGCTGGACATCGTGCTGCGGGCCAAGGGCCTGGACAAGCGCCGCGATGGCGGCGTGATCTGGGTGGCACCGCAGCCGGAACTGGCCAAGTTCGAGCAGGACAAGGAAGACGCGCGCATCGCGATCGAGAACCGCGAGGATCTGGTCACCGATTACGTGCAGATCAACTACCACAACGCCGGGGCGATCTTCAAAGCGCTGACCGAAGCCAAGGGCATCGGCGGCGGCAGCGGTGGCAGTGGTGGCAGCTCGCAGGAAGACAGCGGGTTCCTGTCCTCGCGCGGCCGTATCGTGGCCGACGAGCGCACCAACACCCTGATGATCAGCGACATTCCGAAGAAGATCGCGCGCATGCGTGAGCTGATCAGCGTGATCGACCGTCCGGTCGACCAGGTGCTGATCGAAAGCCGGATCGTGATCGCCACCGATACCTTCGCGCGTGAACTCGGCGCCAAGTTCGGCATCAGTGGCAGCCGCCAGGACGTGTTCTTCGGGGCCAACACCGATCAGAACCACAACAACATCAACGACCGCGGCACCAAGGACACCGAGTACCAGAAGGCGATCAACGAGTGGGTGGCCGGTGGCCGCACCGGCGCGATCCCGGTGCGTGGCGCGACCAAGTTCGCCGAAGGCCTGAACTGGAACCTGCCGGTGGCGGCGATCAACAACCCGGGTTCGCTGGCGCTGTCGATCCTCAATGCCGGTTATCTGCTGGATGTGGAGCTCTCGGCGATGCAGGCCGAATCGCGCGGCGAAGTCATCTCCAACCCGCGCGTGGTGACCACCAACCAGCGCGAAGCGGTGATCAAGCAGGGTAAGGAAATCGGCTACGTCACCATCAGCGGTGGTGGTGCGGCCGGCGCCGCGGCCCAGCCCAATGTCCAGTTCAAGGAAGTGGTGCTGGAGCTGAAGGTCACCCCGACCATCACCAACGACAACCGTGTGTTCCTCAACATGGCGGTCAAGAAGGATGAAGTGGAGAGCTACATCCTGCTGGCAGGCTACGGCCAGGTCCCGACCATCAACCGCCGCGAAGTGAACACCGCGGTGCTGGTGGACGACGGCCAGACCGTGGTGATCGGTGGCGTGTACGAGTTCACCGACCGCACCAGCATCAACAAGGTGCCGTTCCTGGGCGACGTGCCGTTCCTGGGCAATCTGTTCAAGAAGCGCAGCCGCAACAAGGACAAGGCCGAACTGCTGGTGTTCGTGACCCCGAAGGTGCTGCGCGTGGCCAAGGCCAATCCGGCCGTCAACTGAGCCGCACCGCTGCTGCAATGACGAAAGGGCCGCCACGTGCGGCCCTTTCTGCGTTCAGCCAATCTTGATGTTGTAACCGGCGCTGTCCTGCCATCATGGCGATGGAACCTCTGCCCACCGTGGAGGTCACATGGATGCCATGAATCTGCCGCCCCCCATGCCCGATACCCCCACGCCCGCTCCGGTGGAGCACGACCGCCTGCACGAGGCCTTCCGCGCGCTGCGTGACGGCCTGTCCTCCGAGATCGTCGGCCAGAGCGCGCTCGTCGAGCGCCTGCTGACCGCATTGCTGGCCGATGGCCACCTGCTGGTCGAGGGCGCCCCCGGCCTGGCCAAGACCACCGCGATCCGTGCGCTGGCCGCCCGGCTCGATGCGGATTTCTCACGCGTGCAGTTCACCCCGGACCTGCTCCCGGCCGATCTGACCGGTACCGAGATCTGGCGCCCGCAGGAAGGTCGCTTTGAATTCGTGCCCGGTCCGATCTTCCATCCGATCCTGCTTGCCGACGAAATCAACCGTGCCCCGGCCAAAGTGCAGTCCGCGCTGCTTGAAGCGATGGGCGAGCGCCAGGTGACCGTCGGCCGCCATACCTATCCGCTGCCGTCGCTGTTCCTGGTGATGGCCACGCAGAACCCGATCGAGCAGGAGGGCACCTTCCCGCTGCCCGAAGCCCAGCTCGACCGCTTCCTGATGCATGTAAGGATCGGTTATCCGGATTCGGAGGCGGAAACCGAAATCCTGCGCCTGGCCCGCGAGCGTGCGCGCGAAGCGCTGTCCACCCCGGCCGCCGCGCCGGCCCGCATGCCGTTGAGCGATGTGTTCGCCGCTCGCAAGGCGGTGCTGTCGCTGCATGTCGCGCCCGCGCTGGAGCGCTATCTCATCGAGATCGTGCTGGCCTCGCGCGATGCCGCGCGTTACGACCCGGCGCTGGCCCGGCGCATCGCCTGGGGCGCGAGCCCCCGTGGCTCCATCGCGCTGGAGCGCTGTGCACGCGCCCGGGCCTGGCTGGCCGGCCGCGACTTCGTCACCCCGGAAGATGTGCGCAACGTCGCGCCCGACGTGCTGCGGCACCGCGTGCTGCCCAGCTATGAAGCCACCGCCGAAGGCTGGGATGGCGAGCGTCTGGTCGCCGAGCTGCTGGCCCGCGTGCCGGCGCCCTGAGCGCGATGGATACGCCCGTGCATACGGCTACGCCGCTGGAAGGTGATGGCCTGCGGCCGAGCCTGGCCGAGCTGGTGGCGCTGCGCCGCAGTGCGCACCGTGCGCCGCCGGCACGGCGTGGCCGGCTGGGTCACGCCGGCAGTGCGCCGTCGCCCGCGCGCGGGCGTGGGATGGAATACGCCGAGTCCCGCGACTATGTGCCGGGCGATGACGCGCGGCATATCGACTGGCGCGTCACCGCGCGTACCGGGCGTGCGCATACCAAACTTTTTCAGGCCGAGCGCGAACGCTTGACGCTGCTGGTCGCCGACACCGATCCGGTGCTGTATTTCGGCACCCGGGTCCGCTTCAAATCCGTGCAGGCCGCGCGCGTCGGTGCGGTGGCGGCGTGGCTGGCGCAGCGCCAGGGTGACCGCCTGGCTGCGGTGCGTGGCAGCACCCAGGAGCCGCCGATCGCACCGGCCGGGGGCACCCGCGGTGTATTGCGCGTGCTTGACGCCCTGACCCGCTGGTATGCCGAGCCGCCTGCCGAAGACGCCGGCCTGGATCGCGCGCTGGAGCAGGCGGCACGTCTGCTGCGCCCCGGTGCCCGGGTGGTGGTGCTGGCCGATCCGGCGCGCGCCGCCACGATCAGCAGTGCACGCTGGGCCGCGTTGGCCATGCACCACGAGGTGGTGGTGATGCTGCTGGTCGATCCGCTGGAGCTGGCACCGCCGGCCGATGCGCTGCCGTTCCTTTCGCAGGGGCGCCGCGTGCTGCTGGATCTGCGCAGCGCCGCGGTGCGTGAGCACTGGCGCGCACGCTTCGTTGCGCCCCTGGAAGCGCTGCAGAGCCGCTTGGCGGCCCGCCGCATCCAGGTGCATGTGGTGGCCACCGACGATGCCAGCGACAGCTGGCTCAGCCCCTTGCCGACGGCGGTGGTGGCATGAGCGCCGCCGCCTCGCTGCCGCTGCGCGATGTGCAGCTGCCGCCGTCACCGCCTTGGTGGCCGCCCGCGCCGGGCTGGTGGCTGGTGTTCGGCGCGATCGTGCTGGTGGTGGCGGGAATCTGGGTCTGGTACTGGCGCCGGCGGCGTGCGCGCCAGCGCTGGCTGGATCTGTTCGATGCACAGGTCGCCCAGGCCGGTTCGCCGGTGCGGGAGGTGGCGGCGATCGCCGAGCTGTTGCGCCGCGCGGCACGTCAGTACCAGCCCGGGGCGGAACGTCTGCAGGGCAACGCGTGGCTGGCGTTCCTGGATGAGAAGAACAGCCGGGCGTTTTCCGAGGGCGATGGTGCGCTGCTGCTCGATGGTGGCTATCGACCGAGCGTGGATGCCGAGGCGGTGCAGCGGCTGCGCGTGCTGGCCCGCCGCCGCTATCTGTCGCTGCTGACGGAGCGCGGCCGATGATCGCGATGACAGTGCCCACGTGGTTGAGCTGGGTGGACAGCCTGGCGTGGCCGTGGATGTTGTGGGCGCTGCCCTTGCCGATCCTGATGCGCTGGTGGCCCTCGCGGCCCGGTGAAGGTGCCGCGTTGCGGGTGCCGTATGCGGCCGATCAGCTGCAGTCGCTCGGGGCTGCCTCGGGCGGTGCCGGGCCACGACTGGGGCGCGCGCTGCTGTGGCTGGCGTGGGCCTGCCTGTGCGTGGCCGCCGCGCGACCGCAGCAGCTGGGCGAAGCGGTGACGCCGCCACAGCAGGGCCGGCAGATGATGCTTGCGGTGGACGTCTCCGGCAGCATGAGCGAAGCGGACATGATGCTTGGCAATCAGGTGGTCGAGCGGCTGACCGCGGCCAAGGCCGTGCTCGCCGATTTCCTCGACCGCCGTGTGGGTGATCGTGTCGGCCTGCTCATCTTCGGTGAGCGTGCCTATACGCTGACCCCGTTGACGGCCGACCTCACCAGCGTGCGTGACCAGCTGCGCGACAGCGTGGTCGGCCTGGCCGGGCGCGAGACCGCGATCGGCGATGCGATCGCGCTGGCAGTCAAACGCCTGCGCGAACAGCCGGAAGGGCAGCGCGTGCTGATCCTGCTCACCGACGGGGTCAGCAATGCCGGCGTGCTTGAACCGCTGCGCGCGGCCGAGCTGGCCCAGGCCGAAGGTGTGCGCGTCTATACGGTGGCCTTCGGCGGCGACGGGGGCATCAGCCTGTTTGGCGTGCAGATCGCCCCCGGCGAAGACCCGGTCGACGAAGCGACTCTGAACAAGATTGCCGAGCTCACCGGCGGGCGCTCGTTCCGTGCGCGCAATACCGATGAGCTGGCCGGCATCTATGCCGAGCTGGAACGGCTGGAGCCGGTCAAATCGGCCGGCCCGGCGGTGCGGCCGCGGATCGAACGCTACGCCCCGCCGCTGGCACTGGCGTTGCTGCTGGCCGGCTTGGCGTGGCTGTTGCCGAGGCGCTGGACATGAGCGCGAGCTGGAACGCCCTGCATTTTGTCCGCCCCGATGCCTTGTGGGCGCTGCTCGTGCTGCCGCTGCTGGTGGCGATCTGGTGGCTGCGTCGCCATCGCGCCAATGTCTGGCGCCAGACGGTGGATGCACATCTGCTGCGCCATCTCCTGGTCGGCCGCGACCGTCGTGCCTGGGGCGGGTTGATCCTGCTGTTGCTCGGCACGGCGATCGCCATCGTGGCGCTGGCCGGTCCTTCGTGGCGACAGATCGCGCAGCCGCTGTGGCAGACGCCGTCGCCGCTGGTGGTTGCGCTGGATCTCTCTTCGCGGGTGACCGCGACCGATCTGCCACCGTCGCGTCTGCTGCAGGCGCGCGCCAAGCTGGCCACGCTGCTGCGCGAGCGCCAGGGCGGCGAAGTCGCGCTGCTTGTGTACGCCGACGACGCGTATACCGTGGCCCCGCTGACCGACGACATGGCCAATGTCGCGCTGTATCTGGATGCGCTGGCACCGGAGGTGATGCCGCGCGATGGCCAGCGTGCCGACCGTGCGCTGGAGACGGCGGTGAAGCTGCTGCAGCAATCCGGCGCACGCGGTGGCGACATTCTCCTGCTGACCGATCGCGCCGATGCGGATGCCGAACAGGCCGCTGCCTCGGCACGCGCGCAGGGCTTCGTGGTCTCCGTGCTCGGGCTGGGTACGCCGCAGGGCGCGGCCTACCGCAACGGCGAGGGTCAGATCGTGCCGGCGCGCTTGGAGGAGGGCACGCTGCGGGGTGTCGCCAGCCGTGGCGGCGGCCGCTATGCGCGTATCGCCTCCGATGACAAGGATCTCGCGGCGCTCGACGTATTGACCCCGCGGGTCAGTGCCGATGACAGCCGCGAAGGGCAGGGCCGCACGTGGCGCGATGAAGGGTTCTGGCTGTTGCCACCGCTGATGCTGCTGGCCCTGTTCGCCTTCCGGCGGCGCGGCGCGTTGGCGGTGCTGGTGATGATGGCGGCGCTGCCGATGGCGCTGCCGACGACGGCCCACGCCGCCGAGGGAACGTGGTGGCAACGCGCCGACCAGATCGATCAGCAACGCCTGTCCACCGGCGTGGATGCCTACCGCAAGGGCGACTTCAAGGCGGCGCAGCAGCAGTTCGAGGGCATCGATACCGATGCCGGCTGGTACAACCTGGGCAACGCGCTGGCGAAACAGGGCCAGTACGATGCCGCCCTCGAGGCCTACGACCGTGCGCTGAAACAGCATCCGGGCATGGCCGATGCGGTCGCCAACCGCGCCGCCGTCGATGCCGCCCGCAAGCGCAGGCCGCCACAGAACAACGATCAGAACAACGATCAGAAGGACGGAAAAAAGCCGCCCTCCGACCAGCCCGATCCCAGCAAGAACCCGGGTCAAGGCAAGGATGGGGACGCGTCGCTGCCGCAGGACAAGGGCGAACAGGGGCAGTCACCGCCGTCCGCATCCGCTGATGCAAAGGATGGCCAACCCAAGGGCGGCAAGTCGCCGCAGGCCGCCGACAGCCAGGCGCAGGCCGAGGCTGACGCGGCCCAGCGCGAGCGCATGCAGCAGGCGATGCAGCACCAGGGGCAGAACGACGGCAACGACAAGGCGCAGGGCCAGGTCAGCGGCACCCCGCAGCAGCGCGAGCAGCAGCAGGCGGTCGAGGCCTGGATGCGGCGGGTACCGGATGACCCCGGCAGCCTGCTGCGGGCCAAGTTCCAGCTGGAAAACGAACGCAGGAAACGGGAAGGGCGATGACACATTCCACGATACAGCGCTGGTTGCGCGCAGGGCTTGCCCTGCTGCTGTGCGCGAGCATGGCCGCGCACGCGCAGACCCGCGCCTGGCTCGACCGCGAGCAGATCACCGACAGCGATACCGTCACCCTCAACATCGAATCCGATGCGGGCGGCGGCGCGCCGGATTATGGCCCGCTGCGGACCGACTTCGATCTCAGCAGCCAGACCAGCAGCCGCCAGGTGCAGTGGAGCAATGGCGCGATGACCGCGCGCGCGCTGTATGCCGTCGCGCTCAGCCCGAAGCGCACCGGCACCCTGCAGATAGCTGCCCTGCAGGTGGGCAGCAGCCGCACCCAGCCGCTGACCCTGCAGGTCGGCGCCAGCAGCGCGTCCGCGCCCGCGGCGGCCAGTGGTGATGCTGCGGCCTTCCTCGAAACCGAGGTCGACGATCCCACGCCCTATGTGCAGCAGAGTGTCGGCGTGGTGGTGCGCCTGTTCTACGCCGCGCAACTGCTCAGTGGCGAACTGGTGCTCGATACACCGGCCGGCGCCTCGCTGCAGCGGGTGGGCGATGACCGCACCCTGGTGCGCGAGGTCAATGGGCGCCGCTACAACGTGGTGGAACGGCGCTTCCTGCTGATTCCCGAGCGCAGCGGGCCGCTGGTGCTGCCGGCGGCACAGTTCAACGGGCGCAGCGCGGGCGGCTTCTTCAATGACATGTTCGGCGGCGATGGCCGCCTGCGTGCCGCATCGGCCGAGCGCACGCTGCAGGTCCAGGCGCAACCCGCCTCTGCACCGCAACCGTGGCTGCCGCTGCACGGGCTGCGCCTGCGCTACACCGCAGCGCCCACCACCGGCCGTGCCGGTGAGGCGGCCACGATCGTGGTGGAGGCCGTGGCCGAGGGCGCGACCAAGGCGCAGTTCCCTGAACTGCCTGTGCCCGATGTCGGCCCCGGCGCGCAGGTGTTTGCCGAGCCGCCGCAGTTCGATGAAACCTTCAACGGCACCACCCCGCAGCTCAAGCTGACCCGGCGGTTTGCGATCGTGCCGCGTCAGGCCGGGCCGATGACCGTGCCGGGGCTGCGCATGGCGTGGTGGGATGTGGCGGCCGGGCAGCCGCGCAATGCCAGCCTGCCGGACCTGCAGCTGGACATCGCCGCCGGTGTGGCCGGCAGTACCGCGCCGGCGCTGCCGGTGGACACCACCTCGGCGCTGCCGGGCGAACCGGCGGCGGCCTCCACCGATCTGCAGCTGGCGCCGGCGCAGGGCGCACCGCGGCCGTGGGGCTGGATCGCACTGTCGGCGGGCCTGGCCGTGCTGTGGCTGCTGACCCTGCTCTGGGGCTGGCGCCGTCGCGGTCGTCGTGTCGCCGTGCGCGATGCCGAAGCGGGCGTGCCCGTCGCTTCGTCCGGAAGCCCGTACACACGTGCCGACCTGCGCCGGGCGATGGAAGCCGGCGGCCTGGACGAGATCATCGCCGTGCTGGCTGGCATGGGCGGTGTGCAGACCTTCGAGCAGGTGCTGGAGCGCCTCGACAACGCACAACAGCGCGAGACGTTGATCCAGATGCAGGCGGTCCGCTGGGGCGGGCAGGGCGGTGATGTGGGCCAGGCAAGGCAGGCGCTGCGGCGCGCCTTTCATGACGGACCGCACTGGCGGGCCCGTGCGGGCACGCAGAACAATGGCCTCGCGCCGTTGTACCCATCCGCGCATTCATAAAAAGGCGTGTCGGTCAGGGCGGCCGGCTTTGCTAAGCTGATTTCATTTTTTCGAGGAACGCCGCTCCATGACTGAGGCCGCAACGACCCGGCAGAAACTGCCTTTGCACTGGAAAATGGGCATTGGCTTCATCATCGGCCTGGTCCTCGGGCTGACCGTCCATGCCCTCGGTGGCAGCATCGACGGCCTGCATACCGGTGCCAAGTGGGTGATGGATTACATCACCACCCCGGCCTCGGGCCTGTTCCTCAATCTGATCTTCATGCTGATCGTGCCGCTGATCTTCTCGGCGCTGATCATGGGCGTGTCGGAGATGGGCGACATCCGCGCCCTTGGCCGCATCGGCTGGAAGACGCTGGCGTACACCATCGTGCTGTCCGGCATCGCCGTGGGCATCGGCCTGGTGCTGGTCAACGTGCTCAAGCCCGGCGTGGGCGTGGACCCGGTCGTGGCCGCGCAGATGCTGGCCGAGAACGCCGAACGCAGCAAGGAAATCGTCGCCGGTATCCATGGCACGCCGAAGGGCATGGACATGCTGCTGTCGATCGTGCCGGGCAACGTGGTCGAGGCGGCCTCCAGCAACAGCGCGATCCTGTCGCTGATGTTCTTCGCGCTGATGTTCGGCATCGGCATGGTGCTTTCGCCTGAAGAGAAGGTGGCCCCGCTGCGTCGTGCCATCGAAGGCATCTTCGAAGTCTCGATGACGCTGATCAATCTGGTCATCCGCCTGGCCCCGTACGCGGTGGCCTGCTTCATGTTCAACCTGGCCGCCCTGTTCGGCTTCGAGCTGATCATCCGCCTGGGCGCCTACGTGGGCGTGGTGGTGCTGGCGCTGGGCCTGCACATGGTGGTGACCTACGGCGTGGCCGTGTGGCTCTCCGGGCGCTCGCCGCTGGCGTTCTTCCGCGACACCCAGGAGGCCACCGTGATGGCCTTCTCCACCGCCTCCAGCAACGCCACCCTGCCGACCGCGCTGCGCGTGGCCGACCAGATGGGCCTGCCGCAGAAGGTCTCGCGCTTCGTGCTGACCGTGGGCGCCACCGCCAACCAGAACGGCACCGCACTGTTCGAGGGCGTGACGGTCATCTTCCTGGCGCAGTTCTTCGGCGTGGACCTGAGCATCGGCCAGCAGTTCATGGTCATGGCCGTCTGCATCCTGGGCGGCATCGGCACCGCCGGCGTGCCCTCCGGCTCGCTGCCGGTGGTGGCGATGATCTGCGCCATGGTCGGCGTGAACCCGCTGGGCATCGGCCTGATCCTGGGCGTGAACCACTTCCTGGACATGTGCCGTACCGCGCTGAACGTCACCGGCGATCTGGCCCTGACCACCCTGGTGGCCAAGGGCGAGGTGGACGATGGTCCGGTCGTGGCCGCGGTGGCCCCGGCCCCGGCACCCGCCCCGCGCGACTAAGCCCGCGCAGGCCTGCAGGTTCCCGACGCCCCGCCTTGTGCGGGGCGTTGTCGTTAAGGGCCTGGCCTGTCTCCGGCCTGACCCCGCCGATCACCTGTGGGACAATGGGCTGCCCGCAGCTCCGCGGGAGCCTCCCGACTCCGACAGAACCATGACGCAGCCTACCCGCCGCCAGTTGGCCAATGCCATCCGCTTCCTTGCCGCTGATGCGGTCGAAACCGCCAAGTCCGGTCACCCCGGCATGCCGATGGGCATGGCCGACATCGCCGAAGTGCTCTGGAACGACTATCTCCGTCACAACCCGAAGAATCCCAAGTGGTTCAACCGCGACCGCTTCGTGCTGTCCAACGGCCACGGCTCGATGCTGCAGTACGCGCTGCTGCACCTGAGCGGCTACGACCTGCCGATCGAGCAGCTCAAGCAGTTCCGCCAGCTGGGCAGCAAGACCGCCGGCCACCCGGAGCACCATGAAACCCCCGGCGTGGAGACGACCACCGGTCCGCTGGGTCAGGGTCTGGCCAACGCCGTGGGCTTCGCCCTGGCCGAGAAGCTGCTGGCACAGCGCTACAACCGCCCGGAACACGAGATCGTCGACCACCGCACCTGGGTGTTCCTGGGCGATGGCTGCCTGATGGAAGGCATCTCGCATGAAGCCGCCTCGCTGGCCGGCACCTGGGGCCTGTCCAAGCTGGTCTGCTTCTGGGACGACAACCACATCTCCATCGACGGCAACACCGATGGCTGGTTCACCGACAACACCCCCGAGCGTTTCGAAGCCTATGGCTGGAACGTGGTGCGCGGCGTCGATGGCCACGATCCGGACAGCATCAAGGCCGCCATCGACAGCGCGCTGTCGCAGTTCGACAAGCCGACCCTGATCTGCTGCCGCACCACGATCGGCTTCGGTTCACCGAACAAGGCCGGCAAGGAATCCAGCCACGGCGCCCCGCTGGGCAAGGATGAGCTGGAAGCGACCCGCAAGCAGCTGGGCTGGCCGTACGGCCCGTTCGAGATTCCGGAAGAAATCTACGCCGGCTGGCGTGCCGGCGGTACCGGCACCCTGCGCCAGGCCGAGTGGGAACAGCAGTTCGACAAGTACGCCGCGCAGTTCCCGGCCGAAGCCGATGAGCTGATCCGTCGTTCGCACGGCGAGCTGCCGGCCGATTTCATCGCCAAGGCCGATGCCTACATCGCCCAGGTCCAGGCCGATGGCCAGACCATCGCCTCGCGCAAGGCCTCGCAGCTGGCGATCGAAGCGTTCGCGCCGCTGCTGCCGGAACTGGTGGGCGGTTCGGCTGATCTGGCGCACTCCAACCTGACCCTGTGGAAGGCCAGCAAGTCGGTCGCCACCGATGACCCGAACGCCAACTACGTGTACTACGGCGTGCGCGAGTTCGGCATGACCGCGATCGCCAACGGCCTGGCCCTGCATGGCGGGTTCATTCCGTTCGACGCCACCTTCCTGGTGTTCAGCGATTACGCCCGCAACGGCGTGCGCATGAGCGCGCTGATCCCGGCCCACGCGATCCACGTGTACACGCACGATTCGATTGGCCTCGGCGAAGACGGCCCGACCCACCAGCCGGTGGAACATCTGGCCTCGCTGCGCTATATCCCGAACAACGATGTGTGGCGCCCGTGCGATGCGGTCGAATCGGCGGTCAGCTGGAAGGCCGCGATCACCCGCAAGGACGGCCCGAGCTGCCTGGTGTTCAGCCGCCAGAACCTGCCGCACCAGCCGCGCAGCACCGAGCAGGTCGCACAGATCGCGCGCGGTGGGTATGTGCTGGCTGATGCGGAAGGTGGCGTGCCGGACGTGATCCTGATCGGCACCGGTTCGGAAGTGGGCCTGGCCGTGACCGCCAAGGCGGAACTGGATGCCGCCGGCATCAAGACCCGCGTGGTGTCGATGCCGTCGACCGATGTCTTCGAGCGTCAGGACGCGGCGTACCGTGAGTCGGTGCTGCCCAACGCCGTGCGCAACCGCGTGGCCGTGGAAGCCGGTGTCACCGGTTTCTGGCGCCAGTACGTGGGCCTGGACGGTGCGGTGGTGGGTATCGATACCTTCGGTGCGTCGGCCCCGGCGGAGGCGCTGTACAAGCACTTCGGCATTACGGCCGAGCACGTCGTGGCTGCGGCCAAGGCGCAGCAGGCGAACTGATGGTGGCGCCGGGCGCTGCCCGGTAGCTGCAACGCGAAAGGCCGGGGATCTCCCCGGCCTTTTCGCGTGTTGAAGGGCAAACACCACGCCCTCCTTCACGCATGGCGCGGATCTACACATCACCCGGCCGCAGTGCGCGCCAACCCCAGCCGCAGCAACCGCGCCTCGATGCGTTCGCCGAACGTCGTCGGCGCATCCAGCCCCATCCGCTGCAGATAGGCCTGATCGCCATCGCCGGCGGGTTGCGTCACCGCTGACAGCACCGTGCGCAGCTTGGCCATCGGTGTCTGGGTGTTCTGCTTGAGCCAGCCCAAAGCTTTGACGAGATGCTGCTCGACCTCGGTGAAATCACTGCCCAGCGGATAGTCCGGCAGCAGGCCGGACTGGCGGAACGGTGCCAGCGCGGCGCTGACGGCGGCGGCCGTGTTGCGCTGCCCATCACCGGCCGCGGTGAAACCAGTCGCCAGCTTCTTCGAGGCCTTCGCCTTGTCCAGCAACGCGGCCTGGAACTGTGCATCGGTGATCGCCGCCATGGCGATCACGCAGTCCTCGTCGGTCATGTTGCGCAGGTCGGCGATGCCGTACTCGTTGATGTACAGATCGCGCAGATGCCGTGGGATCGTGGCGTGCCCGTAGTTCCAGCGCACGTTGGAGTGCAGGACGCCCTTGTCCTCGCGGGTGGCGCGGAAGATGAGCGCGCTGCGTGCGCCGGGCAGGGCATGCGCCATCGCCACGAAGTTGTACTGGCCGCCCACGCCGGAGACCACGCGGCCGTCTTCCAGCGCATCGGAGACGGCGGCGCCGAGCGCGGTGGCCATCATGCAGGAGTTGAAGAAACGCGCATCGCGGCGCTGCATCCGCTCCAGCGTTTCATCGCCGCCGTAGAGCTGGTTGATCTCACTGATGCGGCGCATGCCGATCGCGCTGCGCTCGTCATCAGGCAGGTCGCGCAGCCACTGGTAGAACTCCGGCGAGCCCAGGTAGAACGCGCCGTGCAGGTACTCGCCCTCGGCCTCGAGCGTGGCGTAGTCGGTGGTCCAGGCGGTGCCGTTCTCGATCCGCTGCAACAAGGCCAGATCGTCATGCACCTTGCGCCGGATCACCCCGGTCTGGACCAGCCGGCGGAAGCCTTCGTTGAGCATTTCGCTGCAGCCATACAGGCCGATCTCGAACGGCTCCAGGCCACCGCATTCCAGCACGGTCGGGTGGTTGGCCAGACCGGGATCCAGCGCCTGCAGAATCTGGCGGTAACGCGCATTGTCGGTATGCCGCAGCACCAGCGCATGGCTGAGCGCATCGGCCAGCGTGCCGATGCCGATCTGCAGCGTGCCGCCATCGCGCACCAGCGTGCTGGCGTACAGGCCGATCGCGTAGTCGGCATCGCTGACCGGTTGGCGGGGCAGGCCGAACAGCGCCGGGTAGGGCCCCGGCGGCGTGATCACCAGATCGAAGAACGACACATCCACCGTGGCCGAGCCGGCCAGATAGGGCAGCTGCGGATCGATCTCGGCGATCATCAGCGGGCGTGGCAGCCCGCGCGCGACCATCGCATCCAGTGTGTCCTGGGTGATGTCGTTGTTGCACGACAGCGACAGGCGCCGATCATTCGCGCGCATCGCCACTTTCTGCACGATTGCATGCGGCGCGCGCTGCGCCACCGCATCGGCGGCGTGCGTGTAGTTCAGGCTGGTGTAGCTGCGCTGGGCCTGCGAGGAATTCAACAATGCGCCGGACTGCATGTAGAACTCTTCCACCTGCACATGCGACGGCAGCTGGTCGCGCACCATTGCATCGGCGTAGGCCAGCCGCGGGAAGTCCTCCCCGAAATGACGCTCGGCGAACGGCTTCATGAAGCGTGCTTCCAGCCCGGCACCGCCGGGCGGCGGGTTCAGTGACAGCGCGGTATACAGCTGCAGCGGCCGCGAGGCGTCGTTTTCCACACGGGCATACAGGGCGTTGAGCAGCCGGTGCGGCTTGCCCAGGGCGAGTGGGGCGCCAATGCGCAGGGGGCCATCGACCCGCTGCAGCAGCCAGTCGACGGCGGCGTCCAGGTCGGTCAGGTGTTCGGTCATGCGGCGCTATCCTGCGAAATCATGCGGGTCATTACAGCATTTCCGGTTTGAACAGACGGCGACGCGAGACTTCATCGAATGTTCGGTAGCGTCTCATCGAGGGCTCCGTGGGGCATGCGCCGATGCTGGCAGCGGCTGCATGAACCGGCCGTCGAAGGGTTGACACCGGTGCTGATTACGGGCGTAATCGAATCGTCGATTACGGATGTAAATGATGAGCCAGATCAGTGAAGCCGAAGCCGTGGTGATGGAGGTGCTGTGGCGCAGCCACCCGCTGGGCGCCGACGAGGTGGTCGCCGCGCTGGCCAGCCGGGACTGGGCCGAGCCCACCATCAAGACCCTGCTCAACCGGCTGCTGACCAAGGGCGCGATCAGCGCCGGCCGTGAGGGGCGCCGGTATCTGTACTCGCCGGTGCTGCAGCGCCAGGCCTGGGTGGCCGAGCAGAGCGAAGGCTTCCTGGGCCGTGTCTTCGACGGCCGCATCGCGCCACTGGTGGCGCATTTCAGCCAGCGCGGCGAGCTCAGCGCGCAGGACATCGCCGAACTGAAGCAGCTGATCCAGGCGCTGGACCATGACTGAGCTGCTCGATGGACTGCTGCAGGCCAGCGTATGGCTGTCGGTGGCGACGCTGGTAGTGGCCGCCGCCAGGCCCCTGCTGCTGCGCCTGGGGGGCGCAGCGCTGGCCTACCGCAGCTGGTGGTTGCTGCCGCTGATGCTGATTGTCCCGTACCTGCCGGTGCCGCCGCTGACGATCACCGAGACCGCCCCGGTGATGGCCATGGCCTCGGCCCTGCGCGCGCCGGCCGTGCCCACCGACGCCTCGCAGTGGCCGCTGCTGCTGTTGACGGTGTGGTTGCTGGGCGCGGTGGCGATGGCTGGCATCAGTTGGCGCGCGCAGCGCCGCTTCGAGCATGCCCTGGGCGCGCTGCAGCCGCGCACGGATGGCAGCTGGCAGGCCAGTGGCGACCCGGGCCTGCCGGCGCTGGTTGGCCTGTGGTGGCCGCGGATCGTGGTGGGCCCGGACTTCGAGCAGCGCTTCAGCCCCGCCGAGCAGGACCTGATCCTGCGTCACGAACAGAGCCATCGCCGCCATGGCGATCCCTGGGCGAACGCCGCGCTGGCCGCGCTGCGGTGCGTGTTCTGGTTCCACCCGTTGCTGCCGTGGGCGGCGCGCCGCTTCCTGCGTGACCAGGAACTGGCCTGCGACGCGCGCACGGTCGATCCGCATCCGGCCCTGCGCCGGCTCTACGCCAACGCGCTGCTCAAGGCGCAGTTGGTCCACCCGGTTGCACCGATGGCCTGCCACTGGCGCAGCCAACCGATGTTGAAGGAGCGTATTGCCATGTTGAAGGAACACAAGCGGAAGGCATTGCCGTGGATGACCGGCCAGGTGCTGGTGGTCGGGCTGTGTGTCGGGCTCTGCACGGTGGCCTGGGCCAGCCAGGGCGGCGCGGGTGCCGAGCCGGCGCAGGCCAAAGCGGCAACGAGCGATGCGGGCGCGCAGGCCCGTGACCTGACGCCGCCGACGTATCCCAAGGCGGCGTTCGATCAGGGCATTTCCGGCAGCGTGATGTTGCGCGTGGAGGTCGATGCGGCTGGCAAGCCGGGCGATGTCCGGGTACTCAGTTCGACACCGGCCGGCGTGTTCGACGAAGCCTCGATCGCTGCAGCCAAGCAATGGACGTTCGAACCGGCGCGCCGGAATGGACAGGCCGTTGCCTCGGCGTTGAAGATTCCGATGACATTCGAACTCGATGCATCGGACCCGACGCTGTGAAGCGGGGGCCGCTGGCCGTGGTCCTGGCGATGCTGGTGGCCGGCTGTGCCAGTCACCCCTCGTCGACCACGGTGGACACGCGTGCCGAGAACGTGGATCACCAGCGTCTGGATCCGAACGTCGGCGCTCAGGGGAGCGGAAAGGTGGAGACGTATCAGCTGGGGCCGACCGAAGGTTACCGGATGCCGCAGCTCAATGCGGGGCCGGACCCGGCTGTCGGTGATCGCGATCCGCGCCGCGCGCTGGCACCGACGACGGTGTGCCTGCAACTGGTGATCGATGCGGAAGGCAAGGTCGAACGCAGTCTGCCAGTGATCGATCGCAGTGACTGTGCCGCCGGCAATGCGCCGGAGAACGCGCCCCTCATGCAGGCTGCCCAGGAAGCGGTGGCGATGTGGCGCTTTGTGCCCGCGGCCGTCTGTCATTTCACTCCGCAGCGCGTGCCGACGGATCGGGGCAACTGCGAGGGCGCCGAGCGCATCGAACCGGTGCCGGTAAGTCTGCTGTACGGCTTCACGTTCGAGATCGTGAAAGGGCAACACGTGGTGCGCCGGCAAGGACGCTGAACAGGTAAGGCGTAGTGTGCCAACCGGGCAACAGGGGGGGGGGCGGCCAGCGCCGGCGCTACCTTTCCGGACCGCCCTGGATGTTGGCCTTGACCGAGGGCTGCATCAGCTTCGGCTCGGGCAGAGTGGCATCACGGGCTTGGCGGGTGGCGACAAAGTCCGCCTCGCTGATGCCATCGCGCAGGTGGATGTTGTGCGCGCGCTGCGCGCCGATCGTGGTCTGATTGGCGACCTCGCGGCCCCCTGGGCCGTAGTCATGACAGATGAACACACGGGTCGCATCGGGCAATGCCAACATCCGTTGGATCGAGCGGTACAGCTGCGCCGCGTCACCGCCCGGGAAGTCGCAGCGAGCGGTGCCGCCGTCGGGCATGAACAGCGAGTCGCCGGTGAACAGCGCATCGCCGATGCGATAGGCGACGCTGTCGCTGGTGTGCCCCGGCACTGCGATCACTTCGGCGTCGATATCACCGAGGGTGAAGCGCTCGCCGTCAGCGAACAGATGGTCGAACTGCGAGCCATCGGTCGGCACATCCAGCGCGTAGCGTGGCGCGAAGGTGCGCTGCACCTGCACGATGCCCTGGCCCATCGCCAGCGTCGCATCCGGCCACTGGGATTTCAGCCAGCGCCCGGCGCTGACATGGTCGGCGTGGGCATGGGTGTCCAGCAGCCAGCGCACCTGCAGGCCGTGCCCGCGCACATGCGCAAGCAACGGCTGCAGCGGCCCGGCGCCGAGTGCATCGGTGTCCGGGTCGTAATCCAGCACGGGGTCGATCACCGCCGCCTGCAACGTCGCCGGGTCATGCACCACGTAGCTGAAGGTGTGGCTGTCCGGGTGGAAGAAACTGGCGACGTGCGGTGACATGGTGCAGACCTCAGCGTTTGCCCAGGGTGTCGTTGAGCAGCACGGCCAAGCGTTCACCGGCCACGCGCAGCTCGCGCTCGGCGACCGGGCGGTAGGTCGCCGCATAGCTGGGGCCCAGCGTACGCTTGTCCGGGTAAACGCCAGGTGCAATGGCGATCCGGCAGCTGGCTTCGGCCCACTGCGCGGCGTCGACAGTGATATTGGAGCGCTTGCCGAATGCGGGCTTGGGCAGGGCGAGGAGGCGCTTGAGGTACTGGTCGTCATCCAGCGTCTGCTCGTTCAGCATGCCGCTGTCCCACAGCGAGTGCAGGTTGGTACCGCGGTTGTTGAACTGCACCTGGAAATCGTTGCCACCCTTGTCGTGGCCGTAGCCGGCATGCATCGGCTGGTGGATGTCGCCGGCGAAATGCACGACGAACTTCAGCGCCTGCGCGCGCTCTGCATCGGACTTGCTGCGGTCGCCGAGAATCGCGGTCTGTACCTTCAGCGCCTCGACCACGCAGTTGCCGTTCTTGCAGTGCTTCTGCACTTCATAGTGGCAATCGTCTTCGCCGATGTTGACGTAATGCCAGCCGGCCGAGCGCTTGCCCAGGTCCGGATCCTTGGCGCGCAGCTGATCGGCCCAAGGGGCGATGGCGTGCAGTGTCGGGTCCGGCTCGGCGGCGAGCAGACGGTCAACCTCGGCTTGGGTCTGCGGGGTCAGCCGGGTCTCGGCGATCCGCGCCACCAGGCGGTGGCCCTGTGCGCCCCAGGCCAGGGCATCGGTGGAAACGAAGGTGAGGGCCAGCGCGAGGGCGGTGGCCGGGAGCAGGGAAGGCATTTTCATCCGCGGCATTCTAGCGGGCCGGCCGCGCGCGGGCTTGCCGGGATCTGGCCGGCTGCAGCGTCCGGCGGCTTGCGCTAGGCTCGCCGGGTCCCCGCATCGGGCGGAATCCGGAGGTCCCCATGGCCCACATCGTTGGCCTGATCGGCGGCATGAGCTGGGAAAGCTCGGCCCACTATTACCGCCTGATCAACGCGCACGTGCGCGACACCTTGGGCGGCCTGCACTCGGGCCGGATCCTGCTGTGGTCGTTCGATTTCGCCGAGATCGAGGCACTGCAGCATGCCGGCGACTGGGACACCGCGACCCAGCGGATGATCGATGCGGCCCAGCGCCTGCAGGGCGCGGGTGCGACGGCCATCGTGATCTGCACCAACACCATGCATCGCATGGCCGACGCGGTGCAGGCGGCGATCCCGATTCCCCTGCTGCACATCGCCGATCCCACGGCCGAGGCGATCAAGGCCGCCGGGCTGCAACGGGTGGGGTTGCTGGGCACGGCGTTCACCATGGAGCAGGATTTCTACACGGGGCGGCTCACGCAGGCGCATGGCCTGGAGGTGCTGATTCCCGAGGCCGATGACCGCGCGGCGGTGCATCGGATCATCTATGGCGAGCTGGTGAAGGGGCAGGTGCTGCCGGCCTCGCGCGAGACCTACCGGGCGGTGATGCAGCGACTGGTGGATCGCGGTGCGCAGGGCATCATCCTGGGCTGCACGGAGATCATGCTGCTGGTCGGCGCGCAGGATGCAACGGTGCCGGTGTTCGATACGACCACGCTGCATGCGCAGGCGGCGGCGCGGCATCTGTTGGCCGAATGAGCCAAAAAAAACCCCGGCCGAAGCCGGGGAAACTGTCTTGCTGCGAGGGTGTTGCCTTGTTGGGTTCTGATCCGCCGATCAGAACTTGAACACGTACGACACGCCGTAGGCGAGCGGGTCGATGTTGACGGTGCCGATCTTTTCACCGTTGAGCTTCACCTTGCTGTCGATGTCCATCCAGCGCACATCAACGCGCAGCGAGCCCTTGTCGTTGATCGCGAAATCCAGGCCGGCATGGGCGGCCAGGCCCCAGGAGTCTTCCATCTTCAGCGTGCTGCCAGCCAGCGCGCCGCCGGTCTTCTCGCTGAAGAACGTGGTGTAGTTGATGCCGGCGCCCAGGAACGGGGAGACCTTGCCCTTGCTGTTGAAGTGATACTGCAGCGACACCACCGGCGGCAGGTGCTTGGTGCTGCCCACGTTGCCCAGGCCGGCGATGTTGATGTCGTGCTTGAACGGCAGCGCGGCCAGGAGCTCGATGCCCAGGTTGTCGGCGATGAAGTACTCACCGGTGATGGTCGGCTTGATGTCGTTGTCCACATCGACCTTCAGCGTGCCGCCGGCCAGCGAGCCGTTGTTGGACTTTGGGGCGACCTGGTGCACGCCGGCACCGATCGTCCAGTCACCCTTGGACTGGGCCATGGCGGGGGCGGCGGCCAGCGCCAGGGCGGCGGCCAGGCTGGAGAGCAGGAGGGGGGAGGTCTTGCGCATGAGACGGTCTCGTGGCGGGTTGGAATGGCGCCAGTTTTCCCGTCCATGCGCCTGCGCGCCTTGATCCGGATCAATCCGGGTATTTACCGTTGTAACCGGTTCCCATTCGTCTTCCCCGGGCCGGGCCGGTTCCGGCCCTGCTAGAATGAACGCCCCTTTCCATCGGCGCCGCACCGTCGCGGCTGCAGGAGCTTGTGAACATGGCAATCAAGGTTGGCATCAACGGTTTCGGTCGCATCGGGCGCAACGTACTGCGCTCGGCCGTGCTGAACTTCGGCAATGACATCGAAATCGTCGCCATCAACGATCTGCTGGAGCCGGACTACCTGGCGTACATGCTGAAGTACGACTCCGTGCATGGCCGCTTCAAGGCCGACGTGGAAGTCTCCGGCAACGACCTGCTGGTCAACGGCAAGAAGATCCGCCTGACCCAGGAACGCGACCCGGCCAACCTGAAGTGGGACGAGGTCGGCGTGGACGTCGTCATCGAATCCACCGGCCTGTTCCTGACCAAGGAAACCGCGCAGAAGCACATCGACGCGGGCGCCAAGAAGGTGATCCTGTCGGCACCGTCGAAGGACGACACCCCGATGTTCGTGTTCGGCGTGAACGACAAGACCTACGCCGGCCAGGCGATCGTCTCCAACGCGTCGTGCACCACCAACTGCCTGGCCCCGCTGGCCAAGGTCATCAACGACAAGTGGGGCATCAAGCGTGGCCTGATGACCACAGTGCACGCCGCGACCGCCACCCAGAAGACCGTCGATGGCCCGTCCAACAAGGACTGGCGCGGTGGCCGTGGCATCCTGGAAAACATCATTCCGTCCTCCACCGGTGCGGCCAAGGCCGTCGGCGTGGTGATCCCGGAATTGAACAAGAAGCTGACCGGCATGAGCTTCCGCGTGCCGACCTCGGACGTGTCGGTGGTCGATCTGACCGTCGAGCTGGAAAAGGAAGCCACCTACGCCGAGATCTGCGCTGAAGTGAAGGCACAGAGCGAAGGCGCGCTGAAGGGCATCCTGGGCTACACCGAAGACAAGGTCGTGGCGACCGACTTCCGCGGTGAAACCCACACTTCGGTGTTCGACGCCGATGCCGGCATCGCGCTGGACAGCACCTTCGTCAAGCTGGTGTCGTGGTACGACAACGAATGGGGCTACTCCAACAAGTGCCTGGAAATGGTCAAGGTCGTCGCGGCGTAAGCCAGCGCTGCCCTGCGTCATTCCACAGACCCCGGCCCCGTGCCGGGGTCTGTCGTTTCAGGGGCGCCCGCCAGGGCGTGATCCCGCGTGTGCCGCCGATCCTTTAGCATGGCCCGCGTGCCCTGGCACTGCGCCTGCCGGGTGCAGCCGGGGCGACCTCTTGAGGATGGCCTGGAATGGAAGCTCTGATTGTCCTGCTGGTGCTGGTACTGCTGGCGATCCCGCTGCTGCTGATCGTGGCGCTGGTGATGATCGCCGGCCTGCGCCGCCGCGTCGCCGCGCTGGAGCAACGCGCGGCAGGCTCGGCCTGGGACGCCACGCCGGCACCCGCCGCGCCCGAACGGCCGCTGCGCTGGGCCGACATTGCGTCGGTCGACACCGTGTCCCCGCCGTTGGATGCCGCGCCGCGCACACCGGACGCGTCACCCATTGCGGTGACTGCCCCCGCTGCGCGCGTTGCGCCACTGGACGAACCGGCGCAGCCGCCCCCGCTGCCGCCCCGGTCTGCACCACCGCCGGCACCTGCCGCACCGCAGGGACCGGGCATCGGCGAGCGCATCATCGGCACCCTCAAACAGTGGTTCACCGAGGGCAATGTGCCGGTCAAGATCGGCATGCTGGTGCTACTGGCCGGTGTGGCCGCGCTGCTCAAGTACGCCAGCGACCAGGGCTGGTTGAACGCACCGATCGAGCTGCGCCTGGCCGCCATCGCGCTGGCGGCGCTGGCCGGGCTGGTGTTCGGCTGGGTGCAGCGCGATACCCGGCACCTGTTCGCGCTGGCGCTGCAGGGCGGGGCAATCGGCATCCTGCTGCTGACCATTTTCGCCGCGTTCAAGCGCTATGACCTGATCCCCGCCGCGCCGGCGTTCGCGCTCAGCGTGCTGCTGATCGCCGGCATGGGCGTGCTGGCGGTGGTGCAGAACTCGCGCACGCTGGCCGTGCTCGGCATCCTGGCCGGCTTCATGGCGCCGATCTGGCTGTCCACCGGCAGCGGCAATCATGTCGCGCTTTTCTCGTATTACGCGGTGCTCAACGCGGCGATCCTGGCGATTGCCTGGTGGCGACCGTGGCGCGCGCTGAACCTGCTCGGCTTTGCCTTCACCTTCGGCATCGGTACCGCCTGGGGCGTGCTCCAGTACAGCCCGGACAAGTTCGCCAGCACCGAGCCGTTCCTGCTGCTGTTCTTCGCCTTCTACCTGCTGATTCCGATCCTCTATGCGCGCCGGCAGCGTGCGGAGAAACGCGATCTGATCGATGGCAGCCTGGTGTTCGGTACGCCGCTGATCGCGTTTTCGTTGCAGGCCGGTCTGCTGCACGACGATCGCCTGCTGCTGGCGTTGTGCTCGCTGGCACTGGCCGCGTTGTATGCGGGATTGGCGTGGGTGCTGATCAAGCGCGAGCGCTATGCCGCACTGGGTCAGTCGCATGCGGTGCTCGCGGTGGGCTTTGCGACGCTGGCGGTGCCGCTGGCGCTGTCTGCACGGGCCACCGCCAGCGTGTTCGCGCTGGAAGGGGCGGCCCTGGCCTGGCTGGGGCTGCGACAGCAGCGCTGGCTGCCGCAGGTCACCGGTGCGTTGTTGACCTTGGGCGCCGCGTTCGGCTTCGTGGTCGGCGCCGATTACTGGCATCTGGACGCCACGGCCATCGCCAACCCGACCTTCATGAGCGGCCTGCTGCTGGCGGTGGCTGGTTTCGCGGCGGCCTTCAGCTATCGCCGCGCGCAGCAGCAGTCGCCGGCCATCGTGTACTACCTGTGGGGCTTGCTGTGGTGGCTGGGCAGTATCAGCCACGAGATCCTGCGCTTCGTCGCCCACCGCAGCGAGCCCGATGCGCTGCTGATCGCCGCGGCCGTCACCGGTTGGCTGGCCGCCGAGATGCATCGGCGCTGGCCGGCACGCGCACTGGTGCTCACCACGCTGGCGATGGTGCTGGCTGCGTTCCCGTTGGCGCTGTGGCAGGCCGATGTGCATGACCAGCCGTTCGCCGGTTATGGCGCACTGGCCTGGGCGGTGTTCGCGCTGCTGGGCGTGCGCAGCCTGTGGTGTCTGCGCGCAGGCGACGACCGCACGTCGCTGGCGGCGCAGTTCCTGTGGTGGTTGCTGTGGCCGTCCGTGGTGTCGCTGGCCTGCCTGTGGCTGGCCGACCGTTTCGCGCTGGCACAGGGTTGGGGCCTGGCCCTGATGCTGTTGCCGTGGCTGCTCGTCACCGCCGTGGCGCTGTTGCGCTGGCGCTGGCTGACGGTGCCGCTTGGCGAACGCTTCGATCCGATGCGCACGCCGCTGCAGGGCACGTTGTTCGCGGTGCTTGGCGTGAGCTGGGCGGGCCTGTTGCTGGTCCCGGCCGGCGCAGCACCGCTGCCGTGGCTGCCGCTGCTCAACCCGGTGGAACTGGCGCAGCTCGCCGTTCTGGTGCTCGCTGCGCGCTGGCTGTGGTCTGCGCAGGCGCCGGATGGCCTGCGTGCGATGCGCATACCGGTGCTGGCGATTGCCGGCTTCGTCGCCCTGACCAGCATCACCCTGCACGCCGTGCATCACTGGGGCGGGGTGCCGTGGAACGAGCGCTTGTGGTCTTCGACCCTCGCCCAGACCAGCCTGACCGTGGTGTGGAGCGTGCTCGGCGTGATCAGCTGGGTGTGGGGCTCGCGCCGCGGGCAACGCGTGCTGTGGCTGGTCGGCGCGGTGCTGATGGGCGTGGTGCTGGCCAAGCTGGTGCTGATCGACCGCCAGCACCTGGGCAACCTGTTGGGCATTTCTTCTTTCATCGCCTACGGCCTGCTGTGCACGGTCGTGGGCTATCTGGCACCGGCGCCGCCGCGCGCGCCGGACCCCGCCGTGGAGCCGCAGTCTTGATGACCTTTCGCCCGCTGATCCTCTTCACCGCGCTGGCGCTTCCGGCGCTGGCGCAGGCCCAGGCCCAGGCCGCCGATGACCGCCAGGCCTATCGCCAGCAATGGCCGCTGCAGCTCGCGCAGCCGCAGGCCGGTGCCTACCGGCTGACGCTCGACGATGGCGTCTACCGCACCGCGGTGTCGCCACGCCTGGCCGACGTGCAGGTGTTCAACGCACAAGGCCAGGCACTGCCTTCGGCGCTGCTGGCTGCCGATCAGCCACTGGCGCAGGCGCCACAATGGCAGACGCTGTCCTGGTTCCCATTGCCGCCGATGGCCGGTACCTCCGGCGATGATCTGCAGCTGCTGACCGAGCGCAATACCGACGGCAGCGTGCGCCGGGTGGAAGCGCGGCTGGGACGCGGTGGCGCGGCCGGGCAACCGGCCGGCTGGCTGATCGACGCCAGCGCGCTGAAGACCGGCGTGCAGGCGCTGCGCCTGGACTGGCAGACACAGTCGCCACTGCAGGCGCGCGTTCGCGTGGAGATGAGCAACGATCTGCGCGATTGGCTGCGCATCGCCGACGATGTGCCGCTGGTGGACCTGCAGCACGAAGGCCGCCGCCTGCAGCAGCGCCGCATCGAGATCGCGCGCCAGGCCAAGTACTTCCGGATCCTGCCGATCGGCGCCGATGCCTTGCCGGCGCTGTCCACGGTGCAGGCCGAGTTGGCGCCGGCCGCGCAGGCGATCGCGTGGCGCTGGCAGTCGCTGACCGGTACCGCCGGCAAACCCGGCGAGTTCGAGTATCAGCTGGACGGGCGCTTCCCGATCGCGCAGGCCGATATCGCCACCGCCGACAACAGCGTGGTGCAGTGGACGCTGTTGAGCCGCGACGATGCCGATCAACCGTGGCAGGTGCGCGCCGGCCCGTGGGTGGCCTATCAGCTGCAGGACGCCGCCGACCGTCGCCAATCGCAGACCCAGCCACTGGCACGCAGTACGCGTGATCGTTACTGGAAGCTGGTGGCCGGCCAGCCGCAGTCGATGCCGGCACCGACGCTCAAGCTTGGCTACCAGCCCGAAGCGCTGGTGTTCCTCAGCCAGGGCGAGCCGCCGTTTGCGGTGGCCGCCGGCAGCGTGCGTGCCGAGCGCCAGGATGCGCCGGTGGCCACGGTGATCGCGCAGCTGCGCGAGCAGCATGGCGCGCAGTGGCAACCGGCGCAGGCAAGCGTGCAGGGCGCACCGGAAGTGCTCGCTGGCGATGCCGCAGTGGCCCCGCAGCGCGACTGGAAACAGTGGCTGCTGTGGGCGCTGCTGGTGATCGGCGTGCTGATCGTCGGTGGCTTCGCGGTCAGCCTGCTGCGCCAGCCGCGTCTTAACGGGGACGGGGGTAGTTAAGCGCGCTTAACTACCTCCGTCCCTGTTATGGATTTGCGATGCACCCGCGCAGCCGGGACAATGATGGTCTGCGCCGCACGGCGCCCTTCCTTCTTCAGAGCCAAAGAGTTGCTTATGTCCATCGTTCGCATGACCGACCTCGATCTCTCCGGCAAGCGCGTGCTGATCCGCCAGGATCTGAACGTGCCGATCGACAACGGCCAGATCACCTCCGAGCAGCGCATCACCGCGTCGCTGCCGACGCTGAAGCTGGCGCTGGAGAAGGGCGCCGCCGTGATGGTGACCTCGCACCTGGGGCGTCCGAAGGAAGGCGTGTGGAGTGAAGCCGAATCGCTGGCCCCGGTGGCGCTGCGCCTGTCGCAGCTGCTGGGTGTCCAGGTGCCGCTGGTGCGTGATTGGGTCGATGGCGTGGACGTCGCGCCGGGTTCCATCGTGCTGCTGGAAAACTGCCGCATGAATGTCGGCGAGGGCAAGGACGATGAAGCGCTGGCGAAGAAGTACGCCGCGCTGTGCGATGTGTTCGTCATGGATGCCTTCGGCACCGCGCACCGCGCGCAGGCCTCCACCCATGGCGTGATCCGCTTCGCGCCGGTCGCCGCTGGCGGTCCGCTGCTGATGGCCGAACTGGACGCGCTGGCCAAGGCGCTGCTCGCCCCGGCCCCGCCGCTGCTGGCGATCGTGGCCGGCAGCAAGGTCAGCACCAAGCTCGAACTGCTCTCCAGCCTGGTCGGCAAGGTCGACCAGCTGATCGTCGGCGGTGGCATCGCCAACACCTTCATCGCGGCCGCCGGTTACCCGGTCGGCAAGTCGCTGTATGAGCCGGACCTGCTGGACACCGCCAAGAAGATCGTCGCCGATGCCAAGGCGCGTGGCGCCGACATCCCGCTGCCGACCGACGTGGTGGTGGCCAAGCAGTTCCTGCCGGACGCCGAAGCCACGGTGAAGGCCGTCGCCGACGTGGCCGAGGATGACCTGATCCTGGATATCGGCCCGGAGACGGCCCAGCACTACGTGGGCCTGATCGCCAAGGCCGGCACCGTGGTCTGGAACGGCCCGGTCGGTGTGTTCGAATTCGAGGCCTTCAGCCATGGCACCGAAGCGCTGGCCCGTGCCATCGCGGCCTCGCCGGCGTTCTCGATCGCCGGTGGTGGCGACACCCTGGCCGCGGTGGACAAGTACGACATCGCCGGCGAGGTGAGCTACATCTCCACCGGTGGCGGCGCGTTCCTGGAGTTCCTGGAAGGCAAGACCCTGCCGGCCGTCGCCGCGCTGGAGGCCCGCGGCTCGTGAGCCGCGCTGTGCTGTTCTTCGATCTCGACGGCACGCTGATCGATTCGGCCGTCGGGATCACCGGGTGCGTGGCGCATGCGCTCACGCAGATGGGCCAACCGGTCCCGCCACAGGCCGAACTGCGGCGCTGGATCGGGCCGTCGTTGCGCACCAGCTTCGCGCCGTTGTTCAACGATCCGGCCCAGGTCGAACAGGCGGTGACGTATTACCGCGAGCGCTTCGACGTGGTCGGCTGGCGCGAGCATGAGGTCTACCCGCGGATCGGCCAGGTCGTGCAGGCCTTGAAGGATCGCGGCCATCGGCTGGCGATCGTCACCGCCAAGAACGAGCCGCACGCCCGGCGCATCGTCGAGCACCTGCCGTTCGGTCACTGCTTCGAGGACGTGATCGGCGCGACCCCGGATGGCAGCCGCAGCGAGAAGCCGCAGCTGGTGGCCGAGGCCCTGCGCCGGCTGTCGCTGACCCCGGCGCAGTGCTGGATGATCGGCGACCGGCGCATGGATATCGAAGGCGCGCGTCATCACGGGCTGCGCAATATCGGCGTGTTGTGGGGCTTCGGCGGTGCCGAAGAGCTCGCAGCGGCCGGGGCGGCGCACCTCGCGCAGGCACCGGACGACCTGCTCACCCTGATCGATTGAGGGCCGCGGCGGCGATCCGTACGCCGCCGCATGTCCTGCGCAAAGCCCCGCCGCGATTGGCGCTGGCCGGCGGGCGGTCAGATGACTGTCCGCCCGGTCGTCTCGGGCTGTCTGCAGGACAACGGTGAAACCCAAGCGTGCCAGCGGTGTAATCGTATTCATGGGACGTGATGGGTGTGCTAATTTCACTCCTTTAACGGGAGCCCATTAACCATGATTGAGCGTCAGCGTCGCACCAAGATCCTTGCCACCCTCGGACCGGCGACCGACCCGCCGGGCGTGCTGGAGGATCTCTTCCGCGCCGGCGTGAACGTGGTTCGCCTCAACTTCAGCCACGGTGACCCGTCCGGCCAGGCCAAGCGCGCTGCCGATGTACGTGCCGCCGCCGCCCGCGTGGGCGTGGAAGTGGGCATCCTGGCCGATCTGCCGGGCCCGAAGATCCGCATCGAGCGTTTCGCCGAAGGCAAGATCAAGCTCAAGGCGGGCGACCGCTTCGACCTGGTCGCCTCACCGAACGCACCGGCCGGCGACACCACCCAGGTGGGCGTGAGCTACCTCGGCCTGCCGCAGGACGTGGTGGCCGGTGACATCCTGCTGCTCGACGATGGCCTGATGCAGCTGCAGGTCACCGAAGTGCAGGGCGAGCGCATCATCAACACCGTGCTCAACGATGGCGTGCTGTCCGACCGCAAGGGCCTGAACAAGCAGGGCGGTGGCCTGTCGCTGGGCGCGCTGACCGAGCGCGACAAGGAACTGATCGGCATCGTGGCCAAGATCGGCGTGGATTTCATCGCCGTCTCCTTCTGCCGCAATGCGCAGGACATGAACGACGCGCGCGAGATCGCCGAGTCGCACGGCTGCTACGCCGCGCTGGTTTCCAAGATCGAGCGCACCGAAGCGATCGACAACCTGGAAGAGATCGTCGACGCCAGTGACGTGGTCATGGTCGCGCGTGGCGATCTGGGCGTGGAAATCGGCGATGCCGAACTGCCGGGCCTGCAGAAGAAAATCATCAAGGCCTCGCTGGCGCAGAACAAGGTGGTGATCACCGCCACCCAGATGCTGCAGTCGATGGTCGAAAGCCCGATCCCGACCCGCGCCGAAGTGCTGGACGTGGCCAACTCGGTCATCGACGGTACCGATGCGGTGATGCTCTCGGCCGAAACCGCCGCGGGCATGTACCCGGTCAAGGCGGTCGAAGCGATGGCGCGTATCTGCCTCGGTGCCGAACGCCAGTTCCAGACCGAGACCGATTTCGGCGCCTCGCCGCGCAATCTGGAACGTGCCGACCAGGCGATCGCCATGGCCACCATGTTCCTGTCCCAGCACGTAGGCGTGCGCGCGATCGTGGCGATGACCGAATCCGGTGGCACCGCGCGGTACCTGTCGCGCTTCCGTGCCTCGGCACCGGTGTTCGCGGTGACCCGCCATGACGGCGCCCGCCGCCAGATGGCGCTGATGCGCGATGTGTTCCCGATCAACTTCGACAGCCGCGGCCTGACCCCGCGCGAAGCCGCGCGCGGCAGCATCCGCCTGCTGTTCGAAGCGAACCAGCTGCAGAGCGGCGACCGCGTCGTCTTCACCAGCGGCGAGCACATGGAAACCCATGGCGCCACGAACACGCTGCGCCTGCTGGAAGTGGGCGAAGACGGCCGTGCGAGCGGCCTGGGCGAACTCTAAGGGTACGCGTCATCGCATACGCGCTGTCGCCCCACGGTTTGCGCTGCAAACCGTGGGCCCTTCTTACCATCTCCCAGACCCCCGCCGCTTCGCGGCCGCCCCCTCACTCAGGGGGCTTTCCCCCAGACACATTCGCTCCCCTGGGCCCGTTTAGGGATGGAATCGTTTCCAGATTCCGTGGACGGCCAGTTCACGGGAGGCGGGGTCTATAATTGGCGTTTTCCCGCACCCGCCACAGGAAGTACATGAGCATCGAACAGCTGGCTGAAACCGCACAGGCCATGGTCGCCCCGGGCAAGGGCATCATCGCGATCGACGAATCCACCGGCACCATCGGCAAGCGCTTCGCCAGCGTCGGCCTGGAGAACACCGAGGAGAACCGTCGCGCCTACCGCGAACTGCTGCTCACCACGCCCAAGCTGAACGAGCACATCTCCGGCGCGATCCTGTACGACGAGACCATCCGTCAGTCCACCAAGGACGGCGTCCCGTTCGCCAAGTACATGGCCGCCCAGGGCATCATTCCGGGCATCAAGGTCGACAAGGGCGCCCATGCCCTGGCCGGCTGCCCGGGCGAGCTGGTCACCGAAGGCCTGGACGGCCTGCGCGAGCGCCTGCAGGAGTACTACAAGCTGGGTGCGCGCTTCGCCAAGTGGCGTGCAGTCATCAACATCGGTGAAAGCATCCCGTCGGGCACCTGCATCGAGTCCAACGCCCACGCGCTGGCCCGTTATGCGGCGCTGTGCCAGGAATGCGGCCTGGTGCCGATGGTCGAGCCGGAAGTGATCATGGACGGCGACCACGACATCGAGACCTGCTACGAAGTCACCGAAGCCACCCTGCGTTCGCTGTTCGACGCGCTGTACCAGCAGAACGTGCTGCTGGAAGGCACCATCCTGAAGGCCTCGATGGTCATCTCCGGCAAGGGCTGCGAAGAGCAGGCCGACGTCGAGGAAGTGGCCGAGTCGACCGTGATGTGCCTCAAGAGCACCGTGCCGGCGATCCTGCCGGGCGTGGTGTTCCTGTCCGGTGGCCAGAGCGATGAGCAGTCCACCGCGCATCTGAACGCCATGAACCAGATGGGCAACCTGCCGTGGCCGCTGAGCTTCTCCTACGGCCGCGCCATGCAGCAGGCCGCGCTGAAGCTGTGGGCCAAGGACACCAAGGCCAACGTTGCCAAGGCGCAGCAGACGATCTTCGATCGCGCCAAGGAAAACGGCCAGGCCGCCCTGGGCAAGTGGAACGGCTGATTCACGCCTGACCACCGTCAACGGAAACGCCGGCCTTGTGCCGGCGTTTTTGTTTGCGCGGTGGTCTGCTCAGTGCGCCGCCGCCGGCGGCAACCCGAGCGCCAGTGGCGCGAAGATCGCCGAGGTTGACGGTTCGACCGGCTGACCCAGCGCGGCCAGCGCCGACTGGTAGGCCTTGTACGTCGCCGCGTTGTAGGCCACCAGGATGATCCGGCGCGGCTGGCGATGCGAGCGCTGCCAGGTCAGGGTTTCGGTGGCGGCGATGTGGGCGGCCTGGTGCAGCGGATAGCCGAACACGCCGCAGCTGATCGCCGGGAAGGCGATCGATTCCAGATCCAGCTTTTCGGCCAGCTGCAGCGATTTCCAGTAGCAATTGGCCAGCAGCGCCGGCTCGTCGCGCAGACCGTCCTGCCAGACCGGGCCGACGGTGTGGAACACATGCCTGGCCGGGAGCTCGAAGGCGGGCGTCTGGCGCACCTCACCGGTCGGGCAGCGCATGCCGGGGCGGATCTCCGGCAGGGCGCGGCAGGCGTCGAGCAGCTGCGGACCGGCCGCGCGATGGATCGCGCCGTCCACGCCGCCGCCGCCCAGCAGGGATTCGTTGGCCGCATTGACGATCGCATCCACCGCCAGGGTCGTGATGTCGCCCTGCCACACTTCGATCTTCATGCGTACCGCTCCTTACGTACTGATACCGGGTCCATACAACGAAATGACGTGCCTGACCTGCACCGTAACCTGCAGGACATCTAGGCTGCGTCATCGTCGTCTCAGGCAGTGCGACCCGGCGAGCGCTGGCTGACCTTCACACGATGCCGCCGGATCGCTTCACCGCAGATGAAGCGCCCCATGCAAAACGCCCGCCGATCAGGGCGGGCGCTTCCTTCCTGCGGACCAACGGGCAGATCAGGGCAGACCGGCCAGCCAGTCGTCATCGGAGCCTTCGTTGATGTCGGCAAACAGCGGGGTGGAGAAGTAGCGCTCACCCGTGTCGGGCAGCATCGCCAGGATCACCGCGCCGGGTGCGGCCTTGGCGGCGATATCCAGCGCGCTGGCGACCGTGGCACCGGCCGAGATGCCCACGAAGATGCCTTCCTCGGCCGCGAGCCGGCGCGAGGTCTCGATGGCGCGCGCGTCGTCGATGGTCAGCAGTTCATCGTAGACACCGCGGTTGAGCACTTCCGGCACGAAGTCGGGCGTCCAGCCCTGGATCTTGTGCGGCTTCCACTCATCGCCCTTGAGCAGGGCGGCGCCTTCCGGCTCGGTGGCGACGATGCGGGTGTCGGGTCGCGCGACCTTGAGCACTTCGCCGACGCCGGTCAGGGTGCCGCCGGTGCCCCAACCGGTCACGAAGTAGTCCAGCCGCTTGCCGGCGAAGTCGCGCAGGATTTCCGGCGCCGTGGTGTTGCGGTGATAGGCGGGGTTGGCAGGGTTGGCGAACTGGCTGGCCAGGAACCAGCCGTGTTCCTCGGCCAGTTCCTTCGCACGGCGGACCATGCCCGAGCCGCGCTCGGCGGCCGGGGTCAGGATCACCTTGGCGCCGTAGGCGCGCATGAGCTTGCGGCGCTCGATCGAGAAGGTCTCCACCATCGTGGCCACGAACTTGTAGCCGCGCGCGGCGGCCACCATCGCCAGCGCCACGCCGGTGTTGCCCGAGGTCGCTTCCACGATGGTATCGCCGGGCTTGAGCAGGCCCTTGGCCTCGGCGTCGAGAATGATCGCCAGCGCCAGGCGGTCCTTGACCGAGCCGCCGGGATTGAACGACTCGACCTTCGCATACAGGGTGACGTGCTCGGGGGCGAGACGGTGCAGGCGCACCACCGGGGTGTTGCCGATGGTGTCCAGGATGGAGTCGTACAGGGCCATGGGAATGCTCCGCAGAAGTCGTTGCCGCCCGGGGGCCGTGCGGCAGGGGAAAGGGTCGGGCCGGTGGCGGCGCAAGGCGCCCGCGCGCGGCCGGGCCGGGGTCGGTCAGACCGTACCGCTGGCATATGACCGCGCGAAATGACCTGATTACCTTCTTAAACAACGTTTGGTTATAAGCTGGTGACGGCATTTGCCCTACAGTCGGATGGCCCCTCTCCATGCGCCGTATCGCCCGCCCATGACGCTGACCCAACTTCGCTACCTGGTCGCCATTGCCGACGCCGAGCTGAACATCACGCTGGCGGCGTCCCGTGTGCACGCCACCCAGCCCGGCCTGTCCAAACAGCTCAAGCAGCTGGAGGATGAACTCGGGTTCCTGCTGTTCGTGCGCAAGGGCCGCAGCCTGGAAGCGGTGACCCCGGCCGGCGTGGAAGTGATCGGCCGCGCCCGCGCTGTCCTGGGCGAGGCCAACAACATCCGCACCTATGCGGCCAACCAGCGCCGTGAAAGCCAGGGCCAGCTGGTGCTCACCACCACGCATACCCAGGCGCGCTTCGTGCTGCCGCCGGCAGTGGCGCGGATCAAGCAGGCCTACCCGCAGGTCAGCGTGCATCTGCAGCAGGCTGCCGAAAGCGACGCGCTGGACCTGCTCAGCCAGGGCGACGCGGACATCGCCATCATCAGCACCGCCGGCGGTGAGCCCACTGCCGGCCTGGCCATTCCGCTGTACCGCTGGCGCCGGCTGGTGCTGGTGCCGCGCGGGCACGCGCTGGACCGCCCGGGCGCCGCGCCGGACCTGCAGGCGCTCGCCAGCCACCCGCTGATCAGCTACGAATCCTCCACCCGCGGCAGCTCCTCGCTGCAGCGCGCCTTCGCCAGCGCCGGGCTGACCCCGGACATCGCCTTGACCGCCCTCGATGCGGATCTGATCAAGACGTATGTGCGCACCGGCCTGGGCGTGGGCCTGCTGGCGGAAATGGCGGTCAACGCCAGCGATGAAGACCTGCGGTCCTGGCCGGCCCCGGCGCCGATCGACGAGTGCATCGCCTGGGCCGTGCTGCCGCGCGATCGCGTGCTGCGCGATTACGCGCTGGAACTGGTGCATGTGCTCGCCCCACAGATCGACACCCGCGACCTGCGCCGGGTGATCGACGGCAACCAGGAAGCCAACTGGCCGCTGCCGCCGACCTGGGAATCACTGACGCAGACCATCACCGTCTAGCGACGGTGATGGCTGCCCGCGCATTCCCCCTCTACCCCGCGCCGTTGGCGCGCCCCCTTCAACAGAAGGGGGCTTTTCTCCAGAGGGGGTGAGGGGTTTGGTGGGCGCTTCAAATGGGCTGCTGCGACGGTTGGTCGCAGGGCTTCGGGTGGGCCGGCCAACGCTCGGGCGCTACCATGACGGGGTGAACGTCCGCCGTCGCCCGTATGCCGTTTTTCTGCAGCTTGCCTTCGTGGCGACGCTGCTGATGGCGCTGGCGCCGCTGGTCAGCCGCTGGCAGCAGGCGCATGCCGAGGCGCCGGTGATGCTGATGCCGACCGGCATGACCCACGCGATGCCGGTGCCGCCCGATGCCCACGCCGGGCACGACATGCAGCACGACATCGCGCAGCGCGACGTGCACCACCACGACATGCAGCAGCACGACATGGCGCGCCATGACATGGCGATGCAGCCCATGCCGATGCACGCCCTGCCAAGCGCCCACGACACCCCCGCATCGTCGCCGCCGATGAGCGAGCATGCCGGGCATGGCGACGCCTGCGAGTACTGCATGATGGCCTCGCGGCTGATGCCGTGGCTGGCGGTGCTGATCCTGCTGTTGCCGGCGATGCCGGTCATTGCACCGCGCGTGCTGCGCGCGGTGCCCACGCCACGCAGCCTGCGCTGGCCCGCCCACGCCGCACGCGGCCCGCCCGCGATCTCCTGAATCCACCGCCTTTTCTGCCTGTGTCGCCGTGATGGCGGCGCGTGCCTGCGTGCTTTTCTGGAGTTCCACCATGAACGTTTCTTCCCGCAGCGCGGGCGCACTGACGCGCCTGTCTGTTTCCCTGTCGCTGGCCCTGGTCGCGCTGCCGCTGCATGCCGCCAACGACGACGCCCGCACCCTCGATACGCTGGTCGTCACCGCCACCGCGCCCTCATCGCCGCTGCACTGGGTCACCGATCCGCGCCTGCCGCGGCAGCCGGTGCCGGCCAGCGATGGCGCTGATTATCTGAAGACGGTTCCCGGCTTCTCGGCGATCCGCAACGGCGGCACCAACGGCGATCCGGTGCTGCGCGGCATGTTCGGTTCGCGCCTGAACATCGTCAGCAACGAAGGCAATCTGATCGGTGCCTGCCCCTCGCGCATGGACAACCCGCTGTCCTACATCGCCCCGGAAACCTTCGATCGGTTGACCATCATCAAGGGACCGCAGAGCGTGCGCTGGGGCGCCGGTGCCTCGGCCGGCACGGTGCGCTTCGAGCGCGATACCCCGCGTTTCGATCAGCCGGGCATGGATATCAACGCCAGCGCCCTGGTCGGCTCGCGCAACCGCAATGACCAGGTGCTGGATCTCACCGCCGGCGCTTCGCCGGGCTATGTGCGCGTCAACGGCAACCGCTCCGAATCGGATGACTACAAGGACGGCAACGGGGATGTGGTGCCCTCCAAGTGGCGCAAGTGGAACAGCGATGTCGCCGTCGGCTGGATACCTGATGCCGATACCGTGCTGGAACTCTCGGCCGGCACCGGCGATGCGATCGCGCGCTACGCCGGCCGCGGCATGGACGGTGCCGCGTTCAAGCGCACCAGCTACGCCGCCCGCTTCGAGAAGGACAACCTGCCCGGTGCATGGGACAAGCTGCAGGCCAACGTTTACTACAACGACGCCGACCACGTGATGGACAACTACACGCTGCGCACGCCGAACCCGGCCAGCAGCATGCCGATGCCGATGGCCTCCAATGTCGATCGCCGCACCACCGGTGGGCGTATCGCCTCGGAATGGCGCTGGCAGGACATCGCCATCGTGGCCGGCGTGGATGCGCAGGACAGCCGCCATCGCAGCCGCAACGCGATGGGTCGCAACGTGTACCGCCAGCAGCCGTGGCGTACCGATGCACGCTTTGGGAACCTCGGGGCGTTCACCGAGATCACGCTGGGCGAGGGCACCGCGCAACGCTGGGTCGGTGGCCTGCGCATCGACCGTGCCGAGGTGAAGGATGAGCGCGCCACCGCCGGCATGATGGCGATGCCGAACCCGACCGCCGGGCAGACCCGTCGCGAGAGCCTTGGCAGCGGCTTCGTGCGGTTCGAGCGCGACATCGCACCCGCGTTGACCTGGTACGCCGGCGTCGGCCACAGCGAGCGCATGCCCGACTACTGGGAACTGTTCTCGCCGAATCTCGGCCCGGCCGGCGCGATCAACGCCTTCACCGGCGTGCAGCCGGAAAAAACCACCCAGCTCGATCTGGGCCTGCAGTACCGCACCGACCGCCTCAACGCCTGGGTCTCGGCGTATGCCGGGCGCCTCCAGGACTACATCCTGTTCACCTACCGCGACGGCGGCATGATGGGCAGCACCAGCCAGGCCAGCAATGTCGATGCGCGCATTGCCGGCGCCGAGGCGGGCGCGGAGTGGCAGCTGGCGCAGCAGTGGAAACTCGGCGGCACGCTGGCCTATGCCTGGGGCGAGAACCGCAATGACGGCCGCGCGCTGCCGCAGATGCCGCCGCTGGAAGCCCGGCTCAGCACCGCCTGGGAAGGCGAGCGCTGGACCGTGGGGGCGCTGGCACGCGCGGTCTCGCGTCAGGGCCGGGTCGCGGCGGGGCAGGGCAACGTGGTCGCCCGCGATCTCGGCCCCAGCGCCGGCTTCGCCACCCTGGCCGTGAACGCCAGCTACCGGGTCAACGAGGCGCTGCTGGTGAGTGCGGGCGTGGACAACCTGTTCGACCGCGCCTACAGCGAGCATCTGAACCTGGCCGGCAGCGCCGATTTCGGCTTTCCGGCCGATCCGGTGCGCATCAACGAACCTGGCCGCACCGCCTGGCTGAAAGTGAACTATCGTTACTGAGCACGTTGGCCGGGTGGGGGACCTGTCTCCCGCCCGGCGCCCGGCGCCGCCGGATCCGACACCCCGGCGCGTGCCGCGCACTTCGACATGCGTCGATACATGGCGATACATCCTGTGCAGGCCCCAGCACGGAAAGGCCTTCGCCCGTCACCGGCAGATGTGAACAGGCCGGTAAACGCTTGGCACATATGCCCCGGCTCGACCCCTCTATACACTCGGCGGTCGAGAAACAACCGGGATTGCATCACATGTTGGGACGCATCGCAGCGCGCTTCGCCGCTGGCATCGCCTTGGTCGCTTTGGCAGGGTGTGGCAGTAAAGACGAGGCCGCTCGCCGGCAGGCAGACGCCGTACCGGTCACCACCCAGGTGGTGAAGGCTTCGGCATGGAGCGACACGCTGCAGGCACTGGGCACGGCGAAGGCGCGCGAGTCGGTGACGGTCACCGCCAAGGTCAGCGAAATCATCGAGACGGTGCACTTCGAAAGTGGCCAGCAGGTCAGTGCCGGCACGCCGCTGGTCACCCTGCGCGGCCAGGCCCAGGAAGCCGCGCTGCTGCAGGCCCAGGCCACGTTCCTGGAGGCGGACCAGCTGTACAAGCGCCAGCGCGAACTCGCTGCCCAGCAACTGGTGGCCAGCTCCACGCTGGACACGCAGCGCGCCATCCGCGACGCCGCTGATGCCCGCGTGCGCGAAATGCAGTCCGACATCGGCGACCGCCGGGTGCGTGCGCCGTTCGCCGGCGTGCTGGGCATCCGCCAGGTCAGCGCCGGTTCGCTGGTCACCCCCAGCACCGCGATCACCACGCTCGATGACATCGAGCGCATGCACGTTGACTTCCAGGTGCCCGAAGCCGAGCTGGCCTCGCTCAGCACCGGCGACAAGGTCAACGCGACCAGCGTGGCGTATCCGGGCCGCAACTTCGAAGGCAAGGTCGCCACCATCGATACCCGCGTGGATCCGGGCACGCGTGCGGTCACCGTGCGTGCGGACTTCATCAATGCCGATCACGCACTGCGCCCGGGCATGCTGCTGGATGTGCGCATGTTCCGCCCCGAGCGCCAGGCGCTGGTCATCCCTGAAATCGCGGTCGTCCAGGTCGGACGCGATTCCTACGTGTTCCGGGTCACGCCGGACCAGAGCGTGGAGCGTGCCGACATCGTCGCCGGCGGGCGCCGCAGCGGTGTGGTGGAAATCCGCGAAGGCCTCGCCGTGGGTGACCGCATCGTGGTGGACGGCACCGGCAAGCTGCGCCCGGGCCTGAAGATCCAAGCCGAGGACGCTGCACCGGTCGCGCCGGCCGCGGCCGCGACGGCCGAACCGGACACCGCCGGATGAAGCTTTCCGACGTTTCCATCCAGCGGCCGGTCTTCGCCGTGGTGATGAGCCTGCTGCTGGTCGTGCTGGGCTTCATGTCATTCACGCGTTTGACCCTGCGCGAACTGCCTGCGATCGATCCGCCGATCGTCTCGGTCTCGGTCGATTACACCGGCGCGTCGGCAGCGGTCATCGAAAGCCGCATCACCCAGGTACTGGAAGATGCGCTGGCCGGCATCGAAGGCATCGATACGATCAACGCGCGCAGCTCCAACGGGCGCTCGCAGGTCAGTATCGAATTCACGTCCAACCGCGATATCGAAGCGGCCGCCAACGATGTGCGCGATGCGGTCAGCCGCGTTGCCGACCGCATGCCCGAAGAGGCGCGGCCGCCGGAAATCGCCAAGGTCGAGAGCGACGCCGACCCCATCATCTGGCTCAACATGAGCTCGACCTCGATGGATACGCTGGAGCTGAGCGACTACGCCGACCGCTACATCGTCGACCGCTTCTCCAGCCTGGATGGCGTGGCCCAGGTCCGCATCGGTGGCCGCCAGCGCTATGCGATGCGGATCTGGCTGGACCGCGACCAGCTCGCCGCGCGCGGCCTCACCGTGGGCGATGTGGAAAGCGCGCTGCGCAACGAGAACGTGGAACTGCCGGCTGGCCGCATCGAATCGGCCGACCGCGATTTCACCCTGCGCGTGGAGCGCAACTACGTCAAACCCGAGGACTTCGCCGGCATCCCGCTGGGCAAGGGCACTGATGGGTACGTGGTGCGCATGGGCGATGTGGCCAAGATCGAACTGGCCTCGTCTGAGCGCCGCGCCTACTACCGCAGCAATGGCGAGCCGAACATCGGCCTGGGCATCGTCAAGACCTCCACCGCCAACGCGCTGGATGTCGCCCGTGAAGCGCGCGCGGAAGCCGACCGGATCAGCAGCACGCTGCCGGAAGGCACCCGCATCTTCGTGGCCTTCGACAACACCACCTTCATCGAGGCCGCGGTCGATCGCGTCTACGCCACGCTGGTCGAGGCGATGCTGCTGGTGCTGGCGGTGATCTGGCTGTTCCTCGGCAGTTTCCGTGCCGCATTGATTCCCGCGGTGACGGTGCCGGTCTGTCTGATCGCGGCCTTCATCGCGCTGTATGCGTTCGGTTTCTCGATCAATCTGCTGACCCTGCTCGCGCTGGTGCTGTGTATCGGGTTGGTGGTGGATGACGCCATCGTGGTGGTGGAGAACGTGCAGCGCCGCATCGATCTGGGCGAGCCGCCGCTGGTCGCCTCCAAACGCGGCACCACCCAGGTGGCGTTCGCGGTGATCGCCACCACCGCGGTGCTGGTCGCGGTGTTCCTGCCGGTCGGCTTCCTGGAAGGCAACACCGGTCGCCTGTTCCGCGAGCTGGCCGTCGCGCTGGCCGCGGCGGTGGCGCTGTCGGCGTTCGTGTCGCTCACGCTGACCCCGATGATGGCCTCCAAGCTGCTCAAGCCGCATACCGGCCAGGCACCGAAGGGCCTGCACGGGGTGATCAACCGCAATCTGGATCGCCTGTCGGCCGCCTACGGGCGTTTCCTGGAAGCGCATGTGACCCGCACCTGGGTCTACATCGTGGTGATGATCCTCTCGTTGCTGGCCAGCGCGCTGCTGCTCAAGGTGCTGCCCTCCGAACTGGCCCCGGCCGAAGACCGCGGCTCCTTCCAGATCATGATCGATGGCCCGGAAGGTGCGGGCTTCGATTACACCGTCGGCCAGGTCCAGCAGGTCGAGAAGATCGTCTCCGGTTTCGTCGGCGAAGATGAGCCGATCGTGCGTGCCAACCCGCGCGTGCCCGGCGGCTGGGGCTCCAGCGAGGAAATGCATACCGGCCGTATCAGCGTGTTCCTGCAGCCCTGGCGTCAGCGCGATGTCTCCACCCCGGATGTAGCGGCCGAGCTGCAGACCCACCTCAATGACCTGCGGGGCGTGCGCGTGCGTACCCAGGTGGGTGGCGGCCTGGTGCGCAGCCAGGGCCAGCCGTTCCAGATCGTGCTGGGTGGCCCGGAATACGCGGAGATCGCGCAGTGGCGTGACCGCATGCTGCTGCGCATGGCCGACAACCCTGGCCTGGTCGGTGCGGACTCGGATTACAAGGAAACCCGCCCGCAGATGCGCGTGAACATCGATCGCCAGCGTGCGGCCGATCTGGGCGTATCGGTCACCGCGATCGGCAGCGCGCTGGAAACCATGATGGGCTCGCGCCGCGTCACCACCTTCGTCGACAACGGCGAGGAGTACGACGTGCTGGTCCAGGCCGGGCGCGACGGCCGCGCCTCGCCGTCGGATCTGGCCGCGATCCGCGTGCGTGCCAGTGGCGGCGAACTGGTCCCGCTGTCCAACCTGGTCACGCTCAGCGAAGTGGCCGAAGCCGGCAGCCTCAACCGCTTCAACCGGCTGCGCTCGATCACCATCAACGCCGGCCTGGCCCCGGGCTATCCGCTGGGCGAGGCCATCGCCTGGGCCCAGCAGGTGGCCAGTGAAGAGCTGCCGCAGCATGCGCAGATCAGCTGGAAGGGCGAATCGCGCGAGTACCAGAACGCGGGCAGCGCCGTGCTGCTGACCTTCGCGATGGCCCTGCTGGTGGTGTTCCTGGTGCTGGCTGCGCAGTTCGAGAGCTTCATCCACCCGCTGGTGATCATGCTGACGGTGCCGCTGGGCGTGCTCGGCGCGCTGCTGGGGCTGTATGTCAGTGGTGGCACGATCAACCTGTTCAGCCAGATCGGCATCGTGATGCTGGTGGGCCTGGCGGCCAAGAACGGCATCCTGATCGTGGAGTTCGCCAACCAGTTGCGCGATGAGGGCCGCAACGTGCACCAGGCCATCGTCGAATCGGCGATGGTGCGCCTGCGCCCGATCCTGATGACCTCCATCGCCACCGTGGTCGGTGCGATCCCGCTGGTGGTGGCCGGTGGCCCGGGTTCGGCCAGCCGCGGCACGATCGGCGTGGTGGTGATCTTCGGCGTGACCGTGTCCACGTTCCTGTCGCTGTTCGTGGTGCCGGCGTTCTACTCGCTGCTGGCCCCGTACACCCGCTCGCCGGAAGCCGTGGCGCGTGAACTGGCCCGCCAGGAAGCGGAAACGCCCTCGGTCGGCGGCCATGCCTGACCCGAATGGGCGGCATTGCCGCCCATTCATCGAAATTGCCACTACGCACTCCGGCGCGGATCGTGGAGAATCGACCGGGTCCCAGCCGACGGGGACGTTCCTTTTGTTTCCGCCGACTGGAGAGAGCGCGTGGAAGAAGTAGTCAGTTTCATCAACGGGATCATCTGGAGCAAAGCTCTGATCTTCCTGTGTCTTGCCGCAGGCCTGTACTTCAGTGCCCGTACCCGGTTCATGCAGATCCGTGGGTTCGTGGAAATGTGCCGGCTCACCGTGCAGGGTGAGAAATCCGACGCGGGCGTGTCTTCGTTCCAGGCGCTGGCCATGTCCATGGCCGGCCGGATGGGCATCGGCAACATCGCCGGTGTGGCCACCGCGATCGCCTTCGGCGGCCCCGGTGCGATCTTCTGGATGTGGGTGATGGGCTTCCTTGGTGCGTCCACCTCGTATGTGGAATGCACCCTGGCGCAGATCTACAAGACCAAGGATGCCGAAGGCCGCTACCGCGGTGGCCCGGCGTATTACATCGAAAAGGCCATGGGCCTGAAGTGGTACGCCCTGGCCTTCGCCGTGGCGACCATCATCGCCGCCGGCTTCCTGATGCCGGGCGTGCAGGCCAATGCCATCGCCGACAGCATCATCAACGCCTGCCGCGGCGGCGCCCTGTGCGGGCCGCTGGATGGCCAGTTCATGGGCCTGGAATCGGTGCAGGCGCTCAAGCTGGGCATCGGTATCGTGGTCGCGCTGCTGCTGTCGGTGGTGATCTTCGGCGGCGTCAAGCGCATCGCCAACTTCGCCGAGGTGGTCGTTCCGTTCATGGCCGCCGCCTTCATCCTGATGGCCATCACCATCATGATCATCAACTACGACCGCGTGCCGGACATGTTCCGCACGGTGTTCAGCAGCGCCTTCGGTGCGCATGCCGCGTTCGGCGCGATGATGGGTCTGGCGGTGGAGTGGGGCGTCAAGCGCGGCATCTACGCCAACGAGGCCGGCCAGGGTACCGGCCCGCATGCGGCCGCCGCCTCGGAGGTTTCGCACCCGGCCAAGCAGGGTTACGTGCAGGCCTTCGCGATCTACTTCGACACCATGATGGTGTGCACCGCCACCGCGTTCCTGATCCTGGCCGCGGGCACCTACAACGTGTATTCCCCGGTCCCGGGCGGCGCGCCCGTGTTCGCCGGCCTGGCCGGTGTCGCCGAAGGCGCGGGCTACGCGCAGGCGGCGGTGGAAACCGTCATCCCGGGCTTCGGTGCGGCCTTCGTGGCGATCGCGATCTTCTTCTTCGCCTTCACCACGATCATGGCCTATTACTACATGGCCGAGACCAACCTGACCTACGTCAACAACAACGCCAAGCGCCCGCTGACCGTCCTGCTGCTCCGCCTGGGCATCATCGGCATGGTGATCTTCGGTGCATTCCACAATGCCGGCATGGCGTGGGCGCTGGGCGACATCGGCGTAGGCCTGATGGCGTGGTTGAACATCATCGCGATCCTGATCGTGCAGAAGCCGGCGATGCTGGCCCTGCGCGACTACGAACGTCAAAAGAAGCTCGGCCTGGATCCGACCTTCGACCCCGATGCACTTGGCATCAAGAACGCCGATTTCTGGCGTACCCGCAAGCTGGAGCTGTCCCGTAGTGAATGATCCCTGGAAGAATGCGCGCCGTCCGTCCTCGCGGCCGCCGCGCGCCACGCCGTTGCCGCCCCGCGAAGGTGGCACGCCGCCGCCGCCCGGCCGCGGCAACGACGAGCTGCGCCTGTACGGCTGGAATGCCGTGCAGGCCCTGTTCGAGCATCGCCCGCAGGCGCTGCGCAAGCTGTACCTGACCGAGGCGCTGATCCCGCGCATGCAGCCAGTGCTGAAATGGTGCGTGGCCAACCGCGTCGGTTACCGCGTGGTGGAAGACGGCGATCTGAACAAGCTCGCCGCGACGACCCACCACGAGGGTCTGGTGGCCGACGTGCTGCGTGCGCCGATGCTGGCGCTGGACGAATGGCTGGCCACGCTGCCGGCCGACAAGCCGGTGCTGGCGCTGTGGCTGGATGGCGTGGGCAACCCGCACAACTTCGGCGCGATCCTGCGCTCGGCGGCGCACTTCGGTGTGGCCGGGCTGCTGCTGCCACCGGATTCCACGCTGGCGCTGTCCGGTGCGGCCGCGCGCGTGGCCGAAGGTGGCGCCGAGGCGGTGCCGCTGGTGCGTCTGCCGGAACTGCCCGAGGCGATGGCGCAGCTGCGCGCGGCCGGGTTGAGTCTGGCTGCCACGCTGGTGGAAGGCGGGGATGATCTGTTCGCCACTACGCTGCCGTCGCGGTTGGTCTACGTCATGGGCGCCGAAGGCGAGGGCATGGATCGCGAGCTGGCGCAGGACTGCGACCACCAGGTTTCCATCCCGGGCACCGGTGCCGTGGAAAGCCTCAACGTCGCCTCGGCGACGGCCGTATTGTTGGCGCAGTGGTACGGACGCAGTCGCGTTTGACCACTGCGAGCGTTTTCGGGGGGAGCGCGGCGTCATTCGCGCCACCCACGGTGTGATCGGTTTCACCGAAATCGTCGTGACTACATCCGATTCGGATTAATCGCATAGTGCATGCAGTGCAAACTGCGCACAGTGCCGGGCGGGCGCTGTGCTGCGTGGGTGAGGAGAGACACCCCCGCAGCGCGGCGATCCGCTTGTCCGGACCGCGAAGGTCTAGCGGCGCTCACCGCGTGGGGTGTGACGTTATCCCGGTAGCCCGGTCGCATTGCGACCGGGCTTTTTTTTTATTCGCTCGGCGGCGTGGTCGGCTTGGCTTCGCTGCCGAAGCTGCCCTCGGCTTCGGCGGCGAGATAGGCGAATACGGTGTAGGCCGCCACGTTCTGCGCCAGTGCGGCCGGGTCGATCTTGTCGAGCGTGTCGTCTGCGGTGTGGTGCAGGTGGAAGTAGTCGCTGCCGTCCTGCGCCAGCCATGCCCAGGCGCCGCCCTTGGCCGCCAGCGGACCCACGTCCGGGCCCGGGCCACCCTTGTCGGCGGCGTACTCGATGCCGAGCGGCTTGAGCACCTCGGCGATCTGGCGGGTGGCTTCGCGCGAGGTGGCCGGGTTCGGTGAGCCGGTGTTGAAGGCGTAGATGCGGCCCGCGCCGAAATCGCTCTCGGCCGCGAGCTGGTGCAGCACCACATCCTTGGCGTGCGCTTCGGCATACGCTTTGCCGCCGTACAGGCCCTGCTCCTCGTTGGCGAAGGCGATCACGCGGATGGTGCGCTTGGGCGCCTGCTTGAGCTGGCCGATCAGATGGCCGGCCGCCATGGTGATGCCCACGCCGGCGCCGTCATCCACCGCGCCGGTGCCCAGGTCCCAGGAATCGAGGTGACCGCCGATCACCACCACTTCCTTGGGCAGGCTGCGCCCGGTGATCTCGCCGATCACGTTGTACGAGGTCGCCTTGCCGTCCCAGCCGCAATCCAGGCTGAGTTTGAGCGTGGTGCTGCCGAGCGCGACCAGGCGCGCCAGCTGGTTGGCATCGGGCACCGACAGCGCGGCAGCCGGGACCGGGGTCAGGCCGTCATCGAAGCGGGTGATGCCGGTGTGCGGCACGCGGTGCGAATCGGTGCCGGCCGAGCGCATCACGAAGCCGATCGCGCCCTTGCGGATCGCCTCGGACGGGCCCTTGCTGCGCACCGCGCCACCGTTGCCGTAATCACGGCCATCGCGGTAGGCGGTCATCTGGTAATCGACGAAGGCGATCTTGCCCTTCAGCGAGCCGGCCGGCGCGGCCTGCAGCGCGGCCAGATCGGCGAAGCGCACCACCTCGGCCTCCACCGTGCCGCCCGGGCTGCCGCCCAGTGCGGTGATGGTCAGCGGCTGGGCGTGCTTGCCCATCACTTCGGCGTGCTCACTGCGGCGCTCCCACTTGGGGAAGGTGACCGGCTCGGTCCAGACCTTGTCGAAGCCCAGTGATTTGAACTTCGCCACCGCCCAGGCCACGGCGCGTGCGTCGGCTTCACTGCCGGCGATGCGCGGGCCGATCTCGGTGGTCAGCGATTCGACCACCTTCCAGCCGGTGTCGTCCTTGAGGGCCTGCTCGCGCAGCTCGGCGGCGGTGGCCAGCGAGGTCGGCGGCAGCGTGGTGATACCGGTCGCCGCGAACGCGGGCGCGGCCAGCAGGGCGAGGGAAGATGCGATGGCAAGGACGCGGCGACGCATGGACGAACTCCGGGAAACGGGGCGGAAGCGTCCGAGCTTACCAGCCTCTCCCGCACGCACATGGGCGGGACGTCATGCTCCGGCAGATACTGTTTTCCAAAAGCGAAAGCCCCGCCGGAGCGGGGCTTTCGGCACTACCGGTGGTGCTGCCTCAGTGCTTGAGGTTGTCGCGGATCTCGCGCAGCAGCAGCACTTCTTCACTCGGCGCGGCCGGGGCGGCCGGCTCGGCCTGCTTCTTGCGAGCCAGGCGGTTGATGAACTTGACCACCATGAAGATCGCAAAGGCCACGATCACGAACTGCACCACGGTGTTGAGGAAATCGCCGTAGCCGATCACTACCGCCGGAATCTCTTTGCCATCGGCGGCAATCCGGGCCGGGGCGAGGGTCCAGGCCAGCTCGGAGAAGTCCACCCGGCCGATCATCCAGCCCAACGGCGGCATGATGATCTTGTCCACCAGTGCGGTGACGATCTTGCCGAACGCCGCACCGATGACCACACCCACGGCCAGATCGATGACGTTGCCACGCATGGCGAATTCTTTGAACTCAGTCAGTACACCCATCGGGCTCTCCTGTCGCAGTGGGGAAAAAGACGCAGCAGCGTAACGCAGCGGATGTCATCCAGCGATGATGCCGTGGCGCTCGGCCACGTTTTCCAGGCGCGCGCTGAAACGGTCGCCCGGCTTCAATGCGGCCACGCCCGAGGGCGTGCCCATGAAGACCAGATCGCCCGCGCGCAGTGCCCACAGCTTGGAGAGCTCGTGCAGGATCTCCGGCACGTTCCAGATCATCTGGTCCAGCAGTGATTGCTGACGCACCTCGCCATTGATCTCCAGCGACAGATTGAGGGCGGCCAGATCGCCCACTTCACCGGCCGGCACCAGCTCGCTCACGGGGGCGGACTGGTCAAAACCCTTGGCCGGATCCCACGGGTGGCCCTTGGCCTTGGCCTGCGCCTGCAGATCGCGGCGGGTCAGGTCCAGGCCGACGCCATAGCCGAACACCAGCGCCTCGGCCTGGTCGACCGGCAACTCGCCGGCAGGCGCGTCCTTGCCGATCGCCACCACCAGCTCCACCTCGTGGTGCAGGTCCTGGGTGGCGAGCGGGTAGGGGATCACATCGTCATGGCCGACCACGATGGCATCGGCTGGTTTGCTGAAGAACATCGGGCGGCCGCGATCGTCGGCAGACGGCACGGCCGCGCCCATTTCGCGCGCGTGATCAGCGAAATTGCGGCCCACACAGTAGATGCGACGCACCGGGAAGGTACCGCCGCCGGCGACCGGAATGCGGGGCTGCTCGGGCGTGGGGATTACATCGGTCATGCGCGCGTCCTGTGGAGAGGTTTCGCCGCAGTCTAGAGCGTTTTCCCGCCGCCACAAACAGAAACGGCCGCGCAGGGCGCGGCCGTCATCAGGAGCAATGCGCGTGGATCAACGCGACATCGGCAAGGCCTGCTTGCGGACCACCCGGTACTCGCCGTCCACGACCTGCGACGGAACGGTGCGCGCACTCTTGCGCTGGGCGAGCAGCTTCCATGCCAGACCGGCGATGATCATCGCCGCGCCCACGAACACACCCACGAACACCAGCGCGGCCAGGATCGCCAGGCCCAACAGACCGACCGCGACGCGCACCAACGGGTGGCGCGGCTTGCGCGGCGCGAACAGGGCACGGAACTGGTTGAACTGGAAGATGCGGCTGTACATGGCACTCTTTTTGGCTGAGGTCAGCAGTGGACGAGTATCCGTGCTGGCTTTTGTCATTGAGTGAAAAAGTCGTTAAACGTACCGCGTGTTCATTTCAAATCAATGACTTGTATTCATCCGGGAGCCAGTGACATGAGTGCGTGAGACACTGTGCTTCCACTGCCTGTTGTAGATGCCATGTCCGTTCCAGAGTCCACCGCCACCGCCCTCATCGCCCTGGATGCCATGGCCGACGGGGGTTTCGCCGAAACCGATGCCACCATCGAGGGCGACAGCGAATCGGTGGTGTTGTACCGCGAGGGTGACCAGGTGCGCGCGTGGCTGAACATCTGCCCGCACGCGGGCCGCCGGTTGGACTGGGCCCCGGGGCAGTTCCTGAAAAGCAAGGATGGCCACCTGGTGTGCGCAGCGCATGGCGCCTCGTTCTCGTTGGACAACGGTGATTGCGTGGCCGGCCCGTGTCGCGGTGATCGCCTGCGCGCGGTGTCCGTGCAGGTGCGCGACGGGCAGGTCTGGCTGGCGTGACAACGACCGGTGGGCCCGGGCCCATCGGTAGGTAGCGACCGTTGGCCGCTACGTCTCAGATGTCGCCCACCGACCGGTAGTGCCGGCCGCTGGCCGGCACGCCCTAGAACATCAGGTTGATCATCAGCACCACCACCGCCGTATAGATCAACGACAGCGGGGCGCCGACCCGCCACAGCTCGCGCGGGGTGTAATTGGCCGGGCCGGTGATCATCGAAATCACCGGGTTGGAGGCCGTCATCAGATTGTTCGAGGCCGACAACGCCACGATCAGCGCAAACGCGGTCGGGCTGCCACCGGCGGCCAGCGCCAGGTTCACCGCGATGGGCACCATCACGATGGTTGCCCCCACGTGGCTGATCACCAGCGAGAACATCGTGGTCAACAGTGCCAGCGCGATTTCCAGCACCCACACCGGGATGCCGGTCGGCAGGCGGTCGATCGTGTGCCCGGCGATCCACGCCGCCGCGCCGCTGCTGTCCATCGCCCAGCCGAGCGGAATCAGCCCGGCCATCATGAATACGGTTTTCCAGTTGATCGAGGCGTAGGCCTCGTCCATGCGCAGCACGCCGGTCAGCAGCATCCCGGCCACGCCGGTCATCAGGGTCAGCGCCACCGGCAGCTTGGAGGTCAGCGCGATCAGGATGGTGATGGCGAAGATGCTCATCGCGATCTTGAACTTGTGCGGCCGCTGCTCACCCTTGGGGTAATCGGTGACCACCACGAAGTCGCGGCTCTTGGCCGCCTGCGCCAGGTCGGTCCAGATGCTGTGGAAGACCAGCATGTCGCCGGCGCGCAGCGCCACGTTGCGCACGTCTTCGCGGATCACCTGCTTGTCGCGGTTGATCGCCAGCAGGCTGATGCCGCGCTGCTTGCGCAGGCGCAGGTCCGAGGCGCTCTTGCCGATCACATCGGAGGTCGGCGGCACCACCGCTTCGGAAATGCCTGCGCGGCTCGGGTTGAACAGGTCGCCCAGGTGTTTCAGCCGCGAGGACATCCGCAGGAACTGGTTCTGCGCGAAATCGCTGACCTGCTGGCGCGCGCCCATCACGCCCAGCACGCTGCCGACCCAGATCCGCATCTCCGCTGGCGGCGCCAGGCGGGTGTCATTGCCGGTCTTGAGCGCCAGCAGCAGCGGCGCATCGTGCACGTTCTCGGCCTCGCCCAGGGTCATGCCGACCAGCGGGCTCTCGGCGGTGACCACCAGTTCGAACACATCGCCTTCGATGCCGTAGGTCTTGGCGAAGTAGCTCTCGGTGCGCGACGGGGTGACGCCGTCGTTGGCCAGCGTCTCTTCCTCCACCAGCTTGCGATCACCGAAGTAGCGGAAATACAGCAGCGAGGCGATCAGCAGCGCCACGCCGATCGGCAGCGGCGCGAACATGCGCAGCGGCTCGATGGTGGCCAGGCCCGAGGGCAGGTTGTTGTTGGCCGAGGCCAGCAGATCGTTGAGCAGGATCAGTGGCGAGTTGCCGACCATGGTCAGCGCACCGCCCATCACGATGGCCGCGGCGATCGGCAGCAGCAGGCGCTGCAGGGTCAGCCCGGTGCGTGCGGCCAGCCGCGAGGCGACCGGCAGGTACAGCGCCATCACCGAGGGGTTCTGCATGAACGAGGAGTTCAAGCCGGCGATCGCGGTGGTCATCATCAACAGGCGTGTCTCCACGCCATGCCCACGCCGCAGCAGCCACGCCGCCAACCGGTTCAATGCCCCGGTGCGGTCCAGGCCCGCGCCCAGGATGGTGGTGGCGATGATGCTCATCACCGCGTTACCGGAGAAGCCACCGAAGATTTCTTCCGGAGCGATCAGGCCGGTAACGCCGAGTACCACCAGCACCACCAATGCCACCACGTCGGCGCGGATGCGCTCGAACAGGAACATCGCCATCGTGAAGCCGACCAGCCCCAGAACGAGCTTCATGTCGGTGGTCAGCGTCAGCGCGGTATCCATGGGGTGGCGCGGTTCCTTGTCGGATCAGGTGCGGTCGTACAACAGGTCCCACACGCCATGGCCAAGCTTCTGGCCACGGGTTTCGAAGTGGGTCTGCGGGCGCCATTCCGGCCGCTCGACCTGCCCACGCGGGCCGGCACGGTTGCTCAGCCCGGCGGTGGCGTCGAGCACGTCCCACATCTGCTCGGCATAGTCTTCCCAGTCCGTGGCGCAGTGCAGGCGGCCACCGACGCGCAGCTTGCGCACCAGCAGCGCGGCAAAGCCGGGCTGGATCAGGCGACGCTTGTTATGGCGCTTCTTGTGCCACGGGTCCGGGAAGTAGATGCGCACTTCATCCAGCGCGCCATCGGCGATTTCCTTTTCCAGCACCTCCACGGCATCGTGGTGGTACAGGCGCACGTGGCCGGCGTTGTCGTCGGCCAGGGCATTGAGCAGGCGGCCCACGCCGGGCGCGTGCACTTCCAGCCCGATGTAATCGCGGCTGGGGTCCTGCTGCGCGGCGAAACGCAGCGCAGCGCCATTGCCGAAGCCGATTTCCAGCACCTTGCGCGCATCGCGCCCGAAGGTGGCATCCAGATCGCGCGGCTCGCCGGTGAAATCCAGCCCGAAGCGCGGCCAGCGGTCATCGAACGCGCGCTGCTGGGCGGGGGTGAAGCGCCCTTGGCGCAGCACGAAACTGCGGACCTCGCGGCGGCCTTCGGTGATGGTGAAGGGCTTGGGCGGCGCCTTGGCACCGGCGCTGTCGAAAGGATTGGTCATCAGCCGATCAACCCGTCAATCGGCGAGGAGGCACTGGCGTAGCGCTTGCGCGGAATGCGCCCGGCCAGGAAGGCCTCGCGGCCCGCTTCCACGGCCTTGCGCATCGCGCTGGCCATCAGGATCGGGTTGCGCGCGCCGGCGATGGCGGTGTTCATCAGCACGCCGTCGCAGCCCAGTTCCATCGCGATGGCCGCATCGGAGGCGGTGCCCACGCCGGCATCGACGATGATCGGCACCTTGGCGTCTTCGATGATCTGCAGCAGGTTGTATTTGTTCTGGATGCCCAGGCCCGAGCCGATCGGCGCGGCCAGCGGCATCACCGCAGCGCAGCCGATCTCTTCCAGGCGCTTGGCCAGGATCGGGTCATCGGAGGTATAGACCATCACCTCGAAGCCGTCCTTGACCAGCTGCTCGGCCGCCTTGAGGGTCTGCACCACATCCGGGTACAGGCTCTTCTGGTCGCCCAGCACTTCCAGCTTGGTCAGGTTGTGGCCGTCCAGCAGTTCGCGGGCCAGCCGGCAGGTGCGCACGGCGTCTTCGGCGGTGTAGCAGCCGGCGGTGTTGGGCAGGATGGTGTAACGGTCCGGCGGCAGCACATCGAGCAGGTTCGGCTCGCCCGGGTTCTGCCCGATGTTGGTGCGGCGGATCGCCACGGTGACGATCCGGGCGCCCGCGGCCTCGGTGGCCAGGCGGGTTTCTTCCAGATCCTTGAACTTGCCGGTGCCGGTGAGCAGGCGGGAAGCATAGGTCTTGCCGGCGATCACCAGCGAATCAGTGGGGGCAGGTGCATTCATGGCCGGAATTATCGCCTATCGCGCGTCACGATGCTGCCTCAGCCGCCGCCCAGCGCATGCACGATCTCGACCACGTCGCCCTCGCGCAGGGGGTGGCTGGCGTGCTGGCTGCGGGTGACGATCTCGCCATTGACCTCGACCGCCACGCGGCGCTCGAGCAGGTCCTCGCTGCGCAGCAGGTCGTGGACGGTGGCGGTGTGCGGAAGCTGGCGGTTCTCGCCGTTGAGCTGGATGTTCATGACGGTATTGTCCCGCAATCACTCCACAGTGCGTACCCTGTGCGCCCCGCGGCAGAGGTGCCGCGAGCGTCAGGCCAATGATGGCCGGGCGGCGGGCTGCCGGGCGTCATGCCGCAGCGCAGCGTGATGCCGGCGAGGTGCAGTGGAAACATGGCACCGTGCGCCGGCGTACGTCCGCCGTCTTCCCCACCCTAAAGGAATTTTCATGTTGCTCAGCAAACGCCCGATCCGTTCCCTCATGGCCGTGGCCATCGCCCTGGCCGCGATGCCGGCCATGGCGCAGTCGCCGTACACCAAGACCGTCTTCATCGGCGACAGCCTGACCGATGCGGGCTACTTCCGCCCGCTGCTGCCGGCCGCGGTGCAGCCGGTGACGGGCCAGTTCACCACCAACCCGGGCTGGACCTGGGCACAGCATGTGGCCAGCTACTACGGAACCAACGGCGCTGCCCACGGCAACGGCCAGAACGGTGACAATTACGCCATCGGCGGCGCTCGTGTCGGTGTGGACACCAGCCAGGTGCTCGCCCCGGGTACCCCGGCCGTGCCGGTGTACTCGCTCAAGACCCAGACCGCGCAGTACCTGGCGGCCAACGGTGGCAAGGCCGACCCGAACGCGCTGTACACCGTGTGGGGCGGTGCCAATGACCTGTTCGCGATCCAGGCCGGTGCGCCGCTGGTCTCCACGCTGACCAATGCCGTCACCGACCAGGTCGGCATCGTCGGCACGCTGAAGGCGGCTGGCGCCGAATACATCGTGGTCCCGACCATTCCGGACGTCGGCCTGACCCCGGGCGCCCGCGCCGGTGGCCCGGCCGGCATGGCCGCCGGTACCGCGCTGGCCAAGGCCTACAACGATGCCCTGTTCGGTGGCCTGAAGGCCGCGGGCCTGCAGGTGATTCCGGTGGATACCTTCCACATCCTGCAGGAAATCGTCGCCAACCCGGGCCAGTACGGCTTCGTCAACGTGACCAGCCCGGCCTGCACCACGGCCTCGTCGCTGACCTGCAACCCGACCAGTTATGTCACCCCGAACGCGGCCAACAGCTACGTGTTCGCCGATGGCGTGCACCCGACCACCGCCACGCACCAGATGCTGGGCGAGTACACCCTGTCGATCCTGGAAGCCCCGCGCAACCAGCAGATCCTGACCCACTCGGCACAGACCATCGGCCGCTCGCGCGCTGACCAGGTCAGCTGGCACGTGGATGGCCGTCCGGCCGACGGCCTGAGCTGGTGGGGCAACCTGCGCGGCGACATGCAGCGCTACGCCCACGCCGATCTGTATGACGGCATGGCCCCGGCCGGCCTGTTCGGTGTGGATTGGGCGCGTGACGGCATGGTGGTCGGCGGCTTCGCCGGCTATGGCCGCATGGACGCCGATTTCGGCAACAACAAGGGCGACTTCACCCAGTCCGATACCACGCTGGGCCTGTTCGCCGGCTGGTATGGCGAGCGCGCCTGGGTCAATGGCCAGCTGAGCTACAGCTGGCTGGATTACGACGTGACCCGCAAGCTGCAGCTCGGCCCGGCAACGCGCATCCACAAGGGCTCGCCGGAAGGCAGCAACCTGACCGCCGCGTTGAACGCCGGCTACGAGTTCGGCACCGAAGGCGGCTTCCGCCACGGTCCGGTCGCCGCCGTGATCTGGCAGAAGGTCAAGCTGGACGGCTACACCGAGTCCAACCTGAGCGCCTCGGCGCTGGGCTATGGCGACCAGGATACGGATTCGACCGTCGGCCGCGTCGGCTGGCAGGCCCGCTTCGATGGCGGCAACGTCAAGCCTTACGTGCAGGTCACCTATGACCACGAGTTCGAGGACAGCAAGCAGGCCAGCGCCTGGCTGCAGACCATGCCGGACGTGGGCATGTACAAGGTGCCGGGCCTGGCGTTCGACAAGAACTACGCCACCGCCGTGCTGGGTGCGCGCCTGAACCTGTGGGGCCTGAGCAGCAACATCGGCATGAGCACCACCACGATGCAGAAGCGTGCACGTGACGTGTCGCTGTTCGCCAGCTTCGGCGGCAGCTTCTGATCCCAGGTGCGCAGCGCCCGCCCGCGGGCGCCGTGCACGGCGGCAGAAGAGCGTGAAACAACGGGCGGCCCAGTGCCGCCCGTTGCGTTCGAGGGCCCCGCCCGAATAGACTTACGCCGCGCCTTGCGGGTGTAGCTCAATGGTAGAGCTGTAGCTTCCCAAGCTACTGACGAGGGTTCGATTCCCTTCACCCGCTCCACGCGTCACCTTCCCAGGCCAAGCGTCATCGCACGCGCGATGCCTCGAAGGTGAAAGGGTCGCCCCGATCAGGAAAGCGCAGCAGATAACGCGCAACGCGTGTCTTGCCATCCGATAGCAGATAGTCCACCTGCAGGCCACTTGGGTCGGTTTCCATGCCCGGGCCCAGATAGGTATTGCTCGGATAACTGAATCCATTGCCCGCCGCCTTCTGTAGGGCGACGCAACTGCCAAACAGCGGGGGCAGGGTGTACAGGTGCTCACCCTGCAACAGCACCACCAGCGTGTAGCGACCGCCTTTACCACTGCTCACATACTGCATGTCCAGGCACACCGACGTGCCGTGCTGCCAGGCGGTGACGTTGGCCAGATTCTCCGGGTCGATGCGGGTGCGGCTGGGCCAGTTCGGTGGTGCAAGACGGACAGCGCTGCGTAATGGCCACCGCCGCGTACCGACCATCAGCGCCTGGCCATCGAAGGCAATGTCGGGTGCGCCATCGGCCGGGTTCATCTGCAAGGTGCCCGGAACGATCCAATCGGTTGCATCGTAGCGCCGCAGGGCCTGCGTCATCGAGGTGGTCCACAGACACTCGCGCGGTGCGTCCGTGCAGGGCTTGTCGAGTGCGGTTCCCTTTCCCTCGAACAGGGGATCGCCCAACGACCTGTAGAAGTCGCTGTAGCCCGTGAAATGGGCAGGCGCGGCATGCGTGCCCGCTGAGAGCAGAACCCCGAGCAGGGCCGCGAAACAATGACGGGTGGAAGGCGTGGTCATCCGTGTTGCCGGGGCATCTGTGTGGGCGCCCATTATTGTGGAACAACCGCTGGATGCGCGCCGCAGCATCGCCAGGGTGGCCCGTCATCGCGGCCTACGCACCGCACGCTATGCTTCGCGCTTTCCTGCCCCCTGCGCCGCGATGAAACTCGCCATCCTGTCCCGCAACAGCAAGTTGTACTCCACGCGTCGCCTGGTGGAGGCCGCGCGTGCGCGGGGCCATACCGTGCGCATTCTCGATCCGTTGCGCTGTTACATGCGCATCGCCGCGGATGGCTTCACCATGCATTACAAGGGGCGGCCGATCACCGGGGTGGACGCGGTGATCCCGCGCATCGGTGCCTCGGTCACCCGCTACGGGACGGCCGTGCTGCGTCAGTTCGAGATGATGGGCGCGCGCACGCCCAACCCCTCAGACGCCATCCTGCGTGCCCGCGACAAGCTGCGCGCCCACCAGATCCTGGCTTCCAAGGGCATCGACATGCCGGTCACGGTGTTCGGCGACAACCCCGATGACACCGTCGATCTGCTCTCGATGCTGGGCCCGCCGCCGCATGTGGTGAAGCTCAACGAGGGCACCCAGGGCCGCGGGGTGATCCTCACCGAAAAGGCCAGCGCCTCGCGCGGCATCGTGGAGGCACTGCGCGGGCTCTATGCCAACTTCCTGATGCAGGAGTTCATCGGCGAGGCGCAGGGCGCCGACCTGCGCTGCCTGGTGGTCGGCGATCAGGTGGTCGGGGCGATGCAACGGCAGGCGCCGGAGGGGGATTTCCGCTCCAATCTGCATGCCGGGGGCAGCGCCCGGGCCGCCAAGGCCAGCCGGGCCGAGCAGCTGGTGGCGGTGCGCTCGGCCAAGGCGCTGGGCCTGGGCGTAGCCGGCGTGGACCTGATCCGCTCCAGCCGCGGCCCGCTGGTGCTCGAGGTCAACTCCACGCCTGGGCTGGAGGGTATCGAGGCGATCTGCCAGGCGGATCTTGCCGGGCGCATCATTGATCATGTCGCTTCCTTGAAAAAACCTGCAAATACAAAGGGTTGATGCGGTTTTTCAAGGTGGGGCAGGGCCTTAACATCGGTTTAATCGGCCCCGGCGTAGGCTCTGTCGAACCGCAGCTCTGCCCTCCTCAGCAGGATCGGTAATCGGGAAACACCTTCAGGCCCGGTCAGCGTCAGCTGTCCGGGCCTTTTTCTGGCCGGCAGCTCCGTTTTCCCCTGCCATCGGTAACTTGTAGGAAGCCTTTCATCCTCGTAGAGTTGGCTCTCATTCATTTTCGGATAAGGAAGTCAGGGATGTCTCGATTGACCGTTATTGCCCTGCTGGGCTGCTTTTCCCTCGCCGTCCATGCCAAGCCGACCGCGGAAGCCGCCGTCACGCTGACCGCTGATGCCCCCGCCGCCCAGCAGCTGACCAGCGTCGAAAACGCACTGCGCAGTGAGGAGTACAGCGAGATGACCCTGGAAAACCGGAGCCGCGTGCAGGCGGCCCTGAACCGGATCCGGGTAAAGCTGGGCAGCAATGAGCGCGTGGACCAGCTTCCGCCACTGCAGCGCACGGATGTGTTCAATGACCAGGAACTCATCAACACCTTGATGAGCACCGCCAAGGAAGACAGCCGGATGGTCTGCCGCAGCGAACGGCCGACCGGCAGCAACCGGCCGCAGCGTGTCTGCGCCACAGTCGCCCAGCGACGCATTGCGACGGAAAGCGCCAAGAACATGATGCGTGAGCTTCAGCCCGCGCAGTCGAATCAGCGCTGAGTTTTGACGCTGCGCCAGCATTCGACGGTGTCTAATGTTAAGAATCGACGCTGTATGGTCAGCTTGAGGTCGCGCAGTCCCCTTCCACATGCTGCCCTGCGGCTCCGTTCTTTCCGTTGAACCCCACGAATCAGAGGTCCCAGTGCGAATTCTCGTCATCGAAGACAACAGCGACATTGCCGCCAACCTGGGCGATTACCTCGAAGACCGCGGTCACACCGTGGACTTCGCAGCCGATGGCGTCACCGGCCTGCACCTGGCGGTCGTCCATGAGTTCGACGCGATCGTGCTGGACCTCAACCTGCCCGGCATGGATGGGATCGAGGTCTGCCGCAAGCTGCGCAACGAGGCGCGCAAGCAGACGCCCGTGCTGATGCTGACGGCGCGCGATTCCCTGGATAACAAACTGGCCGGCTTCGATTCCGGCGCCGATGACTATCTGATCAAGCCGTTCGCGCTGCAGGAAGTGGAGGTGCGTCTGAACGCCCTGTCGCGTCGCGGCAAGGGCGTGCAGACCCGCGTGCTGGAAACCGGCGATCTGGAATACAACCTGGACACGCTGGAAGTGCGCCGCCAAGGCAAGCTGCTGCAGCTCAACCCGACTGCACTGAAGATCCTGCAGGCGCTGATGGAGGCCTCCCCGGCCGTCGTCACCCGCCAGGAGCTGGAAACCCGCGTGTGGGGCGAGGAGCTGCCGGATTCGGATTCCCTGCGCGTGCATATCCACGGCCTGCGCGCCGTGGTCGACAAGCCCTTCGAGGTTCCGATGATCCAGACCCGTCATGGCATCGGATACCGCATCGCCGCGCCGGAAGCCTGATCCGGTGACGGGCAGGGGGGGGCGTCGCCGCGCGCCATATCGGCGCCGGCTGCGCAGCCGCATCATCGTCTCGTTCGTGCTGTTGGGCTTCTGCCTGACCACGCTGTTTGCGTTCGCCACCAACTGGACCCGCGCCCGCGTGGAAAACCAGCTGGTCGAAGATGTGATGAATCGCAACATCAACGAGTACGCCAAGCGATTCGCGGCCGATCCCTCGCGCAGTCCCGACCTGCCCGTGCAGCAGATGTACGCGCGGCTGGTCCGCTCGGACAAGTTCGAAGCGCTGCGCCAGGAACAGCCGGACTGGTACGAATTCAACGACGGCATCCACGGCGTCAGCGGCGTGGATGACGGCGGCAAGCCGTTTTCCTACAAGCTGGCGGTGCGTAAAACGCCGGACGTATGGTTCTTCCTCGCCTATGACATGACCGAGAGCATCCGCGGTGAGAGCCAGCTCAACCGCGCGCTGTTCTTCTCGGTGCTGGTGTTCAGCGTGCTGTCGCTGGTGCTGGGCTGGTGGTCCGCCTCCAAGGTGATGAAGCCGGTGTCCGATCTGGCCGCCCGCCTGCGCGCATATCGCGGTGGCACCAGCGAGCCCGAACCGCTGGCGCCGCGTTTCCCGGACGATGAAGTGGGCCAGCTCGCCCAAGCGCTGGATGACTACTCCGCGCGCCTCACCGAGGTCGTACAGCGCGACCGCGAATTCAATGCGGACGTCAGCCACGAACTGCGCACGCCGCTGGCCGTCATTCGCGGCGCCACCGAACTGCTGCTGACCCGCCCGGACCTCGATCCCAAGGTGCTGCAGCGCCTGCAGCGCATCCAGCGTGCCGAGCAGCAATGTACCGATCTGATCGGTGCGCTGCTGCTGCTCTCGCGCAACGAGCGCGGGCAGGGCAGCAGCAACGTCGCCCGCGTCTCCGAGCAGCTGCTGGATTCGCACCGTGCCCAGCTCGGCGGCAAGCCGCTGGAGCTGATCCTGGAAGGCAACCACGACCTGGTGATCGATGCCCCGGAATCGGCCCTCTCGGTCGCGTTGGGCAACCTGATCGGCAATGCCGTGAAGTACTCCAAGGAAGGCGCGGTGCGCGTGCGCGTGGGCAACAACGCCGTCGAGGTGATCGACAGCGGCCCCGGCCTGAGCGAAGAAGATGCCGCCAAGCTGTTCCAGCGCGGCTATCGCGGAACGCATGCGGGGCATTCGCAGGGTGGGGGTATCGGCCTGTCCATCGTCAGCCGCCTGTGCGATCTCTACGGCTGGCAGGTCAACGTGCGGCCAGGCGCCGGGCGCGGCGTGATTGCCACGCTGACGTTCTCCCCCGCCTGACACGGTGGAGCCGGCCGTTGGTCGGCTCCTCCAGATCTACCGCGCCGCCAACGCCCGATAGGCCCGATCCAGCCGCTCCACATGTGCCTGCAGGTGGTCCGGGTGGCCATCATTGACCACCACATCATCGGCCAATGCCAGGCGCGCCTCGCGGCTGGCCTGGGAGGCGATCATGCGGTCTGCCAAGGCGGTATCGATGCCATCGCGCTGCATCAGCCGTGCATGCTGCACGGCCACCGGCACGTCCACCACCAGGATCCGGTCCAGCCAGGGATACTGCTGGCGGCCACCGGCCTCGGTGAGCAGCGGAATCGCCGCGATCGCATACGGCCCCTCGGCCTGTTCGCAGGTTTCGCGCAGCAACTGACGGATGGCTGGATGGGTGATCGCCTCCAGCGCCTGGCGCTCCTGTGCCGACGCGAAGATGCGGGCCCGCAGCGCGGCACGGTCCAGCTGGCCATCGGCCAGCAGGATGTCCTTGCCGAAGTGGGTGGCGATCCGCGCCAGCCCCTCGCTGCCGGGTGCCACCACCGCCCGGGCCGCCAGATCGGCGTCGGCCACGGTGATGCCCAGCGCTTCGAAGCGGCGGCTGACCTCGCTCTTGCCGGCGGCAATGCCGCCGGTCAGCCCAATGACGAAGCGGCTCATCGCACCGGCCTCAACGCAGGCCGGCGTAGCTCAGGTAGCCGTCAATCAACGGCTCGCCCCACATGAACACGATCCAGCCGGCAATGGCCAGGTACGGCCCGAACGGGATCGGCGTGGCCCGGTCACGGCCGCGCGAGTACAGCCAGATCGAGCCGATGATCGCGCCCACCACGGACGAGAGCAGGATGATCGGCAGGATGCCCTTGAGCCCGCACCACGCGCCCAGGGCCGCCAGCAGCTTGAAATCGCCGTGGCCCATGCCTTCCTTGCCGGTGATCTGCTTGAACAGCCACCACACCGACCACAGCGACAGATAGCCCGCCAGCGCACCCAGCAGGGCAGGCTTGGCCGGCATATAGAGATTGTCGCTGGCCGCGATCAACCCCAGCCACATCAACGGCAGGGTCAATTGATCCGGCAACAGTTGGGTACGCAGGTCGATCCCGGACAGCGCCACCAGGAAGCAGCTCAGCACGATCGCGCCGAAGCCTTGCCAGCCGAAGCCGAACTGCCAGACGCTGGCGGCCACCAGCACGGCGGTCAGCAGCTCCACCAGCGGGTACTGGATCGAGATCGGGGCATGGCAATGCCGGCACTTGCCGCGCAGGGCCAGCCAGCTGAACAGCGGGATGTTCTCGTACCAGGAGAGCTTGTGCTTGCAATGCGGGCAGTGCGAGGGCTCCACCACGATGCCGGGGGGCGGTGGCTCGTAGATGTCCGGCTCTTCCAGCACCTCGCGCGCATCGCGCTTCCACTCCCACTCCAGCCGCTTGGGCAGGCGCAGGATCACCACGTTGAGGAAACTGCCGATCAGCAGTCCCAGTCCGACCGCGGCGGGGTAGCCGAGACCGGGATGCTGGTCGAGAAATGCCATTGATTAGTTATCCAACTACCGCGCCGAGTTTGAAGATGGGCAGGTACATGCCGATCACCATGCCGCCGACGATAATACCAATGAAGACCATGATCATCGGTTCCAGCAGGCTGCTCAGGGCGTCCACGGCATTGTTGACCTCCTGCTCGTAGTACTCGGCGACCTTGAACAGCATGGTGTCCAGCGCGCCGGCCTCTTCACCGATGGCGGTCATCTGCACCACCATGTGCGGGAAGATGTTGACCTGCTTCATGGCCATGTTGACCGGGTAGCCGACCGACACGTCGTCGCGCATGCGCAGCACCTTCTCCTCGTAGACCTTGTTGCCGGTGGCGCCGGCCACGATGCCGAGCGCCTCCACCAGTGGCACGCCGGCCTTGAAGGTCACGGCGGTGGTGCGGGCAAAGCGGGCGATCGCGCTGTTGTTCATGATCTGGCCGATCACCGGCACCTTCAGGATCAGGCGATCCATCGTGTGCTGCATTTTCGGCGAACGTCTGTAGGCGTACATGAAGCCGAACACCGCTCCAAGCACTGCCCCGAGCATTACCCACCAGTACGACACCATGAATCGCGACAGGTTCACGATCATCTGGGTGAACGCAGGTAGATCCGCTCCGAACCCGCGGAAGACCTCTTCGAACTGGGGCACGACGAAGATGAGCATGATGGCGCTGACCAGCATGGCAACCACCACCACCATCGCGGGATAGAACAAGGCCTTGCGGATCTTTCCCTTGAGGCCCTCTATGTTCTCCTTGTACGTGGCAATCGTGTCCAGCACGGTCTCCAGCACACCCGCACCTTCACCCGCACGGACAAGGTTCCTGTAGAGCTCGTCGAACTGGACCGGGTGGCGGCTGATGGCTTCGTAGAGGGACGAGCCGCCTTCGATATCGGTACGGATGGAGTCCACGAGCTTGCGCATCCGTGGATTCTTGTGCCCACTGCCAATGATCTCCAGCGAGCTGACGATCGGTACGCCGGATTTCATCATGATCGCCATCTGGCGACTGAAGAACGCGATGTCCTTCGCCCCTACCGCGGAGCCGGCCGAACCGAACAACGGCTTCGGTTTGGGCTTGACCACACTGGGCATGATCCCCTGCCGCCGCAGCTCGGCTCGCAGAAGATTGGCGTTCTTGGCGGGCTGTTCGCCCTTCATCTTGACGCCCCGCTTGTCGGTCCCCTCCCAGACAAACGGCTTCATCTCCATGGTGCTACGCGCCACGGGCTCTTTCTTGATCGCGCTACGGCTGACAGACATACAGGGCTCCCCAGCCGCACCTTCCCCAGGCGGGCTATCTCGGCGCATGGTAGCCGGTTCCGGAGGGTGTTGGCAGTCCTGCTGGGCGTCGGCCTTGGGCAGCAAGCCCGGACCGGGGGTGTCAAAAGGTGACGCAACAGGTCACATTGCCGGATGCGTCGCAAATTGTTGTGCGGGGGGTTCCAATCCTGAAGATTGGTGCCATGATTGCGCCGGGGAATGCTGGGGAGCATTGCTGGCACTGTTGGCACGCAACCTGCTTCGATCCACCCGCACGGGCGCCCGCCTAGCTCACCCGGTCCGCCGGTCAGGCAACGGCCCAGTGCCCTACTTATTTATCTACCTCTAGGGGATGTACTCATGAAGAAGCAGCAGGGCTTTACCCTGATCGAACTGATGATCGTTGTGGCGATCATCGCCATTCTGGCCGCCATCGCGATCCCGCAGTACAACGATTACACCGCGCGTGCGCAGATGTCCGAAGCGTACACGCTTGCCAGTGGTCTGAAGACCCCGATTGCTGAGGCATTTGCGCAGGATGACAGTGCGGCTGTTTCTTGCGTTGTTCCGGCGAATTCGGTGACGTCCGGTAAGTACGTCGCTTCGGTCGCCGCCAATGCCGCAACTCCTTGTGTAATCACCGCAACCATGGCATCCGCTGGTGTCAACGCTAAGGCCAAGGGCAAAAAAGTGAATCTGTCGTTTGCACCGGCGACCGGCGCATGGACCTGCTCGACCGACGCCGATCCGGAAGTTCAGCCGAAGGCCTGCACCACGGTTGCCGCTAAGTAAGCGCGCCGAAAGTTTATGAAAGCCCCGGTGTAGCCGGGGCTTTTTTTTGACATGAAGCCGGGTTTGTCTTCCGCTTCATTACTCCACTCGCGCGTTGGGGAGCGCCGATATGAAGAAGCAAAGTGGCTTTACTCTGATCGAGTTGATGATTGTCATTGCGATCATTGCGATCCTCGCAGCAATTGCGATTCCGCAGTACAACGATTACACGGCTCGGGCGCAGCTGTCTGAGGCAGTGAGCCTGCTCGGCGGCCTGAAGCCAGCTATCGGTGAGCAGTTTGCCAACGATGCTTCGGCAACATCATGCAGTATTCCCGCGACAGCGCTGAGTAGCGGCAAATACGTGGACGCCATATCCGCGCCGGCCGCGAGCCCGTGTGTGATCACCGCCACAATGAACGCTACGGGCGTCAATGCCAAAGTGGCGTCTGCGACCGTCACAATTACGTACGCTGCGGCTACCGGGATCTGGGACTGCAAAACCAGCGCGCCCGAGGAAGTTGCACCCAAATCCTGCCCGCACGGCTGAGCCTGTGGAAAGGTGCTGTCTCAAGGAAGAAGTAGTTCTCCAAGGATGAGGCTTGGGATAGGCTGCTGAGCAGCGTAGGAGCAATTTATGAACGTAGCACTTGGCCCCAATCTGGTTGGCATTACCGGTCTGGCCCGTCGCCTGGTCCAGGATGGTGCGCTGGAGGAGGTCGTCGCGCGAGAAGCCATGGCCCAGGCGGCTGCCGCAAAGATGCCGCTTCCGCAGTGGTTTGCCCAGAAGAGGTTGGTCACCAGTGCCCAGTTGGCTGCGGCCAACGCGCTGGAGTTCGGCATGCCCCTACTGGACGTCTCGGTGTTCGACAACAACCAGAACGCCATGGGCCTGGTCAGCGAGGAACTGCTGCGCAAGCACCACGTGCTGCCGCTGTTCAAGCGCGGCGGCAAACTCTTCATCGGCACCAGCAACCCGACGCACTCGCTCGATGAGATCAAGTTCCACACCAATCTGGTGGTGGAGCCGATCCTGGTCGACGAGGACCAGATCCGCCGTACGCTGGAGCAGTGGCAGTCCAAGCAGGACACGCTGGGCTCGGCACTTGGCGGCGACGACGAGATGGGCGACTTGGACGTCTCCGCAGGAGACGAAGAGGGTGGCTCCATCGATTCCGGCGTCGACGCCAAAGGCGATGACACCCCGGTCGTAAAGTTCGTCAACAAAGTCCTCGTCGACGCCATCCGCAAAGGCGCCTCGGACATCCATTTCGAACCCTACGAAGACGACTACCGCGTACGCCTGCGCATTGATGGTCTGCTCAAGAACGTGGCCAAGGCGCCGGTCAAGCTCAACCAGCGCATCGCCGCACGCCTGAAGGTGATGGCGCAGCTGGATATCGCCGAGAAGCGCGTGCCGCAGGATGGCCGCATCAAGCTCAACCTCTCCAAGACCCGCCAGATCGATTTCCGCGTCAGCACGCTGCCGACCCTGTTCGGCGAGAAGGTGGTGCTGCGTATCCTGGATGGCAGCGCCGCCAAGCTGGGCATCGACAAGCTCGGTTACGAGCCGGCCCAGCAGAAGCTGTTCCTGGATGCGATCCACAAGCCGTACGGCATGGTGCTGGTTACCGGTCCAACCGGTTCGGGTAAGACGGTCTCGCTGTATACCGCGCTGGGCATCCTCAACGATGAAACGCGCAACATCTCCACCGCCGAAGACCCGGTGGAAATCCGCTTGCCCGGCGTCAACCAGGTGCAGCAGAACGTCAAGCGCGGCATGACCTTCGCCGCGGCGCTGCGCTCGTTCCTGCGCCAGGATCCGGACATCATCATGGTCGGCGAAATCCGCGACCTGGAAACGGCGGAGATCGCGATCAAGGCGGCGCAGACGGGCCACATGGTGCTCTCCACGCTGCATACCAACGATGCGCCGCAGACCATCGCGCGCCTGATGAACATGGGCATCGCGCCGTACAACATCACCAGCTCGGTGACGTTGGTGATCGCCCAGCGCCTCGCTCGCCGGCTGTGCAACAACTGCAAGCGTCCGGTGGAACTGCCGGCCAATGCGCTGCTGGCCGAGGGTTTCACCCAGGCGCAGCTGGATGCCGGGATCAAGCTGTTCGAGCCGGTCGGCTGCGATGAGTGCACCGAGGGCTACAAGGGCCGTACCGGTCTGTACCAGGTGATGCCGATGACCGATGAGATCTCGACCATCGTGCTGGCCGGTGGCAATGCGCTGCAGATCGCCGAGGCCGCGCAGCTGGCGGGGGTGAATGACCTGCGCCAATCGGCGCTGATCAAGGCCGCGGCCGGGGTGACCGGTCTGGCGGAGATCAATCGTGTGACCAAGGATTGAGCGGCGTCCGCAGATGAGAAAAGGCCCGCGCAAGCGGGCCTTTTTGTCTCTCTACTCCATGCCGAGCTTTTTCAGCTTGTAGCGCAACGCCCGGAAGGTGATGCCCAGCTGTGCGGCGGTACGCGTCTTGTTCCAGCGGTTTTCTTCCAACGCCTTCTGGATGGCGGTGCGCTCCATCTGTTCGATGTAGGAGGGCAGGGCGCCATTGCCGGCCGGCAGATCGACCACGGCTTCTTCCTGGGTGGGCGGCGCATTGCCGGCGCCGAAGCGTGGGGCGTGCTGGGGCAGGCGCAGGTCGCTGGCACCGATCCGGTCTTCTTCGGCCAGGGCGAGGGCGCGCTCGAGGATGTTCTCCAGTTCGCGCACGTTGCCGGGGAAGTGGTACTGGGCCAGGGCTTCCAGCGCCGAGGGCGCCAGCAGCGGGGTCGGGCGGCCGTGGGTGCGGGCCAGCCGGGCCAGGATCGAGGCGGCCAGCGCGGGCAGGTCGCTGCGGCGTTCGCGCAGGGGCGGCACGCGCAGTTCGATCACGTTGATGCGGTAGTACAGATCGTGGCGGAAGCGGCCGTCTTCGACCAGTTCGCCCAGGTCCTTGTGCGTGGCCGAAAGGATGCGCACGTCCACCGGCACTTCGGTGGCGGCACCGACCGGGCGGATCGATTTCTCCTGGATCGCGCGCAGCAGCTTGACCTGCATCTGCAGGGGCAGCTCGGCCACTTCATCCAGGAACAGGGTGCCGCCATGCGCGGCCTGGAACAGGCCGGGCTTGTCCGCATGCGCGCCGCTGAAGCTGCCCTTCTTGTGCCCGAAGAATTCGCTTTCCATCAGTTCGGACGGGATCGCGCCGCAGTTGACCGGCACGAAGGCGCCCGGCGCGCGCGCGCTCTGCGCGTGGATGGTGCGTGCGACCAGTTCCTTGCCGACGCCGGATTCGCCGAGGATGTAGACCGGTGCCTGGCTCCGCGCGACCTTGCCGATGGTGGCGCGCAGCACATCCATCGAGGGCGAATCGCCGAGCAGGCGTGCGGCCTGCTCCGGGGCGAGCGGTGCGGGCGCGGCGCGTTCGGTGTTGTTGAGTTCCAGCGCGTGCTTGACCAGGCCGCGCAGCACCGAGATGTCCACCGGCTTGCTGACGAAATCGAAGGCGCCGGCCTTCAGGGCTTCCACCGCCAGATCCATGCTGCCGAACGCGGTGATCATTGCCACCGGTGTGCGCGGGTAGTGCTGTGCGATCTCGGTGACCAGCTCGATGCCGTTGCCATCGGGCAGGCGCATATCGGTGATGCACAGGTCGTACGGATTGCTGGCCAGCAGCTCACGGGCTTCGGCGAGGTTGGCTGCGGTGCTGATGCGCAGGCCCATGCGGCCCAGGGTCAGTACCAGCAGTTCGCGGATGTCACGTTCGTCGTCGACGACGAGGGCGCTGCGGGTGTCATTCATAAGGAAGGAAGATAGCCGAGGGCGGTCGTTGGCGACAAATGTTTGACGGTGGCGTCCGGGTGTGCGCGCAGCTCATCCGGCCATCATCGTGTGGGGGCCGGCCAGTACGAGACGGAAACAGGCACCGCCGGCGGGCACCGAGACGTATTCCAGCCGTGCCTGGTTGGCACGGCACAGTTCGCGGGCGATATACAGGCCCAGCCCGGTGCCGTGCTCGGAAGTGGTGAAGAACGGGCGGAACAGCTGGCTGGCAACCGTCTCGGGAATGCCCGGGCCGCGGTCCATCACATCGATGATGGCGGTGCGGTCCTGGCGCGCCACGCGCAGCCGCACGCGCGCCGGCTCTTCGGCCACGCGGCCGTACTTGAGCGCGTTGTGCACCAGCACGGTAAGGATCTGGTGCAGGTGGCGCGGATCGACCAGGGCGTGCACCGAGGTCTCGCTGATGATCGGCTCCACGCTGTCGGTTTCCAGCGACAGGCCCTGTTTGTACTCCAGCACGAAGCGGCGCACGAACGAGGCCAGATCCACGTTCTCCGGATTGGCACGCTCGCGCCGCGCCAGCCCGAGCACGCTTTCGACGATGCCGTTGGTGCGCTGGCATTGCTGGTTGATGATCTGCAGCAGGCGGCGGTCGGTGTCGCCGATATCGGTGGATTCTTCCAGCAGCTGGGCGGCGTAGTTGATCGCCGCCAGCGGGTTGCGGATCTCATGGGCGAGGCTGGCCGAGAAGCGCCCCATCGCCGAGAGCGTCAAGGACTCGGCACGCCGCGAGACCACGGTGGAGTCATCCAGGAACACGAGGGTGAGGTCGCTGCCGGCCAGCAGGCGGGCAAAGCGCGGCTGCACTTCGGGCTGGTCCGGCGAGAGCTGCAGTGGCAGTTCTTCGTTGGTCCAGCCGTTGCGCCAGCGCAGCAGCCGGCGGCTCAGCTCGGGCGAGGCACTGCCCAGTTCCAGCCGGCCGCTGCCACTGTTGCCATCGGCATCGCCGAGCAGGGTGGAGGCGGCTTCGTTGGCCAGGGTGATGCGGTTGGCGCCGTCCACCACGATCACGCCGGTGCGCATGCGGCGGATGATCAGCTCGTTGATCTGGAACAGGTTGGCCACTTCATCGCCGCGCTGGTTGGCCAGCTGCTGGTTCATGCGGGCACGGTTGCCGACCTGGTAGCTGATGAAGGCGATGGCCAGATAGCTGGTGACGAACATGGCCAGCTCGGCCAGGGTGCGGGTCGGGTCGCCGCCTTCGAGCTGCTTCCAGATGTATTCGCCGGCGGTGGCCGCGCTGGCGGCAGCGGCCAGGCCCAGCCCCATGCTCAGCGGCAGCAGGGTCGCGGCGGCGGCGATGTTGAACAGCAGCGACATCGAGATGCCTGCGCTGGCCCCGGGCAGGGCGTGGGCGAGCAGGGTGGCGGCGATGATGTCGGCGGCCACGCTCCACACCACGATGGTGCGCAGCCAGCGCTCGTTGCGCCCGAACAGCAGCACCAGCACGGCCACCACCAGGTAGCCGCTGGCCACGATGGTCGCCAGCCTGGGGTGGTCAGCGGTGCCGACCAGGCCGCTCAGCGGGCTGAACAGCAGCGCGCCGATGACGGTGGCCATCAGCAGGCGGTACAGCGCGAAGAAATACAGCTCGCGCCGCGGTATCGATTCGATGCGGTCGATCAATGAAGCACTGGGTGACACGCCGGAACTCCCCTTCTGGCATGGGGGCAGTGTAGGGGGTCCGGCCGGGTTTGGGGGCAGGCGGCCGGGGCCGGGCGTGTGAAGGCCGGGCGGTATGCAGGCGCGGGCCAGCTGCGCGGCCATGCCGCAGGGGGGCCGGGTGGCGGTTCCCGGGAGCTGCCGCAACTGTCTGAAATTGCGCCGGAAACGGCTCCCCGTGCGTGTCTTGGGACTGACTTCTTTGCGCCCGCGCGCCGTGTCGTCCACAATAGTGGGCCCGCCGCGGTCCTTACCGGCGCCCCCGTGAGGGAGCCTTGGAGATGCGTGCGGTCGTTCCTATTCCCACGGTGACGCATGAATTTCCACGAATACCAGTCAAAACAGCTGCTTGCCGAGTACGGCATTCCCGTTCCGGCCGGCAAGGTCGCGGCTACCCCGGACGAAGCGGTTGAAGCTGCCAACGCCCTGGGCCAGGGCCCCTGGATGGTCAAGGCGCAGATCCACGCTGGCGGCCGCGGCAAGGCTGGCGGCGTCAAGTTCTGCAAGACCACCGACGACGTGAAGGCCGCTGCGGCCAAGATGCTCGGCACCAAGATGGCCACCTACCAGACCGCAGGCGTTGAACTGCCGGTCAACCTGGTGCTGGTGACCACCGCCGGTGAGATCGTCAAGGAACTGTACCTGTCGGTGCTGGTTGACCGTGGCACCAAGACCATCACCTACATCGCTTCTTCGGAAGGCGGCGTGGAGATCGAGCAGGTCGCCGCTGAAACCCCCGAGCTGATCCACTCGCTCAACGTCGATTTCGTTGAAGGCGTGCAGGGTTACCACGGCCGTGATTTCGGCTTCAAGCTGGGCCTGACCGCCAAGCAGGCCGGCCAGTTCGCCAACATCATGGTGAACCTGTACCGCCTGTTCAACGAAAAGGACCTGGCCCTGGTTGAAATCAACCCGCTGGCCATCCTGGACGACGGTAACCTCTACGCGCTGGACGGCAAGTTCGACAGCGACGACAACGCCGCGTTCCGTCAGAAGGCTCTGGTTGCCATGCGCGACAAGACCCAGGAAGACGAAACCGAAGTGACCGCTTCGGAGCTGGACATCAACTACGTCACCATGGACGGCAACATCGGCTGCATGGTCAACGGCGCCGGCCTGGCCATGGCCACCATGGACGTCATCAAGCTCAACGGCGGCGAGCCGGCGAACTTCCTGGACGTGGGCGGCGGTGCGAACAAGCAGCGCGTCATCGAAGCGTTCAAGCTGATCCTGTCCTCGGACAAGGTTGAAGGCATCTTCGTCAACATCTTCGGCGGCATCGTCCGCTGCGACATGATTGCCGAAGGCATCATCGCCGCGGTCAAGGAAGTGGGCGTCAAGGTTCCGGTCGTGGTGCGCCTGGAAGGCACCAACGTGGAAGAAGGCAAGCAGCTGCTGCGTGACAGCGGCATGGCCATCATCCCGGCCGACAACATCAACGACGGTGCCAAGAAGGTCGTCGCTGCTGTCAAAGCCGCCGCCTGATCCGACACCGAAGGAAATCCAATGTCAGTTTTGATCAATAAGAACACCAAGGTGATCGTGCAGGGCTTCACCGGCCAGCAGGGCACCTTCCACGCCACTCAGATGATCGAGTACGGCACCCAGGTTGTTGGCGGCGTGACCCCCGGCAAGGGCGGCACCACCCACATCGATCTGCCGGTCTTCAACACCGTTGCCGACGCCGTGCAGAGCACCGGCGCCAACGCCTCGGTCATCTACGTGCCGCCGCCGTACGCGGCTGACGCGATCCTGGAAGCGGCTGCTGCCGGCATCCAGGTCATCGTGTGCATCACCGAAGGCATCCCGGTGCTGGACATGCTGCGCGTCAAGAACGTGCTGACCCGTGCCCATCCGGACACCGTGCTGGTCGGCCCGAACTGCCCCGGCGTGATCACCCCGGGCGAGTGCAAGATCGGCATCATGCCGGGCCACATCCACATGCCGGGCAAGATCGGCATCGTGTCGCGCTCGGGCACCCTGACCTATGAAGCGGTCAAGCAGACCACCGAAGTCGGCCTGGGCCAGTCCACCTGCATCGGCATCGGTGGTGACCCGATCAACGGCCTGAACTTCGTCGACTGCCTGAAGCTGTTCAACGAAGATCCGCAGACCCTGGGCATCATCATGGTCGGCGAAATCGGCGGCGACGCTGAAGAAGCCGGTGCCGAGTACATCAAGAACCACGTGAAGAAGCCGGTCGTCGGTTTCATCGCGGGCGCCTCGGCTCCGGCCGGCAAGCGCATGGGCCACGCCGGTGCGATCGCATCGGGCGGCAAGGGCACCGCCGAAGGCAAGTTCGCCGCCATGGAAGCTGCCGGTGTTGTCACCGTCCGTTCGCCGGGCGACCTGGGCGCTGCCATCGCCAAGCTGGTGAAATAAGCCGCCCGCCGCGCAAGCGGCGGACGTGCGGTAGAGCCGAGCCATGCTCGGCTGCTCCAAACAGAAAGGCCGCCTCCGGGCGGCCTTTCTGCGTTTCAGGCGATACCCGAAGCGGTAGGTCCCGGCCGCTGGAAGGCAAGCACGCCACGTAGTGCCGGCCGCTGGCCGGCTCCTCATCGTGCTGCCGCCGAATGCGTGGTTGCCGGCCAGCGGCCGGCACTACAATGCGTGTATTGCAACTACAGGCTGGACCCCCATGACGTCGCTCCGCATTGCCCTGGCGCAGTTTGATTTCCCGGTTGGCGCAGTGGCGCAGAACACCGACACCATCATCACGATGATCGCCGAGGCGCGCGATGAGTACGGTGCCGAGCTGGTGGTGTTCCCCGAGCTGGCGATCAGCGGCTATCCGCCGGAGGACCTGCTGTTGCGGCCGGGCTTCCTGTACGACTGCCAGCAGGCGCTGGAGCGCATCGCGGCGGCGACCACCGGCATCGCGGCGGTGGTCGGTTGGCCACAGGCCGCTGGTGCGGTGGTCTACAACGCGGCCAGCGTGCTGCGCGATGGCAAGGTCGAGCACACCTACCGCAAGCGCGAGCTGCCCAATTACGCGGTGTTCGATGAGCGCCGTTACTTCGATGTCGATCCGGACGGCGGCAGCTGCGTGTTCGAGCTGAAGGGCGTGCCGGTGGGCGTGCTGGTCTGTGAAGACCTGTGGTTCGCCGAACCGCTGGCCGATACCGTCCGTGCCGGCGCGCAGCTGGTGGTGGTGCCCAATGCCTCCCCCTACGAGCGTGGCAAGCATGCCCAGCGCGATGCGCTGCTGGCCGAGCGTACCCGCGAGAGCGGGGCGGCGATCGCCTACCTCAACGTGGTGGGCGGCCAGGACGCGCTGGTGTTCGATGGCGCGTCAGTCGTCGCTGACGGCGATGGCACCGTGCATCCGGCCGCGGCGGCCTTCACCGACCAGTGGCTGGTGGTGGATTACGACGCCGGCACCCGCCGTTTCCTGCCACGCGAGTGGATCGACGACGGCGACGAGAGCATGGATGCACTGGCCTGGCGCGCGGTGACCCGCGGGATCCAGGATTACTGCCGCAAGAACGGCTTCAAGAAGGTCTGGCTGGGCCTGTCCGGCGGCATCGATTCGGCCCTGGTGCTGGCGATGGCGGTGGACGCGCTGGGCGCGGCCAATGTCACCGCGGTGCGGCTGCCCTCGCGTTACACAGCGGACATGTCCAACGACCTGGCGGCCGAGCAGTGCCGCGCGCTGGGCGTGACGCTGGAAGCGGTCTCGATCGAGCCGGTGTTCGAGGGGCTGATGGCCGCGCTCGGCCCGATGTTCGAAGGGCAGGCGGCGGATGTGACGGAAGAGAACCTGCAGTCGCGCAGCCGCGGCGTGATCCTCATGGCGCTCTCCAACAAGTTTGGCGGGCTGCTGCTGACCACCGGCAACAAGAGCGAGTATGCGGTGGGCTACGCGACCATCTACGGCGACATGTGTGGCGGCTACGCCCCGCTCAAGGACCTGTACAAGACGGAGGTGTTCGGGCTCTCCAAGTGGCGCAATACCGTGGGCGGCGCCCCGGTGATCCCGCCGGCGGTGATTTCCCGCCCACCCTCGGCCGAGCTGCGCGCCAACCAGACCGACCAGGATTCGCTGCCGGCCTACGACGTGCTGGACGGCATCCTGTACCGCTATGTGGACCAGGAGCAGTCGCGCGAGGAGATCGTGGCCGCCGGCTACGCCGCCGAGGTGGTGGACCGTGTGCTGCGCCTGGTGCGCACCAGCGAGTGGAAGCGCCATCAGGCGGCCCCGGGGCCGAAGGTCTCGCGCCGGGCGTTCGGGCGTGAGCGGCGGTACCCGATCAGCAATGGGTACAAGGGGTAGGCGTCGAGCGCTACCGTAATAAAAAAGGCCCCTTTCGGGGCCTTTTTCATTACTTGCGGTTCATCGTGGCGTTGCGTTCACCGGTACTGGCGGACTTCTCGCCGGCAAACGGGTTCAGCTTGCGCACCATCCACGGGTACTTCGGCCACTTGCCCTGCAGCCACGGGTGGTCGGGCTGGTTCAGCTCGAGCACGCGGCGGGCATCGTCGGCCAGGGTCTTGTTGCCCAGGTGGGTGTAGGCCTCGCCCAGGGCGGCCACGGCGTCGTACTGGAACGCGCTCTGCGGGTAGTTCTCCAGCAGGAAGTTGGCGCGGCCAGCGGCCGAGACGTAGGCCTCGCGGCGCAGGTAGTACAGGGCGTTGTCCAGCTCGTACTGGGCGAACACGTCGCGCAGGGCGATCATCCGCTGGCGCGCATCGGCGGCGTAGCGGCTGTTCGGGTAGCGCTCGGTGACGATGGTGAAATCAGCATAGGCCTGGCGCGGGCTCGACAGGTCACGGCGGCTCGGGTCCAGCGACCAGACGCGGCGCAGGAAGACCGTGTCGCGGTTGCCGTTGGCCAGGCCACGCAGGTAGTACAGGTAGGCGATGTTGCGGTGGGTCGGGTAGGTACGGATGAAGCGGTCCACGCTGGACACCGCGTCATCGTGCTTGCCGGCCTTGTACTGCGCGTAGGCGCTTTCGATCATGGCCTGTTCGGTATACGGGCCATACGGGTACTGGGCTACCAGGCGGCGGAAGCTGGCTTCGGCACCGCTCCAGTTCCCCCCTTCCATGAGCTTGTGGCTCTTCTCATAGAGCGTTTCGACCGGCAGGCCTTCATCCGGATTCTTGCCCTTGGTACCGCGGTGACAGCCGGTGGCGACGAAGAGCAGCACCAGCATCAGGGCGGCGAGGCGGACGGGCGCGGACAGCATAACGGAGCGTCGGATCATGGGGTCAGGGCGGGACGCGGCTGGAATACGAAGGGTCGATGATAGCCTAGTGGCCTGTCCCGCGACTGAAACTGGTCGCCCGGACCCCAAAATTGTCCCTATTGCGGTGTACCCCCATGTCCGATACCCCTGCTGATTCCGATTCCCCCCGCCAGGCCATCGTGCCCGATACCGCTGCCGGCCGGCGTTTCGACGCCGTCCTGGCCGAGCTCTTCCCCGAATTCTCCCGGTCCAAGCTGACCGAGTGGATCAAGTCCGGCGACGTCCTGCTGGACGGTGACAGCGTGCGCGGCCGTGACCCGGTGCGCGGGGGCGAGGTGGCCAGCCTGCATGTCGTTCTCGACACCCAGACCCATGCCGAGCCGGAGGACATCCCGCTGGAGGTCCTGTACGAGGACGAGCATGTCTTCGTGATCAACAAGCCGGTCGGCCTGGTGGTCCACCCCGGCGCGGGCAACCCGACCGGCACCCTGGTCAATGCGCTGCTGTTCCGCGATCCCTCGCTGGCGGTGCTGCCGCGCGCGGGCATCGTGCACCGCCTGGACAAGGACACCAGCGGCGTGATGGTGATCGCCCGTACGATCCAGGCGCAGACCGCGCTGGTCGAGCAGCTCTCCGCGCGTGAAGTGCACCGCCAGTACCTGGCCGTGGTGGTGGGTGCGCTGGTCTCCGGCGGCACCGCCACCGCCGGCATCGACCGCCACCCGCGCGACCGCATCCGCATGGCCGTGCGCGAAGACGGCAAGGAAGCGATCACCCATTACCGCCTGCGCGAGCGTTTCCGTGCGCACACCGCGCTGGAATGCCGCCTGGAAACCGGCCGTACCCACCAGATCCGCGTGCACATGGCGCATCTGCGTCATCCGATCATCGGCGATCAGCTGTATGGCGGCGCGCTGAAACTGCCCAAGGGCGCCAGCGAGGAGCTGGTCGCCGAACTGCGCGGCTTCAAGCGCCAGGCGCTGCACGCTGAAACGCTGGAGTTCGTGCACCCGATCACCGGCGAGAAGATCAGCAACAGCGCGCCGCCGCCGGCCGACATGCAGGCCCTGCTGCACGCCCTGCGCGAAGACAGCAAGCGCTTCGCCGAGCAGGAACGCAACCGCCGCTGATGGACGCCCCCGTGCCCGTGCTGCCCGCCGACTGGCCCGCCCCGACCGGGGTCCATGCGCTGACCACCCTGCGCTATGGCGCGGGCGGTTCGGTGGCGCCGTTCGACCAGTTCAACATGGGCAACCGCTACGCCGCTGACGGGGATGACCCGGCGCAGGTGCAGCGCAACCGCGACCTGCTCGTGCCCGGGTTGGGCCTGCCCTCGGCGCCGCATTGGCTTCGCCAGGTGCATGGCACCGGCGTGCGGCGCTTCACCGCGCCGCCGACGGCCGTTGGCGTCGAGGCCGAACCCACCGCCGATGCGGCGGTGACCTCGGTTCCGGGCGTGGTGCTGGCCATCCTCACCGCTGACTGCCTGCCGGTGGTCTTCGCCGCCCGCGAGGGCGGTGAGATCGGGGCGGCCCATGCCGGCTGGCGCGGGCTGGCCGACGGCATGTTGGAGGCCACCGTGGCCGCCATGCAGACCCCGGCCGCCCAGCTGCAGGCATGGCTGGGCCCGGCGGCCGGGCCCGCGTTGTATGAGATCGGTGAGGACGTGTTCGAGGCGTTCGTCGCAGGTGATGAAGGCGCTGCCGTGGCCTTCCTGCCAACCCGGCCGGGGCACTGGAAGGTGGACCTGTACGCGCTGGCCCGCCGGCGCCTGCAATCGGCAGGGCTGGACCCGGCACATATCAGTGGCGGGCAGTACTGCACGCTGGCGGACCCGCAGCGGTTCTACTCGCATCGGCGCGACCGCCGCACCGGGCGCATGGCAACCCTGGCGTGGATCGCGCCCTGACCGTTGGACGGTAGCAGGGAGCCGGCCAGCGGCCGGCACTACCGCATGCGCTCCCCGTAGCCTGGCTGCATCACTCCCGCCATCACCGGTAGTGCCGGCCGCTGGCCGGCATCACCCTTCCAGCGCCTGCAGATACGTCTGCCGCCAATGATTGATGTCGTAGGTGCGCAGGTGATCCATCATCGCCTGCCAGCGCTCCACGCGCTTCTTCAGCGGCATCGTCGCCGCGGTGGCGATGGCGTCCGCCACGCCATCCAGGTCATGCGGATTGACCAGCAGCGCCTGCTTCAACTCATCGGCGGCACCGGCCAGCAATGACAGCACCAGCACGCCCGGGTTCTCCGGGTCCTGCGAGGCCACGTACTCCTTGGCGACCAGGTTCATGCCGTCGCGCAGGGGCGTCACCAGGCCCACCGCCGCTGCCCGGTAGAAGCCGGTGAGCGTGGCATGGGTGAAGTTCTGGTTGACGTAGCGCAGCGGGGTCCAGTCCGGCGCGGCATGCCCGCCGTTGATGTGCCCGGCGATCTGTTCCAGCTGGCTGCGCAGCTGGCGGTACTCGGTGACATCCCCGCGCGAGACCGGGGCGATCTGCAGATAGGTCAACGAGCCGTGCTGGTCCGGATGACGTTCCAGATACCGTTCGAACCCCTGGAAGCGCTCGGGCAGGCCCTTGGAGTAGTCCAGCCGATCCACGCCGATCGCGAGCTGACGATTGCGCAGGCTCCCGCGCAGGTCCTTGACCGCCGGTTTGTTCGCCCCCGCCTTGGCCTGGCGGGCGATGAAGTCGGTATCGATACCGATCGGGAAGGCGGCAGCGCGGAAACGCCGGCCGCCGGGTGCCTCCAGTTCGCCATCGGGCAGCACGCGGCCACCACCGAACAGACGCACATAGGACTGGAATCGGTCCGCATCGCGCTGGGTCTGGAAGCCGACCAGGTCGTAGGCATACAGGCTGGAGAACAGCCGGAGGTGGTCTGGCATCGCCTGCAGCAGATCGGCCGAGGGCATCGGCACGTGCAGGAAGAACCCGATCCGGCAGCCGATGCCACGCTCGCGCAGCAGCGAAGCCAGCGGGATCAGGTGGTAATCGTGGATCCAGACAATGTCGTCCTCGCGCAGCAGCGGCGCGAGCTTCTCGGCGAACAGCGCGTTGACGCGGCGATAGGTCTCGCGCGTGGCGCGGTCGTAGTCGACCAGGTCCAGCCGGAAGTGCAGCAGCGGCCACAGCGTGCGGTTGGCGAAGCCGTTGTAGTAGCCATCCACGTCGCGCTTGTTGAGGTCCATGGTGACGTAGCGGATGTCTCCGTCCACCTGCTCATGCAGGGTGCCGCTGTTGTCGCGCACGGATTTGCCGCTCCAGCCGAACCACAGGCCGCCACGCTCCTTCAGCGCGGCGAGCAGGCCGACCGCCAGGCCGCCGGCGCGGGATTCACCGGGGACGGCGACCCGGTTGGACACGACGACCAGGCGGCTCATGACGCCTCCTGCCAGCTGCGCGACAGGCGCATGGCAGCGGTGATCAGGCCCACGTGCGAGTAAGTCTGCGGGAAGTTGCCCCACGCCTCGCCGTTGTCGAACGCCAGATCCTCGGAAAGCAGGCCCAGATGGTTGCGGCGCTCCAGCAGGGTTTCAAACATCTCGCGTGCTTCGTCCAGGCGACCGATCGCGGCGAGCGCGTCGATGTACCAGAACGTGCAGATGGTGAAGCTGGTTTCCGGCTCGCCGAAATCATCCGGCGCGACGTAGCGATACAGCGCGTTGCCGTGCTTGAGATCGCGGCCGATCGCCTCGACCGTGGCGACGAAGCGCGCATCGGTGGCCTCGATGAAGCCGATGTCGGCCAGCAGCAGCAACGACGCATCCAGGCGATGGCCGCCGAAGGTATCGGTGAAGTGGCCGAGTGCTTCGCTCCACGAGTCGCGCATGATGCGCGCATGGATGATGTCGGCGCGCTCGCGCCAATAGGTGGCGCGGTCATCCAGTTTCAATCGCACGGCGATCTTGCACAGGCGGTCACACGCGGCCCAGCACATCGCACTGGTGTAGGTGTGCACTTCGGTGCGGCCGCGGAATTCCCACAGCCCGGCATCGGGTACGTCGTGCAGGGTGAAGGCCTGCTCGCCGAGCGGCTCCAGCCGCGCGAAGGTGTGCGCATCGCCCGGGTCCTGCAGGCGGCGATCGAAGAACAGCTGGGTGGAGGCGAGCACCACGCTGCCGTACACATCGTGCTGGCGCTGCACCCAGGCCAGGTTGCCGCGCCGCACCGGGCCCATCCCGCGGTAGCCGGAGAGCGAGGGCACTTCGCTCTCTTCCAGCTTGGCCTCGAAGCTGATGCCATACAGCGGCTGCAGACTGCCATCGGCGGTGGCCAGGTTGAAGATGTAGCCCAGGAACTGCTCCATCGTGCGGGTCGCACCGAGGCGGTTGAGCGTACGCACCACGAAGGCGGCATCGCGCAGCCAGCAGTAGCGGTAATCCCAGTTGCGGATGCTGCCGGGCGCTTCCGGAATGGAGGTGGTCATCGCGGCGATGATCGCGCCGCTGTCCTCGTACTGGCACAGCTTCAGCGTGATCGCGCTGCGGATCACCGCGTCCTGCCATTCCAGCGGGATCGACAGATAGCGCACCCATTCGCGCCAGTAGTCACGCGTGCGCTGCAAGGACTCCTGCACGTAGCCGCTGAGCGAACGGTTCAGCGATTCGTCCACGCCGAGCACCAGGTGCACCGGGTGGTTGAGCACGAACGGCAGGCCATCGCGGACGAAACGCAGCGGCACATCGGTGGTAAGGCGCAGCACATGGTCGGGCAGTACCCAGCGGATGTGGTTGCTGCCCCACGTCGCATCCGGGACGCGGGCACCCCAGTCGGCCAGCGGCCGCGCGCGCACGATGATGCGTGGGTTGCCGGACAGTGGCCGCACCTGGCGGATCAGGCTGACCGGCCGGTAGAAGCGGTCGTTCTGGCGCCAGCGCGGCGCGAAATCGATGATTTCCAGCGCGCCGCCGTGCTTGTCGCGCAGTACCGTGCGCAGGATGGCGGTGTTGGTCAGGTAGCTCTGTTCGCTGTCGACCATGTCCTCCAGCTCGATGCCGAAGTCACCGCCGTCCTGTTGATTGGGGCCGAGCAGGGCGCAGAAGGTCGGGTCGCCGTCGAAGGTCGGCAGGCAGCTCCAGACGACGCGCGCGTGTTTGTCGATCAGCGCGCCGAAGCTGCCATTGCCGACCACGCCCAGATTCAGATCGGGTTCGCTCATGATGCAGGAAGTCTCGTGTCATGCCGCGGCGGCACACCGGTGGGGGAGACCTGCGCGCGGCGTCAGGGGGCCTTGGGGTCAAGGCATCAGTAGGCATTCTCGCGAAGCCAGGCGTGCACGCTGCGTATCGTCGGCAGCGCGAACACCGCATCGCTGGGCTCGCGTGCACCGACCAGCACGCTCCAGCCGTGCAGGTCGTTGGCCGCGCCGAAGCCGAATTCATCGGTGAGGTCATCGCCGACGAACACCGGCATGCGATCGCGGAACGGCGGCTGCAGCATCAGCTGCCGCATCGCACGGCCTTTGTCGCTGCCTTCGGGGAGGAACTCGATGACATGGTCACCGGGCTGCAGCCGGTAGCCGCCATGGCCCCGGATATGCCGTTCAGCGAAGGCACGCACGTCGTTGGCGGCGTGCGGTGCCCCGCGCCAGTGCAGGGCCAGGCTGCGGCCTTTGTCCTCCACCAGTACGCCGGGATAGCCATGCGCGAAACGCATCGCCTGCTGGTGCAGGGCATGCAGCCACTCGCTGGTATCGGCGGAAGGATCGCTGCTCTGCGCGCGCTGCTCATGGTTGCGCAGCTCGTGGCCGTGCAGGCCGGCCGCGGGCAGGCTCAAGGGGGCGAAGAGTTTGTCCAGCTGTGCCAGGGGGCGCCCGCTGATCAGCGCGACCGCGCCATCCAGCCGGTCGCTGATGCGCCCGATCGCTTCACGCACATCGGGCAGCAGCGCGACCGACTCGGGGTCGTCCGCGAATTCGATCAGGGTGCCATCCACGTCCAGGAACAGCGCACAGGCATCGTCCAGCAGCGGCGGCGGCGGACGTTGGGGGAAGTCGTTGGCCATGGTGACCAACATGCCAGCGTGGGTGTGATCGTCAGGTCATGGCATCACGCCACGCGTCTTCCCCGTTCACCGCCGGTAGAGCCGACCATGGGTCGGCTGCACCCCCCGTCAGAACGTATACCGCACGCGCCCGTAGTAGTACGCACCATTGCTGCCGATCGGTGACAGCACGTCGTACGGCAGGTTGCCGAAGTAGTAGATGTCATCGTTGGACAGATCCGAATAGTTGTCGGTCAGGTTCTGCCCACCCAGCGCCACGCTCCACTGCGGGGTGATCTTGTACTCCACTTCGGCATCCAGCTGCCACTCGGCGCCGTAGGTCTGGCGCGGGATGTAGCCATCACCGAAGTTGAACACACGGGTCACGCTGCCGTAGCGGCTCAGGCGGCTGCTCAGCGACCACTGGTCATTGGCCCAGCTGGCGGCCAGCGCGGCGCGGGTGCGCGGGGTGGCATCGGTCAGCGTATTGGTCTCTTCCACGCCGAACAGCACGTAGTCCGGATCCAGCGCGAGCAGGCCCGGTGGCGTGGCGAGCACGTTCTTCAACGTGGTCTTGGTATAGGCGTAGGTGCCGGTCAGTACCAGCTCGCCATCCCCCAGCGACTGCCGCCAGTTGCTCACCAGTTCCGCGCCGCGGGTGCGGGTGTCGGCGGCATTGACGAAGAAGCTGGCGCTCTGCAGGCCGGCCACGCCGAACTGCTGCTGCACGTAGTCGGTCAGCGCATCACCGGTGATGCTTTCCGACAGCGCGATGCGGTCATCGATATCGATCTGGAAGAAGTCCAGCGAGACATCGAAATGTTCACCGATGCGGCTGGTGAAGCCCAGGCTGGTGTTGAGCGACTTCTCCGGCTTCAGATCGGTGGCGCCGAGGCCGCGCGCGATCGGATTGTTGACCGACAGCACGCGGCCCTGCACCAGTTGGCCGGCGGCGTTGTAACCGGTTGAGGTGGACTCGTAGCCGATCTGCGCCAGCGACGGGGCACGGAAGTTGTTGGAGATCGCACCGCGCAGCGCGAAGGCCGGGGTGAATTCATAGCGCAGGCCGAGCTTGCCGGTGAGCTCGCCGCCGAAGTCGTCGCTGTGCTCGTAGCGCGCCGCCAGATCGCTGGAGAAATGCTCGCCGAACTGGCTGGACAGGCTGGCGTAGGCGCTGGCCACATCGCGCGACAGCGAGGTGGCATCCTGCGGAGTCAGGCCGCCGCCGGCCTGCGAGCCGGTCGGGCGATCCGTGAACGGGCCGGCAGCATAGCTGCTCGGGTCGCCCGGGCGGGTCTGGTAATGGTCGCGGCGCGCTTCCAGACCCAGGCCCAGGCTGTGGGTGATGCTGTCGCCCTGCGAGAACACGCGGCCGAGGTCGACGTTCGCCACCGTCAGCTCGTTGCGGTAATCACCGGTCTTGAACCGGGTCGGGCTGGTCGGGCCCAGCGAGGCGTTCAGCGAGTTGCGCAGGCGGTAGGTGAACGTGTTGACGCCGTAATCCAGGCTGGCATCGTAGTTCCACTCGCCCCACTGGCCCTTCGCGCCGGCCACGGCCTGCACGTCGCGGTTCTCGCCTTCGGAAATCGGGCGGTAGCCGTTCGGGTAGATCTGCGCCCAGTTGGCGTCGCTGTCCGGGTAGCGGAAGTAGTTCGCGCCTTCGCTGTCGCGCTGGTTGAAGGTGGCGAAGCTGTAGAACGTGGAGGTCTCACCGAACGGCAGCTGCGCGTTGTACCAGGCGTTGAGATCCTTGGTCTTGCCATCGCCGAGCTCGTAGTTGCGCTTGCCTTGCAGGGCCAGGTTGGTCGGGGTCTGGTCCCACGGCGGGATCTGGTCGAAGCCGGCGCGGTTGGTGCCCTCGTGGTTCTTCAGTTCCAGGCCGACACGCAGGAAGCCGCCGTTGTCGCCCAGCGCAGTGCCGACCTTGGCGCTGGCGTAGCTGGTCTGGCCATCGGTGAGGGTGCGGTCGATCGGCTTGAGATCGGTGTGGTTGGCGCCGAAGCTGGCTTCGAACGCGCCACCTTCCGGGGCGTCATCGAGGATCACGTTGATCACGCCGGCCACCGCATCGGAGCCATACAACGCGCCGGCGCCATCGCGCAGCACCTCGATGCGCTTGATCGCGCTGACCGGGATCGCGTTGAAGTCGACCGGGGTGGTGCCCTTGCCGATCTTGCTGTCGGTGTTGACCAGCGCGCTGCTGTGGCGGCGCTTGCCGTTGACCAGCACCAGCACCTGATCGGGCGAGAGCCCGCGCAGCTGGGCGGCACGGATGTGGTCGGCACCGCCGGAGTTGGACTGGCGCGGGAAGTTGAACGAGGGCAGCAGCGCCTGCAGCGCGCTGCCCAGTTCGCCATTGACCACACCGGCCTTGCGGATGTCCTCGGCGGTGAGCACGTCCACCGGCGAGGTGGATTCCAGCACGGTCCGGTCCACGGCGCGGGTGCCGGTGACGATCACGGTGTCCAGCGTTTTGGCGGTGTTCGGCGCGTCCTGCGCAAGTACGTCCTGGGCCAGCAGGGGGGAGGAGAGGACGAGCGCGATGGCAAGGCCAAGGCGCGACGCGGACGGACGGGACATGCGGACTCCAGCAGAACGACGAGGGGGAGGAACGGGGGGAGGGGGGGACGGGTGGTGCGACCCATGGCTGGCACTACCAATCCATCCGGATGAAGCGATATATTATCTTCGCGTGATGTCCCTGTGTGATGCAAGTCCCATCGGGGTGGTTATCAGCAGATAGCCGTTGGCGATCTGCGCCGGACCCGGATGTCCGGCACGCTCCTTCCCCTGCCTGTCCCTGTGTTTCCGGAGAGTTGTCCATGTCGTTCCGCGCCATTCTGTTTGCCCTGGTCCTGGCCACCAGCGGCTGTGCCACCGCCACCCCGGCCGCCACGCCGACCCCGCCCGCCACTGCCACGGCCACCCTGCAGGGCGACGCCGCGCGCCCGGATGCCGCCGCCGGCTGGGTCCGCAGCGAGCTCTATTTCGGCGTGGGCGAAGAAACCGGCGTGGCCGACCGCCCGCAGACCGAGGGCATCAGTGACGCGCAGTGGCGCGCCTTCCTCGACAAGCAAGTCACGCCGCGCTTCCCGGACGGCCTGACCGTGTTCGACGCCTACGGCCAGTGGCTGTTCCGCGGTGCGCCCGAGCCGAACCGCCTGCGCACCAAGGTGCTGGTGGTCCTGCACGAGAACACCCCGCAGCGCCGCGCCGACATCGAAGCGATCCGCCTGGCGTGGAAGCAGGCCACCGGGCACCAGTCGGTGCTGTGGGCGCAGCAGGCGGTTGAAGTATCGTTCTGATCCAGGGCGCCGCGGTGGCGCTGCACGGAGCGATGATGAAACACAGGGATGCGATGCTGGCCGCGCTGTTGATGGGCCTGGCGGTGACGTGCGCGCACGCGCAGGATGCCGACCCGGCCCGGCTTCAGCTCGAGGTGGCTGCCGGCGTGCAGGTGCAGGCGACACTGCAGGACGACGGCGGCATTGCCGTCGTACTGGCACCGTCGGGCATGCGTCAGGTGCTGCCGGGGGTGACCGACGCGGACGGCAACGCACGCCTGTCCGCCGAGGACGTCGATTTCGATGGCCGCCCGGAGCTGGTCGCGCGCGCCGCGGTCGGCATGGTCAACGAGGCGGTCGCGGTCTACCGCTACGTTCCAGCGCGACAGGAACTGGTGGCGCTGGCGCCCATCCCGAACGACCGCGCGCAGTGCGGTGACCTGATGGGTCTGACCGTGGAGGAAGACAACCGCACCCTGAGCAGCAGCTGCCGCAGCGGGCCGATGTGGTACGTGGATCAGTACCGCTACGACGGCGGTCGCCTGTACCTGTACCGCGCCGAGCGCCTGCTGATGCTCGACGATGTGCTCGAGCCTTACGTGTTCGTGAAGCAGACCGCCGACAGCGGTCCGCTGGCGGTCTGGAGTAGCTTCGATCCTGACGGCAACGTGCTGGAGACCGCCATCGGCGATGGCCTGGAGACACCGCGCGCCGGTTCGCCGCTGCTGCGCATTTCCGGCCATGTGAGGGTGGCGCGGCTGCCCTTGTACAGCCAGCCCGGTGATGCCACGACCAAGCGGTATCTGGTGCGCGATGACCGCGTGGAACTGCTGGATGAGCGCGATGGCTGGGTGCAGGTGCGTTATGACAATCCCACACGCGGCGCGGTGCTGGGCTGGGTGAACACGCAGCCGTGATCGCGCGCTGCCACGGGTAAACCCACATGAGTGTCACTTGCCCGGGACTAGGCTGACGCTTCCCCCTCGTCGTGGAAGCATGTCATGAGCAAGCGCGTTGCCGAGATCGTGGTTGAAACCCTGCAGGCCGCCGGTGTCCGTCACTGTTACGGCATCGTCGGCGATACCCTCAATTACGTCACCGATGCCATCCACCACAGCGAGATCGAGTGGGTGCACATGCGGCATGAGGAAGTGGCCGCGTTTGCCGCCGGTGCCGAGTCGTTGATCAGCGGGCAGCTCACCGCCTGCGCCGGCTCGTGCGGCCCCGGTGGCCTGCACTTCATCAACGGCGTGTTCGAGACCAACCGCAACCGTGCGCCGATGGTGTTGATCGCCAGCCAGGTGGTCACCGCCGAGCTGGGCATGGAGTTTCCGCAGGAAGTCGATTTCAAGGCGGTGTACAGCAGCTGCAGCGTGTTCTGCGAACAGGTACAGAGCGCCGAGCAGGCGCGCCGCGTAGTGACCCTTGCCTGCCAGGCCGCCATCAGCCGCCGCGGGGTGGCGGTGGTGATACTGCCGGCCGACATCAGCGAAGCCGAGGTCAAGCACGATGTGCCGTTCTCGGTGCACTACACCCAGCCGGTACTGCGCCCCTCGGACGATGAACTGCAGCGCATCGCCGCGCTGATCGGCGAGGGCAAGCGGATCGGCATCTATGCCGGTGCCGGCTGCGAGCATGCACATGATGCGTTGGTGGCGCTCGGTGCCCGGCTCAAGGCGCCCATCGCGCATACCTCGCGCGCGAAGGATTTCGTGGAGTACGACAACCCGTACAACATGGGCATGACCGGCATCTTCGGCATCGAGTCCGGGTACCACACGCTGATGGCCTGCGACACGTTGCTGCTGCTCGGCGCGGACTTCGCCTGGGGCCAGTACTACCCGGACAAGGCGACCCTCATCCAGGTGGATCGCGATGGCAGCCATCTTGGCCGCCGGCACCCGGTGAACCTGGGCGTGGTGGGCGATATCGGCCCGACCCTGGAGGCGCTGCTGCCGTTGCTGCCCGAGCGCGAGGACCGCAGCTTCCTGGACGAATGCATGGAGCACCGCGAGAAGGCGCTCGCCACGCGCGCCAAGGAAGAGCAGCCGGGCGAGGGCGAGCTGATCCACCCGCAGCACCTGACTGCACTGATCGACCGCCACGCCGCGGACGATGCGTTGTTCACCGCCGACGGTGGCTCGCCGATGGTCTGGATCCTGCGCCATATCCGCGTCAATGGCCGCCGCCGCACGCTGACCAGCCTGCTGCACGGCACGATGGCCAACGCGATGCCGCAGGCGCTGGGCCTGCAGAAGGCCTACCCGGGCCGGCAGGTGATCTCGCTGTCCGGTGACGGTGGCCTGGCGATGCTGCTCGGCGATCTGCTCACCGCGGTGCAGGAAAACCTGCCGATCAAGGTGGTGGTCTACAACAACAGCTCGTTGAACTTCGTGGAGCTGGAGCAGAAGGTCGAAGGCCTGCTGGACAACTACACCGACCTGAAGAACCCCGATTTCGGCCGCTTGGCCGAGGTGATCGGCTTCTATGGGCGCACGGTCACCCGCTCGGAAGACCTGGAGCAGGCCGTGCAGGACATCCTGGCCCATCCTGGCCCGGCGCTGCTGGACGTGCACACCAGCCCGACCGAGCTGGTAATGCCGCCGCAGGTGGAAGCCAAGCAGGTGGCCGGTACTGCCCTGTACGCCGCCAAGGCGCTGCTCAGCGGGCGGGTCGGGGATGTGCGCGACCTGCTGGCGAACAACTTCCTCAACAAGCCCTGATCCCCACGCGGTCCGGTAGTGCCGGCCGCTGGCCGGCATCCTCAGGATGCTCCAGGCAATGGCGGGAGCCGGCCAGCGGCCGGCACTACCGCGCGGTGGCGCGTCCCCCGTCGGCGGACGTTTCCCGGCGTTCCATCCATGCGCCTGTTACTGGGGGCGGGGAGGCCCTACCATCGGCTACCCCCTCCCCACGGCCGCCCTGCGCATGTCCGCCACTGCTCCCGTCCCCACCGGACGCCCCCGCTGGTTCGTTGCCGGCGATCTCAATGGTTTCTTCGGCCTGGTGGTCGACAATCTGTCGATCCTCGGCTTCATCGCGATGGCACTGGTCGGCATCTTCCAGTTCCCGGCCGATGTGGTGTTCGGCCGCATGTTCCCGGGCACCGCCTTCGGCGTGCTGGTCGGCAACGTGCTCTACACCTGGATGGCCCGGCGCCTGGCTGCGCGTACCGGCCGTGACGATGTCACCGCGATGCCGCTCGGCCTGGATGCGCCGACCAGCATCGGCATGGCGCTGCTGGTGCTCGGCCCGGCCTTCCTGGCTTTCAAAGGGCAGGGCCTGGCGCCGCACGATGCCGCCATCGCGACCTGGCAGCTGGGCATGGCCTCGCTGGTGATCATGGGCGTGCTCAAGGTAATCCTTTCGTTCTTCGGCGAAGCGGTCACCCGCGCGCTGCCACGTGCCTCGCTGCTCGGCTCCATCGCCGGTATCGCGATCGTGCTGATGGGCTTCCTGCCGCTGCTGGAAACGCTGCGCTCGCCGATCGTCGGCTTCGTCACGCTGGGCCTGCTGCTGTACGTGCTGATCGCCAAGCGCAAGTTGCCGATCCGCGCGCCCGGCGTGCTGGTCGCGTTCGTGTTCGGCACGATCCTGTATTACGGCCTCGGGCTTGCCGGGCTGGGTGCACCGGGCTTCAAGGTGCCTGAGTGGGTGCCGCCGCAGGTGGTGCTGCCGTGGCCGACGCTCGGCTTCATCGACGGCCTGCCGACCGCGATCACCTACCTGCCGCTGCTGCTGCCGTTCGGCCTGCTGATGGTGGTGGGCGGCATCAATGTCTCCGAGAGCGCGCGCGCCGCCGGTGACGATTACCGCACCCGCGACATCCTGCTGGTGGAAGCCATCGCCACGCTGGTGGCCGGCTTCTGCGGCGGTGTGGCGCAGACCACGCCGTACATCGGCCAGCCGGCCTACAAGCACATGGGCGCGCGCAGCGGTTACACGCTGCTGACCGGCCTGTTCGTCGGCATCGGCGGCATGCTGGGCGTGATCTCCGGGCTGGTGCAGTGGCTGCCGCTGGCTGTGCTGGCCCCGATCATCGTGTACGTGGCGATCGACATCACCACCCAGGCCTTCCAGGCCACGCCGCGCGAGCATGCCGGCGCGATGGTGCTGGGCTTCCTGCCCTCGGTGGCGTACCTGCTGGCGATCAAGGCCCCGGGCTGGATCGCACCGGAACAGCTGGCGGCGATGACCACCACCCTGGATGGGCATGGCCTGCCGGAGCTGGCGGTGATCTTCACCCTGGGCAATGGCTTCATCATCACCTCGATGCTGTGGATCGCGGCGGTGGTCGCAATGATCGACGGGAGGCTGCTGCGCGCCTCCGGGTTCCTGCTGGTGGCGGCGGCGCTGACGCTGTTTGGCCTGATCCACTCGGTGGACCCGCGCGGTGGCATCTATCTGCCGTGGCAGCTGGAAGGACTGCCGAAGATCATCAGCTGGCAGTTCACCGGCGCCTATGTGGCGCTGGCCGGGTTGCTGGCGTTGTTGTCGCTGCAGAAGCAGCCCTCAGAACGCGCGTAGCGCTCCGGTCGTGCTACGGATCATGCCTCGCCATCCAGCTCCGGGTAATGCCGGAAGATGCCGTTGGTGTTGAACGGCAGACGGCGTTCGGAGGCGAGATAGGCGGCGATGTTGGGCCGGGTTTCCACCCGGTCCTTCAATGCACGCAGTTGCGGCAGCGTCGGCCACAGCGCCTGCATGCGGCGCGGGAACATGTACTCCAGCCCGCTCAGCAGCTGGAACAGGGAGAGATCCACGTAGGAATGCTCGCGCAGCGGATGCCGCCCGCCGTTGTGCTTGAGCACGTTCTCGAAATAGCCCAGGAACTTGGGCATGCGCTCGCCGCGCATGGAGGCGGCGCGCGCCTTGGCTTCGTGCTTCTGATCCTCGTAGTACGTCGACGCTGCGATCGGGTGATGGGTGTCGTGCACCTCAGCGACCAGATCGGCGATGGTCAATTGCAGCTGGAGTGCCTGCTGCCGCCGTGAACTGGCATCCGGGACGAGGCCGAGTTCCGGGCCCAGGTGGTCCAGGATCGCGCCGACCTGGGCGATCACCTGCCGGCCGGTACGCAGAAACGGAGGGGCGAATGGCTGCAGACCTTCAACCTTGCCCTGCAGGTACGGCTGCATGACCACATCGCCATGGATGCGCGCCATGTCCGTGTAGCCCGCGCCGGCATCTTCCAGCGCCAGCCGCACGAACTCGCCGCGGCCCTGGATGCCGGTCCAGTAATACAGTTCGTAATGCATGCCGCCACTCCGTATGGAACCGACCTCCAGCATCGCCGGTGCTGCCGAAAGCAGGCGTGAGCGCAGCGTGGTTCCCGTGCTAGGGTCGAGCGGGCATGTTGATGGGAGTACGCGATGCGGAAGTGGGTCCTGGGCATGTGCGTGGCGGTGTTGCCGGCCACGGTGGCGGCCGATCCGGTGGCACTGCACGATGGGTTCGGCTACAGCGATGCGGTGCTGCGTGCGGAACTGACCTCGTTGCGTGAGATGAGCGGTGCATCCGGTCCGCGCCGTCACCTCGGTGCAGCGGGCTACCATCGTGTCCGTGGCGAGCTGGCCGCCTCCAACCGTGCAGCACGCCAGTGCCTGGATGAAACCCGGGATGCACCGCCGGCGCTGCAGGGTCTGGCGTTCCTGTGCGAATCCACCCTCGCGGGCAATGCGCTGATCGAGGGCGATATCGCCGGATGGGCGAGCCTGATGCTGCGCGTGCGCGAGGACTACCAGCGCACCATCCTGCCGATGCTCAGGGCCGGCGATGAAGTGCCCGATGTCACCCGGCCGGCGTTCGCGTCCTTCACCACATGGCCGCGCAGCGCGCTGCCCGCAGCCGAGCGGGCCCAGGACGTGGCGGTGCCGATCCAGTTCAGCAATGAGTTGCCCTCGGTGACCCTCACGCTGCACGGCACGCGCGATGGCGCGCCGGTCACCCAAGAGGCCGCCTTCATCGTTGATACCGGGGCCCCGCGCTCGCACATCAGCCGCGCGCTGGCCGACTCGCTCGGCCTGGCCGTTACCGAGGGCTTCGTGGTGTCGCGCATCGTCGAGGGCGATATCCAGCAGGCGGGCCTGGTGGCACCGATCGATATCGAGGTGGGTGGGCAGCGGGTACGTGATGTGTCGTTCAACAGCGAAGCGGCGCGCGAGCTCAACCTGATCGGCCTGGACGTGCTGCGCGCGCTGGGGCGGATCACGCTCTCGCGTGAAACGCTGACGCTGCTGGGAGCACAGACCCCGGCCGCGTGCACGCGCCGGACCGTCTTCACCTCCTCGTTGTGGGGTCCCTTCCAGCAGGTCCGCTTTCCGATCCGGGGCCGCGAGAACAACCTGATGCTGGTCGACACGGGCTTCCATGGGGCCTTCCAGATGCGCGGCGCGCCGCGCTCGTCGGTGCCGGCCGCCGCGATCCAGCGCAGGAACGTGATCACCACGCGCGGTGCGGAGGACATCGAGTACGCGCCCGCCAGCACGCCACTGCAGGTCACCGATACGTTGAGCGACATTGCGGTGGATATCGCGTTCCAGCCGCCGGATCTGTTCCCTTCGTCGTGGCGGATCGGCTACGGCGTCACCGGGGGCTACACCGTGGCACTGGACCTGCCCGCCGGTCTCGGCTGCCTGGTCCCGCAGCCGCCCGAACCGCCGCTGCTGGCCCGGCCACCGACGGCCTGACGAACCCTGAATCGGCATCTCATCCACCCTTGAAACACGCCCCCGTAACCGCATTTCAGGGACAGTGCTGGCACGGCCAGCCCCGTTTACATCGAGGACAAGAACATGCGGATGGACAAGCTCACCTCGCGTTTCCAGCAGGCGCTGGCCGACGCGCAGTCGTTGGCCGTGGGCCGCGACCACAACATCATCGAACCGGTGCACGTGTTCAGCGCGCTGCTGGACCAGCAGGGCGGCAGCACGCGCCCGCTGCTGGCCCAGGCCGGCGTCAACGTGCCGGTATTGCGCGAACGCTTGAATGAAACCCTGGAGGCCCTGCCCAAGGTCTCCGGACAGGAAGGCAACCTGTCGATCGGCAACGATCTGAACCGGCTGCTCAACAACACCGACAAGCTGGCCCAGCAGCATGGCGATGCCTTCATCGCCAGCGAGTGGTTCGTGCTGGCTGCGGTGGACGATGGCGGCACCCTGGGCATGGCGCTGCGCGCCGCCGGTGCCGACAAGAAGAAGATCGAGACCGCGATCGACAAGGTGCGCGGCGGCGAGACCGTGCAGTCGGAAAACGCCGAAGACCAGCGCCAGGCGCTGGAGAAATACACCATCGACCTGACCGCGCGGGCCGAGACCGGCAAGCTGGATCCGGTGATCGGCCGCGATGAGGAAATCCGTCGCACCATCCAGGTCCTGCAGCGCCGCACCAAGAACAACCCGGTGCTGATCGGCGAGCCAGGCGTGGGCAAGACCGCCATCGTGGAAGGCCTGGCCCAGCGCATCATCAACGACGAAGTGCCCGAGGGCCTGCGTGGCAAGCGCGTGCTCTCGCTGGACATGGGCGCGCTGATCGCCGGCGCCAAGTTCCGCGGTGAGTTCGAAGAGCGCCTCAAGGGCGTGCTCAACGACCTGGCCAAGAGCGAAGGGCAGGTGATCCTGTTCATCGACGAGCTGCACACGATGGTCGGTGCGGGCAAGGCCGATGGCGCGATGGATGCCGGCAACATGCTCAAGCCGGCGCTCGCCCGCGGTGAACTGCACTGCGTCGGCGCGACCACGCTGGACGAATACCGCAAGTACATCGAAAAGGATGCTGCGCTGGAACGCCGCTTCCAGAAGGTGCTGGTCGGCGAGCCGAGCGTGGAAGACACCATCGCGATCCTGCGCGGGCTGAAGGAAAAGTACGCCGTGCACCACGGCGTGGAGATCACCGACCCGGCCATCGTCGCGGCGGCCACGCTCTCGCACCGTTACATCGCCGACCGCCAGCTGCCCGACAAGGCCATCGACCTGATGGACGAGGCCGCCTCGCGCATCCGCATGGAGATCGACTCCAAGCCGGAGGAGCTGGACCGCCTGGAGCGGCGCCTGATCCAGCTCAAGATCCAGCGCGAAATGCTCAAGAAGGAAAAGGACGATGCCTCGCGCCAGCGCCTGGCCGATCTTGAGAATGACATCGATGCGCTGGAGCGCGAGTTCTCCGATCTCAACGAAATCTGGAAGTCGGAGAAGGCCACGCTGCAGGGCGCGACCCGGATCAAGGAACAGATCGAACAGGCCAAGCTGGAACTGGAATCGGCCCAGCGCCGCCAGGATTTCGGCCGCATGAGCGAGATCCAGTACGGGCAGCTGCCGCAGCTGGAAAAGCAGCTGGCGGCCGCGCAGGAAGTGGAAACCAGCGAGTTCAAGCTGGTGCAGGATCGGGTCACCGCCGAGGAAATCGCCGAAGTGGTTTCGCGCTGGACCGGCATTCCGGTCAACCGCATGCTGGAAGGCGAGCGCGACAAGCTGCTGCGCATGGAAGACATGCTGCACAACCGCGTGGTCGGCCAGGAAGAGGCGATCAAGGTGGTGTCCGATGCGGTGCGGCGTTCGCGTGCGGGCCTGTCCGATCCGGATCGCCCGAGCGGCTCGTTCCTGTTCCTGGGGCCGACCGGCGTGGGCAAGACCGAACTGTGCAAGGCGCTGGCTGAATTCCTGTTCGACAGCAGCGACGCGATGATCCGCATCGACATGAGCGAGTTCATGGAGAAGCACAGCGTCGCGCGGCTGATCGGTGCGCCCCCGGGCTATGTAGGCTACGAAGAAGGCGGCTACCTCACCGAGGCGGTGCGCCGTCGCCCGTACTCGCTGATCCTGCTGGACGAAGTGGAGAAGGCGCATCCGGATGTGTTCAACATCCTGTTGCAGGTGCTCGACGACGGCCGCCTGACCGATGGCCAGGGCCGCACGGTGGACTTCCGCAATACCGTCATCGTGATGACCTCCAACCTGGGCTCGCACCAGATCCAGGGCATGAGCAGCGATGACAGCCCGGAGGCCTACACGCAGATGAAGGCGGCGGTGATGGGGGTGGTGCAGGCGCACTTCCGCCCGGAATTCATCAACCGCCTGGACGACATTGTCGTGTTCCATCCGCTGGACAAGGTGCAGATCAAGCAGATCGCCCGCATCCAGATGCAGGGCCTGGAGAAGCGCCTGGCCGAGCGTGGCCTGCGCATCGAGGTCAGCGACGAGGCCTTCCAGCTGCTGGGCAACGTCGGCTTCGATCCGGTCTACGGCGCCCGCCCGCTCAAGCGTGCCATCCAGTCGCAGCTGGAGAACCCGCTGGCGCAGAAGATCCTCTCCGGCGAGTTCCTCAATGGCGATGTGATCCGGGTCGATGCGGCCGAGGGCAAGCTGGTGTTCGTGAAGGGCTGAGCCCCGCGCGCATCGGCGACCTGATAACCGTTGGGCCTCACACCATGCATGTTTGGCATGAACCCCCGCTTCGGCGGGGGTTTTTTGTTCGGTATCGTCGGCATTCACCTGGAGACGATGCGATATGTCCGAACACGGCAGTCCCGAATCACAGTGGCGCGCGGAGACCATCGCGGTGCATGGCGGTTACCGGCCCGATCCCACCACCCGCGCGGTGGCGGTGCCGATCTACCAGACCGTGGCCTACGCCTTCGATGACACCCAGCATGGCGCGGACCTGTTCGACCTGAAGGTGCCGGGCAACATCTACACCCGCATCATGAACCCGACCACCGATGTGCTCGAGCAGCGCATCGCCGCGCTCGAGGGCGGCATCGGCGCGCTCGCCCTGGCCTCGGGCCAGGCCGCGATCACCTACGCGATCCAGACCATCGCCGAGGCCGGCGACAACATCGTCTCGGCCAGTGCGCTGTATGGCGGCACCTACAACCTGTTCGCGCACACGCTGCCGCAGTTCGGGATCGAAACGCGCTTTGCCGACTACCGCGACCCGCAGGCGTTCGGCGCGCTGATCGATGACCGCACCAAGGCGGTGTTCGTCGAGTCCATCGGCAACCCGCGCGGTAACATCACCGACATCGAAGCGGTCGCGAAGATCGCGCATGCGCATGGCGTACCGCTGATCGTGGACAACACGGTGGCGACGCCGTACCTGCAGCGCTCGATCGATTTCGGCGCGGACATCGTGGTGCATTCGCTGACCAAGTACCTCGGGGGACATGGCACCAGCCTGGGCGGGGCGATCGTGGATTCCGGACGCTTCCCCTGGGCGGAACACAAGCAGCGTTTCCGCCGCTTGAACGAGCCGGACGTGAGCTACCACGGCGTGGTCTACACCGAAGCCCTCGGGCCGGCCGCCTACATCGGCCGCGCGCGGGTGGTACCGCTGCGCAATACCGGCGCGGCGATTTCACCGTTCAATTCCTTCCTGATCCTGCAGGGCATCGAGACGCTGGCACTGCGGCTGGACCGGATCAACGCGAACACCCTGGCCGTGGCCAAGCATCTGCAGGGTCATGCCAAGGTGGCCTGGGTCAACTACGCCGCGTTGCCCGACCACCCCGAACACGCGCTGGTGCAGAAGTACCTGCGCGGCCACGGCTCCGGCGTGCTGACCTTCGGCCTGCCCGGTGGCCGCGCCGCCGGCGCGCGCTTCCTGGATGCACTGCAGCTGTTCACCCGTCTGGTGAACCTGGGCGATGCCAAATCACTGGCCACGCACCCGGCCTCGACCACGCACCGGCAGCTGGATGCCGCCGAGCTGGAGAAGGCGGGCGTCAGCGAAGACACGGTGCGCTTGTCGGTCGGCATCGAGCACATCGACGACCTGCTGGCGGACCTGGAGCAGGCGTTGGCCAAGGCGTAGAGGTGGGACCCACGGCGGCCGGTGCGGGCCGGCCGCCGTGGGGGTTTTGCCATGGCGCCATGGATTCTCTGCCATGGGGGTAGAGAATCCATGCGTGGCCCTACGCGCGGGGTTAGGATCGGCTGACGATCCCCCAACTGCGCAAGATCGGCCACGCGCAGGCGCGGGGCACGGCGCAGGCTGAGCATCACCTAGAGAGGGAGCCCGCCATGCGCCGCATTGCCCAGGTACGCCAGCGCCACGGTATCGATCGTGTCATCGCCCATCTGCAGGCGTGCCTGCGCGCTGGCGATCCCTTGCCCGATCTGGAGGCACTGGCCGCGATCGCGCACCAGTCGCCGTTCCACTTCCATCGCCTGTACCGCGCGCTGACCGGCGAAACGCCCGGGCGCACCGTGGCGCGCCTGCGTCTGCTGCAGGCGCTGACGCTGCTCGGCCAGGCCGAGAGCCGGGTCACCGAGGTCGCCTTGAACGTCGGCTATGAAAGCCCGCAGGCGCTGGCCCGTGCCTGTCGCCAAACGCTGGATGCCACGCCGAGCACGTTGCGTGAGGATGCCGGGCTGCGCAGCCACTGGCAGCAGCGGCTGTCGCTGCCGGCGGGCGATCACGCGGACGGGACGGTGCCGTTGCAAGTTACGGTGACCACGCTGGAGCCTTTCGATGTGGTGGCGCTGCGCACGCAAGGGGCCTTCGATGATCTGGATCAGGCCTTCGGCGAGATCTTCACCTGGGCGGCGGAGCAGGGATGGGCCGAACAGTTGCAGCAGCTGGTCGGCATCGCACGGACGGACCACCGCGACGCGCCGGCGCAGGAATGCGTGTTCGATTGCGCAATGGGATTCGGGCGCACGCCGCAGGCGCTACCAGCCCCGCTGCGTACGCTGACGCTGGGCGGTGGCACGTATGCCGTGCTGCGCCATGTGGGCAGTTACGCAGGGCTGGAGGCCGCCACCGATGCGCTGCTGCGCGACTGGCTGCCCGAGAGCGGCCACACGCTGCGCGACGTCGAGCTGTATTACCACTACCTCGACGATCCGGAAGAGGTCCCTGAGGCGATCCTGCGTGCGGATATCTGCGTGCCGGTCGCGTAGCGCCCCTCACACCACTGGAATGCTGTGCTGCTGCCCCATCGTGCGGTACGGCGGGGTGGACATCACCATCTCGGCCAGCGAGTAAGCCAGTTCGCGCTCGGCCATCACCGTGCCATCGGCACCGTGGGCGAGCAGGTGCTTCACCTCGGCATCGCTATGCGCCCTTGCCAGCAGGGTCAGGCCGGGGTTGAGCGCGCGCAGCTTGGCCAGCGTTTCACCGGCTTCCAGCGGCTGCGGAATCGCCAGCACGGCGATCTTGGCGCGCTCGGGATGCGCTTCGGCCAGCACGCGGTCGGAGGCGGCACTGCCGCGGATACCGGGCAGGCCGGCCGCGTGTGCTTCGGCGACGTGTTCCTTGTTGTCGTCGATGATCATCACCGGCACGCCCCGGTCGCGCAGTACCTGCGCCAGCGCGCTGCCGACGCGGCCGTAGCCGATCACGATGGCATGGTCGTGCAGGTCCAGCGACGGGCCCGGCGGCAATTCCGTCTCCACCGTGGTGGGAGCGGTTTCCTGATGCTTCAGCAGCCAGCGGTCGAGCAGGCCGAACACCAGCGGGTTGAGCATGATCGAGATCAGCGCACCGGCCAGCACCAGCGCCTGACCGGTCGGCGGCAGGATCCCCAGCGTCACGCCGAGGCCGGCAATGATGAAGGCGAATTCGCCGATCTGCGCCAGGCTGGCGGAAATCGTCAGTGCGGTACCGGTCGGATGGCCGAACGCGCGCACGATCACGAACGCAGCGGCGGATTTGCCGAACATGATGATCGCCGCGGTGGCCAGGACCTGCCACGGGTGTTCGATCAGGATGGCCGGGTTGAACAGCATGCCGACCGAGACGAAGAACAGCACCGCGAACGCATCGCGCAGCGGCAGTGAATCATTGGCGGCTTTGTGGCTCAGTTCGGATTCGTTGAGCAGCATGCCGGCGAAGAACGCGCCGAGTGCGAACGACACGCCGAACAGCATCGCCGAGCCGAACGCCACGCCCAGTGCGATGGCCAGCACGGCCAGGGTGAACAGCTCGCGCGAACCGGTGCCGGCGATGCGCTCCAGGATCCACGGAATCACCCGGCGCCCGACCACCAGCATCACCGCCACGAACAGGCCCAGCTGCACGAAGGTCCAGCCGATGCTGGCCAGCACGCTGCCGACGGTATGGGTTTCATTGGCCGCATCGGGCCCGAACACGCCGGCCAGGACCGGCATCATCACCAGCGCCAGGACGCAGGCCAGGTCTTCCACGATCAGCCAGCCGATGGCGATCTTGCCGCGCGTGGTTTCCAGCAGGCGCCGTTCTTCCATCGCGCGCAGCAGCACCACGGTACTGGCGGTGGCCAGCGAGAAACCGAATACCACGCCATAGATCACCGGCCAGCCCATCAACGCCGCCAGGCCCCAACCGAGCAGGGTAGCGACCAGGATCTGGCCGATCGCACCCGGGATGGCGATCGCTTTGACCTCCATCAGGTCTTTGAGCGAGAAATGCAGGCCGACCCCGAACATCAGCAGCATCACCCCGATCTCGGCCAGCTGGTTGGCCAGTGCCTGGTCGGCGACGAAGCCGGGGGTGAACGGACCTACGCAGATGCCTGCAATCAGATAACCGACCAGGGGAGACAAACGCAGCTTGTTGGCCAGCGCGCCGAAAATGAAGGCGAGCCCAAGGCCAACGGCAACGATGTTGATCAGGTCGGTGTCATGGTGCATCGGGGCTCGCAAAGAGGGGGGGTGCCCCGATTTTCACCGATGCGGCCGGTCCGGGCAAACATCGATGGCCGCAATGCTGCTATGTCCCCGTGGTCAGGTCATGTGCTGTCCGGGACAGCCCGTAGGTTGAACGGTGAATGCGCGGAATCCCGGTTTCCTGCGGCCAGAACGCACATGCCCCGGCGAACCGGGGCATGGGGTTTATCAGGAGGTTGCCGGCTAGCGGCCGGCACTACCTTGGGTTACCACTTGTAGGTCACGCGACCGTACACATAGGCGCCGTTGAACCCATACGGCGAGTAGTTGCTGTACGGCAGCATGCCCCAGGTGGAGTTCTGCAGGTCCACGGTGCGGTCCGGGTACTCGTCCAGGATGTTGTCCGCGCCCAGGGTAAGGGTCCAGTTCTCGCTCGGCTTGTAGCTGGCCGAGGCATCGAGCACCCACGAGGCGTCGTAGGTCTGGTCGCGCAGGGCGGTAGCCGAGTTGCGCACCGTGAACGAGCCGTAGCGGGTGGCGGCCAGGTTCAGGTCCCAGCGGTCCGAACGCCAGGTGCCGCTGAGGATGGTCTTGTCGCGCGGGTAGCTGTCCTCGATGCGGCCGATCTCGTCGCGGCCGATCAGCGATTGGGTGATGCCCAGCGCGCCGAACACCGCCGGCGAGGCGATGAACTTCTTCACCTCGGTCTCGTTGTAGCTGTAGGCGGCGGTCAGCTCCAGCGAGCTGGCGGCGAAGGGAATCGTGTAACTGGAGACCGCATCCACACCGCGGGTGCGGGTGTCCACGCCGTTGGTGAAGTAGGAGAACGCGGTGACGCCCGGCAGACCCAGGTTGGCCAGCAGCGCATTGGCGGCGGCATTGGTGGTGATGTTGGTCGACAAGACGATGCGGTCGTCGATGTCGATCTGGTACGCATCCACGGTCAGGTACAGGCGATCCACCGGCTGCAGCACCAGACCCAGGCTGTAGGAGGTCGAGCTTTCGGCCTTCAGCGGGCTGGCGCCCAGGGCCTGCGCGGCAGGGCTGGTGGTCGGGAAGGTGCCGCGTTCGACGAACACGCCGTTGATGATCGTGCTGGTCACCGCCTGGTAGCTCTGCTGGGCCAGCGATGGCGCGCGGAAGCCGCTGGAGGCGGTGGCGCGCAGGGCGACCTTGTCGGTGAAGGCATAGCGCGCGGAGAGCTTGCCGGAGAACTTGTCGCCGAAGTCCGAGTAATCCTCATAGCGGCCGGTCACACCGGCGGAGAACTTGTCGGTGAGGTCGGCTTCCAGGCCGGCATAGACGGCGTAGTTGTCGCGGTCGGCATCCACCGCGTTGAGTGGGGTGAAGCCGCCGAAGCCCTGCGCACCGCTGCCGGTATAGGAGTTCAGTTCACCGGCGGACTGCTCCCACTTTTCCTTGCGGTATTCACCGCCGAAGGACAGCGTGACCGGGTAGGCCAGGCCCCAGTCCAGGGTCTTGGTCACATCGGCATTGACGATGTTCTGGGTGTACTCCAGCGCGCCATCGTAGAACGAGCGCGGGCTGTTCACGCCGAGCGCGTAGTTGATGCTGTTGCGGGTGTGGAAATCGATCTTGTTGGCGCCGTAGTTGTAGCTGACGTCCCAGTTCCAGCCGCTGTCCGTATCGCCCTTGACCCCGGCGACCAGCGAGCGGTCCTTGGAGTACTGATTGATCTCCGGCACGAAGCCGTCCGGGTAGGTCTGCGCCAGCAGCGCGCCCTGGTTGCTGTTGTTGCGCGAGCGGTAGAACGCGAACGAGGTGATGTCGCGGTTGCTGGCCATCGCGGTGGCGTAGGCCGAGACGTGGTCGCTGAACTGGAAGCTGGCATTGGCCGAGGCCGCGGTAGCATCCACCTGCGGGTCACCGACCACGAAGGTGGTCTGGCCGATGTTCGGGAAGTTGCCCGTGTTGGGCGCGGTGCCCTGGTAGGGGCCGGCGCGGTTGCTCTCGTCCTGCTGGACGATCTGGCCGGCCACATGCACGCTGCCGCGGCCGTCGGCGAAGCCGATACCGGTGTCGCCGGAGAGCTGGTATTTGTTGCCGTCACCGGCCGAGTACTGGCCGGCATCCAGCGCCAGGCTGCCGCCGGAGGAGGACCCCTTGAGCACGATGTTGATCACACCGGCGATGGCGTCCGAGCCGTACTGCGCCGAGGCGCCGTCGCGCAGCACTTCCACCCGCTCGATCGAGGCGATCGGAATCGCGTTGATGTCCACGGCCGACGAGCCACGGCCGATGCTGCCGTTGACGTTGATCTGCGCGGAGGTGTGGCGGCGCTTGCCGTTGACCAGCACCAGCACCTGGTCCGGGGAGAGGCCGCGCAGCTGCGCCGGGCGGATGCCGCTGGTGCCATCGGTCAGCGCCGGGCGCGGGAAGTTCAGCGAGGGCAGGGCGCGGGCCAGCGCGGTGGCCAGCTCGGTGGTGCCGGTGGACTGCAGCGCCTCGGGGGTGATGATGTCGATCGGCGACTGGGACTCGGCCACGGTGCGGTCGGCCACGCGGGTGCCGGTGACGATGATGGTGTCCAGGGTGTTGGCCGCGGTGCGGGCAGGGGCGTCCTGGGCGGTGGCGGCGAAGCTGGACATACCGAGCGCGACAGCTACGGCGGCGGCGAGCGTACTGGTCTTGCGGTTCATCAGGATGTGGCTCCGGTAGTGACGGTGCTGCACCAAAGCGACATCACGACATCGAGGATCGGGTCAGCGAAGGCGGTTGTTGCGGTGCGCAATAGACGGATTAACGGGATATTCATCGCTTGTCAAATTTTCGCCGTTTTCGTAAAAAACGTTGCAGAAGCAACCATTTACGTGGGGCGTTCGATTCGACAGGAGGGTCCCGGGGAAGCGCAGGCAGGGTCGTGGGAGAGAGAAACGAGGCCTGCCGCGCATCCCGGGGCGCGTCAAGTATTCGTTAACGCTAGAATTACGTCGCAGGAAAGGTGCTCACGAGCACATTCCATTCCGTTATATGGACCCCCAAGATGATTTCCCTTCGTAACTTCGCCTTGCGCCGTGGCGAGCGGCTGCTGTTGTCCAACGTCGACCTGACCCTGCATGCGGGGTACCGCGTCGGCGTGGTCGGCCGCAATGGCGCCGGCAAGTCCAGCCTGTTCGCCGCCGTGAAGGGCGAGCTGGAGGCGGACAAGGGCGACGTCGATCTGCCCGGCAAGATCCGCATCGCCAGCGTGGCCCAGGAAACCCCGTCGCTGCCCGATCCGGCGCTGCAGTTCGTGCTGGAGGGCGACACCGAGGTGGCCGCCGTCATGCGTGAAGAGGCGGAGGCCGCGGCGCGTGAAGACTGGGAAGCGGTGGCCACCGCCCACCAGCGTATGGCCGAGATCGGCGCGTATGACGCCGAAGCGCGCGCCGGCAAGCTGCTGCACGGCCTGGGCTTCCCGGCCGAGACCCACTCGCGCGCGGTCTCCTCGTTCTCTGGCGGCTGGCGCGTGCGCCTGAACCTGGCGCGCGCGCTGATGATGCCCAGCGACCTGCTGCTGCTCGACGAACCGACCAACCATCTGGATCTGGACGCCGTGTTCTGGCTGGAACAGTGGCTGCTCAAGTACCCGGGCACCCTGCTGCTGATCTCGCATGACCGCGAGTTCCTGGACAACGTGGCCACCCATACCCTGCATCTGCACGGGGGCGGTGCCAAGCTGTACGTCGGCGGCTATACCGATTTCGAGCGCCAGCGCGCCGAACAGCTGCGCCAGCAGCAGCTCGCCCACGACAAGGAACAGGCCGAGCGCGCGCATCTGCAGAGCTTCATCGATCGCTTCAAGGCGCAGGCCAGCAAGGCCGCGCAGGCGCAGAGCCGCATGAAGCGCCTGGCCAAGCTGGCCGGCACCGAAGCGGTGCGTGCCGAGCGCGAGTTCCGCATCGAGTTCGCGCCGCCGGCCAAACTGCCGTTCTCGCTGATCCGCCTGAACCATGTCGAGGCCGGTTACGGCGCCGATTCGGTGATCCTGCACAACGTGGGCTTCGGCCTGGAAGCCGGCCAGCGCATCGGTCTGCTCGGCCCGAACGGTGCCGGTAAGACCACCCTGGTGAAGACCCTGGTGGGCGAACTGGACCCGATCAGCGGCGAGCGTGCCGCGCATCCGGACCTGCGCATCGGGTATTTCGCCCAGCACACGGTGGAGTCGCTGCACGAAGGGCAGTCGCCGATGGAGCACTTCCGCGATTTGGCCCCGGATGCACCGAACCAGTCCTTCCGCGATTTCCTCGGCAAGTGGAACTTCGCTGGCGACCGCGCGTTTGAACCGGTGGACGGCTTCTCCGGCGGCGAACGTGCGCGTCTGGCCCTGGCACTGATCGCCTACCAGCAGCCGAACGTGCTGCTGCTCGACGAACCGACCAACCACTTGGATCTGGAAATGCGCGAAGCGCTGGCCGAAGCGTTGGCCGACTTCGAAGGCGCGATCGTGATGGTCTCGCATGACCGCCATCTGATCGGTCTGGTCTGCGACACGTTCTGGCGTGTGGCCGATGGCGTGGTCGAACCGTTCGACGGCGATCTGGATGCCTACGCGGCGTGGCTGCGTTCGCGTCCGGCCGCGCAGGGCACCAAGCAGAAGATGGCCGCGGCCGCCCCGGAGCCGGCGCCGCCGACTCCGCCGCTGCCCGCGCGCAAGCCGGCCAACCCGCACAAGCTGGCCGCTGCCGAAGCCAAGGTGGGCGAGCTGGAAGCGCTGCTGGCCGATCTGGACCGCCAGCTGGCCGATCCTTCCAACTACGCCGATGCGACCCGCATGGCGGTGCTTGGCCGTGACCGCGAAGCGACCGCCACCCTGCTCAGCAAGGCCGAGCAGACGTGGATGGAATTGCTGGACGCCTGATCGCGGCGGGTGATGCGGCACGCTGGTACGTGCCGCATCCCGTGTAGATCCACGCCGTGCGTGGATGCGCTCCGTCCCGGCATTGCGTTATCCACGCATGGCGTGGATCTACCGGGTTTCCAGCCATTCCCGGAACCGCCGCGCCGCATCGCTCTCGCTGCGCGAGCGCAGCCGCGTCAGCCAATACCTGCCCAGGTCCAGGGTCTGCGCGAAGGGTTGGATCAAGCGCCCTTGGGCAAGATCCTGCTCGAACATCTTCAACGGCAACAGCGCCACGCCCGCACCTGCGGCGGCGGCACTGGCCAGCGTCAGGGACGAATCAAACACGGGCCCACGCGCGTCCAGCTCCGGCGCGCCAGCGGCCTGCAGCCAGCGTGGCCACTCATCGCTGCGGTAGGAGCGCAACAACGCCACGTTGGCCAGGTCGCGCGGCTGCCGCAGCGTACGTGCCAACGCAGGTGCACACAGCGGCGCAAACGGGGCATCCAAGACGGCATCGCTGACCTGCCCCTGCCAATCGCCATCACCGAACCGGATCGCCAGGTCCAGCCCTTCACCGGCCAGATCGATGCGGTTGTTGTGGGTCTGCAGGCGCAGTTCGATATCCGGATGGCACGCGTTGAAATCTCCCAGGCGCGGCAGCAGCCAACCGGTGGCGAAGGTGCCGACCACGCCCACGCTCAACACCTCCCGGAAATGCCCGCCGACGAACCGGTCCAGGCTCACCGCGATGCGGTCGAAGGCCTCGTTGAGCACCGGATACAGGCGGGCGCCTTCATCGGTCAGGGCGACCCCGCGCGGCAAGCGGGTGAAGAGCGACACGCCCAGCCGGTCCTCCAGCGCCCGGATCTGATGGCTCAGTGCGGCCTGGCTGACGCACAGTTCCAAGGCGGCACGGGTGAAATTCTGGTGCCGGGCGGCAGCCTCGAAGGCGCGCAGGGCGTTGAGCGGCAGCTGGGGGCGGAGCATGGGCGAGCCGTGAGCCGTGAGCTGAGTTGATGAATGATCGCACTTTGTGCAATTAAAGTGCATCAACGACCTGCCGAATGGAGTTCAGCCTTGACCGAAACGACCCCCAAAAAGCGGAAGAGCATCTTCCGGTTTGTACTTACGTCGGGTGTTCTGCTTGCCGCATCCTCGTTTGTTTTTGGCTTGCAAGGAATGCTCTATCGAAGTGCCTATCTGTCCGCCTTTGGCGTGGATGCAGGTCAGTTCCCGGTCGAGGGAGGTCGCTTGACGCTCCTCGTTGCGTTTGGCTGGCTCGAGGCTTCCACGGTCGTGCTTGAAGAAATGGGGGCTGCCTGCGCTCATCTAGCGCGCCAATCATGGTGGGTACTTGTTACCGTCGTGCTGGCGATGCTCGCGCTTCCGCTCATCATTGGATGGATGCGGAGGCTCGGCTCCACAGCACGCGTTGAATCGTGGTGGCGGCCGAAGTGGATCAGTCAATGGAAGCGGGGCGGCGACATTTCCCAGTGGCCATGGCAGCAGCGAATCATCATGGCAGTCGTCCTCTGGTTCGCATCCATTACTTTGCTTCCTTCCATTCTGGTGGTTGGGGCAGCCATGGTGTTGCTTTTTGTCATTTTTTCTGGGTTTCCATTTGAGTCCGTTGGGACGCGAAAGGCTCTTGAGTTCTGTGATTCTGATCCATCGAAACTCACACTCGTCTCCTACCGCTTGCCCGAAGAATCACCCTTGGGCCAATGGGGGGTGCTGATCGAGTGCAGCGCCGACTACTGCGCGCTGATTAACAATAAGTCCGTTGAGGTGATTCGAGCAGAGCACGTGGCGCGCATTCTTCCTGGTGACACGTCCGACAGGCATCGATACGGCGCACCTGACCCAAGTCCCCATTTCTGTCCCGACCGCTTTTACAAGGCGCACTCAACAGAGAGTGGCGCAGAAGCAATAAGAAAAAATAATGGGTGACCATTGAAATGGTCGTTTGTCCACTGGACACGGTTTGTCGACCATGGCGGCTTAAAAAGGAGAACCACATGATCGCTCGACGACAGTTCCTGCAATGGACCGGCGCGGCCGCCGCGTCTGCGCTGGCCGCCACCGCCACCGCCTTCGCCAAGACGCCGCTGCCCGCGCCGAAACCTGCCGTCGCGGCGAAAGACTTCGCCGCGTTGGAAGTAGCAAGCGGCGGGCGCCTCGGCGTGACCCTGCTCAACACCGGCACCGGCTGGCGCACCGGCAACCGGCAGGACGAACGCTTCCCGATGTGCAGCACGTTCAAGTTCGTATTGTCCGCCGCAGTGCTGCACCTGGCCGACCAGGGCAGGCTCTCGCTGGACCGGCGCGTGGCCGTGCGCCAGCAGGACATGCTCTCGCATGCGCCGGTGACCACGCGGCACATCGGCAAGGACGTCACCGTGCGCGACCTGTGCCGGGCGACCATGATCACCAGCGACAACCCCGCCGCGAACCTGCTGCTGGGCATGGTGGGTGGGCCGGCCGGCGTGACCGCCTTCCTGCGTGCCAATGGCGATGCCGTGACCCGTAATGATCGGCTCGAGCCGGAGATGAACCGCTTCGCCCCGGGCGACCCGCGCGATACCACCAGCCCGGCCGCGATGGCCGCCAGCCTGCAGCGCTTCGTGCTCGGTGACGTCCTCAAGCCCGCCTCGAAACGGCAGCTGGCCGACTGGCTGATCGACAACGAAACCGGCGATACACGGCTGCGCGCCGGATTGTCCAAGGCGTGGCGGGTGGGTGACAAGACCGGCAGCAATGGCGAGGACACCACCAATGACATCGCCATTCTGTGGCCGCTCGCCGGCGGTGCACCGTGGGTGCTGACCAGCTACCTGCAGGGCGCGACGGTGGACGATGCCGGCCGCAACGACGTGCTGCGCCAGGTGGCAGTGCTTGCCGAAAGCATCATGCAGCACGCCGGGTAAGCCACACCGCCCGGTACGCCACCCCGCCGGCAGGCACCGACCGTTGGTCGGTGCAGCACAGGGTAGTGCCGGCCGCTGGCCGGCAACCCATGAAACCGGCACCGCTTGGAGCCGGCACCGCTTGGAGCCAGCACTGATTGGAGCCGGCCAGCGGCCGGCACTACCGGTACAACGTCAGCCTTCGGTGTGGCTGGTGCGTACCGCTTCCAGGAAGTCCCGGCCCCAGCGATCCACGTCGTAATACTCCACGCTGCCGAACAGCTGGCGCATGCGCCCGGTGGCTTCCTCGTCGGGCATCGACAACGCCTGCAACAAGCCCGCGGTGAGGTCGGCCGGGTCATGCGGATTGGTCAGCACCGCGCCCTTCAGCTCGGCCGCCGCACCGGCGAATTCGCTCAGCACCAGCACGCCGTTGCTGCCCTCGATGCCCTGCGTGGCCACGAACTCCTTGGACACCAGGTTCAAGCCATCGCGCAACGGGGTGATCCACATCACCTGCGCGGCGGCGTAGTGCGCCACCACCTCTTCGAACGGCAATGCCTGGGCGAAGAAGCGCACGGGGGTCCAGTCGAGCCGCGAGAAGCGCCCGTTGATCCGCCCCACCGCCTGCTCGATCTGGTTCTGCAGCGTGCGGTAGATGGTCATCTCGCGCGCGGCCGGTACGCAGATCATGAGCAGGGTGACTTTGCCCTGGCGATCCGGATGCTGCTCCAGCAACCGCTCGAACGCCTCCAGCTTGGCCAGCGTGCCCTTGGTGTAATCCAGGCGCTCCACTGACAGCACCAGCTTGCGCGCGCCGATCTCGCGGCGCAGCTTGAAGATGTCATTGCGCACGTCGCTGCGGGCGAGCACGTTGTGGATGCGGCGCAGATCGGTGCCGACCGGGTGCGCACCGAGGGCGACTTCGCGGTCGCCCACGCGCAGGCGCGTGGTCATCGTGTCCAGACCCACGGCGCACCCATAGGTGAGGAAGCGCGGGGCACAGCTTTCCCACGCCAGCCGTTCGGCCGGCATCGCACCGCGCACGACGTCCACGAAGTTTTCCACCTGGCGCGGAATGTGGAAGCCGATGTAGTCGCAGCTGAGCAGGCTGCCGATGATCTCGCGGCGCCACGGCACCACATTGAACACATCCGCCGACGGGAAGTAGGTGTGGTGGAAGAAGGCGATCTTCAGGTCCGGGCGCAGTTCGCGCAGCGTGGCCGGCACCATCCACAGGTTGTAGTCGTGGATCCACACGGTGGCGCCATGCGCGGCCTCGGCGGCGGTGGCCTCGGCGAACTTGCGGTTGACCTTCAGGAATACCTGCCAGTCTTCCTCACGGAACTTCGCGCGTTCCCAGAACACGTGCAGCATCGGCCAGAACGCTTCCTTGGAGAAGCGCTTGTAGAAAATGTCCACTTCCTGTTTGCTCAGCGGCACGCGCGCAGCGGTCAGGGTCGGGTAGCGCTCGGCATCCACCGCCAGGTGCGTCTGGAACGGACCGCGCTTGGGTTCATCGATGCCCCAGGCGACCCAGGAGCCCTTCTGGCCGCCTTCGAAGAAGCTCAGCAGCGAGGGGATGATGCCGTTGGGCGAGCGCGGCGGGCGCTGCACCAGCACGCCGTCTTCCATCACTTCATCGAAGGGCAGGCGGTGATAGACCATCACCAGGTCGGCGCCATCGGCGCGCGCCTGCGGCGGTGGGCGCAGGAAGGGATCGTCATCGGCGAGCAGGCCGAAATGTTCGATCGCTTCGAGGATGCCGCCGCAACCCGGCGCCTGTGCATGGAAGGTGTGCTTCAGGTCGGCCGTCGCGGCAGTCAGCGCCGGCTCGGAATCGCCCACGCACACCCCGCGGAAACCGGAGGTGTACATCGACAGGTCATTGAGGGTGTCACCGGCCACCAGGATGCGGTCGCGCGGGAGCTCCAGCAGGCGCGCAAGCGCGGCCAGGGTGCGGCCCTTGTCGGTGTCCGGCGGCAGGATGTCCAGATAGCGGTCGGCCGAGTACAGTACATCGCAGCCCAGCGCCTGCGCGGCGGCCTGGATCTGCGAGCGCAGCGGCGCCAGCGTGTCCGGATCGCAGAAATACGAGCAGCGGCGTTCCTGCGGCACATCCTGGCGCTGGAGTGCGGTGAACGGACGCATCGCGGCGGCGACCACCTGCTCGCCCGGCCAGTGCGCGTCGATCATCGATTGCAGGGGCTGCAGCGGCTGCAGGGTGTGGCCGTCGACGACGGTCGCACCGACATCGCAGACCACGTAATCCGGGCGCGGAATGGCCGGATCGGAGAGCAGGGGCATCACTGCTTCCAGGCCGCGGCCGGTGATGAAGATCAGGCGGATGCCGGGGTGCTGGTCGACCAGCCGGTAGAGCCGATGACGCGCGGCGGGATCGCCGGCGAGGAAGGTGCCATCCAGATCGGTGGCGAGAATCAATTGCGGGGCCGGCGGCGCCGGCGGTGTACGGGTTGGAGTGAGGGAGGTCGGTGTCGAAACAGTCAATGCACTTCCTTATCGGAGTCAGAGGGGAGGGGGATATCGGGATCCGGCGGCGCGGTGTCGGTCTCGGGCATCAGTTCCAGCGCCGAGGGGGTGGTGCGCAGCATCAGCCGGAAGCCGACCGGATGCGTGCGCAGGCGCTGGAAGCTGAGCAGGCGCGCGGTGGTGAACAGCGCCAGCAGCATCAGGACCACCGCGAAGTACAACGGCAGTGCAGGCGCGCCGAACTGTTGCATGGCCGCGCCCGCCAACGCGGGGCCGAGCGCGGCGCCCACGCCATGGACCAGCAGCAGGCTGGAGCAGCCCGAGAGCAGATCTTCGCGCGGCAGGTAATCGAGCATGTGCGCGACCGCGAAGGGATACAGCGCGAAGGCCAGCCCGCCATAGAAGAAAAACAGGCCGAACAGCAGATGGGTCTGCAGCTGGATCATCGGCAGCGAGGCCACCACGGCGATACCCGCCGCGGCCAGGCTCAGTGCGACCAGTCCGGTGCGGCGGTCATGCCCGTCGCTGATGTGACCCAATGGCCATTGCAGCAACGCGCCACCGGCGATGGCGGTCAGCATGAACAGGGCGACGCCATTGCCGTCCAGGCCGACCTCACCAGCGTAGACCGGCAGCAAGCCCCAGAACGCACCCATCGCCAGCCCGGAGAGGCCGGCGGCAACCGTCGCCACCGGGGCCATCGCATACAGCCGCGCCAGTTTCAGGCGCGGCACCGAGGGAATCTCCGGCGGGCGCAGGCGCGTAGCGGTGACCGGCAATACCGCCGCGCAGACCAGGATCGCGGTCAGCATGAACATCGAGGTCGCGCCGGCATCGCCCAGCATCAGCAGCACCTGGCCGAGCGCCAGTGCCGAGAGGTTGACCACCATGTAGAGCGAGAAAGCGCGGCTGCGCAGGCGCGGGTCAGGCTCGGCGTTGAGCCAGCTCTCGATCACCGTGTAAAGGCCTACCAGCGCGATGCCGGTGAGGATGCGCAGTACGCCCCAACCCACCGGATTGATCCACAGAGGGTGCAACAGCACCGCGATGGCGGCGAGGGCGGCAAAGAAGGCAAACGCACGGATATGGCCGATGCGGCCGATCAGCGAGGGGGCGAAGAAGGTGCCGATGAAAAAACCGGCGAAATAGCCGGACATCACCAACCCCAACGTGCCGGCACCGAAGCCGGCTTCACCCCCGCGCACCGCCAGCAATGTGCCGAGCAGGCCGCTGCCGGTCAGCAGCAGCGCCACACCGGCGAGCAGGGCGGTCAACCGCAACATGCGTGCGCCCTTCGTGGGGAAGAAGGCGAACAAGTCACGTGATTGACCATAACACAGGGGCAATGAAGCCCCGGTTGCAGCGGCGGCGATGCGCGCGTGAACCGGTCTGTCGCATCAGGCGCGCGGTTTGCGCTGCCCGGTCGCGACCGTTAGGGTGGGGGCATGAACGCAGTCAAACTTCTTCCTTTGGCCGCTGCATTGGCGATCACCGCCTGCAGTGGCTCCAACGACACCGTCGGGCATGAGGTGTCGATGGCACCGTCCGATGCCTTCATGTCCGCCGTGGCTGCGCATTGCGGCAAAGCGTTCGAAGGTCGCATCGCGGTCAACGAACCGCGCACCGAGGCGCCGGACCCGTTCGAGGGCAAGCGCCTGGTGATGCATGTGCGTGGCTGCGAGGATCCGGCGCACGAGCTGCGGATTCCGTTCCATGTCGGCGACGACCACTCGCGTACCTGGGTGCTGAGCCGTACCGAGAACGGCCTGCGCCTGAAGCATGATCACCGCCACGAAGATGGCAGCCCGGATGCGGTGACGATGTACGGTGGCGACAGCAAACCGCCGGGTACCGCGCAACGTCAGTCCTTCCCGGTCGATTCGGATTCCGTGGCGATGTTCCGCAAGGCGGACATGCTGGCTTCGGTGCAGAACACCTGGGCGATGGAAGTGGAGCCGGATCAGCGCTTCGTCTACGAATTGACCCGCCCGGGCGGCCGCCACTTCCAGGTGGTGTTCGATCTGAGCAAGCCGGTGGCATTGCCGCCGGCGCCGTGGGGCAGTGAGACGCCCGCGCCGTAACGTTCACCGGTGCCGACCCGCGGTCGGCACCTACCGCGGGCAGTAACGCTCAGCGCGCCCCGAACCGGGCGCGGCAGCCGCCGCTGACCCACAGGCTGCCATTGCTGTAGCCCCAGCTGCGGCCTTCCACGCAGGCCGTGCCCGACAACTGCTGCACCAGCGCCGGGCGACCCTGACGGGCATCCCAGGCACAGGTCTGCTGGCGCTTGTCGTTGCTGCTGCAGGTCACGCTGTAATTGCTGTTGCCGCCACCGCCTCCCCAGTTGCCACCGCTGTTGCCACGCGCTTCGGCGAACTCGCCGCGGCAGCCGCGATTGACCCAGATCGCCCCATTGCGCACGCCCCAGGTCTGGCCCTCGACACACGCCGTACCGGAGATCTGGCGGACCAGGCTTGCGTTGCGCCAGCCGGTGTTGCAGGTGCGCTCGCGGTTATCCTGGCTCTCGCAGCGGATCGTCGCGCCGGTACCGCCACCGCCGCCCCAGTTGCCGCCATTGCCACGGCCCTCGACGAATTCGGCCCGGCAACCGCCGCTGACCCAGACCGTCCCATTGCGCGAGCCCCAGTTGCGGCCCTCGGTACAGGTCGTCCCGGAGATCTGGCGGGACAGCCGGGCACTGCGCCAGCCCGTGTTGCAGACCCGCTCGCGGTTGTCCTGGCTTTCGCAGCGGACCGTGCCGTTGTTGCCGGGGCCGTTGCCGCCGCCATTCCAGCCACCGCCGTTGCCGTTGCCGCGCAGCGAGGTGGCGATGTCCTGCTTGATGCGGGAGAAGTTCCAGCCCGAATTGACCTGGGCCAGGTAGAAGCGCAGCTGGTCGTCCGGGATCCGGCGGCCATTGGACTGGTCGGCGTATTCCTGGGTGATGACCCGGCTGCGGTCGGAGGAGGACAGCTGCGACAGATTTTCCGGGGCATAGGCCCGGGTACTCATCTGGGCGTGGAGGGCCGGGGCCATACAGGCCAGGGCAAGGGTGAGGCAGACGGTGCTCAGACGGCGTTGCATGGCGACATCCCCGTGCGGTCGTTGGTGCGCGGACTATAGGAATGGCCCCGGTTCAGAGCGTGTGATGCCGGGCCGCAGCCCCCGGATTTGCCCCGCCGGGCTGGCGGCCGCAGAATAACGGGCTTTCCGGCGCAGCTTGGCGCCGGCACTCTCCTGCGGAGCTTTACCCCCATGCGTACCCACTTCTGTGGCCTGGTCGACGAGACCCTGATTGGCCAAACCGTAACCCTCGCCGGCTGGACCGACGTTGCCCGCAACCAGGGCGGCGTGGTCTTCATCGATCTGCGTGATCATGAAGGCATCGTGCAGGTGACGGTGGAAGTCGACAACGCCGCTGTATTCGCCGTGGCCGCCAGCCTGGGCTACGAGGACGTGCTGCAGGTGGAAGGCGTGGTGCGCGCGCGCCATGCGGCCAACGACAAGCTCCGCACCGGCAAGGTGGAAGTGATCGCCACGGCCATCACCCTCCTCAACAAGGCCGAGCCGCTGCCGTTCCACGCGCACGAGAACCCGGGCGAAGAAACCCGCCTGAAGTACCGTTACCTGGATCTGCGCCGCCCGGAAATGCAGCGCATGCAGCGCACCCGCATCAAGCTGGTGCAGGCCCTGCGCCGCCACCTGGATGCCACCGGCTTCCAGGACATCGAAACCCCGATCCTGACCAAGGCCACACCGGAAGGCGCCCGCGACTTCCTGGTGCCGGCGCGCATGCACCCGGGCGAGTTCTACGCCCTGCCGCAGAGCCCGCAGCTGTTCAAGCAGATCCTCATGGTGGCCGGCTTCGACCGTTACTACCAGATCGCGCGCTGCTTCCGCGATGAAGCCCTGCGTGCCGACCGCCAGCTGGAATTCACCCAGCTGGACATGGAGTTTGCCTTCGTGCGCGAGCGCGACGTGCAGGACTTCGTGGAAACCATGATCCGCGCCATCTTCAAGGAAGTGGTCGACGTGGAGCTGGCCGCCAGCTTCCCGCGCATGACCTGGGCCGAAGCGATGCGTCGCTATGGCTCGGACAAGCCGGACCTGCGCATCGCGCTGGAGCTGGTGGACGTGGCCGAACTGGTCAAGACCAGCGAGTTCCCGGTGTTCACCGCCGCCGCCAATGATGCCGATGGCCGCGTCGCCGCGCTGCGCATCCCGGGTGGTGCCAGCCTGTCGCGCAAGCAGATCGACGACTACGCCGCGCATGCCGCCAAGTACGGCGCCAAGGGCCTGGCCTACATCAAGATCAGCGAGAGCGGCGAAGTTGCCTCGCCTATCGCCAAGTTCTTCAGCGAAGAGGCCTTCGCCGCGCTGGTCGCCCAGGTGGGTGCCGGTAACGGCGACATCGTGTTCTTCGGCGCCGGTGGCTACAACAAGGTCTCCGACTTCATGGGCGCCCTGCGCCTGAAGGCCGGCAAGGACTTCAACCTGGTCGCCGCCGGCTGGGCACCGCTGTGGGTCACCGATTTCCCGATGTTCGAGTACGACGACGAAGCCCAGCGCTACGTCGCCCTGCACCACCCCTTCACCGCACCGGCGGTGGACGACATTGCCGATCTGCGCGCGAATGCGAAGACCGCCGTGTCGCGGGGCTATGACATGGTGCTCAACGGCAACGAGATCGGCGGTGGTTCCATCCGTATCCACCGCTCGGACATGCAGAGCGCGGTGTTCGACCTGCTGGGCATCGGGGCCGAAGAGGCCGAGGGCAAGTTCGGCTTCCTGCTCGACGCGCTGCGTTTCGGCGCGCCGCCGCACGGTGGCATCGCCTTCGGTATCGACCGCATCGCGGCACTGATGGCCGGTACCGAGTCGATCCGCGACGTCATCCCGTTCCCGAAGACCACCGGCGCGCAGTGCCTGATGACCGGTGCCCCCTCGCCGATCCCGGACGAGCAGCTGGCCGAAGTGCACGTCCAGGTGCGTCCGCGCGCCGTCAAGGAATAAGCCGGCAAGCGCCGGCCATCGGTCGGCGTGGGGTGCGGCAGGTACCGACCGGAGGTCGGTGCCGGACCGCGCCATCGCCGCAGCGTTCAGGTAAATTGGCGGCTCCCGCCGATGCCGATGCTCCCGCCGTGACCCCAGGCCGCTACACCATCCGCCGCGCCACCCCGGACGATGCCCAGACCCTGTCGGTGCTGGCCGCGCGTACCTTCGTGGAAACCTTCGGCCATCTGTACCCGCCCGAGGACCTGCAGGCCTTCCTCGACGAGGCCTACCCGGCGCAGCGCCAGCGCACCATCCTCGAACACCCCGATTACGCGGTCTGGCTGCTCGAGCTGGACGGTGTTGCCGTGGGCCACGCCGCTGCCGGCCCCTGTGGGCTGCCGCATGCCGAGGTGCAGCCCGGCGATGGCGAGCTCAAGCGCCTGTACCTGATCAAGGACCAGCAGAGCTGTGGCTGGGGCAGCCGTCTGTTCGAAACCGCGCTGGCCTGGCTGGAACGCGAGGGCCCCCGCACGGTGTGGCTGGGGGTGTGGTCGGAAAACTTCGGCGCGCAGCGCTTCTATGCCCGCTACGGCTTCAGCAAGGTCGGCACCTATGAGTTCCCGGTCGGCAAGGTGCGCGACCTGGAGTTCATCCTGCGCCGCCCGCCAACGGCCGCCTGAGCCCGATCCTGACGGGCCGCGATGGCTTCACCTGCCGTTGTCCGGTCCATTCGTCTAATGACGCTGTTTCCTTCTGCAGGCGCCCCGCCCAACGGGCTAGGCTGACACCATGAATCCCCCTGTTTTACTGCTGCATGGCATCTGGAATGCGCGCGCGTGGGTCGGCCCGCTGGCCTGGCGTCTGCGTGCCCGTGGCTTCGCCGTGGATACCTTCGGGTATTCCAGTGTGTTCGGGGGGCCGGAGGTGGCGGTGCCGCAACTGCTGGAGCGGCTCAAGGGCAGCGGTCCGGTCTCGCTGGTCGGGCACAGCCTGGGCGGGCTGGTCGCGCTGGAGGCGCTGCGGCGCGCGCCGGAACTGCCGGTTTCGCGGGTGGTCTGCCTCGGCTCGCCGTTGCGTGGCAGTGTGACCGCGCGCTCGCTGAGCGATCACGGCTGGTCGCTGGCGCTGGGGCGCAGCTCGGAACTGCTGCTGGATGGCCTGCCGGCCTGGGAGGGCAGGGCGCAGGTCGGCCTGATCGCCGGCTCCGTCCCGCACGGGCTGGGCAGCCTGCTGGGCGCCTGTGGCGATGCCTCCGATGGCACCGTGGCGCTGGATGAGACGCAGTTGCCGGGCCTGGCCGACCACTGCGTGATCCCGGCCAGCCATAGCGGGCTGGTGTTCTCACCGGATGCCGCGCGCCAGACCGCCGCGTTCCTGCGCGATGGCCGATTCCGCCGGGACGACGCGGCCCACGCTGCCTGATCGGGCCCGGCACTGACACGGGCAGGCCGACGGATCAGGTAGAATTCGCGCCCTGTTCCTGACAGAAACACGAGAGTCACCCCATGGGTAGAGGCCCCTCCATCGAGAACCGCAAAAACGCGTCTGACGCGAAGCGCGGCAAGATTTTCACCAAGATCATCCGCGAGATCGGCGTTGCCGCGCGCGGCGGTGGAGGCGACCCCAACAACAACCCGCGCCTGCGGGTGGCCATGGACAAGGGCCTGTCCTCGAACATGTCCAAGGACGTGATCGAGCGCGCCATCAAGAAGGCGACCGGTGAGCTGGAAGGCGTCGAGTACGAAGAGATCCGCTACGAGGGCTATGCCCCCGGTGGCGTGGCCGTGATCGTGGACTGCCTGACCGACAACCGCGTGCGCACCGTGGCCGATGTCCGCCATGCGTTCAGCAAGTGCGGCGGGAACATGGGCACGGAAGGCTCGGTGTCGTTCATGTTCAAGCGCCTGGGCGTGCTGCACTTCGCCGCCGGTGCGGACGAAGAAGCTGTGACCGAGGCGGCGATCGAGGCCGGCGCGGACGACATCGTGGTCTACCCGGAAGACGGGGCGATCGATGTGGTGACCGCGGCCGACAGCTATCACGCCGTCAAGGATGCGATGGAGGCCGCCGGGTTCACCCCGGACCATGCCGAAATCACCTACCGCGCTGACAACGACATCAAGGTCGAAGGCGACACCGCCTTGCAGGTCAAGAAGCTGCTGGACATGCTCGAAGACCTGGACGACGTGCAGGACGTGTTCTCCAACGCCGATCTCGGCGCGGACGTCTACGCCTGAGCAGGCGCTTCACCGGTCGCTTTGCGCGACCGGTGAGCGGACAATGCGGACCATGATGACTCCAGCCGTTCCCTGTTATCCCCGTCTGTGTGCCGCATGACGCGCATTCTCGGCATCGACCCCGGTTCGCAGCGCACCGGGGTGGGCATCATTGATGTGGACGCCGCCGGCAAGGTGGTGCATGTGCATCACCTGCCGCTGGTCCTGCTGGGCGCGGACGACTTCCCGCAGCGGATGAAGCTGCTGGTGGTCGGCCTGACTGCCCTGGTCGAGGAATACCGCCCCGACGAAGTGGCCATCGAAAAGGTGTTCATGGCGCGCAACCCGGATTCGGCCTTGAAGCTGGGCCAGGCGCGCGGCGCCGCCATCTCGGCCGTGGTGATGCGCGACCTGCCGGTCAGCGAGTACGCCGCCACCGAGATCAAGCTGGCCGTGGTCGGCCGCGGTGGCGCGGAAAAACAACAGGTCCAACACATGGTCGGGCTCATGCTCAACCTGAAAACCAAGCTGCAGGCCGACGCTGCCGATGCGTTGGCCGTGGCGATCACCCACGCCCATGTCCGGGCGACGGCGCTGCGCCTGGGCGTCAATGCGCGCCAGGCCTGGAGCCGGAAATGAGGAACACTGCATGATTGGTCGTCTGCGCGGGATCGTGGCCTACAAGGCGCCGCCTTGGCTGATGGTGGACGTCAATGGCGTCGGCTACGAGCTGGAGGCGCCGATGAGCACCTTCTACGATCTGCCCGAGCTGGGCCGCGAGGTCACCTTGTTCACCCATTACGCGCAGAAGGAAGACAGCGTCTCGCTGTACGGCTTCCTGCGCGAGGGCGAGCGGCGCCTGTTCCGCGATGTGCAGAAGGTCAGCGGGATCGGTGCCAAGATCGCGCTGGCGGTGCTGTCCGGCGTCAGCGTGGACGAGTTCGCGCGCATGCTGCAGGCCGGTGACATCACCGCGCTGACCCGCATCCCGGGCATCGGCAAGAAGACCGCCGAGCGCATGGTGCTGGAGCTGCGCGACCGCGCGGCCAATTTCGGTAGCGGCGGCGCGCCGATCGCCGGTGCGGCACCGGCCACCGATCCGGTCTCCGAGGCAACCGTGGCCCTGCAGCAGCTGGGCTACAAGCCGACCGAGGCCGCGCGCATGGCGCGCGATGCCAACGCCGAGGGTGACGATGTCGCCACGGTGATCCGCAAGGCCCTCCAGGCCGCGCTGCGCTGAGCCGCGCGCCTGCCGTTTCCTGATTCCGACACTACCCACCGCGTCCGCCCGGAGCCCCATGTCCACCACTTCTTCCCAGCACAGCGACGGCCAGGCCCCGCACGGGCACGCGCCGGCCGCCGGTGGCATGGCGCTGATGATCGGCGCCATCGGCGTGGTGTTCGGCGATATCGGCACCAGCCCGCTGTACACGCTGAAGGAAGCGTTCTCCCCGCACTACGGGCTCAACAGCGACCATGACACCGTGCTGGGGGTGCTGTCGCTGGCCTTCTGGGCACTGAACATCGTGGTCACTCTCAAGTACGTCACCATCATCATGCGTGCCGACAATGAAGGCGAGGGCGGCATCATGGCGTTGATGGCGCTGACCCAGCGCACGCTGCGCAACGGGTCGCGCTCGGCCTATGTGGTCGGCATCCTCGGCATTTTCGGCGCCTCGCTGTTCTTCGGCGATGGCGTGATCACCCCGGCGATCTCCGTGCTGGGCGCCGTCGAAGGCCTGGAGGTCGCGGCCCCGGGCCTGCACAACTTCATCGTGCCGATCACCGTGGTGGTGCTGCTGGCGGTGTTCGCGGTGCAGCGCTTCGGCACGGCCAAGATCGGCAAGCTGTTCGGCCCGATCACCTCGATCTGGTTCATTTCGCTGGCGGCGATCGGCATCTGGAACATCGTCGATGCGCCGGAAGTGCTCAAGGCCTTCAACCCGATGTGGGCGCTGCGCTTCTTCATGGAGCACGGCTGGCACGGCATCTTCATCCTCGGCGCGGTGGTGCTGGCGGTGACCGGCGGCGAAGCGCTGTATGCGGACATGGGCCATTTCGGCGCCAAGCCGATCCGCCATGCCTGGTACTACTTCGTGCTGCCGTGCCTGGTGCTGAACTACCTGGGGCAGGGCGCCCTGGTGCTGAAGAACCCCGAAGCGGTCAAGAACCCGTTCTTCGAGGCGGTGCCGGAGTGGGGCCTGTACCCGATGATCGTGCTGGCCACGATGGCGGCGGTGATCGCCTCGCAGTCGGTGATCACCGGTGCGTTCTCGGTGTCGCGCCAGGCCATGCAGCTGGGCTACATCCCGCGCATGCGCATCACCCACACCTCGCACGACACCATCGGCCAGATCTACATCCCGGGCATCAACTGGGGTATCGCGGTGATGGTGATCGGGCTGGTGCTGGCGTTCCGCAGCTCCTCCAACCTGGCCGTGGCCTACGGCATTTCGGTCTCGGCGACGATGCTGATCGATACCCTGCTGCTGGCCCTGGTGGCCCGCGCGCTGTGGCCGACCTCGCGCTACTGGATCATCCCGCTGTGCGCGGTGTTCTTCGTGATCGACCTGGGCTTTGTGATCGCCAACGGCGCCAAGCTGCTGCAGGGCGCGTGGTTCCCGGTGGTGCTGGGCATCGTGCTGTTCACCATGATGCGCACCTGGCGGCGTGGCCGCGAGCTGCTGCGCGATGAGATCCGCAAGGACGGCATCCGGATCGATACCTTCCTGCCGGGCCTGATGCTGGCCCCTCCGGTGCGGGTGCCGGGCACCGCCGTGTTCCTGACCGCCGACCCCTCGGTGGCGCCGCACGCGCTGATGCACAACCTCAAGCACAACAAGGTGCTGCATGAGCGCAACGTGTTCCTGCACGTGGTGACCCTGCCGGTGCCGTACGCGCCCTCGGGCCAGCGCCTGAAGATCGAATCGGTGGGCGATGAGTTCTATCGGATCTACGTGCGCTTCGGCTTCATGGAGACCCCGGACGTGCCGCTGGCGCTGATGCGCTCGTGCGACCACGGCGGGATCTACTTCGACCCGATGGACACCACGTTCTTCGCCAGCCGCGAGACCATCGTAGCCACCGCCAACCGCGGCATGCCGATCTGGCGCGACAAGCTGTTCGCGCTGATGCACCGCAACGCCGCCCCGGCGACCGGGTTCTTCCGGATTCCGGGTAATCGATTGGTCGAACTCGGGGCGCAGGTGGAGATCTGACGCCGTCAGATCGCCACCTGCGGCCAAGGTCTGCTTCGCAAACCTTGGGACCCGGGCGCATTCCACCTTATCCCCGCGCCTTCGGCGCGCCCCCTTGAACACCCCATCCGCCCTTGGCGGACTGGGGTGTCCGCGCATTCCACCTTATCCCCGCGCCTTCGGCGCGCCCCCTTGAACAACAAGGGGGCTCTTCCTCCGATTCGATCCCGGTAGTGCCGGCCGCTGGCCGGCTCCGCGGGATGCAGATGTCATGAGGAGCCGGCCAGCGGCCGGCACTACCGGGCGCGGATCGCGCCGCTTTTGCCGCATAATTGCCGAATGACCGACGACCGCATCATCGCCGCCGGTGCCACCCGCGAAGACGAGGGCACCGACGCCAGCATCCGCCCCAAGCGCATGGCCGATTACCTCGGTCAGGCCCCTGTGCGCGAGCAGCTGTCGATCTATATCGAGGCGACCAAGGCCCGTGGCGACGCGCTGGACCACGTGCTGATCTTCGGGCCGCCGGGTCTGGGCAAGACCACGTTGAGCCATGTGATCGCCAATGAGCTGGGGGTCGCGCTGCGCGTCACCTCCGGCCCGGTGATCGAAAAGGCGGGCGATCTGGCTGCGCTGCTGACCAATCTGCAGCCGCACGATGTGCTGTTCATCGACGAAATCCACCGCCTCTCGCCGGTCGTGGAGGAAGTGCTGTACCCGGCGATGGAAGATTTCCAGATCGACATCATGATCGGTGAGGGCCCTGCGGCCCGCTCGATCAAGATCGATCTGCCGCCGTTCACCCTGATCGGCGCGACCACCCGTGCAGGCCTGCTGACCGCGCCGCTGCGCGACCGCTTCGGCATCGTGCACCGGCTGGAGTTCTATACGCCGGAAGAGCTCACCAAGATCGTCCGGCGTTCGGCCAGCATCCTCAACATCGACTGCACCGCCGAAGGCGCGGCCGAGATCGCACGGCGCTCGCGCGGCACCCCGCGTATCGCCAACCGGCTGCTGCGCCGCGTGCGCGACTTCGCCCAGGTGAAGGCGGCGGGCCACATCGATCAGGACGTTGCCCAGGCCGCGATGCAGATGCTCAAGGTCGATCCGGAGGGCTTCGACGAGCTCGATCGGCGCCTGCTGCGGACCATGGTCGATTACTTCGACGGTGGCCCGGTCGGCATCGAGTCGCTGGCGGCCGCCCTGTCCGAAGAGCGTGGCACGCTGGAAGACGTGGTCGAGCCGTACCTGATCCAGCAGGGTTTCCTGATCCGCACCGCGCGGGGCCGCATGTGCACGCACAAGGCCTACCGGCACATGGGGCTGAAGCCGAAAAACCCGCCGGCGGACCTGTTCGCGGAGGTCCCGGATGTCGGTTGAGCCCCGGATTGAGCCCCGATTCAGTTGGCCGACACGCATTTACTGGGAAGATACCGACGCTGGCGGGGTGGTGTACCACGCCCGCTACGTGGCCTTCATGGAACGGGCGCGCACGGAATGGATGCGCGCATTGGGGTATGGTCAGGAGCGGATGCGCTGCGACCATGGCCTGGTGTTCGCGGTGCGCAGCATGACCCTGGATTTCCTCAAACCGGCGCGCCTGGATGATGCGCTGGATGTCACCGCCACGCTGGTGCAGTGCAAGCGCGCCAGCATGGTGTTCGCGCAGGCCGTGTGCCGGGGCGGGGAAACACTGCTGACCGCGCAGGTGAAGATCGCCGCGCTGGATGCAACCACCTTCAAACCGCGTGGCATGGACGATGCACTGCATGCCGCGCTGAAACACCTCGAATTTCCAGAATCCGCATACTGAGGAACAACGGATGATCGCAATGCTCCTGGCCCTGCAGGCCACGGTGACCGAAGCGCTGCCGCAGGAAGTCACCAGCGCCGCGGCGCAGACTGTCGCCCAAGCCGCGCATGGCGGTGGCATCAATTACCTGGACCTGATGATCAAGGCCAGCATCCCGGTGAAGATCATCGTGCTGCTGCTGTTGGCCGGCTCGTTCATCAGCTGGGTGATCATCTTCCGCAAGGCGCGCGTGTTCAATGCCGCCAACCGTGAGGCCGACGAGTTCGAAAGTCGCTTCTGGTCCGGTGCGGACCTGGGCAAGCTGTACAGCTCGGCGACCGACCGCAACCGCAAGGTCGGCGGCCTGGAAGCGATCTTCGAAGCCGGTTTCCGCGAGTTCACCCGCCTGCGCGACAAGCGTCGGCTGGATGGCCGGGCCCAGCTCGAGGGTGCGCAGCGCGCCATGCGCACCACCTATACGCGTGAAGTGGACCAGATGGAGCGCAGCCTGGAGCTGCTGGCCAACATCGGCTCGACCGCCCCGTACGTGGGCCTGGTCGGTACCGTGTTCGGCATCATGGTGACCATGCACGACATGATCAACAGCGGTGAGCAGGCCGGTATCGCCTCGGTTGCCCCGGGCATCTCCGAAGCCCTGTTCGCCACCGCGATCGGCCTGTTCGTAGCGATCCCGGCCGTGTGGGCCTACAACCGCTTCACCACCCGCGTGGAGCGCATGTCGGTGCGCTTTGAAACCTTCGCAGAAGAGTTCAGCTCGATCCTGCAGCGCCAGACCGCGGGCGACGAGTAAGCGCCCAGCACAGGAGTCCTGCCATGACCGCAGCCATTGGCCGCCGCAAGCGCCGAAAGCTCAAATCCGAAATCAACGTCGTGCCGTACATCGACGTCATGCTGGTGCTGCTCATCATTTTCATGGTGACCGCGCCGCTGCTCACGCTGAGCTTTGAAGTGGATCTGCCGACCTCCCAGGCCAAGGCGCTGGAGAGCAAGCAGGATCCGGTCGTCGTGTCCGTCCGCCTGGATGGCCAGCTCAGCCTGAAGCTGCCCGAGGCCAAGGACCCGGAGCCGATGGATGCGGCCCGCCTGCAGGCCCAGCTGTCCGCGCTTTCCTCGCAGGACAAGAACCTGCGCGTGATCGTCGCCGCCGACCGGGCCGTGGCCTATGAAAAGGTGGTCGCGGCCATGGACGTGATCAAGCGCGCCAACGTGGAAAAGGTGGGCCTGGCGACCGATGCACACTGAAGCCCTGCCACCGCAGCGCGCACGGGATGAGGAGTGGGGCCTGCCGATCGCGCTGGCGCTCGGCGTCCATCTGCTGCTGGCACTGATCTTCATCGCCGCCTGGTTGTGGTCGCCGCAGCGCACCACCGAAGCGGCCGCGGGCGATCCGGCCATCGAAGCCAGCCTGCAGCTGTCCGCGTCCGAAGCCTCGGCCGCGCGCCAGGCCCTGCGTGCCTCCGAATCGCTGCCGGACCTGCCCGAGCCGGTCGCCGAGCCCGAGCCGATTCCGGAAGACACCGTGCCGCCGCCGCAGCCGTTGCCCGAGCCGCGCCCGCAGGACGCGCCGACGCCGCAGCAATCGCAGGCGCAGGAGCGCATCGCCCAGCCCGATACGGTCGATCAGGAAGCGGTCAACGCGCTGGCGATCTCGGCTGAAAAGGCCAAGCAGGAGCAGGAAGCCAAGCGCCGCCAGGAACAGATCGACCTGACCGAGCGCAAGCGCCAGGAACAGGCCGAGCAGAAGCTGCGCCTGGCCAAACAGCAGGAAGAGGCGGAAAAGAAGAAGCTGGCCGAGCAGGAACAGAAGGCCAATGATGCCAAGGCCGACGCCGAGCGCGACAAGAAGCTTGCCGAAATCCGCCGCAAGCGCGCCCAGGCCGAGAACGAAGCCAAGCTGGCCGAACAGAAGCTGCGCCAGGTCACGGCCGCGCGTGCCGCCAATGCCTCGGCCTCGACCGCCGGGGCGACCGGTGCCGCCAAGCCGGCCGCCGGTGCCGGTGGCACCAGTGACGATCTCAGCGCCAAATACGCGGCGGCCATCCAGCAGAAGGTCTCCGCACAGTGGACCCGTCCGGATTCGGTGCCGCTGGGCCAGCGCTGCCAGGTCTCGATCACCCAGATTCCGGGTGGACAGGTGATCCAGGCCAAGGTCAGCGGCAGCTGCCCGTTCGACGAGGCAGGCCGCCGTTCGATCGAGGCCGCTGTGTTGAATGCCCAGCCGTTGCCGTACCGCGGCTTCGAGTCGGTATTCGCGCGCACCATCAACTTCACGTTCACCGCCCAGGATTGACCCGGCAGACCGCTGATCCCGCCGGATCAGCGGTCCTGGCAGGCGCGCACCGCCCGCCGTTGCGCAGCCCAACGGCGCCTGAAGGGGTTAACGGTGTGTGAGTTTTGTGCGCCAGGTGACTCGGAATTCACACGGCCTTGGTTCATGATTGCGAAACTGTTCACCGCGGTCCTGTTATCCCTCGTTCTGGTTTCCCCCTATTGAGCGCTCCATGAAAAAAATGCCTCGTTGGCTTGCCGTTGTTGCGGCCCTGTTGTTGCCCTTCGCTGCCATGGCGCAGCAGAAGGGGCTGGATATCGACATCATTGGCGGCAATGCCTCCGCCACGCCGATCACCGTCGTCCCCATGCCGTACCAGGGGTCGGCCGGTGCACCGCAGACCGATGTGGCCGCCGTGGTGCGTGCCGATCTGGACCGTTCGGGTCAGTTCCGCAACCTGCCGGAAGCCCAGATCGTCGAAAAGCCGACCCGTGGCAGCGAGATCCAGTTCGCCACCTGGCGTGCGCTGAAGCAGAACTACATCGTGGTCGGCCGGGTGATGGACGCCGGCGCTGGCGCCTACCGCGTCGAGTACGAGCTGTACGACGTGCCCAAGGGCGAGCGCCTGCTGGGCCTGGCGATGACCGCCCGTGGCAACGCCATGCGCGATGTCGCCCACCAGATGGCCGATGCCATCTACGAAAAGATCACCGGTGTCCGCGGCGCCTTCTGGACCCGCATCGCCTATGTGACCGCCAGCGGCAAGGGCGATGCCATGCGCTATGCGCTGATGGTGGCCGATTCGGACGGCTTCAACCCGCAGACCATTGTGCGCTCGGCCGAGCCGCTGCTCTCGCCGAGCTGGAGCCCGGACGGCAACAAGCTGGCCTATGTGAGCTTCGAGCGCGGCAACTCGGCGATCTACATCCAGAACATCTCCAGCGGTGCCCGTGAACTGGTCACCAGCTTCCGCGGCATCAACAGCGCCCCGTCGTTCTCGCCCGATGGCCGCCGCCTGGCCCTGTCGCTGTCGCGCAGTGGCAACCCGGAAATCTACGTGATGGATCTGGGCAGCAAGCAGCTGACCCAGCTGACCAACCACTTCGCCATCGATACCGAGCCGACCTGGAGCCCGGATGGCAGCAGCGTCTACTTCACCTCCGACCGCGGCGGCCGCCCGCAGATCTACCAGGTGGCCTCCAGCGGTGGCAGCGCCTCGCGCGTGACCTTCCAGGGCAACTACAACGCCACCCCGAGCCTGTCCTACGACGGCAAGAAGCTGGTGGTCGCCCAGGGCAGCGGCAATACCTACAAGATCGCGATGATGGACAGCAGCACGGGCTCGGCCCGCTGGAACACGCTGTCGCCAGGGTCGCTGGATGAATCGCCGAGCTTCGCGCCCAACGCAAGCATGGTGTTGTACGCCGCCCGTGAGGGTGGTCGTGGAGTGTTGTACGCCGTATCGGCCGATGCGCGCGTGCGCCAGCGGCTGGTTCTGGCCGACGGTGATGTTCGTGAGCCTTCTTGGTCGCCATACCGTACAAAGCGCTAACAGAGTGTTAAGATTTCGCCGTATTCATCCCTCATCCGGCTTTAGGAGCCTCAAAGGTATCGCCATGAACAAGACCACCCGCGTTCTGCTTGTCTCCCTGTTGTCCGTGGCCGCCCTGGCCGGTTGTTCCAAGAAGGTCAAGGAAGTGCCGGCTGCCCCGGTTGATACCGGCAGCACCACCGCTCCGACCGGCCCGTCCACTTCGGGTCTGTACGGTCCGGGTGATCTGGATACCGATTCCTGCCTGCGCCAGCGCGTGGTGTACTTCGATCTGGACCAGGACAGCGTCAAGCCGGAGTTCCAGGCCATCATGGCGTGCCACGCCAAGTACCTGCGTGACCGTCCGTCCTCGCGCATGACCCTGCAGGGCCACACCGATGAGCGCGGTTCGCGTGCTTACAACCAGGCTCTGGGCGAGCGTCGTGGCAACGGCGTGTCCTCGGCACTGCAGGCCAACGGTGGCTCGGCTTCGCAGCTGACCGTCGTGTCCTACGGTGAAGAGCGTCCGGTCTGCACCGAGTCGGGCGAGTCCTGCTGGTCGCAGAACCGTCGCGTCGAGATCGTGTACACGGCTCAGTAATAGATGCGCTTTCGATTTCTATCGATGATCGTTGCGGCAGCCCTCGTGGCTGCCGCACCGGCCAATGCGCAGCGCCAGAGTCTGGCCGACCGCGTCGGCGCGCTTGAGCAGCAGGCGAACAACAACCAGTCCAACATGGACATGCTCAACCAGCTGAATCAGTTGCGTACCCAGTTGCAGGCCCTGCAGTCGCAGGTCGAGCAGCTGCAGCACGACAATGACCAGCTCAAGCAGTCCGCCAAGGACCAGTATCTGGACCTGGACAGCCGCCTGAACCGCCTGGAAGGTGGAGCCCCCGTGCTTCCTGCCGCCCCGGCCGCAGCCGCGCCTGCCCCCGCTGCATCCCCGAAACCGGCAACGGCCGCTTCCGAGCGGCCGCCAAGCGTGCACGGCGATGCCGGCAGCCTGGCCGCCAGTGGCGATGAACGCACCGCCTACAATGTCGCCTTCGATTCGCTCAAGGCCGGCAAGTACGACGACTCGGCGCAGCTGTTCATGAGCTTCCTCGAGCTGTACCCCAACGGCGTCTATACCCCCAACGCGCTGTACTGGCTGGGCGAGAGCTATTACGCCACCCGCAATTTCCCGTTGGCTGAGGCGCAGTTCCGCGACCTCATCTCGCGCTACCCGACCCATGACAAGGCGTCCGGTGGCCTGCTCAAGATCGGCCTTTCCCAGTACGGCGAAGGCAAGGTCGACCAGGCCCAGGCGACCCTCGAACAGGTCGTGTCCACGTATCCCGGCTCCGACGCCGCGCGCACCGCGCAGGACCGTCTGCAGTCGATCCGGCTGGGTCAGCAGATCCGCTGAACCCGCCTGGGCCGCTGGAGCGGCCGGGCCCGGTATACTGATGGATCGCCAACCGGGCGCTGCCCGGTCTTCCGTGCCGGGCCATGCCCGGCTGTTGTCGTTTCCGAAGCCGTCCGCCAAGAATCACCGCCATGACCACGACCCTGTCCGCTGCCGCCGCACTCCCCAGTGAGATCGTGCAGTCCCCGTTGCCGCGACTGAAGATCACCGAGATCTTCCTGTCCCTGCAGGGCGAAGCCGATACCGCCGGCTGGCCGACCGTGTTCGTGCGCCTGACCGGCTGCCCGCTGCGCTGTACCTATTGCGATACCGCCTACGCCTTCCACGGCGGCACCTGGTGGGACATCGACGCGATCGTGGACGAAGTGCTGGCCCAAGGCGTGCACCACGTCTGCGTGACCGGTGGCGAGCCGCTGGCGCAGAAGCGCTGCCTGGTGCTGCTGGAGAAGCTCTGCGACGCCGGCCTGGACGTCTCGCTGGAGACCTCCGGTGCGCTGGATGTCAGTGGCGTGGATCCGCGCGTGTCGCGCGTGGTCGACCTGAAGACTCCCGGCTCCGGCGAAATGGCCCGCAACCGGCTGGAGAACCTGCCGCTGCTGACCAAGCGCGACCAGATCAAGTTCGTGCTGTGCAGCCGCGAGGATTACGAGTGGGCCCGCGGCATGGTCCGCGAGCACCGGCTCAACGAGCGCAGCATGGTGCTGTTCTCGCCGAGCAAGAGCGAGGTCAGCCCGCGCGAGCTGGCCGACTGGATCGTGGCCGATCGCCTGCCGGTGCGCTTCCAGATGCAGCTGCACAAGCTGTTGTGGAATGACGAACCCGGGAGGTAACGCCGGCTGCAGCGCTACGGCGCTGCGCATGCCATCGACCACGCCTCACCATCAGTAAAGACGTCCGGCGCGGGACAGCGTGCTGGTTCCCCGCAAACCACCGGAAACACCCCCCATGAAAAAAGCAGTCGTCCTCCTGTCCGGCGGCATGGACTCCGCCGCCGTTGTCGCCATCGCCCGCGAGCAGGGCTTTGCCGTTCACGCCCTGAGCGTGCGCTACGGCCAGCGTCACACCTCCGAACTCGATGCCGCCGCGGCGGTCGCCAGCGCGCTGGGTGCGGTCGCCCACAAGACCGTCAATGTCGACCTGCGCAGCATCGGCGGCTCGGCCCTGACCGATGACATCGACGTCCCGGAAGCGGGCGGCGAGGGCATCCCGGTCACCTACGTGCCGGCGCGCAATACCATCATGCTGTCCGTCGCACTCGGTTGGGCGGAGGTGCTGGGTGCCAACGACATCTTCTGCGGCGTCAACGCGGTGGACTATTCCGGCTACCCGGATTGCCGCCCTGAATTCATCCAAGCCTTCCAGACGCTGGCCAACCTGGCCACCAAGGCGGGCGTGGAAGGTGCGGGTATCCAGGTTCACGCGCCGCTGCAGTTCCTGAGCAAGGCCGATATCGTGCGTGAAGGCGTCCGCCTCGGCGTGGATTTCGGCCTGACCGTGTCCTGCTACAACGCCGACGACCAGGGCCGCGCCTGCGGGCACTGCGATGCCTGCCGCCTGCGCGCGCAGGGCTTCACGGATGCCGGCGTGCCGGACCCGACCCACTACGTGTGATGCGGGACGGGTACGCATGAGCGCGAAGATGCGTTAGAATGCGCACCCCCGGCGTCACGTCGGGGATGCAATGGGCCGTTAGCTCAGTTGGTAGAGCAGAAGACTTTTAATCTTTTGGTCGATGGTTCGAATCCATCACGGCCCACCAATTGCATCATGATCGAGGCGACCGCGAGGTCGCCTTTTTCATGCCTCCAGCGGGGCGCACGCGCCATGGGAGCTCAAGTCCGCGCTACCGAGCTTCATCACAGCGAATTGCGCCTTTCACTGAGGCGCAGCAGGGCAAGAACCGATGCCTGTCCATCGCCCGGACGCGCACGCTGTACCTCCCGACCTTGAGCACGACATGCCGCTTCTCGGAGAACGCGTGCATGCCGGCGGTCGATCCGGAGCAGTGGAATGGCACTGGTGATCGATGTCCTGCAGACCGCCGTCGTCTTTGCGACGGTACTGTCTGTTTTTGCTCTCCTACTGCGCGCCTGGCATTGGCACACCGGCGCAGTGTCTCCAGGGTACCGGTCAGGCGCGTGGGCGTCCCTGCGCATCGGTGCGCAGCGAGCGCAACAGGCACACCGCCGAGACCAGGCAGGCTGCGATCACCGCCATCGACAACGGCAGGTGGAAAGCGCGGTGGCCGAACACGGCGAAGCCGAGGTGAATGAGGAACGTCGCGATGCCCAGCGCCGCGCAGACCATCGCAAAGCCGCGCGCCTTGCTGGTCTGCAGCAGCACGTGGCGGTAGCCGAGCAGCACCACGCCGATGGCCAGCAGGTTGAAGACCAGGAAGCCCTGCACGCCACCGGGCAGCAGGAATATCTCCCACTCACGCCAGAATGCGGCGTCGATCTGATGAAGGATCAAGGCAAGCAGGGTGGCGAAGTAGCGTCTTTCCATGGGACAGGCGATGCCGAAGGCTGCGGATCCTGCAGCGTGCACAGTGTAGCGGCGCTCACCGCGTGCCTGCGTGCCGGATTGGCTCCGCCGCGGCCCGCATTCAATGCAGCGCGATGTCGCCGATGAGCGTATCGACCAGCCGCTGCGCGCGGGCCCGTGCGCCTTCGCCACGACGCGGCGCGACCGGCAGGTCCGGGCGGATGCCGGCCACCTCGTCACTGCCATCGGCACGCAGGCGCACGCAATTCGGAACGCGCAGGCGCAGATGCGAATGGGGCAGTTCAGGCATCGCCTGCGCACTCATGAAGCCGCAGCCGTACCCTCCGCTGTGCGCCCCGACGATGCGCGCGATGTGGTTGTCCTGCATCCGCGCCGCGAACATCTCGGCGGAGGACGCCGTCTTTGCATTGGTGAGGACATATACCGGCCCCTTCCAGGCGCCCCAGTGCTCGCGCAGATCCTGTGACCAGTCCAGGCGGTGCGCGATGAGGAAATCATCGAGGGTGTCCACGGCAGGGCTCGGCAACGGGCCCCCGGAGGTACCTGCGGGCACCAGGCGCCGGCATGTGGGGCCGTTCCAGTCGTGCTGTACCCGCCAGGCCCATGACAGATCGCAGGCCGGCAGCGCCGTGGCCCGCCGCGACGCCTGGAACGCCTGCCGCTCCGTAGTGAGCAGCCTGCGGGCTGCGGCGTTGGGGCGGTGATTGCGCAGTGCGTCGTCGAGCCGCTCGTATTGCTCGTCCAGATAGGGCTTGCCGGCCGGGGACTGGCTGACCTGGAGCACGGCGGAGGCAACCGGCTGCGGGGTGAACAGCCGGGTCAGCGTATCGCCACTGTCGTCGCCCCCCGGGTTGTCGCCGACATCCACCAGCACGGCGTCCACTCCGTCCTGTTGGAAACGCCGCAGGCTGGCGGCGATCACCGCGACCCAGCCCCGGGCCAAGGTGCCGCGCATGTCGTCGGTGGAGTCCGCATGCCGCAGTTGCGGCCACAGCGCGTGGCAGAGGCCCGGATAGCGCAGGGCATCGAACTCATGCAGGCGCAGCAGACCCACCGTGTGGCCATCCGGCAGCGAGAGAATGCCGGCGCGCAGCACAGGATCGGCGTCGTCGTTGAGGGGGTGGTAACCGGCCAGCGTTTCCAGCGGCAGGCTGAAATCGTGCCGGCCTTCATCGGCCACGCCGAGCGCGGCACACCCTGCGCTCGCGCCCAGCGTGCGCGGGTCCACAGCAGTGGGCGAGGCCGTGTCGGACGCCTGTTCAAGCGGGTCGAGCAGGCTGAGGTGACCATCCTGGAACCCGGCCAGGAAAGTGCGCAGGGCTTGGCGCGCCTGCGTATCCGTACGTGCTTCAGCCAGCGCACGCCGCGCCGCGACATCCAGTGCGCGAAGTTCCACACCGCTTTGTGGCGAGGCGGCCCATGCCAGATGCGCGTAGTCCTGCTCCAAGGCGCGCTTGAGCGCCACATGGTCGGCCTGCCAGACGCTGCGATCGAATGCCGGCGCGGCAACGGATGCCCCCGGTGCGGCGACACCCAGCATCGCGAGCATGAATACAGTGCCACTTAACCCTGCCATACAGCCTCCTTGCGACCCGGCGCAGTGCCGCACGGGGCAAGGGTGACGGGATCCGTGTGTGCGATCGACTCCGGTCGATCGTAGCCAATGCGCGTGTTCCCCGGAAGTCCCGGTATCGCATCACGCTACCGTCCCCACGACGCGCGCACGATCAGGCGATCCCCGGCCACAGTGGGCCCACGATCCCACGGAGCGCTGTGATGAGTACCGTCCAATCCGGCCACGCGATACGCGAACTCAACCAGATCATCGGCATCGCGCGTGACGGCCACGACATCTACGCCAGAGCCGTCGCCGACGATGGGACGCAGGATCCGCAGTTGAACGCGCTGATGATGCGGATGGCCGCAGCGAAAATGCAGGTCATCGATGGGGTCACGCGGCTGGTGCGCGACGCCGGTGGCCAGCCCTCCCGCCACCGTACCCTGGCCGGCAGCCTCCGTGGCGGCTTTGGCAGGTTGGGTACCGTACTCGGGGATGCGGACATCCAGTACGCCAGCGAGAGCCAGGCAGCTGAAGCGCGTCTGGTGAGGGCACTCGAAGTGGCCGCGCGCGATGGCGCACTGACGGCACATGCGCGACGAACGCTCAACGGCATGCTGCTGGAGACGCGGCTCGGTTGGGACGACATGCGCCAGGAGGTAGATGACCTGCGGGGCCGGGATGCATAGTCACCCACACCGTTACCCACACCTTCAAGGAAGCACGCGCATGCGCAGCGTCGCGAATCAACAGCGTCGCGAATGAGCTTCGTAGTGAAGGATGCAGGAGATTGAAGGACGCGAGACGTTGAAGGGTGCGGGATGGCGCCGAGTGCGCCTGGTCGCCGTCTGCATGTGAGGGCTGCGCGGATGCGCAGCCCCACCATGCGGCAGAGCGATTACTTCTGCTGCGGCTTGTTGCCTGCGTCAGGGGCGTTCTTGGTGTCCTGTTCCTGCTTCTGCTGCTTGGCCTGCGCGTCCTTGCGGTCCTGTTCGGACTGCGGGCCTTTCTGTGCAGCAGCAGCATTCTTGACGTTGTTTTCGTTGTTCTGCATGTTGGACATGGTGTGACTCCAAGGCGACGTGATGTCGCAACCCCAGCGTGGACCTGCCGCTGTTACGCGAGGGTCGCACTGGGATGAGCATCGGGTCAGGGTAGTCTCATGACCAGGTGCTACACCGCGTGGGCGTGACCACCCACCGCGCTGCTGGTCCACAACGTGCCTTCATCCCCGGCGCCGAGTTGGAGGCTGCGGCCGTCGATGTATCAGGATTGGCAGAGTGTCCCGCAATGGTCGCTGCTGAACGCGGCAATGGCCTGCTGCAGGAGCGGAACCTCGCTTGGGTCCACCTGTTCCAGCGCTTCCTTCAACGCCTCGCGCACCGGCTGCCGTTGCGCGGGCTGCAGCATCTGCGCGTAAGGCGCCGCCGTCTCCGCCAGCGCACCGACCAGGGTCCGCTTCAGCGTGCTGCCCGCCGGCTGGGCACGCATCACCTCCAGCATCTCCAGATACTGACGTTGCGCATTGCGGCGAAGGGTGTCGGTGCCGCCCGGTCCCAGACCGGCGAGCTCTGCGGGCGTTGCAACGGTCAGCCACGTATCCACCAGTGGCTGCATCCGTGCACCGCACTGGAGCAGATACGGCAGCAGCAGGCCCAGCGGTGCCTGGAAGCGCTCGGCGTTGTGCTTGCCTTGGCGGGCCTGCTCGCCGGAATGGAGGAGCACCGCGGCTGGCATCGCACCCATGCCGAACTGCATCAACCGGGTGGACAGCGTTACACCGTACTGGCACGCGTTGGTCAGCAGCCCCAGGTCCGCCGTCGCGTAGTCCGGCGCCAGGACGTCGGTCGTGTTGGTCACCGCCGCCAGCAGTTGCATGGCGCGTGGGCTGTCGAGCTGCTCCGGTGCGTTGTCGGCGTCGGCTTGCTGCAGCATTTGCAGGTAATCGCGCGTGGCTTCGTACTGCGCCATGAACTGCGGCGGTATGTCATCGGCACCTGCGGGCGAGGCGACCAGCAACATAACGAGGAGGGCCGCGCCCAGCGGTGTCGGTGCAGGCGCACGCGCCGGCCATGCCAGTCGTCGCGTGAGAGAAGAAAACGGGCTGCCACTCATCCGGGGCATGGTCCTTGGATCGATTCGGGCATGGAGCGTAGGTGAGCCGGGGCAGGGCGGCAACCCGGTGCGCAGCATGCCTCGCCGGGGCATCCTGCGGGTGCCCGGCAATCGGTTGTTCTCGAATGACGGTGAGCAGAGATGCAGGCGTGGCCATGAGCGGTCTGCCTGTGCACACCGCAGAACCGCTTACGGGGGCACAATAGCCAGTCATTCGTTGATCGATGTTGGAGGTGCCATGAACCGTTTCGTCCTGCTGGGTGTGGGGGCGCTTGCGCTCGCGGCCTGTTCCAAGCCGGCGCCGTCCGATACCGCGACTCCGGCAGAGCCGGCCGCGCCGGCCACGTCGGCCCCTGCTGCCAGCGCGCCCGCCGCCCCCGACAGCCCGACCCTGCAGCCGCCGTCGTTCGATTGCACCAAGGCGCAGTCCCAGGCGGAGACGCTGGTGTGCGGCGACGCGCGCCTGGCCGCACTGGATCGCCAGCTGGCCGCGCTCTACAAGCGGGTGCAGACCAGCCCGGACGAGCTGGACATCGCGGCCGAACAGCGGGGCTGGATCAAGGGGCGTGATGCCTGTTCGCGCGCGGTCGATCCGCACCGTTGTCTCGTGGAGTCTTATCAGACCCGGCTGGTCGAGCTGACCCTCAACGCTGGCGGCATCCAGGTGCCGGCGAAGGTCGAGTACCGCTGCGATGACAACAGCAAGCCGGTGACGGCGGTGTTCTACAACGACATCGACCCGACCGCGGCCGTGGTCAGTTGGGGCAACGATCAGGCGATCGTGTTCCCGGTGCCGGTGACCCGTGAGGAAAACAACGGTGGCCGCTGGGGGCGCGAAGGTGTCGACCTGCGGATCCACAACGACCAGACCACGCTGGAGTTCTACGGCACCACGCTGCAGTGCCAGATCGCCAAGTGATGGCGGCCATCGCCGCGTAGCTCAAGGCACGCGGCGGTAACGCACCTCGTTCTGGCGGTCGCCCACCTCGGTGGTGACGAAGCCCTCGCGGCTCTGGCTGATGTCGAACACGCTGCTGCCGACGTTGAGCTGGCCGCCATTGACCCAGCCATTCAACGACTGCCCACGCGTCTGTGCGCTCATGCGGCCTTCGCTGTCGATGCGCATGCGGATGTCGGCGTTGAAGGTCGGGTTGTAGCCCTCGAACTCGCCGATCATCCAGTTGGGCACGTAGGACGTGTGGCGTGCGCCCTGGTAGTTCTCGTCGTCGTAGCGCGCGTCATCCTTGTTGGCGTTGTGGGCCAACGCGCCGAGAATCGCCGCACCGATCAACACGCCGGCGGCGACCTTGGCGTCGTGGTTGTCATCGTCATGGCGGTCATCGCGATCGCCGCCGCCGTGCACCCGGAACGAGGCGCGGCAGCCATCGTCGACCCACACCTCGCGGCGGTCGTAGTCCCAGTTGCGGCCCTGGCGGCAATCCGCACCCGACAGTTTGCGGTCCAGAGTGACGTAGCCGGCGCGGGGCAGGGTGCAGGACTGATACCGGTTGTCGCGGCTCTCACAGGTGACGAAGTCATCCGCGCGTGCGTCGTCCAACGGCAGCATCAACAGCAAGGGCGTGGCCAGCAGCATACGGAAGAGCATGTCGTCGATTCCGGCAAGGAAAAGGAGCGCGTCGCATCGTATGGGAAGCGGGAGACCCCTGTTCCCGGCACCGACGATGGGCACGCGGACATGAAATCCGGATGAAGATCACTGAGCTGCGCCCGGACGGCCGCCGGCGACTCGCCTCAGGCGCAGGCGGCCAGCGGGTGCTGGAAGCAGGCACGGATCGCGTCGAGCAGCTCGCTCATGCTGTAAGGCTTGGGCAGGAAGTGCATGCCCGGGCCGAGCTGCGGCACCACCACGGAGGGCTCCAGGCCCGAGGTGACCAGCACCGGCAGCCCGGGCTGTTCCTGCTTGACCCGATGCGCCGCCTCGATGCCACTCACCGCGCCCAGGCAGACATCGGTGAACACCAGATCGAAGCGCTCGCCGGCCTGGAGCAGGCCCAGCGCGGCTTCGGCGGAACTGACCGCCACGACTTCGCACGCCTGGCTTTCCAGGGCCATGCGGCTGAGCTCACGGGTGTCTTCGGTGTCTTCGATCAACAGCACGCGGGGTTCGGGATGGTGTTTGGACAACAACATGGAGCGTGGTTCCTGCTTACCCCCGGACAGGGGCGCGCAAGTATCGCGGGGCGATGGTGAGGAGATCGTCGACGGCGCCGAAATGCCCGGTGAACCGGCCGTGCTGCCCGCGTCAGCGCGGGTCAGGCGAGGGCGAGTGAACGTTTTCGACGACGCTGCCAGGCCCAGACCAGCCCGACCGCCAGGCCCGCCGCCGACAGGCGCAGCACCGTCGCCGGCCAGCCGACGGCGGTCGCCTCGGTGATCACGAAGACGTTCCAGGCCAGGTTGAGCGAGACGTGCAGCGCCAGCCCGCTCCACAGGGTGTAATCGTCCAGCGTATTGAGCCCGGCGAACACCAGCCCGCCGATGCCGGTGATGGCGAACACCTGCAGCGCCATGCCGCCGCCGCCACCGAACGACCACCAGTGGATCGCACCGAAGATCACCGCCTGCACCAGCGCGGCGGCCAGCCACGGCCAGCGTTGCTGGCGGTGCGCGAAGATGAAGCCGAAGCCGCGGAAGATGATCTCCTCGGCGAGCGGGAACAGCACGCCGAGCATCAGCAGGGCGAGCAGGTCCTGGGTGGGATTCACACCGCCCAGCCACCACAGGCCGAGCCAGCATGGCAGGGTCGCCAGCAGGGCCAGCGCCGGGCCCTGCCAGCCATTCCAGCGCAACCCGAGCAGCGCGTGCAGGCGTTGCCCGGGGCGCAGCAGCAGCGCAGCCACGGCCAGCACCAGCAGCACGCCCAGGCCGTTGTCGAGGATGGCCCCGCCATAGGGAATCGGCAGCGTCGGAATTGGCGTGCCCAGCCACGCGGCGAGGTCGCGCAGATTGATCGACACGGCCAGGGTCAGCACCACCACGAAGGTGGCCAGCCAGGTGCGCAGGCGAAGGGACGGCATGGGACGCTCCATATCCAGGGACGGCGTGGATTGTTCGCCATTGCCACACCAGCAGCATGGGGCATAGGTCGGGGGGCCATCGGTCATGCCCGCGTTGCACCACGGTCAGGTGCGACCGGCTAGAGTGCGGCTTTACCCCTTGGACGACCGCCCATGCAATGCCCCGTATGCAAGACCCAAGCGCTGCAGATGTCCGAGCGCCAGGGCATCGAGATCGACTACTGCCCGCAGTGCCGTGGCGTGTGGCTGGACCGAGGCGAGCTGGACAAGATCATCGAGCGCTCGGCCGGTGCCGCCGCACCCGCGCCGGTGCGCGCGGCCGCACCGCCGCCGCCGGCCGCCGTGCAGCACCGTGACACCCGCCACCTGGGCCAGCAGCAGTACGGCGACCAGCAGGGCTACCGCAAGAAAAAGAAAGAGAGCTTCCTGTCGGACCTGTTCGACTTCTGATGTACGCCTGCGCCGCGCTCAGGCGCGGCGCAGGATGAATTCCCGGTCGACGCTGTCGCCGACCGGGAAACCGTATTCGCCCACCTTGCTGCAGCCATAGCGCGCATAGAAGCGCTGCGCACTAACGTTCCCGGACCACACGCCGATCCACAGCGTGCGCCGCTGTGGCTGATCGAGCCACGCCAGGAAGGCGTCCATCAGGCGCGCGCCGTGGCCGCCACTGTGGTGACTGGCGAGCAGGTACAGGCGTTTGAGCTCGATATCGCCCTCGGCGGCATCCGCATGGGGCAGGCTGTTGGGCCCTGCGGCGAGATACCCCACCACACGTTCCCCGGCTTCCAGCAGCCACGCCGCGTTGCGTGGATCGGCGAGCTCATCACGCTGCGGCTCGACCGAATAGTGGCTGTGCAGGAACGCGTGCAGATCCTGCGGCGGGTAGGAATCGCCGAAGGTTTCGGTATAGGTGGCGATGGCGATCGCCGAGAGGGCGTCGGCATCGGCAACGGTGGCACGGCGGAGGGTCAACATCATGGCGCAAGGCAGGCAGGTGGGGCCGGCAGCTTACGCCATCGCCTGGGGTCGGCCGTGGTTCCGGGTACGTCGGTACCCGGAACCTGTCATGGCTGCTGGATCAGAACCAGACGCGCACGCCCGCCACCCAGCGGGTATCGCGCGCACGTTCGCCGGCTGCTTCGTGGTAGTCGGCGGTATCACCGAACAGCCGCTCGTGGCTGATGCCGATGTAGGGCGCGAAGCGGCGGCTGAACTCGTAGCGTAGCCGCAGCCCGGCCTCGAGTTTGTTGAGGCCGGCGCCATTGCCATACGCCGGCTCGTCCTTCGCCGAAAAACTGGCTTCCACCAGCGGCTGCAGGATCAAGCGGTTGGTCAGCAGCAGCTCGTACTCCACTTCCACCGTGGCCGCGAACTGACCGCCTTCGCCGACATACGCCGTGGCCGAGGTCTCGAACTTGTACGGCGCCAGCCCCTGGATGCCGAACGCCGCCCAGGTGCGTGAATCGGCCGGGCGGAAATCCTGCTTCACGCCGACCAGCACGTCCCACCACGGCGACACGCTGCGGCCGTACATCACCTCCAGATCGGCCGAGCCGGTGCGGCCGTCGCTGCGCTCGCCTTCGCTGCGCAGCCATAGCCTGTTGATGTTGCCACCCACCCAGCCGCTGGCCTCCCATGCCTGGCCGGTGCCGTGCTGGCCGTCCCAGTGTTCGAGGCGGTTGACCAGCAGCAGGCTGTGGATCTCCGGCGCATGCTCCATCGCGCCGTGGTCGATCGGCGGGAACGCGGCGAGGCGGTCGGCGGCGGTCACGACAGGAATCGGTTCGAGCGGTTCGGTAGGGGCAGCCGGCTTCGGCGTGCCATGGCCCATCGCGGCGTGGTCCATCGTTGAATGGTCCATCGTCGCGTGGTCCATCTGGTTGTGATCGGTGCTGCCATGGTCCATCGTCGCGTGGTCCATCTGGTTGTGATCGGTGCTGCCATGGTCCATCGTCGAGTGATCCATCTGGCTGTGATCGGTGCTGCCATGGTCCATCGTCGAGTGGTCCATCTGGTTGTGATCAGCGCTGCCGTGGTCCATCGTTGAATGGTCCATCTTGGTGTGATCCATGCTGCCGTGATCCATCGGGCGGTCATCCGCCGGTGGTGTGTCGGCTGTGGTTGTGGTCGGCGCCGTGGCATGGCCGGCATGCGACTGTGCCCAGGCCGGTGCGGCCAACGCCAGCAGCAGGGCGGCGCTCAGTGCGGACAGCGCGGTGAGAGGAGCGCGGCTCATTCTTCGATCCTCACTTCGCGCATCATGCCCGCTTCCATGTGGTACAGCAGGTGGCAGTGGTACGCCCAGCGCCCAAGCGCGTCGGCACGGACGCGGTAGGTGCGGCGGGTGCCCGGCGGCATGTCGATGGTGTGCTTGCGCAGGTGGAACGCGCCGTCCGCGTTTTCCAGATCGCTCCACACGCCGTGCAGATGGATCGGGTGCTGCATCATTGTGTCGTTGACCAGCACGATGCGCATGCGCTCTCCGTAGGTCAGGCGCAACGGTTCGGCGCTGGCGAACGGGATGCCGTCGAAGGACCAGCTGAATTTCTCCATATGGCCGGTCAGGTGCAGCTCGACCTCGCGGCCGGGATCACGCCCATCGGGATCGTCGAACAGGCTGCGCATCGCGCCGTAGGTGAGTACGTTGCGGCCGTTGTCGCGCAGGCCGATACCGGGATCATCCAGCTTGGGCTCGGTGGCCATGCTCTGCATGTCCACCAGCGGGTTGCCCTGCTCGCTGGCCGGGTGACGCGGCGCTTTGGGATCGGCACCGTGCGCACCGTGGCCCATGCTGGCACCGCAGCCGCCTTCCATGCCCTTCATGTCGTGGCCTGCCATCCCGTTCGAGGCATGGCCCATGTCGTGGCCCATGTCACTCATGGTCAGCAGCGGGCGCGGGTCGCGGGCGGGAATCGGCGCCTGCAGGCCGTGGCGTACCGCCAGCGTGCCGGCGGCATAGCCGGTGCGGCCCATGTCCTGGCAGAAGATCGTGTACGCGTCCTGGCCGCTGGGTTCGACGATCACATCGAAGGTCTCGGCCGGGGCGATGCGGAATTCATCGATGCTGACCGGGTGGATGTACTGGCCATCGGCGGCGACCACGGTCATCTTCAGGCCAGGGATGCGCACGTCGAAATAGGTCATCGAGCCGCCGTTGATGAAGCGCAGCAGCACCTTTTCGCCACTGCGGAACAGCCCGGTCCAGTTGCCGGCCGGGGCGGTGCCGTTGAGCAGGTAGGTATAGGTGTGGGCGTTGACGTCGGAGATGTCGGTCGGCGTCATCCGCATCCGCCCCCACATGCCGCGGTCGGCGGTGGCGGCGGCCCAGCCGTCCTTGCGGACATCGCGCAGGAAGTCGGGCAGGGTGCGCTTGTAGTAGTTGTCGTACTCGGCGAGCTTCTTCATGCGCCGGAACAGCGCACCGGGGTCCAGGTCGGTCCAGTCCGAGAGCAGGATCACGTGCTCTCGGTCGGCGTGATACGGCGCCGGCTCGAGCGGGTCGATGATCAGCGCGCCGTACAGGCCGGCCTGTTCCTGGAACATGGAATGGCTGTGATACCAGTACGTGCCCGACTGCTTGAGGGTGAAGCGGTACTGGTAGGCCTCGCCCGGGGCGATGCCGTTGAAGCTCAGGCCGGGCACGCCATCCATGTTGGCCGGCAGCAGCAGGCCGTGCCAGTGGATGGAGGTGGGGTGGCCCTGCAAGGTATTGGCGACCCGGATGTTGACCGTCTGGCCTTCGCGCCAGCGCAGGATCGGCGCCGGAACGCTGCCGTTGACGGTGATCGCCGGGCGGGTGCGGCCGGTGAAATTGGCCAGCGATTCGCCGATGCTCAACTGCACGTCGTGGTGGCTGAGCACCTGCGGGGCAGCGGCCAGGCCGGGGCCGGCGGCGGCGAACGCACGCGGGCTCAGGCCGGTGGCGGCCAGGCCGGCGACCACGCCGCCAGCAGCGACGCCCTGCACGAACAGGCGCCGCGACGGCATGGGCGGGGTGCCCGTGCCGGGTGTTTTAATGAAAGACATTGCAACTCCGGATCTGATTCGAATGGCACACGCGGTGCCGTCAACGCACGCACACCGGGGCATGCGCGCAGAGCATCAGGCAGGCGCTCGCAGAGCGCGGCGGATCAGGCGATCGGAGGGCGGGTGATACGGTCCAACGGCGGTGTCGGCAGGGTGGGAGGCGTGGTGTTCGGCGGCGACATCGACACCGGCGGCGGGGTCGCCAACCAGGCGACCTGGACGGTCAGGCTGGGTTGCTGGGCGCAGCTGCGCAGGCAGTCCTTGATCTTGCAGTGGTCGCCATCATGCGGTGCCTGCACGCCGGTGTCGGCGGTGGCCATGGTGTGGTGATCGTGTGCGGCGGGCATCGGCGCGTCGCCATGGCAGGGCGGTGCCGCGCTGCCGGCCACGGCCGGTTCGGCCAGGGCCAATGCCATCGGGCCGGCCATGGCCACGTTCAGCCCATTGAGCAACAGGCTGAGCATCAGGACGACTCGCAGGAGCAGGCCACTGGCGGACATGGGGCTCACCTTACTGCCAAACCCTGGCGGCCGCACCCGCGGCTGAACGCAGGGTTCAACTCTGGAGCCGGGTCTGACTGAACGCGCCGGGGCATCAGCCTTCCTCGCGCACGATCTCGACCAGGCGGTCGCCGTAGCGGGCCAGCTTGGTGCCGCCGATGCCACCGACCCGGCCCAGGGCGTCAACGCTGGTGGGGCGCTGTTCGGCGATATTGCGCAGGGTGCTGTCGTGGAAGATCACGAAGGCCGGCACGTTCTGCTCGCGCGCGAGTTCGGCACGCAGGCCACGCAGCGCATTGAACAGCGCCAGATCCTGCGGCAGCACCGACAGGCCGGTGCGCTGGCCGCTGCGGTCACGCTCGCGGGCGGCCTTGGGTGTTTCGCGCCGCATCATGACCTTGCGCTGGCCCTTGAGCACCTCGCGGCTGCCATCGGTCAGGCGCAGGCCACCGTACGCGCTGCTGTCCACCTCGAGCAGGCTGGAGGCGACCAGCTGGCGGAACACGCTGCGCCAGCTGCGGGCATCCAGGTCCTTGCCGATCCCGTAGGTACTCAGCTCGGTATGCCCGAACTGACGGACCTTCTCGTTGTCACCGCCGCGCAGGATGTCGATCAGATGGCCGACACCGAAGCGCTGCCCGCTGCGGTAGACGCAGCTCAGCGCTTTCTGGGCGGCGACGCTGGCATCCCAGGCATCCGGCGGCAGCAGGCAGTTGTCGCAGTTGCCGCAGGGTTGGGGATAGGTTTCCCCGAACCCGGCCAGCAGCACCTGGCGGCGGCATTGCATGGATTCGCAGTAGCCGAGCAGGTGGTCGAGTTTGGACCGTTCGAGCGTTTTGCGGTCTTCGCCGGCTTCGGACTGTTCGATCATCTGCTTGAGCAGCACGACGTCGCCGAGCCCATAGCAGAGCCAGGCTTCGGCAGGCTCGCCATCGCGCCCCGCGCGGCCGGTTTCCTGGTAATACCCTTCCATCGATTTGGGCAGATCGGTATGCGCGACGAAGCGCACGTCCGGCTTATCGATGCCCATGCCGAAGGCGATGGTGGCGCACATGACGATGCCATCCTCGCGCAGGAAGCGGCGCTGGTTGGCGGCGCGTACCTCGGCGGGCAGGCCAGCGTGGTAGGGCAGGGCGTTCATGCCCTCCTTGCACAGGAATTCGGCGGTTTCTTCCACCTTGCGCCGCGACATGCAGTAGACGATACCGGCTTCCTGACGGTGGACCTTCAGGAAGTCCAGCAGCTGGCGCTTGGCGTTGTCTTTCTGGACGACGGTATAGCGGATGTTGGGCCGGTCGAACGAACTGACGAAGTGCTGGGCGTTGGTCAGGTCCAGGCGTTCGGCGATTTCGCGCTGGGTCGGCGGATCGGCGGTGGCGGTCAGCGCGATGCGCGGGACGTCGGGCCAGCGCTCGTGCAGGACGGTGAGCTGGCGGTATTCGGGGCGGAAGTCGTGGCCCCACTGCGAGACGCAATGGGCTTCATCGATGGCGAACAGCGCGATCCGGCTGCGCGAGAGCAGCGAGAGGAAGCGGCCGGTCAGGAGTCGCTCGGGGGCGACGTAGAGCATGTCCAGTTCGCCGGCGACCAGTTCGCGCTCGACCCGGGCGGCGGTTTCGCCATCGAGGGTGGAGTTGAGGTATTCGGCGCGGACGCCGAGCTGGCGCAGGGCTTCGACCTGGTCCTGCATGAGGGCGATCAGCGGCGAGATGACGATGCCGGTGCCGTCGCGGAGCAGGGAGGGGACCTGGTAGCAGAGCGATTTGCCGCCGCCGGTGGGCATGAGGACGAGCGCGTCATTGCCGGCGGCGACATGCTCGACGATCGCTTGCTGCGGACCGCGGAATTCGTCGTAACCAAAGATGCGGCTGAGCAGGTCGTGCGCGGGGCGGGAAGACATCGCGCTAGTTTACCTTGCCCAGGCTACGGGCCGTGTCCTCTGATGCCGGATCGGCGTGTAGGGATGCCAGGAGCCAAGGCATCAAAGCCTCAAGGCCTCAAAGGCAGAGGCTCAAAGCGCCGGGCGTTCCGTCTTACGGGTTTGGCGCGGTGTGGGTGGGCCTGCAGGACCCGCCGTGAACCCGTCCATGGGGGCTCGTAGTGCGCCATCCATGGCGCCCAACGGTCCTGCAAACCCACCCACACCGCGCCGTCGACACGTGGCTGGTGTCCAGAGGAGAGCCAAGTCAAGGGCCGCTCAAGAGCCGGTCACGAACCAGTCAAACGCACACAGGCGCCAATCGGCGCCTGTGGGTTGTTGCCTGTTGCATCTAGACGTTGCATCTCGACGGGGTGACTTGGCTACTTGCGGCGGGCTGCTTTGGCTTGCCCCACCGTCCATCCAGATCTGTCTGGCGAGTGGGGGCCAGGCCCTGACGGGACCGTCAGGGCGCCAAGGATGGCGCCCACGAGCCCCCAGGGATGGGTTTACGGCGCGTCCCGGCAGGGCCTGGCCCCCGCTCGCCAACACGGAGACCCCGTCAGCCAAGCCTGCCGCAACACAACCCCTTACTGCAGCAGCGAACGCAGCATCCAGGCGTACTTTTCGTGGGTCTGCAGACGCTGGGTCATCAGATCCTCGGTCGGTGCGTCGTCCGCATCGTCGGCCACGTCCAGCACTTTGCGCGCCGTACGGCACACAGCCTCGTTGGCGGTGACCAACTGGCGTACCATTTCACGCCAGTCCGCGCTGTCGGTCAGGCCCGGCTCCTCGGCGATCGAGGTCAGGGCCGCGAACTCGCGGTACGAGCCCGGGGCATTGAAGCCCAGTGCACGGATGCGTTCAGCCACGTCATCCAGGGCCGCCCACTGTTCGGTGTACTGGGTCTCGAACATGGTGTGCAGCGAGTTGAACATCGACCCGGTCACGTTCCAATGGAAATTGTGGGTCTTCAGGTAGAGCGTGAACGCATCGGCCTGGAAGGCCGACAGTCCATCGGCGATCTTCTTGCGATCGCCCTCCTTGATCCCGATATCGATGTTCGGGGCCGACGGGGCCGCCGCGCCGAGCTTCTGCTTGGCAGTCTTGGGCTTTGCCGGGGTCTTGGTCGTCTTCGCCATGGGAGAACTCCTTATGGATGGGATGAATCGGATGGCCTTCACAATAGATCAGACTACCCTTTCAGTAGTAAACAAAAGTTCTAAACGAATCGATTGATGAGCGCTATCGAAAAACCACATGCAGCACGCCTGGCCCAGCAGCAGGCCGCCATCAACGGGGCCATGAGCCGCGACCGCGGTCGTTTGCTGGGGATGCTCTCGCGTTGGCGGGCCAAACCGGCGGATACGGGTCTGGCGGCGGCGTTCGAGCAGGCCTTGCAGGCGTCCGTGCAGCGCCGTGAAGCGCGTGCGCTGAATCAGCCGACGATCACTCTGGACGAGCAACTGCCGATTGCGCGTGAAGCCGAGGCCATCACTGCGCTGATCCGCGACCACCAGGTCGTGGTGATCGCCGGTGAAACCGGCTCGGGCAAGACCACCCAGCTGCCCAAGCTGTGCCTGGCCGCCGGCCGTGGCACCGCCGGCATGATCGGCTGCACCCAGCCGCGACGGATCGCCGCACGTGCCGTGGCGACCCGCGTGGCGCAGGAACTGCAGTCCGAGCTGGGCACCACGGTGGGTTACCAGGTGCGCTTCACCGATCGCGTCGGTGACGATACCCGCATCAAGTTCATGACCGACGGCATCCTGCTGGCCGAGATCAGCAGTGACCGCTGGCTGTCCAACTACGACACGATCATCGTCGACGAGGCGCACGAACGCAGCCTCAACATCGATTTCCTGCTCGGCTATCTGAAGCAGCTGCTGAAGAAGCGCCCCGACCTGAAACTGATCGTCACCTCGGCGACCATCGACACCTCGCGCTTCGCCCAGCATTTCGACGATGCCCCGGTGATCAGCGTGGAAGGCCGCACGTTCCCGGTGGAGGTGCGTTACCGGCCGCTGGAAGGCGAGGGCGGTGGCGAGGCGGACGGTGCGCGCGATGGCGAGCGCACCGTCAATGATGCGGTGGTCGCGGCGGTGGATGAAATCACCCGGATCGACCCGCGCGGCGACATCCTGCTGTTCTTCCCGGGCGAGCGCGAAATCCGCGATGCGCACCAGTCGCTGGAACGGCGCAAGTACCGTGGCACCGACGTGCTGCCGCTGTATGCGCGGCTGTCGGTCAAGGATCAGGACCTGGTCTTCAACCCGGGCGCCAACCGGCGCATCGTGCTGGCCACCAACGTCGCTGAGACGTCGCTGACGGTGCCGCGCATCCGCTATGTGATCGACCCGGGTTTCGCCCGCATCAAGCGCTACAGCCCGCGCCAGAAGCTGGACCGGCTGCACATCGAGGCGGTCTCGCAGGCCAGCGCCAACCAGCGCAAGGGCCGCTGCGGCCGGGTGTCCGAAGGTATCTGTTACCGGCTGTATTCCGAAGCGGATTTCCAGTCGCGCCCGGAATTCACCGATCCGGAGATCCGCCGTTCCAGCCTGTCCGGGGTGATCCTGCGGATGCTGCAGCTCGGCCTCGGTCGGATCGAGGATTTCCCGTTCCTGGAAGCGCCGGATGAACGCGCGGTCGCCGATGGCTGGCAGCAGTTGGGTGAGCTGGGTGCGGTCGATGCCGAGCGCCGCCTGACGCCGATCGGCCGTCAGATGGCGCGCCTGCCGGTGGACGTGAAACTGGCCCGCATGCTGGTCGCCGCGCAGGCCCAGGGCTGCCTGCGGCCGATGCTGGTGATCGCCTCGTTCCTGGGTATCCAGGACCCCCGTGAGCGCCCGCCGGAAGCGCGCGCCGCCGCCGACAATGCGCATGCGCTGTTCGCCGATGGGCGTTCGGAATTTGTCGGCGTGCTGCGCCTGTGGGACGGCTACCGCCAGGCCCACGAAGACCTGACCCAGTCCAAGCTGCGTGACTGGTGCGGGCGGCATTTCCTTGGTTTCCTGCGCATGCGCGAGTGGCGGGAGCTGCATCGTCAGCTGCGCGTGCTGTGCGAGGAACTGGGATGGAGCGAAGAGCCGGCGGAGACATCGTTGGCACCGTTGCTTGCCGGATCCTCGGCGCCTGCCCCGGCGCGCGATGACGAGGCCAAGATCAAGGCGACGCGTGGCCAGCAGCACCGTGCCGCACGCCTGGCCCGTGAAGGGAAATCCGAGCCGACCCCTGCCCAGAACACGCCGGCGCCGGTCAAGGGGGCCGATTCCGAGGCGCGCAACGCCTTCAGCGACAAAGTACGCGCGGCGGCCTACCAGACCCTCCACCGTGCCTTGATCGCCGGCCTGCCCACGCAGATCGGCCACCGCAGCGACAAGGGCGATTTCCTGGCGCCGCGCCAGCGCCGCTTCCTGCCGTTCCCGGGCTCGACCCTGGCCAAGCGGCCGCCGCCGTGGCTGCTCACCGCGACCTTGCTCGATACCCAGAAAATCTGGGGCCTGACCAACGCGGCGATCGAGCCGGACTGGGTCATCAACGAACTGCCGCATCTGCTGCTGCGCAAGCACTTCGACCCGCACTGGTCGCGCGCGCAGGGCCAGGTACTGGCCTCCGAGCAGATCAGTCTGTTCGGGCTGGTGCTGGCCCCGAAGAAGCCGGTGCACTACGGCCGCATCGCGCCGGGCGAGGCACACGATATCTTCGTGCGGCAGGGCCTGGTGACTGGCGAAATCAACACCCGTGCCGGCTTCGTCGCCGACAACCTCAAGGTGTTGGAGCAGGCGCGCGAAGAAGAGGCCAAGCTGCGCCGTGCCGGCATCGTCGCCGACGAAGGCTGGCAGGCGCGCTGGTACCTGGACCGGATTCCGGCCGAGATCCATTCGGCGATGGGCCTGGATACCTGGTGGAAGGCGCTGGCACCGGAGAAGCGCCGCGCGCTGTCGTGGACGCTGGCCGATCTGCTGCCGGGCGACGGCAGCGACGCCGAGCGTTATCCCAACTACCTGCCGCTGGGCGATGCGCGCTTGCCGCTGCACTACACCTTCGAACCAGGCGCCGACGAAGATGGCGTAACGTTGGAGGTGCCGCTGCATCTGCTCAACGCACTCGATCCGGCACGGTTGTCGTGGCTGGCGCCCGGCTTCGTGGCCGACAAGGCCGCCGCGTTGATCCGCAGCCTGCCCAAGGCGATGCGCCGCAACTATGTACCGGCACCGGACTTCGGTCGCGCGTTCGCCGAGGCCTTCGCCGAGCCGACCGCCGATGACATCCGGGGTGAGCTGGCGCGGTTCCTGTCCCGCGCGACCGGTGCAAAACTGGCGGCGACCGATTTCGACAACGCGTCGCTGGAGACGCACCTGCACATGAATCTGCGCCTGCGCGACGCGGACGGCAACGTACTGGCAACCTCACGCGATCTGGATGCACTGCGTGCCCGCTTCGGCGACCAGGCCGGTGACGCCTTCGCCGCACGTGCCGGGCGTGCGCTGGCGGCGGACGGGTTGCGCGATTTCCCCGCCAGCCCGATCCCGCTACAGGTGCCCGGCGAAGCCGGCGTGCCGGCCTATCCTGCGTTGGTCGACCAGGGCGAGACCGCCGCGTTGAAGATCTTTGCCGATCGCAACGAGGCGCTGGAGCAGCATCCGCTTGGCGTGCGCCGCCTGCTGGAGATCGCGCTGGCCGACAAGGCCAAGCAAGCGCGCAAACAATTGCCGGTGCCGCCCAAAACCGGCCTGCTGTATGCCGCTATCGAATCGCAGGAGCGGCTGCGTGGTGATCTGGTCGATGCGGCGATGAACGCCGTGCTGGCTGATGGGCTGGGCGATATCCGCGATCCGGCCACGTTCGCCAAACGCAGTGCCGAGGCGGGCAAGGCGTTGTTCGGCGAGGCGATGGCGCGGCTGAAGCTGGCCGACAACATCCTCGCCCACGTGGCCGAACTCAAACCACAGCTGGAAGCGCCGCTGATGGGCTGGGCGCGTGGCAACCTGGATGACATGGAGCAGCAGCTTGCCGCCCTGGTCCATGCCGGTTTCCTGCGTGACACGCCGGCCGACGCGCTGGCGCAGTACCCGCGCTATCTGCGTGCGATGATCCTGCGCACCGAGCGCGCCAAGCGCGATCCACCGCGCGATCAGGCCCGCATGCTGGAACTGCGTCCGTTCCTGGATGCGCTGGCACAGGCCGACGCACGCGGCCTGCGCAAGCGGCCCCAGTGGCAGGACCTGCGCTGGGATCTGGAAGAGTTGCGGGTCTCGCTGTTCGCCCAGGAGCTGGGCGCAAAGACCGGCATTTCGGCCAAGAAGCTGGCCCAGCGCGTCGCTGCGCTGCAGAACGCCTGATCCGGCAACTGCCCCGTGCCGATTCGGCGCGGGGCGCTGGGGGGGACCTGAACCGGCTTACTTGACGCGGCGCACTTTGGCGCGGGTATTGACGCCCTGGACCTGCATGTACCACGCGCCGCCGACGCCGGCAGCGATGCTGACCTCCGGCGACTGGCGGCGGACACCACCGACCTGGACGTCGTCGATCTGCTCCCATTCCTGGGTGTTGGCGAGCACGTAACGCTGCCCCTTGCCGAAGCCGCGGAACTCTCCGGTCAAGGCGCTTTTGATCGGCTCCTTGGTGCCGAAGTCGAAGAAGCCGTGGTTTTTCACGATCACTTCCTGACGACCCTCTTCGCGGGCCTCTTCGCGGGCCTGTTCGCGTGCATCGGCCGCCAGCGCCGCCACTTTGCCCTGCAGCCAGTTGTTGAGCTCGGCCAGTTCCTGCGGCGTGAGCTTCTCCAGCCCGGCGGCCTTGAACTCGGCCGGCGACATCTGCTGCTGCAGATCGCCTTCCACCACGCGCTGGGCCAGCGCCGGTAGCGAGAGGCTCATCATGACGGCCGCACAGGCCAACAACCGCAGACGGGAAAAGCGCATGGCAGGGTCTCTCCTAGGGATAGCCGCAGTGTAGTGCCAGCGCCGGGGCATGTGCACATGCAGGTGATGGCGATTGTCGGGGGGGCGCTGCGGCGCTAGTGTAGGTGGCCTCTGTCTTGTCTGTACGATGCTGTGAACCGCGCTTCCTCCCCCGGCCTGGATGGCTTGTTGACCCGACCCTCGGTGGCTTCGCTGCCGCCTGAGCTGCGCGAGGCATTGCTGCAGCGCTGGCAGCAACCCGAGGCCGATCTGGAAAGGCGCGCGGGCTGGCCGGTGCTGGCCGATACGCTCGATGCGCTGTCATTGCTCTCGGCCGACGAGTCTGCCTTGCTGGCCACGTTGCTGTTCGATCTGCCGTGGTTGCGTGCCGGGCTGGACACGCTGCCGATCGGTGCGCTCAAGCCGGTGGTCGTCGGCCTGCTGGACGGTCTGGACGCTGCCGACCAGGTCTGGGCGCTGCACGCCGGGCGCGAGGCCGGGCGCAACAGCGAAGGCCTGCGCCGCCTGCTGCTCTCGATCATCCGCGATCTGCGTGTGGTGCCGATCCTGCTCGCCCGCCAGCTGGCCCGCATGCGCGGTGCCGATCGCTTGCCCGAGGACGAACGGCGCGCGCTGGCCCAGCTCACCCGCGACATCCACGCGCCGCTGGCCAACCGGCTCGGCATCTGGCAATTGAAGTGGGAGCTGGAGGATCTGGCGTTCCGCCACCTGGAACCGGAGACCTACCGCCGCATCGCGCGCGAGGTGGATGAAACGCGCTTGGCGCGCGAGCGCTATGTCGAGGGCGTCAAAAAGGCGCTGTCGCGTGAACTGCTGGCGCAAGGCATCCGTGCCGAGGTCAGCGGCCGCCCGAAGCACATCTACAGCATCTGGCGGAAGATGCAGAAGAAGCGGCTGGCGTTCGAGCAGTTGTACGACATCCGCGCCGTGCGCGTGATGGTGGACGACGTGGCCGCCTGCTACGCCGCGCTGGGCGTGGTGCATGCACTGTGGGCGCCGGTGCCGAGCGAATTCGACGATTACATCGCACGCCCGAAAGCCAACGATTACCGTTCGCTGCATACCGCCGTGATCGGCCCGGAAGGGCGCACCATCGAAGTGCAGATCCGCACCCACGACATGCATGCCCAGGCCGAGCTCGGCGTGGCCGCGCACTGGCGCTACAAGGAAGGCAGCAAAGGCGCGGAAAAGGCGTTCGACCGCAAGATCACCTGGATGCGCCAGTTGTTGGAGCAATCCCAGGATGGACATGCCAGTGAGCTGGCCGGGGCGCTGGATGCCGAGCTGACCGAAGACCGGGTCTACGCGCTCAGTCCCAAGGACGAGGTGATGGACCTGCCGCAGGGCGCCACGCCGTTAGATTTTGCTTACCACGTGCACACCATGGTCGGGCACCGCTGCCGTGGGGCGAAGGTCAACGGCCGCATCGTGCCGTTGACCTACCGCCTGCGCAGCGGCGACCGGGTCGAGATCCTGACCGGCAAGGAGGCCGATCCCCGGCGCGACTGGCTGCTGGCCTCCAGCGGTTTCCTGGCCAGCAACCGCTCGCGTGAGAAGGTGCGCGGCTGGTTCCACAAGCTGGACCGCGCCCGCAATGTGCAGGCCGGCCGCGAGCTGCTCGAGCGCGAACTCAAGCGCCTCGGCCTGCAGCACGCCGATCTGGCCATCGCGGTGAAGAAGTTCCACGCCGACAGCGTCGATGATCTCTACATCCAGGTGGCCTTGGGTGACACCGGGCCGAACCAGGTCAGCCGCACACTGCTGGAAGCCGAGCGCGCCGCCAGCCAGCCGGCGGTGCCTGCCCTGCCGCGCCCGACGGCGCGGCGCGACAGCGTGCGCAGCGCCGATTTCACCGTCCAGGGCGTGGGCAATCTGCTCGTGCAGCTCGCCCGGTGCTGCCAGCCCGTGGCCGGTGAGCCGATCGTCGGGTACCTCACGCGTGCCCGCGGCGTCACCGTGCACCGCACCGACTGTGCCGCGCTGGCACGTCTGGCCGCGGCCAGCCCGCAGCGCATTCTTCCGGTGGAGTGGGGCCAGGCCGGCGGTGGCTATGAAGTGGACGTGGTGGTCGACGCGGTCGACCGGCGCTGGCTGCTCAAGGACATCACCAACCTGATCGCGCAGGAGGATGCCTATGTGCTGGACATCCACAGCGACAACGTCCGCAACAGTGGCCGTGCGCATCTGCGTCTGCGCTTGAAGGTCAGTGACTACGGCCAGCTTTCGACCCTGCTGGGCAAGCTGGACGCGCTGCCCGGTGTCAGCGAAGCCCGGCGTCTAGGCTGAGCTCACGTGCCCCACGCTAGGCTCGCGCCATGAGCCGGGACGATGACAGGCATGACGCCGCCCACGAGGCACTGCGACGGGTGCGCCGCGAAGGCCGCTGGTGGTGGTTGCAGGCGCGCCATGCCCGGCGCATCTGGCGGTGGGCGTTGCTGGTGGCCGTGCTGCTGTTCGTCAGCCTGGCACTGTTGCGCCGGCCGCTGGCCAACTGGTTCTGGAACGAACCGCAGATCGAGCAGCTGCTCGACCAGGGCGATCGCGCGCTGGCCGCGGGCCGGTTGAGTGCGGCAGACGGTCGTGGCGCACGTGAATCCTTCCAGGCCGCGCTGGCGCTGGACAACGACCGCTTGCAGGCGCGCAGCGGTCTGGCACGCACGGGCCAGGCTGCCCTGCAGCAGGCGCGGGATGCGCTGGACCGGGGCAATGCACCGGCGGCGACCGCCGCGCTGGCGCTGGCCCGCGAACTGCAGGTGCCGCAGCGCGACGCCGATGCGGTGGCGCAGCAGCTGCACGCACACGACCAGGCACGCGCGGGGATCGGGGCGTTGCTTGGTCGCGCCGAAGCGGCCTTGCAGGCGCAGCGGCTCGAGGGCAGCCCCGACAGCGCACTGCCGTTGTTCCAGCAGGTGCTGGCGCTGTCCCCCAACCAGGTGCGCGCGCTGGAGGGGCGCGAGGATGCGCTGTCCGATCTCCTCCAGCAGGCGCGCACGGCGGCCGGCCGCGGCGATGTGGCCAGGGCTGCGGCGCTGGTGCGCAGCGCGCGTGGCTTCGATGCCGGCCATGTCGATCTGCCGGCCACCCAGGAAGCGCTGAACAACGCGCTGGAGCGACGCCAGCGCGAGGGCGAGATCGCGCTGCGCCGACAGAAGCTGGAGGTTGCGGCCGATGCCTTCGCCGCGGTGCTTTCGGCGCTGCCCGACGATCCTGCCGCGCGCCGTGGCCAGCTGCAGGTCGCCGATGCGCAGCTCACGCGTGCGACGCGGCTGGCCGGCAACTTCCGCTTCGAAGACGCAGCCCGGGCGCTTCAGGTGGCGCAATCGCTGGGCGCGTCCACGCGTTCGCTGGAGGCGGCCCGCCATGTGATCGAGCAGGCGCAGCGCTCCCAGGCGGCACTGAAGACCCCGGCGGTGCCGAGGGCGCAGCGCGAACGCACACTGCAGCGTCTGCTCACGCGCCTGGCGGAGGCGGAGGGCCGTGGCAACTTCCTGGACCCGCCCGGACGCAGTGCCTACGACGCCCTGCGCGAGGCCCAGGGCGTCGCGCCGCAGGACCCGCGGGTGCGTGCCGCCGCGCAGCGCCTGCTGCCCGCAAGCCGGCAGTGCTTTGAAGATCGCCTGCGCGAGAACCGTGTGCTGGCCGCGGGGGCCTGTCTGGACGCCTGGCAGACGCTGTCGACCAATGATGCCACCCAGGCCGCCGCGCGGCGGCGGCTGGCGCAGCGCTGGCTGGCCATCGGCAGCGAGCGCCTGGGCTCGGGTGACATCGCTTACGCGCAGCAGGCGCTGCAGCAGGCGCAGCGCTGGCAACCGGACCTGCCGGAATTGCCGGCCTTCGCCGAGCGCCTGCGCAGCGCCGGCGGTGGCTCGGGCACTTAATCCAGGAACACCCGCTGCACGGTGGCGCGGGCCGCATCCAGCGAGAAATGATCCACGATGTTCTGCAGCCCAGCGGTCGAGAGCCGGCGCCACAGGGCCTTGTCCTGGTAAAGCTGCACCACGGCCTGTGCGAATGCCTCGGCATCATCGGCCACCAGCACATCCTCGCCATCGCGCAGGTGCATGCCTTCCACGCCACAGGTCGTGGCGACCACCGGCTGCCCATGCGCCATGCTGAGATTCACCTTGCCCTTCACGCCTGCACCGAAGCGCAGCGGCGCGACGGCGATGCGGATGCCATCCATGTAGGGCACCACGTCCGGCACGAACCCGTGGATCTCCACGCCCGGCTGGGTCGCGGCCAGCGCGCGCAGGGTATCGGGCACGGCCGCGCCGATGCAGTGGAAACGGATGTCGGGCAGGTGTGCGCGGATGCGCGCGAAGACCTCACCGATGAACCACTGCATGGCATCCAGGTTGGGCGGATGACGGAAGCCACCGACGAACACCAGATCGCGCCGCTCGGCCCAGTCAGGGCCGGCCCCAGCAACCTCGTGCAGGTTGGAGATCAGTTCCACGGTTGCGCCTGGCGCATCGACGCGCAGCTGCTCGCGCTCGGCCGCGCTGACCAGCACCGTCACATCCACCTGTTCCATCACCGCCAGCTCGCGTGCGCGGGTGCGCTCGGCATTGCGCAGCAGCCCTGCATCACCGGCGATCTCCGCACCACGGCGTTCGCGCAGGTAGTGCAGGTCAACGGTATCGAAGACCGTGCGGGCCTGCGGCGCAAAGCTGCGCAGCAGCGGCAGGCACTCGTGGGCGACGTGGTAGCGGACCATCATCACCACATCGAAGCGGGCGCCGTTGGCGCGCAGCCACGGCGCCACACCGTCCAGATACGGGGCGTACCAGACCTCCACGCCAAGCGCCTGCAGCGCCTCGGTGGCCGCGCCGCCGTGTTCGCGCCGGGTCGGCACGAACACCACGTGGACCCCGGCTTCAAGCAGCATGCCGATCAGGTTGTACTGGCGCAGCGAGGCCGAGTCGCGGTCCGGCTGCGGCACTTCTTCATCCAGGATCAGGACCTGGCGCTGGGCACGGTGCAGCAGGACTGGCGAGGGAACGCTGCCGACGGCGGGCTGCGCCTGCAGTGCGTCGGCCCACTTCGCCGCGAACACGCCGCGGTTGCGGACCTGGTAAGCCTTGATCCCGCTGCCGGTATCGGTGCCGTTGCTAGTGCCCTCGTCATGCACCACCCGGCTGGCCGGTTGTACCAGTACGCGGTGGCCGCTGGCGCGCACGGCGAAAGCCAGGTCGGTGTCTTCGTAATACGCCGGCTTGTAGCGCAGATCGAAGCCGCCGATCTCCTCCCACAGCGCGCGCCGGATCATCAGCGCCGCACCGGAGCAGTAGTCGGCATCGCGCAGCGCGCTGTAGCGCGGATCTTCGGGCGATTCGAAGCGGCCGTAGCTCCAACCACTGCCATCCTGGAAGATCACCCCGCCCGACTCCTGCAGGCGGCCGTCGGGGTAGAGCAGCTGTGAACCGACCAGGCCGGCGCGCGGCACCCGGGCGAAGGTGGCGAGCAGCGCATCCAGCCAGCCGGGCTGCGGCACAGTGTCGTTGTTGAGCAGCACCACGTACTGACCACGCGAACGCGCGACGCCATCGTTGCAGGCCTCGATGAAGCCGCCGTTGCTCGCCCGTATTTCATAGCGCAGGCCGCGGATCTGCGGCATCCAGGTGATCGTCGCGTCGCTGCTGCCGTCGTCCACCACCAGGATCTCGCAGGCGACCTGCGGTGGATGCGCGGCCAGTGCCCGCAGGCAGGCCAACGTATGCGCGGCGTGGTTGTAGACCGGAATGATGATGCTGACCACCGGGCGCTCGCTGGCGGGGACGGTGAACGGCGCGAACGCTGTGGCCTCCGGCAGGTACAGGGGCGCCCCGCGTGACGCCGGCACGGCCTGGGTATGGACCCGGATGCGCTGCCAGGTAGCACGCCAGCCCCGGGTGCGCAGACTGGCCAGGCTGCGACGGAACAGGCCGAGCATGCGGTTCAGGAAATAGCGAGCATCGGCCAAGGACATCGACATCCCGTTGCAACTCCAGCTTAAGCGGGGGAACCCGGGAGAACGCGCCGCTCGCGGTGGCTGCGTTAGACTCGCCGGAATCCATATTCTCGCATCCCCGTGCCCCGACGCTACGATTCCGACGACATCGACGAGTTCGACGACGACACCGAAAGCCGCGGCCCGCTGTGGCGGCGCCGGTTGATCACCTGGAGCATGGCGGCTGTCGCGCTGGGGTTGGGCTTCCTGATCCCCTATACGGTGTACCTGAACCAACAGGTCACCCAGCGCTTCGGTGAGCTGCGCTGGCAGATTCCCACCCGTGTCTATGCGCGCCCGCTGCCGCTGGCGCCCGGCGTGGCGATGGATGCGGCCACGCTCAAGACCGAGCTGGCGGCTTCCGCCTACCGGGATGACGGGATCGGCAAGTCGCCGGCCACGTATACGCAGGAGGGAGGGCGTTTCGTCATCTCCAGCCGTGGCTACAACGACGTCGATGGTCGGGTCGCCCCGCGCCGCGTCGAGCTGAGCCTGTCCGGCGGGTCGATCGCTTCGCTGCGTGACCCCGACACCCGCAAGGCGCTGAAGGCCGCGCGTCTGGATCCGGCCCGTATCGCCACGCTGTACGGCCAGAAGCAGGAAGAGCGCCGGCTGGTGCGGATTGAAGAGACCCCCGAGCTGCTGGTCACCGGCCTGCAGGCGGTGGAGGACAAGGACTTCAACCGCCACCACGGCATCGACCTGAGCGGCATCGCCCGCGCGATCTGGGTGACCGTGCGTTCCGGTGGCCAGAGCCGCCAGGGCGCCTCGACCCTGACCCAGCAGCTGGCCCGCAGCGGCCTGCTCGGGATCGGCAAAGAGCAGACCGTCACCCGCAAGTTCAATGAGGTGCTGTACGCGCTGATCATGGAGGCGCGCTACGACAAGCGCACCATCCTGGAGGCCTACCTCAACCAGGTCTACCTGGGCCAGCGCGGCAGCCAGGCGATCCACGGCATGTCCTCGGGCGCGGAGTTCTGGTTCGGGCGCGATCTGGCCTCGCTCAACACCGAGCATGTCGCCTTGCTGATCGGCCTGGTCAAGGGCCCGTCCTATTACGATCCGCGCCGCAATCCCGAACGTGCGCTGGACCGCCGCAACTTCGTGCTGGGCAAGCTGCGCGACGCCAATCTGATCGACGATGCCGAGTACACGCGTGCGGTCGATGCGCCGCTGGGCGTGCCCAAGACCCCGGGCCTGATCGCGGCCAATCGTTTCCCGGCCTATGTGGATCTGGTCCGCCGCCAGCTCGGTCACGATTACCCCGAGTCGGTGCTGCAGGGCGCCGGCCTGAGCGTGATGACCGGCATGGCACCGTCGGCGCAGGCGTATGCCGAAGGCGCGGTCACCAAGACGATCAAATCACTGGAAAGCAAGCGCCGTCCCGCGTTGCAGGCCGGCCTGGTGCTGACCGACGTGCACAACGGGGATGTGCTGGCCGTGGTCGGGAGCCGTGACGTCTCCGAACCGGGCTTCAACCGCGCCATCGAGGCGCAGCGCCCGGTCGGTTCGCTGCTCAAGCCGTTCGTGTATCTGCTGGCGCTGGCGCAGCCGGACCGCTACTCGCTGTCCAGCTGGGTCGACGATTCGCCGGTGACGGTGCAGCTCAGCCGCGGCAAGCAGTGGTCCCCCGGCAACGCGGACAACCGCAGCCACGGCACGGTCCGCCTGATCGATGCGCTGGCCCATTCCTACAACCAGGCCACGGTCCGGGTAGGCATGCAGGTCGGCCCGGAGCGGGTCACGCAGTTGATCCATGTGCTGGCGGGCATCAAGGCCGAGCCCAATCCCGCGGTGATCCTGGGCTCCACGGATCAAAGCCCGTATGCGATGGCCCAGCTGTATCAGTTCCTGGCCTCGGGCGGCGAGATCCAGCCGCTGCATGCGGTGCGTGGCGTGCTCGATCCGCAGGGCAAGCTGATGAAGCGCTACGACAAGACCCCGGCGCCGGCGCAGGAAGGGGACTCGATTGCCGCCAACCTGATCAGCATCGGTCTGCAGCAGGTCGTGGCCAGCGGTACCGCGCAGCGCCTCAACGCCGACGGCCTGGGCCGCCTGCAGCCGGCGGGCAAGACCGGCACCACCAACGACGGCCGCGACAGCTGGTACGCCGGCTACACCGGTGACCATCTGGCTGTGATCTGGATGGGCAATGACCAGAACGAACAGGCCGGGCTGTATGGTGCGACCGGGTCGATGCGGGTCTGGTCCGGCATTTTCCAGCGCCTGCCCAGCTCGCCGCTGAAGGTCAGCAACAAGGGCCTGGACTGGCAGTACGTGGAGGCCAGCGGCACGGCCACCACCGATGAAGCCTGCCCCGGCGCGCGTCGCTTCCCGTTCGTGGTGGGTTACACCCCGGCCTATGTACCGTGCACCGCGCCGAGCGCCTTGCCGGAAGGCGAGGGTGGCGAACAGAGTGAAGGCGGTGGCTGGCGCAGTTGGTTCGGCCTTGAGAAAAAGCCGGAGCCCGCCCCCGAACCGGCGCAGAATGCACCGGCCGCCACCCCCGCGCGTCAACCCTGATCGAGGCCTGCCTGCATGACCACCCGTTTCCTGATCCGTTCCGCGTCGCTTGCCACGCTGTGCCTCGCGCTGGCGGCCTGCGTCACTCCGCCGCCGGTGGTGAAGGCACCGGTCGACACCACCACGCCGGCCCAGCGCCTGGCCGCCGTGGATGCCGCCGCGGGCAATGACGACAAAGAGCTGGCCGTGCAGCCGCTGCGCGACAGCGAGGTGGAAGACCTGCGCCAGGCCGCGCATGCCCGTCGCCAGGCCAACGATCTGACCGGCGCTGCGGCGGCGCTCGATCAGGCGCTGGCGATCATGGCCTCGGATCCGTCGGTGCTGCAGGACCGTGCCGAGATCGCCCTGCTGCAGGGCGATTGGGCGGCGGCGGAAACCTTCGCCCGCAAGTCGGTCGAACTGGGCTCCAAGACCGGCCCGCTGTGCCGCCGCCATTGGGCAACGATCGAGCAGTCGCGCCTGGCCCGCGGTGAAAAAGAAAATGCCGCCTCGGCGCATGCCCAGCTGGAAGGCTGCACAGTGCCGGGCATCATGCGCTACTGAGGCCAGCGCGACAGCGGATGCGTGACGGCGTAGCGCCGGGCGCAGCCCGGCAGCCTCTATCATTGTCGTCATGTCCCAACTTGCCCACGCCAGCCGCGATGCCCTCAGTGAGGGCGGTGCGCTCGCCAGCCAGCTCGATGCTTTCGTACCTCGCCCGGCCCAGCTGCGCCTGACCGCGGCGATCGCCGAAGCCTTCGACCAGCGCGACGTGCTGCTGGCCGAGGCCGGCACCGGCACCGGCAAGACCTATGCGTATCTGGTGCCCGCGCTGCTGTCCGGGCTGAAGACCATCATCTCCACCGGCACCCGCGCGCTGCAGGATCAGCTGTATCACCGCGATCTGCCGCGCGTGCGGGCCGCGCTCGGTGTGGGCCACAGCAGTGCGCTGCTGAAGGGGCGCGCCAATTATCTGTGCCGCTATCGGCTGCAGCAGGCCCGGGGCGAACCCCGTTTCAGTTCCCCCGAGCAGGTCGCGCAGTTCCAGCGCATCCTGGCCTGGTCCGGGCGCACGAAGTACGGCGACATGGCCGAGCTGGAGGCGTTGCCGGAGGACTCGCCGCTGTACCCGATGGTGACCTCCACCGTCGATAACTGCCTGGGCACCGAGTGCCCGTTCTGGGATGACTGCTTCGTCGTGCAGGCACGGCAGCGGGCGCAGGCGGCCGACGTGGTGGTGGTCAACCACCACCTGCTGCTGGCCGATCTGGCGCTCAAGCAGGAAGGTTTCGGCGAGATCCTGCCGGGTGCGCAGGCGTTCGTGATCGACGAGGCGCACCAGTTGCCCGAACTGGCGGCCAACTTCTTCGGTGAAGGCTTCGGCATGCGCCCGTGGCAGGAGCTGGCACGCGACTGCCTGGCAGAGAGCCGCAGCGTGGCCGGTGCGCAGGCGGCCCTGCAGGAGCCCGCGGCCGCGCTGGAGCAGACCCTGCGCGACCTGCGCGTGGCGATGGATGGCCTGCCGCCGCGCGGCACCCAGTGGCGCGCGTTGACCGTGCCGCAGGTGCGCGATGGCTTCGATGCGGCGATGAGTACGCTGGTGCAGCTGCGCGATGCGCTGGCCGGCGTGCGCGAGGCGTCGCCCGGTCTGGATGCCTGCCATGCGCGCGCGATGGAAGCGGTCTCACGGTTGTCGCGCTGGCTGGGCGACGATGCGCCGATGCTGGATTTCGACACCGATCCGGACCAAGCGCCGCCGCCAGCGGAGGTGCTCTGGTATGAACTCACACCACGCGGTTTCCGCTGCCAGCGCACGCCGATGGATGTGTCCGGTCCGCTGCGCGAGCATCGGCAGCGCTCGATGGCGGCCTGGGTGTTCACCTCGGCCACGCTGACCGTGGACGGTGGTTTCGAGCATATTTCCCAGCGGCTGGGCCTGGAGGATCCGGTCAGCCTGCTGCAGCCCAGCCCGTTCGACTGGGCCCACCAGGCGCTGTGCTATCTGCCGACCGATCTGCCCGATCCGGCCGCGCGCGGCTTCGGCACCGCGTTGATCCGCGCACTGACGCCGGTACTGGAGGCCTCGCACGGCCGTGCGTTCCTGTTGTTCGCCTCGCACCGCGCACTGCGCGAAGCGGCCGAGGCCCTGCGCGATGCACCGTGGCCGCTGTTCGTGCAGGGCGAGGCGCCGCGCGCGACCCTGCTGCAGCGCTTCCGTGAATCGGGCAACGGCGTCCTGCTGGGCTCGGCCAGTTTCCGCGAGGGCGTGGACGTGGTCGGCGATGCGCTCAGCGTGGTGGTGATCGACAAGCTTCCCTTCGCCGCGCCGGACGATCCGGTGTTCGAAGCGCGGCTGGATGCAATCCGCCGCGACGGCGGCAACCCGTTCCGCGATGAGCAGCTGCCGCAGGCGGTGATTGCGCTCAAGCAGGGCGTGGGCCGCCTGATCCGCAGCGAAACCGATCGCGGTGTGCTGGTGCTGTGTGATCCACGCCTGCTCAGCCGTGGCTATGGCCGGATCTTCCTGGATTCACTGCCGCCGTTCCGGCGTACCCGTTCGCTGACCGATGTGCAGGCCTTCTTTGCGCCACAATGGCCCGTCGCTGACCCCACACCTGTCGCTGCGCCTGCCTCACCGCAGCCCGTGCAACGTCTGCCGTCCACCGATGACTTTCCCACTTCCCTGTTCTGACCGCCATGAAACTGCTCGCCTTTGAAACCGCCACCGAAGCCTGTTCCGTTGCCCTGTATGTGGATGGGCAGGTCAGCGAGCGCTTCGAGATCGCCCCGCGCCGTCACGCCGAACTGAGCCTGCCCTGGGCCGAGGCGCTGCTGGCCGAAGCGGGGGTGGCCCGTTCGCAGCTGGATGCGATCGCGTTGGGGCGGGGGCCGGGCGCGTTCACCGGCGTGCGGCTGGCCATCGCCATCGCCCAAGGGATCGCCCTCGCGCTGGACCGCCCGCTGATCGCGGTCTCCACCCTGCAGGCGCTGGCGCTGCGTGCGCCGGCCGAGGCCGATCATGTACTGGCCAGCATCGACGCGCGCATGGGCGAGGTCTATGCCGCACGCCACATCCGCGTGGACGGGCAGTGGCAGCTGCAGGGCGAGGAGAGCGTGTGCGCGCCGGAGCAGGTCGTGTTGCCTGAGGGCACGCGCTGGTTCGGTGTCGGCACCGGGTTCGGCGCGGCCGAGGGCGTGCTGGCCACGCGCTTGGCCGATCAACTGACCGGCGTGGATGCGCTGGCGCTGCCGCGGGCGTCGGACGTGCTGGCCTTGGCGGTACCCGCGTTCCAGCGCGGCGAAGGCGTGGCGCCGGAGCTGGTGGAGCCGGCGTATCTGCGCAACAACGTGGCACTGACCCTGGTGGAACAACAGGCGGCGCGGGCGGCGAAGCAGGCGGCTTCTTGAAGCCGGTCGCCTTGTAATGCCCCAGCCACGCATGGCGTGGCTCTACATGCAGATTGCGTAGTGGGCGGTAGGGCCACGCCGTGCGTGGCTGCGCCCTGCGCCCGATCAGCGGTCGTCGCGCAGCTCGCCGCCGGGCAGGAACACCCAGGTGCGGGTCACCTGCAGGATGTCGATCGCATCCTCGGTCCTGGGCAGCGGCGGGAACGGCTGGGCCAGCGTGATCACGCGCAGCGCGGTTTCATCCAGCAACGGCGTGCCGCTCGACTGCAGGATGCGGGCACTTTCGACCGTGCCATCGCGGCGCACACCGACCGTGATCACCACCTGGCCACCGAGCCGGCGGGCGCGGGCCTCATCGGGATAATTCAGATTGCCGACGCGCTCGGCGCGGTCGACCCACGCGCGCAGATAGGTGGCATAGGCGTATTCGCGGGTGCTGGCCGAGACGAACTTGCGGTTCGGCCGCTTGGCGTACTGGGCCGAGCGCAGATGTACCTCGGCGGCCAGTCGTGCCATCTCCACGTCGCGCTGCTCGCGGGCGGTCATCGGTGCATCCGGGCGGGGGTGCTCGGGAAGCGGCTGTGGCTGCGCCTCGGCGATGGTGTCGGCGCCATTGCGGCTGTTGACCACGCGGGTCTGCGGCGGCGGAACGCTGGCTGCCTCCTGGCGCTGTTGCGGCACCGGTGACAGCCCGGCCTGTGCCTGCGGCACGATCCCGGCCTGGTTGTCGCGCGGGCGCTGCGCCTTGTCGTGGTCGCCACCGCCCTGCTGATTGGCCTGGGCCAGGAAATCGGCCTGCTTGGGGGTCAGCGGGGTCTGGGTCTGGCTGAAGATCACATCCAGGGTGGGCACCAGCGGCGCGCTGTCACTGACCGCGAAGCCGACTCCCAGCAGCAGCAACGCGTGCACGAGCACGGACAGCGTCAGGGTCGCGCCCAGCCGCTGGGATTCGCGCGCCTGCCACGTCGGGGCCGGGACGACGCTGGCGCTCATCGCGGCAGGCTGGCCTCGATCGCATCGAACAGGGTGCCGGCGATGTTCAGTCCGAACTGAGCGTCGAGCTCGCGCACGCAGGTCGGGCTGGTGACATTGACTTCGGTCAGGTAATCGCCGATCACGTCCAGGCCGACGAAGCGCATGCCGCGCCGCTTCATCTCCGGCCCGACCTGGGCGGCGATCCAGCGGTCGCGCTCGCTCAGCGGGCGGCCTTCGCCACGGCCACCGGCGGCCAGGTTGCCACGGAACTCATCGCCCTGCGGAATCCGCGCCAGGCAGTAGTCCACCGGCTCGCCATCGACCAGCAGGATGCGCTTGTCGCCGGCGGTGATGTCCGGGATGAATTTCTGCGCCAGGGCCAGCGTGCGCTCGCCATCGGTCAGGGTTTCCAGGATCACATTGAGGTTGGGATCACCGGTGCCGCTGCGGAAGATCGAGCGCCCGCCCATGCCGTCCAGCGGCTTGAGCACCGCCTGGCCATGTTCGAGCACGAAGGCCTTCAGGTCCGCATTGCGGCGGCTGACCAGGGTCGGCGGGCAGCACTGCGGGAACAGCAGGGCGGCCAGCTTCTCGTTGTAGTCGCGCAGGCCCTGGGGGTCGTTGACGACCATCGCACCGGCCTGCTGGGCGACGCTGAGCACATGGGTGTCGTAGATGAATTCGGCATCCACCGGCGGGTCCTTGCGCATCAGCACCACCTGGCCGGGGCCGAACACGGTCTGGCTGAACTCGCCCAAGGTGAACCAGTCGTTCTTGTCCTCGCGCACCTGCAGCGGGGCGGTGCGGGCGATGGCCTGGCCATCGCGCAGGGCCAGCCCGCCGGGGCTGACGTAGTGCAGCGCATGGCCGCGGCGCTGGGCTTCCAGCAGCATCGCGAAGGTGGTGTCCTTGGCAATCTTGATATGGGCGATGGGGTCCATCACCACGATGACATTCAACGGCATGGTCGCAACCTGGCGGGCAGGCCGATGATGGTAGCGACAATGGGTCCGCAATGCCTGCCCGGGGGCGCGGAACGCAGTGTCCGGCCGGGCGGGCGCCGCCCCGGATTTGCGCAAACGGCCCGGCCCGGGCGCCCGCCGGGCCGCTGGCGCCGGGGCCGCGGTGGGTGTGCTTGAAGCGCGCGGCGGTATTGGGATATAGATACGCTTTCGCAGCGACGCCGGGGATCAGGCAAGCGTCGCGCGCTTGGGGAAAGGTAATGACTGAATACATGGCTGCGGGTGGGGAACTCGCAGGGCTGCGCGTGATGGTCATCGACGATTCGAAGACCATCCGCAGAACCGCGGAAACCCTGCTGAAGCGGGAAGGCTGCGAAGTGGTGACCGCGACCGATGGGTTCGAGGCATTGGCCAAGATCGCCGATCAACAGCCGCAGATCATCTTCGTGGACATCATGATGCCGCGGCTGGACGGGTATCAGACCTGTGCGCTGATCAAGGGCAACCAGCTGTTCAAGTCCACGCCGGTGATCATGCTGTCCTCCAAGGACGGCCTGTTCGACAAGGCACGCGGCCGCATCGTCGGCTCGGAGCAGTACCTGACCAAGCCATTCACGCGTGAAGAACTGCTGGGTGCCATCCGCACATACGTCAACGCCTGACCAGGGGGGAAAGGCACAATGGCTCGAATCGTACTGATCGAGGATTCACCGACCGACCGTGCGGTGTTCACGCAGTGGTTGACCAAGGCCGGTCATGAAGTCCTGGAAGCGGACAACGCCGAGGACGGGCTCAAGCTCGTGCGCGAGCAGTCACCGCAGCTGGTGCTGATGGACGTGGTCCTGCCCGGCATGAGTGGCTTCCAGGCCACCCGTGCGATGGCGCGCGACGCGGCCACCAAGCACATTCCGGTGGTCATCGTCAGCACCAAGGCGATGGAAACCGACAAGGCGTGGGGGCTGCGCCAGGGGGCGGCCGACTACATCGTCAAGCCGCCGCGCGAGGAGGAACTGATCGCGCGGATCAACCAGTTGGTGGTCTGATGCGTTCTCCTTTCGACATCCTCCAGGCCTATGAGCGGCGCAGCCTGGCCCATGCCGTGCAGCTGCCCGAGCGGCAGTTCTCGCAGGACCTGTGGCGTGGCGTCGGCTACCGCGTGGGCAAGCGCCGGCTGGTCTCGGATTTCCGCGAAGTGGTGGAAATCGTGCCGATGCCGCCGATCACCCCGGTGCCGGGCGCCCAGCCGTGGCTGCTGGGCGTGGGCAACCTGCGCGGCAACCTGTTTCCGGTGGTGGACCTGAAGTTCTTCCTGGAAGGCGAGCGCACCGTGCAGCAGGAGGGTCAGCGCGTGCTGATCATGCGCCAGGCCGGCGGCGACGTGGCATTGACCATCGATGAACTGTTCGGCCAGCGCAGCTTCGAGCTGGACCAGGACATTGTCGCCGGCGATCTGGCTACCGGCCGCTATGCGCACTTCATCGACCGTGCGTTCCACGGCGATGGCCATGACTGGGGCGTGTTCTCGCTGTCGCTGCTGTCGCGTACCCCCGAATTCAGGCAGGCCGCGGCCTGACCGCAGGCGCCTGTCTCTCCGTATTGAAGATCGAGGTTGAACGATGAGTACTGCTTCGGAATCCGCCAAGGCCGGCAAGCTCGGCTCGGTGGGCACCAATTTCTGGCTCGGCCTGCTGGCCGTGTCGATGATCGTGTTCGGCGTCAACACCGGTGTAGCGACCTGGCAGGGCAGTCGCCTGGCCAGTGCGAGCACCGATGCGGCGAACCTGCAGGTGCTCTCGCAGCAGCTGGCCAACCAGGGCCGTGAGGCGGTCTCGGGCAACGCGCAGGCGTTCACCGCGTTCAAGCTGACCAAGAGCGACATCGAAAGTACCGTCAGTGGCCTGCAGGGCCGCTACGGCACCGAGACCAATGTCGCCGGGCCGCTGAACACGCTGATCCAGACCTGGGAGCCGCTCGGCAAGAGCGCCGGCCAGCTGGTCGCCAGCGAACCGGCCGTGCTGGCCCTGGCCGGCAACGCCAACAACTTCGTCAACGGCGTGCCCGCACTGCAGGCGCAGCTGAACGAAGTGGTCCGCGCGATGTCGGCCAGTGGCGCGCCGTCCTCGCAGGTCTACAACGCCCTGCAGCAGGTCGTGGTGGTCGGCTCGATGGCCCGCCGCGTGACGGAAATGCGCGCCGGTGGCGCCAATGCGGCTGCCGCGGGCGATGCGCTCGCCCGCGACTCGGTGGTCTTCACCCAGGTGCTCGATGCGCTGCGCAACGGCAACGAGGAACTGGGCATTGCCGCGGTCCGCAACGGTCCGGCGCTGGCCGCGCTGGAGCAGTCGCAGAAGCAGTGGGACACCATGAAGCAGGATGCCGACGCGATCCTGGCCAGCTCGCGCCAGCTGTTCGCCGCGCAGTCCTCGGCCGCGGCCCTGACGGGTGGTTCGGCAGACATGCTGCGCGACAGCAAGAAGCTGTTCGAAGCCTTCTCTTCGTTCGGCTCGCTGCGCGATACCCGCCTGTTCCCCAACTTCTGGCTGGGCGTGGCCTCTGGTGCGTTCTCGCTGATCGCCATCATCGGCTTCGTCGGCAGCACGGTGCGCAGCCGCTCGCGCGAACAGGAACTGCGGTACCAGACCCAGGTGGAATACAACAGCCGCAACCAGCAGGCCATCATGCGGCTGCTGGACGAAATCAGCTCGCTGGGTGAAGGCGACCTGACGGTGAAGGCCTCGGTGACCGAGGACATGACCGGCGCCATCGCCGACGCCATCAACTACGCCGTGGATGAGCTGCGCCACCTGGTGACCACCATCAACGACACCTCGGCCAAGGTCGCCGTGTCGACCCAGGAAACCCAGGCCACCGCGATGCAGCTGGCCGAAGCGGCGGGCCACCAGGCCAACCAGATCACCTCGGCCTCCGACCGCATCGGCGAAATCGCCTCGAGCATCGAGCAGGTGTCGCGCAACTCGGCCGAGTCGGCCGACGTGGCACAGCGCTCGGTGATCATCGCCGCCGAAGGTGCCGGCGTGGTGCGCGAAACGATCCAGGGCATGGACCAGATCCGCGACCAGATCCAGGAAACCTCCAAGCGCATCAAGCGCCTGGGCGAGTCCTCGCAGGAAATCGGCTCGATCGTGGAACTGATCAACGACATTTCCGAGCAGACCAACATCCTGGCGTTGAACGCCGCGGTGCAGGCAGCTTCAGCCGGTGAGGCCGGTCGCGGTTTCGCGGTGGTGGCCGACGAAGTGCAGCGGCTGGCAGAGCGCACCTCCGGTGCGACCCGACGGATCGAAAACCTGGTGCAGGCCATTCAGGCCGATACCAACGAGGCGGTCAGCTCGATGGAGCAGACCACCGCCGAAGTGGTCTCCGGTGCACGCCTGGCCGAAGACGCCGGTACCGCGCTGACCGAAATCGAGCGCGTCTCCAACGCGTTGAACAACCTCATCAAGAACATCTCGATCGCTGCCCAGCAGCAGTCGGCCGCGGCATCGGACATCACCCGTACCATGGGCGTGATCCGTCAGATTACCGGCCAGACCTCGCAGGGCGCGGGACAGACCGCCGAGTCGATCGGCCACCTGGCACAGCTGGCGGCCGACCTGCGCCGTTCGGTCGCCGACTTCAAGCTGCCGGCGTGAGCCGCGGGCAGGGCGGAGAGGGAAGGAACAAGCAGATGATGCATCGCGAGAAATCACCGCACGCCATGTGCGCAGAGCTGCCGGGAGACCTGGCATGAGCACGCTGCGCGATGCCATGAGCCACGCTGCGCTGGGCTGGGTCAAGCCGGAGCTGGACGAGACCCTGCGCCAGGTGCGCAACGAGGTCGAGTACTACGTGGAAGACCCCGCCGATGGCAGCCGGATGCGCTTCTGCGCCGGCTACCTGCACCAGGTGCAGGGCACCCTGCGGATGGTCGAGCTGTATGCCCCGGCGATGGTGGCCGAGGAGCTGGAGCAGCTGGCCAATGCGATCGGTGCCGGTGAGGTGCCCGACCGTGATGAAGCCTGCGCCACGCTGATGCGTGGCAGCGTACTGCTGCCCGATTACCTGGAGCGCCTGCAGAACGGTCACCGCGACATCCCGATCGTGCTGCTGCCGCTGCTCAATGACATCCGCTCGGCGCGCGCCGCGCCGGGCATCAATGAAAGCGTGCTGTTCGCCTTCGCGCCGGACAGCGCGAGCGCCACCGAAGCCGAGCTGGATCACGCGCGCGGCAGCCTGAGCGGGCGCAATCGCGAGCTGCTCGATACGGTCGGCAATGCGGTCAAGGAAGAACTGCTGCGCATCAAGGATGCGCTGGACCTGCACCTGCGTACCGGCGGCGAGCCGGTGCAGCTGCAGACCCAGGTCAACGAGCTGGGCGCGGTGGCCGACACGCTGGGCATGATGGGCCTGGGCGTGGCCCGCGGCGTGGTCGTACAGCAGCGCGACGCGCTGCGCGACGTGGTCGAGGGCGTGCAGCAGATCGATGAAACGCTGCTGCTGGATATCGCCGGCGCGCTGCTCTACGTGGATGCCTCGCTGGATGACCAGGTCGCCCATCTGGGCGCCGGCGGCAGTGGCGAAGACGATCCGAGCGCGGTGGAGAACCGGCGCACGGTGGAGGTGCTGGCGCATGAAGCCATCGCCAACTTCGCTGCGGCGCGCGAGCATTTCGTCGCCTTCATCGAAACCAACTGGAACCACCAGCAGCTGCAGGAAGTACCGCGCCTGCTCGGCGAGGTCGCCGGTGCACTGCGCATGCTGGATCTGACGGTGCCGGCCGATTACCTGCAGGGCGTGCGCCAGTACATCGCCGTTGAACTGCTCGGCAAGCAGCGCGTGCCCAGCGGGCGCCAGCTGGACACCCTGGCCGACGCCATGGCCAGCCTGGAGTATTACCTCGAGGCCCTGCGCGAACGTCGCCCGGGCCGCGATGAAATCCTGGACATCACCCGCAGCAGCCTGGAAACCCTGCGTTACTGGCCGCTGCCGGCTGCCAACCAGCCCACCCCCGATACCGGGCCGGCGTCGTTGCCGGTCGCGGCCGAACCCATCGAGCTCACGCCGTGGGACACGCCTGCACCGGAGCCGATCAAGCTCGGCGTCACTGCCGACATCCCGCGCCCGGCCAACCTGCCGCCGCCGCTGCCGGAGGTCACCTTCGATCCGCCGCCGGCGAACACCGCCCCGCTGCCCGCGGCACCGGTGGCGCTGGTGTTCGACGCCTCCACCGCCCCGGTCGCCGCCGATGCGCCGCAGTGGACGCTGGCCAGCCATGACGATGTGGACGAACTGCCTACGTTCGCCCATTTCGATCCGGTCATTGCCGAAGTGCCCGCCGGCGCCGGGTGGGACGTCGCGCCGCTGCCGTCCGTGCACGCCGATGCTGTGCACGACGCGGTGGATGTGCCGACGTCGGAGCGTGCGCCCGAGGTTTCGGACGTGTCGCTGGAGATGCCGGCCTTCGTGGCCACGGGCACCGGGTTTGATCCGGTGGCCGCCGAGCACGAGATGCTGGAGCTGAGCGACGAGCCGATCGAATTCACCTTCGATGAGGACCTGCGCAACGCCGACGACGTGCTGTCGCTTCAGATCGATGACAGCGGCACCTACACCGACACCGATAGCGATGGCATTGCCGCGGAGACGGCTGCTTCCAGCCCGTTCGCGCAGAGCGCGGTGGATGTGGAAGCCCTGCCGACGTTCCTGCAGGAGATTCCGGTAGCCTCGGTGGACGACAGTGTCGCCGAGCCGACCGATGCGTTCATCGATGGCACCGACACGGTGCTGCAGGCCGAGGCAGATGCCGCGCTGCCGCCGCCCGCAGTGCAGGATGCGGTCATCCGCCGTATCGAGCTGGACGACGAATCCACCCGCTTCCTGGCCGAACTGGACGCCGCCGCCGCGCAGTTCCGCCCGGAAGGCGCCGGCCCCGGTACCGTGCCGGCCACCTCTGCAGCGGCGAGCCCGGCAGTGGCCGTGCCCGCCGACGACACCAGCATCGAGGCCGGCTTCGAGGACGATGGCGAGAACATCGACCAGGACATCCGCGAGGTATTCATCGAAGAGTTCGACGAAGAACTGGTGAACCTGGGCAACCTGCTCCCGGCCTGGCGCATCGCGCCGGACAACCTGGACCGCCTGCGCCCGATCCGCCGCGTGTTCCATACGCTCAAAGGCAGTGGCCGGCTGGTCGGTGCGCGCACCCTGGGCGAGTTCAGCTGGAAGGTCGAGGGCATGCTCAACCGCGTGCTCGATGGCAGCCGCCCGGCCTCGCCGGCGGTGGTCGCCCTGGTCGGCCAGGCCTACGAGGTGCTGCCGCAGCTCAATGCCGCGCTGCGCGATGGCAGCCGTGTCACCGCCGATCTGCAGGCCATGCAGGCCATCGCCGATCGCGTGGCCGCCGGTGAGGAGACCTTCCATGTGCCCCTGCAGCGTGCCGCTGCAGCCGCCGTGGCGACGGCCGTGGACAGTGGGACGCCTGACGCTGCGCCGGTGATCGAGAGCACGCCGGCCAACATCGACAGCGTGCTGCGCGAGATCCTGGAAGCCGAGGTTGAGATCCATCAGGCGACGCTGCAGGCGTGGCTGGATGTCGCCGCCGATGCACCCCAGCCAGTGACCGACGGGCTGCTGCGCGCCGTGCACACCATGAACGGCGCCTTCGCCATGACCGACGTGCCGGAGATCACGGCGGTCACCGGTGCGGCGGAAAGCTATATCAAGCGCTCCCTGGCCGCCGATGCACTGCCCAGCGCGGCGGGCATCGACGCGCTCGCCGAGACCAGCGTCGCGATCACCACCACCATGGCGGCACTGCAGGACGAGGCGCCGCGGGTGCCCGTGCAGAACGCGTTGGCGGCCCGCCTGGTCGCCCTGGCCGATACGTTGCCCGAGGCGCGCTGGCCGGCACTGGTCGAGGACGATCTTGACCTGGTGGACGACGAAGCGTCCGTCGAGGCGACTGAAGCGGATGCGGAAGCGGAAGCGGAAGCGGTCACCGAAGCGACGGCCGCAGATGCCGTGGACGTGGCTGCCATCGACGTGGCTGCGGTCGAGGTCCTGGCAGCAGACGCGGATACCGTTGAAGCCGTTGAACCGGTTGAAGCTCTTGAACCCGTTGAGGCATACGAAGTCGTCGAAGCAGCAGATGCGGATGCCGAGGCAGGGCCGTTCGCCCCGGTCTCCGATGCGCAGGGTGATGCGTTCGCCGCGACCGGTGATGACGTGCAGGACGACGCCGCGCCGCTGCTCGCGACCGCCGACGACACCACGGCTACCGGCGAGCAGCAGGCCGAGATCGATGCCGATGGCCTGAGCGTGATCGAGCCCGGTCGCGCGGCCGCTGAGGCCGACGACGATGCCCTCATCGCCATGGAGCTGACCGGCACGGACGACCTGTCCGCCTACTTCGATGCCGCGCTGCCGGACACCGCGCGCGCAGCAGATGCGCCGCCTTCGCCGGATGTCGCAGCCGAGGACGCGGATCTGGCGTCTGTGCATGCGGGCCTGGAAGCGGTCGAGCTGACCTCGGCCGAGGATCTCTCGCGCTACTTCGATCATCTCGCCGAGCCGGTCACGCCGGAGCGTCCGGTCGACGTCGGCGATGAAACCGACGCCAACTCGGACACCGACACCGACACCGGCACCGGCACCGGCACCAGCACCAGCACCAGCACCAGGGCCGAGGCCGAGGCCGAGGCCGAAGGCGTGGCAGACACGGCGACCGACAGCCGGTCCGACTCGGCAGAGGCGACCACCGACGGTCCGGCCGCCGCTGATGTCGATGCCCATGCCCATGACGATGAGCAGGGCAGCGCCTACGCGGTCGCGGTCGATGACGCGGCCAACGACAGCTGGAGCGATACCGATCCGGACAGCGACGAAGACGCCCATGCGCTGGATGAGGTCCTGCCGCCGCCGCCGGCCTTCGGCGAGGTGGTGGACGCCCAGCAGGCGGTGGATGACGGTTTGACCGTCGTCGATGCGCTGGATGCCTCCGATACCGGCGTGCTCGGTCTGGACGCCACGGCTGAGAACGCCGGCGAAGCCGATGCGTTCGCCGAGGCGATCGAGACCACGGCGCCCGATGCCTCCGCCGACGCTGCCTCCCCGGCGCGCTTCTTCGAACTGGAGGACGCACCCGCTGCAACCTTCACGAACGCCCCGGAAGCCGACGACGCCCGCCCGGTGGAGTCCACCGACAGTGACGACCTCGCGCCGGGCGATGCGCTCGATTTCACCCAGCTCGACCAGGAGCTGGTCGATATCTTCGTGGAAGAGGGCAAGGACCTGCTCGACCACTGCGATGGCCTGATCAGCGAGCTGCGCGCCGCGCCCCAGGACCGCGACGTGATCGCCGGCCTGCAGCGCGACCTGCATACCCTCAAGGGTGGCGCGCGCATGGCCGGGATCAACCCGATCGGCGATCTTGGCCACGGCATTGAATCGCTGCTGGAGGCCGTCGCGGCCAACCGGACCGATATCGACCGCAGCGACGTGCACCTGCTGGAGCGCGGGTTCGATCGCCTGCACCAGTTGCTGACCCGTACCGGCCAGCACCGCACCGTGGCGATGCCGGATGACCTGATCGCCGCGTTCGAGCAGCGTACCCAGGGCCGCGCCGAGCCCGAGCCGCTCGAGACCGCCCATGACACGCTGCCGTCCGGCGATGCCAAGGTGGAGGCCGCCATCGCCGCGCTCGTGGCGGCGCCGCTGTCGGCACCGGTGCCGCTGGAAACCGTCAGCGAGGAGGATGGTCTGCCGCGGCCGCAGCAGGAACAGGTGCGCGTGCGCGCCGATCTGCTCGACCGGCTGGTCAACCACGCCGGCGAAGTGGCGATCTACCGTTCGCGTCTGGAACAGCAGCTCGGTGCCTTCCGCGGCGCCATGGGCGAACTGGACCGCACCAATGCCCGTCTGCGCGATCAGCTGCGGCGCCTTGATCTGGAAACCGAAGCACAGATCGTGGCGCGCTATCAGCGTGAGCAGGACCAGGCCGATCACACGTTCGACCCGCTGGAACTGGACCGCTTCTCCACGCTGCAGCAGCTCAGCCGCGCGCTGAATGAATCGGCGGCCGATCTGGGCGGTCTGCAAGGCGTGCTCGATGATCTCTCGCGCCAGTACGACGTGCTGCTGCAACAGCAGTCGCGCGTCAGTTCGGAGCTGCAGGACGGCCTGATGCGCGCGCGCATGGTGCCGTTCGATGGTCTCGTGCCGCGCCTGCGCCGGGTCGTGCGCCAGGCGGGCCAGGACACCGGCAAGCAGGTTCACGTCACCCTCGAAGGGACCCACGGCGAACTGGATCGCAACGTGCTCGACCGCATGGTCGCGCCGCTGGAACACATGCTGCGCAACTCGGTGGCGCATGGCCTGGAAACCCCGGAACAGCGCCGTGCCGCGGGCAAGCCGGACGAGGGCGAAATCGCCATCCGCCTGCGCCGCGAAGGCTCGGAAATCGTGCTGGAAGTGGCCGACGATGGCGCCGGGCTGGACCGTGAGGCGATCCGTCGCCGCGCCGAACAGCGGGGCCTGATCGCCGCCGATGCCGTGCTCGGCGATGCCGAACTGGATGCGATGATCTTCTCGCCCGGCTTCAGCACCGCCGACCAGGTCAGCCAGCTGGCCGGCCGTGGCGTGGGCATGGACGTGGTGCACAACGAAGTGCGCCAGCTGGGTGGTTCGGTGGACATCCACTCGGTCAGCGGCCAGGGCGTTGCCTTCACCCTGCGCCTGCCGCAGACGCTGGCGGTCACCCAGGCGGTGTTCGTGCAGATCGGCGAGACCACCTTTGCAGTGCCGGTGGCCTCGGTCAGTGGTATCGGCCGGATCTCGCGCGAGCGCTTTGAAACCGCCAACGGCGGGTACCACTACGGTGGCGAAGAATTCGCCCTGCACGATCTGGGTACGCTGATCGGCCAGGCCCAGGCCCGCGCCGAAGGCCAGGCCCAGGTACCGCTGCTGCTGGTCCGCGCCGGCGACCTGCGCGTGGCCGTGGCGATCGACCAGGTGCTGGGCAACCGCGAAATCGTGGTCAAGCCGGTCGGCCTGCAGATCGCCTCGGTGCCGGGCATCTACGGTGCGACGATCACCGGCGATGGCCGCGTGGTGGTGATCCTGGACGTGGCGCCGCTGGTGCGCCGCTACCTGGCCAACCCGCACAAGCCGATCACCGCTGCAGCCAAGGTCAGTGATCGCGATGTGCCGCTGGTGATGGTGGTCGACGATTCGCTGACCATGCGCAAGGTCACCGGCCGCATCTTGGAACGCCACAACTTCGAGGTCACGGTCGCCCGTGACGGTATCGAAGCACTGGAGCGCCTGGATGAGCGGGTGCCCGACCTGATGCTGCTGGATATCGAAATGCCGCGCATGGACGGTTACGAGCTGGCCAGCGTCATGCGCGCCGACCCGCGCTACCAGGGTGTGCCGATCGTGATGATCACGTCGCGCAGCGGCGACAAGCACCGTCAACGTGCCTTTGAACTCGGTGTCCAGCGCTACCTGGGCAAGCCGTACCAGGAACTGGATCTGATGCGCAACGTGTATGACCTGCTGGGGATCGCCCGTGCACGCGAGTGATGCCCATCCCCTGTTGTCGGTGGCCCTGCTGGCCCGTTCCGGGCCGGCACGCGACCGCCTGCGCGAAGCACTCGGCCATGCCGGCGCCCGCCTCGTGCTGGAGGACGACCCCAACACGCTCGACCTGCAGGCGCTGCGTGATGCCGATCCCGGTGCGGTCCTGATCGCGCTGGAACCGGCGATCGAAGACGCCCTGGAGCGGTTGGATCCGGTGTTGGGTTCGCCGTCACTGACCGTGATCTTCGACGAAGCCGAGCTGGCTGCACGCCGCGATGGCTGGGAAGCGCAGCGCTGGGCACGGCATCTGGTGGCCAAGCTGCACGGCCATCAGGACGTGCTGCCGCCGGGTTCGGAACAGGACCAGCAACTGCAGCCCGAACCGGGCCTGCCGGTCACCCCGGCGCAGCTGCATGCCGACGCACCGCTGGAGTTCCATCTGCGCGAAGCCGAGGATGCGGCCGCCGAGGTGCCGGCCGATGGCCTGTACCAGGCGCCGGCGGAGTTGCATGAGCCGGTGTCGCTGGAAGAGGCACTGGCCGCGCTGCAGCCGCTGGAACCCGATCCGGTCGCCCCGGCGATTCCGCCCATTCCGGCCTCGGCACCGCCCGCCGCGGCCGTATCCATCGGCGATCACAGCCGTTGGTCGCTGGTGGAGGATGACGGTGTTGTCGCTGCGCCCCCGTCGATCAACGACACGGCGCCCGCACCCGAGCGCTTCGGCATTGAACGTCTGTCGCTGGTCGAGCTCGAACCCGAGGCCGGTTCCGCCGGTGGCTGCGCGGGCGCGGTGCTGGTCCTGGCCGGCATCGGCGGGCCGGATGCGCTGCGCCGCCTGCTGGCCGCGCTGCCCGAATCGCTGAGCACCGCCGTCCTGGTGCATATGCGCCTGGACGGCGGCCGCTACGGCAATCTGGTCAAGCAGATGGCACGGGTGTCCGCACTGCCGGTGCTGCTGGCCGAGGACGCCCAGCCGGTTGAAGCCGGCCAGGCCTACATCCTGCCGGACGACATCGGCATCGCCATGCGCCAGGGCGGTCTGCAGTTCATCGCCGATACCGCCGGCATCCAGATCGAGGCATTGCCGGCCGCGCACAGCGGCGTGGTCCTGCTCAGCGGTGCGGATGCCGCCCAGGTGGACGCCGTGCTCGCCCTGGCCGCCGCCGGTGCCTGGGTGGCCGGTCAGATCGGCGAAGGCTGCTATGACCCGACCGCGGCCAGTGCCGTCGTTGCGGCCGGGCAGGACGCCGGGGAACCGCCGCAGCTGGCCGCCACCATCGCCGAACGCTGGGGCGTGGACGCCTGAGTGGCGCCGACGCACCTTTGAAGGAAAACCCATGAGCTACGCCAGCAACGACGAAATCCGCGGTGTCCTGATCCAGGCCGGGCACGAACGCGTGCTGCTGCCCAACGCCACCGTGGCCGAAATGATGTCCAAGGTGCCGGTCGAAACCGTTCCCGATGCGCCGGCCTGGCTGGTCGGGCAGATCGCCTGGCACGGCTGGGACGTGCCGCTGCTGTCCTTCGCCCGGCTGTCCGGGCAGGGTGACGAGCCGGTCGTGGCCAACAACAAGGTCGTGGTGCTCAAGGCGCTGGGCGGCAATCCGCGCCGTCCCTACTTCGCCCTGCTGACCCAGACCTTCCCGCAGCTGATCGCGGTGCCGCGCGACGGTCTGCTGGCCGATGCCTCCGAGGAAACCCTGCCGCAGGGCGTGCACATGCGCGTGCTGCTGGGCGAGCAGAGCGCGCTGCTGCCGGACCTGGACGCGCTGGAAGCGGCACTGGACGAATCATTCCCCGTCGCGGGGTAAATCAATAACGGGGACGGGGGTAGTTAATCGTGCCGATTAACTACCCCCGTCCCCGTTATTTTTCAGTCCCCGTTATTTTTCAGCCCAGATCGCCCAGCCGCGCCTGCACGGCGGCGATGGCGGCCAAGCCCGCGGTCTCGGTGCGCAGCACCCGCGGGCCCAGCTGCAAGCCTTGGAAGCCTGCTGCCGTCAGCGCCTGGCGGTCGCGCGGCGACCAGCCGCCTTCCGGGCCGATCGCGATCACCACGCCGCCCGGAGCGGCCGAGAGCGTCGACAAGCGATGCTCGCCCTGTGGATCCAGAGTCAACTTCAGTGCCCCGGCTGGAACCGCGTTGGCGGCGTCCTGCAGTGATCGCGGCGCGGCCACGCTCGGCACGCGGGCGCGGCCGGATTGGCCACAGGCCGAGACCACTACGCTGTGCCAGTGCGCCAGCCGCTTCCCGGCACGCGCCGCATCCAGCTTTACTTCGGTGCGTTCGGCGTTGACCGGCATGAAGGCCTGTACACCGAGTTCGGTGGCCTTCTGCAGAATCAGGTCCATCTTTTCCCCGCGGGCGATGCCCTGCAGCAGGGTGATGTGCAAGGGCGACTCGTTGTCCAGCGCGATGGCACTCTCGATACGCACCTGCGCATCGCGCTTGCCCACTGCCACCAGCGTGGCGCTGTAATCCTGGCCATCGCCATTGAACAGCACGCAGCCGTCGCCTTCGCGCAGGCGCATCACGCGGACCAGATGGTTGGCGGCGTCCTCGGGCAGTGACAGCACCTGGCCGACCGCCAGCGGATGGTCGATATGGCTGCGGGTCACGCGCATGCGACGGCCTCGTCGATGGCGGCGAGGGTGGTCAGGGCAAGCAGATCCAAGTGTTCATCCTCTACACAGTACGGCGGCATCCAATACAGCACATTGCCCAATGGGCGCAGCACCACCCCGCGTTTGAGCGCGGCTTTATAAGCGTGCAACCCGATCCGGGCTTCGGCCGGGAACGGTGTGCGCTTGTCGCCGTTGCGGGTCAGTTCGAAGGCCACCACCATCCCCGCCTGCCGCACATCGGCGACATGCGCGTGGTCGGCGAATGGCGCGGCGAGCGTGCGCATCACTTCGGCGGTGCTGCGGTTGCGTGCGATAACGTCTTCGCCGGCGAAGATGTCCAGGGTCGCCAGCGCGGCGGCGCAGGCCAGCGGATTGCCGGTGTAGCTGTGCGAATGCAGGAAGGCGCGCTCGCGTGAATCATCCAGGAAGGCGTCGTACAGCGCCTGCGTCGCCAGCACCGCCGACAGCGGCAGGAAACCACCGGTCAGGCCCTTGGACAAACACAGCAGGTCCGGCATTACCCCGGCCTGCTCGCAGGCGAACATCGTGCCGGTGCGGCCGAAGCCGGTGGCGATCTCATCGGCGATCAGGAAGGCACCATTGGCATCGCACAGCGCGCGCGCACGCTGCAGATAGACCGGGTCGTACATGCGCATGCCGCCCGCACACTGCAGGCGCGGTTCCAGGATCACCGCGCAGATCTCGCCCGGGTGCTGGTCGAACAGCGTGGCCAGCGCATCGGCCGCCTGGTGCGCGCGCTGGGCGGCACTCTGGCCCGGCTCGGCCAGGTAGGCATCGGGCGAGGGCGCGAACAGCGCCTCGGTCAGCAGCGGGGCATATACACGCCGATACAGCGGAATATCGCCGACCGACAGCGCCCCCAGCGTTTCGCCGTGATAACCGTTCTCCAGCGCGACGAACCGGGTACGGTGATTCTCGCCGCGATTGCGGAAGTAGTGGAAGGCCATCTTCAGCGCCACCTCGACCCCGGCCGAGCCGTTGTCGGCGTAGAACACCTTGGCCAGCGGGTCGCGTCCGGTCTGGCGTGGCGCAATCGCCAGCAGGCGCTCGGCCAGCTGTACCGCCGGCGCGTGACTGAAGCCGGCCAGCATCACCTGTTCCAGCTGGGTGGCCTGCTGGGCGATGGCCGCGCCGATGCGCGGTTGCGCATGGCCGAACAGATTGGTCCACCAACTGCTCACCGCATCCAGGTAGCGGTAGCCGTCATGGTCGATCAACCAGGGGCCTTCGCCGCGGGCGATCGGCAGCAGGGGCAGGGTGTCGGGATGCTCGCGCATCTGCGTGCACGGGTGCCACAGCACGGCCAGATCGCGTTGCCGCCACTGATCGGCCAGCGTGAGGGGGGCTGGGTCTGCTAGCATTTCGGGCTCATGAACACGTTTTCACCAGTACCCATTCTAGAGATGCTCGCATGAGCCGTCGCCTGCCCATCATCCACCAGATCACGGACGAGGAAAGCGGGCCGTTCCAGCGCCAGCATCTGGATCTGGAGTTTTCCAATGGCGAACGCCGCCGCTTCGAGCGGCTGGTAACCCGCGGCCACGGTGCGGTGGTGGTGGTGCCGATGCTCGATGACGAGACCGTGCTGCTGGTGCGTGAATACGCCGCCGGCATGCACCGTTATGAGTTGGGGCTGGTGAAAGGCCGCATCGATGCCGGGGAAACCCCCGAACAGGCCGCCGACCGCGAGTTGAAGGAAGAGGCCGGTTACGGTGCCCGCCGGGTCGACGTGCTGCGCGCGATGACCCTGGCCCCCACCTATATGAGTCATCAGTCCTGGCTGGTGGTGGCGCGTGATCTGTACCCCGAGCGCCTGGTCGGTGATGAGCCGGAGGAACTGGAGGTCGTGCCGTGGAAGCTGGCCGATCTGGACCAGTTGATGCTGCGCGAGGACTTCTCCGAAGGCCGCTCGCTGGCGGCACTGTTCATCGCCCGCGAGTGGCTGGGACGGAAGGAATGATCAAACTCACGACGGATCTGCGCGAAACCGTCATCGCCATCGCCCAGGACGCGGCCGCCGCCATCATGGCGGTGTATGCCACGCCGTTCGATGTTGAGATCAAATCCGACCACAGCCCGGTCACGGCGGCCGATCTCGGCGCCAACCAGGTGATCGAGCGCGGGCTGGCGCAGCTGACCCCGGAGCTGCCGATCCTCTCCGAGGAATCGGCGCAGGTGCCATGGGAGATCCGCCAGCACTGGGGTGCTTACTGGCTGGTCGACCCGCTGGATGGCACCCGCGAATTCGTCAAACGCAACGACGAGTTCAGCGTCAACATCGCGCTGATCTACCAGGGCGCGCCGGCGTTCGGCGTGGTGCTCGCCCCGGCCACCGGCCAGATCTGGCATGCGATGCGCGGCGAACTCGCCTACCGCCGCGACGGCATGCGCGATTCGGTGCTGCGGACCCGCACGCCCGCCTCGGCGCCGCTGCGGGTGGCCGCCAGCCGCTCGCATCGCAGCGAGCAGACGCAGGCCATGCTGGACCGCATGGGCGATATCGAGGTGCTCGCCCAGGGCTCCTCGCTGAAGTTCTGCCGCCTAGCCGAAGGCACGTTGGACGTCTACCCGCGGCTGGGCCCGACCTCGGAATGGGACACCGCCGCCGGGCAGTGCGTACTGCACGCCGCCGGGGGCGCGGTGCTCTCGGCCGAGACCGGCAAGCCGTTCCGCTACAACCGCCGCGAGAGCCTGTTGAACGGCGACTTCATCGCGCTGGGCGATACCCGCCTGCCGTGGCGCGCGTGGCTGCCCGCCTGACCTGACTGGAGCAACGATGCCTGCCACCCCCGAACTGGACCGCCTGCTGGGCATCATGGCGCGCCTGCGCGACCCGCTGCAGGGCTGCCCCTGGGACCTGCAGCAGGACTTCGCCAGCATCGCGCCGTACACCATCGAGGAAGCCTACGAGGTCGCCGATGCGATCGACCGCGGCGATCTGGATGACCTCAAGGATGAGCTCGGCGATCTGCTGCTGCAGGTGGTCTTCCACGCGCAGATGGCGCAGGAGCAGGGGGCGTTCGGGTTTGCCGATGTGGCCCGCGCGATCAGCGACAAGATGGAGCGCCGCCATCCGCACGTGTTCGCCCAGGTCCAGGTGGACGGGGCCGAGGACGTCAACAGCAACTGGGAGGCGATCAAGCGCGCAGAGCGTGCCGCCAAGGGCCACACCGATACCTCGGCGCTGGCCGGGATCTCGCGTGGCCTGCCGGAGTGGCAGCGGGCGGTGAAGCTGCAGGCACGCGCGGCGCGGGTAGGGTTCGACTGGCCGGGCCCTGCACCGGTGATGGACAAGGTGCGCGAGGAACTGGACGAAGTCGCCGCGGAATTCGCGCGCGGCCCGGTCGAGGAGAATCACGCACGCCTGCAGGAAGAGCTGGGCGATCTGCTGTTCGTCTGCGCCAATCTGGCCCGCCACGCCAAGGTGGATGTGGGCGCCGCGCTGCGCCTGGCCAACCACAAATTCGAACGGCGTTTCCGCGCGATGGAAGCGCAGGCCGAGGCGGCCGGACAGTCCATGGGCGCGCTCGATCTGGAGGCGCAGGAAGCGCTCTGGCAGCGGGCCAAGGCCGGCGAACCCGCACCGTGAAAACGCTGCTGCTGTTCGCGCTGACCGCCGTGGCCGAGATCGTCGGGTGCTACCTGCCCTGGCTGTGGCTGCGCAGGGACGGCAGCGCCTGGTTGCTGTTGCCGGCGGCCGCCAGCCTGGCCTTGTTCGCCTGGCTGCTGACCCTGCACCCGGCGGCCAGCGGCCGCGTCTATGCCGCCTATGGCGGGGTCTATATCGGCACTGCACTGATGTGGCTGTGGCTGGTGGATGGCATCCGTCCCAGCCGCTGGGACCTGCTCGGCGTCGGCCTGTGCCTGGCCGGGATGATGGTGATCATGTTCGCCCCGCGCACCGCCTGATCCTGCCTGACGGGCACCCAGGACACTCCCCGACGCCGGCGTGAAGACGGCGTGGCTATACTCGGGCCTACGATTCCGGGGAAAGGGAGTGACCTGATGTTTCCGACCATGCTGTTCTCGCTGGTGCTGGCCTTCGTGGCCGTTGTCATCCTCTTCAAGGCGGTGCGGATGGTGCCGCAGGGTTACGAATGGACCGTGGAGCGCTTCGGCCGCTACACCCACACCATGTCGCCCGGCCTGCACTTCCTGATCCCGATCGTGTACGGGGTCGGCCGCAAGGTGAACATGATGGAGCAGGTGCTGGACGTGCCGAGCCAGGAAGTGATCACCAAGGACAACGCCGCCGTGCGCGTGGATGGCGTGGTGTTCTTCCAGGTGCTCGATGCGGCCAAGGCGGCCTACGAGGTCGCCAACCTGGAGGTGGCGATGATCGCGCTGGTGCAGACCAACATCCGCACCGTGATCGGCTCGATGGATCTGGATGAATCGCTCAGCCAGCGTGAGGTGATCAATGCCCAGCTGCTGAGCGTGGTCGACCATGCCACCAACCCGTGGGGCGTGAAGGTGAACCGCATCGAGATCCGCGACATCCAGCCACCGCGCGATCTGCTCGATGCGATGGCGCGGCAGATGAAGGCCGAGCGCGAAAAGCGCGCGCAGATCCTGGAGGCCGAAGGCTCGCGTCAGTCCGAGATCCTGCGCGCCGAAGGCGAGAAGCAGGCCACCGTGCTGGAGGCCGAGGGCCGCAAGGAGGCCGCCTTCCGCGATGCCGAAGCGCGCGAGCGCCTGGCCGAGGCGGAGGCCAAGGCGACCACGATGGTCTCCGAGGCGATCGCCCAGGGCGACGTGCAGGCGATCAACTACTTCATCGCGCAGAAGTATGTGGAAGCATTCAAGGAACTGGCGACCTCGCCGAACCAGAAGCTGGTGCTGATGCCGATGGAGGCCAGCGGCGTGATCGGCTCGATCGCCGGCGTGGCCGAACTGACGCGCGAGGCGTTCGCCAAGCAGGAAGAGAAGAAAGCCACGCGCGGCGTCCCGCCGCGGATCGGGGGCTGACATGCGCTGGGAAGTGGTGGCCTGGGGCGCGCTGGCACTGGTGCTGTTCGCCGCCGAGGCGCTCGCGCCCGGCGCTTTCATGTTGTGGATCGGGATTGGCGCCGCGGCGGTGTTCGTGCTGGTCGCGGTGTTCGCCGACATTCCGCTGCTGTGGCAGGTGGTTGCCTTCGTGGTGCTCAGCGTGGTCTCCATCCAGTGCTACCGGCGCTGGGGGCGATCGCACGATCGCCAGAGTGATCAGCCGCTGTTGAACCGGCGCGCCGAGCAGTTGATCGGGCGGGTGGTCCTGCTCGACCAGGGCATCGTGGCCGGCAGGGGCCGGGCCAAGATCGACGATGCGTTCTGGGTGGTCGCCGGGCCGGATCTGCCGGCCGGCAGCCCGGTGCGCGTGGTGGCGGTGGAAGGGATGACGCTGAAGGTGCAGCAGGCCTGATCCGCGGTTTTCCCGCACCGCCGCAGGCGTTGTGAAGACGGTTCTGGGATAATGATGGCTTGCCTTCATTTCCCCCGGAACCGGTCATGACCCAGAAGACGCTTCTCAACGATACCCACCGCGCACTCGGCGCCAAGATGGTCGACTTCGGTGGCTGGGACATGCCCATTCATTACGGTTCGCAGCTGGACGAGCACCACCTGGTGCGCAGCGATGCCGGCATGTTCGACGTCAGCCACATGACCGTGGTGGATCTGCGCGGGGAGCAGGTCAAGCCGTTTCTGCGCACGCTGCTGGCCAACTCGGTGGACAAGCTCAAGGCCACCGGCAAGGCCCTCTACTCGTGCATGCTCAATGCCCGCGGCGGCGTGATCGACGACCTGATCGTCTATTACATGGCTGACGATTTCTTCCGCATGGTGGTCAATGCCTCCACCCGCGAAAAGGACCTGGCCTGGATCCGCGAGCAGGCGGCCGCCTTCAACGTGGAGGTCCTCGAGCGCGAAGAGCTGGCCATCATCGCCGTGCAGGGTCCCACCGCACGCGAGCGCGTGATCGGCCTGCTGGGCGAGAGCGACCGCGCCGCGCTGGAAAAGCTGGGCCGCTTCGCCGCCCTGGAGACCGCCACCGCCGACGGCACCGCGCTGTTCGTGGCGCGTACCGGCTACACCGGTGAAGACGGTTTCGAGATCCTGCTGCCGCAGACCGCCGTGGTCGCCTTCTGGAATGCGCTGAGCGCTGCGGGTGTGCGCCCGGCCGGCCTGGGTGCGCGCGATACGCTGCGCCTGGAAGCCGGCATGAATCTCTACGGCCAGGACATGGACGAGGAGATCACGCCTTATGAAGCCGGCCTGGCGTGGACCGTGGCACTGGACGAAGGCCGCGACTTCATCGGGCGCGATGTGCTCGAGGCGCAGAAGGCGGCCGGCAACGCCCGCCAGCTGATCGGCCTGGTCATGGATGAGAAGGGCGTGCTGCGTCACGGCCAGGTCGTGCTCACCGCCAGCGGCGAGGGCGAGATCCTGTCCGGCACCTTCTCGCCGACCCTGGGCAAGGGCATCGCGTTCGCCCGCGTGCCGGGCGGCGAACTGGGGGACGTTCGCGTGGATATCCGCGGCAAGCAGATTCCGGTGCGCGTGGTGAAGTTCCCGTTCGTGCGCGAAGGCCAGGCCCAGCCTGGCGTGTTGATCGACGGCTGATGCCGTGATGTATCCGGTGCGGACGCGTTCGTGTCCGCGCCGGTTGGTTACACTACCCCCGTTTCTTGACCCCCCTGATATTCCTCGGAGCAGTCCCATGAGCGAGATCCCCGGCGACCTCAAATTCCTCAAGTCCCACGAGTGGGCACGCGTTGAAGGCAGCGGCCGCGTCACCGTCGGTATTTCCGACCACGCCCAGGGCCTGCTTGGCGACCTGGTCTATGTTGAACTGCCGGAGGTTGGCCAGGAGGTCAAGGCCGGCGAACAGGCGGCCGTGGTCGAGTCGGTCAAGGCCGCTTCGGACGTGTACAGCCCGATCACCGGCACGGTGGTCGAGGTCAATGCGGCCCTGAGCGACAAGCCGGAAACCATCAACGAAGACGCCTACGGCGACGGCTGGATCTATGTCGTCGAAGTGGCTGGCCTGGACGAAGTCAACGACCTGTTGGGTCCGGACGACTACGCCGAGCTGCTGGAAAACGAAGATCACTGATCGTCGTTTCCGCTGAAGAACGGCCGCCCGGTGCGGCCGTTTTTTTTTGCCCGCGCGTCGAGAACGCGCCGATCGCGTTAGTAGTGCGTGAGGATTGCAGTGCACGGGCGATGGGCGGTGGTCGCGACGGCCGGCTCATGACGATCGGTTCGGTGCCGATGCGCGCCGGTGATCTGGTCTTCGCCGACGCGCCGATGGCATGCCGAACAGGCTTCCCGGTGGACCTGCGACGATGCTCAACGGCGAATGCCAGGTACGAACGCGTCGGTGCCGAGCGGTCAAAAGTTTGCGCAGTTACGCGAATCGGGTCGAAAAAAACGCGGGCAGATGTGAAAAGTTTTGCGGTCTGTTTAAGGTGCGCACGGGGAGTCCCGTGGCGGGGGTGATCGCATGCGATGCGCGCGTGGCGTTGCAGGGTGGTACACGGCGATGTTGCGATGTCGCTACACGAAAGTGCTTCTTTTAAGTGTTTTTCTTTTCTGCGTTGTCAGCGTTTGATTGCGTGGGGTGTTCGCGGTGGCGTTGGCATGGCGCTCTCGTCGGCTCGATGACGGGTTCGGAGAGGGGGGCGCCGCAGGGCGCCGGTGTGAAAATTTTTCGCCGGGGTTGTTGACAGTGAAAAAAAGCGTGATTAGGTTTCGCCTCAGCAGACCTTGCCTGCGAACAGAGTGAGCAGAATCGACATCAAGTCGCGAAGCACAACCTGGACATCCACCTCGCGTCCGATGACGGTGGAGATGGCTTCGCTTCCTTCAGCGAACCGCAAGACCCTTCCTGATCCGATATCTGCCTGGCCGCATGTGGCAGGTGTCTCCGTATCCGTCACGACGCGCATGACGCGACGGCGGTCCCCGCGACGCAGCAACGGCGGGTTTGCTTTACCTGGGCGTTTCCACTCCATAGATCACTGACGAGGAGCCATCCCATGGCAACCAAGAAAGCTGCGAAGAAAAAGCCGGCCGCCAAAAAGGCAGCCAAGAAGGTCGCTAAAAAGGCGACTGCCAAGAAGGCCGTGAAGAAGGTAGCCAAGAAGGCGGCTGCCAAGAAGACGGTGAAGAAGGCGGCCAAGAAGGCGACCGCTCGCAAGGCAGCAGTGAAAAAGACGGCAAAGAAGGCAGTGAAGAAGACTGCAAAGAAGGCCGCCACCAAGAAGACCGCGAAGAAGGCAGTGAAGAAGACGGCGAAGAAGGCCGTCAAGAAGACTGCAAAGAAGGCAGCCGCCAAGAAGACCGCGAAAAAGGCGGTAAAGAAGACGGCCAAGAAGGCGACCCGCAAGGTAGCCAAGAAGGCCGCTCCGAAGAAGGCTGCCAAGAAGACCGCCAAAAAGACCGCCAAAAAGGCCACCAGCAAGGTAGCCAAGAAGGCCACCGCCAAGAAGGCGACTGCCCGCAAGGCTCCGGCCAAGAAGGCATCCGCGAAGAAGGCAGTGAAGAAGGTCGCAAAGCGCAAGCCGGCCGTTCGCAAGAAGAAGGCCGCGCCGGTCGCACTGCCGGCAACCCCGGCACCGCTGATCTGAGTTTTTCCCGATAGCCGTACCTGAGACTCCTTCCCTGGCAGCCCAGCGGGGAAGGAGTTTTTTTATGTGCGATACCAAAAACCACAAAAAAGGCGGCCATCCGGCCGCCTTTTGCGATGCCACGTGCGGGCGGGATCAGCGCGGTGATGCGACCGCGCGGTTCGACGAGACGCCCTTGCGCTTGCCTTGCGGGGCGGCGTCCTCGGCCATCAGGTTGTCGCTGCCGAAGTCGGTGTCCACGTCCAGCCAGCGCTGGGTCGGCAGGCCCATCGCCTGGTCCAGTACGGTGGGCAGCAGGCCGCTGGGCAGGCTGCTTTCGCCGTTCCACATGATGGCAATGCCGAGGTCGCGCTCGGGCACCAGGGCGACCAGGCCGCGATAGCCCTGGACGGCACCGGCGTGGAAGATCACTTCATGGCCGGCGTAATCGAAGGTGCGCCAGCCAAGCGCGTAGCCGGCTGAGTTCAGGCGCTCGCGGCGCCAGCCGGACCGCATTTCACCGGGGGTGCTGATCAGACTCGCATGCAGCGTGGCCAGCAACGGGGCGGGCAGGACGTCGGGGCGATGGCCGGTGTGTGCCAGCAGCCATTGCGCCATGTCGCTGGCACTGGCGTTGACGCCGGCGGCCGGGGCGAGGCGGTAGTAGGTGGGCTTGGGCGTGAGCGCAACCCAGCCATTGCGGCTGCGCACATGCGGGCGTGCCCAGCGCGAGCTGGCCTGGATGCCGGCCAGGCCGAGGCTGGCGTCATCCATGCCCAGCGGCTTGAACAGACGGCGCTCGACGGACTGTTCGTAGAAGCTGCCGGAGGCGGCGTAGACCACATCACCAATCAGGCTGAAGGCCACGTTCTGGTAGGCGTAGCAGTCGCCGGGCAGGCACTTGAGCGAGGTGGCCGCCAGTTTGTGGGTGAGCGTGTAGTACTCGGCGTTGGCTTCGACGTCGCGGTCATAGGCGTTGTAGGGCAGGCCGACGCGGTGGCTGAGCAGATCGGCCACGGTCAGGCGCTCGGTCGCTTCGGGCGTGCTCAACTGGAAGCCGGGCACGTAGTCGGTGACCTTGCTGTCCCAGCGCAGCGTGCCGTCGTTGACCAGCAGGCCGGCCATGGTGCCGGCGAAAGCCTTGGACAACGAGGCCAGCCGGAACACGGTGTGCGCGTCGACCTGCTGCGGGTTGTTGACGTCGGTGACGCCGTAGCCGCGCGCGCTGAGCACGCGGCCCCCCTGGACGATCGCAACGGCCATGCCGGGTACGCGCTCACCGTAGGTGAGCTGCTGCGCCATCGATTCGATCGAGGCCACGTTGAAGCCCTGCGCGGGCGGCTGCACTTTCAGGCCGGCCGGCGTGGTGCGGTAGGCGGCAGGTTGGGTATGCGGGGCGGCGCTCGGCGCCGATTCCTCGATGTTGACCGGGAACCCGGCTGGCGCAGCGGCGGGTGTCTGTGCAGTGGAAGACATGGCGATGGGCATCAACATGCCCAACAACCCGGTTGCCGCCGAACGGATCGGTCGGCGCCTGTTGTTCTGGTTCATCGTATGGGTGCCCGTGCGCGACTGCTGTGACCGATTCTAGCGCCGCTTTTCGTGATTGCACAAACGAATCGAAGATGAATGCGTATCGCATTGAAAATACGCGGGTTTTGCCAATCTCCAAAGGATCCGTCACCCGGGCGGTAAGGGCGGTCCAGCGCACCCCTGTTCAGGCAGTTGCAGCGGTCCGGATCCAATGAGCGGCACGCTCAGCGATCATCAGGGTCGGGGCGTTGGTGTTCCCGCTGACCAGGCGCGGCATCACCGAGGCATCCACCACCCGCAGCCGTTCGGTGCCGTGCACGCGCAGGGTGCCCGGATCGACCACCGCCTCGGCATGCTGCCCCATCGCGCAGGTCCCGACCGGGTGGTAGATGGTCTCGGCCTTGGCCCGGATGAAGGCTTCCAGTGCCGCCTCGTCCAGCGCGTTGTGCGGGGGGAACACCGGCGCGCCGCGCCAGCGGTCAAACGCAGGCTGCTGCAGGATCTCGCGCGACAGCCGGGCGCATTCAAGCATGCTCTTCAGATCGTGGCCCGCGGGGTCACCCAGGTAGTTGGCGTGGATGCGCGGCGGCGAGCGCGCATCGGCATCACGCAGGCGCAATTGCCCGCGGCTGCGTGGGTGCAGCGGGCAGGCATGCAGGGTATAGCCATCGCCGGCAGCCGGTGGCGGCCGTGGTTGTCCAGCATTGCCGGGACGAAATGGAACTGGATGTCGGCGCGCGCATCGGTGGCCAGCGACGAGCGGGCGAAGCCGCCGGCCTCGGCCAGGTTGCTGGTGCCGGCACCACGGTGGCCGCGCAGGAAGTAGTCGAAGGCGATGCGCAGCTCGTTGCTGCGGTCGTAGCTGACGCCCGGTGTGGTGTGCACGACGGTGCAGATGTCCAGGTGGTCCTGCAGGTTGCGGCCGACACCGGGCAGATCCACGCGCGGGGTGATGCCGTGGCAGCGCAACGTGTCCGCCTCGCCGATGCCGGAGAGCATCAGCAGGTGGGGGAATGGAGCGCGCCGGCGCTGAGGATCACCTCCGCGCCCGCGCGTGCGTGGAGGTGGTGCGCGCCACGCCGATAGTGCACGCCGGTCGCCGTCGTGCCCTCGAAGCTCAGCGCGGTCGCCTGCGCGCCGGTGAGCACCGTCAGGTTGCGCCGGTGGCGTGCCGGGCGCAGGTAGGCGTCCGCACTTGAACACCGTGCGCCGTCGCGCTGGGTGACCTGGTACAGCCCTACGCCGAGCTGCTGGTCACCGTTGAAGTCTGCATTGTGGGGATGGCCGGCTTCCTGCGCGGCGGCGATGAACGCGGCCGAGAGGGGGTTGTGGTGGCGCAGGTCGGACACCGACAGCGGTCCTGCGGCGCCGTGCAGCGCGCTGGCGCCGCGGCTGTTGCGCTCGCTGTGCAGGAACCAGGGCAGCACCTGGTCCCAGCCCCAGCCGATGGCGCCACCCGCTTCCCAGCCGTCGTAGTCGGCGGGGACGCCGCGGATGTAGCACATCGCATTGATCGAGCTGGAGCCGCCCAGCACCTTGCCGCGCGGCCACCACAGACGACGGCCATCCAGGGCAGGCTCCGGCTCGGTCTCCAGGTTCCAGTTGATGCGACGATTGTTGACCAGCCGCGCCAACCCGGCCGGCATGTGGATGAAGGGGTTGCTATCGCGCGGGCCGGCTTCCAGCAGCAGCACCCGGCAGGCCGGGTCTTCGCTGAGCCGGTGGGCCAGCACGCAGCCGGCAGAGCCGGCACCAATGACGATGTAGTCGTACATGCCGCTCCTTGCCGGGTGCGCACCGAGCATAAGACAGGTTGGGGCAGGCAGGGGCTGAGTGGTGAGCCACGCAGCGTTGCACCGATGGGCGTGCCGGAGGCTGGCGATGTTGCGGTGCATCGTTTACCTTGCGCGCTTCGATGCCCGGAGTTTCCACGATGCCGCCGTTGTCTCGCCGCCCAAGCCGGGAGTGGGTGCGATGAGTGCTGCCGCAGCAGCACCGGTGCAATCGGGCCTGCGCGGGGCGCTGCGGCAGTCGCCGCCCCTGATCTGGGCATGCCTGTACTTCTTCTGCCTCTTGAGCGGCTATTACGTGCTGCGTCCGGTGCGCGAGGCAATGGCTGCCTCGGCCGACGCTAGGGCGGTGTTCCCGCCGGTACTGATCGACTGGTTCAGCGCGCATGGCATTGCGGTGCAGGACTTCGTGCTGCAGTTCCTGTTCACCGGGGTGTTCTTCATCATGCTGGTGCTGCAGCCGCTGTACGGCGCGGTGGTCAGCCGCTATGCGCGGAGGGTATTCCTGCCCGCGGTGTATGTCTTCTTCATCGTCTCCCTGCTGGGCTTCTACCTGCTGTTCGACAGTGGCGTGCCAGGGCGTGGCATGGCGTTCTTCTTCTGGGCCGCAGTGTTCAACCTCTTTGCAGTGGCGGTGTTCTGGAGCTTCATGGCCGACGTGTTCTCGAACGCTCAGGCGCGCGAGGTGTACGGCTACATCGGCGCGGCGGGCACTCTCGGTGCGTTCCTGGGGCCGATCATCACTGCGGCGCTGGTGGAGCGGGTGGGCATTGCCAACCTGATGCTGGTCTCGGCCGGCTTTCTGAGTGCCTGCCTGGTCTGCATCTGGCGGCTGCGGTTGTGGGCGGTGGCCCGGGAGCAGGAGCAGCAGTTGGTGTCGGGTGAAACCCCGATGGGCGGCAGCGTGCTCGACGGCCTGAAGCTGATCGTGCGTGAGCCGCTGTTGCGCTGGCTGGCCGTGCTGGTGCTGTTCGGCGTGGGCGTAGGCACGATGCTCTACAACGAGCAGGCCTCGATTGTGCGCCGCCTGTACCCCGATGCAGCGGCAAGCACGGCGTTCTTTTCACGCGTGGACCTGGCGGTGAACACGCTGACCCTGATCATCCAGCTTGGCTTCACGCGCTGGTTGCTGTCGCGGTATGGGATCGCCCCGGCGCTGTTGATTCCCGGCGTTGCGATCATCATCGGCTTCTCGATCCTGGCGGCCTCGCCGTTGCCGCTGATGGTGGCGATGGTGCAGGTGATGACCCGCGCCAGCGAGTTCTCACTGGCCAAGCCGGCGCGCGAGACGATCTACACCCGTGTGGACCGCCAGTGGCGCTACAAGGCCGGCGCGGCGATCGACACCGTGGTCTACCGCGGTGGCGATCTGACCTTCGCCTGGGTGCACAAGGGGCTGTCCCTGTTTGGTTCGCACATTGTGTTCGTCGGTGGGCTGGTCGTGGCCGGGGCGATGACCGTCGCAGCATTGGGCCTTCTGCGCGAGGAAAAGAAGCTGCCGGGCGAGCGCCCGGAGTAAGCTCTCTGCAGTCTTCCAGGAACCTGAGCCCATGTATTGGATCGCGCTGTCGTTGACCCTGTTGGTCGCCCTGCTGCACGTGTATTTCCTGGTCCTGGAAATGTTCCTGTGGACCAAGCCGCTGGGCCTGAAGACCTTCCGCAATACGCCGGAAAAGGCGCAGGCCACGCGGGTGCTGGCGGCCAATCAAGGGCTGTACAACGGCTTCCTTGCCGCCGGCCTGTTCTGGGGCCTGTTCGATCACCTGCCGATGCTGGTCAACTTCATGCTGGGCTGCGTGATCGTGGCCGGCTGCTATGGCGCGTACAGCGTGAACAAGCGGATCTTCTTCATCCAGGCTGTGCCGGCGATCCTGGCCGTGGCCGCGTGGTGGATGGTGCCGGCCTGACAGGCGCCAGCCACGCATGGCGTGGCGCTACCCTGCGACAGACGGATCGGATGTAGAGCCACCCCATGGGTGGCTGCGCCAACGATCAACGTTTGACCGGCGACACCCACATCGCGATCCGGGCCTCGAACACGGCCGTGCCGGCGTCATCGCGCACCTGCACCTTCACCGGCAGCGCGTAGCCGGTCTCGGCCGCCACGATCGGCTGCTCCGGCGTGGCCACGGCATGCTGCGTGCCGGTCGCCTTGGCGAGGTACTGCACCTCCATGCCCTTCGGGATCCAGCGCATGCCCTTGGGCAGCGAGGCATCCACCATCAGCCCGGCGGTGAGTTCGGCCAGGTTGCACAGCGCGATCGCGTGCACTGTGCCGATGTGGTTGGTGACCTTGCGCCGGTGCGCGATGCGGCCTTCGCAGCGGCCCGGCTCGAGCAGCGTGATGCGCGGGGCGATGCTGGCGAAGTAGGGCGCCTTGACGCACACCGCGCGCGAGAACAGCCAGGTGCCGGCAGGCCAGCGCTGCATGCGGCGGTAGAGCGTGAGCAGTGGAGCGGACATCGGGGGTCTCCCTAAAGAAACGGCGGACCGAAGTCCGCCGTTGTCGTTTACATGGTGGCCGTGATCACGCGGCCTGCGACTGCGCGTCCTTCTGCTGGCGCTTGTAGTAGCCCGCCGAGCGCAGTTCCTCCGGATCGAAGTCGTCCACGGTGATCGTTTCCAGGGTGAGCGTGCGCAGCTCTTCGAGCAGGGTGCGCTCGTCCTGGGTGATCACGCCTTCGGCCACGGCTTCGTCCAGCTGGGTAACGAAGTCCAGCGCTTCGATGCCCTTGGTCTTGAGTGCCTTGATGAACTTGCGCTCCACCGGCTCGGCCATGATCGCCTTGGACAGGTAGCTGTTGATGCGGCCACCCGGGTTGTTCTCGCACGGGGTCAGGAACACGCCATTGGCCAGACGGTCGCGGGCTTCGTTGGGTGCCATCAGCAGTGCGGCCACGCGGTGGCCCAGGCGGTCGCCCGGGGCCTCGGCACGGCGGCCGAACGGGAAGATCAGCGCCCACATCAGCCAGCCGATCGGACGCACCGGGAAGTTGCGCAGCGCGGCCGACAGCGACTCTTCGATCTTGTGCACGCTGTCATGGAAGGCCCAGGCCAGCAACGGCTGGTCGGCGGCCGGGGCGCCTTCGTCGTGGTAACGCTTGAGCATGGCGCTGGTCATGTAGATGTGGCTCAGCACATCGCCCAGGCGGCCGGACAGCGATTCCTTGAACTTCAGCTTGCCGCCCAGCGTCATCATCGAGATGTCGGCCATCAGCGCCAGGTTGGCCGAGTAACGGTCCAGCTTGCGGAAGTAGCGGCGGGTGTAGGCATCGCCCGGGGCGGCACCGAAACGGGCACCGGTGAGGCCGAACCAGAACGAACGCACGGCGTTGGAGATGCCGTAGCGGATGTGGCCGAACAGGCTGCGGTCGAATTCCTGCAGGCCGGCACGGGTGTCCGGATCCTGCGCGGCCTTCATTTCCTTCAGCACCCACGGGTGGCACAGGATCGCACCCTGGCCGAAGATCAGCAGGCTGCGGGTCATGATGTTGGCACCCTCGACCGTGATCGCGATCGGCGCGGCCTGCCAACTGCGGCCGGCGAAGTTGCGCGGCCCCAGGATGATGCCCTTGCCGCCGATCACATCCATCACGTCCGAGATCACTTCACGGCTCATGGTGGTGCAGTGGTACTTGGCGATGGCCGATGGCACCGACGGCACGTCGCCGCGGTCCACCGCAGCGGCCGTTGCCTGGCACAGCGCGCTGATCGCGTAGGCCTTGCCACCGATGCGGGCCAGCGCTTCTTCCACGCCCTCGAAGCGGCCGACCGACAGGCCGAACTGCTTGCGGATGCGCGCGTAGGCACCGGTCACCACGGCGCCGGCCTTGGCACCGCCACTGGCGGTGGAGGGCAGGGTGATCGAGCGGCCCACGGCCAGACACTCGTTGAGCATGTTCCAGCCCTTGCCGGCCTTCTCGGCGCCGCCGATCAGCTGGGTCAGCGGGATGAACACATCCTTGCCGCGGATCGGGCCGTTCTGGAAGGTCGAGTTGAGCGGGAAGTGGCGGCGGCCGATTTCCACGCCGGCGGTGTCACGCGGCAGCAGCGCCAGGGTGATGCCGATGTCGCGGGTGGTGCCGATCAGGCCATCCGGGTCGTACATGCGGAAGGCCAGGCCGATCAGCGTGGCTACCGGCGCCAGGGTGATGTAACGCTTGTCGAAGGTGAGCTTGACGCCGAGCACCTGCTCGCCGTTCCACTCGCCCTTGCAGACGATGCCGTAATCGGGAATCGAGGTGGCGTCCGAGCCGGCGAACGGACCGGTCAGGCCGAAGCAGGGCACTTCACGGCCATCGGCCAGGCGCGGCAGGTACTGGTCTTTCTGTTCCTGGGTGCCGTAATGGTTGAGCAGTTCACCCGGGCCCAGCGAGTTGGGCACGCCGACGGTGGAGCTGACCACGCTCGACACCGAGGCCAGCTTCTGGATCACCTTGTGGTGGGCCAGCGCGCTGAAGCCCAGGCCGCCGTATTCCTTCGGAATGATCATGCCGAAGAACTTGTTCTTCTTGATGAAGCTCCACAGCTCTGGCGGCAGGTCGGCGTAGACGTGGGTGATTTCCCAGTCGTTGACCATTTTGCAGAGCTCTTCGACCGGGCCGTCCAGGAACGCCTGTTCCTCCGCAGTGAGCTGCGGCTTGGGGTAGTTCAGCAGGATGTTCCAGTCCGGATCGCCGGTGAACAGCTCGCCTTCGAAACCGACCGAGCCGGTTTCCAGCGCGATGCGCTCGGTCTGCGACAGCGGCGGCAGCACCTTGCGGAACACCTTCATCATCGGCGCGGTCAGCAGCGGCTTGCGGATGAAGGGCAGCAGCAGCGGCACGGCGATGACGGCGACGATGGCCGCAGCCACGATCGTGGCGGTCTGGTTGACGTACGGGATGAACCAGCAGGCGGCCAGCAGCACGAGGCTGATGATCGTCCAGGTGATCAGGCGCATCCGGTGGTAGGCGACGAACGCACCTGCCAACAGGACGACGAGGAAGGGAACGACAATGCTCATGAGCGTGCTCCGGTGACGTGCTCGGTAATGGCGGACGATGCGACGGCGGAGGCCGAGGGCAATACGTCCAGATAGTCCAACACAGTAGCGGTAAAGGCGTTGTTGTCATCACCGGCGACCATATGCGTGGCCTCCGGCAGCTGCACGTGGCGTGCATGTGGCACCAACGCAAGGAACTCGGCCACCGTCTGCGGGGTGACCAGGGTGCTGCGGCCGCCGCTCACCAGCAGCAAGGGACATTTCACCTGGCGCGCCGCCTCGGCGAGCGCGTCCTGGTGGTGTTCACTGTCACGGGCCAGCTCGGCGACCAGACGCGGGTCCCAATGCCAGCGCCAGCGGCCGTGACCGTCCTCGCGCAGCAACGCGCGCAGGGAATCGTCCGACTTGCGCGGGCGGTGCGGCACGTAGGCGGAGATCACATCGGCCGCCTGCGACAGCGAGGCGAAGCCGTCCGGGTGCGCGGTCATGAACATCAGGATCTTTTCGACGCCGGCGGTATCCCAGCGCGGGGTGATGTCCACCAGCACCATCGCCGAGAACAGGCCCGGCCAGCGCGACTCGGCGAGCAGGCCGAACAGGCCGCCCATCGAGGCGGCGATCAGGATCGGCGGCTGCGCCTGCTCGCCGGCCAGCACGATCAGATCATCGGCGAACTGTTCGCCGTGGTAAGGGCGTTCGGCCGGATTCCAGTCTGAATCGCCATGGCCGCGTGCGTCGTAGGACAGGGTCTGGTAACCGGCGCCGACCAGCGCGGAGGCGGTGGCCTGCCAGGCATGCCGGGTCTGGCCGAAGCCGTGGGCGAACAGCACGGTGCCGCGACGCCCCGGACCCGACCGGGTGGCGGCCAGCACGGCGTTGTGCGCGCCGGTCAGTCGCTCATCGTCAAAACGGGGCAGAGTAGAAGAAGGAGTGACCATACTCGCTAGTATGGACCTGCCCTGTGCGATGTCAATACTTGGGGGTATGGTGGGCACATCCCTTGTGCGGCGAGGCTCCAGGCCCCCATGAGCACATTGACGTACTGCAACCAACCCCGGCGTATGGTTAAATCCACCTATGAATGAACCCGAAGCTTCCGCCGGCGAGCCACGTGCCGGCCGCAACAGCCGCCTCAGTGCTGAAGACTGGGCCCAGGCCGCACTGGATCTGATTGCCGAACAAGGCGTGGGCGCGGTCGCGGTGGAACCGCTGGCGCGGCGCCTGGGTGTCACCAAAGGCAGCTTCTACTGGCACTTCCCCTCGCGCGATGCGTTGCTGCAGGCCGCGCTGGAGCGCTGGGAGCTGTTCGAACAGGAGCAGGTGTTCGGCAGCCTGGCCGACGTGACCGATCCGCGCGTGCGCCTGCGCCAGCTGTTCCAGGTGGTGGCGCATGAGGTGCAGCCGCACATCATCTACAGCGAACTGCTCAAGGCGCTGGACCACCCGATGGTGCGTCCGGTCATCGACCGGGTCTCGCATCGTCGCCTGGAGTATCTGGTCGCCTCGTTCCGCCAGGCGGGGCTGAGCCGGACGGATGCGCAACACCGCGCGCGACTGGCCTACGCGGCCTATGTCGGCTTCCTCCAGCTGTCGCTGCAGCTGCAGCAGCCCAAGCAGGCCCGCGAAGATTTCGAGGCCTATGTGGAGCACGTGATCGAGACGTTGATTCCGCTCGGTTGACCGGCCCGTGACAGGCATGCAGAAGGCCGCGGAAACGCGGCCTTTTCCATGCGTGCCGTTTGCTGGCCACGCGCACCAGCACAAAAAACAACGGCCCCTTTCGGGGCCGTTGCATCAGACGTTGTCGATCAGTGGATCGATCAGAACTTCTGGTTGTACTTCAGGTAGACGAAGCGACCGATGTCGAAGCCGCCGTAGTAGGAGAAGCTGGAATTCGGCTGCGCATACATTGCCGGGCCGACCTTGTTGAACACGTTGTTGGCGCCGACGGAGATGCTGGCGTTCCACGGAGCTGCGTAGGACACCTGCAGGTCGTGGAAGGTCACTGCGCCGGTACGGTTCTGCGGATCGATGTTGCCCTGCGTTTCCGGTGCCGAGAAGTCCGGCAGGTTGCAGCGATCATCGAAGTAGCACGGTTCCTTGGTGCCGGAGAAGTAGCGCAGGCCCCAGTTCACCGACCAGTCATTCAGGCTCCAGCCCAGGTTGAAGTTGGAGCGGATCCGGAAGGTGCTGCCGTAGCCGTTGGCCTGATTCGGCACGGTGTCAGCTTCGTTGGTGGTCTTCGTCTCGTACTTGCTGACGTAGGTGGTGGCCCACTTGGCGCTGACGCGACCGTAGTCGGTGTCCAGAGCATAGTTGACGTCGATATCGAAACCTTCGGTTTCGGTATAGCCGGCATTGCGGTTGCCGTAGACCAGGGTGCCGACGATGTTGCCCAGCGACGGATCACGCTGGAACAGTGCGCAACGCGAGGTGACCTGGTTGACATAGCAGTCGCGCAGGATCGTGTTGGCGCTGTCCGAGACGATGGTGTTGTCGATGCGGATGTTCCACCAGTCGACGCCCACGCTCAGGCCACTGACGTAGCTCGGGCTGTATACGAAACCGACGGTCTTGGACTCCGAACTTTCCGGGGTCAGCAGCGGGTTGGAGCCCGAAACGAACGGCACCGGGCTCTGTGCTGCCGAGCCGACGGTCGGGATGAAGCCCTGCTGCAGCTGACGGTAACCCGGGCCGACGGCGGCCAAGCACTGCGGGCTGCCGCCGACGCTGCCATAGACGCTGTCGCACGGATCGACGAAGCTGGTCACGAAGGTCTGCGAACCGCCGCCGTAGAGGTCACCGATGGTCGGGGCGCGGAAGCCCTCGGCATAGGTGGCCCGGACCAGCAGGTCGTCGATCGGACGCCACTTCAGGCCGAACTTGTTGTTGACCGTGTCACCGAAGGTGTTGAAGTCGGAGTAACGGGTAGCCACGTCCAGCGTCAGTTCCTTGGCGAAGGCAAGGTCGGCCAGGATCGGGATGTTCAGTTCCAGGTAGAACTCGTCGACCGCGTAGGAGCCTTGGGTCGGGCCCGAGGCCAGGTTGGTCGAGTCGCCCGACTGGGCGATGGCATCCGGACGGAAGTTACCATCCTCCTTGCGGTACTCGTAGCCGACCGCGAAGCCCAGGTCGCCGGCCGGCAGCGGGACGATGGTACCCGACAGGTTGGCGAAGTAGTTGTTCGTGGTGGTCTTGCCGGTCGCATGTTCCTCACGATAGAGGTACTTTTGAACGTTCGGATCCGCCAGCGAATTGGCAACCGCGCCGGTGCCGAAGCCCGCGAAGGGATTCCACGGCACGCAGCCCGGGATCGCCGCGGCGGGCGAGGTGCCCGTTGCGGGCGTGTAGCACTCCAGCTGCCCCTGCGCATTGACGCGCGACGGGCCCACCGCATTGCGCACGGCCGGGATGTAGAAGTTGCCGTTGTTGGTGATGTTGACGTTGTTTTCGTTGTACAGGTAGCCGGCATCCCAGTTGAAGTACCGGTCACCAATCTCGAACGCGCCTTCCAGCGACGCGGTGAAGCGCCAGGTCGTCATGTCGGTATCGGTGGTACGCGGCACTTCCCAACCACGACGGCGCCAGTTGACGGCCGAAGCGCCACCGGTCGGGTTGAAGGCGCTCAGCGCCGACATCGGGGTGTTCACGCCGGCGGCCTGCGACTGCAGCGGGTAGCCTGCGATCTGACGGTTCGACTCACGCTTGGTGTAGGACAGGTCGCTGGTGAAGCGGACGTTGTCGGTGATGTCGTAGTTGGTGTTGACGTACAGCGAACGGCGCTCCAGCGGCGTCAGCAGGTGCATCTGCTCCGTCGAACGGCTGCGGTCATCGGCGTTCTGGTCATGGAACTGGCTCGCGCCCAGGGCGGTGCCGCCACGGTTCGGTGCCTGCCAAGCGCCGGTGGTGCCGCGACGCCAGTTACCCCACTGGCCGACGACGGAGTAAGCGCCACCGTCACCGACGCCCGGGTAGGTGTCCAGGCTGAACGGACGATCCTTCGCCCAGACGCCCTCTTCCTTGTGGTACTCGGCACCGACGGTGACCGAACCGCGATCGCCGGAGAAGCCGACCATGAAATCAGCGGTTTCCTTCTTGCCGTCGCCCTGGCTGTACTGGCCGGTGTAGAAGTTGGCTTCAGCACCGTCGAAGTTCTTGCGGGTGATGATGTTGATCACGCCGGCCATGGCATCGGAGCCGTAGATCGACGAGGCGCCGTCCTTCAGGACGTCGATGCGCTCAACAATGACGGTCGGGATGGTCGAGACGTCCTGGAAGCCGTCCGGCGAAATGCCCAGACGCTTACCGTTGACCAGCACCAGCGTACGCTGCGGGCCCAGGTTGCGCAGATCGATGTACGAACCACCGGCTTCCTGGTTGGAGGTCAGCGGCGAGGCGCGGCTGAACGACGGGCTGCCCGCGGCAGAGATGTTCTGCAGGATGTCCGCGACCGAGCTGAAGCCCTGGTTCTGGATGTCTGCGCGGGTGATGGTCAGGACCGGCTGGGCGGTTTCCACGTCAACCTGGCGGATGCGCGAACCGGTGACCGAGATACGGTCCAGGTTGGTGGTGCCAGTGGTTTCCTGAGCGACGGCGCTGCCGGTGCCGGCAGCGCTGGCGATCAGCGCGAGGACGACGGCGTCGCGCAGTTTGTTGCTGTTGCGGTTCATTGGGCTCTCTCTCCAAGTTGACTTGGGTGCAACGTGTTGGGATGGGCTTCAGCGCGGGGACGAAAGGCGTTCCCAATCCGTGAAGCTGACTCGATAGTAACCACGTGCAACTAAAAATTAAAGAGCCGTTAATGTTCCATGTGATTTAGGTGAAATTCGGCAAAGCCTTTGCGGTGTAAGGCTTTAAGCGATATCTACAGCCTAAACAGTCTCATTTGTTAAGATTTTTGTTAAAAAAAATTCACCCTGAATGGGCCGTGCGCGCCCTTGACAGGCAGCCCAAATGAAAAAGGGCGCCTCATGGAGGCGCCCTTTGGATCACGTGTATTGACGGGTCGTCGCAAAGACAGGTCAGAGATCCTGCTCGTACCGCACGTAGGGCACGGTGCCTTCGTCGGTGCTCTCGTTGCGCGGGGCGAACGGATTCTTGCCACGGGTGACCACGTTTTCGGCACCGACGGTGAGCTGGCCGCTCCACGGGGTGCGCCAGGTCAGGCCGACGCCCAGGCCTTCCCACTTCCCGGGCTGGCCGGGTACATCGACCACACGGCCAATGATGTTGCCGCTGAAGTTGCCATAGCCGGCGCCGATGGTGAGGCTTTTGCTGTCCCAGCGGTCGACGATCGCCGGTGAGGCATCCGCGATGGGGACCAGTCGCGCTTTGGCGTAGGTACCACCGATCGAGACGAAGCCCTCACGGCCGATGTTCTTCTGCCCGAAAACAGTCAGATCGTTCTGTTCGGCGCGCAGCGATGGGGATTTGTTGGGGCCAGCCAGCCAGGCGGGTAAAGTGTCGCGGCCGCTGCCGGCGGTGATGCCCACACGGCCACCGGGGCGGTTGAACGCGGCGGTCCCACTGACGCGGCGGCTGAGCGTGTTGTCCTCCTCATCGCCCAGCGTCGCCAGCATGCAGTGACTGGCCAATCCGCTGATGCTGGTGCCGCGGCTGCTGTTGCACAGCAGCCCCAGAGAGTCACCCGAGGACAGGCCGAAGGCCGCATCCAGCGAGCTGCGCCCGAAGTGCCAACGGGCACCAACGGCCTGTTCGCCGGTCGGCTCCAGGTAGAGCAGCGCCTCGACCTTGCCGCTGCCCTTGTTCCAGACCGGCAGCACGGTGCCGTCCTGCTTGCCCTTGGCCTGCGCATGCGCGCCCGAGATCGCGCCTAGGGCGATCATCAGGGCCAGCGGTAGACGCAGAAGGGAATGCATGGGAACTCTCAGACAAGCGCGGTGAACACAAGTTCCCGCCGAAGCGGGAGATTGATCCTAGGGCGTTTATGATTTCTTAACAAGTCTTGGTTCTCCCCAGAACAAAACTCGTAGCAAAATTACTGAAGCCGTTCAGGTGCCGGCGAAGATACGTCCATCTCGCGGAACAGTATGTCGAATTCCGTCAAGGGAAAGTGATACTCCTGCCCGCAGAATTCGCAACGCACTTCGACCGCGCCCGTAGGCTCGGCGGCGGCCCGGGCCTCCTCTTCGCCAATGGACTGCAGCATGCCTTCGACCCGCTCGCGCGAGCACGAACAGGCAAAGCGCAGGGCCTTGTCGCCGAGCAGTTCCGGCGTCTCTTCATGGAACAGGCGGTGCAGCAGGTCATGGCCCGGCACCTCCAGCAGTTCCTGCTTGCCCAGGGTCTCGAACAGCGCGCTGGCACGCGACCAGCCGTCCTGATCGCCTTCATCGCCCGGCAGCTTCTGCAGCAGCAGGCCTGCGGCGCGGGTGCCGTCGGCGGCCAGCAGCAGGCGGGTGGGCAGCTGTTCGGACTGGCGGAAATAATCTTCGAAGGCTTCGTCCAGACCGGCTGCGGTCAGACCGACCAGGCTCTGGTAGCGCTGCGGTTCGCGCGGGTCCAAGCCGGGGTTTTCGATGGTGATCGCCAGCAGCGCATCCTCGCCCAGCGCGGTCAGGTCGCGCGGCGCGTCGCCGCCGCCGTCGGCCAGCTGGACGATGCCGCGCAGCGTGCCGGCCGCGGTGCACTCGGCGAACAGGGTGCGCATCGCGGTGTTGCTGCGCAGCTGGATCGACAGGCGGCCATCGACCTTGGTGTGGCCGGTGAACAGCGCCGAGGCCACGCTGGCCTCGCCGAGCAGTTCAGCGGCGCCGGGCGGATAGACCGCGTGCGACAGGATCTCCCGCCAGGTGTCATCAAGGTGCACGTGCACGCCGCGGACGCCGGCATCGGGGAGCAGGAAACGGACAAGGGAGTCGGATTGGGCGGTCATCGGTTCGGTGGCTGCGCGAAAGGAGTGCCGGTTGCCGGATAATGCGCCGACAACCGTGCAAGTAAAGGATGCACCAGTAATGGGGGCAGAGCGCAGCAACCTCAAGGTCGAGCCGGACCTGGAACCGTCACGTCCCCGCCGCCGGCACTGGAAGCGGCTGCTGTGGCTGCCGGTACTGTTTGTCGGCTTCAGCGTGCTGCAGGTGCTGGCCCTGCGTTTCATCGACCCCCCCGTATCCAGCGTGATGCTGTGGCGCTACGGCGAAGCGTTGGGGGAGGGCGATTGGAGCTACCGGCTGCACTACCAGTGGCGCGACCTGGACCAGATGGCGCCGAGCCTGCCGATCTCGCTGGTGGCCGCCGAGGACCAGCGCTTCCCGGAGCACAACGGCTTTGACCTGCAGGCCATCGAGAAGGCGCGCGACCACAACGCACGCGGCGGCCGCCTGCGCGGGGCCAGTACGATCAGCCAGCAGGTCGCCAAGAACCTGTTCCTGTGGCAGGGCCGCAGCTGGATCCGCAAGGGCCTGGAGGTCTGGTACACGGTGTTGATCGAAGCGCTGTGGCCGAAGTCGCGGATCCTGGAGATGTACGCCAACATCGCCGAGTTCGGCGACGGCATCTATGGCGCGCAGGCCGCGTCCCGGCAGTACTGGAACAAGGACGCGTCGCGGCTGAGCCCGGCCGAAAGCGCGCGGCTGGCGGCGGTGCTGCCAGCACCGCGGCGTTACAACGCGGCCCAGCCGGGGCCCTACGTCCAGCGCCGCGCAACATGGATCCAGCGGCAGGCGCGGCAGCTGGGCGGGAGTGGTTACCTCAGCGAAGACTGAGCGTTCATGTACGTGATTGGCGAACGCTACAATCGCCGCATGAACAGCCCACGCCTGACCGTCGTCGTCGCCGCCCACAATGAAGCGCTTGCCTTGCCGATGCTGCACCCACGGCTGCGTGCGGTGCTCGATGGATTGGCGGGCATCGACGGCCGGGTGTTGTATGTGGACGACGGCAGTACCGATACGACATGGGACGTCATGCAGGGATTGGCCGCTGCGGACGGCTGCGTCGGCGTGCTGCGGCTCTCGCGGAATTTCGGCAAGGAAGCGGCGCTCACCGCCGGGCTGGATTTCGTCGACGACGGTGCGGTGATGATTCTCGATGCCGATGGTCAGGATCCGCCGGAACTGATTCCCGAGTTTGTTGCGCTGTGGCAGCAGGGCTATGACAACGTGTACGGCACGCGCCTGGTGCGCGACGGCGAAAGCTGGCTCAAGCGGTCAACAGCCAAGGCGTTCTACCGGGTGATCGGGCGGCTGTCCAAGACACCGATTCCGGCCGATACCGGCGACTTCCGCCTGTTGTCGCCGCGCGCGCTGCAGGCCCTGGGTCAGCTGCGTGAGCGCCACCGGTTCATGAAGGGGCTGTTCGGCTGGGTGGGCTTCCGGCGCAAGGCCCTGCCTTACCATCGCCATGCGCGGCTGGTCGGGGAGAGCAAGTTCGGTTTCTGGCGGCTGTGGAACTTCGCGTTGGAAGGGATCACCGGGTTCTCGACCGCGCCGCTGCGGGTGACCACCTATCTGGGCCTGGCGGCGGCGAGTTTCGCGTTCCTGTTCGCGCTGGTCGTGGTGCTCAAGGCCGCGCTGTACGGCGACCGTGTCGCTGGGTGGCCGACGATGATGGCGGTGATCCTGTTCCTTGGCGGGATACAGCTGATCGCGCTGGGCCTGATCGGTGAATACCTGGGCCGGCTGTACGAAGAATCCAAACAGCGCCCGCTGTACCTGATTGACACCTGGCAGGCCCCGTTCGTGGCAGACTCGGCCCTGCATCCCATCGGTGGAGAGCAGCGAGATGACCACGGTACGACAGCTGTTGGAAGGCAAGTCCCCTGAGGTATTCGCAGTAGCCCCGACGTCGGCGGTGATCGACGCTATCCGGTTGATGGCTGAAAAGGGCATCGGCGCGGTCCTGGTGATGGAAGGCCGGCAACTGGTCGGCATTCTTTCCGAACGCGATTACGCACGCAAGATCGTGCTGCACGAACGCTCGTCACGCACGACCGAAGTCCGCGAGATCATGACCCCCAAGGTGGTGACCGTCGCGCCAGGCGAGCAGGTCGAACACTGCCTGCAACTGGTCACCGATTACCGCATCCGTCACCTTCCGGTGGTCGATGGCAACGGTGTCCTCGGCGTCATCTCGATCGGCGACCTGGTCAAGTCGGTGATCGACGAACAGGCACAGAAACTCGATCAGCTGCAGCAGTACATCGTCGCCGGTTGAGCGTCGATCCATGCTGTCCGGCATGCCGGCCATGCGTCGGCATCCGGCCAGAACGGGCCGGAATCACTTGGCGTAGCGGCCACCGCAGTTGCTGTCCTCGCCCGGCCCGGTTTCGATCGTCGCCAGCAGCGCAGCGGGCGGGGCAATGCTGCCCAGCGCCAGGGCGATCGCCCCGCGGATGCCCAATGCCTTGAAGTCCGGCCGGAACGAGGGATCCTTGAACGTGCCACCGATGCGCAGCGGCGAGCGCAGCGCCAGGATGCTCATGTCCTTCGGCCGCGGCCGCAGCAGCAGATCCAGCTGCTCCTGCTTCAGGTCCACCTTGCCCTCGCCGAGAATGAGCGTATCGGTGGTGTCGAAGGCCAGCGAACGGGACTGCATCACGCCGTTGTCCACCCCGAAGTCGCCCCATGCGCAGCGCAATGGGATCTGCTTGTCACCGGTGAACAGGAATTTCAGTGATTCGGCCACGTCCAGCCCGGCCAGCTCCATGATCAGATTGCCGACATGGCCGCGGCCGATCCCGACCGCCACCGTGCCATCGGAACTGCCCAGCATGGCGGCGATGGAATTGCCCTGGCCGGTCAGCTTGACCTCACCACTGATGCCGCCGGAGGCCTGCTCGGCCAGTGTCGCATCGGGGAACAGCTTGCCCAGCTGCACGTTGCGGATGGTGGCCTGCAACTGCGTGGAAATAGCCTGCTTGCGGGCATCCATCCGGATCGTGCTGCGGATATCACCGCCGGCCACACCGAAGTTCAGCGGTTCCAGGCGCAGCAGCCCGTCATTGAGTTTGAGGTGCGCATCCATGTCATCCAGCGGCAGTGCCGGTGAATTGATCCGCTGTGCTTTCCAGCGCACATCGGCATCCATCGCGCGCAGCTTGGACAGGTTGTACGGCGTATCCGGCAGCACCTTGGCACTGGATGCCAGCGCGGCCGCCTTCGCCTTCTGCTCGGCGTTGGCAGACTCCCCCGCGCCGGTCTTCGGCGGTGCCCCGATGAAGCCGGCCAGATCGTCGAAGTCCAACCGTTTGGAGACCAGATCGGCCGTCAGGAACGGCCGGTCACCGCTCACATCGATCTGCGCGGTCCCGCCCAGATCGCTGTCACCGGCGGTACCGGTGAAATTCTCATAGCGCCAGATCGCATTGTCGCGCTTCAACCGACCCTTGAGCCGGTAGGGCGGGGTGGAGGGAATCGCCACGCCGATCAGCGGGAACAGATCCTCCATGTCCTGCCCGCTCAGCATCAACTCCAGATCGAACACGCGCAACTGGAACGGATTGGTCAACGTCCCACTGGCGATCGCGTGCGTATTGCCGGCGCGCCCATCCAGATGGACGCGGAACGGATGCCCGGTATTGGTCAGCTCCAGCGGCGACTCGGTATTGCCCGCCAGCGAGAACGGATTACCCTGCCAGCGCCCTTTGCCCTTCACCAGCAGCGGCGGACCACTGTCCTTGTCGCGTGGCTTGCCACTGTCGAGCGACACCAGCACATCGGTCCGGCCCGCCGCATCCCGGAACTGCAGCCGCCCATCATCGACCAACAACCGCTGCAGCACCGGCGGATCACCGTCGCTCGGCCCCAGGAAATCCCAATTGCCCGGCTGATTCTTCTCCGGGGCCGTTTCCAGCAACAGATCCGGCCGCGTCAACCGGATCTCCGGAATCCGTACCTGCCCACGCAGCAGCGGCCACACCCGCACATCGATCTCCACCCGATCCGCCGTCGCCATCTGCGGCTGCTTGGCCCACGTCGCATTCGCAAAGGTCAGCCCATCGCCCCGCACCGTCGTCACCCGGCCCAGATCGACATCCAGATCCCCGTTGATATTGAACTCCCGCCCCGTCTTGGCCTGCACCGCCCGTTCCACCGGCCCCTTGAACCAATTCCAATCCCACAACGCGATCAGGATCAGCAGCGCAGCGAACAGAAACACCAGGATCGCCAACCACCGCTGCCCCCGCTTGCCAGGACGACGCCAGCGCCAGCGGGAACGGGAAGGAGCCTCGGACGGAACAGGGGAGGGCACAGTATTCACATCCCCATGGTTGCCCTTGCATCGTGCAGGCAACGCGAAGCATTGGTAAGGGTAGTGTCAGGGTGAGGCGTGTCGACCATCGGCGTCGCCGTTGTAGACGCCTTCGGGAGGCGCGGCGCGGTCCCCATGTGAGGCCAGTCTCGGCACCCGATCCAGCCAGGATCTTGACCTTCCCAGGCCACCAGCCAGCCGTGAGCAGGGCGGTGCGGGTGGGTTGGCGGGACCATGAGCGCCATGGATGGCGCGACATGAGCCTCCATGGATGGATTCACGGCGTGTCCCGCCAACCCACCCGTGCCGACCCCGCCTGGCGCATTCCTGACGCCCGAGTCGCTCTTGCAGTTGTTCTTGCTACTGCGGGTGCCGTTGCCGTTGCTCTTACCTGGCAGGAACAGGGCAGTCAGAGAATCTGCGCAGTCACCGCAACGAAGTGGCACACACTCCCGCCGATCACGAACAGATGCCAGATCGCATGCGAATACGGCACCGACTCCCGGTGATAGAACACCGTCCCCAACGTATAGAACACACCGCCCGCCAACAGCCACCCCAGCGTCCACGCATCCAGCGAATGCCACATCGGCTTGATCGCCACCATCACCATCCAGCCCATCGCGACATAGATGATCGTCGACAGCAGCTTGAACCGGCCGGTATAGAACAGCTTGAACACCACCCCGAACAGCGCCAGCGCCCAGATCGCGGTGAACATGCCCCAGCCCCACGGCCCCCCGCGCAGACCGATCAGCGTGAACGGCGTGTACGTACCGGCGATCAACAGATAGATCGCACAGTGATCGAACACCTTCAACCGGCCCTTGGCGACCGGGTGCTGGATCGCGTGATAGAGCGTGGACGCCGTATACAACAGCAGCAATGCCACCCCGAACACGATCGCGCTGGCCAGCTGCCAGCCGTCGCCATAGATGGCGGCCAAGGTGATCAGTACCGCACTGCCAGCCAGTGCAGCGACGGCGCCAAGCCCGTGGGTCAGGGCGCTGGCGATTTCTTCTCGAACGGAAACGACAGAGGTCATGGCGATGATCGGATGTGCGGGGAGGGGGAGCCCGCTCCCCCCTATCATCGCCGCGATGGCGCGCGCATGCACGCGCGCCTGTTCAGCCGGTAGATCGGCCGAGCGATCAGCTGACCGAGATGCTGTGCGCGGCTTCGCGCGTGGCCGCGAAGCGAACCTCCGGCGCGCGCTCCTGCGCCAGCTGCAGGTTGACCCGCGTCGGTGCCAGGTACACCAGCTGGCCGGCCGCATCGATGCTCAGGTTGCCCGCGTTCTTCTCGCGGAACTCTTCCAGCTTCTTCTCGTTGCTGCAGGTGACCCAGCGCGCCGTGGTCACGCTGACCGGCTCGAAGGTCGCTTCCACGCCGTACTCGTCCTTCAGGCGATACGCCGCCACATCGAACTGCAGCACACCCACCGCGCCCAGGATCAGGTCGTTGCTCATCAGGGGGCGGAAGAACTGCGTCGCGCCCTCTTCGGAGAGCTGCGCCAATCCCTTCTGCAATTGCTTGAGCTTGAGCGGATCGCGCAGGCGTGCGCGACGGAACAGTTCCGGGGCGAAGTTCGGGATGCCGGTGAAGCTGACCGCTTCGCCTTCGGTGAAGGTGTCACCGATGGAGATCGTGCCGTGGTTGTGGATGCCGATCACATCGCCCGGCCACGCTTCGGCGGCGATCTCGCGGTCGCTGGCCATGAAGGTCAGTGCATTGGCCAGCTTCATTTCCTTGCCGGTGCGCACGTGGAAGGTCTTCATGCCGGCCACGAAACGGCCCGAGCACACGCGCATGAACGCCACGCGGTCGCGGTGCTGCGGGTCCATGTTCGCCTGGATCTTGAACACGAAGCCGGTCAGCTTGTTTTCCTGCGGCGCGATGACGCGGCCGGTGGTGGCGCGCGGCTGCGGCGAGGGCGCGTGCTCGACGAAGAAGTCCAGCAGCGGCTGCACGCCGAAGTTGTTCACACCCGAGCCGAAGAACACCGGCGTCTGCTTGCCGGCCAGGTAGGCCTCCACGTCGAACGGATGGCTGGCGCCCTGCACCAGTTCCAGTTCGTCGCGCAGGTCGGCCAGCATGCGCTCGCCGATCTTCTCGGCCAGCCCCGGCGAATCGATCGAGGGGAAGATGGTCGAATCCTGGCGGGTGAAGTTGCGGCCCTGTTCGTACAGGTGCACCTCACCGCTGATCAGGTGGACCACGCCCTTCAGGCGCTGGCCCATGCCGATCGGCCAGGTGACGGGCGCGCACTGGATGCCGAGCACGCTTTCCACTTCATCCAGCAGATCGATCGGCTCCTTGCCCTCGCGGTCGAGCTTGTTGATGAAGGTCATGATCGGCGTGTCGCGCAGCCGGCAGACTTCCATCAGCTTGATGGTGCGCTCTTCCACGCCCTTGGCCACGTCGATCACCATCAGCGCCGAGTCCACCGCGGTAAGCACGCGGTAGGTGTCCTCGCCGAAGTCGGCATGGCCGGGGGTATCGAGCAGGTTGACGATCTTGCCTTCGTAGGGGAACTGCATCACCGAGGAGGTGACCGAGATCCCGCGCTCCTTTTCCAGCGCCATCCAGTCGGAGGTCGCATGGCGCGCGGCCTTGCGGCCCTTGACCGAACCGGCCATCTGGATCGCACCGCCGAACAGCAGCAGCTTTTCGGTCAACGTGGTCTTGCCGGCGTCAGGATGGGAAATGATGGCGAAGGTGCGGCGGCGCGCAGCTTCGGTAGCGACTTCGGACATGGCGTGACGCGCCCGCCCGGGGCGCTTTTCATGGAGATAAGCCGCCCAGTATAGCGGGGGCGGGCGTGGCCGGGGTCAGGGCAGAGCGGTGGCCCCGGTCGCGCCCGTGGTGCGGGCGAAGCGCAGCTCGCCCTGCGGGCTCATGATCCGTGCCGGGATCGAGCGCAGCCGCATCCCGGCATTGACCTGGACCGCGAAGTGCAGATGGGGCGCGGCGCTGTAGCCGGTGTTGCCCGATAGGCCGATGCGCTGCCCCGCCTGGACCTGCTCGCCCGGGCGGACCAGCACGCCGTGGTGCTGCAGGTGGGCATACAGGGCCATGCTGCCGTCCTCATGCAGCACCCGCACCAGGTTGGCCCGGCCCAGATCGTGGTCCCGGTCCTGCCCATGGCCCTCATACCCGGCCTGGATCTGCATGACGGTTCCTGCGCGCGCGGCGAGTACCGGCGTGCCCTCGGGCAGGGCGAAGTCGATGGCCTCGCGGTTCTCTGTATCGCTGTGACTGAACTGCCCCCGCGGTGCCTGGCTGACCTGGATGCGCGCGGCATCGAACGGCAGCTGGTAGGTCACGTCCTGCGGGCGCGCGCCCGGGTCGCCCGGAACGGCCGTCAGATCCAAGCGGATCGTGGTGCTGCCCGCCGGCGGCTGCAGGCGGGTCACCACGATGCTGGCGCCTGCGGCGACCACCGTCTGAAGGGGGAGCCCCGGTAGCGCGGGGGCGCCGGCGGCGGGGCGCAGTTCGACCTGGACCGGCCCGGCCACGCGGTTGTCGACCCGGGCCTGCCAGCGGTCGCCAGCCCCTTCCAGGGCCACCACGGCCAGGGCGGGCGCGTCCACGCCAGCGGCCCGCTGCGCTGGGGTGGACGCGGCAGGTCGATCGACCTGCCAGCCCTCCCGCCAGTTCGCACCCGGGCCGGCCGAGGCGCTCAGCACCGGGATCATCATCAGCGTCAGGGCAGTGAAACGTAGGCAGCGCAAGGCGTCGGCCGGGCAGGGAGGATCCCGGAGTATGCGCGACTGATGATTATCTGGAATATATATCGCTTCATGCCGATGAAGGGATTGACATGGGCCGGAAGCGCTGGCATCGTGGCTCCACCATCGAGACCGGCAGAGGGACAGGCCCTTTGAAGCCGGGGCAGCCCGCAGACGCGAAAGCGACCTGCGTAGGTGCCAAATCCTGCGGAGACCGTTGGTGTCTTCCGAAAGATGGTTCGAACCGTGCACCGTGCGTGCGCTTCGAACGCGAGCTCCGCGAAAGCTCGATGGCCGTTTTCCTACTTTGGATACCGCCATGCGCTTCGCCACCGCCGCCCCTGTCGCCACCGACTCCCTCGCCCCGCTCAGCGTCCCCGTCGACGCCGGGCTGAACGCCGTGCGCGGCGATATCGCGGCGGTGCTGTCGATGCGTCACGGCGGGCCGCGGCCGGTACGCCTGCGCTACGAATGCGTCGGCCGTGCCGATGCGCCGGTGGTGGTGCTGGCCGGCGGTATCTCCGCGCACCGCCATGTGGCGGCCAATGCCGAGTTCCCGGAAAAGGGCTGGGCCGAGGGCCTGGTGGCCGCGGGTCGCGCGCTGGATCCGGCCTCGCTGCGCATCCTGGCGTTCGATTTCATCGGCGCCGACGGCGCGCTCGATCTGCCGATCGATACCGCCGACCAGGCCGATGCGCTGGCGTTGCTGCTCGACCATCTCGGCATCGCCCGCCTGCAGTGCTTCGTTGGCTACTCCTACGGCGCGCTGGTCGGCCAGCAGTTCGCGATCCGTCACCGCCAGCGCGTGCAGAAGCTGATCGCGGTGAGCGGTGCGCATCGCCCGCACCCGTATGCCGCAGCCTGGCGCGCGCTGCAGCGCCGTGCGGTCGCGCTGGGTCAACTGCAGTGCGCCGAGAGCCACGGGCTGTCGCTGGCACGCCAGTTCGCCATGCTCAGCTACCGCACGCCGGAAGAATTCGGCGAGCGCTTCGATGCCGCGCCGGAAGTGGTCAATGGCCGCGTGCGCGTTGCCGCCGAGGACTATCTGGACGCGGCCGGTGCGCAGTACGTCGCCCGCACCCCGGTCGATGCTTATCTGCGCCTGTCCGAATCGATCGACCTGCACCGCATCGACCCGGCCGCCATCCAGGTGCCGACCGTCGTGGTCGCTGTGGAAGGCGATCGCCTGGTCCCGCTGGCCGACTGCGTCGGCCTGGTCGAGGGGCTGGGCCCGCGCGGCAGCCTGCGCGTGCTGCGCTCGCCGTATGGCCATGACGCCTTCCTGAAAGAAACCGATCGCATCGACGCGATCCTCGCCACCGCTTTTCGATCCCCCGGAGAAACCGCATGAGCCGTTCCGCTGGTACCGAGCCGTCCTGTAGCCGCGTCACCGCCGCCGTGCGTGCCGGCATCGACCGTGACACCGCCCACGGCGCGGTGACCCCGCCGATCGTGCTGTCCTCCAACTTCAGCTTCGATGGCTTCGGCAACAAGCGCCAGTACGACTACACGCGCAGCGGCAACCCGACCCGCGATCTGCTCGGTGAAGCGCTGGCCGAACTGGAAGGCGGCGCGGGCGGGGTGATCACCTCCACCGGCATGGGCGCGATCAATCTGGTGCTCAATGCGCTGCTGCAGCCCGGCGATACGCTGGTTGTGCCGCACGATGCGTACGGCGGCAGCTGGCGCCTGTTCAACGCATTGGCGAAGAAGGGCCACTTCGGCCTGATCACCGCCGACCTGACCGACCCGCGCTCGTTGGCCGACGCGCTGGCGCAGTCGCCGACGCTGGTGCTGATCGAAACCCCGTCCAACCCGCTGCTGCGCATCACCGACCTGCGCTTCGTCATCGATGCCGCGCACAAGGCCGGTGCCAAGGTCGTCGTCGACAACACCTTCCTGTCCCCGGCGCTGCAGCAGCCGATCAGCTTCGGTGCCGATGTGGTGCTGCACTCCACCACCAAGTACATCAACGGTCACAGCGATGTGGTCGGTGGGGCGGTGATCGCGCGGGATCCGGCGGTGCACGAGCAGCTGGTGTGGTGGGCCAACGCGCTGGGCCTGACCGGTTCGCCGTTCGATGCCTTCCTGACCCTGCGTGGCCTGCGTACGCTGGGTGCACGCTTGCGCGCACACCAGGAAAACACGGCGGCCGTGGTCGAGCTGCTGGCCGCCAGCGATGCAGTCGCCAGCGTGTACTACCCGGGCCTGGCCGATCACCCCGGCCACGCCATCGCAGCCCGTCAGCAGAGCGGCTTTGGCGCGATGCTGTCCTTCGAACTGGCCTCGTGCCCGGGCGAGGATCCGCATGCGGCGGTGCGCGCCTTCGTGGATGGCCTGCGCTGCTTCACCCTGGCCGAATCGCTGGGCGGCGTGGAAAGCCTGGTCGCGCATCCGGCGACCATGACCCACGCGGCCATGACCCCGGAAGCGCGTGCGCACGCCGGGATCAGCGAAGGGCTGCTGCGCCTGTCGGTCGGTATCGAGTCACCGGAAGACCTGGTGGCCGATCTGCAGGCCGGGCTGGAGCGCGCGCAGGTCGTGATCGACCAGCACCGGGACGTGCAGCGCCGTAAACAGGTGGATGCATGAGCGCCGTGCTGAACCTGCCGCTGGCGGCCCACCGCAAGCTGGCCCTGCTCGGCACCGGCACGGTCGGCACCGCCTTCGTGCAGCGGTACGCCGCCCTGCAGGATCGCGGCGTCACGCTGCCCTCGTTCTCGTGGCTGGCCAACTCGCGCACGGCGCGCGCCTGCGAACAGACCCCCGCCGATGAGCTCGTGCAGGCCAACCTGGCCGCGCGCGGTGCGGTCGCATTGCAGCCGTGGGCGGAAGCCGAGGGCCTGCGGCGCGGTGATGTGGTGGTCGATGCAACCGCCAGTGACGCGGTCGCCAATTGGCACGAACAGTGGCTGGCGCGGGGCGTGCACGTGGTGACTGCCAACAAGCTCGGCCAAGGCGCACAGTTGGCCCGTGCGCAGGCCATCGCCGACAGCGGCCAGCAGGGTGACGCGCGCTATGGCGACAGTGCCACCGTGGGCGCAGGCCTGCCGCTGCTGAGCAGCCTGCGCGCGCTGGTCGCTGGCGGCGACCGCATCCATCGCGTGGAGGGCGTGCTGTCCGGTTCGCTGGCGTGGTTGTTCCATCACTACGATGGCCAGCGTCCGTTCTCTGCGTGGGTGCGGGAGGCGGCCGAGGCCGGCTACACCGAGCCGGACCCGCGGGTGGATCTGTCCGGCGAAGATGTCCGGCGCAAACTGCTGATCCTGGCGCGGGCCAGCGGCATCGCGTTGCGTGCCGAGCAGGTACAGGTCGCCTCGCTGGTGCCGGAGGTACTCGCCGCGTTGCCGCCGGCCGATGCGTTGGCGCAACTGTCACTGCTGGATGCACCGCTGCAGCAGTATTGGCAGCAGGCCAACGAACAAGGCGATTGCCTGCGCTTCGTCGGTGGCTTCGATCACGACGGTGCTTCGGTGGGCCTGCGCGTCCTGCCGCGCGACCATCCGCTGGCCGGTGGGGCACAGACCGACAACCGGGTCGCGATCCACAGCGACCGGTATCACGCCCAGCCGCTGCTGATCCAGGGGCCGGGTGCCGGGGCGGAGGTCACTGCCGCCGCGTTGCTGGACGACGTGCTGGCGATCGTGCGGCGCTGATTGCCGCGCGATCCCATCAAGACACACGCTAGCGCCAGGAATGGGCTGGCTGCGTCGGCGGAGAACGCTGAGGACGGCCGCTGCCAGCCATGGCGTGGCACTACCGGGTGGGCAGGTCAGTCGTGTTGTGAGAGCGCCTTCAGCAGTGCCGCGTTGAACCGGGCGGGGTCCTGCACCTGCGGCGAGTGGCCCAGGTCTTCGAAACTCACCAGGGTGGCGCCCGGGATCGCCGCGGCGGCTGCCTTGCCCAAGGCGGGGTAGTTGCCCAGCGTCGCTTTCAGCGCCGGCGGTGCCAGATGACGGCCGATCGCAGTGCGGTCGGTCTGGCCGACGAACAACGTGGTCGGCACCGTCAGCTTGGGCAGCTCATGGACGACCGGCTGGTTGAACACCATGTCCGAGGTCAATGCCTGGCTCCACGCCACCGCCTGTTTGCCAGGGCCGTCGTACATGCGCGACTGCATGCGCACCCACTGCTCGTACTCGGGCTTCCACTGGCCGTTGTAGTACACATCGAGCTGGTACTTCTTGATGCTCTCGAAGGTGGTTTTCAGCTCACCTGCATACCAGGCATCGATGCTGCGCCATGGCACGCCTTTGGCCTTCCAGTCTTCCAGTCCGATCGGGTTGACCAGCGACAGGCTGATCGTGCGCTGCGGATACATCAGTGCGAAACGTGCCGCCAGCATGCCGCCCATTGAATGGCCGACGATGTGCAGCTTGCCCTCGCCATAGCCCAGATGCTCCAGCAGCGCTTCGGTATTGGCAGCCAACTGACCGAACGAGTATTGATAGCGCTCGGGCTTGCTCGATTTGCAGAAACCGATCTGGTCCGGCGCGATCACCCGGTAGCTGGCCGCGCTCAGTGCCGCGATGGTGTCCTTCCAGGTGGCTGCGCAGAAATTCTTGCCGTGCAGCAGCACGACCGTCCCGGCAAAGCCTTTGCCACCGGCGGGGACGTCGATGTAGGCCATCTCCAGCGGCTGGCGCTGGGACGCGAACCGGAAGATCTTCACCGGATACGGATAGTCGAAGCCTTCCAGCCGCGGGCCGTAGGTGTCGGCGGCCAAAGTGGTCAGCGGCAGGCAGGCAAGCAGGGCGGCAGCCAGGATGCGCATGGCGGTCTCCGGAACGGGGGAGCCCTGACTGTACCGGAGCGGCCGTGGAGGCGTGCCGATGATGCGACCGGGGGGGGCAGCCGACCAACGGCCGGCGCTACCCCCGGGGACGGTCGATCAGCACTCGATGACGTTGACCGCCAGCCCGCCGCGGCTGGTTTCCTTGTACTTGTCCTGCATGTCGCGGCCGGTATCGCGCATGGTCTTGATGACCTTGTCCAGCGAGACCTTGTGCTTGCCATCGCCACGCATCGCCATGCGCGAGGCGTTGATCGCCTTGACCGCGCCCATTGCATTGCGCTCGATGCAGGGGATCTGCACCAGCCCGCCGATCGGGTCACAGGTCAGGCCGAGGTTGTGTTCCATGCCGATTTCAGCGGCGTTCTCGATCTGGCTCGGGTTGCCGCCGAGTGCAGCGACCAGCCCGCCGGCCGCCATCGAGCAGGCCACGCCCACTTCGCCCTGGCAGCCGACTTCGGCACCGGAGATCGAGGCGTTTTCCTTGTACAGAATGCCGATCGCCGCCGAGGTCAGCAGGAAATCGAACACGCGCTGTTCGTTGGCACCGGGGCAGAAGCGATCGAAATAATGCAGCACGGCCGGCAGTACGCCGGCAGCGCCGTTGGTCGGGGCGGTGACCACGCGGCCACCGGCGGCGTTTTCTTCGTTCACCGCCAGCGCGTACAGGTTGACCCAGTCCAGCGTGGTCAACGGGTCGCGCATCGCCGCTTCCGGTTTGGAGGACAGTTCGCGGTACAACGCCGGCGCGCGGCGGGAGACATGCAGGCCGCCGGGCAGGGTACCTTCCTGGCGGATGCCGCGCTCCACGCAGGCCTGCATGGCACTCCAGATCTCGCGCAGGCTGTCGCGGATCTCCTCTTCGGTGCGCCAGCACTTCTCGTTCTCGAACATCATCTGGGCGATGCTCAGGCCACTGCGTGCGGTCTGCGCGAGCAGCTCATCGCCGCTCTTGAACGGGTAGGGGAGCGGAGTTTCATCGGGCACGATGCGGTCATCGGCCGCGTCGTCCTGGTTGACCACGAAGCCGCCGCCGACGGAATAGTAATCGCGCGTGGCGATCACCTGCTCATCCGCGCCGTACGCGGTGAAGCGCATGCCGTTGGTGTGGTACGGCAGCTTCTGGCGTTTGTTCAGGCCCAGGTCGCGCTTCTCGTCGAAGGCGATCTCATGCTGCCCCATCAGGCGGATGCGCTTGCTGCTGCGGATGCGCTCGAGCGTCTCGGGGATGATGTCCGGATCGATCAGGTTCGGGCGCTGGCCCTCCAGCCCGAGCAGCACGGCCTTGTCGGTGCCATGGCCACGGCCGGTCAGGGCCAGCGAGCCGTAGACATCGGCGCGGATGCGCACCACGTCCTGCAGATGGCCCGGATCGAGCAGCCAGCGGTGCACGAAACGTTCGGCAGCCTTCATCGGTCCCACGGTGTGCGAAGAACTCGGGCCAATGCCGATCTTGAAAACGTCGAACGTGCTGACAGCCATGATTGCCAAACTGCGGGTATCGGATGGAGCACTATTCTATGCTGTCGCAGGCGCCAGCCTTGAGTGCGGCGCAACATTTTCCAAGGTGGGTGGGCCGGTGTTTACCTTGTACCAGCGTGATGACTGCCATTTGTGCGACCAGGCCTTGACGGTGCTGGCGCAGGCCCGGGTGGCCGATCTGGACAGTGTGTTCATCGATGACGACACCGCGCTGGAGGCCCGCTACGGGCTGCGGGTGCCCGTGTTGCGCGATGCGCAGGGGCGGGAACTGGACTGGCCGTTCGATGTGGCGGGGCTGCAGGCCTGGATCGGCTGACACGCAGCGCCGCTTGGCGGTGCTGTATGCGGTAGTGCCGGCCGCTGGCCGGCTCCCGGGAGTCGATCATCGCGCGAGGAGCCGGCCAGCGGCCGGCACTACCGCCATCTGACGTTACTTCGCCTTCAGGACCACCTTCGTGCTGATCGCGGTCTCGTTCGGGATGGTCTTGGTATCGGCCCAATCACCGCCGCCCACGCCGAAGTCCAGGCGCTTGACCGTTGCCTTGCCGGCCAGCACCGGCTGGGCGCCCGGGGTCCAGGTGAAGGTGAGCGTGACCGGCTTGCTCACGCCACGCAGCTCCAACGTGCCGTCGGCGGCGTACTGGTTGTTGCCCAGCGAGCGGAACTTGGTGGCGCTGTACTTGGCCTGGGCGAACTTGCCCACGTTGAAGAAGTCCGCGCCCTGCAGGGTCGAATCGCGGTCGCTGTTGCCGCTCTTGGCACCGGCCAGCGGAATGGTCACTTCCAGCTTGGCATCGTCCAGCTTGGCCGGATCGAAGCTGAGCTTGGTATCAAAGCCCGGGAAGGTGCCGGTGAACACTTCACCGTCGTACTTGGTGGCAAAGGCCAGCACCGAACCGGGTGCCTGCACGTAGTCGGCGGCCAGCACCGGGGCGGTGGCCAGCAGGCCGGCCAGGGCAGCGGCGACCGCGGCCGGGGAGGTGAGCTTGATGTTCATGGTCAATCCTTCTGGGGGGAGGCAAGCCAGCGCTGCGGGAGCATGCGCGCAAGCGTGGCATCGCGTTGGTAAAAATGGTGGTAAAGCGCGGCGCCGGCATGGGCCACGACCACGGCGATCAGCAGCCAGAAGCCCCACTCATGGATGGCGTGCGAGATCTGGGTGACACGTTCATCCGGCGCGCTCAGCTTGGGCACATCGACCAGGCCGAACCAGCGGAACGGACGCAGGCCACTGGCCGAGTCGTACAGCCAGCCCGACAGCGGAATGGCGAACATCAGCACGTACAGCAGCCAATGCGTGGCCGAGGCGACGCGCTCCTGCCAGGTCGGCGTGCCCGGCACCGGATGTGGCGCGCCCGCGTACAGACGCCACAGCAGGCGGGTCACGACCAGGGCCAGGACGGTGATGCCGATCGATTTGTGCATCGTGTAGACCCAGAAATACTTCGGGGTCCTGGGCAATTCGCCCATGGTCAGCCCGACGATGCCCAGGGCGAGGATCAACACGGCGATCAACCAGTGCAGGGTCTGGCTGACGCCGCCCCAGCGGGTCGGGGTGTTCTTGGCGGTCATGGCGTGGTCTCCTGGACCGGCTGTGGGGTATCTGAGTCAACCGGCGGGGCCGGAGTTCCCGGCGCATCGGTGGGGGGGGCGTCGGCGGGATCACCGGCGTTGCGATCGCGCACCGCCTCCGCTTCGATCCGCAGCTGCACCTCATCGCCGATCATCGAGGCCCAGCCGTCCACGCCGAAGGCGCTGCGGCTGAGCGTGGCGGTGGCCGAGAAACCGGCGGTGCGGCGGAACGGCGGCAGCGGATGACGCTTGAGCGCATTGAGGGTGACGGCCAGGGTGACCTCACGGGTCACGCCGCGTACGGTGAGCTGGCCGATGACGTTGGCGTGGTTCGGATCGATCGGTTCAACCCGGGTCGAGACAAACCGCGCCTCGGGGAAGCGCTCGCCGTCGAGCAGGTTGCGCGCCAGTGTGGCGGTGTTCCATTTGTCATCGCCCAGGTCCAGGCGCTGGATCGGCACGCTGACCTCCAGTCGCGCGCTGCGCCAGTCCTCCGGATCGAACACCAGCACGCCTTCGCTGCCGGACACGGTGCCCAGCGCGTGGGAGAAGCCGGCATGCTCCACCGCGAACAGCACACGGGTGTGCACCGGATCAAGCCGATAGCTGTCCGGGGCGGCGATGGCGAGCAGCGGCGTGGCCGCCAGCAGCAGGGAAAGGGTCAGGCGCTTGAGCAAGGCGCTGGCTCCATAAGGGTCTGGGGCGATCATACGCACAGCTGTGTCATGGGATGCAGCGTCATGGCTGCAACAGATCGTGGTGCGCCCGACAACAGCACGGGCGGCCAATGCTGCCTTCCTTGCACGGGACGGAAACAGCCCGTTCCATCCGCGGCAGCGGCCCCCAGAATGCGGACACCGTCCTGATCGCTGTGTGACAATCCGCACCAACAGGGAGATCCGGATCGATGAGCACGCGCCGCTGGGGTGCAGGCATCGTGCTGTTGGGGCTGTGGCTGTGCGCAGTGCCGTCAGTGTTGGAAGCCGCAGGGACATCGGCAGAGACGCCACGCTTGCGCCGCCTGGGTGCGGCCGAAGGCATGCCGTCGCGCATGGTGCTGGCGCTGGCACAGGATCGCCAAGGCTATATCTGGGCCGGTACCGATGACGGCCTGGCCCGCGTGGACGGGGTCGGCCTGCGGGTCTGGCGGCACGATCCAGCCGAGCCCGGCTCGCTACCCGGCAACGAAGTGGAAACCCTGCTCATCGATCCACAGGATCGTGTCTGGGTAGGCAGCAATGGCGTTGGCCTGAGCATGCTCGGCCCCGACCGCAGCGCGTTCGCGCGGTTCCCCGAGCTCAATGCGGCGTGCGAGGGCCAGTTCTGGTCGCTGGCCTATGCCGCGCAATCGCTGTGGATCGGCACCAACCAGCACGGTATCTGCCGGCGCAGCGAGGACGGGACGCTGGTCAGATACCAGGCCGACGCGAACGATCCGCGCAGCCTGCCCGACAACACCATCTACAGTCTGTTGGCCGATCCGCAGGGGCGGGTCTGGGTGGGGACCTCCAACGGTGTCGCCCGCTGGGATGGCGACCGCTTCACGCGGATCGCGCCGGCCCTGCTGGGCGGTAAAAGCGTATTCCGCCTGACCCGAGAGCCCGATGGCACCGTATGGGCGGGCACCGAAGGCGGGTTGTTCCAGATCGGTGCCGACGACCAGGCCCATCCCGCACCCTGGAAGCTCAGTGCCGATGTACGCGCGGCCACGGTCATCCATGATCGCAATGGCGGTTATTGGCTGGGCACGGCCGATGGCCTGTACCGCGGTGATGCGAGCGCGGTGCGGCTGCTCGCCGGCGACGCCGGCAGTGGCTTCCTCACCGCGCGCAGCGGCGTGCTGGACATGCTGCAGGACCACGAAGGTGGGCTGTGGGTGGCGATGCTGACCCAGGGGCTGGCGTATCTGCCGCCGGACTGGAAGCGCTTCTCCAGCTGGTACCAGCTCGACGGCAAGCCATTGGACAGCGTCTATCTGCTCGGCGCGGCCGCGCGGGGCGATACCTATTACATCTCCGGTGCGCACGGCCTCTATACGCTGGATGCGCAGGGCCAGCTGCGCCAGATCGCCGACGACAAACAGATCGGGGTTGGGGCCGCGTGGTCGCTGCTGCCCCGCGAGGACGGCGCGGTGTGGATCGGTCGCGCGGGTCGTTTGAATCTTTACCAGCCGGCCACCGGCATGCTGCGCGAATGGAAGATCGGCGGTGGTGCCGATGTGCGCCAACGCATCGATCTGATCCGCCAGGCGCCGAACGGCGAGCTGTGGCTGTCGATCATGAACTTCGGCATCCAGCGCCGCGATGCCCAGGGCAACGTGCTCGATACCATCCGCAATGACCAGCACCGTGGGCTGACCGAGAACCCGGTTGAGCAGATGGTGTTCGATCCGCGTGGGCAGCTCTGGGTGATGGGCGACAGCATGGGCCTGATGCGGTGGCGCGATGGCCGCTTCGAGCAGGTGCCGGGCATTTCCCGCGGCAGCATCTACGATGCGGCCTGGACCGGCCCGGATGAACTGTGGCTGGCACGTCAGGGCGCGCTGGAGCGCTATCGCTGGGATGGGCTGAGCATGAGCCTGCGCGAACGTGTCGGCGCTGCCCAGGGCATGCCCGCTGTGTCGATGGGCGGGCTCGCGCTGGGCAGTCACGGGCAGGTCTGGGCAACCACCCCGCGTGGGTTGATCTGCTGGCAGGGCGCCGAGCGTCGGCTGCGCTTGTATGGCGAACGCGATGGGCTGCCGGATGTGGAGTTCAGCAACCGCCCACCGGTGCAGGCGCGCGATGGTCGCGTCCTGGCAGTCACCGCGACCGGGTTGGTCGGCTTCGATCCGGATGCGGCGGACATGCTGTTGTCGCCATCGCAGCTGGTGATCGACAGCGTGCAGGTCCGCCGCGACGATGCCGAAGGGCAGCAGATGCTGCCGACGCAGGCACCGATCGTGCTGGGGCCGCAGGACCGCGATCTGATCGTGTCCGCGCGTCTGCTTTCATTCGCCAACCCACACGGCAACCGCTATCGCTACCGGGTCTCCGGGTATGACCAGAACTGGGTGATGCAGGCGGCCGACGGCGAGCGCCTGCTGTCGCGCCTGCCGTCCGGAAGCTACCGCATCGAGGTGCAGGCGGCGACCCCGCAGGGCGCCTGGACGCCGCCCCGTACCCTGGAGCTGGAGGTGCGCCCGCCGTGGTGGCGCAGTGGCTGGGCGGTCGTGGGCTACGTGCTGCTCGGTCTGATCGGGGTCGCAGCGCTGGCGTATGTCGCACGTGCACGCCTGCGCCGCCGCCAGCAGTGGCAGTTGACGGTGCACAAGCAGCAGTTGGCCGAGCAGGCCTCGCAGGCCAAGAGCCGGTTCCTGGCCACGCTGGGGCACGAAGTGCGCACACCGATGACCGGTGTGCTGGGCATGAGCGAGCTGTTGCTGTCCACCACGCTGGATGAGGTGCAGCGCGGCTATGCCGGCTCGATCCAGCATGCGGGCAAGCATCTGCTGCGTCTGGTCAACGATGCGCTGGATCTGGCCCGCATCGAGGCAGGGCGGCTGGAACTGGATCTGCGGCCGTTCGATCTGATGTCGTTGCTGGATCAGGTCGAGGCGTTGATGGAGCCGATGGCCCATCACCGTGGCCTGGCGTTCGAGCGCAGCTTCAACCTGCCCGGCCCAGTGCAGGTCAGCGGCGATGAGATGCGCGTGCGGCAGATCCTGATGAACCTGCTCGGCAATGCGATCAAGTTCACCGAACATGGTCATGTCGGGCTCGGTGTCGAGCTGGCCGATGACGGGCGCGCGATCATCTTCGAGGTCTCCGATACAGGGCCAGGCATCAACCAGGACCAGCAGGAGCGGTTGTTCCATCGCTTCGAACAGGCGGACGGTCCCCGGACCGCGTCGCGTTATGGCGGCAGCGGCCTGGGCCTGGCGATCTGCCAGGAACTGGCGGTGGCGATGGGCGGCCGGATCGAGATCGACAGCCGGCCGGGTGACGGGGCCCGTTTCACTGTATCGCTGCCGCTGCCGTGGACCGTACAGCCGGTTGGCACGCCACGTGACCCGGGCCAGGAGACGCGCACGCAGCTGCCACCGCTGCGCATCCTGCTGGTGGAGGACGATGCCACCGTGGCCGATGTCATCGCCGGTCTGCTGCGCACCCGCGGGCACGACGTGGTGCACGTGCTGCATGGCCTGGGGGCATTGTCAGAAGTAGCGGCAGGCAGCTTCGATGTAGGTCTGCTCGATCTGGACCTGCCGGCGCTGGATGGCATCGCGATTGCCGCGCAGCTGCGCGCGATGGGCTATGAGCTGCCCCTGATCGCGGTGACTGCGCGCTCGGATGCTTACGCCGAGCAGCAGGTGCTGGCCGCCGGATTCAATGGCTTCCTGCGCAAGCCGGTGACCGGCGACATGCTGGTGGATGCGATCGTGCAGGCGCGCGCGGGCAAGTCACTCCGGTACTGAGTGCTCGCGGTTCCGCGGCCACGATTGTCGCGATGTTTCGCAATTGCTCTATTGATCGGAAAGTTCACTCATCGACCTGTGACGCGGTACCGGCCTGATCGGCTTCGTTCCGATGGCTTCGGCCTATCGTGCGGTTCACGCTGCGAAGGATGGTCGGGGTAGGGAGTGTCAGAGGGCCGATCCGGACAGGGGGGCAGGCGCTGGGCAGGCCGGATGCTGGTGGTCCTGCTCTGGCTGCCGATGGTTGCCGCGGCGGGTACGCTTGTCACGTTGCCGTGGCCACGCCCACTCGGTCCGGCCGACGCGCTGTCGACCCCGGTGATCCGTGCGGTCGACGAAGACCGGGAAGGCTACCTCTGGTTCGCCAGCGATGATGGTCTGCTGCGCTTCGATGGCCATCGCTTCCGCGCATGGCGACGGGAACAGGGCCTGCTCGATCTGGACCTGCGCGCGCTGCATGTCGATGCGCAGGATCGGCTCTGGCTGGCCACCGCCTCCCAGGGGCTGGTGAAGCTGTCCGCTGATCGAAGCGTGTTCCAGAGCATGCCCGGGGATGCGGCCGCGGTACTGCCGCGCACTGGCATTGTGCAGGTGACCAGCACGCCTGATGGCACGCTCTGGGTGGGCACGGTCGCGGACGGTTTGTTTTCACGGCAGGCCGATGGCCGTTGGTGCGCCGTCCCCTTACCGCACCCGTTCGGACGCGCGCTGCGGGTGAATGCCTTGGCCGTCGACCGCGACGGCAGCCTGTGGGTCGGCACCTCGCACGGGGTGTTGCGTCGTGCAGGCACGCACTTCGTCGCCGTGCCGCTGCGGCGCGGTGGGCGGGTGGATGTGCAGTCGCTCTGGCCCGATCCGGACGGCGGTGTGTGGGCGGCCACCCGCAGCGGCGTGCACCGCTGGGATGCCGTTGGCACACCGGGGGTGCCGACGGCGCCCGGCATGCCGGTACTGCGCAGCCGCGAAGGCGAATTATGGACCACCGATGCAACCGGCCTGGTACGGCACCCTCACGGACGCGCACCGCAGCCAGTGCCGCTGCGCGACCTCGACGGCACGATCCGCAGGACCGCAGGGGTGAGTCATGCCCTGCAGGACCGGGTCGGTGGGGTGTGGTGGATCGGGCAGGGGCGGGGACTGTGGCATCTTCCTGCGCGCTGGCGCCAGTTCACCCTGCTGCCCGCGGCCCGGGATGGCTGGCCCGGCCTGGATGCGCACTACGTGCTGGCCTTGGCAGCGTCCGCCGGCGAACAGGTGTGGATCGCCGGTGACAATGGGCGCGTGCAGCGCGTGGATGTGCGGACCGGACAGAGCGATACCGGATTCCACTACCGGCCCGAACGCCTGCACCCCGAGGCAGTGGGCATGGCCGAAGATCGTCACGGGCGGCTCTGGTTGACCAGCGGCAACACCCTGTCTCGATACACGCCCGGCACAGGCCAGTTGCGGCATTGGTTGCTGGGTTGGGAGGGCAGTACGGGCGCGGTCGATCTGGAGTCCTGCCGCGACGGCTCGCTGTGGCTGGCGCGTGTTGACCGGATCCAGCGACGTGATGCCGACGGCGCCCTGCAGTTGTCCGCTGTTCCACAGGCACTTGGCCTGATGCCCCCGGCGAACGGCCCGCAACTGCTGTGTACCGACGACGGCGTGCTGTGGGCAACCGATCGCACCGGGCTCAAACGCTGGCTGCCAGCGCAGGAGCGTTTCGCGGCGGTCGACGGTGCCCCGCAGGACGACGTGGGCGCAATCGCGCGGGGTGCGGATGGCGACTACTGGATCAGCAGTCCAGGCGTGTTACGGCGCTACCGGTGGGATGGGCAGCGGCTGCGCAAGACACACAGCTTCGGCGTGGTACACGGTTATCCGCACCTGCTGGCACGGGCGCTGGTGGTGGACGTGCGTGGCGTGGCGTGGGCCGGTGGCACCCGTGGCCTGATCCGGGTCGACCCGCATGGCGGCGGCATACGCCAGTTCGGCAGCGACGATGGCCTGCCCGGACATGACGTGTTGCCGCGACGGATGGTACGCACCGCTGGGGATCATGTGGTCGCTGCCGTACACGAAGGCGGTGTGCTGCTGTTCGATCCGGCCACGATCGTGCGCCCGGCGGGGCATGCCGGGCTCGTGGTCCACGCAATCACCGCGCGGCGCGGCAACGTGCAGGTCACCCTGCCGGTCGGCGTTGCGCCGGTGCCGCTGTCCGGCGGCGATCGGCACGTGCGCGTATCCGCGCGCCTGTTGTCCGGCGGCGAACCCTCGCGCGTGCGCTACCGGTTCCGATTGCATGGGCACGACGCGGACTGGCAGGAGAACGGTGCTGCGGGGCAGCGCGTGTTCGAGCGCTTGCCGGTGGGTCTGCAGACGGTGGAGGTCCAGGCGCGGCAAGGCGATGGGGATTGGTCGCCGATTCGCCGCATTGCGCTGCAGGTGGTTCCGGCCTGGTGGCAGACGCGGACCGCGCGGTACGCGGCGGTGGCCGGTGGAACGGCGGCGCTGTGGCTTGGGGCCTGGGGCGGGCTGGCGCGGCGCCGGCGGCAACGCCGCTGGCGCCGGCTGCATGCGCGGCAGCACCGCGCCGAGCGGGCGTCCCTGCAGCGCACCCGTTTCCTGGGGACGTTGGGCGCCCGCATACGCGTCCCGATGACCGTGGTGCTGGGCTGGAGCGAGCTGCTGCAGCGTACGCAGCTCACACCGGCGGAGCGGAGCCAGGTCGACAGCCTGCACTACGCCGGCGCACATCTCCTGCGGCTGGTGGATGACGCCCTGGACATGGCCAGCATCGAATCCGGTCAGCTGCAGTTGCAGCCGGGCCCCTTTCTGCTGCAACGGTTGATCGAAGAGGTGCATGCGCTGTTGCTCCCGGTAGCGCAGGGCAAGTCGCTCGCGCTGGTGTGGAACAGCACGCTGCCGGCGACGGCGGTTTTCATCGGCGACGCCCCGCGCCTGCGCCAGATCCTGCTCAATCTGCTGGGCAACGCACTGAAGTTCACCGCACAGGGAGAGGTGCGACTGCAGGTACAGTGCGCAGGCCAGGACCAGAACGTGCTGCTGCGGGTTGTCGATACCGGCCCGGGCATGACCGCAGCGCAGTGCCAGCGCCTGTTCCAGCGTTTCGAACAGGCCGACGGGGCACAGACGGCCGCGCGTTACGGCGGCAGCGGCCTTGGGCTGTCCATTTCCCGCGACCTGGCCCTGGCGATGGGCGGTGACATCACGGTGACCAGCCGTCCCGGCGACGGCGCCTGCTTCCAGGTGCGATTGCCGTTGCCGCGCAGCGATGCCATTCCCAGCGATGCACCATCGTGCGCACCACAGGATGCGAACGGCGCCGGCGAGCTGCGGGTGCTGGTGGTGTATCCGGCCACGAGTGTGACCGATGTGCTGCGCGCTCTGCTCGTCTCGCTCGGCCATGTGGGGCTGTGCGTGCCCGGGCTGGAGGCCATGCCCAAGGCACTGAGGGAGCACGGGCGCTGGGATGTCATCGTGGTGGACCCGGTCCTGTGCGTAGGCGGCGAGCGGGCGGGCGCATGGTTATCGCGTCGCTGGCCGGGGATCCCCAGGGTGGCCCTGACACCGCGCGCGGACATCGGCGCCGAGCGTGAGGCGATTGCGGCGGGGTTCGACCTGTTCCTGCGGCTGCCGGTGAGCCGGGCGACTCTGACGGCGTGTCTGGCCCGATGCCGGCGCGGCCCATGAGCCGGGGCGGCATGCTGCGGTGTCTGTTCGCGCTGCTGTGCTGCCTGCTGCCGGCCGCCGTGCTGGCGTTCCCGAGTCCCGCAGTACGCATCACGACCGTGGATGGGTTGCCATCAAATGTGGTGCATCAGATCGTGGAGGACCGGCAGGGCTACCTCTGGTTCGCCACCGGCGATGGCCTGGCCCGCTATGACGGCAGTGGTTTCCGCGTCTGGCGGATGGAGCATGGGCTGGCCGACAACGAGGTCCGCAGCATCGCGCTGGATGCCTGCGATCAGCTCTGGATAGGCACGGCCAACGGCTACTTACAGCGCCTGTCGGCCGATCGCCAACAGTTTGCGCGGTGGGCAGGACCGTCCGCCCCGGCGATGGCGGCCAGTCCGGTGCTGGCAATCCAGCCGATGGTCGACGGCAGCGTCTGGTTCGGCACCCGGGATGCCGGGCTGTTCCGCCTCACCCGCGATCGTCGCCTGCACCAGTACCTGCCCGCGACCGATGGCCGCGGCCTGCCGTCGGCCCGGGTGGAGCACCTGGTTGCCGATGCCCAGGGCGCTGTGTGGATCGGCAGCGCTGCGGGCCTGGCCCGCTGGCAGGAGGGCCGGTTCCAGTCACCGGCGACGCTGGGGGCATCGTCCGCGGCGGTGACCGCCCTGGGCCTGGACGCGCAGGGGCGGTTGTGGTCGAGCACCGCAGAAGGCACCGTGCGGCGGCAGTTGCCGGCGTGGCAGATACAGCGCGAGGGGCGCGAACGCGGACGCTGGCTCGGCCATAGCCGCGCAGGCGGGGACTGGTTCGCTGACGGGTCGACGCTGTGGTGGCAGGACTGGCAGGGGCAGCATCGTCACGCGCTCACTCTGCCGAGATTGCAGGGGCCCAATGAGCCGCGCATCGTGCGCGTGTTGGAAGATCGCCAGGGACGGGTCTGGCTGCTGGGCACCCATCAGGGGGTCTGGCGGCTCGGCGCGCAGTGGCGCCACCTGGAGCGCTTCGCCGCGCCCCTTGCCCACGCCTCCACCGCACCGGGCGGGCTGGCCCCTGCCGCCGACGGGCAGGCGTGGTGGGTGCGCGATGGATGGTTGACACGCATTTCGCCGGAGCACGGATTCAACCGGCCGCGATGGGCCTATGCGCGTGCACCCGAGCGCCCCGATCGCCATGTGGTGAGCGACGACGGTCACGGCGGCGTCTGGGTGTTCGCGGCGCCGTGGCTGACCCGTATCGATCCCGTGCGGGGACGGCAGCGGCGCTGGCGGGTGGGGTCCACCGGTGGCCCGGTGGCGTCGCCGCACGCCGCATTGCAGCAGTGTGGCGATCAGCTGTGGCTTGCCGGGAATGGCCGGTTGGAACAGCGCGCAGGTGATGGGCGCCTGCTGGGCAGTGCCACTTACGAGTCAGTGGGGCTCCGTCCCGGCACCGCGGCATTCGCCCTGCACTGTGACATCGCCGGGCAGGTGTGGCTGGGCGACCGCGACGGACTCAAGCAGTGGCAACCCGCGGCCGGCCGTTTCGATCCCGTGCCGGGCGGCCCGCGACGGGAGGTCAGTGCCTTGCACCTGGATGCCGACGGCCGGCTATGGGTTGCTGATGTGGAGGGATGGACGGTATTCCGGAGCGACGCAGGTCGCCTGCATCCCACGCTGCGCCTGGATGCCTCGCACGGCCTGCCCATGGCGCTTGCGCGGGGACTGGCCGGCGCCAGCGACGGGGCGGTCTGGGCGACTACCGCGCGCGGCGTGGTGCGTCTGGCGTTGGACGGTCGCAGTGCCAGGCTCTACACGGCCGACGATGGACTGCCGGTGATGGCATTGGACGACAGCCTGGTGGCAGCCGGCGGCCATCTGCTGGCGATGGATCAGACCGGCAACGTGCTTGCGCTGGATCCGGCCGGGATGTTGACGGCGACGGTGCTTCCCACCTTGGTCATCGACCGTGTGAAAGTGCGCCGGCAGCGGCGCTGGATCGAGTTGCCGGCCGCCGAGCCGCTGCGCCTGAACGCCGATGATCGCGACATCCAGCTGTCAGCGCGCCTGCTCAGCAGCAGCCAGGGGGGGGCCGTCGACTATCGATTCCGGCTGCGTGGCGAAGACCCGGAGTGGGTCCGTGCCGGACAACGCGGTACGCGCGGCTTTCCGCGCCTGCCCGCGGGCGAACATGTACTGGAATTCCAGGCGCGTGGCGAGGATGGGCGTTGGTCGCCGATCCAGCAGACGCATCTGCAGGTGGCCTACAGCGGCTGGGCGCATCCCGGGGCTTGGGCGCTGCTGTGGATGGGCGCGCTCGCAGGGGCGGTGCTGGCAACCTGGGGATTGCGGCGTCACCGCGGACGTACAAACGCGTGGCGGGCGGCCACGCGCCGGCAGGCGCGGGCCGAACAGGCCGCGCAGGCCAAGGCGCGTTATCTGGCCACGCTGGGCCATGAAGTGCGGACGCCGCTGACCGGTGTGCTGGGCATGAGCGAGCTGCTGTTGGAGGCGCCGCTGCCCGCGGACGCGCGCGAACAGGTATTGCACATCCAACAGGGCGGACGTGCACTGCTGCAAGTGGTCGATGAAGCGTTGGAGAACGCCAGGCTGCAGGCCGGCAAGGTGACCTTGCAGCGGCGGCGTTTTGCCCTCGGGCCATGGTGGCTCGACGTGCATGCCGCGGTGGCGTGCGGTCTGGCGGTGTCCGGTTGCCAGCTGTCATCGGCACATCCACTGCCGGCCGACGCCTGTGTCGAGGGCGATCCGGACCGGTTGCGGGAGGCAGTGCAATGGCTGTCCTGCGGACTCGCCGCGCAGAGCGGTGCCACCCTGGTGACTCTGCGCATGGCCTGGCGACCAGGACGCACCGGTCTGCTGCTGGATGTCATGGCCGAGCCGGGCGCCTGTCCGTCTCCTCGGCTGTCCCGGGTGCGCGAGGCACTGGCCGATGTCGATGTGCTGGCTGATGCGATGCAGGGGCGGTTGTGTGTCCTGCAGCTGCCCGATCGTCGCTGGCAGGCCACATTGAGCGTCCCATTGGACCGTTGCCCATCGCTGCTGGCGGGTCAGGACGCGCAGGACATCGACGATGACATCGATGGTCTGCGGGTGTTGCTGGTGGAAGATGATCCTCTCGTTGCGCAGGTGGTCACGGGTCTGCTGCAGGTACGCGGCCACGTTGTCGTCCATGCGGAGCACGCGCTGGCTGCGCTGACTGCGCTGGCCCGCCCCGGCACGCAACTGATGCTGTTGGACCTGGACCTGCCGGGCATGGATGGACTGTCATTGCTGCGCCTGCTGCGTCAGCAGGGGCACCGCCTGCCGGTACTGGTACTCACGGCGCGTCGGGATCCGGATCTTGAAGCGCAGGTCGTGGCCGCGGGGGGCGACGGCCTGGTGCACAAGCCGCTGCAGGGCGATGCGCTGCGGGCTGCGATGCAGCGGATGGGGCCGCCGGGTGTGGATCGTGCCGGTGCGGGGAACGGTTTACTATGCGGGGCGTTGCCCGACGACCGGGGGGGGCAGGGGCGGCAGGCCCGTTCCGGGCGGCGGCGGTGAATGAACGGATAGACCCGGGAGAGCCATTGGTGTTGCGAGTGCTGTGGCCGTTGCTTATCGGTCTGTGTGTGCTCTGGCCGACGCTTGCGTCGGCCCAGCCGGTACCGCCGACGCCGCGGCAACTCACCGTGTTCGATGGTCTGCCATCCAACACCGTCAACCGCATGGCCGAAGATCGCTACGGCTATCTGTGGATCGCCACCAACGATGGCCTGGCCCGCTACGACGGCCGGAATTACCGCATCTGGCGTGCCGAGGACGGCCTGCGCGACAACCACGTCTGGAGTGTGCACGTGGATGCGCGCAATCAGTTGTGGATCGGTACGGAGAATGCCGGCCTGGCGATGATGTCGGCCGATCGCCGCGAGATCCGCTTCTACGACCGTGACAGCCACCCGGAGATCGGCAGCAACACGATCTGGAGCGTGGCGTCCACGCCGGATGGAGCGATCTGGTTCGGGACCTACCAGGGCGGCCTGCATCGGCTGGAGCGCGACGGTACGCTCACGCGCTTCATGCCTGAGCCCGGCAATCCACGCAGTCTGCCGGCCGCATCGGTCGGCTCACTGGCCACCACGCTCGATGGAACATTGTGGATCGGCTCGCAGGCCGGGCTGGCCCGCTGGACCGGCCAGGATTTCGAGCTCGTGCCCAGCGCGCAGCTGCCGGCGCGTGTCATCAACGGGCTCACCCCCGAGGCGGATGGCAGTCTGTGGATCAACAGCAATGCCGGGGTCACGGTGCGTCGGCCGGACGGTCGCTTCGAACCGGCGCCCTGGGCGGTGGCCGAAGGCGATCAGATCCTGGGCATGATGCTGCGCGACGAACAGGGCGGGTATTGGCTCGATACCCGCTCCGGCCTGGGCCGCGCCATGGACGGTCAGTTCCAGCAGGTGCCGCTGTACAGCGCGATCGCGCGTGGGCAGGTGCGCCCGAACTGGACCGGTGCCTATGAAGATCGCGAGGGCGGCATCTGGTTGGCCAGCACCAACGGCGGCCTGTGGCATCTGCTGCCGCGTTGGTGGCAGTTCTCGGTGCTGTCGCGGCTGGAAGATGATCCGGCCTCGCTGCGCAACGCGTATGTGCTGGGCATGGGCGCGGCCGCCGACGGGGGCGTGTGGACGGTCGGCACGCATGGTGCGCTGGACAAGTTCGATCCGGTGAGCGGGCGGGTCGAGCAGCACCGGACCTGGGTGGACGGCACGCAGTGGCTGCAGTCGGTGCTCGAAGATCCGCGCGGTCAGGTCTGGATCGGCTCCTGGGATGCGCTGTTGCGTTACGACCCGGGGCAGAAGCGCATACGGCGCTGGGGGCGCGATGCCGCGGTCGATGCGGCGATGGACGGCGCGATCGAATCCCTGGCGATCTGCGACGGCCAGCGCTTGTGGACCGCATCGGCCAATGGCCTGCAGCAGCGCGACCTGGAGGGACGCGTGCTGCACCGGGTGGCACTGGGCCATGCCGGGCTGAGCACGGGGCAGAACGTGCTGGATATCCGGTGCGGCCCGCAGGATCGGCTGTGGGTGGCCACCGGCCAGGGCCTGCTGCAGTGGGTGGCGGCGCGTTCGCGGTTCGAACCCCTGCCGGGTGGCCCTGCGGCAGGGGTCTACGCCATGGCGCTGGCCGGCGATGACACGGTGTGGCTGTCCGAGGACGGCAAACTCTCGCACTATGCCTGGCAGGGCGATCGGCTGACCCTGCAGGAAGTGATCGGCAGCAGTGCGGGCTACCCGGCGATCAACGCGACCGGGCTGGTGGTGGACCGGCAGGGCGTGGTGTGGGCAGCCAATGCACGCGGGCTGGTGCGGGTCGATCCGGAGGCCGGTAGTGTGCGCCAGTACGGCGTGCACGATGGCCTGCCCAGCCAGGAGTTCCGCCGCCGCACCCTGACGTTGACGCCGAGCGGACGCATCGTTGGCGGCACACCAGCCGGGGTGGTGGTGTTCGATCCGGCGCTGGTCAAGCCGGCGACCCGCCGTGCACCGCTGGTGATCGAACGGGTGGAGGTGCGCCGCGGCGAGCGCGTGCTGGACCTGACCCATGCGGTGCCGCTGGACATCGCCGACGGTGATCGCGACCTGCGGATCGTGGCGCGGCTGCTGTCCTTCGCCGATTCCACCTCCAACAACTATCGTTACCGCCTGGCCGGCTACGATCCGGACTGGGTTGAAGTGGGGCCGGGCGGTGAGCGCCTGTTCTCCCGTCTGCCACCGGGCCGCTACCGGTTGGAGGTGCAGGCACGCTCGGCCGACCATATCTGGTCGCGGGTGCAGGTACTGGAGTTCCGCGTGCTGCCACCGTGGTGGCGCAGCCTGTCCGGACTGTTGCTGCTGACCTCGGCGGTGTTGTTGCTGCTCAGCCTGTTCGCCTGGTTGTACCGGCGCCGGCTGCAGCGCCGGCATGCCTATCAGCTGGCGCTGCAGAAGCAGGAGCTCGCCGAGCAGGCCTCGATGGCCAAGACGCGCTTTCTGGCCAATCTGGGGCACGAAGTACGCACGCCGATGACCGGGGTGCTGGGCATGAGCGAGCTCTTGCTGTCCTCGCCGTTGAACGCGCAGCAGCGCGGCTACACCGAGTCGATCCGGCATGCCGGTGAGCATCTGCTGCACCTGGTCAACGATGCGCTCGACCTGGCCCGGATCGAATCGGGGCGGCTGGAACTGCAGGCGCAGTCCTTCCAACTGCAGCGGCCGATCGGCGATGTCTGTGCGCTGATGGCGGCACTGGCCGAACAGAAAGGGCTGCGGTTCGTGGTCGACAACACGGTATCGCCCGGCACGCGCACCATCGGCGACGAACTGCGTGTGCGTCAGATCCTGCTCAATCTGCTGGGCAACGCAGTCAAGTTCACCAGCCACGGCGAAGTACGCCTGACGTTGCGGGCGATCACGCCTGGCCGCGGGTTGCACATCGAAGTATCCGATACCGGACCGGGCATCAGCGCCGATCAGCAGGAGCGCTTGTTCCGTCGCTTCGAGCAGGCCGATGGCGCCCGCACCGCCGCGCAGTACGGGGGCAGCGGGCTGGGCCTGGCGATCTGTCGCGAACTGGCACTGGCCATGCAGGGGCAGATTGGCGTCCAGAGCCAGCTCGGCGTGGGCACGCGCTTCACGGTGACACTGCCGTTGCCGCTGGAGGCCGGGACGACCAACGCGAGCGGAACGGCCGAAGGTGGGCAATGGGTATTGCCACCGTTGCGTATCCTGCTGGTGGAGGACGATCTGACCGTGGCCGAGGTGGTCAGCGGGTTGTTGTCGGCGCGCGGGCATGAGGTGGTACACGCCGAGCACGCGCTGTCGGCGTTGCGCGAGGTCAGCGAGGCGCCGTTCGAGGTGGTGCTGATGGACCTGGATCTGCCCGGGCTGGGTGGCATCGCGCTGGCCGAGCATCTGCGCAGCCAGGGATTCGAGATGCCGTTGATCGCGGTGACGGCGCGGACGGATCCGTCGATCGAGCAGCAGGCACGCCAGGCCGGCTTCGATGCGTTCCTGCGCAAGCCGGTGACCGGCGATCTGCTGGTGGAGGCAATCGCGCGCGTATTGCACGCCACCCGGTAGCAGCGGACCGTTGGTCCGCTGACGGTGTGCCTGCCGTCACGTGCCTGTCGTTACTCGGCGACTTCTTCGACATCCCGCGGCGACGGCCGGGTATCGGGCAGCTGCCAGAAGATCAGCGTGGACGTCAGCGTGATAGCGCCGACGCAGACGAAGGTGGCGTGCAGCGCGGCGGTCGCGCCGTGCGAGGCATCGAGGTGATTGAAGGCCGCGAGCAGACTGCCCGCCGCCGCGGCACCGAAGCCGGTGGCGAGCATCATCACCATCGAGAGCAGGCTGTTGCCGGCACTGGCGAAGTCGCGATCCAGATCGCGCAGGGTGACGGTGTTCATGACGGTGAACTGCAGCGAGTTGACCGCGCCGAACAGCGCCAGCTGCACGATGCGGATCCACAGGTGCTGGCCGGGTGTCATGAAGATGAAACTGGCCATCGCCAGGCCGACAAGAACGGTATTGACCATCAGCACGCGGCGGTAGCCGAAGCGCTCGACGAGTTTGACCGCGTAGCGCTTGGAGACCATGCCGGCGGCGGCGACCGGGATCATCAACAGGCCGGCGTTCATCGGGCTCATGCCCATGCCGACCTGCAGCAGCAGTGGAATCAGCAGCGGCATGGCGCTGCTGCCGATGCGCGAGAACAGGTTGCCGAGGATGCCGATGCGGTAGCTGGGCACATGGAACAGCGCGAGCGAGAACAGCGGCGCCGTGGAGTTGGCCGCATGCAGCCAGTAGCCGACAAGCGCGGCGAGGCCGGCGACGGTCATGAGCATGACCAAGGCATGGGGCGTGGCCATGCCGGAGATGCCGTCCAGCGCGAGAGAGAGCACGACCATGCCGAAGGCCAGCATCAGGTAGCCGGCGATGTCGAAGCGGGTGCGGTGCTCGGCGTAGTGGTCGGGCATGATTTTCATGGCCGCGACGTAGCCGATGATGCCGATCGGCAGGTTGATCAGGAACACCCAGTGCCACGAGGCGACTTCGACCAGCCAGCCGCCCAGGGTGGGGCCGATCAGCGGGCCGATCAGGGCGGGGATGGCGATGAAGCTCATGGCGCGCAGGAATTCTTCGCGCGAGACCGAGCGCATGACGGCCAGGCGGCCGACCGGCAGCAGCATGGCACCGCCGATGCCCTGCAGGACGCGTGCACCGACGAGCTGGTGCAGGGTCTGGGCGAGGGCGCAGGCGAGCGAGCCCAGGGTGAACAGGATGATGGCGACCAGGAAGGTGCGTCGGGTGCCGAAGCGGTCGGCGATCCAGCCGGAGGCGGGGATGAAGGTGGCGACGGCGAGGGCGTAGCTGAAGACGACGGACTGCATCTGCAGGGGGCTTTCGCCGAGGCTGCGGGCCATGGCGGGCAGGGCGGTGTTGACGATGGTGGAGTCCAGCATCTGCATGAAGATGGCCAGCGATACGAGCCACAACAGGGGCCGGATCGAGGCGTAGCTGCTGGTCGTCATGGTGCGGGCCTTCGTCAACGAGGGCGATATGATCGCCGATGTGGGATCAGGGTGTGGTCAAGAGACGAAGCCGAAGCCGAAGCCGAAGCCGAAGCCGAAGCATTGGTGCGGTCGGTGTCCCGGAGAGGCTGCGGCACGGGTGGGTCGGCGGGACACGCCGTAAATCCGTCCATGGAGGCTCATGTCGCGCCATCCATGGCGCTCATGGTCCCGCCAACCCACCCGTGCCACACCCATGACAATTGGTTGGCTGCCACGGAAAATGCAGGCCATCACACGCTCGTCTTGATGGCCGGGAATGGACGTGATGCCGGGAATGAGATGGGTAGATCCACGCAATGCGTGGATGGCCGCGCGCCGCGCGGCAATGATCGGCGCCGATCAACTGCTGACGGCATGCGTCGTCCGTCTCGAGGGTGGAAACGAAAGCACGCGTTCTGGATGCAGAACGCGTGCGTCGCTGGCCATGCCCGGGTAGTGCCGGCCGCTGGCCGGCTATCCACCAGCGGCGATCAGCGCCGGCTCAAGCGGTGGACGGCTTCCACCAGGACCTGCACGTGCTCGGGATTCATGTCCGGGGACATGCCGTGGCCGAGGTTGAAGACGTGGCCTTCGCGGGAGCCGCCGTTGCCTTGGGCGTAGCTGTCGAGCACCTGGCCGGCAGCGCGTTCGATGGCGGCGGGGTTGCCGTAGAGGGTGGTGGGGTCGAGGTTGCCCTGCAGGGCGACGCGGCCGCCGGTGCGGGCGACGGCGTCGGCGAGGTCCAGGGTCCAGTCAACGCCGAGGGCGTCGGCGCCGGTGTCGGCCAGGGCGCCGAGGTGCAGGCCGGTGCCTTTGCCGAACAGGATCAGCGGGGTGCGTTCGGCACCTTCACCGCGTTCGAGTTCCTGCGCGATGCGGGTCAGGTAGCGCAGGGAGAATTCGCGGTACATGGTGGGGCTGAGTACGCCGCCCCAGGTGTCGAACACCTGCAGCACCTGGGCGCCGGCCGCGCGCTGGGCGGCAAGGTAGGCGATCACCGCGTCGGTGACGACCGAGAGCAGCTGGTGCAGGGCGGCCGGTTCGTTCAGGGCCATCGCCTTGATGCGGGCGAAGTCCTTGCTGCCGCCGCCTTCCACCATGTAGCAGGCCAACGTCCACGGGCTGCCGGAGAAGCCGATCAGGGGCACGCTGCCATCCAGTTCGCGACGGATCACACGCACCGCGTCCATCACGTAGCGCAGTTCGGTTTCCATGTCCGGCACGGCCAGCTTGGCGATGGCGGCCGCGTCGCGGACCGGGTGGCGGAACTTCGGGCCTTCGCCTTCGACGAAGTACAGCTCCAGGCCCATCGCGTCGGGGATGGTGAGGATGTCCGAGAACAGGATGGCGGCATCAAGGTCGAAGCGGCGCAGCGGCTGCAGGGTGACTTCGCAGGCGATATCCGGGTTCTTGGCCATCGCCAGGAAGCTGCCGGCCTTGGCGCGGGTGGCGCGGTACTCGGGCAGGTAGCGGCCGGCCTGGCGCATCAGCCAGACGGGGGTGCAGTCCACCGGTTCGCGGCGCAGGGCGCGCAGCAGGCGATCATGGCGGGAGGGGATGGTCACGGAACGCTTCCTTGGGATCTGGTGGCGCGGGGCCGAATGGGGGCAGGGCGGTGGGGGCCGCTCAGCGCGGCGGATCGCCACTGGTATAGGTCACTTCGTAGCCGCGGTGCAGGTGCGCATCGCGTGCCTTCTCGAACGCGGCCAGCGCCAGGTCTTCCTGCAGGTATTGCTCGCGGCGCAGCTGCCCGCGCCCGCCGATGGGCCCGGACTCGAGCAGTAGCTCCCAGCCACCGAACAGGTCCGGTTGCAGGGTGAGCTGGAGATAGCGGGCCGGATCGGCACCGCGGGCGTGGTGGTGCAGGAAGACGCGCATGCCCCGATTGTAGCCGTGAACGCCGCAGGCGGCCGTCAGCGACGGGCAGGTGCGGCGGAACGTCGCAGGCTCAACCGGCGGCGAGCACGCGCAGCACGTTGGCCTCGTCGACATCGGCGACCACTTCGGCCCGGCCGATCCCGCGCCACAGCACCAGGCGCAACCGGCCGGCGACGTTCTTCTTGTCCAGCCGCATCCGGGCCAGCAGCGCCTCGGGCTGCAGGCCGGCAGGAATGGCCACCGGCAGTTCGTAGCGCAGCAGCAGGTCGCGCAGCTTGTCGGTATCAGCGTCCCCGCTCATGCCCAGCTGGGCCGACAGGCGCGCGGCCAGGACCATGCCGACCGCGACGGCTTCGCCATGGTTGAGGTTGTCGTTGCCCGGGGCGCCGTAGCCTTGTTCGGTTTCGATCGCGTGGCCGAAGGTGTGGCCGAGGTTGAGCAGGGCGCGCTCGCCTTTTTCCAGCGGATCGCGCGCCACGATCTCGGCCTTGTGCTCGCAGCTGCGCGCGATGGCCTGGGCCAGCGCGGTGTCATCGCCGGCCAGCAGCGCGGCATGTTCGGCCTGCAGCCACTGGAAGAACAGCGGGTCGCGGATCGCACCGTACTTGATCACCTCGGCCAGGCCGGCCCGCAGCTCGCGCGGGGGCAGGGTACGCAGGGCGGCGGTATCGGCGATGACGGCGCGCGGCGGGTGGAAGGCGCCGACCAGGTTCTTGCCTTCGGGGATGTCCACCGCGGTCTTGCCGCCGACCGAGGAATCGACCATCGCCAGCAGCGAGGTCGGCAACTGCACGCAGTCCACACCGCGCATCCAGCAGGCGGCCGCGAAGCCGGCCAGATCGCCGGCGACGCCGCCACCGAGCGCCATCACGCAGGCATCGCGGGTGGCACCGAGGGCGGCCAGTGCGGTGATCGCATCGCCGAAGTGGGCCAGGGTCTTGGAGGCCTCGCCGGCCGGCAGCACCAGCTCACCGATCAGCAGGTCCGGGCGCACGGCCAGCAGCGCCGATGTCACCTCGGCCAGATACAGCGGGGCGACCGAGGAATCGCTGAGCAGCAGCACATGGCGGCCGCGCACATGGCGGGCCAGCAGCTCGCCCTGGCCGAGCAGGCCCGGGCCGATGTGGATGGTGTAGGGGGTGTCGCCGCTGACGGCAACGGTGCGCGGGGAAGGGGTCATTCGGGTGTTTCCTGTCGCTGCCACTGCGCGGCCAGGCGCAGCACCAACTGCGCGGTGGCCTCGGCGGGCGTGTAAAGATCGGTATCCAGGGTGAGGTCGGCCAAGCCCTGGTACAGCGGGTCACGGGCGGCGGCCATGTCGTGCAGTACCTGTTCGCGGTCCGGGCGCTGCAGCAATGGGCGGCCGCGGTCACGGGCCAGCCGCTCCAGCTGGGCCGGCACGCTGACACGCAGGTAGACCACGAAACCACGGCGGGCGATCGCCGCGCGGTTGTCCGGATCCAGCACCGCGCCACCGCCGGTGGAGATCAGTTGACCGTGGCCGTCCAGCAGGGCGTGCAGGACCTGCCGCTCGTGCTGGCGGAAGCCGGCCTCCCCGGAGTGCTCGAAGATCGCCGGAATGCTGGCCCCGGTGCTGTCCACGATGGCCTGGTCGGCATCCACGAAGTCCAGCGTGAAGCGCTCGGCCAGCCGGCGCCCGATGCAGGTTTTGCCGGCGCCCATCGGGCCAATCAGGATGAGGTTCGGAGCGGGGTTCATTACCCTCGATCCTAACATCTCCGTGCCATCGCCTTTACGCGCCGGCCCCCATGGTGGGCCGGCGCGGACTGTCCCGCGCGCTACCGGAGCGCCCCATGTCCGTCGCCAAAATCATCGAGATCAACGCGTCCTCCAAAACCAGCGTGGAAGACGCCGTACGCAGTGGCCTGAAGAAGGTGTCCGAGACGGTCAAAGGCATCCAGGGCGCCTGGATCAATGAAACCAAGGTGGTGACCGATGGCGAGGGCAACATCACCGAGTGGCGGGTGAACCTGCGGGTGACCTTCCTGGTCGGTTGATCCCCGCGCACCTTCTGGTGGCCGTGGTCAGCGCGTCGGAATGATCCGGCGCTGCTCGTCCAGCGCAATGACGGTGTCTGCCAACGCGGGCAAGGTACGCAGTGCCTGCCGGCTGACCCGTTCGTAATATTGGACGAAGCGCTCCAGCTGGGCGCGGCTCATGCTGCTTCGGTCGGGCTGGGCCGCCTGCAGGTTCTGCTCCTGCTGCCAGCGCCAGCGCGGGATCACCGAGAAATCCGGCGGCTGCAGGAACCACAGCCGGTCGCAGCGCTGCCAGAGCGCGGGGTAGTCGGTGGCGAGGGCGTGATTGCACCAGCGCCGCCAGCGGCCGTCCGCGTCGGCCTCGCGCTCGAGTGCGTTGAGCGGTGGGTCTAGATCGGTCTCGTCCTGCGCCGGGGTCCCGAGGAACCAGCCTTCGAACACCAGCAGGTCAAGCGGGCCGTCGATGCGCGGCCAGTCCGTTTCGGCTTGGCGCTCATCGGCTAGTTTGTCGAAGCGGGGCAGTGCGACCGGGCCGCCGGCCGCAACGGCATCCAGCGTGGCATGGGCCAAGGCCAGGTCGTGGGTGCCCGGCGGACCGCGGGTAAGCAGCAGCGGATGCACCTGCCGTGCCAGACGTTGGCGTTGGGCACGGGTGAGGTACACATCGTCGATGGAGAGCATGGCCGCGCGCAGGCCGCGCGATGCCGCCAATGCGACCACCTGGGCCGCCAGCGTCGATTTGCCGCTCCCCTGCAGGCCGCTGATCGCCAATACTGGAACCGCCGCGCCGCAGCCCAGCGCGTCGTCCAGCGCCTGCGCGACCAGTGCATCCGGAAAACCTTTCGTCGGGGGCATGTACGCAGGTGCAGGCATGCAGCGACAATAAACCCAAACCGCGTGACAAGAAAACCGCCATGACCGATCTGTATGCCGAAGCGCTATCCACCTTTGCCGGGCTGTTCGAGGAAGCCAAGGCCAGCCGCGAAGTTGAACCCAATGCGATGACCGTCGCCACGGCCGACCAGAACGGCCAGCCCTCCGCGCGGACGGTGTTGTTGAAGGCGTTCGATGAGCGCGGCTTCGTGTTCTACACCCACCTGGACAGTCACAAGGGCCGTGAGCTGCAGGCCAATCCGCAGGCGGCGCTGCTGTTGCTGTGGCGCAGTCTGCGCGAGGCCGGCATCCAGGTGCGTATCGAAGGCCGCGTGGAGCAGGTCAGCGATGCCGAGGCCGATGCGTATTTCGCCTCGCGGCCGCGCATGAGCCAGATCGGTGCGTGGGCGTCGCTGCAGTCCAGGACGCTGACCTCGCGCGAGGAATTCGATGCGCGCGTGGCCGCCACCGAAGCCAGCTTCGACGGCCGCGACGTGCCTCGCCCGGAAGGGTGGAGCGGGCTGCGCGTGGTGCCGCAGCGGATCGAGTTCTGGTACGGCGCGCAGTTCCGCCTGCATGAGCGTTGGTGCTATGAGATCGGCGCGGACGGGCAGTGGAGCAAGCGGATGCTGTTCCCCTGATCTAGGCAGGCGTTGCCTCGCGCAGCCAACGCCACAGCGTCGTCCGCGAGACCCCCAACTGCGCGCAGGCCTGCTCGCGGTTGCCGCCGCAGTCGGCCAGCAACTGCTGCAGCGCGGCCGCATCCGGTCGCGCCGGCGAGGCAGCGGTGAGCGCTGCCGGGCCGCCGGGGCCTGGCAGCCCCCCTGGGCGCTGCACCGCATGCAGCTCCGGCAACCACTGCAGCATCTGCGGCAGCGACAACGTGCCCGGCTGCTGCTGCCAGTGGATGCGCAGGCGGTCGACCATGTTGCGCAGTTCGCGCACATTGCCCGGCCATGCGTAGTCGCGCAGTCGCGCCATCGCCTCGGCGGACAAGGGTGCGTCCATGCCGGCGAGCTGCCGGAAGAAGTGGCTCACCAGCACGGGGACATCCTCGCGCCGTTCGTCCAGCGTGGGCAGCGCGATGCGCAGCGCGGCCAGACGGTAGTACAGATCGCGGCGGAAGCGTTGTGTGTCCACCAGCGATTCCAGCGTCTGCAGCGTGGCAGCGACCACGCGTACGTCCACCGGCGTCGGCTCGGTGGCGCCCACGCGCAGCACTTCGCGCTCTTCCAGGACTCGCAGCAGCCGGGTCTGGAGCGGCAGCGGCAGTTCGCCGATTTCATCGAGGAACAGGGTGCCGCCCTCGGCCGCTTCCACCAGACCGACACGGCCGCCACGACGTGCGCCGGTGAACGCGCCTTCGGTGTAACCGAACAGCTCGGCTTCCAGCAGTGACTCGCTGATCGCCCCGCAGTTCAGCGCGACGAAACGACCCCGGCGGCCACTGGCGCTATGCAGTTGCCGCGCCACCAGCTCCTTGCCGGTGCCGGTCGCGCCGGTCACCAGCACGGTGCTGTCGTACGGGGCGTACAGCGCAATGTGCTCGCGCACCTGCTGCATCGGCGTGCTGTCGCCGAGCAGGGCGTGGTCCGCCTCCCGGCGCTTGGCAGGTGCCCGCCGCCGCAGTGACGATGCCCCGGAACGGGCCAGGGTCTGGGTCAGCTCCAAGGCATGTTCGAACGCTTGCCGCACCGAGTCCGCCGAGTACAGCAGCACCCCGGGCAGGCCGACCTGCTCGGCATGGTCGATCGCCATGCCGGTGCCGACGATCACCTCGATCCCGTTGGCACGCAGATCGGCGATGCAGTCGCGCGCATCCTCACGGGTCACGAAGCGGCGGTGCTCGATGTCCAGCCCGAAGCTGTGCTGGAAGCTGCCGAAGGTCGGCACATCGGTGGCATGGGTGACCAGACCGATCCGCGGGGCGATCCGGCGTGCCCGTGCCAGCGCTTCCATCAGGTCGAAGCCGTTGGCCTGGATAGGCACCAGCGGTACCTCCAGCCGGCTGCGCAGGTAGGCGGCATTGGAGCCGCCGGCGATGACCACGTCGCAGTGTTCGCGCCGCAGGCGTTGGCCGATCACATCCACCGCCTCCTCGAAGCCGAGATTGATCGGCACGATGCGGGCGCGGCGGTCGAATTCCGGGATCACATCGCCGAGCAGGCCGGTCAGACGTGACACGCTGACCGTCCAGATCACGGGCAGTGGGCCGGCATCCGGATCGGACAGGCGGGAGCGGGGCAGGCTGATGGACATGGGTGTGTTTCGATGTTTCAGTTCCATCCATGTTACAGATGTTTCAATGGTTCAAGGTGAAACACTGTGGTCATCGCGCTGCCTCAATGAAATCAGACACTTGCCACCTGGCACGGCCCTTGCGCTTATCGACAGGTCAACCACGATGGAATGCCGCATGAGCACCCCTGTTTCCTCCGCTGGCGCCCGTTTCCGCGCCGCACTGGCCGCCGAATCGCCGTTGCAGGTGATCGGCGCGATCAACGCCAACCACGCGCTGCTGGCCAAGCGCGCCGGCTACCGGGCGATCTACCTCTCCGGCGGCGGCGTCGCGGCCGGCTCGCTGGGCCTGCCGGACCTGGGCATCAACACGCTGGAAGACGTGCTGATCGATGTGCGCCGCATCACCGATGTGTGCGACCTGCCGCTGATGGTGGATATCGACACCGGGTTCGGCCCGAGCGCGTTCAATATCGCGCGTACGGTCAAGTCGCTGATCAAGGCCGGCGCGGCCGCCTGCCACATCGAGGATCAGGTCGGCGCCAAGCGCTGCGGTCATCGTCCGGGCAAGGAGATCGTGTCTCAGGGTGAGATGGTGGACCGGGTCAAGGCCGCCGCCGATGCCAAGACCGATCCGGACTTCTTCCTGATCGCGCGCACCGATGCCATCCAGGTCGATGGCGTGGATGCGGCGATCGAACGGGCCATCGCCTGCGTCGAGGCCGGTGCCGATGGCATCTTCGCCGAGGCCGCCTACGATCTGGAGACCTACCGCCGCTTTGTCGATGCGGTGAAGGTGCCGGTGCTGGCCAACATCACCGAGTTCGGCGCCACCCCGCTGTTCAGCCGCGATGAACTGGCCTCGGCCGGCGTCGCCATCCAGCTGTTCCCGCTGTCGGCGTTCCGCGCGGCCAACAAGGCGGCAGAGAACGTGTATGAGACCATCCGCCGCGAGGGCCACCAGCGTAATGTGGTGGAGGCGATGCAGACGCGCGAAGAGCTGTACGACCGTATCGGTTACCACGCCTTCGAGCAGCAGCTCGATGCGTTGTTCGCCGCCAAGAAGTAAGACCGCACACTGTTTTCTGGAGGGATCATGAGCGACACCACTACCGCCCCCGGCTTCAAGCCGAAGAAATCCGTCGCCCTGTCGGGCACCGCTGCCGGCAACACCGCGCTGTGCACCGTCGGCCGCAGCGGCAACGACCTGCACTACCGCGGGTATGACATCGCCGATCTGGCCAACACCAGCGAGTTCGAGGAAATCGCGCATCTGCTGGTCCACGGCAAGCTGCCGACCCGCGCCGAGCTGGTGGCCTACAAGACCAAGCTGAAGTCGCTGCGTGGCATCCCGGCCGCGGTCAAGGCCGCGCTGGAAGAACTGCCGCCGTCGGCGCACCCGATGGACGTGATGCGCACCGGCGTATCCGTGCTCGGCTGCGTGTCGCCGGAGAAGGACGACCACAATCATCCGGGCGCGCGCGACATCGCCGACAAGCTGATGGCCTGCCTGGGCTCGATGCTGCTGTACTGGTATCACTGGAGCCACAACGGCCGCGCGATCGACGTGGAGACCGACGACGACTCCATCGGTGGCCACTTCCTGCACCTGCTGCACGGTGAGAAGCCGCAGGATTCGTGGGTCAAGGCGATGCACACCTCGCTGATCCTGTACGCCGAGCACGAGTTCAACGCCTCGACCTTCGCCTGCCGCGTCATCGCCGGTACCGGCAGCGACATGTACAGCGCGATCACCGGCGGCATCGGCGCCCTGCGCGGTCCCAAGCACGGCGGCGCCAATGAAGTGGCCTTCGAAGTGCAGAAGCGCTACGACAGTCCGGACGATGCCGAGGCCGACATCAAGGCCCGCGTGGAGCGCAAGGAAGTCGTGATCGGTTTCGGCCACCCGGTGTACACCGTCAGCGATCCGCGCAACAGCATCATCAAGGACGTGGCGCGCGACCTGTCCGCCGAGCAGCAGAACGTCAAGATGTACGACATCGCCGAGCGTCTGGAGTCGGTGATGTGGGACATCAAGAAGATGTTCCCGAACCTGGATTGGTTCAGCGCGGTCAGCTACCACATGATGGGCGTGCCGACGGCGATGTTCACCCCGTTGTTCGTGATCGCCCGCACCTCCGGTTGGAGCGCGCACATCATCGAGCAGCGCATCGATGGCAAGATCATCCGCCCGAGCGCGAACTACACCGGCCCGGAAGACCAGGCCTTCGTGCCGATCGACCAGCGCAAGTAAGACAGACGTACCGCACCCGTTCGCGGGTGCATTGCGGAGCAGGCCGGCGCGATGCCGGTCTGCTCCGTTGCGGCGTCGCTACTCCTTCTTCGCCGGTGTCACGACGCCCCGGCCCGCCAACAAGCAGCTATCGCCAGCCATGAATACTCAGTACCGCAAGAATCTCCCCGGCACCGCGCTGGACTATTTCGATACCCGTGCCGCGATCGACGCGCTCCAGCCCGGTGCCTATGCCACGCTGCCGTATACCTCGCGCGTGCTGGCCGAAAACCTGGTGCGCCGCTGCGATCCGGCCACGCTGGAGCCCTCGCTGCGCCAGCTGATCGAGCGCCGCCAGGACCTGGATTTCCCGTGGTTCCCGGCCCGCGTGGTGTGCCATGACATTCTCGGCCAGACCGCCCTGGTCGATCTGGCTGGCCTGCGTGATGCCATCGCCGATGCCGGCGGTGACCCGGCCCAGATCAATCCAGTGGTGCCGACCCAGCTGATCGTGGATCACTCGCTGGCGGTGGAATTCCCGGGCTTTGACAAGGCCGCGTTCGAGAAGAACCGCGCCGTCGAGGACCGCCGCAATGAAGACCGGTTCCATTTCATCAACTGGACCAAGAAGGCCTTCAAGAACGTCGACGTGATTCCGCCGGGCAACGGGATCATGCACCAGATCAACCTGGAGAAGATGTCGCCGGTCGTGCAGGTGCGCGATGGGGTGGCCTTCCCGGATACCTGCGTGGGGACCGACAGCCATACCCCGCATGTGGACGCGCTGGGCGTGATCGCGATCGGCGTGGGTGGCCTGGAAGCGGAGAGCGTGATGCTCGGCCGCGCCTCCTGGATGCGCCTGCCCGACATCATCGGCGTGGAGCTGACCGGCCGCCCGCAGCCCGGCATCACCTGCACGGACGTGGTGCTGGCGCTGACCGAGTTCCTGCGCAAGGAGCGCGTGGTCGGCGCGTGGATCGAGTTCTACGGGGAGGGTGCCAATGCGCTGACCATCGGTGACCGCGCCACCATTTCCAACATGACGCCGGAGTTTGGCGCCACCGCGGCGATGTTCTACATCGACCAGCAGACCCTGGACTACCTGCGCCTGACCGGCCGCGAGGATGCGCAGGTCGCGCTGGTGGAAACCTACGCCAAGGCCACCGGCCTGTGGGCCGACGATCTGGTCACCGCGCAGTACGAGCGCGTGCTGCAGTTCGACCTGTCCACCGTGGTGCGCAACATGGCCGGCCCGTCCAACCCGCACAAGCGCGTGGCGACCACCGATCTGGCGGCGCGCGGCATCGCCGATGAAGGCAAGCTGGCCTCGGGCAAGCTCGAACAGGCCGATGGCCTGATGCCCGATGGCGCGGTGATCATCGCCGCGATCACCAGCTGCACCAACACCAGCAACCCGCGCAATGTGATCTCCGCGGCATTGCTGGCGCGCAACGCCAACCGCGCCGGCCTGACCCGCAAGCCGTGGGTGAAGAGCTCGCTGGCGCCCGGTTCCAAGGCGGTGCAGCTGTATCTGGAAGAAGCCGGGCTGCTGACCGAACTGGAGCAGATGGGCTTTGGCATCGTGGCGTTTGCCTGCACCACCTGTAACGGGATGAGCGGCGCGCTGGACCCGAAGATCCAGCAGGAAGTGATCGATCGCGATCTGTATGCCACCGCCGTGCTCTCGGGCAACCGCAACTTCGACGGCCGCATCCACCCGTACGCCAAGCAGGCCTTCCTGGCCTCGCCGCCGCTGGTGGTGGCCTATGCGATCGCCGGCACGGTGCGCTTCGATATCGAAAAGGATGCGCTCGGCCATGACGCCGACGGCAACCCGATCACGCTGAAGGATCTGTGGCCGAGCGATGCCGAGATCGACGCGGTGGTCAAGGCGTGCGTCAAGCCGGAACAGTTCCGCAAGGTCTACGACCCGATGTTCACCTTCAAGGTGGAGCACGGCGCCCCGATCAGCCCGCTGTACGATTGGCGCCCGCAGAGCACCTACATCCGCCGCCCGCCGTACTGGGAAGGCGCGCTGGCCGGTGCCCGCAGCCTGACCGGCATGCGCCCGCTGGCCGTGCTCGGCGACAACATCACCACCGATCACCTGTCGCCGTCGAATGCGATCATGGCCAGCAGCGCGGCCGGTGAGTACCTGGCCAAGATGGGCCTGCCCGAGGAAGACTTCAATTCCTACGCGACCCATCGTGGCGACCACCTCACCGCGCAGCGCGCGACGTTTGCCAACCCGAAGCTGATCAATGAAATGGCCGTGGTCGATGGCCAGGTCACGCAGGGCTCGCTGGCGCGCGTGGAGCCGGAAGGCCAGGTCACCCGCATGTGGGAAGCGATCGAAACCTACATGGGCCGCAAGCAGCCGCTGATCATCATCGCCGGTGCCGACTACGGCCAGGGCAGCTCGCGTGACTGGGCCGCCAAGGGCGTGCGCCTGGCCGGCGTGGAAGCCATTGCCGCCGAAGGCTTCGAGCGCATCCATCGCACCAATCTGATCGGCATGGGCGTGCTGCCACTGGAGTTCAAGGAAGGTGTCAACCGCAAGACCCTGGGCATCGATGGCACCGAAACCTTCGACGTGCTCGGCGAGCGTGTGCCGCGTGCCGAGCTGACCCTGGTCATCCATCGCCGCAATGGTGAACAGCTGCGGGTGCCGGTCACCTGCCGGCTGGATACCGCCGAAGAGGTCTCGATCTACGAGGCCGGTGGCGTGCTGCAGCGGTTCGCCCAGGACTTCCTGGAATCGGCGCAGGTCGCCTGATCCCACCCGCATCACGACGGCCCGGCAACGGGCCGTCGTTCCATCAGGACTTCGATATGGCGTTTCTTCCCCAGCTCCGCATTCCGGCCACCTACCTGCGTGGTGGTACCAGCAAGGGGGTGTTCTTCAAGCTGACCGATCTGCCTGCCGCCGCGCAGGTGCCTGGCCCGGCGCGCGATGCGCTGCTGATGCGCGTGATCGGCTCGCCTGATCCGTATGCCAAGCACACCGATGGCATGGGCGGCGCGACCTCCAGCACCAGCAAGTGCGTGATCATCTCCGCGCCGTCGGTGCCGGACCACGACGTGGATTATCTGTACGGCCAGGTGGCGATCGAGACGGCGTTCGTCGACTGGAGCGGCAACTGCGGCAACCTCAGCACCGCGGTCGGACCGTTCGCGATCAGCAACGGATTGATGGATCCGGCGCGGATTCCGCACAACGGCCTGTGCACCGTGCGGATCTGGCAGGCCAACATCGGCAAGACCATCCTGGCGCACGTGCCGATCGTGGAGGGCCAGGTGCAGGAGGACGGCGATTTTGAACTGGATGGCGTGACCTTCCCGGCCGCGGAGATCCAGCTGGAGTTCCTGGATCCCTCCGATGATGGCGAGGGCGGGGCGATGTTCCCGACCGGCAACCTGGTCGACACGCTCGACGTGCCCGGCGTGGGCAGCTTCCAGGTCACGATGATCACCGCCGGCATTCCGACCATCTTCCTCAATGCCGCGGATCTGGGTTACACCGGCACCGAACTGCAGCCGGCGATCAATGAGGACAAGGCGGCCCTGGCGCGTTTCGAAGCGATCCGCGCGCATGGCGCGGTGCGCATGGGGCTGATCGAGACCATTGAACAGGCCGCGACCCGCCAGCACACGCCCAAGGTCGCCTTCGTCGCCCCCGCGCAGGACTATGTGTCCTCCAGTGGCAGGCAGATCGTCGCCGGCGAGATCGATCTGCATGCGCGCGCGCTGTCCATGGGCAAGCTGCACCACGCGATGATGGGCACCGCCGCGGTCGCCATCGGTACCGCGGCGGCGATCCCGGGCACGCTGGTGAACCTGGCCGCCGGGGGGGGCGAGCGTGAATCGGTGAGCTTCGGCCATCCCTCCGGCACGTTGCGGGTGGGCGCGCAGGCGGCGCTCGTTGACGGTCAGTGGACGGTCACCAAGGCCATCATGAGCCGCAGTGCCCGCGTATTGATGGACGGTGCGGTACGGGTGCCTGCCACCACTGTGTAAGTCCCAACAGGAGAATCGCAATGTCCGGTCATGACAGCCACAGCAACCAGCGCCCCGCATGGGACACGGTCCTGACCGACATCGTCGATTACGTCCGCGATTACCAGGTCAGCTCGCCGCTGGCGTACACCACCGCGCGGCACTGCCTGATCGATACGCTGGGCTGCGGGTTGGCGGCGCTTTCGTTCCCGGCCTGCAGCAAGCTGCTCGGGCCGCTGGTGCCCGGCATGCAGGTGATCAACGGCGCGCGGGTGCCCGGCACCCGGTTCGAGCTTGATCCGGTGCAGGGCGCGTTCAACATCGGCGCGATGATCCGCTGGCTGGATTTCAACGACACCTGGCTGGCGGCGGAGTGGGGGCATCCGTCCGATAACCTCGGTGGCATCCTCGCCACCGCCGATTGGCTCAGCCGCAATGCCGAGGCGCTGCGGCGGGCACCGCTGACCATGCGCGATGTGCTGGAGGCGATGGTCAAGGCGCATGAAATCCAGGGCTGCCTGGCGCTGGAGAATGCGTTCAACCGGGTTGGATTGGACCACGTGGTGCTGGTCAAGGTCGCCTCCACCGCGGTGGTGTCGCACATGCTCGGGCTGGACCGCGAGCGCATGCTCAACGCGCTTTCGCTGGCCTGGGTGGACGGCCAGTCACTGCGTACTTACCGGCACGCACCCAACACCGGCTCGCGCAAGAGCTGGGCAGCGGGCGATGCCACCAGCCGTGCGGTGCGCCTGTCGCTGATGGCCGCGGCCGGCGAGATGGGTTACCCCAGCGCGCTGACCGCGCCGACCTGGGGCTTCTACGATGTCTCCTTCGGCGGGCAGCCGTTCCGCTTCCAGCGGCCGTACGGCAGCTACGTGATGGAGAACGTGCTGTTCAAGATCAGCTATCCGGCCGAGTTCCATGGCCAGACCGCGGTCGAAGCGGCGATGCAGGTGCATGCGCAGATGCGCGCCAGCGGCAGACGCAGCGAAGACATCGCGCAGATCACCCTGCGCACCCAGCAGGCCTGCCTGCGCATCATCGACAAACCCGGTCCGCTGCATAACCCGGCCGACCGTGACCACTGCGTGCAGTACATGGTGGCGATCGGCCTGATCTTCGGCCGGCTGGTTGCCGAGGACTACGAGGATGACGTGGCGGCCGATCCGCGCATCGATCCGCTGCGGGCGAAGATCACCTGCGTGGAAGCGCCGCAGTTCACGGCCGACTACCTGGACCCGGACAAGCGCAGCATCGCCAACGCACTGCACGTGACCTTCGCCGATGGCAGCACGATGGAGGCCGTGGTGGAGTACCCGCTGGGCCACGCCCGGCGCCGGGCCGAGGGCATCCCGCTGCTGGAGGACAAGTTCCGCCGTCACCTGGCCGGGGTGTTCCCGACCGTGCAGCAGCGCCGGATCCTCGAGGCCTCGCTGGACCCGGTCGCGCTGGAAGCGATGCCGGTGCATGAGTACGTGGACCTCTACGTCGCCGGGTAGAGCCGACCGTTGGTCGGCTGTCCTTGGCGGTGGCCCTGCCGGCCACCCATGACGCCCGGATCGCCCGGGGTCGCCCGCGAACGAGCGGGGACGGCCCGTATACTGGCCGCCTTGTTCAAGGAGTGACGTCATGGCTAGCCGCAGTCGGTTCGGGCAGTGGAGCTGGAAGGGAATCGCGGGCCTGGCGCTGGTCGCCGGCCTGGCCATCGGCGTCGGGGGCTGCAAGCGCAACGACAGCGGCCAGCTGCCCGCCCCATCCGGCGCACCGATCGCGGCCAAGGCCGAGGCCGTCACCGAGTTCACCCTGGTCCGGGCCTACCCGGATCAGAAGAGCGATGGCCTGTCGCTGGCGCTGGAGTTCTCGCGCCCGCTGGTCGGCACCCAGGATTTCGACGCGCTGGTCCGCTTTGCCGAGAAGGTCGGCACCGAGGACAGCAGCTGGTCGCTGTCCGATGACGGCAAGACCCTGCGCTATCCGTTCGTGGAGGCGGCCAAGGAATATTCGCTGATCGTCTCGCCCGACCTGCTCGCCGCCGATGGCAGCCGGATCGGCAAGGAGCTGCGCCAGAAGGTCTTCACCGGCGAGCTCAAGCCGGTGGCCGGGTTCGCCTCCCAGGGCAGCGTGCTGCCGGCCAAGGACAGCCGTGGCCTGCCGGTGGTGTCGGTCAACGTGCCGGAGGTGGACGTGGAGTTCCTGCGCGTGCGCGAGAAGGAACTGCCTGCCTTCTTCAGCCAGTACCAGCGCGGTGGCCGCCGCGGCAGCTGGGAGCTGGAGAGCGAGTACGGCGACAAGACGCCGATGTCGCAGCTGGCCGAGCCGGTGTACGTCAACCGCTTCGTGATCGGCGGCAAGCAGAACGAGCGCGTGCTCACCTACCTGCCCACGCAGGACATCAAGGAGCTGCAGCAGCCCGGTCTGTATTTCGCGGTGATGAAACGCAGCGGCTCGTTCGAAGGCGAGTACGACACTGCCTTCTTCACCGTCAGCGACATCGGCCTGCATACGCGTGCCTACAAGGACACGCTGTTCGTGCACACCGCCTCGCTGCAGAGCGGGGCGTCGCTGAAGAAGATCGAGCTGCGCATCCTGGATGGCAAGGGTGAGGTGGTGCTCAAGGGGGCGACCGACGGCAACGGCAATGCGCTGCTCAATTACACCCTCGATGCCAGCCATGTGCTGATCGCCAGCAGTGGCGGCGATACCTCGATGCTGCCGTTCAACCAGCCCGCGCTGGACCTGAGCGAGTTCGCCGTGGCCGGCCGCGACAACGCCTGGTTCGACGTGTTCACCTGGTCGGGTCGCGACCTGTACCGCCCCGGCGAGACCGTGCGCATCTCGGCCCTGCTGCGCGACAACGACGGCAAGCCGGTGAAGCCACAGCCCGTCTTCCTGCGCCTGAAGCAGCCGGACGGCAAGACCTTCCGCGAGACCCGCCTGACCCCCGGCGAGCAGGGCTACTTCAGCTTCGAGCAACTGATCCCGGCCGAGGCCCCGACCGGGCGCTGGCAGGTGGAGTTCCGCACCAACCCGGCCAGCAAAGAAGCGATCCAGGGCATGACCCTGCGCATCGAGGAGTTCCTGCCCGAGCGCATGAAGCTGGACCTGGACAGCGCGCAGAAGACGCTCAAGCCGGGCGAGCCGCTCAAGCTGCAGGCCGATGCGGCGTATCTGTACGGTGCGCCGGCGGACGGCAACCGCTTCACCGCGCGATTGGCCGTAGCGGCTGAGCAGTCGCCGGTCGAGTCGCTGCCGGGCTACTTCTTCGGCGACCCGACCACCGCGCTGCCGCGCGAGGCGCGCGACGTCATCGATACCGAGTTCCCGGCCGACGGCAAACTTCGCCAGGACGTGGAGCTGCCGGCCGAGGTCAAGCCAACCGCACCGATCGCCGTGGTGCTCTCCGGCAGCGTGTATGAAACCGGTGGCCGCACCGTGACCCGCACGCTGAAGCGGGTGATGTGGCCGGCCGCGGCGCTGGTCGGTGTGCGCCCGCTGTTCGATCCCAAGGACGGCGCGGATGCCAACAGCAACGCGCGCTTCGAACTGATGCGCGTGGACGCGGCGGGCAAGCCGCAGCCGGCCAAGGGCCTGAAGGTCACGCTGGTGCGCGAGCTGCGCGATTACCACTGGACCTTCAACGACAACCGCTGGGATTACGACTTCACCCGCCGCTTCGAGAACAAGGACACCCGCACCGTCGATGCCGGCAGTGCGGCGGTCGGCGTTGATTTCCCGGTGGAGTGGGGCGAGTACCGGCTGGACGTGTTCGATCCGGCCACCGGGCTGACCAGCCGCTATCCCTTCAATGCTGGCTGGAGCTGGAACGACGACAACCGCGGCCTGGATGCGCGCCCGGACAAGGTCAAGCTGGCATTGGACAAGACCGGCTACAAGGCCGGCGACACGGTGCGCGTCACCGTGACCCCGCCGCATGCCGGCAAGGGTGTGCTGATGGTCGAGAGCGACAAGATGCTCTACGTCCAGGATATCGACGCCAAGCCGGGCAGCACCTACGACATTCCGGTCACCGCCGAATGGGAACGTCACGACGTCTACATCACCGCGCTGGTGTTCCGTGGCGGCAGTGCCCCGAGCAAGATCACCCCGGCCCGTGCGGTCGGCGTGGTGCATGTGCCGATGGACCGCAAGGCGCGGCAGATCGCCGTCGGCCTGGTGGCCCCCAAGCAGATGCGCCCGGAGCAGACGCTGCCGGTCACCGTGAGTGCCCCGCAGCTGGCCGGCAAGGTCGCGCATGTGACCGTCTCGGCCGTGGATGTGGGCATCCTCAACATCACCCGCTTCCCGGTGCCCGATGCCGCCGCGCACTTCTTCGCGCAGCGTCGCCTGGGTGTGGATGCGTATGACATCTACAGCCGCGTGATCGAGAGCTTCGACGGCAGCAGCGGCAAGCTGAAGTTCGGTGGCGACATGGCGCTGGCGGCGATGCCGCAGGCCAAGCGCCCGACCGCGCGGGTGCAGACGGTGGACCTGTTCTCCGGCCCGGTGAAGCTCGATGCCAAGGGCATCGCGCGGATCGCGCTGAAGGTGCCGGATTTCAACGGCACGCTGCGCGTGTCGGCATTGGTCTATGCCGACGACCAGTACGGCAAGCGCGACGTGGAAACCGTGGTGCGCGCGCCGATCCTGGCCGAAGCCAGCATGCCGCGCGTGATGGCGCCCGGGGATACCAGTACAGTCACCCTGGACGTGCAGAACTTCACCGGCACGCCGGGCGAGTTCAAGGTGCAGGTGGATGGCATCGGCCCGCTGACCCTGGGCGAATCCAGCCGCACGCTCAAGCTCAACGCCGATGCGAAGAGCACGCTGAGCTTCCCGCTGACCGCGCGCGAGGGCTATACCGTGGCCAAGGTGCGCGTGCGCGTGGATGGCAACGGCTTCAAGGTTGATCGCCGCTATGACCTGCCGGTGCGCGCGGCGTGGCCGCAGGTGCTGCGCGCGCAGACCCGCACGCTGGATCCGCTGGCCGCCGTCACGATGGAAGCCGGCCTGGCCGATGGCCTGATGAACGACTCGGTGACCGCACGCATGCTGGTCAGCGCGCTGCCGCCGATTCCGTTCGCCAGTGCCTTGAACGGTGCACTCAACTATCCGTATGGCTGCGCCGAGCAGACCACCAGCAAGGGCTACGCCGCGCTGATGCTGGATGAGGCGACCTCGGCCATGCTCGGTGCGGACGGGCTGGATGCCAAGACCCGCCGCGAGCGCATGGAAGGTGCCTTCGGCCGCCTGGCCTCGATGCAGGTGGCCAACGGCAACTTCTCGATGTGGGGCGACGACGGCTACATCAATCCGTGGCTGACGCCGTACATCGCCGAGTTCCTGCTCGACGCCAAGGACGCCGGCTTCGCGGTACCGGACAACGTGCTGCAGAAGGCGCTGAACCGTCTGAGCGAAGATCTGCTCTCCGGCGGCAACCAGTTCTATGGCGAGGACCGCCGCGAGAACCTGAAGTTCGCCAACCAGGCCTATTCGGGCTACGTGCTGGCGCGCGTCAACCGCGCGCCACTGGGTACCCTGCGTGCGCTGTACGACAACGAGCGCAGCAAGTCGCTGACCGGCCTGTCGCTGGTGCACCTGGGCATCGCACTGTCCCTGCAGGGCGATCACAAGCGCGGCGATGCGGCCATTGCCGCCGGCTTCGCCAAGACAGGCAGTGACCGGCCGGCGTACTTCGGCGATTACGGCAGCGCGGTGCGCGACGACGCGCTGATGATCGCGCTGCTGCACGAGCGCAAGTTGTCCAAGCCCGCCTACGATGCACGCGCGGTCGATCTCGGCCGCGCGCTGGATGCCCGCCGCAACAGTGGCTGGATGTGGCTGAGCACCCAGGAGCAGGTGGCGCTGGCCCGCATGGGCAAGGCGTTGTCGGCCAACCAGAAGAAACTGGTCTCCGGCGAACTGGTGGTGGGTGGCGAGAGCGAGAGCATCCCGGCACGGCGCATGTTCGGCCGCAGCTTCGACTACGCCGCGCTGGCCAAGGGTGTGCGCTTCACCCCGCAGGGGGAGCCGCCGATGTTCGCCAGCCTGGAAGTGGCCGGCATTCCGCGCAACCCGCCGGAACCGGACAGCCGAACGCTCGGCGTGGAGCGCAGCTGGTACACCACTGATGGCAAGCCGTGGACGCCGCGTCCGCTGAAGGAAGGCGAGGCCCTGATCGTGCGGGTCAGCGTCACCCCGAACGTGGACATGCCCGATGCGCTGCTGACCGATCTGCTGCCGGCCGGGCTGGAGATCGAGAACTTCAACCTCGGCGATGCCAAGCAGTGGGCCGATGTGGTGGTCGACGGGTTGAGCGTCAACGATCGTGGCGATGCGGCCAACATCAAGCACGAGGAGTTCCGCGACGACCGCTACGTGGCCGCGCTGAAACTCTCGCGTGGCAGCACTGCCAAGGTGTTCTATCTGGTGCGTGCGGTCACGCCGGGTACGTATCGCGTGCCGCCGCCGCTGGTGGAGGACATGTACCGTCCCGACCTGCGCGGGGTGGGGCGCAGCCTCCCGGCGTCGCTGACCGTGGTGCAGCCCTGATCGCAGGGCGGGCCGTCCCGGTGACGGCCCGCCTGCCTTGCTGCTGAATCGACATGACGTCTCTTTTCTCCAAGCGGTGGTGGGCGTCGGTGCTGCGCGGCGTGCTGCCGTACCTGCGATGGGGCACGGCCGCGGTGCTCGCGTTGCTGCTGGCGCTGGACCTCGCGTTCCCGCCACCGCTGCCCAGGCAGCGCGACACCAGCACCCTGGTGGTGGCGCGCGATGGCACGCCACTGCGCGCCTTCGCCGATGCCGACGGGGTGTGGCGCTACCCGGCCTCGGCCGACAGCGTCTCGCCGCTGTATCTGCAGGCCCTGCTGAACTACGAAGACCGCTGGTTCTGGCGGCATCCCGGCATCAACCCGTGGGGCCTGCTGCGCGCCGGCAAGCAATGGCTGTTCGCGCAGCGGATCGTCTCCGGCGGTTCAACGCTGACCATGCAGGTGGCGCGGATCCTCGATCCGCATACGCGCACGCCGTGGGGCAAAGCCAAGCAGCTGCTGCGCGCGGTGCAGCTGGAACTGCACCTGAGCAAGGCGCAGATCCTGGCGCTGTATCTGGAACGCGCGCCCTATGGCGGCACCATCGAAGGCGTGGAGGCGGCGAGCTGGGCCTATCTGGGCAAGCCGGCCTCGCAGTTGTCGCATGCCGAGGCGGCGTTGCTGGCGGTGCTGCCGCAGTCGCCCAGCCGGTTGCGCCCGGATCGCCACCCGGAGGCGGCACAGCGGGCGCGCGACAAGGTGCTCGAGCGGATGGTGTCACTCGGTGTGTGGTCACGCGAGGAGGTCGACGATGCGCGCATCGAGCCGGTGGTCACCCGCGCGCTGCAGCCCCCGCTGCATGCGGCGCTGCTCGCCCAGCGGCTGCGCTCGGCACAGCCGCGGGCGGCGCGGATCGAAAGCACGCTGGATATCGGCCTGCAGCGCACGCTGGAAGAGCGTGTGTCGTCCTACTTTTCGCAGCTGCCCGAGCGCACCTCGGCGGCATTGCTGGTGGTGGACAACCGCACGCTGGAGGCACGCGCCTACGTCGGTTCGGTGGCGTTCGGCGACAAGCAGCGGCTCGGCCATGTGGACATGGTGCAGGCGTGGCGCTCACCGGGTTCCACGCTCAAGCCGTTCCTGTATGGCATGGCGCTGGATGATGGCCTGATCCATTCGGAAAGCCTGATGGTGGATGCGCCGCAGAGCTTCGGTGGCTACCGGCCGGGCAACTTCGATGCGGCATTCAATGGGCCGGTCAGTGCCGCCACGGCCCTGCGGTTGTCGCTCAACGTGCCGGCGGTGGACCTGCTGGATCGGGTCGGCTCGGCGCGTTTCGCCGCACGCCTGTCGCATGCCGGCATCAACCTGCGCTTTCCGCATGGCAGTGCGCCCAATCTCTCGCTGATTCTCGGCGGCACCGGTGCGCGGCTGGAGGATCTGGTCGGCACCTTCGCCGCGTTCAACCGTAACGGCATCGCCGGGCGGGTGCGTTACACCGCCGAGGATGCGGTGATCGAGCGGCGTCTGATGTCCCCCGGTGCGGCGTGGATCACCCGCGAGGTACTCGAGTCCAATCCACGCCCGGGCTACGGCACCGGCACCTTGGATGTCACCGGCCGCCCACGTGTGGCCTGGAAGACCGGCACCAGTTACGGCTACCGCGATGCCTGGGCGATCGGCACGACGCGCCATTACACGGTAGGCGTGTGGGTGGGGCGCCCGGATGGCACGCCGCTGCCCGGCCAATACGGTGCGGTGACCGCCCTGCCGCTGATGTTCGAAGTGATCGACAGTCTGCCGCGCCAGGCCGGCGATGCCAGTGCGGCGCCGATGCCGGCGAGCGTGGCGCAGGCCGAGATCTGCTGGCCGACCGGCGGCTTGGTAGAGCAGACCGCAGCGCCCCTGTGCCAACGCCGGATGCCGGCCTTCGTGCTGGACGGGGTAGTGCCGCCGACCTTCGCCGAACGCGAGGCGCGGCTGTGGCAGCCGGGGCTGCAGCGTTTCCAGGTGGATGCGCGCACGGGGCTGCGGCTGTCGCCGGAGTGCAGCCGGCCGCATGCGGCGGAGCCGCGTGAGATCGCGCGCTGGCCAGCGCTGTTGTCGCCGTGGTTGCCACAGGCCCAGCGCCAGGCCTCGCAGTTGCCTGCGTTGTCCCCGGACTGCAGCGCCGACGGCCGCGAGAGTGGCGGCACCCTGCATATCGAGGGGCTCAACGACCGCGCCACCCTCGCACGCGCACCGAATGCCGAGCACGGCGTGCGCCTGCAGCTGCGTGCACTGGGCAACGAATCAACGGTGGATTGGTTGCTGGATGACCGCTGGATTGCCCGCACCGAAGGGGCGCGACTGTTCCAGCGCGATTTTGATGAGGTGGGTGAGCACACGTTGACCGCGCTCGCTGCTGACGGTGCCTGGACGCAGGTGCGGTTCCGGATCCTGCGCTGATCATGCGGTGCGCAGGGTCTGGCAGTGCCGGCCACGGGCCGGCACTGCCGTCCAACATTACTCCCCGATCCAGCCGTCCAGCAGGTCGGCGAATTCGTCGGCGTGTTCTTCTTCCTGCGCCAGGATCTCTTCGAGGATGCGCTTGGTCGTGGTGTCCCTGTCGCCCACGAAGTTGATCATCTCGCGGTAGCTGTCGATCGCGATGCGCTCGGCGATCAGGTTCTCGCGGACCATGTCGCGCAGGTCGCTGCCTTCCTTGTACTCGGCATGCGAGCGCGCAGTGAGCGTATCCGGGTTGAGATCCGGCTCGCCTCCAAGCTGCACGATGCGTTCGGCCAGCTTGCCGGCGTGCGCCTGTTCCTGCTGTGCGTGTTCCAGGAACTCGGCCTTGATCGAATCGGCGAGCATGCCCTTGGCCATGAAGTAATGGCGGTAGTAGCGCAGCACGCACACGTACTCGGTGGCGAGCGCATCGTTGAGCAGCTTGATCACCGCTTCGCGGTCGGCGCTGTAACTGTCGGTGATGGCGCCGTCTTCGATGTCCTTGCGGGCCTTGGCCCGCAGGGTGGCGGTGTCGCTGATGCCCGGCGGGCGGGCGTTGTCCGGGGCGGTGTTGGGGGTGTTCTTGGCTGGCTTTGACATGGCTGGCCGGGTTCCTCTGTTGCGTGGGTCTAGCGGGGGAGATGCTCCAGCACGTACTGCGCCGAAGACACCTCGAATTTTCCGGGTTCCTCGATGAAGGTCTCGCGCACGACACCGTCTTCGACATACAGCGCGAAGCGGCGCGAGCGGATGCCCATGCCCGAGCTGCTGGCATCCATTTCCAGGCCCAGCGCACGGGTGAACTCCCCATTGCCGTCAGACAGCAGCTGCAGGCCGTCGGGCACCTGCTGGCTCTCGCCCCAGGCCTTCATCACGAACGGGTCGTTGACCGCCATGCAGAACACTTCGATCCCGCGGTGGCGGAATTCGGGGAACTGCTCGATGAAGCCGGGCAGGTGCCGGGCCGAACAGGTCGGGGTGAATGCGCCGGGCACGCCGAACAGCACCGCTTTGCGCGAATCGAACAGGGCATGGGTATCGATGGTCTCCATGCCCTCGCGGATGCGCTTGAGGGTGACTTCGGGAATGCGGTCGCCAACGTGGATGGTCATGCGGACTCCTTGGACACAGGCAGGGTAGTGAGGGGCATGGGATGGCCATGTCAACACGTTGAAAAGCCGCCGTGCAGACCCATCTGTGGCGGGAAAGGCGGGCCACGGGGGCAGCGTAGCCGTCCGTCATGTCCGCCGCATTGCGCAGGATCATTCGCGCCCGGCGTCACGGTGGGCCGGTCCGCAGCGGCTAGAATTGCGCGGACGGCGCCCGCCCACGCGGGTGGCCGAACTTAGTCGAGGTGTTTGGATGGAATTCAAGGATTACTACGCCACGCTCGGGGTGGAACCCACCGCGGGCGATGCTGAGATCAAGACCGCTTACCGCCGGCTGGCGCGCAAGTACCACCCGGATGTGAGCAAGGAAGCCGGGGCCGAGGACAAATTCAAGGCGGTCAACGAGGCTTACGAGGCGCTGCGCGATCCGCAGAAGCGCGCGGCCTATGACCAGCTCAAGGCACAGGGCTACCGGCCCGGCGAGGAGTTCCATACCCCGCCGAACTACGGCGGTGGCCAGGGCTATGACTTCGAAGAGGTGTTCGGGGGCGGCGCCGGTGGCGGCGGCTTCAGCGATTTCTTCGAGAGCCTGTTCGCGCGCCAGCGCGGCGGTGGCGGTGGCCGCGCCAGTGGCTTCGGCGGCGCCAGCCAGGGCCCGCAGCCGACCCGCGATACCCGTGCCAAGCTGTCGGTGCCGTTGGAGGCCGCCTACCAGGGCGACAGCCTGCGCATCAACGTGGGCGGCAGGCAGCTGGATGTGCGCGTGCCCAAGGGCATCCGCCCGGGCCAGGTGATCCGGCTGGGCGGGCAGGGCACCGGTGGCGGCAACCTGCTGCTGGAAGTGGAATACGCCGAGCACCCGCAGTTCGAGGTGGATGGCCGCAACATTCTGTACACCCTGCAGGTGACGCCGTGGCAGGCCGCGCTGGGCACCAGCATCAGCGTGCCGACCCTGGGTGGTGCGGTGGAGCTGAAGGTGCCGGCCGAGTCCGATGCCGGCCGCAAGCTGCGCCTGCGTGGCCGCGGCCTGCCGGGCAACCCGGATGGCGATCAGATCGTGGAGCTGGAGATCATTGCGCCGGCGCCCACCGATGAGGCGCAGAAGAAAGCGTACAAGACGCTGGCCAAGGCATTCGGCGAGAAGGTCTGAGGCAGGTGGTGCGCGGCGTCCGGGTCATCGTTGCGCACTGACCAACGGTCGGTGTCTACCGGGGCGGCCGCGATTGCCTTCGCGGTAGAAGCCGACCGTTGGTCGGCTCACCGTGCCATCAGCTCACGCCGTCGGCGGTTCCTGGTGGCTGAAAACGCGCTCCAGCACCTCGGACAGCTCGTCTTCGGAAAACGGCTTGGTGATATAGGCCTTGGCGCCCTGGCGCATGCCCCACATGCGGTCGGTGTCCTGGTCCTTGGTGGTCACCAGGATCACCGGGATGTGCTTGGTCGCCGCGTCGCGTGCCAGCGTGCGGGTCGCCTGGAAGCCATTGAGGTTGGGCATGACCACGTCCATCAGCACCAGATCGGGCAGCTCGGCCTTGGCCGTTTCCACCCCGGCGGCGCCATCGGTGGCGGTCAGGATCTGGTGCCCGAGTTTTTCGACGATCCGCTGTATCCCCAACAGCTGCGACGGTGAATCGTCGACGATCAGAATGCGTGCCATGGTGTTCCCCGTGTGATGCCCGCAGTGTAGTGCGGGCCTCGCATTGTCGTGAAGCGCCGGGCGTGCCGTCCGTCGCCCGGCTGCCACGCTCAGTCGATTCGTACCACCGTGCGGCCGTGGTTGCCACCCGCGAGCAGGGTGTCGAACGCCGCGGGCAGGCCATCCAGCCCGACCTCGCCGGTGCAGATCGTCTCCAGATGCGCCGGCTTCCACGCGCCGCCCAGCTTGTCCCAGACCGCTTCGCGAAGATCACGCGGTGCGCTGGAGGACGAAACGCCCAGCAGCGACACGCCGCGGATGATGAAGGGCATCACCGTCATCTCCAGCGCGGGGCTGGCGGCCAGGCCGGCACTGACCACCGAACCGTAGGGCACGGTCTGGGCCAGCAGGCTGGTCAGCATCGCGCCGCCGGCATTGTCCAGGCCACCGCCGAAGCGGGCCGATTCCATCGGGCGGGAGGTCGCCAGCACATCACGCGGCAGAACCTCGCGGGCTCCCAGGTTCCGCAGATAGCCGACCTGGTCGGCCTTGCCGCTGATCGCGTGCACCTCGAAACCGGCCCGGGTGAAGATATCCACTGCCAGCGAGCCGACCCCGCCGGTGGCCCCGGTCACGGCCAGCGGCCCGTGGGCGGGGGTCTGCCGGTTGTCCAGCATCCGCACCAGGGCCAGCGCAGCGGTGAAGCCGGCCGTGCCCAGGATCATCGCCTCGCGTGGGGTCAGCCCGGCGGGCTGCGGGATCACCGCGCTGGCGGCCAGGCGCACATACGGGCTGTACCCGCCATCGCGGGTCTCGCTCAGCCCGCACCCGGTGGCGAGCACCGCATCGCCTTCGCGGTAGGCCGGGTCGGTCGAAGCGACCACCGTGCCGGCCACGTCGATGCCGCCGACGAGTGGGAAGCGCCGCAGGATCCTGCCCTTGCCGGTACCGGCCAACGCATCTTTATAGTTGACCGAGGACCAGTGCGCGCGCAGGACCACCTCGCCAGGGTTGAGCTGGTCCAGGCCGATCGGTTCCAGCCCGGCGTGGTAGCCGGTATCGTCCTGGTGGATGCGGAAAGCGTTGAACCGGTCGGGAATTGCCATGAAGATGCCTGACGGGGGAAAACACCACCTTACCCGCTGCTCCGGCGCGCGGGGACCCTCACGGACCTTCGCGGATGCGGTTATGAATCGTTCCCCGAGATGGGTGACCCCTTCCAATCCTGTCGATCTGCCCCATCTAGTAGAATCGACAGCGATTTAACGTTTTAACGGTTGACGGTGCGGGAATGGCCCGCAGGCAACCTTACCTTGATGGAGCGTGCATGGCCTGGAATACACCCGGCGGCAACAAGGGCGGACAAGGCCCCGACGAGAATCGACGTGGGCCGTTCGGTCCTCGCGGTGGCGGCAATGGCGGCGGTTGGGGCGGTTTGCCCGGTCCGCTGAAAGACCTGTTCGATGGCGGCATCCTGCGGTGGGTTGCAGTGGCGGCGGTGTTGCTGTTGCTGTTCTCCAGCTTCCAGCTGATCGGCGAACAGCAACGCGGCGTCGTGCTGCGCTTCGGTCAGTTCCATCGCATCCTGCAGCCTGGCCCGAACTTCAAGCTGCCGTGGCCGCTGGAATCGGTCACCAAGGTCAATGCCACCGAGATCAAGACGTTCAGCAGCCAGGTGCCGGTCCTGACCCGCGACGAGAACATCGTCAACGTCTCGCTCAACGTCCAGTACCGCATCGACGATCCGCGCCTGTACCTGTTCGGCTCGGTCGATGCCGACCAGGTGCTGGAACAGACCGCGCAGAGCGCCGTGCGTGAGCAGGTCGGTCGTGCCGACCTCAACAACGTGCTGAACAACCGTGGCCCGCTGGCCGTGGCCGCCGAAGAGCGCCTGCAGGCCTCGCTCGGCAGCTACCGCACCGGTCTGTCGGTGACCGGCCTGACCCTGCCCGATGCCCGCCCGCCCGAGGAGGTCAAGCCGGCCTTCGACGAGGTCAACGGTGCCCAGCAGGTCAAGGAGCGTCTGATCAACGAAGCCCAGGCCTACGCGGCCAAGGTGGTTCCGGAAGCGCGCGGCCAGGCCTCGCGGGCCCGGACCACCGCCGAAGGCTACAAGCAGGCCGTGGTCGCCAAGGCCGAGGGTGATGCCTCGCGCTTCAGCCTGCTGCAGGTCCAGTACAAGGACGCCCCGGAAGTCACGCGCAAGCGCCTGTGGCTGGAAACGGTGCAGAAGGTGCTCTCGGAGAACCGCAAGATCATCGGTGGCGATGGCCGCCAGCTGATCTACGTGCCGATGCCGGGCGACAACCGCACCAGCACCAATGCCGCCCCGGCGGTGACCCCGGAAGTCATGCTGCCGTCGCTGCCTGCCAGCACGGCGGTGGATGGCGTTCGCAATGCGGAGCGTCCGACGACGCGCCCGACCGGTCGTGAGGAGGGCAGCCGATGAGAAGTTCACTGTGGATTGGTCTGGCCGTAGCGGTCCTGCTCGGCCTGTTGGGTTCGGTCTACGTGGTCCGTGAGGACCAGACTGCGATGGTGCTGAACCTGGGCAAGGTGGTCCGTGCGGACATCAAGCCGGGCCTGCACTTCAAGGTGCCGCTGGTGGAAACGGTGCGCGTGTTCGATCGTCGCTTCCAGGTGCTCGATACCGCCCCGGCGCGTTACTTCACTGCCGAGCAGAAGGACGTCAGCGTCGACTTCTTCGCCATCGGTTACATCTCCGACGTGCGCGCGTACTTCCGTGCGACCGGCGGCGATGCCCGCGTGGCCAATGCCCGTCTGGCCCCGATCATCACCGACTCCCTGCGCAACCAGATCAACTCGCGTTCGTTGCAGCAGCTGGTGTCGGGGGATCGCAGCGAACTGATCGCCAACCAGCTGACCGGCATCAACGAGTCGGTCAAGGCGCTGGGCATGCAGATCATCGACCTGCGCATCAAGCAGATCGACCTGCCGACCGACAGCCAGGTGATCAACGATGTGTACGAGCGCATGCGCGCCCAGCGTAAGCAGGAAGCGGCCAAGCTGCGCGCCGAGGGTGAAGAGCAGTCGCTGACCATCCGTGCCCAGGCTGACCGCGAGAGCACCGTGATCGTGGCCGAAGCCGAGCGCGACGCCCAGCAGCTGCGCGGTGCCGGCGATGCCGATGCCGCCCGCATCTACGGCAAGGCCGGCTCGGCCGACCCGTCGTTCTACGCCTTCTACCGCAGCCTGGAGGCCTACCGCGGCTCCATGACCGACGGCAACGGCGTGATCGTGCTCGACAAGAACGACCCGTTCCTGCAGTACCTCAAGAGCGATCGCTGAGGCCGCAGGCGGTAGTCATCCACGGGGACCCGGTGCAGACCGGGTCCCCGTTTTGTTTGTGGAGATGTCATGAAAGATCTGTTCTCGGCCCTGTGCCTGGTCGCCGTGCTCGAAGGCCTGTTCCTGTTCGCCGCCCCGTTGGCCTGGAAGCGGATGGCCGAGCAGCTGCTGATGCTGCGCAGCAGCGCCCTGCGCACCTGGGGCGGAGTGATCCTGCTGGCCGGGCTGACCACCCTGTGGTGGCTCAAGCACTGAGCGGGTTACCGCCATGCGCTGGTTGGTAGTGCCGGCCGCTGGCCGGCTCCATGCCATCCCGCGAGCCGGCCAGTGGCCGGCACCTGCCGCGGCGGTCCTGACCGGCCGGTGAAGTCCACCGGCCCCCGGGGTGGCAGCGGCCACCGGAAACCCGGATAATGCACAAAAGCCGGACGGGCACTCTGTTTCAGAGTCACTCGTCCGGCTTTTTCCGTGTCTGGGTACCCCAGCGTCGGCGCGCTCCCCGCTGGAGCCCGCCACCCAGCGCTGCGCGGCGACCCCGGCATGGTCCCAAACCCGCGGCCCCGATGGCCGCACAAAAACCAGGAGTTACCCGTCATGGGTCAGTCAGTTGTCGTGTTGGGTGCCCAGTGGGGCGATGAAGGCAAGGGCAAGATCGTCGATCTGCTCACCGAGGAAATCGGCGCTGTCGTGCGCTTCCAGGGCGGCCACAATGCCGGCCACACGCTGGTCATCAATGGCAAGAAGACCGTGCTGCATCTGATTCCATCCGGCATCCTGCGTGCAGACGCGCTGTGCCTGATCGGCAACGGCGTGGTGATCTCGCCGGCCGCGCTGCAGAAGGAAATCGCCGAGCTGGAAACCTCCGGCGTGGAAGTGCGTTCGCGCCTGAAGATCTCCCCGGCCGCGCCGCTGATCATGCCGTACCACATCGCCCTGGACCAGGCGCGCGAACGCGCCGCCGGCGGCAAGGCGATCGGCACCACCGGCCGTGGCATCGGCCCGGCGTATGAAGACAAGGTGGCACGTCGCGGCATCCGCATCGCCGACCTGCATTACCCGGCCCAGCTGGAAGAACTCCTGCGCACCGCGCTGGATTACCACAACTTCGTGCTGACCAATTACCTCAAGACCGACGCGGTCGATTTCCAGAAGACCTACGACGAAGCACTGGCCTTCGGCGAATACGTCGAGCCGATGAAGTCCGACGTTGCCGGCATCCTGCATGACCTGCGCAAGCAGGGTAAGCGCGTGCTGTTCGAAGGCGCCCAGGGCGCCCTGTTGGACATCGACCACGGCACCTACCCGTACGTCACCAGCTCCAACACCACCGTCGGTGGCGCATTGGCCGGGGCCGGCGTCGGCGCCGATGCGATCGACTACGTGCTGGGTATCGCCAAGGCCTACGCGACCCGCGTCGGCGGTGGCCCGTTCCCGACCGAGCTGGACGATGAAGTCGGCCAGGGCATCCGTGACCGCGGTGCCGAGTACGGCGCCTCGACCGGCCGCCCGCGTCGTTGCGGCTGGATGGACATCGTCGCGCTCAAGCGCGCGGTGGCCATCAACGGCATCAGCGGCCTGTGCATCACCAAGCTCGACGTGCTCGACGGCATGGAAAAGCTCAAGGTCTGCATCGCGTACGAATACCGCGGCAAGCGTACCGAGTACGCCCCGCTGGACGCGCAGGGCTGGGAAGAATGCACGCCGGTGTACCTGGAGTTCCCGGGCTGGACCGAGAACACCCACGGCATCACCAACTGGGATGACCTGCCGCCGGCCGCCCGCGCTTACCTGCGCGCGCTGGAAGAGCTGGCCGGTTGCCCGGTGAGCATCGTCTCGACCGGCCCGGACCGCGACCACACCATGGTCCTGCAGGATCCGTTCGCCTGATCAGGCGCGTAGTGCCGGGCCATGTCCGGCATTGCGTGACTGTGTAAGGTGCAAGGTGTGAAACGAAGCCCCGCGCAAGCGGGGCTTTTTCGTTGCCTCGCCCCCTTCAGCGCCGGCCGACGCCCATCTGCAGTTCCGACAGTTCAAGGTTCTCATCGTGGTTGGCATCCAGACTCTGGAAACGCATCTGCGAGGAGCGACGCATCTCCTCGGCACTCAATTCGCCGTCGCCGTTGAGGTCGGCGATGCGGACCCATTCGGCCGCCGAGAACTCGCCATCGCGTTGCGGGCCGAGCACCGCCTGCACTTCATCCACGCTCACCCGGTAATTGTGATCCGCATCGACCAGGCGGAAAAAAGCATCTCCGTCGTACTCATCGCGACTGACCTTGCCGTCGCCATTGCGGTCCAGCATCGCGAAACGATCCGGCGCGGTGGCGGGCAGGTCCTGCGCCGCGGCGGCGCTTGCGGCGACAGCGCCGCAGAGAAGGAGCAGGGCAACGCGGTGCGCGAGCATCATCACAGTTGTCTCCAAGACCGCAGGGGGAGGGGGGCATGCCTTCAGCACGCAGTGTCCGCCGCGTCGATGCCCGGGGCAACGGCAATTTCCCGCATTCGCGACAGTAGTTTTACTGGTTGCCCGCGCCCATCGGACCGGCGTGACCACGTCCGCCAGCGCGGGGCCATGGCATGCTGTGCAGCCTCACCAATCAGCAGGGGCGACAGGGTGTCTGAAGATCACGTGGCCACCGGCATGAGCAGCGCGGACCGCGCGTTGCATGCGGTGGTGTCCGAGCTTGAAGCGTTGCTGCGCAGCGACGGGGAAACCCACTGGGCCGACTGGATGCAGCGGGTCATCACCCAGCTTGAGCAGGGCGATCCAGGCGCGCCGGAGAGCGTGCTGCGCGCCTATGGCGGCATGGGGTCGTTCAATGATGTTGCGTTGGGCCTGGATTACAGCAACGGCCACTTCCAGTGGCGCGCAGACGCGGGTGAACTCAATGAGCGCCTGGATGCACTGCGCGGTCGCGCCTGGCAACTGGCGCGGGCGATCCGGGACGCCCCCCCGGTACGCGTTGATCAAAGGGCCTGCTGCCCCTTCAACACCGGATAAGGATTGATCGATTCGCCTTTCCACCACTGCTTTTCCGGACCCAGTACATGGATCTCGAAATGCAGGTGGGGCGCCTCGGGACTGGCGTTGCCGGTGCTGCCGACATAGCCGATCACCTCACCGCGCTTGATCGTCTTCTTCTCGGCCAGCCCATCGGCGTAGCGGTCCAGATGCGCGTAGTAGTAGCAGTAGCGACCGCTTGGCTCGAACTGGTACACCGTCAGTCCGCCGCGCACACTGTCGAACAGTTTCTCCACCGTCCCGTCCGCGACGGCCAGCACCGGGGTCCCGTTCGGCGCCAGGATGTCGATCGCATCATGCACGCGGCCTTCGCTGCGCGCATCGGTGAAGGTGTCCTGCAGCTGATCGGCCCCGATGCCCTGCACGGGCAGCAGCAGCGCGCCCGCCGCGCCGCTTGTCGGTGCGGGTGTCGAACCGCCCGCGTCCGGCGCGGGCGGTGTGGCTGACGTGTCGGCAGGCACCGGGTTCGTGGCCGGCGTCGTCGGCGGCGGGGCATCAAGCGCTGCGCGGGCCGAACTGGTGGCCGATCCCACCTTGGCCGGTTCGGCGGCGCCGAGCCGGGCGGAGGGGCCGGGCCCCAGCAGCCAGTAGCCGACCACGCCGATCACCAGTCCTACTGCCAGCAGTCGAAAGGTCTTCATGGCTTACTCCTGCATCACGACCGGCACCGAGGCATCGACCGCAGCGGCGACCTGCAGCGCATCCCAGTTGGTCATGCGCACACAGCCGTGCGATTCGGTCTTGCCGACATGGCCGGGTTCGGGCGTGCCGTGCAGGCCGTAGTGGGGCTTGGAGATGTCGATCCAGACCACGCCGACCGGATTGTTCGGGCCCGGCGGCAGGACCGCCTTGCTGTCGCCCGCCTTGGCATCCCAGAACAGCTTGGGGTTGTAGTGGAAGGTGGGATCGCGGGAGATGCCCAGGATCTTCCATTTCCCGATCGGCAGCGGGTCATGCTTGCTGCCCGAGGACACCGGAAACTGCGCGTAGACCTTGCCGTCCGCATCGAACAGCCGCAGCGTGGAGTCGGATTTGTCGATCACCAGCTTGCTGGCCTTCGGCAGCGGGGCGGCCGCGATGTTCGGCACCTGGATCACGCTGCCGGCCTTGCCCAGGTCCACGCCCGGATTGAGCGTCTTCAACAGCTCGGGGGAGGCGTGGAAGCGCTCGCCCAGCGCTTCTTCGATCGAACCGAAGCCCAGGGTTTTCAGCTTGGCCTGCGCGGCCGGACCCTTGGGCACCGGCTGGAACGGACCGGCCACGTCTTCCGCGGTGAGCGTGTAGCGCACCAGCGGCGGGGCGGCATCCGGCTGCAGCGCCTGCCAGGTGGCATCGTCCAGTTCGCCGCTGACCTTCAGCCCGCGTGCGGCCTGGAAGCCGGACACGGCGCGCTTCTGGTTGGAGCCGCGCTCCCCATCGATCTGGCCGGGGGAGAAATGCGCGCGGTCCAGCAGCACCTGCGCATGCAGATCCGAGCGTGGCCCGGTCGCCAGCGGCGTCGCGTCGGCGTCCGGGATCGCGGCGGGCGCGGGTGCCGTCTGTGCGACCGCCCAACCGGAGGAGGCCCCCAGGGCGAGGGAGAGCGCGGTGAGGCGGGCGATACGGTGCAGGCGAAGGGACATCGGCAACTCCAGCGGGAACGTGTTTCCACCATGCCTGCCGGGCGTGCGCACTTGCCGTGAAAAGCCTGACGGAGGGCTGAGCGGCAATGCGGGGGCAACGCCGGGGTTATGTGAATCCATTCACAGCGGGCTCACGGCCGTCGGTCAAGGCGCTGCGTCTGGCGCCGATACCGGCCCACCCCCCCACGTTTTTCGGATGTCTCATGGAATTTTTGCGGAACGTCAGCGTTGTCTGGCGTCTAGGTATGGGCTTTGGCCTGTTGTTGCTGCTGGTCGCGGCCGTCGTCGCCACCGGCGCCACCGGGAGTGCGGTACAGAAGCGCGCGATGCAGCAGGTGGTCGAGGTCAACTTGGCCAAGGTGCGGCTGCTCTCGGACATGCTCGATGCCAACAATCAGATGATGGTCGTGCGCCGGGAGATGCTGATCCGCCAGGGCGACGGTCTGGCCGAGGATGAGGCGCGCATCGCCGCGCTGGTCGCGCGCTATGAAGCCAGCTGGGCCGGCTACCAGGCCTTGCCCGCACAGCCGGAAGACAAGGCCGTCGGAGACGCCATCGCGGCCGCCCGCGCGGTGGCGCGTCCGCTCAACAAGCAGATGAGCGAACAGCTGCAGCAGGGCGATTTTGCCGCTGCCACGGCCCTCACCCTGGGCGCCGTGCAGGCCGCTGCCAATGGCTGGAACCAGGCGCTCAGCGATGGCGTGGTCTACGAGGAAAAGGAAAGCCGCGAGGCCGCTGCCGAAGCGATCCGGCTGGGCGAGCGGACCCTGCTGCAGCTGCTGGTGCTGGGCGCGATCGCGCTGGTGGTCGGCATCGCCGCCTCCGTGCTGATCGGCCGCAGCCTGACCGGTCCGCTGGCCCGCGCCGTCGGCCTGGCCACCCGGATGGCCAAGGGTGATCTGGCCCATGACGTCCATCTGGGCGGTCGCGATGAGATCACCCAGCTCGGCAACGCCATGGCCACGGTCCGCCAGGGCGTCCAGGGCGCGATCACCGCGCAGCTGGACATGGCCCGCCAGCATGAGGCCGGTGCCATCAGCCATCGCATGGACGAAACGGCCTTCCCGGGCGATTTCGGCCGGATGATCCGGGCCACCAACGAGCTGGTCGGTTCGCACGTGGCCGTCGAGTTCCACATGGTCGAGGTGATGCAGCGCTACGCCATCGGCGACCTGAGCCGTGATCTGGACAGCTACCCGGGCGAGAAGGCCGTGCTGACCACCACCATGGCCACCGTCAAGGCCAGCCTGATGGCGATCAACCAGCAGATCGAGACACTGGCCTCGGCCGCACGTGCCGGCGACTTCTCCGTGCGCGGCGACGAGCCGGCGTTCCAGTTCCAGTTCCGCGCGATGGTCGCCCAGCTCAACGGGATGATGGCCAGCTCGCAGGCCAGCATCGCCGACCTGTCGCAGGTACTGCGCGCGATTTCCACCGGCGACCTGACCTCGCGCATGGACGGCCGGTACGAAGGTGTTTTTGCGCAGATGCGCGACGATGCCAACGCCACCGCGGTGCAGCTGACCGGCATCGTGCAGCAGATCCAGGGCGCGGCCGGCAGTATCAACGATGCCGCGCAGGAATTGGCGGCCGGCCACAATGACCTGTCGCGCCGTACTGAGCAGCAGGCAGCCAACCTGGAAGAAGCGGCGGCCTCGATGGAGGAGCTGACCTCCACGGTCCGGCAGAACGCTGAGCTGGCCAACCAGGCCGACCATGAAGCCCATGCGGCGGGTGCGGCGGTCAAGGCGACCGAGCAGGCGATCGCGCAGATGGCCGCGGTGATGAGCGAGATCGACCAGTCCTCGGCGCGTATCTCCGAGATTTCCTCGGTGATCGACGGCATCGCCTTCCAGACAAACATCCTCGCCCTGAACGCGGCCGTCGAAGCGGCCCGTGCCGGTGAGAACGGACGCGGCTTCGCGGTGGTGGCCACCGAGGTACGCACGTTGGCGCAGCGCGCCGGCACGGCGGCCAAGGAGATCAAGGACCTGATCGATGAGTCCAGCAGCAAGGTCAAGACCGGGCTGAGCGTCACCGTGCAGTCCGAAGCGGCGATCGCCCGCCTGACCCAGGCCAGCTCGCGCACCAATCAGCTGATGAGCGACATTGCCGCCGCGACCAAGGAACAGGCCGCCGGCATCGAGCAGGTCAACCAGGTGGTCGTGCAGATGGACCAGGTGACCCAGCAGAACGCGGCGCTGGTGGAAGAAGCCACCGCCGCCAGCCGCGCGCTGGAGCAGCAGGCGCACGCACTGACCGAATCGGTGGCGGTGTTCACGCTGGAGGACCCCTCTGCAGGCCTGCGCCGCCCGGCGTCACTGCAGGCCGCGTGACGGCACGCGCGCGCTGAGTTGGACGGAAAAGCCCCGCATCGGCGGGGCTTTTTTTCATGCCGATCCAGCCGCCCGGCGCAGCGGCGCGCCCCGATCAGTCCTCGTTCTCTTCCGCTGCTTCCCGGCCCTGCTGGCGGATCAGCGCTTCTTCGCGCGCATCGTTGATCGCATGGCGCACGCCATCCAGATCGATGCTGCTTTCATCCTGTTCGAACTCGCCCGTCAGCACACTGTCCGGGAGCAGATCGCCGGCCTCGAACAGCGCCCACATCTCCTCGCCATACCAGGTCTCCAGCAACTCCGGCGCCCAGCGGCCCAGGTACGCGGTGAGGTTGTTGACGTCGCGCAGCAGCATCGTGCGCGCGGCATTGTTGCCCGCCGCACTGACCACCTGGGGGAAATCGATCACCACCGGGCCTTCCGGGCCGACCAGCACGTTGTACGGCGACAGATCGCCGTGGATCAGGCCGCAGCACAGCATCCGCACGACCTGGCGGACCAGGATCTGGTGGAACTCGCGGGCCTGTTCCGGACTGAGCTCGACCTCGCCCAGGCGCGCGGCGGAATACCCCTCGGCATCGGTCACCAGCTCCATCACCAGCACGCCGTGGAAGTAGCCGTACGGCTCGGGTACGCGCACGCCGGCATCGCGCAGCTGGTACAGCGCCTCCACTTCGGTGTTCTTCCAGGCCGCTTCCTGCTGCTTGCGGCCGTAATTGCTGGCCTTGCCCACGGCGCGCGCTTCGCGGCTGCCACGGACCTTGCGGCCTTCCTGGTACTGCACGCGCTGCTGGAAGCTGCGCTGCGCCATGTCTTTGTAGACCTTCGCGCAGCGCACATCGTCGCCGCTGCGGACCACGTATACCGCTGCTTCCTTGCCGCTCTTGAGCGGGCGGAGCACTTCATCGATCACGCCGTCGTCGATCAGCGCCTGCAAGCCTTGGGGGGTCTTCACGGTATCTCGGGAATCGGCTGGCGCGGGGCCTGCCCTGGAGGGGGAGGGATTTTCGCATCTTCGGGCCGATGGAGCCATCGACACGGCGCTCGGCGGCCCGGTTGTTCAGCTGCGTGCACGTCCACGCGGGCTTGAACTCTGATTCACATCCGGCCTGCAGGCTGACGTCACTTTCCCAAGGAGTGCCGCCCATGATGCTGTCCCTGTTGCGCCATACCGGTGCCGTGCTGGCCTTGTTGCTGGCCGTTCCCTTGCTCCATGCCCGCCCTTCGGCGGGCGATACGGTGCTCATCGTGGTCAGCGGCGAGGGCCGTGAGCAGGGCAAGACCCGCCCCGGGTTCGAGATGGACGAATTCGCCCAGGCTTACCTGATCTTCCGCGACAACGGCCTGGCCGTGCAGGTGGCCAGCCCACGCGGCGGGCCGGTGGAGGCCGACAAGTTCGATGCCAAGGAGCCCTTCAATGCACGCGTCCTCGCCGATCCGGCCGCGGCCGCGTTGCTGGCCGATACCCGCGCCACCGCCACCCTCCGGGCGGCCGACTATGCGGCCGTCTACGTGGTCGGGGGCAAGGGGGCGATGTTCGATCTGCCCGCCGATGCCGCACTGCGCGGTCTGCTGGGCGCGATGCACGATCGCGGCGCGGTGGTCGCGGCGGTCTGTCACGGCCCGGCTGCGCTGGTGGACGTGCGGCTGGCGGACGGATCGCTGCTGGTGGCCGGGCGGCGCGTGACCGGCTTCACCAATGCAGAGGAGGGCGTGTTCGGCAAGCGCTGGGCGAAGGAATTCCCGTTCCTGCTGGAAACGGCGCTGCGCGAGCGCGGCGCGCGCTGGGAACAGGCGCCGCTGATGATGCCCAGACTGGTGGTGGACGGTCGCCTGATCACCGGGCAGAACCCGTATTCGACACCGGCCGTCGCCGAGGCGATCGTGCGCGCCACCGGTCGCACCCCGGTCACGCGCACGCCCTGGCGCGATGAGGCCAGCATGGCGCTGGTGCAGCGCCTGCTGGCCGGTGAGGGGGAGGCGGTCAAGCACGAGCTGGCCAGCAACCGTACGGGCTATCACGACCAACTGATCGGCGTGCTCGGCTACTACCAGCTGCAGGCCGCGCAGGACGATGCTGCCGTACGTGACGCGCTGGCGATCATGCAGCTGGCCGCGCCGTACATGAGCGAACCGCAGCTGCCGCTGGGCATCGCCCAGGCGCATTGGCGGCTGGGCGAGGTGGCACAGGCGCGCACGGTGCTCGGCAAACTGCTGGAAACCCACCCGGACATGGCCGAAGCTAAGCAGCTCAAGGACACGATCGAAGGCTGACACCATGGACGACGGCCTGCACATCCTGGTGATCGAGGACAACCCGGCGCTGCGCGCCGGCATGGCCACGCTGCTGGAGGCCCGCGGCCATCGCGTGGCCTTCGCCGCCGATGGCCGCAGCGGCCTGCAGATGGCGCTGGAAGAGCCGCCGGAGGTGCTGGTGCTGGACCTCACCCTCCCGGGCATGGATGGCCTGCGCGTGTGCAGCCATCTGCGTGAACAGGCCGACCGCCACATCCCGATCCTGATGCTGACCGCGCGCGACACGCTGGCCGACAAGCTGGTCGGCTTCCAGGCCGGTGCCGATGACTACCTGGTCAAACCGTTCGCAGGTGAGGAACTGCTGGCGCGATGCCTGGCCCTGGCGCACCGACACGGCCGACGCGGCGGGCACATGCTGCGTATCGGATCGCTCGGCATCGACCGCCGTAGCGGCGCCGTGTGCCGCGGTGAGCAGGCGATCGAGTTGCCGCAGACCGCTTATCGGCTGCTGGTGCTGCTCGCCGAAGCCTGGCCGCGCACGGTGACCCGCAGCGAGTTGATCCGCCGTCTCTGGGGCGATGAGGCGCCGCCGTCGGATCCGCTGCGCTCGCATCTGTACCTGCTGCGCCAGGCGTTGGACAAACCGTTCGAGCGGCCGATGCTCAAGACCGTGCACGATGTCGGCTTCAAGCTGGAGGCCGACGCATGACGGCACGGGTGCATTGCCTGCGCAACCGGTTGATGCTGGCTTTCGCGGTGTTCGCATTGGTGGTGGCCGGCCTGTTCGGCCTGTACGTGGCGGTATTCGTGTACAGCGTGGAGGATCGCTTCTTCGATGCGATGCTTGAGCAGGAAGCGCAGCAGCAGCTGGATCAGCGGGCCACCCGTGGGACGTGGTCGCCGCCGCGCAATGCGTTCACGACGATCCACGACAGCCCTGCCACGTTCCCGTCCGATCTCAAGGCCACCTTCGATGCCGAGCCCTGGCGCCGCGAGATCGCCGGTACGCAGGGGCGGCACTATCACCTGCGGCCGGTGCAGCCGGAAGGAGCCGCCACGCCAGGGTGGCTGGTCGCCGAGGTCAGCCAGCAGCTGGTGGTGCGGCCGATGCGCAGCCAGATCCTGGCGCTGCTGGCCTGGTCCGGACTGGCCGTGGTGGTGGTCGCCATTCTGGCCGGCGCATGGCTGGCTCGACGTACCACGCGGCCCTTGTCGAAGCTGGCAGCGCTGGTCGATGAGATGGTGCCGGACAGGCTGCCGGTGGGGTTCGCCGGGGGCTTCCCCGATGACGAGGTCGGCGTGCTCGCCCGCGGCCTGGACAATCTGAGCGGGCGCGTGCGTGCCTTCATTGCGCGCGAGCATGCCTTCACCCGTGATGCCAGCCATGAGCTGCGCACGCCATTGGCAGTGATCCGCAGCGCTACCGAACAGCTGGCCAGCGAACCGGGCCTGTCCGAGCGTGGGCGGCAGCAGCTTGAGCATGTGCAGCACTCGGCGCGGCAGCTCGAACAGACCGTCATCACCCTGCTCACGCTGGCCCGCGAAGAGAACGTGGAACAGGACGCGACACCACTGGCGGTGCTGCCGGTACTGGAACAGGTGGTGATCGAGCAGGCCGCGCTGCTGGAGGGCAAGCCGGTGGAAGTGCGGGTCGACGTGCCGGCCGACGTGCGCCTGCCGGTGCCCGGGCCGGTGCTGCACATGCTGCTGGCCAATCTGGTCGGCAATGCATTCGCGCATACCCGTTCGGGTGAGGTGCACATCGAGGTGGCGAGCGGGCGGCTTCGGATCCGCAACACCGCCCTGGCGGGCGATGCCGAGGCGATCATGCGGCCGTTCACCAAGGGCGAGGGCAGTGCCGGGTTCGGGCTCGGCCTGGCGATCGTGCAGCGATTGTGCGCCCGCTTCGCCATCGACCTGCGCATCGAAGGGAGCGAGCACGCCACGGTGGCCAGTTTCAGCGTGCAGTGAGGCGATCCGGCATGGCGGCCGCGGCGACCGGGTGCCATCCGGGGCGGGCCCGCTTCCGTCCATCGCCAAAGTGCGCGATGCTCTGCCGAACGGGGGAGGGGCGCATGGGCAACAGGGACGAGGGCAGCATTCACGGGGATGTCCCGGCGGAGCAGACGCCGACCGATTGGTCGTTGCTGCCGATCACGCATGGCAACGAAGATTCGATGGTGGCCGTGATCTGGCGCCTGCTGCGGCAGGAGCCGGCGCTGATGGTGAGCGCGGGATATGTGTTCCTCTCCGTGCTGGGGCTGTGGTCGAGCTACTTTTTCTATTTCAAATTCCGGCTGTCGATCCTGGACTACCTGCAGGTCAGTGACTTCCTGGTCGCCGGGCTGCGCGATCCGGCCTACCTGTTGATCCTGTTGCTGGGGGCCCTGCTTGCCGTGGTGCTGGGCTGGCCGGAGACGCTGCGGCGGCGCAATCCTGCCAAGGTGGCACGCCTGCGCGCGAGGCACTGGGGATGGCGGATGCTGTTCTCGGAGTCGCCGTGGATGAACTGGGAATTCTCCGGGCTGCGCCCGCTGACCGGCATGTGCATTGCGGTGGTCTGCTTCATGGCATTCGGCGCGGCGCTGTATGCCCTGAGCACGGCCGAGAAGATCCTCGATGGCAAGGGCGGTACGCCCGTACAGGTCGTGCTTGAGGGTGACGCGTCTGCGCTTCCGGGCAACGCGAAGCTGCTGGGATCCAGCAGTGCGTTCGTGTTCCTGTGGTGGCCGGCGCAGCGGCGGGCGGAAGCCGTGCCGATCGGCTCGATCCGCCGGCTGCAGTCGATGCCGCTGCCGGTGAAACCGGTAGCACCTGGAACGGTCACGCCATCGAAGCCGTCCACCGTGCCAGTGCCGCGGTAAGCGCTGCGCCTGCGCTCTGCCGCGTGCTGCTCCAGGCAGCACGCGGTAGATGCACGGCGGGCCCTGTGCGCAGGTCAGGCCTTGCCGGCCGCTCGCTTTCGGGCGCCGGTCGTTGATGCGGATTTCCGGGTGGCCTGCTTCGCGACGGTCTTCTTCGCCGCTCTTTTTGTCGTCTTTTTGACCGCGGTTTTCGCTGTCGCTTTTTCAGCGGCCTTCTTCGCCGTCTTCGTTACGGTCCTCTTGGTGGCCTTCCCGGCGGCTGCTTTCGGAGTGGCCTTCTTGGCAGCGGTTTTCTTTACCGCTGCCTTCTTCGTCGGCGAGGTCTTCGCGGTCTTGGCGGCCGTGTTGTTCGCACTGCCGCGCTTCTTCCCGCCACCATCCTGCTTGTTGACCGTGGCCCAGGCGATGCGTTCGGCGGTGGCCTCACTGCGGCCCCGCGCTTTCTCGCTTTCCTCGATGTGCTCGGCTGTGCGCTTCTGCTTGTCGGTATAGCTGGATTTATCACCGCGTGGCATGGTCGTGCTCCTGTCTGGTGACGAAGGTGGCGCCGCTCAGGCGAGCGCGCGCACCTTCGGTTCGCGGGCCCACTGCCGCGTAGCGGCGGCAGCAAGGAAGGCCTTTGCGTCCTCGGCCTCGACCACCCCGGCATCGTTGCCGACCCGGGCGACCTTCAACAGCGCCTGTGCGCCGTCGTCGGCGGCGATCGCCTTGAGGTGGGCCCAGGCATCACTGACGAAATCGATCGCGGCCGATTCCTTGCTCAGTTTCTTGGCGGCATCACTGCTGAGCACCACGGCGACCGCATCGAAGACCACCGACGGCGTGCCGGCCAACTGGCCGTCCGCGGCGAGCGTCTTGCCATCGCTGAGCCTGGCGCCACCGATCTTCGGTGCGACCAGCTTCACGCTGGCCCCGGCCTTGTCGGCGGCCTTGCGCAGGTTGGCGATCAGCGCCGCATCGGAGCCTTCGTCGAACAGGATGCCGATGCAGCGGCCGGTGAGCAGGTCCTTGGTGCGGCCGATGATCCGTACCTCGGGCGCCTTCGGGAAATCCTGCGCCGGGGTCTGCGTGGCGGCCGGCTCGGGCAGCGCGGGCATCGCCAGGCCATCGGCGACCCGCTTGGCCAGGGATTCATCGATGTTGCGCAGGTGGCTCACCGTACGCTCGCGCACCTTGACCGTTTCCACCTTGGACAGCTCGAACACCAGTGCGGAGGCGAGGTGCGCCTGCTCCGGGGCTTCCAGGCTGCGGAAGAACATCCGGGCCTGGCTGTAGTGATCGGCAAAGCTCTCCGCGCGCACGCGGCCCTTGCGGCCGTCATCCGGCGCGGTGGCATGGCTGGGGAAGCCATCGGCGGTCTCACGCGGGCTGTCGCCCTGCAGCGAGCTGGGATCGTAAGCGACCCGGCCCTTCGGGATGTTCATCTGCATGTGGCCGTCGCGCTGGTGGTTGGCGAACGGGCACTTGGGCGCGTTGACCGGGATCTGGTGGAAGTTGGGCCCACCCAGGCGGCTGAGCTGGGTATCCAGATAGGAGAACAGGCGGCCCTGCAGCAGCGGATCGTTGCTGAAGTCGATGCCCGGCGGGACGTTGGCCGGGCAATAGGCGACCTGCTCGGTCTCGGCGAAGAAGTTGTCCGGCCAGCGGTCCAGCACCATGCGTCCGATCACGGTCAGCGGCACCAGCGACTCGGGAATGATCTTGGTCGAATCCAGGTGGTCGAACGGGAAGGCCTCGGCCTGTTCCTCGGTGAACAGCTGCACCGCCAGCTCCCACTCGGGGAAATCGCCGGCGGTGATCGCCTCGAACAGGTCGCGGCGGTGGAAGTCGTTGTCCGCGCTCTGCAGCTTGACCGCCTCATCCCACACGGTGGACTGGATACCCAGCTTCGGCCGCCAGTGGAATTTGACGAAGGTCGACTCGCCGGCATCGTTGATCAGCCGGAAGCTGTGGATGCCGAAGCCTTCGATGGTGCGCAGCGAGCGCGGGATCGTGCGGTCGCTCATCGCCCACATGATCATGTGCATCGATTCGGGCATCAGCGACACGAAGTCCCAGAAAGTATCGTGTGCGCTGGCCGCCTGCGGGAAGGCACGGTCCGGCTCCATCTTCACTGCATGGATCAGGTCAGGGAACTTGATCGCGTCCTGGATGAAGAACACCGGGATGTTGTTGCCGACCAGGTCCCAGTTGCCTTCCTTGGTGTAGAACTTCACCGCGAAGCCGCGCACATCGCGCGGGGTATCGACCGAACCGGCGCCGCCGGCCACGGTGGAGAAGCGGGTGAACAGCGGGGTGCGCACGCCCACTTCGCTCAGGATCCGGGCGCGGGTGTACTCACCCAGCGAGCGGGTCAGCTCGAAGTAACCGTGCGCTGCGCTGCCGCGCGCATGCACGATGCGCTCCGGGATGCGCTCATGGTCGAAGTGGGTGATCTTCTCGCGCAGGATGAAGTCTTCCAGCAGGGTCGGCCCGCGCGGGGTGGCCCGCAGCGAGTTCTGGTTGTCACCGATCGGGATGCCCTGGTTGGTGGTCAGCACCGGGTGGCCGTTGCCCGCACGCTGGTGCAGTTCATCCCCCTCGCCGCGGACATCGGTGGCGGGTGCAGGGGCGTTCTTCGTGCTTTTCTTGCTGGCGGCCATGAGGCGACTCCGGGAGCTGGCGGGAAGGGGGATCGCTTCACACTGGCGGCCGGGGCGTTAATCGAGGGTGCGAAAACCGGGCGCTGCTTGCACCCGCGCTTCACATGCGGTGCCCCGGCGCTGGGTGGCGCGCGTGCGGGCAGGTATCCTTGGGCGCGTCTTCCCCTGTTCTCCCCAACCGCATGCGCGTTGAACCCGCCGACATCGAAGCCCTGTTTGATGCGATCCCCGACGTCCTGTTCTTCATGAAGGACTGCGACGGGCGCTACACGCATATCAACCAGACCATGCTGCGCCGGCTGGGCCTGAAGTCGCGCAAGGACGTGATCGGACGCACCGCGGCGGAGATCTATCCGACCGGGCTGGGCGCGGACTACGCCACCCAGGATGAGCAGGTGCTGGCTGGCAAGGTCATCGAAAACCTGATGGAACTGCATCTGTTCGCCAACCGCGAGCCGGGCTGGTGCCTGACCTGCAAGCGGCCGCTGCTGGTGGAGGGGCAGATCCGCGGGCTGATCGGGATCTCGCGCGACCTGGGCCAGAAGGACAGCCTGGGCACCCAGTACGAGCAGCTGCGCCTGGCCCTTGCCCATCTGAATGCGCATTACGCCGACAACGTGCGCATGCAGACCCTGCTGGACATCACCGGGTTCTCGCTGTCCAAGCTGGAGCGCACCTTCCGCAAGGTGTTCCAGATGACCCCGCAACAGGTGTTGACCCGCTTGCGCATCCAGATGGCGGTGCACCTGCTGCATGGCCCGGACAGCATCGCCAGCATCGGCCAGGCCTGCGGCTTCACCGACCAGAGCGCCTTCACCCGCAAGTTCAAGGCCGAGGTCGGGCTGTCGCCGCGGGCCTACCGTGCCCAGATCGGCGAGCGTGCCGCTGCCTGAGGCGGGGTGGGGCTTCCGGCCTATGCCGTCGCGCGGCCGACAGGGTATGGTGTCGCACTTGTTGCCCGCCAATCGATTCCGATGCCCGCATCCCAGACTCCGGCTCCTGCCACTCCGCCCGCCGATACCCGCCTGGGACACGCGCTCAAGCCCCGCCAGTTGATCATGATGGGCCTGGGCAGCGCGATCGGCGCCGGCCTGTTCCTCGGTTCCGGGGTGGGCGTCCAGGCCGCCGGCCCGGCGGTCCTGCTGTCGTATCTGGTCGCCGGCGCGCTGGTGATCATCGTGATGAACGCGCTCGGCGAAATGGCCGCGGCCAAGCCGACCAGCGGCGCGTTCTCGGTCTACGCCGCCGACGCCATGGGCGCCACCGCCGGCGCCACGGTGGGCTGGCTGTGGTGGGTGCAGCTGGTGATCGTGATCGCCGCTGAAGCGGTCGGTGCGGCCGGCCTGCTCGCCACGGTGTGGCCGGCGATTCCGGTGCCGATGGCGGCGCTGGCCTTCATGCTGTTCTTCACCGCCATCAATCTGCTCGGGGTGAAGAACTTCGGCGAGTTCGAATTCTGGTTCGCGATCCTCAAAGTCGCCGCGATCGTCGGCTTCATCCTGATCGGCGTGGCGCTGCTGATGGGCTGGCTGCCGGACGTGGCCTCGCCGGGCCTGCGCAACTTCACCGAGCACGGTGGCTTCATGCCCAAGGGCCTGGCCGGGATCGGCGCGGCGCTGCTGGTGGTGATATTCGCCTTTGGCGGCACCGAGATCGTGGCGGTGGCCGCGGCCGAAACCGAAGATCCTGAGCGCAGCATCGCCCGTGCGATCCGCACCGTGGCCTGGCGCATCCTGGTGTTCTACATCGGCTCGCTGAGCGTGATCATCGCGGTGGTCCCGTGGACCAGCGAGGCACTCAGGTCGCCGTTCGCGGCGGTGCTGGAAGCGGCCAAGATTCCGGGCGCGGCGACGGCGATCACGCTGATCGCGGTGATCGCGCTGCTGTCGGCGTTGAACGCCAATCTCTACGGTGCGTCGCGGATGATGTATTCGCTGGCGCAGCGCCGCGAGGCGCCGGCGGTGCTGGGCTGGACCGATCCGCGCCAGGTGCCGATCATCGCGGTGCTGGCCAGTGTGCTGTTCGGTTTTGCGGCGACGGTGATGGAGCTGGTGTTCCCGGACAAGGTGTTGCCGGTGCTGCTCAACATCGTGGGCTCGACGTGTCTGTTGGTGTGGACGATTTCGTTGCTGTCGCAGTTGATTCTGCGCCATCGTGCGAACCGGGATGGGACGCGGTTGCCGTTCCGGATGGCGGGATATCCGTATCTGACGGTGATCGGGTTGGGGGTGCTGGCGCTGATCTTCGGTCTGTTGCTGTCCGAAGCGCACACGCGGGTGCAGTTCCTGTCGATGGCGGCGCTGACGGTGGTGATTGCGGCGAGCAGTGAGATCGCGCGTCGGGTGCGTGCTACAGCTAACAGCTAACAGCTAACAGCTAACAGCTAACAGCCGCAGGTTTTGGGGTCCGCTGGTTGGGGCGGGCACGGGTGGGTTGTCGGGACCCGCCGCAAGTACGTCCCTGTAGGCTCGTGTGTTGCCATCCATGGCAACACACGGTCCCGCCAACCCACCCGTGCCCACCCTTTGACAGGGGGCTGGTGGGCGATGGAAAGTCCAAAGCAGAAAGTCCAAAGCAGAAAGCAGCCGAGCTGGTGCTGCGCTGCTCGCTTCTCGAATCTGGATACTCGGCGTTCATCTCAATTCTCAGTGCTCAGTGCCAAGTACTCAGTGCTCGATGCTCGATGCTCGATGCACAGTGCTCGATGTTCAACGCCGATGCAGATGCTGATGCTGATGCTGATGCCTGGGTGATTGACTGCAACGTGACGCGACGACGGCATGACCTACTGACGCTCATCTCCGCCGCAGGGCATCTGCGTTTGTTTTTTCATGGGCGGCCGACAGGCTGTCGAGGGCGGGGGTGTGGGGGTTGGCGGGACCATGAGCGCCATGGATGGCGCGACATGAGCCTCCATGGACGGATTCACGGCGTGTCCCGCGAACCCACACAGCCCCGCCAGCCGGCAGAATCCAAAGGCGGCTCTCCTCCACGGCGCGCAGGAGCCGGGAGACGGGGAGTCGGCAGCAGCCCATAACAAAAACGGCCCGCTTGCGCGGGCCGTCTGCTGTTGCGTCAGGGCAGGGAGGCTCAGACCTCCACGCCCTCGTCTTCCTTGTACGCATCGACCGGGATGCAGGCGCACATCACGTTCTTGTCGCCGTAGACGTTGTCCACGCGTGCCACCGGCGGCCAGTACTTCTGCTGGCGCAGGCTGGCCAGCGGGAAGGCCGCCAGCTCGCGCGGGTAGGCGTGGGCCCACTCGCTGGCCGAGACCGCCGTGGCGGTGTGCGGTGCGTGCTTGAGCGGGTTGTCCTCGCGGTCCAGACGGCCGTCTTCGATCGCGGCGATTTCCTCACGGATCTGGATCATCGCGTTGATGAAGCGATCCAGCTCGTGCAGCGATTCGCTCTCGGTCGGTTCCACCATCAGCGTGCCGGCGACCGGGAAGCTCAGGGTCGGGGCGTGGAAGCCGAAATCGATCAGGCGCTTGGCCACGTCCTCGGCGCCGATGCCGGAGGTCTTCTCCAGCGGTCGCACGTCCAGGATGCACTCGTGCGCCACCAGGCCGTTGCGGCCGGTGTACAGGGTCTTGAAGTGCGGGGCCAGGCGCTTGGCGATGTAGTTGGCGTTGAGCAGGGCCACCTGGGTTGCCTTGCGCAGGCCGGCGGTGCCCATCAGCGTGATGTACATCCAGCTGATCGGCAGGATCGAGGCGCTGCCGAAGCTGGCCGCGCTGACCATGCCGACATCGCCTTCGCCGCCCAGCACCTTCGGCAGGAACGGGGCGAGGTGCGACTTGACCGCACACGGGCCGACACCCGGGCCACCGCCGCCGTGCGGGATGCAGAAGGTCTTGTGCAGGTTCAGGTGCGAGACGTCCGAGCCCCACTTGCCGGGCTTGGCCACGCCGACCAGGGCGTTCATGTTGGCGCCGTCGGTGTACACCTGGCCGCCGTGCTTGTGCACGATCTCGCAGATCTCCACCACCTCTTCCTCGAACACGCCATGCGTGGACGGGTAGGTGATCATCAGCGCGGCCAGGCGGTCGCTGTACTTCTCCGCGTTGACCCGGATGTCCTCCAGGTCGACGTTGCCGTTGGCATCGGTCTTGGTCACCACGACCTTCATGCCGCACATCTGCGCCGAGGCCGGGTTGGTGCCGTGCGCCGAATCCGGGATCAGGCAGACGTCGCGATGGCCCTCGCCGCGCGAGCGGTGGTAGGCGCGGATCGCCAGCAGGCCGGCGTACTCGCCCTGCGCGCCGGAGTTCGGCTGCAGGCTCACCGCGTCGTAACCGGTGCACTCGACCAGCATCGCTTCCAGGCCGTCGATCAGTTCCTTGTAGCCGGTAGCCTGGTCGGCCGGGGCCAGCGGATGGATGTTGGCGAACTCCGGCCAGGTCACCGGGATCATCTCGGCGGTGGCGTTGAGCTTCATGGTGCAACTGCCCAGCGGGATCATGGTGCGATCCATCGCCAGGTCCTTGTCCGCCAGCGAGCGCAGGTAACGCAGCAGTTCGTGTTCGCTGTGGTGGGTGTTGAACACCGGGTGGGTCAGGAATTCGCTGGTGCGCACCAGATCGGCCGGCAACGCATCGGCGGTGGCCGCATCCAGTGCATCCACGTCGACCGTGGCACCGAACAGCTGGCCGAGCGCGACGATGTCGGCGCGGGTCGCGGTTTCGTCCAGGCTGATGCCGACCGCATCGCTGTCGATCGCACGCAGGTTGATGCGCGCCGCCGCAGCCTTGGCGTGGATCGCCTTGGCGTCCACATCCTTGACGTGCAGGGTGTCGAAGAAGTGCTCGCCCACGTTGACGCCGGCGCCGCGCAGTGCGGCGGCCAGGATCGCGGCCAGACGGTGGGTGCGACGGGCGATGCGGGTCAGGCCTTCCGGGCCGTGGTACACGGCGTACATCGAGGCCATCACCGCCAGCAGCACCTGCGCGGTGCAGATGTTGGAGGTCGCCTTCTCGCGGCGGATGTGCTGCTCGCGGGTCTGCAGCGTCAAGCGGTAGGCAGCGTTGCCCTGCGCATCGACCGAGACACCGATCAGGCGGCCCGGCATCGAGCGCTTGTAGGCGTCGCGGCAGGCCATGAAAGCGGCATGCGGGCCGCCGAAGCCGAACGGCACGCCGAAGCGCTGCGAGTTGCCGACCACGATGTCCGCGCCCCATTCGCCGGGGGCGGCGATCAGGGTCAGCGCCAGCAGGTCGGTGGCCACGGCGACCAGGCCACCGCGCGCGTGCACGGCATCGGCCAGCGCCTTGTAATCGCCGATATGGCCGAAGGTATCCGGGTACTGCAGCAGCACGCCGTAGGCTTCGGCTTCCATCGCCTCGGCCGGGGTGCCCACGCGCAGCACGATGCCCATCGGCTCGGCGCGGGTGCGCAGCAGTTCCAGCGTCTGCGGGTGCACGGCGTCGTGCACGAAGAAGGTATCGGACTTCGACTTGGCCGAGCGCTTGGCCAGCGTCATCGCTTCGGCGGCGGCGGTGGCTTCATCCAGCAGCGAAGCGTTGGCGATCTCCATGCCGGTGAGGTCGGCGCACAGGGTCTGGAAGTTGATCAGCGCTTCCATGCGGCCCTGTGAAATCTCGGCCTGGTACGGGGTGTAGGCGGTGTACCACGCCGGGTTTTCCAGCACGTTGCGCAGGATGACGTTCGGGGTGAGCGTGCCGTAGTAGCCCTGGCCGATGAAGGTGCGGAACACCTGGTTCTTGTCGGCGATGGCGCGGATCTTGGCCAGCGCCTGCACTTCGGTGAGGGACTCGGGCAGATCCAGCGGTGCCGGCGACTTGATGCCGGCCGGGACGATCGCATCGGTCAGTGCGTCCAGCGAGGCGTGGCCGACCACGTCGAGCATCTGCGCGATTTCGGCGTCGTTGGGGCCGATATGGCGTTCGACGAACGCGTGGCTGTGTTCAAGCTCGCGCAGGGAGGGGGTGTTCTGGGACATGGCTGGCATCTCGGAGAGTGGGCACGCACGTTCGGAAGGCGGCCGGGCCAGGGCGCGTCGCGGACGACAGCGATCCACCGGACCTTGCGGTCTTCCTGGGTGCCCCTCTGTCCTTTTGCCTGAGAGTTTAAAAGCGCGCATCGGCGTGCTTCGTGCCCCTTCGGCGCCGGCATTCGCCGGTCTCTCCAGAGTTTTGGTACGGGTGGTATCGGGCCTGAGCGATTACGGGCGTTGCGCCTTCGGCAGCGGGTGTCCGCTTCTCCCACCATGTAGCGCGGCGATTATAGCCCAGCCGTTTCGGGCACTGGGCCTTTCCGGCACATGAATACGCAGCCGCGCAGGACCCCGGAAACCCGGCCCGGGCATGGTGCCGGGGGCGGCAAAGGCCTATGATCACTGGATCCTCGTATTCATCTGGCGCCGCCCGTTCCGGGCCAGGCGCCCGCCGTGCAGTGCGCATGGCCGCTGACGGAAGCCCGCATGACGCCCGCCTCACCCTCGACCCGCCGCTTGGCCCTGCTGCTCGCAGGCCTGGCGATGTTCGGTCCGTTCTCGATCGACACCATCTTTCCCGCCTTCCTGCTGCTGGGCGACCGCATGCAGGTGGACCAGGTTGCGGTGCAGCAGACCATCAGCGTGTACCTGCTGTTCTATGGCCTGATGAGCCTGGCCCACGGCCCGCTCTCGGATGCGTTCGGCCGCAAGCGGGTGATCATCGGTGGGCTGGTGCTGTTCATCGGCGCCTCGATCGGCTGTGCGCTGTCGCGGGACATGACCACCTTGCTGGTGTTCCGCGCGCTGCAGGGCGTGACGGCCGGTGTGGGTGTGATCGTCGGCCGCGCCGTGATCCGCGATCTGTACCACGGTGCCGACGCGCAGCGCTTGATGAGCCAGGTCTCGATGATCTTCGGCGTCGCCCCGGCGATCGCCCCGATCATCGGTGGCTGGATCCTGCTCGGCGGCGGCGACTGGCCGTTGATCTTCTGGTTCCTGGTGCTGTTCGGCGTGGTGTTGCTGCTGGCCACCGGCAAGTGGCTGCCCGAAACCCATCCGGTCGAGGCGCGCACGCCACTGTCGATGCGGGAACTGCTGCGCAGCTATGCGCGGATGGGTTCCAATGCGCGCCTGCTGCGTCTTGCTGCAGCCGGTGCGTTCAATTTCTCCGGCATCTTCCTGTATATCGCCTCGGCGCCGGTGTTCGTGATGCAGCACCTGAAGCTCGGCGAAGGCGGATTTGCCTGGTTGTTCATTCCCACCATCGGCGGCATGACCGTGGGCTCGTTCCTGTCCGGGCGCATGGCCGGGCGGATCGTGCCGCAGCGACAGATCGCGATCGGGTTTGCGTTGTGCGCGGTCTCGGCGCTGTTGAACTTCGGCTACGTGGCATCGGTACCGCAGATCGCGCTGCCGTGGGCGGTGATGCCGATCTTCCTGGGCGGCGTCGGCATGGCCTTGATCTTCCCGATCCTGGCGCTGGCCGTGCTGGACATGTACCCGCATCAGCGCGGCCTGGCCTCCTCGATGCAGATGTTCATCCAGCTGATGATCAACACGGTGGTGGCCGGCGTGGTCTCGCCGATGCTCAGCAGCAGCCCGATGCACCTGGCCTTGGGCTACGCGGGCTTCTTCGCCATCGGTGCCGTCTTCTGGTACTGGGAGCGGCGCTGCGAACGCCGCCGCGACCTGCTCACGCCCATCGAGTGAGCCGCATGCATGCCACGCCTGCACACAACGCAGGCGTGGCGGCATTGCCATTGCGCGACTGCGGCGTATCCTGTGCCTTCGCCAGCCAGTTCGTGCTCCACGACAGCCAATACGCTCCCCTGCGGACGCCGCGTCCGCCGCAACTCAGGGTGATTGCATGGCTGCCCATCAGACCTACCGCCTGTTCGATGTCGCGCTCAAGCAGCGCACCGTTCTCTCTCCGTCGCTTACCCGCATGGTCTTCGCTGCGCCCGATGTGGCCAACATGAAGACCGACGGGCCGGATCAGCGTATCAAGGTGTTCTTCCCGCTACCCGGCCAGCCAGCCCCCGAGGTGCCGCAGGGCGAGGACTGGTACGCGCGTTATCGCGCGCTGCCCGACACCGAGCGTGCGCCGATGCGCACCTACACCATCCGTGCGCTGCGCCCTGAAGTGGGCGAAGTTGATGTCGATTTCGTGCTGCACGGCGAGACCGGCCCCGCCTCGCGTTGGGCCATGCAGGCACGTGTCGGCGATCGGGTCGGACTGCTGGCGCCCGATGCGCGGGTCGAGGCCAGCAGCGAGGGCTACGAGTGGAAGCCGCCGGCGCAGGTGAAGCGCGTGCTGTTGGTGGCCGATGACACTGCGCTGCCAGCCGTGGCCGGCATTCTGGAAGACTTGGCGCAGTGGCCGCAGCCGCCGGACGTGCAGGCCTTCCTGGAGGTGGAGCACGAGGCGGATGTAATGCCGCTGCAGGCACCGCCCGGTGCGCAGCTGTTCTGGCTGGCCCGCGAGGGCGCCGCGCATGGTCAGCGGCTGCAGGACGCGGTACGGGCCCGGGTCGGTCCCTCCGGTACGCGCCATGGTGAGCAGGAACTGGCCGAGATCGACATCGATCAGGACATCCTGTGGGAGCAGGCCAGTGCGCCGGGCGGCGGGCTGTATGCCTGGGTCGCCGGCGAGGCCGGCGCGGTGATGGCGGTCCGCCGGCACCTGGTCAAAACCTGTGGTATCGACCGCCAGGCCATCACCTTCATGGGCTATTGGCGGCACGGCAAGGTCCTGGATTGAGAGGGCCGCCCGTGCTGCGATACGGGCTCGCCAGGGTCCGTGCGGTATCCTTGGCGCTTTGCCGCAGTCCGGATTTCCCCATGTCGACCACCTCCAAACTGCGCCGCGACATCCGCCGGCGCCGCGAAACCCAGGCCGCCAACCGCGAGCAGGCCGCCACCCCGCCGGTCGAGCCGCATGCCGAACTGCGCGACCAGCAACGCACGCTGCTGGCCGGTGTGGTGCGCCGCGAGGGTGAGTGGGTGCTGGGCATGGACGGACGCATCGCGGGGCAGACCACCAGCGCGGCACGCGTGCTGGCCTTGATCATGCAGGCCGCCGAACTGCACGAGCGGCAGGGCACGCCGGTCCGGTTGGTGTACTCGGATGCGTTGAAGGATGCCGCGCACGCCGAGGCCAAGGCCGACGGCATGGACTTCGAGCAGTTCAAGACCGAGCTGGCGGCCGCCCTGAAACCCACGTCGTAGCGCCACGCCCTGCGTGGAAGCGCATGAAAAAACCGGCCTTTCGGCCGGTTTTTTCGTTGCGGGCTGCGGCCGGGCCGGGCCCGGCCCAACCCACGGGTTACGGTGCCGCGGGCGCCGTCGGTGTGGCCGGGGCCGCAGCGGTGGCCGCCGGCACCTGCCAACCACACATCTGGCCCTGGTTCTGCTGCTTGAGCCATTCGTTGACCGGGGTGAAGTACTCGATCATCGGGCCGGCATCGAGTTTGTCGCCGCCGGTGATTTCCTTCAGCGTGGCCTGCCACGGCTGGCTGGCGCCCTTGCTCAGCATGGCCCAGAACTTCTGGCCGGCTTCCTTGTTGCCGTAGAAGCTGCACTGATGCAGCGGACCCTTGTAACCGGAGGCATCGCACAGGCCCTTGTAGAACTGGAACTGCAGGATGCGCGCCAGGAAGTAGCGGGTGTACGGGGTGTTGCCCGGCACGTGGTACTTGGCGCCCGCATCGAAGAATTCCTCACCGCGCGCGCTGGCCGGGGCCACGCCCTGGTACTTGGCCTTCAGGTCCCACCACGCCTGGTTGTAATGGTCCGGGGTGATCGAGCCATCGAACACGCCCCAGCGCCAGCGGTCGATCATCAGGCCGAACGGCAGGAACGACACGCCGCTCAGGGCCATGCGCATCTGCGCGTTGATGGTCGCCTCGCGGCTCTCCTGCGGGGTGTCGACCAGGCCGATCGAGTTGAGGTACTGCGGGGTCATCGCCAGCACGATGGTGTCGCCGATCGCCTCGTGGAAGCCATCGTTGGCACCGCCCTGGAACAACGGCGGCAGCGGGTTGTAGGCCAGGTCGTAATAGATGTGGCCCAGCTCGTGGTAGATCGTGGTGAAGTTCTCTTCGTTCGGCTTGATGCACATCTTGGTGCGCACGTCGCCTTCCATGTTCATGTCCCACGCGCTGGCGTGGCAGACCACGTCACGGTCCAGCGGCTTGATGAACTGGGTCTTGTCCCAGTACGACTTCGGCAGTGCCGGCATGCCGAGCGAGACATAGAAGTCCTGCGCGCGCTCGGTCATCTGCTTGGCGGTACGCAGTTCGGCCTCACGCTGCGCCTTGTACAGCGCTTCCACGTTCGCGCCGCTGCCGGCCTTGGCCAGTGCGCCACTGAGGTTGGTCTGGTACTGCTTTTCCAGTGCGGCGGTGATGTCCAGGTTGCCGGCACCGGGATACGGTTCCAGCTGGTCCCACAGGTTGGACCAGTCCTGCTGCCACATGTTGCCGGTCAGGTGCGCGGCGATCAGGCCGCCGTTGACCTCGGCCTTGTCTTTGCCGTACGTGGCATCGAGCTTGGTACGGGCATAGCAGTGCAACTGCTCGTACATCGGCTTGACCTGGTCCCACAGCCGGTCGGTTTCCGGGCCGATCTGGTCGGCCGGCATGTCGTAGCCGCTGCGCCACATCTGCCCGGCGTCGGCGAAGCCCATTTCTTTGGCACCTTCATTGACCAGGCTGACGAAACGCTCGTAATCAGCGCGCATCGGCTTGGTGGTGCCATGCCAGCCCTGCCAGGCGTCCAGCTGCGCGTCGTAGTCGCGGCTGCGGGCGAGGACCTGTTCCAGATCGCCGAGCTGGCGGCAGGTCTGGGGGTTGGCTTCATCGGTGCAGTACTTGCCGGAGCCGTAGGCGCCTTCCATGCGGCTGGCGATGCGGGTCAGCTCGGAGAGCTTGGCCGGGTCGCGCGGGGCGGGCATGGAGGTCATCAGCTTGAGCAGGTGGATCTGGCGCTTGGTGTCTTCGCTCATCGGCTGGCCGTCGTACTGGCCGGCCTGGGCGATCCAGCCGTTGAGCACGGTGAGCCAGCGTTCGTTGGCCTTGGCCGCGACGCGTTCGGAATCGTCATTGATGTAGGTCGAAGACAGCCACTGGGCCGAGGTCATTTCCGGGTACATGGCTTTGTACTCGGCGTTGACGCGGGCGATGAACTGGTCCGCGGTTTCCTTGGACTGGGTGGTGCCCGTGGCCGGTGCATCGGCGGGGGACGGTTCCTTCTGGCAGGCCGCCAGCGTCAGTGCGGCAGCACTGACAGCCAGGGCCAGCAGGAGCGGGCGGTGGTTCACGGGCACATCCTTGGGTGGTGACAGACCGGCGAAGGCTAGTGAAGCGCCGGGCGCACCGCAAGGGGCAGGGCAGCAGGGTTCGGGTGGGATCGTAGCGCCAACGTCAACGGCGTGGCGTCATTGCATCGTGGTTTGGGTCGGTGCGGGCGGGTTGTCGGGACCCGCCGTGAACCCGTCCATGGGGGCTCGATATGCGCCATCCATGGCGCATAACGGTCCCGCCACGGTCTGGCCTGCCTCGACCAAAACGGAAGAGCGAATAGCTGACAGCAGTGGTCGTTCCGCTTCAAACCTCGCACGACGCAAACAGATCCCGGTCACGTTCGTACACCGACGTCTTGACCTGCATCAGCCCCAGCACCGACGGGAACAGATTGTCGTGGTCGGTGTACTTGCCCGCGCGCTCCCGCACGCAGGCCAGGTTGAGCCCGCGGTTGGCGGCGAAGGACGGCGAGAACCACATCGTCATCGGTACGCGGGTCTGCTCCTGCGGGGCGATCGCATACGGCACACCGTGCAGATACAGGCCCTTCTCGCCCAGCGATTCACCATGATCGGAGAGGTAGATCATCGCCGTGTCGTAGTCGTCCATGCCCTTCAGTGTGCCGATCGTGCGCGAGAGCAGGTGATCGGTGTACAACAGCGCGTTGTCGTAACTGTTGGTGATCTGCTCGCGGCTGCACTTGCCCAGGTCCGGCGTATCGCAGGTCGGGGTGAAGCGGCGGAAGCGCGGCGGATAGCGTTCGAAGTAACTCGGCCCGTGGTTGCCCAGCTGGTGCAGGACCACCACGCGGTCACCGGGCCTGGCGCGCACCTGGGTGGCCAGATCGTCGATCAGGATCTCGTCCATGCAGCGCCCGTTGGCGCACAGGGTCGGGTGCTTGGCATCGTCCAGTGCCTGCATTTCCAGGCCCTCGCACACGCCCTTGCAACCGGATTGGTTGTCGCGCCACAGCGTGGCAATGCCGGCGTGATCCAGCACGTGCAGCAGCGACTGGTGCGCGCGGATCTTTTTTTCGTCGTAGTCATGCCGTCCATAGGGCGAGAACAGGCAGGGCAGGGAGACTTCGGTGCTGGTGCCGCACGAATGCATGTCGGGGAAATTGATCACCCCGGCCTGGGCCAGTTCCGGCGTGGTCTGCTTGGCATAGCCGTTGAGGCCCCAGTTCTGTGCGCGTGCGGTCTCGCCCATCACGATCACCAGCAGGCGCGGGCGGCTGCCCGCGGCACGCGGGGTCACGTTGGCATCCATGCCGATCGGCAGCTTGGGCGCACGCTGGATCGGATTGTCACCGCGCAGCGCCTTGGGCAGGCCGAGCAGGAAGTTCCCGGGCGTGGCCAGGTAACGCACTTCGCGCTGGTTGCGCATCAGCGAGGACATCTCCTGGAAGGAGAGCATCGCCCCGCCGAAGGCGATCAGTGCCGACAGCAGCAGAAAACCGATACGCCACAGCAGGGCCCTGCCCAGCGTGCGGCGGCGGAGCTGCACACGCGAGAGCAGCAGCATCGGTACGAAGGCCAACAGCAGCAGCGGCAGGATCAGGGTCGGCGTGATCAGTTCGCGGCTTTCCTTGTGGTCGGTGGCCAGTATGTTGCGCAGCATGTCCGCATCCAGATAGATGTGGTAACTGCTCATGTAGTGCGCAGCCAGCGCGGTGCCGATCAGCAGCACGCTCAGCACCACCTTGGCATTCCAGCGCCAGACCAGCAGCCCCATCAGCAGGCTGTGCGCGCCGACCAGGAACAGGAACAGCGAGAGGGCGAAACCCATGCTGCCCGGGTGGGTCGCCATTGCGCTGTGCCAGAACAAGCCGTTGCAGGCGACCGCGAAGAACACGCTGGTGAGCAGGATCAAGGTCTCGGTGGTGCACTGCGGGCGCCAGGCGCGCACGGCAGCCAGCGCCGGGAAGCGTGTAGTACGCGGGAGGGTGGCGCTCATGCCGCGTCTCCCTGCCCACTGACCGGCGCCGTGCTGCGTTCGTGCAGCCGGATGCGTTCAACCAGCAGGTACAGGCCCAGCGACACCGCCCAGCAGGTGGCCAGTGTCCACAGATCATGCGACAGGAAATGCGCGCCACGCAGTTGCTGCGAGAACCCGAACACGCCGCCGGCCAGCAGGCCGACCGCCAGGCCGCGCCAGCGCCAGGCGGGGCGCACCATCAAGGCGACGAAGTACAGGCTGACCCACGCAAAGCCAGCGCTGGAGTGCCCACCCGGGAAGCACACCCCGCGCGGCATGCCCGGTGGGCGTGTGGCGAACAGGCCGATGAACTCGCGGGTGCCGCCGTAGCGGGTGAGATCCCACGGGCAGTCCATGTTGGTCAATGCCTTGAGCAGCGAGACCAGGCCGGTGCCCAGTGCGACCGCCAGCACCAGGTACAGCAAGGGCCAGCGCCACCGGGCCGCACGTTCGCTGCGCCACGCGTGGAAGCACAGCACGATCGCCACCAGCGCAGCTGCACTGCTGGCCCATTTGCCGGCCTGATGGATCAGGTGGGTGGTGACCCACGCGTTCTGCAGCGCCCACTGCTGCCCTTCCAGGCGATACCACTGGTCGGCCAGCCACTGGTCGCCCCCGGCGCCCATCAGCGCAGCGCTGGCGAGCGCGGTCAACGCCAGCGGAGCCCAGAGGTGATCGCGGAGGAAGCGCGGCGTGGCCGACGCAGCCGGCGCGGAGGAGAGAGCAACGGTGGACGCTGGGAACATGGACAATGGGGCCGGCGGGAGATTCCGGCGCCATGGTCGTCAGCGGGTTGTCGGAGAGGGGTCGGAGCGATGTTGGCCGCCGGTTAAGCGCGACCTTCCGTTCAGTCTTCCTCATCCTGCGCGGTGTCGGTCGCCGTCACGGCGGCATGGCAGTCCGCCTGCCAGGCGGTGCCCGGGAACAGCAGCCAGCGGTTCCGATTGGCGCTGCCGATCTCGATCACCGCCGACGGGTCCACGCAGGGGCTGATCGCCTCATCAAGCACCAGCAGCCAGCGGCGCTGCGGGGCCTGCGCCAACCACGGGCCTGCGGCCTGCCATTGCTGCTCCCACGGCGTTTTGAAGCCGAAATCGGTCACCGGGCGGTCGGCCTGCAGCAGGTTCTGCTCGCGCCAGGCCACCACGCCCAGCTCGGCCTCCGGCCCGATCCGCGTGCCCACCCGCTGCATCACGGCGGACGCGGAGCTGTACGGATCCAGCGTCGGCATCAACACCCAGCCGTACAGATTCCAGAGCAGGAAGGCGGTCGCCACCACCAGTGCGCCCGCGCGCCGTTGGCGCCACCACAGTGCCAAGGCCAGCAGCACCACGCCGAAGGCGATCAGCCAGCCGCCCAATACGGGCAGCAGGGCATCGGGCATGGCACGTCGGGCCAGCTGGAGGTGCGCCCACGCGCTACCGCTCCAGAGCTGTGTGCCGATGTACAGCGCCGCCGTGCCCAGCACCGCGACATACGCCCACAGCAGCCAGCGCAGCCCGGCCCGGCGCAGCAGCCCGGGCAGCAGCGGTGCGGCGGCCAGGCACAGCGCGGGCAGCATCGGGAAGATGTACACCTCGCGCTTGCCCGGGCTGGCGCTGAAGAAGACGAGTACCAGCAGCGCCCACCCCAGCAGCAGCCACCAGCGCCCGTCCAGGCGGTTGAGGCGGCGCCACCACGCGGGGATCAGCGCCGGCAGCAACAGGCTGCCCGGCAACCACAAGGTGACCATCACCTGCAGGTAGTACCAGACCGGCTTCACGTGGTGCCAGGCGTTGGCGTAGCGGGTGCCGGTCTGTTTGAACAGCAGTTCGCGCGCATACGCGTGCAGTGCCGGATCGGACGCGTTGAGCAGGGCGATGCCCAACGGTGCCAGCCAGACCGCCGTGCCGAGCAGGAAGGCCGGCAGCAGCCACCACAGATCGCGCGCGGTGCCCGGCGGCAACGCCGTGCCACGGGCGCGCCAGCGCCACAGGGCAAACGGCACCAGCACCAGCAACGGCAGGAAGCCGACGCCCTTGGTCACCGTGCCCACCCCGGCAGCAACGCCCGCCAACCACAGCGCCGGGCGGTTGCGGCCCTCCAGCAGGTGGCGCAGCAGCCCCCACAGCGACAGGGTGGTCATCGCTACCAGCACCATGTCGATCTGGGCCCGTTTGGCCATCAGGCCGAACTGCAGGCAGCTGAACAAGGCGAGCAGGGCCCACCACCCGACCCGGCGGTTCCACAGGCGCCGGCCCAGGTCCCAGGTCAGCCACAGCGTGAGCAGCGCAGCCAGCAGCGAAGGCACCAGAAAGGCGAGCGCCCAGCCGCCGAACAGTTGGTGGCTGGCGGCCTGCATCCACATGAAGACCGGCGGTTTTTCCGCATACAGTTCGCTGCCGCGGTGGGGCAGCAGCCACTGGCCGGACTCGACCATGGCACGCGCTGCGAGCACGAAACGCGGTTCATCGGGCGGGGAGGGCTGGCGCAGGCCGATGCCGGCGGCCAGTGCCAGCAGCAGGGCAAGGCAGACCAGCACACGCGGCCAGCGCCGCAGGAAGAAGGATTCGGTCACGCCCAGGCTCGTCGGCAAAACAGCCACTGTCTCCCCGACAGCGTAGGAAAAGCGTCGTAAAACCACCCATTGCGACCGGATTCCGACACGGTTCCCGCTACCATGCATTCAACCGGTCAAGAGAGTCTCCCATGCGGCTGCTGGTCATTGAAGACAACCGTCAGCTGGTTGCCAATCTATTCGATTATTTCGAGTCGCGGGGCCATGTGCTCGATGTCGCGCCCGATGGCGTCACCGGCCTGCACCTGGCCGTGTCGCAGCCCTATGACGCGCTGATCCTGGATTGGATGCTGCCGCGCATGGAAGGCCCGGAGGTGCTGCGCCGGTTGCGTGCTGACCACGGCTCGGAAGTGCCGGTGATCATGCTCACCGCGCGCGATGAGCTGCCGGACAAGATCGCGGGGTTTCGTGCCGGCGCCGACGATTACCTGACCAAGCCGTTCGCGCTGCCCGAGCTGGAAGTGCGCCTGGAAGCGCTGATGGTGCGTGCCAAAGGGCGTAACCCGCGCAAGGTGCTGGAGGTGTCCGACCTCAAGCTGGATCTTTCTACGCTGGAAGCGCAACGCGACGGCAAGCCGCTGCATCTGTATCCGGCCTGCCGGAAGCTGCTGGAAGTGCTGATGCGCGCCAGCCCCGGCGCAGTCACGCGCCAGCAGCTTGAATTTGCGCTCTGGGGGGATGAACTGCCCGATGGCGATCTGCTGCGCTCGCATGTCTACGAACTGCGCCGCAGCGTCGATGGCCCGTTCCAGCAGAAATTGATCCACACCTTGCCGCGGGTCGGCTACCGCCTCGGCGTGTCGGCTGCGGACAGTGCCGATGAAGTGGCATAAGCGCCCGCCCAAGCCAGCGCCCATGCACCGGCGCATGGTGTGGTGGCTGCTGGGCTACCTCGCGCTGATCTCGCTGGCGGTATTCAGCGTGGGCAACTACGTGCACGAACACGCCGAGCACTCGGCATGGCGCGCGCTGCTCAACTCCGAGCTGGACAGCATCGTCAACCACATCGAACACGAGCCGCACTACCGCTGGCAGGATTCGGACACCCTGCGGCTGTTCTACATCAATGGCAGCCCGACGGTGCCGGAGAGCCTGCGCACGCTGCATCCGGGGCTGCACGACGGTGTGGAGGTCAACGGACGCGCCAGCGCGGTGATGGTCCGCGAAACCACGCAGCTGGGGCGGCTGGCACTGGTGCTGGACATCAATGACTTCCATGAGCTGGAGCAGTTCGCCACGCGCTGGGTGCTGCTGGCCGGTGTGCTGATGATCATCGTCACCGTGGTGATGGCGTCCTTCGGCGTCGGTCGCCTGGTACGGCCGCTGAGCTCGCTGGCCCGGCGCATCGACGAGCTGCGGCCGGGTGTTCCCGGGCAACGGGTGGAGGTGGACCCACGGGCCAGCTCCGAGCTGTACGTGATCGCCAACGCGCTCAACGACTACCTGGCGCGCAACGAACAGTTCGTTGAACGCGAGCGGATCTTCATCAGCACGGCCAGCCATGAACTGCGCACGCCGATTGCGGTGATCACCGGCGCCTCGGAACTGGCACTCGGCCAGCCGGAGATTCCCGACCGCGCCCGCCAGCAGATGCAGCGGGTGCACCGCACCGCGCAGGGCGTGGAGCAGTTGATCCAGTTGCTGCTGGTGCTGGCGCGCGACCCGGCGCGGCTGGCTGCACTGGGCGAGCGTATCCCGCTGGATCTGCTGGTGCCGGACATCATTGAAGACCACCGTCACCTGATGGGCGACAAGGACCTGCGCATCGAGATCGACGGCCTGGCGCGGGTGGATATCGTCGCGCCACTGGGCGTGGTCCAGGCGGCGATCGGCAATCTGCTGCGCAACGCGATCGAGAACAGCGGCCGTGGCACCATCCACATCCAGGTCTCCGGCCAGGCGGTGGTGACGCTGCAGGATCCCGGGCTCGGCATGAGTCCGGAAGAGATCGCGGCGGTGCATGCGCGCATGGCGCGGGGCGACCGCAACGAGCAGAGCGGGATCGGCCTGGAACTGATCGCCCGGCTCTGTGAACATCTGGGCTGGGCGCTGCAGATCGAGCCCTGCGTTCCCCGGGGCACCTGCGTGATCCTCGATCTGGGGGCCTCGCTGCCCGGGCGCAGTGAACGTCCATCGCTGCCTGCGTCGTAATCGCCCTGCTCGCTGCGCCGCAAAGTGTGGCGTCGTGAAGACAATGTTAAGCTCCGGATGCGCCGCTCTATGCGGCGCTTTTTTTTATCCCTTCGATCGACAGAGGATGGCTTGATGCCGACCGAACCCAGTACTGCCCTGATCACCAATGACATCGTCGGCCTCGGCCTGATCGCCGCCACCCTGGCGGTGATCTTCTGGGCCGCCAGCGGCCCGACCCCGCTCCTCAAGAAGATTTTCGCGTGGGTACCGGCCCTGCTGCTGTGCTACTTCATCCCGGCCATCTACAACACCGCCGGCCTCATCGATGGCCACAACACCTCGCTCTACAACCCGATCGCCCGCGACGTGCTGCTGCCCGCCGCGCTGGTGCTGCTGACCCTGTCGATCGACCTCAAGGGCATCATGAAGCTGGGCCCGAAGCTGCTGGTGATGTTCTGCGCCGGCACGCTGGGCATCATCCTCGGCGCCATCGTGTCGTTCCAGGCGATGTCCTGGATCCACCCGGCCACCGTGGCCGGTGACACCTGGAAGGGCATGGCGGCGCTGGCCGGCAGCTGGATCGGCGGCGGCGCCAACATGGTGGCGATGCGTGAAGTGTTTGGCACCGATGCGACGACGTTCGGCCAGTTCGCCGTGGTCGATGTGGCCTGCGCGAGCCTGTGGATGGCGGTCCTGCTGTTCCTGGCCAACCGCGCCAAGCAGATCGATGCCCGCAGCGGGGCCGATACCCGCGCCATTGATGAGATGAAGGAGCGCATCTCGGCATACGAAGCACAGAATGCCCGCATTCCCAGCCTGACCGACCTGATGGTGATCGTCGGTGTGGGGCTGGGCGGCGTCGGCCTGGCGCATGCCATCGCCGCGCCGCTGAGCAGCTGGTTCAAGGCCAATGTGAGCTGGGCCAGCCAGTTCAGCTTGGACAGCGCGTTCGTCTGGGTGGTGCTGCTGTCCACGGCGCTCGGCCTGGGCCTGAGCTTCACCCGCGCGCGGCGCCTGGAATCGGCCGGTGCCTCGCGTCTTGGCACCCTGTTCCTGTATTTCCTTATCGCCTGCATCGGCATGCAGATGGACCTGCTCTCGCTGCTCGACCGGCCGTGGCTGTTCGCGCTCGGCGCGATCTGGATGCTGACCCACATCCTGGTGCTGTGGATCGCCGCCAAGCTGCTGCGCGCGCCGCTGTTCTTCTTCGCGATCGGTTCGCAGGGCAACATCGGTGCAGCGGCATCGGCACCCGTGGTCGCTGCCGCGTTCCATCCGTCGCTGGCGCCGGTCGGCGTGCTGTTGGGCACCGTGGGCTATGCCACCGGGACCGGCCTGGCGTATGTGACCGGGCTGATCCTGAAATGGATGGCGGGCGCGTAAGCGCGCGCCACGTTGTCGACTCCCGGGGCGGCCTTGATGGCCGCCTCTTTTTTGGGCGGCGATGACCCGCTGAACGTCATGCGTCTGGGACCCAGGTCACGCGCCGGTGTCAGAAATGGCTGCATGCGACACGAACTGTGAAGGGCGTACGGAATCGTGCTGGCACGGCCGCGTAAGGTCCGGCGGCATGCACTGTGCTGTGCGCCGAACGCGCATGGCATGGATCCTTTGTCGACGGCAGTCGACACCTATCAGGAAGCACGATGAAGACGAAAGACGTGTTGATGTCGGTGATCACCGCCGGCGTACTGATGTTCGCTTCTGTAGTGTCCGTAAAGGCCGCCCCGGGCGAGCGAGGGGATGTGCACGCCGTGGCCGATGCAAGTGCACGCGATGTGGCTGCGTGGCTCGGGCAGCCGGCACGGGCCGGCGCCCTCGTCGCTGCGCTGGCGGCCCACCCCGAGCGCGGGCTGCCGTTGACCGCGGTCCTGGCCGAGAGCGATCCGGGTGGGAACAGCCTGGCGTCGCGGATGCTGTCCGAACGCGATGCTCTGGTCCGCCGATACAAGGGCCTGCCAGCCGCAGATCGCGGTTTGCTGCAGGTCCGCAGCTTCGTGCCTGCCGGGCAGACGCTGAGCGCAGTGGCGCCTGCCGATCTCTGGGTGGCAGTGTTGCCCAAGGGAGACGACCGCACCTGGACCTCCCTGGTGGCCTACGACCGGCACGGGCGTCAGCATCTGCTGGACGCGCAGGTAGCCCCGACCTTCCCGGTATTGATCGTGGACATCGATACCGGGCAGGCGGTCCAGGAAGGCATGGCCCTGATCAATGCCGGGTTGCAGGCGAGGGGACTGCAGTCGGCCGACCGGCTCACGGTGGCCGCCGATGGAGCGACCTCCCTGGATGTCACCCGGCTTGACCGTATCCGCCTGGCCAATGACGGCGAGCCGTGGGCGTTGGGCGGCGCGGAAGTGTTCGCCGTGGTGTCCGGGCTGCAGACAGACAAGGCAGAGCCGGAGATGGCCACGGTGTCACTGCCGTACCTGGACCATGACAAGACCGATTACACCCCGGGCCAACCCTTGGTGATCTGGGGCAACTACCGGTTCGATACCGCCAACGTGCAACTGTTCGAAGACGATGGCGACACCAACTACAAAGACCTGCTGATCGCCCTCACCGAAGGCGTGAAGCTTGCGCTGGGCGCCGTCGCCCCGGAGTACGCGGTGATTGCCGAGATCGGCGGTGCGATCCTCAAGGCCATGCCGAGCAGCTGGTTCACCAACGATACCGACTACCTGGACAGTTTCTACCTGCTGCAACGCGGCCAGACCTATACCGGACGGATGGGGGCGGCGAACAATGCACAGGTGACGTTGAGCCCCCTTACGCTCCAGTAGCGCCGGCCGCTGGCCGGCTCCCCTCGAGGCCTGTCGCAGGCAGTGGCGAACGCGACCCGACAAAAAACGGCGGCGCTTTCGCGCCGCCGTTTTCGAGTGCATCCGCTGCTGGAGGTCAGCAGCAGCGTCCCCCGTTCTTGCCGCTGTAACGCGCCTCCTGGCGCTCGCGGAAGAACGTCTTGTAGTCCATCGGCACGCGGTCCGGATGCTTCTCCAGCACATGCCGGACGTAGTTGTCGTAGTCGGGAATGCCGCAGCACAGCCGTGCGGTCTGCACCAGGCGCCGCCAGATGCGGCGGTGGGCCTGGTACTGACCGGCGGGGACGAGTTCGGTACTCATCACAGGTCCGCCATCTGGTGCGGCTCGAGCGCCACGTACGGGGTTTCCTTGTCGGTGCGCTGCGGCGTGCGGCGGGCCATGAAGATGGTCTTGATCGCGTAGAACAGGATCGAGAACACCACGAACAGGAACAGCACGGTCAGGCCGGTGTTGACGTAGGCGTTGACCACGATCTGGTGCATCTGGCCGACGGTCTTGGCCGGGGCGGTCAGCGTGCCGCTGGCGATCGCATCCTGGTACTTGTGCGCCTGGGCCAGGAAGCCCTGGGCCGGGTTGCTGTCGAAGATCTTGATCAGGCCCGCATACGTGGTGCAGATCAGCAGCCACACGGCCGGCACGCCGGTCACCCAGGCGAAGCGGTCACGCTTCATCTTGAACAGCACCACCGTGCCGAGCATCAGCGCGATACCGGCCAGCATCTGGTTGGAGATGCCGAACAGCGGCCACAGCGTCTGGATGCCACCGAAGGGATCCACCACGCCGGTGTAGAGCAGGTAGCCCCACAGCGCCACGCAACCGGCGGTGGCGATGATGTTGGCGGTCCACGATTCGGTCTTCTTCAGGGCCGGGATGAAGTTGCCCAGCAGGTCCTGCAGCATGAAGCGACCGGCACGCGTACCGGCATCGACCGCGGTGAGGATGAACAGCGCTTCGAACAGGATCGCGAAGTGGTACCAGAACGCCATCATCGCGTTGCTGCCGCTCGGGATCGCCTCGTGCAGAATCTGCGCGATGCCCACCGCCAGCGTCGGTGCGCCACCGGCGCGGTGCAAGATGGTCGGCTCGCCGATTGCCGCTGCGGTGGCCTCCAGCTGCTCGGGGGTGATGATGAAGCCCCACGTATTGCTGATGTAGGCCGCAGCGGAGACCGCATCCGGGCCGATCACGGCGGCCGGTGCGTTCATGGCGAAGTAGATGCCCGGATCGATGATCGAGGCGGCCACCAGCGCCATCACCGCGACGAACGATTCCATCAGCATGCCGCCGTAGCCGATGTAGCGCATGTGGCGCTCATTGGCGAGCAGCTTGGGCGTAGTGCCCGAGGCGATCAGGGCATGGAAACCGGACACCGCGCCGCAGGCGATGGTGATGAACAGGAACGGGAACATCCCGCCTTTCCAGACCGGGCCGTCGCCACTGGCGGCGAACTGGGTCAGGGCCGGCATCTTCAGTTCCGGCATCACGATCAGGATGCCGATCGCCAGCGCCACGATGGTGCCGATCTTGAGGAAGGTGGACAGGTAATCGCGCGGGGCCAGCAGCAGCCACACCGGCAGCACAGAGGCCACGAAGCCGTAGCCGATCAGCATCCAGGTGATCTGGATGCCGGTGAAGGTGAAGGCCGGGCCCCAGACCGGATCGGCCGCGACCTTGCCACCGAACCAGATCGCGGCCAGCAGCAGGATCAGCCCGACCACGGAGATCTCGCCGATCTTGCCCGGGCGGATGTAGCGCATGTACACGCCCATCAGGATCGCGATCGGCATGGTCGCGATGACCGTGAACATGCCCCACGGGCTTTCGGCCAGCGCCTTGACCACCACCATCGCCAGCACCGCCAGGATGATGATCATGATCAGGAAGGCACCGAACAAGGCGATGGTGCCGGGTACCGGCCCCATTTCCTCACGCACCAGGTCACCCAGCGAGCGGCCGTTGCGGCGGCTGGAGAGGAACAGGATCATGAAATCCTGCACCGCGCCGGCGACGACCACGCCCACCACCAGCCAGAGCAGGCCGGGCAGGTAGCCCATCTGCGCGGCCAGCACCGGGCCGACCAGCGGGCCTGCACCGGCGATGGCGGCGAAGTGGTGGCCGAACAGCACGTGTTTGTTGGTCGGGACGTAATCCAGGCCGTCGTTGTTGATCACCGCGGGCGTGGCCCGGGTCGGATCGAGCTGCATCACCTTGTCGGCGATGAACAGGCTGTAGAAGCGATACGCGATGAGATAGATGGAGACCGCAGCGACGACGATCCACAGCGCATTGATGGGTTCACCGCGGCGCAGTGCGACGGTGCCTAGACAGAATGCGCCAAGCAGTGCGATGACTGCCCAACCCAGTTTCGAAAAACCTTTCATGAGATTGCGTCTCCCTGGAGATCGTCGTAAGAGTCCGCCTTGGCACCGACGCGGTCAATGCAATGGCGGGGGCTTGCCGCTAGTACTTTGGTCGTAGGGTGGGGGGCGCGTGCCCGTGCACGTCATCGGAACATCACGCTTGGAACAATCGGTTGCGGGCATGACGGTTGGCCGGCGGGGCCGGCGAGGCCATCTTGTTGATCGATCACCGACCCTGGAGTCACCATGAGCAGCCCAACCCCGGTGCGCGTGCTGCGCACCATCCGTGGCATGGCCACCTCCGATGGCGCCGGCGTGCGCCTGACGCGGGTGATCGGTGGGCCGTCGCTGCCCGACCTGGACCCGTTCCTGCTGCTGGATGAATTCGGCACGGACCGCGCCGAGGACTACATCGCCGGCTTCCCCAGTCATCCGCACCGCGGGTTTGAAACCGTCACCTACATGCTCGACGGCCGCATGCGGCACAAGGACAACCACGGCAACGAGGGGTTGCTCACGCCGGGTAGCGTGCAATGGATGACGGCGGGCCGCGGCTTGATCCACTCGGAAATGCCCGAACAGGAATCGGGCCAGATGCGCGGCTTCCAGCTGTGGGTGAACCTGCCAGCGCGCGACAAGATGACCGACCCGAAGTACCAGGAGTTCGCACCGGACCATATTCCGGTCAACGCGCCGGCCGACGGCGTGCAGGTCAAGGTCATCGCCGGCCAGGTGGGTGACACCGTGGGGCCGATCGTGCAGCCGGCCACCGATCCGGTGTACCTGGACATCACCCTGGACGCGCGTGCGGACTGGCGCTACACGCTGCCGGAGGGCCACAACGCGTTTGCCTACGTGTTTGAAGGCGGGCTGGAGATCGGCGAGGGCGACGATGCGCGCCCGGTGGCCAGACAGGAAATGGCGGTGCTCGGCGGCGGTGAGCAGCTGACCCTGCGCGCGGGCGACACCGGTGCGCGCCTGATCCTGGTGGCCGGCCGCCCGCTGCGCGAGCCGGTCATGCGGCATGGGCCGTTCGTGATGAACACCAAGCAGGAGCTGATGCAGGCCTTCGTGGATTTCCAGGAAGGCCGCTTCTGAGGCACGTGGGCGCCGGCCGCTGGCCGGCCAGCGCATGACACCTGACGGTGCGGGAGGCGCCGGCCAGTGGCCGGCGCTCCCTTGGATGACGGGATGAGTGCGGTGCACCGTCCCGGCCTCTTCCTCAGCGCCCGGCGGCCACAGCCGAGGGCGTCAGGTTCATCCCCTGCGCCAGCGATTGCAGCGAACCCAGTTCGCTGTTGTCGCCGGCGTACAGCGCAATCTGCGCGAAACGGTTCTTGTCGAATTTCACCACCGTGATCCGGCGCGTCTCATAGCCCGGCGGTTTCTGGCCGCCCAGGTCGGGCTGGTACCAGTACAGCGTTTCACCGGCGAAGCTGCCTTTTTCCTGACGCAGCGCGCGGTTCAACGGCAGCTCGGGATTGCGCGCGCTCAGCGTCAGGCTGAGCACTTCGCGCCCATCGGCGGCGGTGGCCTTGCACAGGATGAAGTCGCGCTGGGCGAGCGCCTGCCATTGCAGGCCGCTGCTGGCGGGCAGGGACGGACATTCGCTGGTCGATTGCGCCGCAACGGCGCCGGCAGTGACCAGCAGACACACACAGACGACAGCGCGCAGGACGTTCATGGTTCCCCCAAGGTCGATGATCGCGTCCGTCGCTGACAGGCATTCCGGTGGCCGTCGACAACCCAGGCCGTGGTGGCGCATTCCCCGCGCGCGTACCGGATCACTCGCTGCCGTCAGTGTCGGACGAGTGATCGGGACCTTAACGGAATGTGACTCAGTGTACAAATAACGGTTTCAGGTGAACCTTTCTGCGCCGACGCCGGGCGGTCCGGGGGCCGCCCGGCCACACCCGTCAGCGGGGCGCGGCTCCCATCCATTTGTAGACAATGCCGCCGATCAGGCCACCCAGCAGCGGTGCCAGCCAGAACAGCCACAGCTGGCTGAGCGCGCCGCTGCCGGCGAACAGCGCCACGGCGGTGGAGCGCGCCGGATTGACCGAGGTATTGGTGACCGGAATGCTGATCAGATGGATCAACGTCAGCGCCAGGCCGATCGCGATCGGGGCGAAGCCGGCCGGCGCGTTGCCGTGGGTCGCGCCCATGATCACGATCAGGAAGAACGCGGTGAGGACCACTTCACACAGGAAGGCGGCGGCGACACTGTAGCCGCCCGGTGAAAGGGCGCCGTAGCTATTGCTCGCGAACGCGCCGGCCTGGCTGCCATCGATCTGGAAACCCGGCGCACCGGAGGCGATCTGCAGCAGAATGAAACCGGCCAGCGCGCCACCCAGCACCTGCGCCACGATGTAGGGAAGCAGGTCACGGGCAGGGAAACGGCCGCCGGCCCACAGGCCGACACTGACCGCCGGATTGAAGTGCGCGCCGGAGACATGCCCGAACGCATACGCGCCGGTCAGCACGGTCAGGCCGAAGGCCAATGCCACGCCCACAAAACCGATCCCCAGCGGATTGCCATCACCACCGAACTTGGCCGCCAGCACCGCGCTGCCACACCCGCCCAACACCAACCAGAACGTGCCCAGGAACTCGGCGGCCAGACGTTTGCCCATGCTCATCGACGTGCTCCACGTTATGCCCGGGGTGGGCAGGCGCAACGTAGCTGAATCGGGGTTCATCGGGGTGACGGCCGCGTCAACATCCGACGAACGGTTGCCCGCCGGGGGATCGGCTCAGTACGCGGGCAGCGGAATGAACTCTTTATCGTCCCCCGGAATCGTGCCGAAGCGGCCCGATTCCCAATCGTGCTTGGCCTGCTCGATCCGTTCGCTGGAGCTGGAGACGAAGTTCCACCAGAGGTGGCGTGGCCCGTCGAGCGGTTCGCCCCCCATCAGCATTGCCTTGATCGGGGTCTTGGCGCGCAGGCGGCCGCGTGCACCGGGCTCGGGAATGATCAGGTGCTGGGCGGGAATGTCCACGCCGTCGAGCTGGGCCTGGCCGTCGAGGATGTAGAGCGAACGTTCGGCGTGGCCGGTATCCAGGTCGATTTCCGCATCGGCGTCGAGATCGATGGCCACGTTGAGGGTATCGGCGAACACCTTGACCGGGGATTCTTCGCCGTATGCGCGGCCGGCGATGACGCGCAGCCAGGCACCGTTGCGGCGCTGCTGGGGCAGGGTGGCGGCGGCATGGTGATAGAACGCGGGATCGGTCTCTTCGGCACTCTTCGGCAGCGCCAGCCAGGTCTGCATGCCGTGCAGCGGATGGTCGTGTTCGCGCTCGATGGCAGGCGTGCGTTCGGAGTGGGCGATGCCGCGGCCGGCGGTCATCCAGTTGACGTCGCCGGGGCGGATGACCTGGTCCGAGCCGAGTGTGTCTCGGTGACCGATGGCGCCGGACCAGAGGAAGGTGACGGTGGCCAGGCCGATATGCGGATGCGGGCGGACGTCGATGCCGGTGCCGGGAGAGAGGACGGCCGGGCCCATCTGGTCGACGAAGACGAACGGACCGACGCTACGCGCCTGCAGAGTCGGCACGGCGCGGCGCACCTGCAGGCCACCGATGTCATGGATGCGGGGGGCGATGATGGTCGTCATGCGGGCGGTCTCGCTGGCGGGGACAGAGCGGGAGGATCGCATGCGGGGTGTGGAGGTGGGAGGCCTGTATCGGTAACAGGGTGTTCTGGTTTCACGCGCGAGCACACACAAAAAACGCCAGCGTGCGCTGGCGTTTTCGCGATCCTCAGATCACCGGTTCGCGCAGTACCGGCGACTCCCAGCCCGGGCGCGGGGCGAAGCGATCGCCATAGCGCTGCTGCAGGACCTTGAGGCGTTCGACCAGGGCATCGGCGCCGGTGGCGCGGATGTACTGGATCGGGCCGCCGCGGAACGGGGCGAAGCCGGTGCCGAAGATCACGCCGGCATCGAGCAGGTCGGCGTCGGCGACGACGCCGTCGTGCAGGCAGGCCACCGCTTCGTTGAGCAGTGGCAGGATCAGGCGGTCTTCCAGATCGGCCGGGACCTCGTCGTTGGCGGGGACGTCCGGCTTCTGGGCGCGTCCGTTCTCCCACTTGTACAGGCCCTGGCCGTCCTTCTTGCCACGCTTGCCCTGTTCCACGGTCGCCAGGGCGGCCGGTACCTGCAGGCCAAGGAAGGGCGCCAGTTCCTTGCCCACGCCGGCGGCCACATCCAGGCCAACGGTGTCGAGCAGTTCGATCGGGCCCATCGGCATGCCGAACTTCACCGCGGCCTTGTCCAGCACCGGGCCCGGCACGCCTTCGGCATACGCGGTGGCAGCTTCAAGCATGTACGGGAACAGCACGCGGTTGACCAGGAAGCCAGGGGTGCCGGCCACCGGCACCGGGAACTTGCCCAGCGCCTTGCAGAACGAGGCCAGGCGGCGCTCGGTCTCCGGCGCCATGCCGTCATGATGGATGATTTCCACCAGCGGCATCTGCGCGACCGGGTTGAAGTAATGCAGGCCGGCAAACTGCGCCGGGCGCTGGATGTGGTCGCGCAGTTCGTCCAGCGGGATCGAGGAGGTGTTGGTGGTCAGCAGCGCATCGGCCTTCATCCTCGGCTCCAGCGACTGGTACAGCTCGCGCTTGGCTTCCGGGTTTTCGATGATGGCTTCGATCACCAGATCGGCCTGGGCCACGCCCTCGCCCGCGAGATCGGCTTTCAGGCGCGCGGCCACGGCCGGGCGCTTGCTGTCGTCCTTCACCCGCTTGGCGAACAACGCCTGCGCGCGTTCCATGGCCGGGTCGATGAAGCGCTGCTCGCGATCCTGCAGGGTGACGTTGAAGCCCTTGTAGGCCGACCATGCCGCGATGTCGCCGCCCATTACGCCGGCGCCGACCACGTGCACGTGCTGGATGCCGTGGTCCTTGCCGCCCAGTGCCTTCAGGCGTTCGGTCAGGAAGAAGATACGGATCAGGTTGCGGGCGGTCGGGGTGCCGGCCAGCTTCACCACGGCGCGGCGTTCGGCATCCAGACGGGTCTGGATCGGGCTGCCACCGGTGCGTGCCCAGGTGTTGATCAGTGCGTAGGGAGCGGGGTAATGCTCCTTGCGCGCCTTGCGGGCGACCTGCTTGGCCATCTGCGGTGCGAGCAGCTTGCGCGCCAGCCAGGTGTTGGTGATCCACGCGGTCGCGCGCTGCTTGAACGGCCGGGTGGTGCCCTTCAGCGCGAGCGATACGGCGGTATCGAGCAGCACGGCCGGCGCGACGACCTTGTCGACCAGGCCGATGTTGCGCGCGGCCGAGGCCGACAGATTGCGGCCGGTCAGCATCATGTCCATCGCCGCCGGGGCGCCCACCAGCTGCGGCAGGCGCGAGCTGCCGCCCCAGCCCGGGAAGATGCCCAGCTGGGTTTCCGGCAGGCCGATGCGGGTGGAGGCATCGTTGGAGGCCACGCGGTAACGGCAGGCCAGGGCCAGCTCGGTGCCGCCGCCCAGGCAATGACCGTGGATCGCCGCGACGGTCGGGCAGGGCAGTTCGGCCAGCTTCTGGTAGGTGCTCTGGCCACGGCGGATCGCGTCATTGACGGTGCCGCGGCGGTCGAATTCCTGGAATTCCTTCAGGTCCGCCCCGGCGATGAAGCCGGCCGCCTTGATCGACTGGATCACCACCGCCTTGGGCGGGTCCATCCCGATCCGCTCGATCAGGTCGCCCAGTTCGAGCAGCACGTCCTGCGACATGGCATTGACGCTGCTGTCGTGGCGGTCGAGGCTGAGCACGACGACGCCATCGTCACGGATCTGCGGGTGCCAATGCGAGAAGCGGAGCCCATCGAAGCCTGAGAGCATGGGAACGTTCCATCCGGTTGTGTATGGAGAAGGGGGCTATGATCCAGAGGTTGTTTCCTCCCCGTCAAATCCCTATAGCTGGGGGAGAGATACCGCCGATTCATTGCCTGGATCGGAAACCTTAACGGAACGGTGGTTAAAAGCTGGTGCGGCGCGGTGTGATCGAGCGCTGAACTTTTCCCGGGATTGGCAGTCTCATTGCCCGACGTCGGTTGGGCTGACAGGAGTGCGGCCCCCCATGGCCGAGGTTGAAACACCACAGGAGCTGGACCTGGAGCTGGTCCGACGTGTGCAGCGTGGCGAGAGCGGGGCGTTCGATGTCCTGGTACGCAAGTATCAGCATCGGGTCATCGCGCTGATCGGGCGCTACATCGCGGACTGGAGTGAATGTCAGGACGTGGCCCAGGACACTTTCGTCCGCGCGTATCGCGCGATCGGCAGTTTCCGGGGCGACGCCCAGTTCTATACCTGGCTGCACAGGATCGCCGTGAACACTGCCAAGAACCATCTCGCCGCCCACAACCGCCGCCCGCCCACCGATGACATCGAGATCGGGGACGCCGAGCAGTACGACAGCGGCACCCGCCTGCGCGACACCGACACGCCCGAACGCGAGTTGATGCGCCAGGAGCTGGAACAGACGGTGATGAAGGCGGTGTCGGCGCTGCCTGAAGAGCTGCGGTCGGCCATCACCATGCGCGAGGTGGACGGCCTGAGTTACGACGAAATCGCGCAGAAGATGGGGTGCCCGATCGGCACCGTGCGGTCGCGGATCTTCCGTGCCCGCGAGGCGATCGACACTGAACTTCGGCCGCTGCTCGATGTGGGCAGCGCCACCCGCGAGAAGAGCCGCGCATGAGCCACGATATGTCCAATGATGCTTCCCGGGGCGCGTCCCCCGATAAATTCGACGCCCATTACCGGCAGCAGCTGTCCTCGTTGATCGATGGCGAGCTGTCAGCCGATGAAGCACGTTTCATGCTGCGCCGGCTGGAACACGATGAGGCCTTGTCCAGCTGCAACGAACGCTGGCAGATGCTCGGCGATGTGCTGCGCGGGCAGGCCTGCGCACCGGCGCCGGTCGATTTCGCCGAGCGGGTGCGCATTTCCGTGGCCGCTGAGCCGGCACCCGCGATGCAGGCCAATGTCGAGCGCAGCCATGACCGTCAGGAACGGCGTGGCGGCTGGCGACGCTGGGGCGGGGGGGCGGCGTTGGCCGCCTCCGTCGCGGCCGTGGCGATGTTCATGACCCGCGAGCAGCTGCCGGCCCCGGCCCCGCTGGACGCGCCGACCACCATCATCGCCAGCCAGGCCGAGCTGCCTGCTGCACCGGTGACCGAAGCCTCTGCCGCCGAACAGGCGCTCGCCGTGGCGGCGGTGCCCGCTGCTGCGGTGGCTGCCGCCAGCCGCCGCCAGGACGTGGCGACGGCACGCCGCGCCAGCGCCAGTGCCACGCGTACCCAGCAGGCCGCGCGCAGCGCCGCCGAGCGCAGTGCCGAGCCGCAGCGGGCGATCGCCAGCCAGGCGCCATTGGCCCCGGCCATGCCGGCGGCCGCCGCGCGGCAGTTCCCGTTCGGTGAGGTCGGCACGCTGCAGGCCAAGCCTTGGCCGCGCTCCAGCCTGGTCCCGGCCGCCGGCGGCGCGCTCAATGCGAGCTTCTCCACACAGGCGCCGCAGGCCGCGTTCTATCCGTTCGAGCCGCGCCTGCAGGAGTCGGCCGAGTCGGCCGAACCTGCGCGCCGGCACCGCGACTGAGCATCGTCGCGCTGACGCTCCGCTCCGGCCTGTGCGCCGGAGCGTTCCCCCTTTGTTCCCTGACCCGGAGGTTCGTGTCTGATGACCGCCCGTATCCGTACCCATGCCCTGGCGCTGATCGCCATGACGCTCCCACTGGTGGCCTGCGCGCAGTCGCCGTCGCCATCGCCGGCCACCGCTGCCGCGCCGGCGGCCGCCGCTGCACCCCGCGCGCCGGCGCCGCAGCTGGTCAGTGGCCTGCCGGACTTCACCAATCTGGTCGAACAGGTCGGGCCGGGCGTGGTCAATGTCGAGACCACCATCGTGCGCAGCAACCGCCAGGCACGCATGGCCGGGCCGTCCGACCAGGACATGCCGGAATTCTTCCGTCGCTTCTTCGGCCCGGATTTCCAGATGCCGGGGCAGGGTGCCGACGGTCCCGATGACGGCACCCCGAGCATCCGCGGCCGCGGCATGGGTTCGGGTTTCATCATCTCCGCCGACGGCTACGTGCTGACCAATCACCATGTGGTCGCTGATGCCAGCGAAGTGAAGGTCAAGCTTGGCGATCGCCGTGAGTTCACTGCCAAGGTGGTCGGCAGCGACCAGCAGTACGACGTGGCGCTGCTCAAGATCGACGGAAAGAATCTGCCGACCGTGCGCGTGGGCGACTCCAACACCCTCAAGCCGGGTCAATGGGTGGTCGCGATCGGTTCGCCGTTCGGGCTGGACCACTCCGTCACCGCCGGCGTCGTCAGCGCGGTCGGCCGCAGCACCGGCGGCCCGGACCAGCGCTATGTGCCCTTCATCCAGACCGACGTGGCGATCAACCAGGGCAACTCCGGTGGCCCGCTGCTCAACACCCGCGGTGAAGTGGTCGGCATCAACTCGCAGATCTTCTCCGCTTCCGGTGGCTATATGGGGATCAGCTTCGCGATCCCGATCGACCTTGCGATGGGTGCGGTGGAGCAGATCAAGAAGACCGGCCGGGTCAGCCGTGGCCAGCTCGGCGCGGCGGTCGGCCCGATCGATGGCCTCAAGGCCCAGGGGCTGGGCCTGCCGGACAGCCGTGGCGCGCTGGTCAACGAGGTGGTCGCGGGCAGCGCGGCGCTCAAGGCCGGTATCGAGCCGGGCGATGTGATCCGCTCGGTCAATGGCAGCCCGATCAATACCTTCAGCGATCTGCCGCCGGCCATCGGCGCGCTGCCGCCGGGCAGCAAGGTCCGCCTGAGCGTGCTGCGCGATGGCAAGGAGCGGGAGATCACCGCCACCCTGACCGAACTGGCCGAAGACGCCGAGCGTGGCGCCGCCCGTCCGACCGCGGAAGCGGCCAAGCCCGAGGCCGGCGCCAATGCCCTGCTGGGGCTGGAGGTGGCCGACTTGACCGCCCCGCAGCGCCAGCAGCTGGGCCTGTCGGCGGGCGAGGGCGTGCGCATCACCCGGGTCAACGGCCAGTCCGCGCGTGACGCCGGCCTGTCGCCGGGCCTGGTGGTGCTGCAGGTCGGCCGTACCCCGGTCGGCAGCGTGGCCGCGCTGAACAAGGCGCTGGCCGGATACAGCAAGGGTGACGTGGTCATGTTGCTGATCCGCGCCAACGGCAACAGCGCCTTCGTGGCGGTCAAGGCCGGGCAGTAAGCCCCGCCCCGCCTGCGTTTCCGGGCCCGCTTCGGCGGGCCCGGTCGTTTCTGGGGGGCCGTTGGCGACAATCGCTGCCGGGCCCACGCGGGATGGGGCCGGCCATGCGATAATCCGCAGTCATCCTGACGACGCGACGCGCCGCCGCCACCTATGTCTTCTGATTCGATGCGGTTCATCCGCAACTTCTCCATCATCGCCCACGTCGACCACGGCAAGTCCACGCTGGCCGATCGCATCATCCAGCTTTGCGGCGGCCTCCAGGCCCGTGAGATGGAGGCGCAGGTGCTCGACTCGAACCCGATCGAGCGCGAGCGTGGCATCACCATCAAGGCCCAGTCGGTCTCGCTGCCGTATGTCGCCAAAGACGGCCACACCTACCACCTGAACTTCATCGACACCCCCGGGCATGTCGACTTCTCCTATGAAGTCAGCCGCTCGCTGGCCGCCTGCGAAGGCGCGCTGCTGGTGGTCGATGCCGCCCAGGGCGTGGAAGCACAGTCCGTCGCCAACTGCTACACGGCGGTCGAGCAGGGGCTGGAAGTGGTGCCGGTGATCAACAAGATCGACCTGCCCACCGCCGACATCGACCGTGCCAAGGCCGAGATCGAGGCCGTGATCGGCATCGATGCCACCGACGCCGTGGCGGTCAGTGCCAAGACCGGACTGAACGTGGGCGACGTGCTGGAGGCGATCGTGCATCGCATCCCGCCGCCGGTGCCGCGCGATACCGACAAGCTGCAGGCGCTGATCATCGACTCGTGGTTCGATAATTACCTCGGCGTGGTCTCGCTGGTGCGCGTGATGCAGGGCCAGATCAAGGCCGGCGACAAGCTGCAGGTGATGTCCACCGGCCGCAATCACCAGGTCGACAACGTCGGCGTGTTCACCCCCAAGCGCAAGGTGCTGCCGACACTGAACGCCGGTGAGGTGGGCTGGGTGACGGCCAGCATCAAGGACGTGCACGGTGCCCCGGTCGGCGACACCCTGACCCTGGCCGCCGATCCGGCCGCCAAGCCGCTGCCGGGCTTCCAGGAAATGCAGCCGCGCGTGTTCGCCGGCCTGTTCCCGGTCGATGCCGAGGATTACCCGGACCTGCGCGAAGCGCTGGACAAGCTGCGCCTGAACGATGCCGCGCTGCGCTTCGAGCCGGAAAGCTCCGAGGCGATGGGCTTCGGCTTCCGCTGCGGGTTCCTGGGCATGCTGCACATGGAAATCGTGCAGGAGCGCCTGGAACGCGAGTACAACCTGGACCTGATCAGCACCGCGCCGACCGTGGTCTATGAAGTGCTCAAGACCGACGGCACCATCATCAACATGGACAACCCGGCCAAGCTGCCGCCGGTGAACATGGTCGATGAGATCCGCGAGCCGATCATCCGCGCCAATGTGCTCACCCCCGAGGAGTACATCGGCAACATCATCAAGCTGTGCGAAGAAAAGCGCGGCAGCCAGATCGGCATCAACTACCTGGGCAGCCAGGTGCAGATCAGCTACGAGCTGCCGATGGCCGAGGTGGTGCTGGACTTCTTTGACAAGCTGAAGTCGGTCAGCCGTGGCTATGCCTCGCTGGACTATCACTTCGTGCGTTTCGATGCCGGTCCGTTCGTCCGTGTGGACGTGCTGATCAACGGCGACAAGGTCGATGCGCTGTCGCTGATCGTGCACCGCAGCCATGCCGACCGCCGTGGCCGCGAGCTGTGCGAGAAGATGAAGGAACTGATCCCGCGCCAGCAGTTCGACGTGGCCATCCAGGCCGCCGTCGGCTCGCAGATCATCTCGCGCACCACGGTCAAGGCGATGCGCAAGAACGTGCTGGCCAAGTGCTATGGTGGCGACGTTTCGCGCAAGAAGAAGCTGCTCGAGAAACAGAAGGAAGGCAAGAAGCGCATGAAGCAGGTCGGCCGCGTGGAAATCCCGCAGGAAGCCTTCCTGGCCGTGCTGCAGATGGACAAGTAAGGCCGGATGGCTTTCCCGGCAGCGGCGGGCGGCACCGGATCGGTGTCGCCGGACGCGCAGGGGCACACCACACCGCTGCAATCGTTCCCAAGGACACTGCATGAAATTGTTTGAGCTCCTCCTGGTCGTACTGACGTTGGCCTCGGGCCTGATCCTGCTGGCCGAAAAGCTGTACTTCGCCAAGCGCCGCGCCCAGCGCGCCGGCCTGCTGGACACCGAGCCGGTGATGGTCGACTACGCGCGGGCGTTCTTCCCGGTGCTGGCGATCGTGCTGGTGGTGCGCAGCTTCATCGCCGAGCCGTACAAGATTCCGTCCAGCTCGATGATGCCCAACCTGCTGATCGGCGATTTCATCCTGGTCAACAAGTTCTCTTACGGCCTGCGCCTGCCACTGAACAACGCCAAGGTGATCCCGTTCGGCGAGCCCAAGCGCGGCGACGTGGTGGTGTTCCATTTCCCGGGCCACTCGGACAACGATCCGGCCAAGGGTGAGAACTTCATCAAGCGCGTGATCGGCGTGCCGGGCGACGAGATCGAGTTCCAGGGCAACGGCCTGATCCTCAACGGCGAGCCGGTCAAATACGACAACAAGGGTCTGTACGCAGGCCACAACGGCCAGGGCGAGGGCAGCTCGCTGCTGGTCGAGCACCTGCCGGGCCGCACGCATACCGTGCTGGAGACCGACTACGCCCGAGGCGAAGGGCAGTGGACCGTCCCGGCCGGCAAGTACCTGGTCATGGGCGACAATCGCGACAACAGCGACGACGGCCGTTTCTGGGGCCTGCTGCCGGAGGAGAATCTCCGTGGCAAGGCGTTCCTGATCTGGCTGAACTGCTCGGGCTGGTTCTGCAAGGACGGCTTCGAACCGTCGCGGATCGGCACGGCCATCCATTGATTCATGGCACACGCGTATCTGGGGAGAACGCAATGAAGAACATGACATCGCAGCGCGGCATCACCTTGACCTCGTTCCTGGTGGTGCTGATCGTGGTCGCCTTCTTCCTGTACATCGGGATGAAGCTGTTCCCGATGTACCAGGAGTACTACGCCGTGCGTTCGGCGATGAAGAGCCTGGCCAAGGAGCCGGGCGTGGGCAACATGGAGCCGCGCCGCATCCAGGAGATGTTCTTCAAGCGCCTGTACATCAATTACTCCGAAAACGTGAAACCCGCCGACGTGAAGTTCGATCGCATCGATGGCGGCTGGAACATGAAGGTCTACTACGAAGTGCGCCGTGAAATGATCGGCAATCTGGACGTGGTGGGCAAATTTGATTCAAACCAGGAATTGACCCGTAGCGGTGCCGACTAAGACCTTCCAACGCGGTGACCTGATCGGTCACGCCTTCAACGATCCGGGCCTGCTCCAGCAGGCGCTGACGCATCGCAGCGCCGGTACGCCCAACAATGAGCGGCTGGAATTCCTCGGCGACAGCATCGTCAACATGATGGTGGCCCAGGCGCTCTACGAACGCTGGCCCAAAGCCGACGAGGGCGCGCTGACCCGTGCCCGGGCCGAGCTGGTGCGCGAAGGCGCGCTGGCGGTGATCGCGCGCGAGCTGCAGCTGGGCGAGCGCCTGATCCTGGGGCCCGGCGAGATGAAGACCGGCGGCCACCGCCGCGACTCCATCCTGGCCGATGCGCTGGAAGCCGTGGTCGCAGCGATCTACCTCGATGCCGGCTTCGCCGTCTGCCAGACCGTGGTGCTGCCCTGGTTCAACGCCTCGATGCAGGCCCTGCCGGCCACCGGCAAGCCCGAGAAGGACCCCAAGACGCGGCTGCAGGAATGGCTGCAGGCCCGGCAGAAGGCGCTGCCGCTGTACGAGCTGGTGTCAGAATCAGGTGACGATCACGCCAAGACCTTCCGGGTACGCTGCGGCGTAACCGACCCCGCTGTCAGCACCGAAGGCGAAGGTGCCTCGCGACGGCTGGCCGAACAACAAGCGGCTGCCGCCGCCCTTGAGCAACTGGATTCCAAGTGAACGAAGCAACCCCCCATCGTTCCGGCAGCGTGGCCGTCATCGGTCGCCCCAACGTCGGCAAATCCACCCTGACCAACGCCCTGGTGGGCGCCAAGGTCAGCATCGTCTCCAACCGCCCTCAGACCACGCGGCATCGGTTGCTGGGCATTGCCAGCTACCCGGAAGGCCAGATCGTGCTGGTCGATACCCCCGGCCTGCACCGTGCGCAGAAGCGCGCCATGAACCGGGTGATGAACCGCGCCGCGCGCGGCTCGCTCGAGGGCGTGGACGCCGGCATGCTGGTCATCGAGGCCGGCCGCTGGGATGACGAAGACACCCTGGCCTTCAATGTGCTCAGCGACTCGGGCATCCCGGTGGTGCTGGTGGTCAACAAGATCGATCGCCTGAAAGACAAGGGCGCGCTGCTGCCGTTCCTGCAGCAGGTCACCGAAGGCCGCACGTTCGCGGCGGTGCACCCGATCTCGGCGCAGAAGCGCAACGGCCTGGAATCGCTGGTCCGCGACCTGATGAAGCTGTTGCCGGAAGCCCCGCCGATGTTCGGCGAAGACGAGATCACCGACCGCAGCCAGCGCTTCCTCGCCGGTGAACTGGTCCGCGAGCAGCTGATGCGCCAGCTGGGTGAAGAACTGCCGTACGCGACCACGGTCGAGATCGAGCGCTTTGTCGAAGACGGCAACCTGCTGCGCATCGGCGCGGTGATCTGGGTCGAACGCGAAGGCCAGAAGGCGATCGTGATCGGCAAGGCCGGCACCCGCCTGAAGGAAATCGGCGCCAAGTCGCGCCTGCAGATGGAGCGCCTGTTCGGCGCCAAGGTCTTCCTGGAGACCTGGGTGCGCGTGCGCGAGGGCTGGTCCGACGACGAAGCCGCGCTCAAGGCGTTCGGCTACGAATAAGCCGGCCACGGCCCCGGGCGGTTGAGTGATGCGCATCGAGGATGAGCCGGCCTTCGTATTGCACGCCCGGGCCTGGCGGGAGACCAGTCTGCTGGTCGAGGTGCTGACCGAGCAGTACGGCCGCATCGGGGTGCTGGCGCGGGGCGTGTCCAGCCCGCGCAGCCAAGCGTTGCGCGCGGCCCTGCAGCCGCTGCAATGGATCCGGCTCACGGCCGTGCAGCGGGGCGAACTGGCCCAGCTGCGCGGTGCAGAAGCCCTGGACGCTGCGCCCCGGCTCACCGGTGAGGCGATGCTGGCCGGCTTCTATATCAACGAACTGATGATGCGGCTGGCGCCCCGCCAGGATCCGCTGCCGGAGCTCTACGACCACTACGCGCAGGTGCGCGCGCGGCTGCGCGATGGCGAGCCGCTGGCCTGGACCCTGCGACGTTTCGAGCGCGACCTGCTGGAGGCCTTGGGCTTCGGTTTCGATCTGTTGCATGGCAGCGATGAGGAGCCGGTCGACCCGGCGGCACGCTATGAGCTGGATCCCCAGGAGGGGCCGCGCCGCCTGCTCAGCGACCGTGGCGTGGATCAACGCCGGGGCACCGCCACCGGCAGCGCGCTGCTGGCGCTGGCCGCCGATGACATGCCGGGGCCCGAGGATCTGGGCAGCCTGCGCCGACCGATGCGCGCGGTGCTGATGCACCATCTGGGCGGGCGGGGGCTGAAATCCTGGGAAATGCTGGAGGACCTGGCCCGGCGGCGCACGTAAGCGCTGGCGGGCCGCGGCACCGTTGCGGGGTGACTCAAGCGGCGCCGGTGCCCCGGCTGCCGCCCCGTGTTCACTGCAACAGGGCGTCCACTGCCACGCGGAAGCGGCTCTGCGCACCGGTCGAGTCCGGGGCCTGGTGCAACTGCCGGACTGCCCGCGCCAGGCGTGCGGCGCCGACGAACCCACAGCTGGCCTGCAACCGGTGCAGCTGCCCACGCAGAGCCTGCACGTCGTCCTCGCGCAGGGCCTGGGCCACTGCATCGCGCACGCCGGGCAACTCGGCCAGGAACAGTTCGCGCAGGGCGATGAGGTGGTGGCGCTGTCCATTCAGCGCGGCCAGGGCGGTGGTTTCGTCCCAATCCTGGCGCAGGCCGTCGGCGTCGTCCGCTTCCGGGCCGAGCGGCGCCGACAGGCTGCCCGCGGTATGCACCAGGGCGCGGCGGACGGCTTTGAGCAGGTGCTCGCGGCTCAGCGGCTTGACCAGGGTCTCGCTGAAACCGGCATCGCGCAGGCGTGAGTGGATCGAGGTGTCGCCGTCGGCGGTATGCGCCAGTGCCGGGGTATCCGGACGCGAGCGGCGCAGCTCCTGCAGCAGTTGGGTGCCATTGCCGTCGGGCAGGTTCACATCGATCAGCCACAGATCGTGTTGGCTGCCGCGGGCGCGGTCCATGGCCGTGGCCAGTGAATCGGCGGTATCGACCTGGGCCGGCAGGGTTTCCAGCGCGGCCTTGAAGAAGCCGCGGCTGATGGTGTCATCCTCGACGAGCAGGAATCGGGGCATGGGATCCCTCGGGGTCATCTGCATTTGGGCTGCCTCCATGTCAGCTGCGCCCATCTTAAACGTGAAGTGGCCCGCCGCAAGCCTCCCGGCTGCATACCGGCTCAGCTTGCAGTTGGTATCTGCGACAATACGCACCCTTTTTGCCCGCAGCCTGTTGCCACGTGGCCCGAACCCGCTCCCGCCTCGACCGAACCCCCTTCCAGACCGACATCCTCGACCTCAGCCATGACGGCCGTGGCGTTGCCCGCCGCGACGGCGAGGGTGGCAAGGTCACCTTCATCACCGGCGCGCTGCCGGGTGAGGTGGTGACCGCCGAGCCGACCGCGCGCAATCGCCATTTCGATGAAGCCCGGACCATCGAGGTCGTACAGGCCTCGCCGCAGCGGGTGACCCCGCGCTGCCCGCATTTCGGCGTCTGCGCCGGCTGTGTGCTGCAGCACCTGGAAGAGTCGCAGCAGATCGTGGCCAAGCAGCGCGTGCTGATCGACAACCTGACCCGGATCGGCCACGTCACGCCGGGCACTGTGCTGCCGCCCCTGGTCGGCGACAGCTGGGGTTACCGCCGCAAGGGCCGCTTCTCGGTGCGCCGCGTGGAGAAGAAGGACAAGACCCTGGTCGGTTTCCGCGAGCTGGATCCGCGCTTCGTCGCGGACCTGAGCCAGTGCCTGACCGTCATCCCGGAAATCGGCATGAAGGTCGGCGCGCTGTCCGAGTTCATCGAGACGCTCGATGGCAAACGCGATATCCCCCAGATCGAATTCATCGCCGGGGATGACGCGATCGTCCTGACCATCCGCCATATGCAGCCGCTCAGCGACGCTGACCGCGCCGCATGGACCGCTTTCGGGCAGGAACATGGTTTTGCGATCTCGCTGCAGCCCGGCGGCGTGGAGTCGGTGCACCCGCTGTGGCCGGCCGAGGTGCCGCTGTCGTTCAAGCTGGCACCGTGGGATGTCGAACTGGCGTTCCGCCCGCTGGATTTCATCCAGGTCAACGCCAAGCTCAACGTGCAGATGATCGCCCACGCACTGGCGCTGCTCGATGCCGGCCCGGACGAGCGCGTGCTGGATCTGTTCTGCGGGCTGGGCAACTTCACCCTGCCGCTGGCGCGCACCGTGCGCAACGTGGTCGGTGTGGAAGGCGATGCCGGCCTGGTGGCGCGTGCGAAAGAGAACGCCGTGCGCAACGGGCTGGACAATGCCGAGTTCTACGCAGCGGACCTGACCCAGGACCAGCGCCAGACCCCGTGGATGCGCCAGGGCTTCGACAAGCTGTTGCTGGATCCGCCGCGCTCGGGCGCCATCGAAGTGCTGCAGCAGCTGCCGCTCAAGCAGTTCAAGCGGATCGTCTACGTGAGCTGCCATCCCGGCTCGCTGGCGCGCGACGCCGGCTACCTGGTCAACGAGCAGGGCTTCACTCTGGTCTCGGCCGGCGCGATGGACATGTTCCCGCATACCGCGCACGTGGAAAGCATCGCGGTGTTCGAAAAGCGCTGACGGCGTTCGCCCTCAGCGGGCGTCCTCCGGCGCGGCGTTCTGCCACTGGCCCTGTGCGTCGAACACGTAGGTCTGCGGGTCGGTGCCGCGCTCGGTGTCATCCCCCGCGGTGACATCGCAGCGGATGTCCGGCGACTGCGTGCTGCGCAGTTCGCAGTCCTCGATCTCGAAAATCCGCAGGCGCTGCTGGAAGGCGCGCAGTGCGTCGCGGGCGGCGGCATCGTCGATGGATGCGGCACGATGATCGAGCTGTTCGATGAGCAGTTCGCGGACCCGCTCGCGCGGGGGGACCGGCGCATCGACATCGGCCCGCTGCATCGCCCAGCCCATGCCCTGGGGCACGAAGCGCAGCATCCGGTAGCGGTTCTTGAGCCCGATCTCCATGCCGACCAGGCACTCGTAGGCGCCGGTGACCGTGGCGCTGGCAAAGCACGGCCCATGCTCGAACCCGCGCGGGGTGAACATCGATTGCAGCAGCAGATCCTGCGCGGAGGCCGCCGGCTTCTTCTCGGCCTCGATCATGGCCATGATCGCTGCGTCGATCTGCGCAGGCGTGGGCGGCGTCGCGGCGACCCCGGGCAGTGGCAGCAGCGTCAGCAACAGGGTAGGGAAGAGCGGCTTCATCGGGCGTCCTTGCAGGGCAGCCGGCCAGTATAGGAGCAGGCCGTGGCCGCATGATCGTGATCGCCGCATACTGTGCGCATGGGCATTGAAATCGAACGTAAATACCGCGTCACCGGCGAGGGCTGGCGCACGGCCGCGCACGCGGTGATCCCGATGGCGCAGGGCTATCTCAACGACACCGCCGCACTGGACAGCGGCGCACAGAAAGCTTCGGTGCGCGTGCGGATCCAGGGCGAGCAGGCCTTCCTCAACATGAAGTCACGCGAGATCGGGCACACCCGGCAGGAGTTCGATTACCCGATCCCGGTGGACGATGCACGCGCGCTGCTGGCGCTGTGTGTCGGCGGGCTGATCGACAAGCGTCGGCATCTGGTCGAGCACCAGGGGCTGCTCTGGGAAGTGGACGAGTTCCTCGGCGAGAACGCCGGGCTGGTGGTGGCCGAAGTCGAGCTCGAGCATGCCGATCAGGCGATCACGCTGCCCGACTGGGCCGGCGCTGAAGTCACCGACGAGGTCCGTTATTACAATCTGGCGCTGGCCGCGCATCCGTTTTCACGCTGGTCCAGCGCGGAACGCGGCTGACCGCCAGACCTTGTAAACGCCCCGCAGCACCCACAATCTGGCGAGATGAAAATCGATATCTGGTCGGATGTGGTGTGCCCCTGGTGTTGGATCGGCAAGCACCGGTTCCAGCAGGGCCTGGCGCTGTTGGGTGATGACGCCCCCGAGGTGGAGGTGCACTGGCACCCCTTCCTGCTGGATCCCGACGCCGGCACAACCCCGGTACCGCTGCGCGAGGCATATGCGGCCAAGTTCGGCAGTGCCGAGCGCACCGAGCAGATCCTGACCCAGACCCAGACCGCGGCGCGCGCCGAAGGCCTGCCGATGGATTTCGACCAGGGCCAGGTCCGGGTCACCACGCTGCCGGCGCACCGCCTGATGTGGCTGGCCGGGCGTGAAGGTGTCCAGGCGGCGGTCGGCGAGGCGCTGTTCCGCGCGCATTTTGCGCAGGGCCGCAACCTGGCCGAGCCGCAGACCCTGATCGATGCCGGCGCTGCCGGTGGCCTCAGCGCCGAACGGATCACCACACTGCTGGCCGGCGACGAAGGGCTGGCGGAGATCCAGGCCCAACTGGCGCAGGCGCAGCGGTTTGGCATTCAGTCGGTGCCTACCTTTGTGATCGACGATACGTACGCCATCCAGGGGGCCCAGCCGCCGGAGGCTTTCGCCCAGGCGCTGCGCCAGATCGCGGCGGAAACCCCACCGGCAGGGGCTGCCGGGCAGGGCGCTGGCTGCGGCCCGGACGGCTGCGAGGTCTGACGCTGCGCGCGGGTTCTGCGACAATGCGGCAGTGCGCCATGGTGGCGCCCCGTATTGGAGACCCCCCATGCTCGTGATCGGCGTTGCCGGGACCGAACTCACCGCCCAGGAACGCGAGTGGCTGCAGCACGACGCCGTTGCCGGCGTGATCCTGTTCAAGCGCAATTTCGCCTCGCGCGAGCAGGTGGCCGAGTTGTCGGCGGCCATCCGCGCCGCTGCGCCGCGCCCGCAGCTGATCTGCGTGGACCAGGAAGGCGGGCGCGTGCAGCGCTTCCGTGACGGTTACAGCGCGCTGCCGCCGCTGCAGGGTTTCGATGCCCTGTACGCCACCGATCCAGAGGCTGCGCTGGCATTGGCCGAACAGCATGCCTGGCTGATGGCCAGCGAAGTGCGCGCCAGCGGCGTGGATCTCAGCTTCGCCCCGGTGGTCGATCTGGGCCGTGGCAACCTGGCCATCGGCGATCGCGCGTTCAGCGCGGACCCGCAGGTCGTGGCTGCATTCACCGCCGCCTATGTGCGCGGCATGCACAGCGTCGGCATGGCGGCCACGCTCAAGCATTTCCCCGGGCACGGCACCGTGCTGGAAGACACCCATTTCCACGATGCCAGCGACCCGCGTTCGCTCGATGAACTGCGCGCGCTGGACCTGATCCCGTTCGCGGCCGGCATCACTGCCGGCGCCGATGCGGTGATGATGGCCCACGTGGTCTACCCGCAGGTCGCGCCGGAACCGGCCGGCTACTCGCCGCGCTGGATCCAGCAGATCCTGCGCGAGGAGATGGGCTTCCGTGGCGTGGTCTTCTCCGATGATATCGGCATGGCCGCCTCGTTCTCCGCCGGTGGCGTGAAGGCGCGCGTGGACGCGCATCTGGATGCCGGCTGCGACGTGGTGCTGGTCTGCCACCCCGAACTGGTGGAAGAATCACTGCGCGCGGTCGAAGGCCGCACCCTCAACACCGCTGCGCTGCTCGGCCTGATCGGTCGCGGCGCGCTGGGCTGGGACGGCCTGTTGGCCGATTCCCGCCATGGCACCACCCAATCCCGTTTGCTTGACACCCTTGGAAGAACCGTCTGATGCCCAACCTCTCCATTTCCCAGGCCCTGGCCCAGGCCGACCTGCTGGTCGACCGTCCCACCATCGACAAGGCCATCGCTGGCATCGCCGACGCCATCGCGCGCGATTACAAGGGCGAGGTCCCGCTGTTCCTGTCGATCATGCACGGCGCACTGCCGTTCGCCGGCCAGCTTGCGCTGGAACTGGGCGCACGCGGCCAGGACGTGCAGTTCGATTATCTGCACGCCACCCGCTACCGCGGTGAAACCACCGGCGGCGATCTGGTCTGGAAGCACAAGCCGGCCACCGCGCTGTTCGGGCGCCGCGTGCTGCTGGTCGATGACATCCTCGATGAGGGCTACACGCTGCAGGGCGTGCGCACCTGGTGCCTGGAGCAGGGTGCCACCGATGTGCGCATCGCCGCGCTGACGGTCAAGCTGCACGACCGCGCGCTGCCGGACGTCAAGGCCGACTACGCCGGCATCGACCTGCCGGACCGCTATGTGTTCGGGTTCGGCATGGACGTCAACGAGACGCTGCGCTGCGTGCCGGCCATCTACGCGATGAAGGAATGATGGAACACATTTCTCTTGCCGTCATCGGCGGCACCGGCGTCTACACGCTGGCCCAGCTCGATGACGTGAGCAGCCACCAGGTCGAGACCCGGTACGGCACGCCGTCCGGTCCGATCCGCGTCGGCACGCTGCTGGGCCAGCGCGTGGCCTTCCTGGCGCGCCACGGTGAAGGCCACTCGCTGCCGCCGCACAAGATCAACTACCGCGCCAACCTCGCCGCGCTCCAGCAGATCGGTGCGCAGCGCGTGCTCGCGCTCAATACGGTTGGCGGCATCACCGAACAGTTCGGCCCGCGCGTGCTGGCCTGCCCGGACCAGTTGATCGATTACACCTGGGGCCGCATCTCCACCCTGTGCGAAGAGCCGGGTACCGAGGTGCTGCACGTGGACTTCGGCCATCCGTACACCCCGATGCTGCGCAGCAAGGTGCTGGCCGCGGCGAAAGTGACCGGCGTGCGCCTGCAGGACGGTGGCTGCTACGGCGCCACCCAGGGCCCGCGGCTGGAAACCAATGCGGAAATCGCGCGCATGCGCCGCGATGGCTGCGATCTGGTCGGCATGACCGGGATGCCCGAAGCGAGCCTGGCCCGCGAGCTCGGCCTGGACTATGCCTGCCTGGCCATTGTGGCCAACTGGGCCGCCGGCTGTGGCGATGGCGATGAAATCACGATGGCTGAAGTGCTGGCCAATGTGGAGGCTGCCTCCTCCGGTCTGCCCGAATTGATCGGTGAATTGGCACGGGGGTGATTGTCATTACCGTACAAGGTTTGCATACTCCGCCAGTGCGCTGGTTGAGCGTACACCACCCATTCATAGAAGAAGGTCTCGCATTACCATGCCGAACGGTACCGTCAAGTGGTTCAACGACGCCAAGGGATTTGGCTTTATCTCGCCGGAGGACGGCAGCGCCGACGTCTTCGCGCACTTCTCCGCGATCAACTCCAAGGGCTTCCGCAGTCTGCAGGAAGGCCAGAAGGTCACCTATGACGTGACCCAGGGCCCGAAGGGCGCCCAAGCCTCGAACATCGTGCCGGCTGAGTGATTCTTTCAGCTGCGCATTGAAAACCCCGCTTCGGCGGGGTTTTTTTTCATCAGTGAGTACGCGCATGTCTCCACCTCGCACCATCGCCATCGTCGGCTACGGCACCGCCGGGCAGGCGTTGTCGATCCTGCTTTCACGCGATCATCACGATGTGCACGTGTTCGAGCGTGCCGCAACCCCGGGACCCGTCGGTGCAGGCTTCCTGCTCCAGCCCAGCGGCCTGGACGTGCTCTGGCAGATGGGGCTGCTTCCCGCGGTGCTCCGTCACGGCGCTGCGGTGCGCCGCCTGTACGGCGAGACGCCGTGCGGACGCGCGGTGATGGATATGCGGTACGTCCATCTGGATGCTGCACTGCACGGCGTGGGCATGCAGCGCGGCGCGTTGTTCTCGCTGCTGGCAGCTGCGTGGGAACAGCCGGGCAACCTGCAGGCCGGTACCGCCATCGTCGAGGTGGACACCGCGCAGGGGCGCGTGCGTGATGCGGACGGGCGCTGGCACGGGCCGTACGATCTGGTGATTGCTGCCGATGGTGCCGCCTCCTCGCTGCGCGCGCAGGTGCAGGGCACCACGCTGGACCGCGAATACCCGTGGGGCGCGCTGTGGTGCCTGCTGCCGCGCGGCGACTGGCCGCACGTGGATGAACTGCGGCAACGCTATGTGGCCGCGCGCAAGATGATCGGGCTGCTGCCGGTTGGGACTCGGCCGGGCAACGATGCGCCGCAGCTGAGTTTCTTCTGGAGCCTGCCGCGTGACCGCTTCGCACAGTGGGAGCGTGACGGCATGGCCCGCTGGCTCGACGAGATCGCCACGCTGTGGCCGCAGGCGCACGAGCGCCTCGCCGGCGTGACCGAACCGGGTCAACTGGCCCGCGCCGGGTACCGTGACGCCGTGCTCTCGCGCTGGCATCGCGGGCGGCTGGTGCTGGTCGGCGATGCGGCGCACGCGATGAGTCCACAGCTGGGGCAGGGCGTGAACATGGCGCTGATGGACGCGCTGGCGTTGCGCGACGCACTGCGCGCGCACGCCGATGCCGAGGTCGCGCTGCGCGCCTACCAGGTGCAGCGGCGCGCCCACGTGGCGATCTACCAGTACTGGAGTCGATGGCTGACGCCCTTGTTCCAGTCCGAACGCGATGGACTGGCGCGCGCACGCGATGTGCTGTTCCAACCCATGGGCCGCGTGCCGGGTGGGCGCGGGCATATGCTCCGCGTGCTCAGCGGAACCCAACGTGGCTGGCTGGGCAGACTGCCGTTGTCGCCCGCTTTCGTGCAGGCGATGCATGCCGCGCGAGCGACGGATGGCATCCGCTGATACCCCTGCGTATCGGTGCGCGCACGCCGATGTGAAGGCGTGAATAACATTCATTGACGGTGGACTCACCGCTGGCATGGGACAACACCCTGGCAAACGCAGCGCTCGCGCTTGTCCATGCGCGCCCTGCTGACACCGCCCATGCGCGTCCGATTCCTGATCGCTTGGAGGCCCGCGACGGCGGGGTGGTACGGTGATGCTGCGTTTGCGACCTACGGTCCGGTGGACCGATCGCAACCCAAGGAGATTGAAATGCTGTTCTCGGCCGAAACTCTGGAAAGTGAAATCCGCAAACTGCGCGGACTACTGCAGATGCTGCATGAGGATCAGCCGGACGTGATGGAAGACGTGTTCGAGTTCCATGTGACCAGCCTCATCACGCACGCCGCGCCGGAGCACCATCCGCGCATCCGTGCCGCCGCCCATGACATGCTGACCGCGATCCAACGGCAACCCGTACGGCCCAATCCGAACGCACCGGATATCCGGTTGATGCCGGACCTGTTGGCTTCGGCTGCCTGATCCAGGCAAGGTAGTTGGGGCCACTGACGTCGCGCGCTGCCCGAATCAGCGCGCCGGCAACGCGATGGCCTGGTCTTCGACACAGGCCACCAGCTGCTCGCCGGCACCGAGCACCGGTGCGATGCCGGCGGTGAATCCGGAAAACGCCGGCAGGATCGTCATTCCCTCGCGCATCCAGAACGACGGCCACCGCCGCTGCATGCCGGGCAGGCGCGCCAGCGGGTGCAGATGGCCGCACAGCACATGCAGGCCCGGCTGGCGCTGCGGTGCATGGCGCAGCAGGAAGGGCCCCTCCTGCACACGCTCGCCGAGCAGTTCGATGCCCAGGTCGGCCTTGGGCAACACCCGGTCGTGATTGCCTTCCAGCGCGCCGATCCACAGGTGAGGATGCTGCTCGCGCCATCCCTGCCACTGCCGGTACCACGCCGCGCGATGCGCCGCGCCATGCAGCACATCCCCGAGAATCCACAGATGGCGCACGTCGTGGTGCTGCACCATCGCGCCCAGCCGCTGCAGGTCATCGGACGTACCGCCGCTGGGCAGGCCGATGCCCGACCGCCGGAACAGGTCCGCTTTGCCCAGATGCAGGTCAGCGATCAACAGCGCGTTGCGCGCCGGCCAATGCAGCGCACGCGCGCCGAGCAGGTGGACGGCTTCGCCGGCGAGGGTGATCGGCAGTTCAGGCGCCATGGCGCTTCTCCAGTTGCTGTGCAGCGCGCAGGACGCGGGTCTTCCAGTCTTCGTTGCTGAGTTGGCCGCGCAGCCGCTCGGCCCAGAGGGGGAAGGACAGTGGGCCCAGGCTGGCCGGATGCTGCAGGCTCAGCGTCCGCGCCTGGCAGAGGGTGAGGGCGCGGGCCAGACGCTCAATATCGAGTTGATCGTGCAGCACTTCGTGTTCGGCCAGCGTCAGCAGGATGTGATCCGGATCATGTTGGCGCAGGACGTCGAACAGCAATCCGCTGGAGGCCTGCAGCTGACGCAGGCTGCGCGGTGTCCGCCCCGGCAGCGCGGGTACCAGCATGCCGGAGACGCGCGCGATGTCGCGGAACTGGCGTCGGGCAAGCTCGCCCAGATTGAGGCTCTCGCGCAGATCCGCAAGCAGTCCCTGTGGTTCCAGCAACGCGCGCACGCGTGCCGCATCGATCTCAACCGCACGTGCCGGGGCGAGTACGAAACCGTAATCGTTGGCCGCGTAGCCGAACGTATTGGTCTGCAGGCGCGTCCAGCGCATCGCCATCAACGCGGCCAGCCCTTCATTGACCTGACGGCCGGCGAAGGGATACACGAACACGAACTGGCCTTCGCGCCGGCGGACATGCTCCACCAGCAGCAGCTCAGGCCCAGGCAGGGCCGACAGGCGCATCTGCAGCGCCAACAGCGGCGCCAGCCACTGCATCTCCGGGCTCTCGGGCGGGTGGGCCAGCACTGTTTCCATTTCATGCCCTAGCGCGTCCGACAGCGGCAGCCGACCGCCCTGCCAACGCGGCACCACCCCATCGCCGCCGCGTGCCACGCGCACGTAGGCGGTCAGGTTCTCCAGCCGCACCAGTTCCAGCAGGCGGCCGGCGAACTGGAAGCGATCACCGGGCCGCAGCCGGCTGAGGAACTGTTCTTCCACCGCACCCAGCCGGCCGCCGCGCAGGAACTGCACCATGACACTGCCATCGCTGGTGATGGTGCCGATCGACAACCGGTGCCGCAGCGCGACGCGACGGTCGTGCACGCGGTAAATGCCATCGTCATCGCGCACGACCTTGTGGAAATCCGGGTACTGCGACAGCGCGCGGCCGCCCTGCACGATGAACTCCAGCACGCCCTCCCAGTGCGCGCGATCCAGACCGGCGAACGCGTGCGTGCGCCGCACCTGCTCGAACAGCACGTCCGGATCGAAGCCGCCGCCGAGTGCGAAGCTCACCGCATGCTGCGCCAACACATCCAGCGACAAGCGCAGCGGCCGGCGTGCTTCGATGTGGCCGTGGGCCAGCGCGCGCCGCGCAGCCGCGTATTCCACCAGCTCCAGCGCGTGCGAGGGGACACACACGATGTGCCCGGATTCGCCGGGACGATGCCTGGCGCGCCCCGCGCGCTGCAGCAACCGTGCGATACCCTTGGGGCTGCCGATCTGCAGCACCTGGTCGACACTGGGGAAATCCACACCCAGATCCAGGCTGGAAGTGGCGACCACGCAGCGCAGCCGGCCCTCGCGCAGGCCTTCTTCGGCCGCGCGGCGCAACGCCGGGTCGAGCGAGCCGTGATGCAGGGCGAGTGTGGCCGGGTCTTCCGGCCACACCGCCGACAGCGCCTGATGCCAGAGCTCGGCGTGCGCACGGGTGTTGGTGAACAGCAGGCTGGTACGCACCGTCAGCAGTTTTTCGAGCACGCGCTGCAACTGCGACAGACCCAGGTGGCCTGCCCACGGGAAGCGCTCGCCCTGCGCGGGCAGCAGCGTCTCCACACTGACCGGGCGCGGCCGCGCGCCGGCCACCAGCGGGGCATCGGGCACATCGGGCAACAGCACCTCGCGCGCTTCGTCCAGATTGCCCAGCGTCGCAGACAGCCCCCACACCTGCAGCGCGGGCAGGGCATCGCGCAGGCGGCGCAGATTCAACTGCAGCAGCACGCCGCGCTTGTTGCCGAGCAGTTCGTGCCACTCGTCCACCACCACGCAGCGCAGGTGCTGCAGGCGCGCCATCGTGTCGGGATAGCTCAGCAGCAGCGCCAATGATTCGGGCGTGGTCACCAGCACATCCAGCCGCCCTTCACGCGCCAGGCGCTTGTCGCGCGCGCTGGCATCACCGGTACGCAGGCCCACCTGCCAGTCCAACCCGAGGGCATCCAGTGGCTCACGCAGCGCGCGCGCGGTGTCGGCGGCCAGTGCGCGCAGCGGGGTGATCCACAGCACCTGCAGGACGGGTACAGGGGTCTTCGCGCGGCCGCGGGTGGTTCGGGGGGGCGGGTTGTTGAGCGCCTGCAGCAACGGGCCACCGAACATGGCCAGCGTCTTGCCGCTGCCGGTCGGTGTGTGCAGCAGGCCGGACGCGCCGGCCAGGTAATGCCGCCACATGGCTTTCTGGAAGGGCAGCGGCGCCCAGCCCCGGCTGGCGAACCACGCCGTCAGCCGGGCCATGGCCTCGCGTCGGGTCACCGCGCCAGCGCCTGCAGCTGGGCCAGGGTGTCGGCCTCGCTGGCGGGTTTGTCATGCCGCCAGCGCAGGATGCGCGGGAAGCGTACGGCGATGCCGGACTTGTGCCGCTTGCTGCGGTTCACCGCTTCGAAGCCAAGTTCGAACACCTGCTCGCCACGCACGCTGCGCACCGGCCCGAAGCGCTCGATCGTATTCGCGCGGATCCAGCGGTCCAGCGCCAGGATTTCCTTGTCGTCCAGGCCCGAGTACGCCTTGGCCACCGGCACCAGCGTTTCGCCGTCCCACACCCCGAAGGTGTAATCGGTGTAGAGCGTGCTGCGCCGGCCGTGGCCGGACTGCGCGTAGATCATCACCGCATCGATGGTCAGCGGGGCGATCTTCCATTTCCACCAGTCGCCGCGCCGGCGCCCGGCCTGGTAGACCGAGTCGCCGCGTTTGAGCATCAGCCCTTCCACACCGCGCTCGCGGGCCAGATCGCGCTGCGCGGCCGCCGCGCTCCAATCCGCCACGCGGACCGCCGGCGACAGCATCAGGCGCGGGTCCGCCAGCGTGGCGAGCACCTCGGCCAAGCGCGCACGCCGTTGCGAGAGCGGCAAGGCGCGCAGGTCGTCACCGTCCAGTTCGAGCAGATCGTAGGCCAGCACGCGCACCGGCGTATCGCGCAGCGTCTTGGGGCCAGGTTTGAGGCGCTGGATGCGCGTCTGCAGCGCGGTGAAGGGCAGCGGCAGATCATCGCCGTCGGCCCAGGCCAGCAGTTCGCCATCGATCACGCAGCCATCGGGCAGCGCCATCGCCGCCGCTTCAATCTCCGGGAAGCGCCCATCCAGACGTTCTTCGCCGCGCGACCACAGCGCGACCTCGCCCTGGCGGCGCAGCACCTGCAGGCGGATGCCATCCCATTTCCATTCCAGCAGCCAGTCCTCGATCGGCCCGAGCGTGTCGACCTCCGCCTCCAGCGGTGAGGCCAGGAAGAACGGGTAGGGCTGCTGGCGATCTTCCGGCCGCTCTTCCGGTGACAGCAGCGCCGCCAGCAGCCCGGGCGTGGGCACCCAGCTGCCGAGCATGCGCTGGGCGATGCGCGCGATATCAAGGCCCGACCATTCGGCCAGTGCCTGCTGCACCAGCCGCTGCGAGACCCCCACGCGCAGCGCGCCGGTCAGCAGCTTGTTGAACACCAGCCGCTCGTCGAAGGCAAGGTGTTGCCAGGCCTGCGTGACCGCGGCGTGGCGCACCGGCTCGGGTTGATTGGCGACCGGCAGCAGCTTCTGCTCGATCCAGTCGGCGAGCGCGATATCCGCCCCGGCCTGCACCGGATCGTCCATCAGCAGGGTGAGGGTCTCGGCCAGATCGCCGACCTGGTCATAGCTGTCGTCCACCAGCCACGCCGGTGTGTCGGACATCTCGGCGACCCACGCGCGCAGTTCGGCGTTGCCGGCGATCTTCTGCCGCGCACTGGTGACCTTGCCACCGGCCAGCAGGAACAGGGCCCATGCCGCGTCGTGCGGTGGCGCCTGCTGGAAGTAGCGCACCAGCGCGGCGCGCTTGTCGCCGGTAGCGGTGCTGCGGTCGAGTTCGTTGTAAAGCGCGGCGAAGCGTTTCATTCTTCGTCCCCGTAGCCGGTGGCGAACGCTTCGGCGGCGACACCCCGCTCGCGCAGGAACCGGATCAGCGCATCGGTATTGCCGTGGGTGGCGATCACGCGTCGCGCGCCGGTTTCGGCGATGGTGCGCAGCAGGTCGGGCCAGTCGGCGTGATCGGAGACCACAAAGCCGCGATCGTAGTTGCGCCGGCGGCGGTTGCCACGCACCCGCATCCAGCCGGAGGCGAAGCCCAGCTGCGCACGCTTGAAGCGGCGCATCCACGCGCTTCCGGCGGCCGAGGGCGGGGCAAGAATCAGCTTGCCGGCGAACTCGGCACCGCGCGCCTGCTCGCTGACCGGCTCGGTGGCCAGCATCGCAATGCCGGCCTCGCGGTAGACCGCCACGCCGGTGGCGATCGCGCCATGCAGCAGCGCAGGCTGGTCATCCAGTGGCAGCAGTTCGGCCAGGATCCGCTGCGCCTTGCCGAGCGCGTAGCAGAGCAGTACGGCCGCCTCGCCACGTGCTTCGCATTCGCGCCGCCAGGCCACGATGTCGGCGGCGACCTGCGCGGTGTCCGGCCAGCGGTAGACCGGCAGGCCGAAGGTCGCTTCGGTGATGAAGGTGTCGCAGGGCACCACCTCGAACGGGTCGCAGCTCGGATCGGGCTGGCGCTTGTAGTCGCCCGAGGCCACCCATACCCGTCCCGCGTGCGCGATCCGCACCTGGGCCGAGCCCAGCACATGCCCGGCCGAATGCAGCGAGACCTCGGTGTCGCCCAAGGGGAAGCGCTCGCCGTACGCGTGCGCGGTGCAGTCCACATCGCCCAGGCGCCAGCGCAGGATCGGCAGGGTCTGCGTGGTGCAGTGGTAATGGCCCATGCCGTTGCGCGCGTGATCGCCATGGCCGTGCGTGATCACCGCACGCGGCACCGGCCGCCACGGGTCGATGTGGAAATCACCGGCCGGGCAGTACAGCCCCTCGGGCCGGAGCACCACCAGGTCTTCGTTGTCGGCATCGGTGTTCATGTCTGCACTGTGCCGCCGCGCTCGTGCAGGAGGTGAGAATCCGCATGAACGGCGGCCTGCAGGGGGATGCGGCAGAATCGGTGCATCTGTCTGCAAGGAGGTCGCCGTGATGACGTCTGCATTGCCCGCGTTCGAAACGCATCAGGTGAGCAACCAGCCGCCACCTTTCGGAGGGCGCAATCTGTGGGCCGACGACGTCGCGCTGGCCGAGGCAGTACAGCGCGAAGGCGGCGCCGCGTTCGCGGGCCAGTTGGCCAGCTATGGCGGTCTCGCCGGCGATGAGCTCTATCGGATCGGCTTCGATGCCAACCGCGATCGCCCGCGTCTGCGCACCCACGATGCACAGGGCCATCGCATCGATACCGTCGAGTTCCATCCGGCGTACCACCAGCTGATGACGGCGGCAAAAACGCATGGCGTGGCCGGGCTGTCCTGGCACGATGGTCGCCCCGGTGCGCACGTGGCACGCGCGGCGTTGAGCTATCTGCATCACCAGGCCGAGGCGGGTACCAGTTGTCCGCTGACGATGACCCACGCTGCGGTCGCCGTGCTGCGCCAGGATCCGTCGCTCGCCGCCTGGGCGGACAAGGCGGCAGCGCCTCACTACGACCCGCGTGACGTACCGATTGCCGACAAGGCCGGGATCACCCTGGGTATGGGCATGACCGAGAAACAGGGCGGCTCGGACGTACGCAGCAACACCACGCGGGCCGAGCCCCAGGCCGATGGCAGCTATGCGTTGGTGGGCCATAAGTGGTTCTTCTCCGCGCCGATGTCCGATGGCTTCCTGGTGCTGGCGCAGGCGCCGGGCGGCCTGAGCTGTTTCCTCATGCCGCGGCGCCTGGCCGATGGCCACCGCAACGCGTTCCGTCTGATGCGCTTGAAAGACAAGCTTGGCGACTGGTCCAACGCCTCCAGCGAGGTGGAGCTGTGCGGGGCCTGGGCGCAGCGGGTGGGCGAGGAAGGGCGCGGGGTGGCGACCATCATCGGCATGGTCATGATGACGCGGCTGGACTGCATGCTCGGTGCCGCCGCCGAGATGCGCATGGCCCTGGCGCAGGCGCTGCATCACACCCGGCATCGCAGCAGCTTCGGCAAGCAGCTGAGCGAGCACCCGCTGATGGCCAACGTACTGGCGGATCTGGCGATCGAATCCGAAGCGGCCACGGTGTTTGCCCTGCGCGTGGCGCGGGCGGTGGATCAGGCCGGGACGGACCCGCAGCAGGCCGCATTCGCACGCATCACGACGGCGGTGGGCAAGTACTGGGTGTGCAAGCGCGCGGCCGTGTTCGTCAATGAAGCGCAGGAGTGCCTCGGCGGTGCCGGCTATGTGGAGGAGTCGATGCTGCCGCGGCTGTATCGTCAAGCGCCGTTGAATTCGATCTGGGAAGGCAGCGGCAACATCCAGTGCCTGGATGTGCTGCGTGCGCTGTCGCGCGAACCACAGGTGCTGCAGGCGCTGGACGCCGAGCTGGATGCGGTGGCCGGTGTGGATGCGATCTATGACGCGGCACTGCGGGCGTTACGCATGCAGCGCGCGGCAACGCCACAGGAAGCTCAGGCCCGCCGTATCACCGAACGCCTGGCGCTGGTCTTGCAGGCCGCGGTCCTGCTGGGCGCGCAGAGCCCGAACGCATCGGCCTTCGTCCGCTCGCGGCTGGGTGCCGAGCATGGGATGGCCTTCGGGACGTTGCCGGCCGACGTGGATTTCGCGGCCGTGCTGAGCCGCGCTCTGCCGTGAACGCGCCCCAATGAAAACGCCCCCTCCGGAGAGGGGGCGTTGGTCACACCCGAAGACGGCGTGAGGGAGCCGATTCAGCGCTTGGCTTCGTTGGCGTTCTTCTTGGCGTCGTCGGCAACGTCGCGTGCCTTGTCGGCGACTTTCTGCGCCGCGTCGGCGGTTGAGTCGCTGGCATGGGCGGCCGCATCCTTGGCGGCAAACTTGGCTTCGCCAGCGGCCTCGGAGGTCGCTGCGGCTGCGCGGTCGAGCGCCTGCTGGGTGTCGGCGGCGGCGCGCTCGGAGGCGGCAGCGGCATCGTCGGCGGCAGTGCGGGTGGCGGCAGCGGCCTTGTCCACGGCTTCGCGCGCGGCGGCATTGGTGCTGTCGGCAGCCTGGGCGGCATCACGGCGGGCCTGTTCGGCCTCCGGGCCCTTGCACGCGGCCAGGCCGAGCAGCAGGGACGCAGCCAGCAGGGAGGTGGTCAGCGGACGGATCTTCATGTGGCGCTCCAGAACGGCGATGGATGGGAGGCCAGCCTATTCATGCGTCTGTGAAGAACCGGTGGGTGGCAGGATCTGCACAACCCGCGCCCAAAGAAAAAGCCGCTGGCGAACCAGCGGCTTCTTCAGACGTGCTTGAAGAAAGAAGTTATTACTTCTTGGCTTCTTCAGCAGCGTCCTTGGCCTTCTCGGCGGTGCCTTCGGCAGCCTTGGCAGCGTCAGCAGCCTGGTCGGCAGCAGCGTCGGTGGCAGCGCCGGCAGCCTGGGCAGCGGCATCAGCCGAAGCGTCAGCAGCGGTGGTGGCGGTGTCAGCAGCAGCCTGGGCAGCGTCAGCAGCCGGGGCGCCAGCAGCAGCGGCCTGGTCAGCAGCGGCCTGGGCGTCAGCGGCAGCTTCGTTGGCCGAAGCGGCGGCGTCAGCAGCCTGCTCCTGCTTCGAGCAGGCGGTCAGAGCCAGGCCCAGGGCCATCGCGATCAGCAGCTTGTTGATGCTCATTGTTGTGAATCCTCGTCGTTAGATTAGGCAACGCGCTATTGCGCGCCCGGCAACATGATGACAAGCCACGATTGGCTGTCAAGCGATCGCGCATTCAGTTTTGAGAAATGCTCGTTAAATCAAATCAAATCAATTCGATAGCGATGGCCGTGGCTTCGCCGCCGCCAATGCACAGGGTAGCAATTCCGCGCTTGGCGTCACGCTTGCGCAATGCGTTCACCAGCGTGACCACCAGCCGTGCACCGGACGCACCGATGGGATGACCCAATGCGCAGGCGCCGCCATTGACATTGACCTTGTCGTGCGGAATGCCCAGTTCGCGGATCGGCGCCATCGCGACCACGGCGAAGGCTTCGTTGATCTCGAACAGGTCCACCTGGTCCAGCGTCCAGCCGGTCTTTTCCAGCAGCTTCTGGATCGCACCGATGGGGGCGGTGGTGAACCATTCCGGCGCCTGGGAGTGGGTCGCATGGCCGACGATGCGGGCCAGCGGCTGCAGGCCGCGGGCGGCGGCATCTTCTTCGGACAGCAGCACCACGGCGGCAGCGCCGTCGGAGATGCTCGACGAACTGGCGGCGGTGACGGTGCCGTCCTTCTTGAACGCCGGGCGCAGGGTCGGGATCTTGGCGATGTCCGAGCGGCTCGGCTGCTCGTCCTGTGCGTATTCCACCTCACCCTTGCGCGTGCTGACCTTCACCGGGACGATCTCACCGTCGAAAGCGCCGTTGGCCTGGGCGGCCTGCGCACGGCGCACCGATTCGATGGCGAAGGCATCCTGGTCCTCGCGGCTGACCTGGTACTTCTCCACCGTGCACTCGGCGAACTCGCCCATGGCTTTGCCGTCATAGGCATTGACCAGGCCGTCGTGGGCCATGTGGTCGATCACCTGGAAGTTGCCGAAGCGGTTGCCGGTGCGCGAGTTGGGGATCATGTGCGGGGCGTTGGACATCGACTCCATGCCGCCGGCGACCACGATGCTGGCCGAGCCGGCCTTGATCAGGTCATGCCCCAGCATGATGGCCTTCATGCCCGAGCCGCACACCTTGTTGAGGGTGGTGGCGCCGGTGGAGACCGGAATCCCGGCGGCGATCGCGGCCTGGCGGGCCGGCGCCTGGCCGAGGTTGGCCGGCAGCACGCAGCCCATGATCACTTCGGAAACGTCCGCAGCCGGTACTCCGGACTGCTCCAGGGCCGCGGCGATCACGGTGGACCCCAGGGTCGGGGACGGCACGCCGTTGAACTGGCCCAGGAAGGAGCCGATGGCGGTGCGCTTGGCGGCGGCGATGACGATGTTGGACATGTGCAATCTCTTTGGTGCGTGAGCGAAGAGCGGAATGGGAACGCGGGCGTTGGAAGCCGACGCATTTCCCGGCAGACTGCGTGGGGGTCGGTCCAGTATAGAGGGTCGGCATTGACTGCCGGTGTCTGCCCGGGGGCAGGCAGGTGGGGAAGGTCCATTCACAAGGGGAGCAGGGATGAAGCAGGTTGTGATCGGCAGGTCGGCCTTGGCCGCGGCGTTGGCGTTGGCACTCAGTGCCTGCGGAGGCGGGGGCAGCAATGTCCGCGGGGATCTGGAGCCGTCGCCTCCCCCGACCACCCCGCCGTCGCCGCCCCCCACCACGCCCCCGACGCCACCGCCGACCACGGCACCGCCGGCACAGCCGGCCTTCGATGCGCACCTGAGCATCATCCAGGCCGGCCCCGCGCAGGCGGCCGGCTGGACCGGCGCCGGCGTGCGCATCGGCGTAGTCGATTCAGGCGTCAACCGCAGCCATCCGGCGCTCAACGGGCGCGTCGTGGCCAGTTACACCTACGTCGATCCGCGGGTGAACAACCCCAACGTGGATGATGTGGTCGGGCATGGCACTGTGGTGTCCCAGTTGGCGGCCGGTCGCCGGGTGGGAAGCTGGCCAGGCGGTGTGGCGACGGATGCGCAGATCGTGTCGGCACGGATCATCGCCGACAAAAGCCCGGTCGATGATGGGTCCGGCAGCGGCAACCAGGTCAGCGGTGCGCTGGGCCTGGCGCCCGTGCACCAGGATCTGATCAATGCCGGCGTCAAGATCATGAACAACTCGTGGGGCGGCCTGTACTGGACCAATCCGGCCGCCACCGCGCCGATTGCCCAGGAGTACCGTCCTTTCATCATCGGCAATGGCGGCCTGGTGGTGTTCGCGACCGGCAACGAGAGCAAGGCCAATCCCTCCAGCATGGCGGCCCTGCCCAGCCAGCCGGGCACCGGCGGCAGCCTGCCGGCAGCGGATCTGGAGCGCGGGTGGCTCAGCGTGACCGCGGTCGATACCGCCGACCCGAGCAAGCTGGCCTCCTACGCCAACGCGTGCGGCGTGGCAGCACGCTATTGCCTTGCGGCCCCGGGCACCGCGGCGTACGTCGATCCGGCCAACACCGGCGGCACGCCCACGTACTACTACGGCTCGGGCACGTCCTATGCAGCGCCGCTGGTCTCCGGCGCGGCCGCGCTGGTGTGGCAGAAGTACCCGTACTTCACCAACGACCTGGTGCGTCAGACCCTGCTCGGCACGGCGACCGATCTCGGCGCGGGTGGCGTGGACAGCACCTTCGGCTATGGCCTGCTCAACATCGCCAAGGCGATCAACGGACCGGCCAGGCTGGACTGGGGCGATACGACGGTCAATGTCAGCACGCCGGGGCTGAATTCGGTATGGAGCAACGACATCAGCGGCAGTGGCGGACTGACCAAGCAGGGTACGGGTGCGTTGACCCTGGCCGGCGCCAATACCTACACCGGTGACACGTTCATCGAGCGCGGCACCCTTGCGTTGCGCGGCGGTGCGTCGCTGCGTTCCAACGTGCTCATCGTGCCGCAGGCAGGTGATCCCAACGCCGCGGCGCTGCAGTTCATGAACGGCACCACGCGGGTGGGCGGCAACGTGGACAACGGCGCCAGCGTGATGCTGCGCAGCGACAATATCGATGCGGTCATCGAAGGCAACTACATCCAGCGTGCCGGCGCGCAACTGGTCGTCGCACTGGGGGCCAACCCGCTCATGGTGAACGGCACCGCCACGCTGGCCGGCACGGTCCGTGTGGACAGCATCATCGCCGGTTACGTGCCCCGTGACGGACGCACGCAGCCACTGCTGCATGCCGATGGTGGGGTGGCCGGCACCTTCGCCAGCGTCACCAATGGGCTGACACCCGGCAGCCTGCTCCAGGCCAGCCTGCTGCACGCCAACAATGACGTCACCATGGTCATCGACCGCATCAGCGTGACCAGCGCCAGCCTCCAGGCCGGCCTGGGCGGCACGGCGCTGGCCTCGGCAGCGCGGGTCGAATCCGCGTTTGAAGTGCTGGATCGCAGCGGCGCGGCACTGGATGGGTTTGCCGACGCGGCCGGGAAGCTGCAGCAGGTGGATGGCGCCAGCGCCTTGCAGGCCAGCCTGGACAGCCTCTCCGGCAAGGCCCACGCCCTGGCCACTGCAGCGACCTTCGACAGCATCGACATGAACCGTCGTGCGCTGTCGGCACGGGTCGGTGATGCGCAGGCCGCGCCACGCCTGCGCGGTGCCTGGCAGAGCACGCTGGGCGAGGCGGGCCAGGGCAGCTTCGCCGGCAACGGGGTGGCGACCCGGGGCTGGATGATGGGCCAGGACATGGCATTGGGCAGCCACGGCATGCTCGGTTTCGCATTCGGTGAAACGCGCAGCTACGGCAGCCGCGCGTGGGGCAGTGACCGTGGTCGCGACCGTCAGTCGCAGGCGCAGGTGTATGCCGGCTGGGGCACGGGCCGCGCGTATGCGATGGGCCAGATCGGCGCCGGCCAGTTCACCCGTGAGATCGATCGCCAGTTGCTGCTCGGTGCCGGGCAGTACGGCGTCAATGCGCGCTATGGCGGCAGCTTCAGCGCGGCCAGCGTGGAGTCGGGCTACCGTTTCGGCAGTGCCACTGCCTCGATGACGCCTTACTTGGGCGCCGAGTACGCCCGGGTGGACAGCGATGGTTTCAGTGAAACAGGCGGCATGGGCTTCGGGCTGCGCGCGCGCGATGCCGTGAGTACGCGCAGCCAGGCGTTGGCCGGCCTGCGCGCCGAGCGGCGCTGGGGCGGCTGGTCGCTGCGCGGCTATGCCGAATGGCAGCAGCATTTGTCCAGCGACGGCCTTTCGCTGGAGGCCAGCTTCGTCGGCGTCGAGGCCTGGGCGCCGGTAGCAGGGTTGCAGCCGGCCCGCTCGGGCGGGTTGTTCGGGCTCTCGCTGGAGTCGTGGTTGAACCGCAACAGCCGACTGGCGTTCGGGTACGACCAGCGCTTTGGGCCGCGCGGCGATCTGCGTCAGGTGCAGGTGCGCTATTCGGCTGGGTTCTAAACGCGGGCCTGGCCGCGACGCAAAAAAAAAAGAGGGCGCGATCGATGATCGCGCCCTCTTCGTTTGTCAGCGCAACGGCTCAGTTGCCGCGCAGGCTGCCCCGGCGCGGCGTGCTCCGGCCCAGCGGCATCTTCAGCTTGCCGATCGACAGGATGCGCGATTCGGCGATCTGGTCGGCGGCGCGCTGCGGGGCGATGCCCTCGCTCTGCGACAGCGCGAAGATGCGGCCGAGGTTGTGGTAGATGCTGCGGATCAGGCGCATCGCGCGCTCACGGTTGTAGCCGTCGATCTCCAGCGAGACGTTCATGACGCCCCCGGCGTTGACCGCGTAATCCGGTGCGTAGAGGATGCCGCGCGCGTGCAGCTCGTCGCCGACCTCCAGGCTGGAAAGCTGGTTGTTGGCGGTACCACAGACGATCTTGCACTTCAGGCGCGGCAGGGTATCCGGATTGATCGCGCCTTCCAGCGCGCAGGGCGCGAAGATGTCGGCGTTGACGTCGTAGATGTCTTCCGGCTTGACCGCCTCCGCACCGTATTCGGTGACAGCGCGGTCCACGCGCGTGCTGTCCAGGTCGCTGACGTACAGCTTGGCGCCACGATCGCGCAGCAGCTTCACCAGTTCCATGCCGATATGGCCCAGGCCCTGCACCGCGATGCTGGCCTTGCCCACTTCCTCATGGCCCAGCTTGTGCTGCATCGATGCCATCAGCGCCTGCAGCGCGCCGTACGCGGTGAACGGTGCCGGGTCGCCGGAGCCGCCGTGCACCTGGTGTACGCCGGTGACGTACTCGCTCTCCAGGTAAATATTTTCCATGTCGTTGACATCGGTGCCGACGTCCTCGGCGGTGATGTAGCGGCCACCCAGCGAATCGACATAACGGCCAAAAGCGCGGAACAGCACTTCAGTCTTGTCGCGCTTGGGGTCACCGATGATCACCGCTTTGCCACCACCCACGTTGAGGCCGGCCAGGGCGTTCTTGTAGGTCATGGTGCGGCTCAGGCGCAGCGCATCGGCCAAGGCCTCGTCGGTGCTGGCGTAGGGACGCATGCGCACACCGCCCAGGGCCGGGCCGAGGGTGGTGTTGTGGATGGCGATGATCGCCCTCAGACCGGCGTCGCGGCTGTGGCAGAACACCACTTGTTCGTGACCGGTGGTTTCGAGGGTTTCAAATAACATGGTGGCTCCGATGGTGCGAACGGTGGCGAACAGCGGCGAACGCGCCAGCAAAAGGTGGGTTGTAAAACAAAAAAAGCGACGTCGTCGGGTCTCGGACGGGTCGCGCGGCGCCATTCTAGTGCATTCCGACGGACGGTGTTGTCAGGGGTCTTGCGCACCACGGCCATTAAAGTTGCTGAAGCGCAGGCCGATGCCGTGGCAACGGTGTGGATGGCCGGTCATCGCAGGAAGGATCACGTGGGCGCAGTCGCAACAAGGCAAGTGCGGGACCCGGCGCGTCCAGGGCCATGGGCATGAACGGCGCGATGGTTGTCGGCGCCGCTGTGCTGGCGCTGCTTGGCATGGCCGCTGTGCTCGGTCACCGGCGTGCCGTGGTGGCCCGGGCGATGGCGCGTGGCGCCGCCACGCACGGGCGGGCCGCGGCGTTGCCGGTCGCCCCGGTAGCGCCGGGTACCGATCCGGTGGGGGTGCTGCAGGCCGGGCTGCATACGCTGGCACTGGTGCCGCGCAGTGGCGATGCCGCCGACGCGGCGGCCCCGCGCACCGTTGAACTGCGTGATGCCGTCACCGCATCGCTGCTGGCGCGGGACTGGTCGGCCAAACACCTGCCCCGCCGTCCGCAGCTGCTGCCGCAGCTGATCCAGACCGTCAACGACAGCGACGCCTCGGCGCGCGCAATGGCGGGGATCATCAGCCAGGACCCGGTGTTGACCGGCAATCTGCTGCGCATCGCCAACAGCCCGGTCTACCGGGTGCAGGCGCGCCCGGTGGAGACCCTGCAACGCGCGGTCACCCTGGTCGGTACCGATGGCATCCGCCAGATCATCAGCGCGGTGCTGGTGCAGCCGGTGATGCAACTGCAGTGCGATGCCTTTCCGCAGTTCAGCGCGGTGATCTGGGAGCATGCGCTGCTGGCCTCGCGCGCTGCCGCCGACCACGCACGCACCGTGACCCATGAAGATGGCTTCGCGGCGCAGTGGCTGGGCCTGACCCAGGGCCTGGGCGCGGCGCTGGTGATGCGCCATCTGCTCGATGCCTGCACGCAACAGGCGCTCGCCGCCCCGCCGCGTGCGCTGGCGGCCGATCTTCTCGACGGTTGGACCCTGCCGGTGGCCAGCCGCATCGCCGCGGCATGGGAGCTGCCCAAGGCCGTGCACGATGCCTTGATCCGCCAGAGTGGTAGTGGATTGGCGGCCAGCCTGCGCTTTGCGCGTGCGGCGGCGGCGGCCAGCCTGCTGTGCCGCCATGGCCAGATCGGTCAGGTCCAGGCGCTGGCGTTGCTGGAGCAACTGGACGACACGCCGCCGCATGCACTGCAGTGGATCTGGCGGCGCGTGCACGGGCGGGCCGTGGAAACGCTGGAGGGCGAAGAGGCCGAGCTGGACGTGGCCCAGGCCGGCTGAGCTAGAGCTGCGACTCCAGCGGCAGCCAGCTGATCGCGCGTGCGCTGGCCCGCAGCCAGAACCCGGTGTCCGGTTCGGTAGACAGCCAGTGCGGCGGCTGCGCATCCCGCTCCAGCCAACGCACGTCGCCGTCCGGTCCCAGGGCCACCCAGTAGCTCTGGCGTGGGCTGGCCAGGCGCAGGTATTCCCCGCGCAGCTGCGCGGCCAGCACCGGATCGTCGAACAGCACGCCCATCTCGGTGTTCAGATACGCCGAGCGAGGGTCCAGATTGAACGAGCCGACGAAGCCGCGCTGGTCGTCGATCATGAAGGCCTTGGTATGCAGGCTGGCGCCACTGCTGCCGAACAGGCCGCCGCCATCAACGTTGCCGCGCGATTTGAGCTCGTACAGCTGCACGCCACTGCGCAGCAACGGTGCCCGGTAGTGCATGTAACCGCTGTGCACGGCGGCCACGTCATTGGCGGCCAGGGAGTTGGTGATCACCCCGACCTGCGCGCCACGCGCCACCATCGCGCCCAGCCCCTCGGTGCCCTCCTCGCCGGGCACGAAGTAGGGCGAGATCAGCAAGGCTTTGTGCTGCGTGCTCTGCAGCTCCTGCACCAGGCGCGTCACCAGCCAGCCGGCCTGATCGTCGCGGCGGTGCTTCATCGGCGGGTCCGAGGCGATGGCCACGTGGTTTGACCAGTGCAGATCCAGCGCATCGCGGTAATACGATTTCTCCGCCTGCGAACGCGCCACGCGTTCCAGGTAGGGCTTGGCACTGTCCAGGCGCGCTTCGTGCTCGCTTTCGCGGATCAGCAGGCGCAGCTGCGGTTCGGTGTAGAACGCCAGCGCACGGATCGGCACGGCGGTATCGCTGTTCCAGTACTCGTCGAAGATCGTGTTGGCCTGCTGCACCGCTTCGCCGGCCACCAGCAGGTCCAGGTCGCGGAAGTTCACATCCGGGCGTGCGCTGAAATACTCCTCGCCGATGTTGCGGCCACCGACGATCGCCACGCGCCCATCGGCGATCCATGACTTGTTGTGCATCCGGTGGTTGACGCTGAAAACGCGCTGCACCATCTCGACCAGGCGCCAGAGCCCGCTGCGGTTGCGGAACGGGTTGTACAGGCGGATCTCGATGTTGGGGTGCGCATCGAGCGCCATCATCAGCGCGTCCTTGTCCTGCGCGTTCATGTCATCGAGCAGGATGCGTACCCGCACGCCGCGCTCGGCGGCGCGGTACAACTCGTTGGCCATGAGATGGCCGATGAGGTCGTCGTGCCAGATGTAGTACTGCAGGTCCAGGCTGCGCCCGGCGTGCTGGGTGATCACCGCGCGTGCGGCGTATGCGTCCAGCCCGTCGGACAGGAAGGCCACACCGGTCTGGCCGGGGTGCTCGGCCTGCAGGCGGACCAGCTCGCGATCGATCGGGGTCTGGTCGGCCTGCGTGGGCAGCACCGTCGAACGCTCGCCCACGGCCTGCGGGGTGAGGTGATCGGCCAGCAGCAGGCCGCTGAGGACCAGCAGGATCAGCAGGGCGACAACGATCCCCAGCCAGCGCAGCAGCCGGCGCCAGAACGGTTTTTTCTCGGTCATGCCCCGATCGTAAGCGGCCGGGGCGTGCAGGGCGAGTGCTGGCGCGGTTTAGAAACGCTCGTCCGGCGCCAGGTAACGCCACTGGCCCGGGACCAGCTTGCCCATCGCCACGCGGCCGATGCGCAGGCGGCGGATGCTGATGACCTCCAGCCCGACCTGGGCGCACATGTCGCGCAGCTGGCCCGGATGCACCGGCTTGATCGCAAAGCGCAGGCGGGTTTCGTTCTGCCAGCTCACCTTGCACGGTGGCAACGGCCAGCTGCGGAAGCTCAGGCCGTGCGCGAGGCGCTTCATGCCGTAGGGCGCCAGCTCGCCACTGACTTCCACCAGGTATTCCTGCTCCAGCGTTGCGCCGCGATCCTTCAGGTGCGAGATCACGCGCCCGTCCTGACTGACCACCACCAGGCCGCTCTCGTCATCGGACAGCGGCATCACCAGCTGCAGGGCGTGGAAATGCCGCTGCAGCAGGGTCACACCGGTGGCGTCGAGTTCACTGCGGCTTTCCGGGGTCACCAGGGCGCACAGTTCGTCCGAGCGCATGCCGGCCGGCTTGTGCAGCAGCATGCTCACGGTCTCGGTGCGGGTTGCCTCTGCGTTCTCGCGCAGTACGATGTCCTCGTCGGTGACCATCGTCTGCGGCTGTTCGACCACCTGGCCGTTGACGGTCACCCAGCCGCCCTCGATGTAGCGCTGGGCGTCGCCACGGGAGCAGCCGATCAGGCTGGTCAGGCGTTTGTCGAGTCGGATCGGGTCGGTCATGGGGCAGGCAACATAAAACGGGAAGCGGGCGGGGAGTGTACTGGCTGGGGCCCGGCGCTGCGCGATGAGGGTCGCTGCGGCTCAGGCCGGCGTGCGTTCCAGGTGGGTCAGGTACAGGCGCAGATCGAACTCCAGCTGGTGGTAGTCCGCTTCCATGTGGGTACACAGCTGGTAGAAGGCCTTGTTGTGGTCCGATTCCTTCAGGTGGGCCAGTTCATGCACCACGATCATCTTCAGGAACGGGGCCGGCGCCTCGCGGAACACCGTGGCGATGCGGATCTCTCGGCTGGCCTTGAGCCGGCTGCCCTGCACCCGCGAGACCGTGGTGTGCGTGCCCAGCGCGTGCTTGAGGACCTGCAGCCTGCTGTCGTAGATCACCTTGGACAGCGGCGCGGACTGGCGCAGGTAGCGCTCTTTCAGGCCCTGGGTGTAGTCGTAGAGCTGGCGGTCGTTGCGGACGGTATGCAGTTCGGCATAGCGGCGCTCCAGCCACGGCCCCAGCCGGTCGCCCGCGATCAGCTCGCGCACCTGCTGCTGCAGGGCGTCGGGATAGCCGGCGAGGTACTTCAGGGCGGTCATGCGGGCGGTTGGGGCGGGGCGGGCAGACCAGTATGATGGCCCCCGGAATCCCGCAACAACAGATGCTAGGCGTATGGCGAAGGCAAATCCCCTGCAGGAGCAGCTGCTCAAGGCTGGGCTGGTCAAGAAATCCCAGGTCTCCCAGGCCGCCCGTGAACAGGTGAAAGCCCGTCACGGCAAGGCCCCCGTCGCGCCCAGCGACAGCCAGCGCGAGGCCGAGCGCCTGCGTGCGGAAAAGGCTGAACGCGATCGTGCGCTGGAAGCCGAGCGCAAGGCCAAGGCCCACGCCCAGGAGCTGCAGGCCCAGGTCCGCCAGATCGTCGAGGCGCACAAGGTCAAGCGTGAAGGCGAGAGCGAGTACCGCTTCAACGACGGCACCGTGATCCGCACCCTGCTGGTCAACAACGTGCTGCGCCGCCAGCTGGCCTCGGGCAGCCTGGTGATCGTGCGCCATCGCGACGGTTTCGAACTGCTGCCGCGGGCTGCGGCCGAGAAGGTCCGCGAGCGCGATGCCAGTGTGATCGTGCTCGACAACGCCCAGCCCGGCAGCGAACCGAGCACCGGCAACGCCGAGGACGATGCGTACTACGCCCAGTTCCAGGTGCCGGACGACCTGGTCTGGTAAGCCACGTCTGAAGCGTTCACCCGGCGCCGCGGGCGTTCAGCCCTACGTTGGCTGGGCGCGGTGGACGGGGTCTATGCTGGTGGCCTGACACCGGCATGGGAGACACATCATGGCGACAGGTTGGGCTGGCGACGGTGCCGTCCAGGATCAGATCGACGCCACCGTCGATGAAGCCATCCAGCGGGCACGCGCGCAGCTGCGCGACGGCCCCGGTTTGACCCACTGCGAGCATTGCGACGCGCCCATTCCCGAGGCGCGGCGGAAGGCCGTACCCGGCGTACGCCTGTGCGTGCGCTGCCAGGAAGAAGAGGACGCCGCCCAGCAGGAGGGCAGCGGCTACAACCGCCGCGGCAGCAAGGACAGCCAGCTGCGCTAGGTATCGATCCTGCGCCCGGGCATTGCCTGGCCGATGGCGGCGGGACTCAGCCGTCCCCTTGAATCCCGCCCGGCGCCTGCGAAGGATCGCGCCAACGGCGCACGGTGCGTTGGAAGAACATGTTGTTGGGCATCTGCAGCACCGTGCCTTCATGCCCGCTGCCGGTTTCCTGCAATGTGGTGTAGATCAGGTTGATGTCGATCACGCGGCCCTTGAGTCCAGGCTTCTCACCGTTCTCCAGCAGCTCGATGTAATCGTGCAGGCGGAACGGCCGCGTGGTGAAGATCAGCAGCGTGCAGAAGATGTTGGACAGCACGCTCCACGCCGCGAAGAACGCCACCGCGCCGACCGCGGCGAACCCGGTGAAGGCGGTCCAAAGTACCGTTGCCGAGACGCCCACGATGTTGAGCACGATCAGCAGCACGGTGAAATACACCACGAAGGTGAACACCCGACGTGCGCCCATGATCATTTCCGGCGGGAGTGTGTAGTGCTCACCGACGCGGCGGATGAGCCGCCGGGCAACCAGCCGCAGCAGCCAGGCCACCAGCAGGGTCACCAGAATCTGCAGGGCAGGGACCCCGTAGTGCAGCCATTCGTGGGTCCAGGCGGGCAGATGGTCTTTCATGGGGGAGGAATTCCTTTGCAGCGTTAGTGCCGATCCCGCCATGGTAATGCCGATGCGCCTCACCGCATCGTGGTGCCGGCTTACTCCGGCTTCCTGCCGTACACATCGAACACAGCGATCATCGCCGAGGCACACAGCGGCGCGTTCTGCGCGTACTGCACACAGACATCGGGTGCTTCAGACCTCAACGTGACCTGGATCTGCAGCGGGCTCCACGGCAGCGTGCAGCCGGTGGCCAGCGAGAGCAGCAGGGCCAGGCAACTGGAAGACATGGGAATACTCCTTGGCGGGGGCCGGTAGTGACATGGGATTGGATGCAGCGCCGGCCAGGAAGGTTTAAAGACCGCAGAAATAATCCGCCTTGCCGCACGCGTGCCACACGCGAGTCCCGTAGCGGCCGGTAGGCCCCTGGGCAAAATCAAGGAGGAGGTCGTCGCCTTAAGGCGGCGGCCGGGGGACATTTGCCGAGGGGCCTGCCGGTTGCTACGGGGCCCTCACGCTCGCAGCAGCCCCAAGCGGAGGCACCTGAAAAGAAAGTCAGAACGGGCTTAAACCTTTTCCATGCCCCCCGCATCCAACAGATATGCTCGACACGACCATGCCCGCCTCCAGCGCCACGACCCAGGCCGACGCCGCCGATGACCACGCCCTGGTGCGTGCCGCGGCGGCCGGCGACGTGACCGCGTACGAACGCATCTACCGACGGCATTCGCCGCGTGTATACGCCGTGCTGTGGCGGCTGTGCGGCGGCCACGCGGCCCGCGCCGAGGATGCCCTGCAGGAGGCCTTCCTGCAGGCATGGCGCGCCCTGCCGGGCTTCCGTTTCGAAAGCAGCCTGGGCACCTGGCTGCACCGCCTGGGCGTGAATGCAGCGCTGATGGAACTGCGCGCCAACGCCACCGGCGATGCGCGCGATGCCGGTGAGGAGGGCTGGGAGTCGCTGGCCATGCTGCCCGCCCAGGACCGCTGCGCCGGCACCTCGATGGACCTGGAGCGCGCGCTGGAAACACTGCCGCCACGGGCCCGCGCGGTCCTGGTCCTGCATGACATCGAAGGGTGGAAACACCAGGAAATCGCCGACCAGCTGCAGATGGCCGTCGGCAGTTCCAAAGCACAGCTGCACCGTGCGCGCGGCCTGCTGCGTGCACGCCTAGGAGAAACCGCATGAACCCCCATGATTCCGATCACCACGAACTGACTGCACGCCTGCGTGCCCTGCCTGCCGAGCGCGTTCCGCCGGCACGGGTCTGGCAGGGCATTGCCGCGCAGCTGCCAGGCCAGGCCCAGGCCCAGGCCCCGGCGGTTGCGGTGGCAACGCTGCCGACACGCCGCCGGCGGCAACGCTGGCCGCTGCGCATCGGGCTCGGCCTGGCCGCCGCGCTGGCGCTGCTGATGGTGGTGCCGACGCCGGTCCCGCACACGCCGGCACCATCGCTGCTGCAGCGCCAGGCCGATGCGATGGCCGGTGAATACCAGCAGGCCATTGCAGCTCTGCCCAGTGCCGGTGTCACCGATGAGTGGCGCCCGGCCCTGCATGAACTCGACGCCAGCGCGGACAACATCCGCGCGGCCATCGCTGAAAATCCCCGCTCGCGCTATCTGCTCGGGCAACTGCAGCGTACCTACGCGCTGCGGCTGGAACTCACCCAGCAGGCGGTGCTGTCCGCCGGCCTGCCCACTTGAAGGAGAACCCCATGCGCATTCCTCTGTCCCTGATCGCCGCCCTGGCCCTGTGCCTGCCGCTGGTTGCCCAGGCCGCCACCAACGTCAATGAGCGCCACCCACTGGGGGCCGGCGGCCGCGTGGAGATCAGCAACATCGCCGGCAAGGTGACCGTGCGCGGCTGGGACCGCAGCGACGTGGCGCTGACCGGTTCGATGGCCGATGGGCTCACCCTCAAGCAGGACAAGAGCAGCAACCGGGTGCGCTGGGAAGTGGAGTACCCGCGTGGCCGCAGCAACGGCGGGGCGACCCTGGAGCTGCGCGTGCCGCGTTCGGTGGAAGTGCAGCTGGGCACCATCAGCGCCGACATCGACGTCGCCGACATCGACGTGCGCCGCCTGCAGGCCAACAGTGTCAGCGGCAGCATCACCGCGGCCGGGCGCAGTGGCGAGACCACGTTGAACACGGTCAGTGGTGGCATCCGCTCGCAGCTGCAGACCGCACGCCTGGATGCGCGCACGGTCAGTGGCCAGTTGCTGGCCGGCGGTGGAGCGTCAGGGGAAGTGGCGGCCGAATCGGTTTCCGGCCGGGTCAACGTCAATGCCGGGCGGATCCAGCGGCTGGCGGTGGAAACCGTCTCGGGCAGCCTGGACGTGAGCGCGACCGGCATGGCGCCGGGCGGCAAGGTGACGATGCAGACGGTCAGCGGTTCGGTCGCGCTGAAGCTGCCGGCCACTGTCTCGGCGCAGTTGAACGTCAAGACGTTCAGCGGTGGCATCCAGTCCGACGCCGGGCAGGTGGAAAAGCCGCGTTATGGCCCGGGCAGCAGCCTGGATGCGCGTCTGGGGTCGGGCGATGGGGATATTTCGATCAACTCCCATTCCGGGAGCGTGCGGGTCAGCCTGGGCCGCTGAGTGCGGCCACCGCACCGGCCAATGCCGGTGCGGTCGGCAGCAACGTCAGCCGGCTTTCTTCAGCGCCAGGGTATTGCCCAGCACTTCGATCTTGCCGCCACCTTTACGGAAGGCAGCCAGATCCGCAGCGATGCTCTGGCTGCTGACGGCGGAGTTGGACCCTTGCTTGCGGTCGACGCGAACGGTGTTGCTTGCCTTGGGGGAGGTCTTTGGCGTACGAGCCATGGATGCTCCTGCTATGGATGAAGCGTGGAAGAAAACGTCGACAGATCCTGCTGTTGTCGACGGTAGTCCTGCCGCACGAGGCGGCAATCATCGCCGCCCATGTCGAACTGACGGCAGATCGCGGGTCGCTGCGAGTAGATCGTGCAGCGCAGGTGATACGGGTCGATCGCAGCGCACCAGCCTTCTTCGTTGCGTGCCATCACCGTGCCGCCACGCGCATCGGTGTCCAGCAGGTAACCGGGCACGTTGTCGTCAGGCATGACGGTGACGGTGAGCCGACAGCACACCGCGTCGCAACGACGGCAATCGATGGGGTCGGGCTCGGACGATGTAAGAAGTGCAGCCAGGCGTTCGCCCAATCTGAGTGTCTCTTGGCGGCTCGGGGTGCAGCAGGCTGTGAACGAGCCGGATCACAGCGATGAGCGATCCCGGCACCGCGGACAGGTCCGGACGGTGGCAGCATCGAAGAGGACGGTGGCCTGGGAGGCCCGGAAGATGGTGCTTGTTGCGTCAAGCGCATTGCGCTTTGAAGCCGAAAGATGATAGCGCTTTCGGCGTAACGTTTTGTTAATAAGGCCGTTCACGCCTCTTCAGGCCTTGCGGGGCAAGGCCTGGCGCTGCCGGTGGATCAGTTGGCGGCGGCCAATGCCAGCCCGTGCACCACACCGAAGGACGGATTCCCGCGGACCAGGGTCGAGCTCGGGAAGGCGTTGGCCACGGCCTGCTGCAGGTAGCCGGCGCGCGACATGCCGCCGGTCAGGAACACCGCCGCCGGGTCGTGGCCGATGTCGCTGCGCACCTGCTCCAGCAGGGCGGTCAGCTCGCCCAGATACCCGCCGGCGGCGGTCTCCAGCCGCGAGGCATCGATCTGCATCTGCAGGCCGCGCTCGATGAAGTCCAGCGCGCTCTCGTGGCTGGCCACGCTGCTGAGGGCGATCTTGCAGCGCTCGACTTCACGATACAGGCGCGCGGTATTGCCGGTGTCCTGCAGGGCGGTCAGGCGCGGGCCGAACGGCGCGTCCACATCACGGTAGGTGTGCTGGCGGAAATCACGCTGGCGGGTCATGTCCTGCACCATCGCCGCTTCCACATAGTGGTGCGCCGGCACGCGGGTGATGCCGCGGCCGAACAACGGCATGTAGCCGCCCAGACTCAGCGCCAGATCGATATCGGTACCGCCACGGGCGATACCCCAGGCGCGGTGGATGGTCGGGGCCTGGCCGCCGCCCACGCGCGCATGGGCGACATCGGTGGTACCACCGCCGATATCCACCACCACCGCGTCATGCTCCTGCGGGCTCTCGGCGTGGTAATGCATCGCGGCGGCCGCCGGCTCTTCGAGGAAATCGATGCTGTCGAAGCCGGCTGCGATCGCCGCACCGTGCAGGATCTCCAGCGCCTGCGCGTTGCCGGCCTCGCCGATCGAGCTGCGGAACTGGACCGGGCGGCCCAGCGTGGCGGTGCGGATCGGCGTGTCCAGCTGGCGCGAGGCGGTCAGGCGGATGTGCTCGAGGATGTGCGTGGCGATGCCGGCGATGGTCTGGCGCGCACGGGGGTGCAGGTTGTAGCCGAGCATCGACTTGGGGCTCTGCACCAGGTTGCCTTCGTTCTCTTCGAAGTAGGCCTCCAGCGCGTCATCGCCGTAGACCGCGTTCTGCAGCAGGGTGGTGGAGCTGAGCGGGGCGCGCATCTGCTCTTCCATCCACTGCCGGCGCACCACGCGCAGGGCCTCGCGGCGCAGTGCATCGGGGGTACGCTCCTGGCCGGCGGCGCGGGCATCGCGCGCGGCCGCGTCGACCAGCCGGGCCAGATCGTGTTCCAGCGCCGGGGTCAGTTCGAAGTCGTTCGGGTCGCGCATCACCTCGGGGAAATACACCGTGGTGCGGAACTGTTCGGCCTGGCCGAACTGGATCGGCACGACCTTGCCGTCGATCACCACGGCGGCGGCGGAGTTGCTGGTGCCAAAGTCGATGCCGAGTTTCATGCGGGGGCCGGGCCGGTGGTCAGGGGGCGCGCACTTTGCGGCAACGGGACCGCCGACGCAAGGGCAGCCGGTAACGGGCGGTTACACTAACGGCCGTTTCGTAACCGAAGAGCTGTCGATGTCCGCCATTCCCGCCTGCCCGCAGTGCACCCTGGAAAACACCTATGCCGATGGCGCGCTGTTCATCTGCGCGGATTGCGGCCACGAGTGGGCGGCCGGTGACGGTGGCGGCGAGGCCCTGGTGGTACGCGACAGCAACGGCAACGTGCTGGCCGCCGGCGACACCGTGACCGTGATCAAGGACCTGAAGGTGAAGGGCTCCTCGATCCCGCTCAAGCAGGGCACCGTGATCCGCAATATCCGCCTGGTCGAGGACGATGCCGAGCACATCGAAGGCAACTCGGAAAAGATCAAGGGCCTGGTCCTGAAGACCTGCTTCCTCAAGAAGGCCTGAGCCGGCTCAGTTGGCGTTGGTGCCGCGCTGGCGCCAGCGCTGCAGGCTGTCCAGCTTGGCCTGGTAGCGGGATCTGAGGGCGTCGCCGTTTTCGCCGGCCAGATCCCGTGCGCGCTGCATTTCGATCGAGGCCCGGCGCGCATCGCCGGCCAGGAAGTAGCTCCGGGCCAGCGCGAAGTGGAAGGGATGGGCGGTCTCGTAGAGGCGGACGGCCCGGCGGTAGAAACGCACCGCCGCGGCGTAGTCCCGGCGCTGCTCGGCCTGGGCGCCGAACATGTACTGGGCGAAGGGATCGTCGCGCTGTACGCGCGCCAGCCGGCTGGCCAGCAGGCCGGCCTGCCGGGTGTCGCCCGTGCGCCGGTACAGCGCGCTGGCATTGCTCAGGCTGGCGCCATGCCGCGGTTGCAGGCGCAGGGCGGTTCCATAGTCCCTGCGGGCCTGGTCCAGCTTGCCCATGCGCGCATCCAGAACGCCCAGGTTGTTCCAGGCGGCCACGAAGTCCGGCGCCATGCCCAGCGCGGCGCGGAAGTAGGCGCGCGCGCCCCCGGTATCGCCGGCGGCCATGCGGTCGGCCCCGCGGTTGTTGTAGAAATGCGCCAGCGTGCGTTGCCGGTTGATGCGCTGCGGGCCGAGGCGGTCATACAGCACGCTGTGGTCCAGATCGACCGTGCCGCTGCGCCCGTCCAGCACGATGCCCGCGTTGACGTGGCCCACGCTGTAGATCACCCCGGAGGCCTGGTACCAGCTCACCACCTGCGCCACTTCCTGGACATGCGCATCGATGCCGGCGAGGTTGGCAAGGGTGACGAACAGCAGGGTGAACGAGAGGCAGTTGGCGCGCCGCGTCTGCCACGTTTCACCGATCGTATGGGTCGCGTCGGGGTCGTAGGCCAGGTGCAGCCCGTGTTCGTCGAAGATCATCTCGACCAGCCGCTGCAGGCGGCGCTCGCGCGCGTAGCCCGGATCGATGACCCGTTCGTGCAGCAGGGCGAGCAGCGGGGCGGGCACCTCAAGGATCTGCGCCGGCGTGGGCAGTGCGGTGGCGCTTGGCTCAGCTGCGGCCGGCGGCGCCGTGTCGGCCGCCCAGACCGGCGTAGCGGCCACGGCCATCCACGCGATCAGGAAGAGTCTGCATGCGGTCATCGCCGTCACCTCGCGAGGCGTTGGGTCCGTCCACGCCAGTCTAGGCGCGTCGTCGGGCGCCGGCATGCCGTTCATCGGCCGATCGCGCCATCCACAGGGGATGTGGATCAGCGGTCGACAAACATGTGGATAACCGGACGCACCCACTGCGCGGCAACGGTTCTGTGAAGGTGGTCAAAAAAGCACCGCCCGGCTTGCCAGCGTCGCTGCGACGGCCAATCATGCGTGCATGCACGTCGAACCGATTCCGCTGCCCGCCGGGCAGCTTGCCGCGCTGGAAACCGCCTACGCCCTGCCGCCGCGGGCGTATCACAACTGGTCGCACGTCCAGGCCGTCCTGCAGCACTGCCGCACGGTTGCCGAGGCCGGTCCGGGCTGGGTCCGGCCGCGTGAGGTGCACCTGGCCGCGCTCTATCACGACGCCATCTACGACGCGGGCCGGGGCGACAACGAAGCGCGCTCGGCCGACATGGCACGCCAGGCCATCGCACGGTGGCTGCCGGAGGCCGGGATCGATGCGACGCGGGTGGTCGAGCTGATCGAACTGACCGCCCGCCACAGCAAGCTCGCGCCTGGCGACGTCGACCCGGAGGCGGCGCTGTTCCTGGATTGCGACATGGCCATTCTGGGGGCGCCGGCGGCGGTGTTCGATGCGTACGACCGCGGCATCGCCGAGGAGTACGCCGGGCACGTGCCGGGCTTCCTGTTCCGGCTCAACCGCCGGCGCTTTCTCAAGCAGGTGCTGGCGCAACCGCGGATCTTCCTGAGCGACTTCTTCCACCAGCGGCTGGATGCGGCCGCGCGCGACAATCTGCGCCGGCGGGTTGAGCGCTGAACCACGCCCGCTACACTGTGCGCGCTGTTTTCCCTACGTGTGTGGCCATGTCCGTGTCCGTTCCAGATCCCGATCCGCGTCCGCAGCCGCCGGAAGAGCCCGGCCCCAACGAGTGCTGCGGCAGCGGCTGCCCGCTGTGCGTGCTGGATCTGTACAGCGATGAGCTGCAGCGCTATCGCGCCGCGCTGGCCGCCTGGAAGGAGCGTCACCCCGAGTCCACCGACTGACCCCAGGAGCTGGAGATGTCGCGTCCCCTGCCATGCCCTTCCCGCTGGCCCGCGCAGCATCACGGACGTGCCGCCCTGACCACGCTGATGGCGCTGGGGCTGTTCATCGCTACCGCGCTGTGGACGCAATGGGCACGCGATGACCTGGACTGGGTGCAGGCCACCCTGAGCCTGTACCTGCATGGCCCGTGGGGGCTGGCATTGCGCACCGCTTACTGCCTGCTGGCGCTGGCGATCATGCTGCTGGCCGTCTCCCTGCATGCCAACAGTCGCTCGCCGCGACGCAGTGCAGCGGCCCCCCTGCTGTTCTGGGTAGCCGCGCTGGGCCTGATGGGCGTGGCGATCGGCGACAGCTGGCTGCCCGAGCGCGCGCCGCTGCTGGCACCGCTGGTGCACGGGCTGTCGGCCAATACCGCGTTCCTGTGCGTGAGTGTGGCGATGCTGCTGCAGAGCTGGTATCTACGTGCCGATCCGCGCTGGCGCGGCTGGGCCGGGCCGGTCTGGTGGTGGGCCTGGCTGTGCTTCGTGCTGCTGTGGCTGCACGTGCTGTGGCGCGGCCCGCCGCGCGGCGCCGGGCAGAAGCTGGTGATCGCCGTGGTGCTGGTGTGGCTGGTCTCGGTGGCCTGGCAGCTGTGGCGGCAGGCGCGTCGCGACGCGCGCTGAGCGTCCGGCCACGGTCTGTACATGCCCTTGGCGGAGCAGGGGCGTATCGTTGGCACACTAGTCATGGGATGCGCGACGATGCGGCGAGCCGGTTGGGGGATGATGCTGGGTGTGGTGCTGGCGGGGATGTCCGGACAGGCGCTGGCCGCGCCGCCGCCGCTCAGTCACGGTCGTTTCGAGAACGTGCCGGTGTACCTCCCGGACGGTCACCCGCAGCGGGTGGTGGTGTGGTTCGACGGCACTGCCGGCCACCCCGACAGCCAGCAGCGTATCGATGCGCTGCGTGCCGAAGGCGCGCTGGTTGCCCAGGTCGATGTCGCGCATCTGCGCCAGGTGCTGGCCCGCGAGAAGAGCGGTAATTGCGCCTTCGGTGCCGGCGATGTGGAGAATTTCTCGCGCTGGTTCCAGGCCTATCTGCACGTGCCGGGCTACCACCTGCCGCTGATCGGCGGCGATGGCGAGGGCGCGGCGCTGGCGTACGCGGTGGCCGCCGAGGCCGATACCCAGGTATTCGCTGGACTGCTTACCACCGGCTTCTGCCCCTCGGGCGTGCGCGAGCGCAAGGTCTGCGGCGCCGGCAGCAGCCACGGCCGCCTGCAGCCGGCGGAACTGAATTTCCCGTGGTTGAACGCTGCCGGCGATGTGCATTGCCCGGCCGGCGAGTCGGCCGCATTCGTGCGCAAGGTCGGCATGGGGCGCCAGTTCGAGCGCACCGCGCGGGGCGACGCGTTGCCCGGCCTGCTGGCCGCGGCCAAGGTGATCGGCGCGCAGAAGGGCGTCAGCCTGGCGCCGCCGCCGGATGACCTCAAGGGCCTGCCGGTGGTCGATGTGCCGTCGAGCAAGCCGGGCGACACCTTCGCCATCTTCGTCTCCGGCGATGGCGGCTGGGCCGGGCTGGACAAGGAAGTGGCCGCGTCGCTGAGCGAGGCCGGGGTGCCGGTGGTCGGGGTGGATTCGCTGCGTTACTTCTGGACCGCACGCACGCCTGAGGGCTTCGCCCGCGATCTGGAGCGCATCGCCACCCACTACAGCCGCCAGTGGCAGCGCCGCAACGTGGTGCTGGTCGGTTTCTCGCAGGGCGCCGATGTGCTGCCGGCGGCAATCAATCAGCTGTCACCGGCTACCCGGGAATCGGTCTCGATGATCGCGCTGCTCTCGGTGGGCAAGACTGCCGACTATGAGTTCCATGTCAGCAACTGGCTCGGCGGCGGTGGCGATGGCCTGCCGATCGCGCCGGAGGTGGCCAAGCTGCCTGCCGGCAAAACGTTGTGCGTCTTCGGCGAAGACGATGGCGACGCGCTGTGCCCGTCGCTTCCGGCCGGTGGCAATGCGCAGGTCATCAAGCTCCCCGGCGACCATCACTTCAAGGGCGATTACGACCGCCTCGCCGATACCATCGTCCAGCATCTGCCGGCACGCTGAGCGCCTGCGGTCTCTGCCGGCACAGACTCAATCGTGCCGGCGCGGGTCCAGTGAGATCAGCCGTGTCGCATCAAGCAGGGCGGCGGGCAGGTGCACACCGCCCGGCGCGGCCAGATAACGTGCGCGCCAGACCGGGGCGAACTTCGACTTGAAACGGCGCAGGCCGCTGAAGCCGTAGAAGCGTTCGCCATGCCGCGCGACCACGTTGGCGAAGCGGTTCCAGCGCCCGGCCAGGCGATGCTGGGCCAGCCCGGACAGCGGTGCCATGCCCAGCGAGAACCGGTGGAAACCCTGCTCGCGGCCCCACAGGAACAGCTCGATGAACAGGAAATCCATGGTGCCCTTGGGCGCATCATCGACATGCCGCATCAGGTCGACCGACAGCTCATTGCCGGCCGGTGCCTGCCACAGATTGGCGAAGGCCACGATGCGGCCTTCGGCTTCGACCAGCGCGACCGGAAAGCGTGACAGGTAGGCCGGATCGAAACTGCCCAGCGAAAAGCCCTTCTCATCGCCGGCCTTGTCATCCAGCCACTGCTGGGAGACCACCGACAACGCCGGCAGCAATCCCGGTACTTCCTCGGGCGCCGCCACCCGGAAGCTCAAGCCACCGCGCTTGCCGCGGTTCCAGGCTTGGCGCAGATCCGCGCGATCGCGGCCTTCCAGCGTGAACGCCTGCAGCGGCACCATCGCCTCTTCGCCAAGCTTGACCAGGGTCAGGCCGAGGTCGAGATAGGTCTGCCAGTGCGCCTCACCGACCTGGTAGAACACCGGGCGCAGGCCGAGCCGATCGGCTTCCTCACGGAAGCGCCAGATCAGCGCACGCACCACGTCGGGCGGGCCGACCGGATCGCCCATCGCAATCAACGAGCCGCCGTAGCGCTGCATCATCACGAAGCCCCGCTGCGCCTCATCACGCAGCACCGCCTTGTCCGCGGTGAGTACCAGGCACGCCTGGGTGTCTTCGGCTGCTGCCAGGATCGGGGCGAGCGCGTCCAGCGTGGAGGCATCGGCGGCTGGCAACGGGCTGCGCGTGCTGTGCAGCAACCGTGCCAGGCCGAAGATGGTGAGCGCGATCGCTACCAGCAACAAGGCACGCAGCGCGCGTGGCGCGTTGCCCTGCAGCGCGAACTGCCACCACAGCTCGTTCTGGTATTCCACGTGGCTGTAGACGAAGAACAGCAGCCAGATCACCGCGACCAGCACCAGCCCGAGGTTGCGGATCCACGGCCATGACCAGGCCTCGTCCAGCAATGCGCCCTGGCGATAGAACTCGCGGCGCGAGGCCCACAGCGCGGCAGCCACCAGCAGCGCCGACAGCGCGATCAGCACCTGCCCACCGCGCAGCCAGATCGGCAAGGGCGAGAGCACACAGATGCCGAGCGCGAGCATCCACGCGGCGTGGCTGCGCCGCTGCAGGCCCTGGCCGATCAGCAGCAGCGCGACACCGGCCAGACTGCCCAGCAGGTGCGAGGTTTCCAGGATCGGCAGCGAAGCGGAGATCAGGTGCCGGCGCGGCGTCGGCAGGGTGCCGTCGATCACCAGTGCGGCGCCGACGCTGAACACCGCCAGCGCGATGATCTGCGGCAGCCACGGGCGCAGCGCGGTCCAGCCGACCCGGGTCGCACCAGCACCGGCACGCAGCGGGCGGCGCAGCGCCGGCGCAACTGCCAGTGCCGTGGCCAGCAGCAGCGGCAGCACGTAATAGGTCACGCGGTAGATCAGCGCCGCCGCCAGCACCGCAGCGGGCGCCACCTGCGGCAACAGCTTGAGCAGGCTCCACTCGAACACGCCCAGCCCGGCTGGCACGCTGGAGATCAGGCCCGCCAGCACCGCGACCAGATACAGCCCGACGAAACCGGGCAGGCCGGTTGGCGTATCCATCGGCAGCAGCACATAGAACGCCGCACTGGCCAGCACCAGTTCGACCACGCTCAGCGCAGTGACACCGAGCATCGTGCGGCGGTCGGGCAGCCACAAGGCATGCCCGCGGATCTGGAAACTGCGACCTTCACGCCCGACCAGCAGCACCGTGCCGGCATAGGCCAGCAGGCCGAGAACGCCAATGACCCGCACCGCCTGCACCGGGATCGGCAGCGCCAGCGCCGCCGCGCCGGGTTCAAGCAGGAAGGCCAACGCCAGCAGCAGCCACGCACCGAATACGAAGCCCAGTGTGCTCATCAACACTACCTGGCCGATCTCGCCCAGGCTCAGCCCGGCACGGCCATAGCCACGCAGGCGCACGGCACCGCCGGTGAGGGCCGCAAAGCCCAAGGTCTGCCCCAGCGTATGCGCCAGGAACGCGGTGATGCCGACCCGCGCCGGATGCAGGCGCTTGCCGCTGCGGCGCAGACCGATCGCGTCGAAACCGATCAGGCAGGCATAGCTGGCCAGGCCAAGCAGCACGGTCAGCGCGATCTGGCCGGCGCCCAGATGCCGGAACGCCTCGCGGATCGCGCGGTAGCCATGCTCATCGAATTCGTTGGCCAGCCCACGCAGGGCCAAGGCCAGGATCACCAGCGGGATGACGACGGTCGCGGCGCGGCGCCAGGGGGCGCGGGCCGGGGTGGGAGCAGGGGCGGTGTCGGTCATCGGTACAGCGTGCTCCGGGGTGGGCGATGAAAGAGTCAACACAGGCGTGGCCGCCTGACCGGCAAATCGTGCGCCTGATGCCGACGCTTGCCAAGCGGGCGCGGTGTGCGGGCTGTGGCTGCTTTGCGCACCGGGCCCGGCAGGCGCGCGCCGCATCGGTGACAATGCGGTTCCATCCAGAGGAGTAATCGCCATGTTGGAACGTTTCGACGTTGGCCCGCGCATGTCCGAAATGACCGTGCACAACAAGGTCGCCTATCTGTCCGGGCAGATCCCCGAAGACACCAGCCAGGACATCACCGGCCAGACCCGCCAGGTGCTGGAAGAGATCGACAAGCTGCTGGCGCTGGTGGCCAGTGACAAGCAGCACATCCTGCGCGCGGAAATCTTCCTGGCCGATATCAATGATTTCGCCGGCATGAATGCCGCGTGGGATGAGTGGGTGGTGGCCGGCATGACCCCGGCCCGCGCGACGGTGGAAGCCAAGCTGGCGGATGCGAGCTGGAAAGTGGAGATCGTGGTGACGGCGGCATTGCCGTAAGCGCACCGCGCACCGCTGGGCGCCATGGTGATCGACGCATCGCCGTGCGCCCAGACCCTGCCGCCGCCGCAAGGCGCATAGCGGCCGACGCAAGGATCAGGGCGCGCTGACCAGGTCGATGCAGTCCACTGGGCACGGCGGGATGCACAACTCGCAGCCCGTACACAGATCGGCGATGACGGTGTGCATGTACTTGGCGCCGCCGACGATGGCATCCACCGGGCAGGCCTGGATGCACTTGGTGCAGCCGATGCAGTCGGCTTCGATCACCACCGCGACCTGCGGTGCCTTATGTGCACCGCGCGTGCGGTCGAACGGCACCGCCGCCACGCCCAGGACATTCGCCAAGGCACGCGCACCGGCATCACCGCCCGGCGGGCAGTGATCGGTGCCCGCCTCGCCGCGTGCCATCGCCTCGGCATACGGACGGCAGCCGTCATAACCGCATTGCCCGCATTGGGTCTGCGGCAACAGCCGGTCGAGGCGTTCGGTGAGGGTGTCGATGGGGAGGCTCATGGCGTGGCGGTGGCTGCGCGGTGGGGCATCAGGCCCGGCTGTCCCGGGCAGTTGGTGTGCCCGCCGGTGGATCCCGACGCGGCTTCATGGGCTTGCCGCGATACCAGCGCTCGTGGGCGAGTGCCAGCATCGGACGGTCTTCGCGGCTGTCGCCGTACGCGTGGATGCGCAGGTAGCGCGAGAGGTCGAACCGCCGGCGGATGTGGTCGACCTTGCGCGGGCCGCAGTCGCCCTCGGCGTAGCGCCCGGTGAGGCGTCCGTCGTGGCTGTCCAGCCGGTTGCATATCAGTTGCAACCCCATCGCCTCGCACCAAGGGCGCAGGTAGAGGTCCAGCGAGCCGGACACGATCACCACGGTGTGGTGTTGCTTGAGGTGCCAGTGGATCTGCTCGAGCATCTCCGGCCGCATTACGCCGGGCAGTACATCGCGCGCGTAGCCGGCGGCCTGTGCGGTGATGTCCTCCAGATGGCGGTCGGTAAAGGTCAGGCGGGTGACACGGGCGCGCAGGCGTTGCGCCGAGATCAGCTTCAGGCGATAGGCCAGCAACCACGGGCCGACTTTCCACCAGGCCTGTGCCAGCTGCTCGGGCGTGGCCACGCGGCGCAGGAACCGCCCGTAGGTATCGCAGGTGGTGACCGTGTGGTCGAAATCGAACAGCGCCAGTTCCAACCCACACCTCCAGGCAGAAGAGCGTGGCAGGGCGACCCGGTGGCCGCCCTGCCGCAGCGATCAGCGGACCGGCATGCCCGGCAACGCGGCGCTGTCGGCGTCCAGCAGGGCCAGCGCGCCGCCGTTGAAACCGGCCGACAGGATCATGCCTTCGCTCAGGCCGAAGCGCATCTTGCGTGGGGCCAGGTTGGCGATGAAGACCACGCTGCGGCCGACCAGCTGCTCCGGCTCGCCGTAGCTGGCGCGGATGCCGGAGAAGATCTGGCGCTTGCCCAGCTCACCGGCGTCGAGTTCGAAGCGCAGCAGCTTGTCCGACCCTTCCACGAACTCGCAGACCAGCACCTTGCCGATGCGCAGATCCAGCTTGGCGAAGTCGTCGATGCCGATGTAGGCCGGTGCGGCCTCGCCATCGGCCGCAGCAACCGGTGCCGGTGCGGCAGCGGGCTTGGCCGGTTTGGCCGGGGCGGCGGGGGCCGGGGTGGCGGCCTGCAGGGTGTCCTTGGAAGCGTCGGTCATGGCGTCGATTTTTTTCGGGTCGATACGGGTGAACAGGGGCGCGTATACCGCGATGGTATGCGCGGTCAGCGGGGTGGCGATGTCGGTCCAGGCCTGCACGGGCGCGGCCAGGAAGGCCTCGGCCTGCGCGGCGGTGGCCGGCAGCACCGGTTTGAGCGCGGTGACCAGCACGCGGAACAGGTTCAGGCCCTGGGTGCAGACCGATTGCAGCTGCGCGTCGGCGCCGTCCTGCTTGGCGATCACCCACGGCTTTTCATCGTCGATATAGCGGTTGGCTTCGTCGGCCAGCGCCATGGTCTGGCGCAGTGCGCTGGCCGGATCGTTGCGCTCGTACGCCTCGCGGATCGGCGCCAGCGCGGCGACGAAACGGTCGTACTGGGCGGCATCGGGCAGCGCGGCGGCCAGGCGGCCCTCGAAGCGCTTGCTGATGAAGCCGGCGCAGCGGCTGGCCAGGTTGACGAACTTGCCGACCAGATCCGCGTTGACGCGCGCGATGAAGTCACCCAGGTTCAGGTCGAGATCGTCCACGCCGCCGGAGGACTTGGCCGCGAAGTAATAGCGCAACGCTTCCGGTTCCAGCCCGGCATCCAGGAAGGTGCGGGCCATCACGAAGGTGCCGCGCGACTTGGACATCTTGGCGCCATCCACGGTCAGGTAGCCGTTGACGTGCAGGCGGGTCGGCGCGCGGTGGCCGGTGCCGTGCAGCACCGCCGGCCAGAACAGGCCGTGGAAGTTCACGATGTCCTTGCCGATGAAGTGGTGCAGCTCGGTGCTGGTGCCCGCGCGCAGGTGGGCGTCGAAATCTTCGCCGGTCTTCGCGCACAGCGCCTTGAAGCTGGAGAGATAGCCGATCGGCGCATCCAGCCACACGTAGAAGTACTTGCCCGGGTGGCCGGGAATCTGGAAGCCGAAGTACGGCGCATCGCGCGAGATGTCCCACGCGCGCAGGCCACCTTCGGCATTGAGCCACTCACCCAGCTTGGCCTTCACGCCCGGCAGGGCGACGTCGCCGGCCAGCCACTCGCGCAGGAAACCTTCGAAGCGGCCGACCTCGAAGAAGAAATGCTCCGAATCGCGGATTTCCGGCGTGGCGCCGGAGATCACCGATTTGGGGTCCTTCAGGTCGGTCGGGCTGTAGGTGGCGCCGCAGACCTCGCAGTTGTCACCGTACTGATCCGGCGTGCCACAGTTCGGGCAGATGCCCTTGATGTAGCGGTCGGGCAGGAACATGCCCTTGGCCGGGTCGTAGAACTGGGCCACGGAGCGGCGCGCGATGTGGCCTTCGGCCTCGAGCTTGAGGTAGAAGGCTTCGGTCAGTGCCTTGTTGGCCGCCGAGTTGGTCGAGTCGTAATGATCGAACGCCACGCCGAACGCGGCGAAATCGCGCTCATGGCTGGCCTGGATGTTGGCGATGAAGGCCTCCGGGGTCACGCCGGCCTTTTCGGCCGCGAGCATGATCGGGGTGCCGTGGGTGTCATCGGCGCAGACGAACCAGGTCTTGCCGCCGCTCATTCGACGCGCGCGCACCCAGATGTCAGCCTGGATGTAGCCGACCAGGTGGCCCAGGTGCAGCGGGCCGTTGGCGTAGGGCAGGGCGGTGGTGACGAGAGCGGTGCGGGTCATGATGAGCGCTGTTGCCAGGGGAACCGGGGATTATCGCACGCCAAAACGCAGTAACCCGGCCGAAGCCGGGTTACGGGGGCTCAACAGCAGCGCCGGGCTTACTCGCGCACCCAGGTCTGGGCGCGGCAGATGAAGGCCACGCAGCCGGACACGTCCAGCTTGGCGCCGCCGGTCTGCAGCTTCATCTTGGACTTGTAGGTCTTGCCGTTGCCCGGATCCAGGATGGTGCCGCCGGACCAGGCGTTGGTGCCGTCGGCCTTGAGGTTCCACAGGATGGTCATGCCCTTGACCGGCTTGTTCTTGTTGGCGCCTTCGCAGCCGTCGCAGACCGGATTGGGGCCCTTGTCCGAGTGCAGGATGTCCACGACCTTGCCGGTCAGGGTGCCGTTGGTGGCCTGGGTGATCTCCACGATCGACTTCACCTTGCCGGTCTTGTCGTCGATGGTCTTCCAGCGGCCGACGGCGCCGTCGGCGGCGCTGGCCGACATCGCGGCCATCATCAGCGGCAGCGCCAGCAACAGGGTCTTGAAGGTCTTGCGCATGTTCCCCTCCCAGGGATGTCCGTGAACGCCGGCGCAGGTGGCCGGTACAGGGCCGACTGTATACCCATTCGCTCCGGTACGGAACGTGCCGGGTGCACGCTTCAGCCCGCGTCGGCCGGGATCTCGTACAGCTCCAGCGGCAGGTCGTCCGGGTCGGCGAAGAAGGTGAAGCGGCGGCCGGTGTACTCGTCCACCCGGATCGGTTCGCAGGCCACCGCGGCCGCGGTCAGGCGGGCGATCATGGGCTCCAGCGTGTGCACGCGGAAGGCCAGGTGGCGCAGGCCCTGCGCCTCGGGGCGGCTGGGCCGTGTGGGCGCGCCCGGGAACGAGAACAGCTCCAGCTGGCTGCCATCGGGCAGGGCCAGATCGAGCTTCCAGGAGTCGCGCGCCGCGCGGTGGTTTTCGGCGATCACCTGCAGGCCGAGCACCCGGGTGTAGAAGTCTCTGGAGCGGGCGTAATCGGCGCAGATCAGGGCCACGTGGTGGATGCCGATCAGTGGGGAAGTGTCAGAAGCGTTCATTGCAGAGTATCCAGCCAGCGCCGGGCGATCTGCAGCGCCAGCGGATAGGGTTCGGGGGCATTGCGGTTGCTGAGGACGATCACGGTGAGGCGCTGCGCCGGATAGCGCAGGATCACGTTGCGGAAGCCGATGCTCTCGCCGCTGTGCCACTGCGCGCCACCGTTGAGCCGCCAGCCGAAACCGTAGAACGGCACGTCCGTCTCGGCGGTGGGGGTGGCAGGGGAGAACATCTGCTTCAACGATGTCGCCTTCAACAGGCGCTGGTCATACAGCGCCGCATCCCAGCGCGCCAGGTCATCCAGCGAGGAATACACGCCACCATCGCCGAGCACTGCGCTGGTCGGGCTTTGATCGGTGCGCTGCCAGCGCCCGTCGCGCTCGCTGTATCCATAGGCGCGGCGCGCGATATCGTCCACGCCGTCCTGATGCGCCACGCTGTCGCGCATGCCCAGCGGCAGGAAAATCCGCTGGCGCAGGAAGCTGGCGAAATCGGTGCCGGAGGCCTTGCCGACCACCAGCGCCAGCAGCGCGTAGCCGCTGTTGCTGTAACGGTAGGCTGTGCCCGGTGCAAAGTACGTCCGATCCTGGCCTTCCAGCAGGTGCAGCACATCCGGGTCACGCACCTGCGCGGACGCGTCGGTGGCCATCAGGTCTTCGTAATCGATCAGGCCGCTGGTGTGGCTGAGCAGCTGGCGCAGGGTGATGGCATCGGCGGCCGCCGGCAACGAGGGCAGCCAGCGCTTGAGTGGGTCATCCAGGCCCAGCGCACCATCCTCGGCCAGCAGCAGGATCGCCGCGGCGGTGAACTGCTTGCTGACCGAGGCCAGGCGGAAATTGGTCTGCGCGGTCACCGCGGTGCGATCTTCCAGCACCGCCAGCCCGTAGCCGCGCCGGAACACCGGCTGGCCGTCGTGCAGCACCAGTACCGCCGCGCCGGGGACCTGACCATCGTAGCGCTGCATCAGCGCATCGATGCCCGGATCCGGTGGCGTCAGCACCGGCGCTGCGATGACGGTGCCGCTGCCGGCGATGCACATCGCGCTGATCCACACACGCAGATGCCCGACGATGTGCATGCTCGGTTTCCTTCAGGGTTCAGGGCGCGGGCGTGGCCGCGCCACTCTGGCTGGCAATCCAGCGGGCGATCTTGGCGTCCAGAATATCCAGCGGCATCGAGCCGTCGCGCAGCACTTCCTCATGGAAGCGACGCGCGTCGAAACGTGCCCCCAGTGAGGCCTTGGCCTTGTCGCGCAGCTCCATCATCTTCAGCTCGCCCAGGCCATTGGCCAGGGTCTGCCCGGGCAGGGCCATGAAGCGCTCCACTTCCGCGGTGGCATCGCTGGCGCTCATGTCCGCGGTCTTGACCAGATAGTCCACGGCCTGGCGCTTGCTCCAGCCCTGCGCGTGCACGCCGGTATCGGCGGACATGCGCGCGGCGCGGGTCAGCGCGGCCTGCAGATAGCCGATCCGCTCGTAGGGATCCTGATAGACGCCCAGTTGCTCACCCAGCGATTCGGCATACAGGCCCCAGCCCTCCACGAAGGCGATATCGCCGCCCAGACGACGGAAGCGTGGCAGCTTGTCCAGCTCCTGTTGCAGGCCCAGCTGCACGTGATGGCCGGGAATGCCCTCATGCAGGAACTGCATCGGTGCGGACCAGCGGCGGCGGCTCGGCAGATCGCCGGTGTTGATGTACAGCACGCCCGGGCGCATCCCGTCCGGCAATGGTTGCTGGTAGCTCACCGCCCCGGCGGTGGCCGCGCGTTCGGGCTCGACCGCGCGGATCTCCATCGGGGCCTTGGGCAGCGTGCCGAGCAGCGTCGGCAGGCGCGCGTTGACCTGGCTCTGCAGCTGCTTGTAGCGGTTGAGCAGCGCATCGGCGTTGGCGTACTGGAAATCGCGGTCGGTGCGCATGGTGCGCAGCAGTTTCTGCTGCGAGCCACGGATCTTGTTGTCTTTCATGATCGTGGCGATCTGCGCCTGCAGTGTGGCCACGCGTTGTTCGGCCAGGGCATGGATCTGTTCGGGCGTCAGCGTGGAGGCGGTGCTCTGCACGATGGTCTGCGCATACCAGGCCTTGCCGCCGGGCAGGCCGGCCAGGCCATCGGTGCTGCGCGCGGCCGGCAGGTACTCGGTGGCGATGAAGCCGCGCAGGGCGCGATAGGACGGCATGATGCGGAACTCGATCATGCGCTTGTATTCGGCCGTGATGCGCGCCTTGTCGGCCGCCGGGAAATCGTCGGGCAGATTGCGCACCGGCCCCCAGAAGATGCTCTCTTCCGCGGTCGGCTTGATCACCGCATCCAGCTGCGGCAGTACTTTTTCCATCAGGTCACGCGGTTGCACCACACCGGCGGCCATGCCTTGGCGCATGTTGGCGATGGCCTGCTCGAACAGGGCCGGAATGCCCAGCGAGCGGCGCGACCAGCCATCGTAATCCTGCACCGTGTTGAACGGCTGCGCACCGGAGCCGGAGCCGAGAATGGCCATGATGCTGCCGAGGTTGTAGTACTGGCTCACCGGCAGCATCCAGCCGGGGAACTGCTCGGCGGCCAGCGACATGCGCGCGTCGCGCACGAAGATTTCGTAGCTGAGCAGGTCCTGGCCGGTCAGGCCGTCCGGCCCGATCTTCTCGACCTTGCCCAGCCACTCCACGGTGAAGTCATGCGACTGCTGCCGGTAGGCGGCGGAAAGAATGTTGGGCAGCTGATCGTTGTGGCGGCTGTCGCCCTGGAAGGTGGCCTGCAGCGGATTGAGCCGCATCGAGGCATCCCAGTACTCATCGTAGATCCGGTCCAGCTGCGCGGCCTTGGTCTGCTGGCGCACCAGCGGCTGGCGGGCAGGGGCGGCGGCTGGGCGTGCACGCGGCTTGGCCTTGGGCTTGGCAGCGGGCCGGGACTGGGCCGCTGCGGGCCGGGTGGCCTTCTTCTTGGCAGCTTCGGCCGGAGCGGCAGCGCTGAAGGCCATCAGTACGGCAATGGCAAGCGCCAGGGCGCGGGCGGGGTGGGGCATCGGCTGTTTCCGTAAACGCACAGACACGGGAGCTTGCCCGATTCGCCTGCGTACGGCCAGCATCGGCCCCCGGTCAGGTTTGTCATGTACGGCGGCCAGTCAGCTGCGGCAGCATGCTGCTGCCGCGATGCTCAACGATCGCCGGCGCGGGTGAACGGCATGGTTTCCGGGGCGACCGCGCCGCCGGAGATGATGAAGCTCATCGCCTGGTCCACGGTCCAGTCGGTGGGCGTGAGCAGCTCAACCGGCACGATTTCCAGATAGCCCGAGGTCGGATTGGGGGTGGTGGGTACGTATACGGCGGCCAGCTCGCGGCCGCTGCCTTCTTCCTTCATCACCCGCGTCACCAGGCCCACCGACTTCATGTCGCGATGCGGGAAGTCGATCAGCACCACACGCTGCGTGCTGCCCGGTTCGGTCTGCAGCATGTCCAGCAGTTTCTTGGCGCTGTCGTAGATGATGCTGGCCAACGGGATGCGCTTGATCACCGCACCGAACCAGCGCAGCAGGCGCTGGCCGATCACGCGGCGGCTGAGTACGCCCACCGAGAGAATCACCAGCAGCGTGGCGGCCAGGGCGATGATGTCCTGCATCCACTCGACCTTGATCCAGCCCAGGTAATGCGGGAACGAGGCGGCGATCTGCTCGGAGAGCGGCACCACCAGCGGGCTGGAAATGCCCGAAAGCAGCACGAACACGAATTTGACCACCACCCAGGTCAGCCAGATCGGCAGCAGGGTCAGCAGGCCGGTCAGGAACAGGCGCTGCAGGGAGGGACGCGGAACGAGTTGGGGGGCTTCGGGCGACATCTGCGCATTGTAGCGGCGGCGATGCCCGGTTTACGCTGCCCATCCCCGCAGGACGCGGGGTCTGGGGAGAATGCTGTGGTGAGGAATGGACTGAAATGGGTGGGCATCTCGATCCTGAGCCTGGTGCTGGCCGTGGCGGGGCTCTGGGCGGCTTCGCGCTTCTGGCCGCTGCCGGCCGAGCAGCGTGAGGCGATGCGGCTGCTGCAGGCGCCGCTGCCCAGGCCTGGTGAGAACGGCTTCACCGCGTTGTGGACCCTGCGCTACGACGGCTTGGATGCCCGCGGGCGCGAGACCCTGATCGCACAGGATGTCGAGCGCTGGCGCAACGGCACGCCTGGCCAGCGGCCGCTAGCGTCCAGCGCGGAAGGGCGGTTCCCCGCGGTCCCGCTGTCGGCGCTGGCGCGTTGTGGCCGCCGGGGTGTCGGCTGTCTTGCAGCGGTGCGTGCAGACCCCGAGGGGTTCGCCGCCACGCATGCCGGCCACGATGCGCTTCACCAGCGCGTGGCCGCGCTGGCCGGCTACGGTCACTTCGTCTCCCCGTTCGAGCCATTCGGCACGGACCCGATGGCGCCGCTGCCCGTCTTTCAGCCGCTGCTTGATCCGCTGTCAGCCCACGCGCTGGCGCATGTACGGGGCGACAGTGGCACCGCACTTGCCGGTGCCTGCGCGGACATCCTCAGTGGTCGGGCGATGACGGGGCAGGGCGATACGCTGATCACCAGCATGGTCGGCGCGGCGATGGTGGAGAGCAACGCGCGGCTGCTGGCGGACATGCTGGTTGAACTGCCCGCCGACGCTGCACTGCCTGCGGTCTGCGCGGCGGCACTGGCGCCGATGACGGCCGGCGAGCAGAGCCTGTGCACGGCGATGCGCGGTGAGTTCGCGTTGGCCCGGGCGGGCGTGCGGCCGTCCACTGGGAACCCTGACGGCCATCGCCTGTTGCTGGATGTGCCGCGCACTCTGGCGCGCATGGCGCCCCGCTATGCGTGGGCGTGCGCCGCCAGTGCAGAACGGGTAGCAGCGCGCGACGCGCCCACGCCCATTCCCGGGCCCGCGCAGGATCGCTTTGCCTGCATCGCCAATCCGCTGGGCTGTGCCGTGGCCAACATCGGCGGGCCGGACATGCGGCAGTACGCCGGCCGCCCGCAGGATGCCGCCGCGATGCTGCGCCTGGTCGCCGCGCAGCGCTGGCTGCGGCAGCAGCCCACGGCATCATCGCAGACGCTGAAGCGCTTGCCCGAGGCGCTGCGTTCGCCCACGCGCGCACCGGTACTCAGCGACGATGGCCAGTGGCTGCAGGTCGATCGGCGTGTGGAGATGGACGAGGCCGGGCCGACAGTGCAGGTGCCGATGCGCGCGCCCGCACGATAAGAGGCGTGCGGCGACGCAGTGCTTACCGATCCTGCGCCGGACCGAAGGGGTCGAAGTCGCTGCCATCGCCTACCGTCTCCAGCGTCCAGCGGCGTGGCGAGGCGAGGGTCTCCCAGCGCACGCTGTCCTGGTCCGATTCGATGCTGCCCGCGGCATGGCGCACGCGGCGGGTCGAGTAATTGATGCTCAGGCTTTCGGTCTGCCCGGAGTTGCGCATCATCGTGTTGCGGTCATAGCCGATCAACGCGAAGGCACCGTTCTGCCAGCGGAAGGTGTAGCTGGCCGAGCCGGTCGACCAGCTGCCGGCGTTGGAGAAGAAGAACAGCGTGGTGCGCAGCGTGCCGCCCACGATCGATACGCCGTCGCCGTCGTCGAACACATCGGACAGGTTCGGGGCCTCGTGGCGGGTGATCAATGTGTGGTTCTGCGCAGCGAGCGTGTAGCCGGCCGGCGTGCCCCAGGCGATGGCGAGGATGCGTGGATTGCTGTCCAGCGGGCTGATGCCGAAGCCATCGTGTTCGACGATGTTGCGCGGGTCCTGCTGGCGCAGCACCAGAACGAGATCATCGCGCTTGTCGCCGTTGAGATCGCCGCGAAGCTGCTGCTCGATGCGCCATCCTGACGGCACGAAACCTTCGGCCCGGGTGGCGTGGGCGGGCAATATCGGATAGTCGACCGGTGGGATCCGCAGTTCCTGCGCGAACGCGGGCAGGGCAGTGAGCAGCAGGGCAGCGAGCAGGGGCAGGCGCATGGTCGTCCGTGGGGTGAAGCGGGCGCGCGAGCATAGCAAGCGCGCGATGACTCATCCCGCGCGCTGGCGCGCCTCGGGCTTGAGGCGCAGGTAGACCTGCTTGCGCACGCGGGCGATCACTTCGCCTTTCGCATCGACAATGTCATTGCTGAACCAGTGCAGGTACTTTTCCCCGCTGGCAGTGGCCGCACGCAGTTGATCCAGCAGCGCCTCGTCCAGCCGGAACTCGGCAACCACCGTCCCGCGGCCCGGCTTGAGGAATTCGATCTCCCCCGCGCGGTCCCAGACGTAGTAATCGCGCCCCAGGTTCTGCATCACGGTGAGCATCCAGAACGGATCGGTCATCGCGAACAGGCTGCCACCGAAGTGGGTGCCCACGTAGTTGCGGTTCCACGGGCGCATGCGCAGTTCGACGCGTACATGGCGGTAGTCCGGGCTGACCGTGGTCACGTGGATACCCGTGAACAGGAACGGCGGCCACAGGTTGAGGCCAAGGCGGAAGACGGAGGCCTTCATTCGGATCGCATCTCGGTGCTGAGGGTGACCGGAGTCTACCATTCGCCTGCGTATGGGTGCCTTGGGGGGTCAGCCCGGCCCGCCGTCATCGACCGCATACCCATTCCGTCCGGCTCCCTTGGCCCGGTACAGCGCGGCGTCGGCGCCTTCGAAGAAGTGCCGCGGCTCGGTGCCGGGCGTCGGCACCCGGGTGAACACGCCGACGGTTACCGTGATGTGCGTGGTCGTGCCGTGGCCGGCGGGGATTTCCAGCGCCTGCGCCCGTGCGACCAGATCCTGCACCACCTGTACTGCGCCTTCCGGCGTGGTGTCGGGCAGGATCAGCGCGAACTCGTCGCCGCCAAAGCGCGCGGCCATGTCGCGGGGCCGGCGCGCGTGCGCCCGGATCTCCTGCGCGATCCGGCGCAGCACGGTGTCGCCGGCCTGATGACCGAAATCGTCGTTGTGGCGCTTGAAGTGATCCACGTCGATCAGCACCAGGCTCAGCGGCCGTCCGCTGCGGCGGCCGGCATCGTGCTCGGCCTGCAGGGTCTGCTCGAAGCGCAGCCGGTTGCCCAGCCCGGTGAGTGCATCGCTGTTGGCCTGGCGGCGCCAGGCGCTGACCCGCCACAGCGTCCAGGCCAGGATCACCGCCAGCATGCCGATCAAGGCGGCGGCCGGTGCGAACCACAGGTTGCCGGCGCGCAGCAGCACGAAGCTCGCCAGCAACGTCAACGGCAGGGCGAGCACGCCGCTCAGCCACGCCCGCGGCAGGGTCAACAACAGGCAGCACAGGGCCACCAGCAGCCCGCTGAGGGCGCTCTGCCACGCTGGCGGTAGGGGATTGATCACCTTGTCGGCGAGCAGCATCGAAGCGACGTTGGCCTGGTACTCGCTGCCACTCATCCAGCGCTCGCGGGTGGTTGGGGTCAGCAGGCGCGGCGCGATCCCGCTGGCCGTCATGCCGACCAGCACCAGGCGGCCGCGCAGCAGCGCCGGATCGACTTCGCCGTTGAGCACATCGGCGTAGGAGACCTGCGGGAAGCGTTCGGGCGGACCGGCGTAGCGCACGCGTACGTAGTGGTCGCGGCGCCACTGGTACGGCGACACCAGGTCCGGCTGATCATCGTGCAGCCCGGGCAGCGGGCCGTGGGTGTCCGCCAGCGCCAAGCCAAGGGCCGGCCAGTGCGGTGAGCCGATACCGGCCGTGAGGTACAGGCCGCGGGCGACGCCATCGCCGTCGACTTCGATGTCGCTGTGACCCAGGCTGGCCGCATTGGCGGCGATCAGCGGAATCGGCAGCAGTTCTTCGGCCATGCGCGGGCCACTGGCGGGCGCGGCCAGCACCGGCAGCACCACATGCCCGTTGCGCCGGATCGCCGCCGCCAGTTCGGCATCCTGGGTACTGTCCTGGCGGTCCGGTTCGGACAGCATCAGATCCAGCACGACGCGCGCGGCGCGGGCGTCGGTCAGCCGGTCCAGCAGGCGCGCGTGGGTACCGCGCGGCCACGGCCACTGGCCCAGCTGCTGCAGGCTGTTGTCGTCGATGGCCACGATCAGCAGGCGCGCGTCGGGCGTGTATTCCCAGCCACCGACGCAGGCGTCGTAGACCACCTCATCCTGTTTCCAGAACCACTGCCAATGACTGGCCGCGACCGCCAGGGCGCCGACCAGTGCGGCCAGCGCGATGCGTTGCGGCCAGGGCAGGTGCAGGGGCGTCACAGCAGCAGCAACAACAACAGCGCACCGCCCCCGGTGGCGTAACAGGTCCGGCACGGCAGGGCGATCTGCTGGGCCGGCGAGAACGGACCGGCGTAACCGTCCTCATCGATGTACTGCACGCGCACGTGCAGCGTGCCGTGCCACGGGCGCTTGATCGAGACCTCCGGCTGGTCCAGTTCCTGATCGAGCAGCGGGGCACGGAAGTCGCCACGACGGTCCAACTGCACGCGATAGCGCTGACCGGGTTCGCCGGCCTGCCAGCGCAGCGTCAGTTGGCCTTTGGCGGCCTCCGGCGGCTGCAGCGCCGGGTCGACCGGTTCGTCGGTGATGGTCAGCGGCAGCGGCTGCCCGAAACGCCCGCGGTCGCCGTTGCGATCCACCGACGCCACGCGCCAGACATACTCGCCCGGGGGGAGGTCCAGGACGGGACGCAGGTGGGTGGCGCGGGTGTCCTGTTCGAGCAGGAGAGGGAGGAACAGCGGATCGCGGGCGATCTGCAGCACCGTGCGCTCGGCCTCGGCCACCCGGGTCCATTCGAAGCGCGGCCGCGCGCTGTTGATGGTCTGGCCATGCAGCGGCCGCACGGTCAGCGGCGCGACCGGCTGGTCACGCACCTGGAAATCCTGCTCGGCATCCAGTCCTTCCACCTGCTCGGCGCTGACCGCGCGGACCAGCAGACGCAGCTCGCCCGGCGGCAGATCGGGCAGGGTGAGTGTGGTGGCGTCGGTATCGCGCGCGAACAGCAGGACCTCCGGCTGGTCGGCGCGGACGACCTCCACCCGGTACCCGGCGGCATCTGTTACCGGCTGCCAGGCCAGCGCCGCGGGCAGGGTGGCCAGCCGCTGCGGTTCGCTCGACAGCACCGGTGCGGGCAGCAGCGCCTCCACGCCGGCCGGGCGTGCGTCGAGCGAGGGGCTGCGGGTGGCCTGGCCGCGGCTGACCAGGCGCTGGCCGCGGGGGTTGCCGACCTGCACGCGGCCTTCCAGCACTTCGGTGGCCGCGCCGCGGCCGTCCTGGCCGGCGCTGACCCGGAAGACGGTGCCACGCACGCTGCTGGTCGCCGTCGGCGCATCGATGATGTAGCGCGAGGCGGGGCCGTTGGCCGGGGTCACCCGGTTGCTGGCGCGCCCCTGTTCCAGGCGCAGGCGGGTATCGACCATGCCGGTGCGGCCGTAGCGGGAGAGCTGGTCGAAGCGCAGGCGCGAACGCTCGCGCAGCTGCAGCCGCGAATCATCGGCAAACACCACGGTGACGCTGGCATCCTCGCCGGTGACCAGTTCCTGCCCGATCCGCAGCAGGTCGCCTTCGATCACCTCGCGATGGGGCTGGCCGTCGGCCTGGCTCTGCACCGGGCCACGCACGGCCAGTACCCGCGCCGGGGCGGGCTGCACCTGCAGCCAGGCGACGGGGAAACGCAGCTGGCTGCCGGGCGGCAGGCGGTAGGGATCGGCGATGCCGTTGTGCGACTGCAGTTGCTCCCAGGCGATGGACGGCTTCAGGTAGCGGGCACTGAGGTCCCAGATCGTGTCGCCGGGGCGGACCCGGTAGGTCCAGTCCTGCGCCAGGACCGGCGCGGCAGACAGCATCATGGCGGCCAGCACCAACAGGCGGGCGGCCATCGGGAAACGGAGGAATCGGGTCAATCTCACGGTCATTCACGGCCCTGCAAGGCGGGGCGCAGCCAAGTAGGCCGCCATGGCCCAGACCTCATCCTCCCCGATGGATCGCAGCCTCCAGTGGGCCGCGGCGGCATTATTGCCCGGGAGTCGTGCAGGGTTTCTGAACGTGATTCACGTCACACATCGAAGTTGCCGGTCTGGATAGGCGGCTTCGTTGGGCCAGCGCCCCCGAAAGGCGCTGGCCGTGGCCGATCAGAACAGCAGCGAGGCCATCCGGCGGCGGTACTGGCCGACCAAGTCTTCATCCTCGATCACTTTGAAGGCATCGATCAGCAGCTTGCGCGGGCGACCGTCGTCGTAGCTGCGGTCGCGGCGCAGCATGTCCAGGAATTGCTCCAGCGCGGCAGCATCCTGCCCGGACAGCAGCAACTGCACGCCGCGCAGGTGGCGCGCCTGCAGATCGTCGCCATTGGCCGCAATGCGCGCCTCCAGCACCTCCGGAGCAGGGGCTTCCTGCAGGGCGCTGGCGAATTCCAGACGGGCGCGGGCGCGCACGGCGCGGTCATCGGTGGAGAGGTTGGCCGGCAGCGCGTCGATCAGGGCGGTGGCCTCGGCGGTGGCGCCGGTCTGCAGCAGGGCCAGGGCCAGATCGAGCTTGAGCTCTTCCTTGTCCGGCTCGGCGGCAATCGCCGCGCGCAGTACATCGACCTGGGCCTGCGGGTCGAGCGGCGGCGCTTCGACGGTTTCTGCCTCGTCCGGGGCCGCTTCAAGCGGGACCACGCCGTGCTGGGTCAGGAACTCGCGCAGCTGGCCTTCCGGCACCGCACCGGGGAAACCGTCCACGATCTGACCGCCCTTGACCAGGAACACGGTCGGCACCGAGCGGATCTGGAAGGCCGCGGCGATCTGCTGTTCCTTGTCGACATCGACCTTGGCCAGCTCGAAGGCGCCGTGATAGTCGCCGGCCAGCTTTTCCAGCATCGGGCCCAGGGTCTTGCAGGGGCCGCACCAGGTGGCCCAGAAATCGACCAGCACGGGGGTCTGCAGGGATTTCTGCAGGACCTCGGTCTCGAAGGTCTCGGTGGTGGCGTCAAAGACGTGGGGCAGATCGCTCATGGTTTCAAATCAACGGGAAACTGGAGAGGAAGTGTATGGTGCCGCCCGCGGCCGGACGCAACCCCAACGGGCGGATTCCGCTTGGAACAGCGACAATGCAGGCCTTCAGACGCAGCCGGGTGAGCCGCATGCAGGGAATCCAACGTTGGGAAGGTGGCCTGGGCATTGCCGCCGCGGTGTTGTTCGTGGGCGCGGTGCTGGGCTTCGGCGCGGCGCTGCCGCTGTTCGATCCGGTCGGCCATCCGGTCGCGCTGCTCGGGGCGATGGACGTGCCGCATGCGCAGGCGTTCAACATGCTCGGTTTCGCGCTGCCCGGCCTGCTCGCCAGCCTCGTTGCGCTGCGCCTGCTGCTGCGGGTGCCGCGCACCGCGCCGTGGTCGATGCGGGTGGGTGCGCAGTTGCTGATGCTGGCCGGCGTCGGCTTCACCGCGATGGGCGTGCTGCCGCTGGATACCCGTGATCTGGACAACCCGGCCAGCCAGTACCACGCCAGTGCCTGGATGGTGTGGGTGCTGGCCTTCGTGCCGGGCGCGATGATGTCCGGGATCGGCGCGCTGCGGCTGCCGGCGTGGCGCGCCGTGGGCGGCCTGCACCTGGCCTGCGGGGTGGGGGTGCTGCTTGCCGCGTTCGCGCTGCAGGCCCTGCTGCCGGCCCCGATGGCCCAGCGCGTGGCCTTCGGGGTCTGGCTGGTCTGGCTGGTGGCGGTGCTGCCGTTGGCGCCCTCCACGCGGCGCACCTGAGCACAGCCGCCGCCGTTGCTGCGCCCCGGCACGCGCCGTGGCGCGCGGCGAGGGCGGAGGTGTTTGGCCAATCCCCAGTCAATTCAATGAGATGACAGGTTTGGCCGCGACGGTGGGCCACGTCGATTGGAGCCCTTTGCCGCACTGCGGTACCCTGTGCCGCTTTGCCGCCGCACTAGCGTTTTTATGACCAGCGTCGAACCCAACGTTTACGATCCGCAGCAGGTTGAATCCGCCGCCCAGCAGTACTGGGATGCCACCCGTGCTTTCGAGGTCACCGAGACTTCGGAGAAGCCGAAGTTCTACTGCCTCTCGATGCTGCCGTATCCGTCCGGTGCGCTGCACATGGGCCACGTGCGCAACTACACCATCGGTGACGTGATCAGCCGCTACAAGCGGATGACCGGCCACAACGTGCTGCAGCCGATGGGCTGGGATGCTTTCGGCCTGCCGGCCGAGAACGCGGCGATCAAGAACAAGACCGCGCCGGCCAAGTGGACCTACGCCAACATCGAGCACATGCGTGGCCAGTTCAAGGCCATGGGCTATGCGATCGATTGGTCGCGCGAGTTCGCCACCTGCACGCCCGAGTACTACGTGCACGAGCAGCGCATGTTCACCCGCCTGATGCGCAAGGGCCTGGCCTACCGCCGCAACGCGGTGGTGAACTGGGACCCGATCGATCAGACCGTGCTGGCCAACGAGCAGGTCATCGACGGCCGCGGCTGGCGTTCCGGTGCGCTGGTGGAAAAGCGCGAGATCCCGCAGTGGTTCCTGCGCATCACCGATTACGCCCAGGAACTGCTGGACGGCCTGGACGAACTGCCGGGCTGGCCCGACTCGGTCAAGACCATGCAGCGCAACTGGATCGGCCGCTCGGAAGGGCTGGAGATCCAGTTCGATGTGCGTGACGCCGACGGCAGCACGCTGGACCCGCTGCGCGTGTTCACCACCCGGCCGGACACCGTGATGGGCGTGACCTTCGTGTCCATCGCCGGCGAACATCCGCTGGCCCAGCACGCGGCCAAGTCCAACCCGGCGCTGGCCGCGCTGCTGGCCGAGATGAAGCAGGGCGGCGTGTCTGAGGCTGAGCTGGAAACCCAGGAAAAGCGCGGCATGGATACCGGCCTGCGCGCCATCCATCCGGTCACCGGCGCCCAGGTGCCGGTGTGGGTCGCCAACTTCGTGCTGATGGGTTACGGCACCGGCGCGGTGATGGCCGTCCCCGGCCATGATCAGCGCGATAACGAATTTGCCAACAAGTACGGCCTGCCGATCCGCCAGGTCATCGCGTTGAAGTCGCTGCGCAAGGAAGAAAGCGCGTACGACGCCACGCGCTGGCAGGACTGGTACGGCGACAAGACCCGCGAGACCGAGCTGGTCAACTCCGAAGAGTTCGATGGGCTGGACTTCCAGGGCGCCTTCGAGGCACTGGCCGAGCGTTTCGAGCGCAAGGCCCAGGGCCAGCGCCGCGTGAACTATCGTCTGCGCGACTGGGGCGTGAGCCGCCAGCGCTACTGGGGCTGCCCGATCCCGGTGATCTACTGCCCGAAGTGCGGCGCCTTGCCGGTACCGGAAGAGCAGCTGCCGGTGGTCCTGCCGGAGAACGTCAACTTCGTCGGCACCGGCTCGCCGATCAAGGCCGATCCGGAATGGCGCAAGACCACCTGCCCGGACTGCGGCGGCGCGGCCGAGCGCGAGACCGACACCTTCGATACCTTCATGGAATCGAGCTGGTACTACGCGCGTTACACCTCGCCGGGTGCCCGCGATGCGGTGGACAAGCGGGGCAACTACTGGCTGCCGGTGGATCAGTACATCGGTGGCATCGAGCACGCGATCCTGCACCTGATGTACTTCCGTTTCTTCCACAAGCTGCTGCGTGATGCGCGCATGGTGGACAGCAACGAGCCGGCGCAGAATCTGCTGTGCCAGGGCATGGTGATCGCCGAAACCTACTACCGCCCGAACCCGGACGGCTCCAAGGACTGGATCAACCCGGCCGATGTGGATGTGCAGCGCGACGAGCGCGGCCGCATCGTCGGGGCGACCCTGATCGCCGACGGCCAGCCGGTGGTGATCGGCGGCACCGAGAAGATGTCCAAGTCCAAGAACAACGGCGTGGACCCGCAGGTGATGGTGGGCAAGTACGGCGCCGACACCGTGCGCCTGTTCTCGATGTTCGCCGCGCCACCGGAACAGTCGCTGGAGTGGAACGAAGCCGGCGTGGATGGCATGGCCCGTTTCCTGCGCCGCTTGTGGGCCCAGGTGCAGAAGCATGCCGCTGATGGCGCCGCCCCGGCGCTGGACGTGGCCGCGCTGAATGCCGAGCAGAAGGCGCTGCGCCGCAAGACCCATGAAACCATCGGCAAGGTCGGCGACGACTACGGCCGCCGCCACAGCTTCAACACCGCGATCGCCGCGGTGATGGAGTTGATGAACGCGCTGGCCAAGTTCGATGACGTCAGCGAGCAGGGCCGTGCGGTGCGCCAGGAAGCACTGCGCGCCACCGTGCTGCTGCTCAACCCGATCACGCCGCATGCCAGCCATGCGCTGTGGCAGGTGCTGGGCCACGCCGAGGAACTGCTGGAAGACCAGGCGTTCCCGGACGCCGATCCGGCGGCGCTGGTGCGCGATGCGGTGACCCTGGCGGTGCAGGTCAACGGCAAACTGCGCGGCACCATCGACGTCGCTGCCGATGCGCCGCGTGATCAGATCGAAGCACTGGGCCTGGCCGAGCCGAATGCGGCCAAGTTCCTGGAAGGGCTGACCGTGCGCAAGATCATCATCGTGCCGGGCAAGATCGTGAACATCGTGGCGGCCCCGCAGGGCTGATCCCGTCGTGCCACCGGGGGCCTGCGCCTCCGGTGGTACCGATCTCCAAGGGCCGGTTGCAGGCAGATCCTGCAGACCGTCCGGTATCAAGTCCTGTTCACGCGGCATCCGGCAGGATCACTGCTTGTTGCCGCGACCGCCGCGCTCCTACAGACTGTATCCATGACCCGATTCCTGCTTGCCCTTGTCCTGACCGCAACCCTTGCCGGGTGCGGCTTCCATCTGCGCAACAAGTTGATGCTGCCGGCCGATACGGCCGCGGTGCAGGTGGTCTCCACCGCGCCTTACAGTGAGCTGGTCAAGTTGCTCCGCCGTGGCCTGCAGGCCTCCGGTGCGCAGTTGGCGGATCCGGACAGCACCGGCCCGGCCTCGCAGCTGCAGGTATTGTCCGAGCGCTGGGGCGATCTGCCGATTGCGATCGATGCCCAGGGCCGTGCCCAGGAGTACAGCCTGCGCTATGCGGTGATCTTCATCTTCCGCCGCGAAGACGGCAGCGAGCTGGTGCCGCAGCAGGTGATCGAACTCTCACGCGACTACGTGTCGCCGCCGACCGACGCCACCGGTACCACCACCGAACGCGAAATCCTCGCCGACGAACTGCGCCGTGAGATGTCCGCCTCGATCATGCGGCGTATCGACAGCGTGGTCCGCGCGGAACTGGAGCATGGCCGTGCCCCGGCCAAGTCCGGCACGACTCCGGCCGTGACGCCCACTACCACCCCGACCCCGGCACCGGCGGTACCCGCCGACGTCCCGCAGGGACACTGAATCCGGTCCGCCTGCGGATCGGCCTGCCCGGATGGAACTGCGCCCCGAACAGCTTGCCAGCCAACCGGCCAGCCAGCCGTTGGCCCCGGTCTACCTGATCGCCGGTCCGGAAACGCTGCGTGTGCTGGAAGCTGCCGATGCGGTGCGGGCGCGCGCACGCGCCGAGGGCGTCAACGAGCGCGAAGTCTTCGATGCCGATGGCCGTGACTTCGATTGGCACCAGCTCGATGCCAGTTTCAACGCGCCCAGTCTGTTCAGTGCACGTCGCCTGATGGAACTGCGCCTGCCCAGTGGCAAGCCGGGCAAGGAAGGCGCCGAAGTGATCAGCCAGTTCTGTGCCAACCCGGCGCCGGACGTGATCCTGCTGATCACCTGCAATGAATGGAGCAAGGCCCACCAGACCAAGTGGGCCGATGCCGTTGGCCGCGCCGGGGTGATCTCGGTGGCCTGGGCGATCAAGCCGCATGAACTCACCGAGTGGATCGAGCGCCGGCTGCGTGGCAAGGGCCTGCGCGCCGACCCGCAGGCGGTGCAGCGCCTGGCCGAACGGGTGGAAGGCAACCTGCTCGCCGCCGCCCAGGAAATCGACAAGCTGGCGCTGCTGGCCGATGGCCAGACCCTGGATGTGGACACGATGGAATCGCTGGTGGCCGATGCCGCCCGTTATGACGTGTTCCGTCTGGTCGAGGCGACCTTCTCGGGTCAGCCTGCGGCCGTGCTGCGCATGATCGCCGGCCTGCGTGCCGAAGGTGAAGCGGTGGCGGCGCTGACGCCGATCGTGATCCGCGAGTTGCTCTCCACCGCCGGTCTGGCGCGGGTGCAGGCGCGCGGTGGCAACCTGGCTGCGGAAATGAAGAGCCGCGGCATCTGGGAATCGCGGCAGGCGCCGTTCAAGCGCGCGCTGCAGCGCCATCCCGAGGTCAAGCGCTGGGAGCGCTTCGTGGCCGAAGCCGGGCTGGTGGACCGCATCGCCAAGGGGCGCGCCGATGGCGACGCCTGGCTGGCGCTGGAGCGGCTGCTGATCGCCGTCTCCGAAGCTCGCGCTGTGCGCCTGCTCGCCCGGGCCTGAGCCCATGGGGCTGCGCATCTATTACGGCGGGACCTTCGATCCCGTCCATCTGGGCCATCTGGCCATTGCCCGCGCCGCCCGCGACCAGCTGCAGGTAGCCGTACGCCTGCTGCCGGCCGCCGATCCACCGCACCGTGCCGCCCCCGGCGCTGATGCCGCACAGCGCCTGGCCATGCTGGCCTTGGCCATCGGCGATGAGCCCGGCCTGCTGCTGGACCGGCGCGAGCTGGACCGGGCCGAGCGCCAGCCCGGTGTGCCGTCCTACACCGTCGATACGCTGCGCGAGCTGCGCGCCGAGCTGGGCCCGCGCCAGCCGATCGCCTGGCTGGTCGGTGCCGACAGCCTGTTGGCCCTGCCCAGCTGGCACGAATGGGAAGCGCTGTTCGAGCTGGCCCATTTCATCGTCGCCGACCGCCCCGGCAGTCCCCTGGCCGCCGCCTGCGACCCGGTGCTGGCGCAGGCCCTGGAAGGGCGCTGGGCCAGCCACGAGCGTGAGCTGTTCAGCGCGTCGGCCGGGCGCCTGATGCGCTTGCAGGCGCCGTTGCGCGAGGAATCGGCCACCGCGGTGCGCGCGCAGATCGCCGCCGCCGGGCCCTGGCGGCAACTGCTGCCTGAGGCGGTGGCGGGCTACATCATCGACCACCGCCTGTACGGCGCGACACCGTCGTGAATACGCGCGGGCCCGCCGCCCCGTATAATCGGCCCCACATTTATCGAGTTGACCCGCTTTGAGCAACCAAGCCCAGCCCCAGACCATCAAGGTCCAACTGCCCAATCCGGCGCCCTCCGTTCTGCAGCTGCTCGAGTGCGTGCGCGGGGCCACCGAAGAACTGAAGGCCAAGGATCTCGTTGAGATCGACGTCATCGGCCGCTCCAGCGTCGCCGATTACATGGTGATCGCCTCGGGCACCTCCAGCCGTCACGTCAAGTCGATCGCCGACGAAGTGGTGAAGTTCGCCAAGAAGCTGGGCGTGATGCCGCTGGGTGTGGAAGGCGAGCGCGAAGCCGAGTGGGTGCTGGTCGACCTGGGCGATGTGATCGTTCACGTGATGCTGCCGCGCGTGCGTGAGTTCTACGCGCTCGAGCGGCTGTGGACCGTGGGCGACCAGCCGCCGATCGAACTGCTCGACGATGCGGACGACGACTACGACGCGCGCTGATCGCAGCGTGCCCGGTCACGACAACGGCGCCGATGGCGCCGTTGTCTTTTGCGGCGCCGCCTGTGGTGGCTGCGGAGGACAGACATGAAAGCCAAGCTGATCGCCACCGGCGAGCGCGCCCCATCCTGGGTGGCGCAGGGCTTTGCCGAGTACCAGAAGCGGCTCTCGCACTGGTTGCCGTTCGAGCTGGTCGAGATCGAACCCGGCCTGCGCGGCAAGGGCCGCGATGCGCGCCGCGCGACCGATGGCGAAGGCAAGCGGGTGATCGCCGCGTTGCCGAAAAATGCCTATGTGGTCGCGCTTGATGTACCGGGACGCCCGCTCAGTTCCGAGCAGCTGGCGCAGCGCCTGGAGCATTGGCGCGGCCAGGGCAGGGACCTGGCCTTCCTGATCGGCGGGCCGGAAGGGCATTCGGCGGAAGTGTCGGCAATGGCTGATGAGAAATGGTCGATCGGCCCGCTGACGCTGCCGCACATGCTGGTGCGCCTGGTAGTGGCCGAGCAGCTGTACCGCGCCGCGGCGATGCTGGCCAACCATCCGTATCACCGCGCGTGAAATAGTTGTCGCCAGACGGGTTACATCTCGCGAAAAACGGGCTACAATGCGCACCCCGCCCGAATAGCTCAGCCGGTTAGAGCACTTGACTGTTAATCAGGGGGTCGTTGGTTCGAGTCCAACTTCGGGCGCCAAGATTTGAAGAAAAGCCTCGCAGCGATGCGGGGCTTTTTCTTGTCCGCGATTTACCCGCGTGCCGCGATCCAAACAAAAAGCCCGGGCAATGCCCGGGCTCCTTGTTCCCCAAGTGCGCTTACCTCATTCGAAGGTGTACTTGGCACCGACGGTGAAGTAACGGCCGATCGCGCCGCTGAAGTGCAGCGGGTTGTAGTTCACGCCACCGTAGGTGGTCGGATCCAGCGGAGCGATGCGGTCGAACAGGTTCTGCACCGATGCGTTCAACTCGAAGGCCTCGGTGATGTTCCAGCGACCGGACAGGTCGAAGGTGGTGAACGAAGAGATCTTGGTGACGTCGGTGCCGTCGGCATAGGCGAACTGATACGAGCCGTCCGGACCGCGGAAGTCGGTGTTCTCCATCTTGGAGATGTAGTTGGCCACGCCGCTGACGCTCCACGGGCCCTGCTTCCAGGTGGTGCCGAAGTTGATGCGGTCCTTCGGGGTGCCGATGCAGTTGGTGACGTCGCAGTTGCCGTGCGTGCCGGCATAGTCGACGGTCACGTCGGCATCGGTACGCTCGAACTTGAGCACATGGCTCCACTGCAGGTCCATCTCCAGCTGGCCCGGACCGATGTCGAAGGTCTGGCGGATGTCGGTATCGATACCGCGGACGCGGGTCGATGCAGCGTTGATGTACTGCGTATTGACCGCCAGGATGCTGCCGGTGCCGGGAACACCATTGAGCAGGTTGTTGTCACGCAGCACGTTGCCTGCGGCAATCGCTTCGGCAGTACTGCCCTGGGCGATTTCGTTGGTACGCTTGATCTGCCACGCGTCGACCGTCATCGAGGTGCTTGAGGTCGGCTGCAGCACCAGGCCGACTGAATAACTCTTGGATTCCTCCGGCTTCAGGTCCTGGTTCGGGCGGGTGATGATGGCGACCGGCAGTGCGCCGCAATCGTCATCGGTCGCGCCCGGGGCCGGGTTGCCGCCGGGGCAGCGCACGGGATCGGCAGCGTTGGAGAACGCGGCCAGGCCACCGTCGCCGTTCTCGGCCGGATTCGGCGCGCGGAAGCCTTCGGCATAGCTGCCGCGGACCGCGATCCAGTCGGCCGGGGTCCACTTGATGCCGACCTTCGGCGTCGCCTTGCCCTCGCCGCTTTCATACTTGTCATAGCGCACCGCGCCGGACAGTTCCAACTGCTCCAGCACCGGGGCGGACAGTTCGACGTAACCGGCGTAAACGTTCTGCGTGCCGTCATAGGCCGAGTAACCCAGGCCGATGATGTCGCCCTGGTCGGTATAGGTCTGCGGGGTCAGGCTGTTGCTGGTCTTGCGCCATTCGGTACCCAGCGCCAGGCCAAGCGGGCCACCTTTGAGGTCCATCAGGCTGCGCGACACGGTGAAGTCGAACATATCCAGGCTGGACTTGGCGCGTGCGCTGATGTCAGGCGAGATGTAGTCATACAGCGCCTGCGAATTGAGCCCGGCGTTGTCGCCGATGCGCCACACCCCGCCTGGGCAGGCCGGGTTCCCAAGCGCGCACTGCACGGCGCTGTAGCGCAGGAAGCCGGTGCGCTTGTTGACCAGATCCGTCCCCGAATGCAGGTAGGCGGTGTCGTAGCTCCACTCACCCCAGTTGCCCTTCACGCCCACCAGGAAGCGGTTGAACTCGTTGGTGTTCTCCGTCACGCGCGGGCCGACATCCCAGGCCGAGTAGCGCAGGCGCGAGGCCTGGCCGGGGATGGGATTGTCCGGATGGGTAGGGCCGAGCACGGTGGCGCCATCGCCGCTGTTGGCGTTGACCGGGCCGCCGGGATAGCCCCAGCCGCCGGACACGCCGGAGGGCGTGTTGCTGAAGGTGGTTTCCTTCTTGGAGTAGCCGATTTCGGTGTAGATCTCACCGCCCTCTCCGAAGGCGAAGCTGGCGCGACCGAACACGTTGACGTACTTCTCTTCCGGGGTCAGGTCACGGTACAGCTGGTTCGGATCCCACAGGCAGCCCTGCTGCTGTGCGGTGACGTCGTTCTGGCCAGGAATGGTGGTAAGGCCCGCACAGCCTGGGAGCGCAACGAGGAAGGCCGGATTGTCAGCGGTCACGGCGCGATCGTCGAAGACCGAACCGGTCGGACCCACACCGCCACGGGTACCGCCGGACAGCGCGGCGCCACCCAGGAACTGGGCGTTGTTGCCGTAGCCCCACGGGCGGATATCGCCGGTGCCGATCCACTTGCGGTTCTTGCGGTCGCTGATCTTGATTGCGTCGGTCTTGCCCACGTCCAGGCTGAAGAACGCATTCCAGCCATCGGTGGCCAGGTCGCCGGTACCGGCGGTCAGGGTGGCCTTCTTGGCATCGCCGTCGCTGTCACCGGACAGGCCGTAGGAGGCGCGCAGGATGGCGCCGTTGAAGTCGCTGCGCAGGATGATGTTGACCACGCCGGCGATGGCATCGGAACCGTAGATCGCAGAAGCGCCGTCCTTGAGGACTTCGATGCGCTCGACCGCATCCAGCGGAATCGTGCTCAGATCGGTGAAGACTTTCTGGCCGTCATCGGCCAGGCCGTAGGTCGCCATGCGGCGGCCGTTCAACAGCACCAGCGTGGAGCCGGCGCCCAGGCCGCGCAGCGAGATGCCCGCGCCACCGCCGGCAAAGCCGTTGCCGAAGGTCTTGGGAATGGAGCCGGACCCATCCGCGGTCAGGGTCTGCAGGTACTCGGCGACCGTGGTCTTGCCGGTGCGGTCAATCTCCTGGCGGGTGACCACCTGGACGGGGGAGGGAGTCTCGGTGTTGGTGCGGGGGATGTTCGAGCCGGTCACCGTGATCCGGTCAAGGTTGGTCGCCTGCTCCTGCGCGAACGCGGAGGACGACGCCATGGCGCCCACCAGCAGCAGCGCGCCGCTGGTCAGGATCGTGGAAATGGAATGGGCCAGGGTATTGCGGCGGCTGTCGTCGCGGCGTTGGATCGGGTGTTTCACAGCTTCTCTCCTGACTGGGAAAACCTACATGTGTGAGGGTCGTCATCGAAATCACTGGCGACGGCGCCAATCTAGGTTTCCGGCAGGTGACGCAAGTGTGAAAAATTGCTTAATTCGCGAAAGATCGTGTGAGGGCCTTGTGTGAATGGGGAGAGCCCCGACGGGGCCCTCCCAGCCCATCAGTGCGGCAACGAAAACTCCACCGGCACCAGGCCATCGGCTTGGACCACCTGCCCATTGACGGTCGCGGGCACGAAGCGCCAATGACGCATTACCTGCTGACGCGCTGCCTGGTCCAGAGCACGAGAGCCGCTGCTCTTTTCGATGCTGACCGCGACGGGGTTGCCATCGGTGCCCACCCGGATGCGCAGCAGGACCGTCCCCTCCTGGCCAAGGCGGATCGCCGCGACGGGATAGGGCGGGGGTGGCGCGCTGCGGTACTGCAGTTGGGCTCCGGCGGCGGGCGAGGGCGCGGCGGGGGCCGGTTCCAGCGCCGGTGCGGCGGTCTCGCTGGCGGGCATCGGTGCCACCGCGGGCGCCTCGTCGAGGGTGGCGGTGGGTGTCGGCAGCGGTGCCGGCGCGCGTTGCGTGGTCACGGGCACGGTCGGGGGGAGCCGCTGCGGGTCCGCTGGAGGGTGACGGATGATCTCCGGCTGCGGCGGCGGAGGCAGCACCCAGCTCACCCGCATGCGCTCGCGCGGGGCCGTGATCAGCGGCTGTGCGGCAGGAATCAACAACAGCATCAGGGCCAGCGCATGGACCGCGATGGCGGTGCTCCACCCGAGCACGCGGGACGCTTCGATGGGCAGCGGGACAACCGGGGACGGGGTACGGACCATGCTCCACTCTCCTTGCCAGATGTGCGGGAACATCAACGTGCCTGCGCGGCGCATGGGGTCAGGCGGGGCCGCGCACTGACAGCAATACCCGAGCGCGGCGTGGGCCGGAAGTCAGGGGCAGGGTGGCGAGTTGGCTGGCAGTCAGGATCCAGCCGCAGACAGCATGACGGCGCCCGCAGGCGCCGTCATGCCAGGCAGGAGCGGACCGCTGGTCCGCTCTCTTCTGACGTGTTACCGGCCCAGGTCGAACACCACGTCCAGGTTGACCGACACGGTCGATTCGCCCGGCGAGACCGGGGTGGACACGTCGGCCGCCATCGGCGCCGCCGCCGCACGCATCATCACCGGGCGGAAGTTGCCGCCGCCGCTCTCGGAGATGCTCACGATCCGGCGCACGCGCAGGCCCAGCGACTTGGCGTAGGTCTCCGCACGGGCCTGGGCTTTCTTCAGCGCGGCCAGGCGGGCCTCGTCATAGACCGGTTCGGGCTGGTCGATCTCGAACTGCGGGCCGTTGATCTGGTTGGCGCCCTGGGCGGCCAGTGCGTCGAGTACTTTGCCGAGCTTGGCGATGTCGCGCACTTTCAGGCTGACCGTGTTGCTGGCCTGATACCCGGTGATCTTCGGTGCCTCGTTGTCGGCATAGCGATACTGCGGGCTCAGGTTGACGCCGCTGGTCTGCACATCACGCTCGGCGATGCCGGCGGCCTTGATCGCGGCGAGCACCTTGGTCATCTGCTCGGCGTTCTGGCGCATGGCGGTGTTGCCGTCCACGGCCTGGGTCACCACGCCGGCCGAGAGCGTGGCCACGTCCGGCACGCGCTTGGCCTCGGCATTGGCCGAGATGTTGAGCAGGGTGCCGTCGGCCGGCACGGCGATGGTGGGCTGGGACTGGGCGTGGGCGGTCATCGAAGCTCCCAGGGCAAGGGACAGGGCGAGCAGCAACGGGGACAGGGACGGGCGGCGCATGTACATCTCCTTGTGAAGACGTTGAGGTTGGTGTCGGGGCGATGAACGCGTCGTGAGGTTTGATGGGGTTGATCACGATTCAAGCGTGTTGCTCGCGATTCAGACAGTAGGCTCAGGTTATGCTTCCTCGATGCTTTATCTTGCCTCTCGATCCCCCCGACGAAACGAACTGCTTGCGCGCCTGGAACGACCCTTCCAGGCGCTTGAGCTTCACGTGCCCGAAGTCCGCGCGCCCGACGAGTCCGCCGCCGATTACGTGCAGCGGGTCGCCGCCGACAAGGCGCGCGCCGGGTTGGCGCTTGTCGCGCATGACCCCGAGGCGGTGGTGCTGGGCTCGGACACCGAGGTCGTGCTCGACGGGCGCGTGTTCGGTAAACCGGCCGATGCTGCTGACGCCTGCGCGATGCTGCGCGCGTTGGCCGGGCGCACCCACCAGGTGATGACCGCCGTGGCACTGGTCGCTGCCGGCCGGGAACAGGGCGTGCTGGTGGTCTCGGAGGTGACGTTCGCGGCGATCGAGGAGGATCGGATCGCAGCCTACGTGGCCAGTGGCGAGCCGATGGACAAAGCCGGTGCCTATGCGATCCAGGGTGGCGCCGAACGATATATCCGCCATCTGGCGGGAAGCTATTCGGGTGTGATGGGTTTGCCCCTGCAACAGACCGAGCAGTTGCTGCAGACGTTCGAACTGAAGGGAGTCGCCCATGTCTGAAGAAATCCTGGTCAATGTCACTCCGCGGGAAACCCGCGTCGCCGTCATCGAGAACGGCATGCTGCAGGAACTGCACATCGAACGTGGCTGGCGCCGCGGCGTGGTCGGCAACATCTACAAGGGCAAGGTGCAGCGGGTGATGCCGGGCATGCAGGCGGCCTTCGTCGAGGTCGGGCTGGAGCGCGCCGCGTTCCTGCACGCCAACGATGTGATCCGCCCGGCCCCGGTGGCCAGCCCGGATACCGAAGGCACCACGTTGCCGCCGCCGTCCTCGGTGCCGATCGTCGAGCTGCTGCGCGACGGCCAGGACATCGTGGTGCAGGTGGTCAAGGACCCGATCGGGACCAAGGGTGCCCGCCTGACCACCCAGATCAGCATTCCCTCGCGTTACATGGTGCTGCTGCCGCAGTCCAAGGTGGTGGGCGTGTCGGCCCGGATCGAGGACGAGGCCGAGCGCGCCCGCCTGAAGAGCCTGGTGACCGAACTGTCGGCCCAGCACGGCGGCTACGGCTACATCGTGCGCACCAATGCCGAAGGCCAGCCGGCGGAGGCGATCGCCGAAGACGTGGCCTACCTGTCGCGGGTCTGGAACGTGGTGGAGCGCCGTGGCCGCGATGCCGCACCGCTCAGCGTGATCTATGAAGACCTGAGCCTGCCGCTGCGCTCGGTGCGCGATCTGATCCGCAAGGACGTGGACAAGGTCAAGGTCGATTCCAAGGAGACCTTCAACCAGCTGCAGGCCTTCGTGGCCAAGTACATGCCGGTGCTGGCCGAGAAACTGGAGCTGTACAGCGGTGATCGCCCGATCTTCGACATGTTCGGGGTCGAGGATGAAATCGGCCGGGCGCTGGACAAGCAGGTCCCGCTGAAGTCCGGTGGCTATCTGGTGATCGACCAGACCGAGGCGATGACGACCATCGACGTGAACACCGGTTCGTTCCTGGGCCAGCGCAACCTCGAAGAGACCGTGTTCCGCACCAATCTGGAGGCCGCGCAGGCGGTGGCGCGGCAACTGAGGCTGCGCAACCTGGGCGGCATCATCATCATCGACTTCATCGATATGGACGATGCCGAGCATCGCCGCCAGGTGCTGCGCACCCTGGAGAAGGCGCTGGCCCGCGACCATGCCAAGACCACCGTCTACGATTTCTCGCCGCTGGGCCTGGTCGAGATGACCCGCAAGCGCACCGTGGAAAGCCTGGAGCGGCAACTGTCCGAGCCGTGCCCGGAGTGCAGTGGGCGGGGCTCGATCAAGACCGCCGAAACGGTCACTTACGAGATCTTCCGCGAGATCACCCGGGCGGTGCGTCAGTTCGATGCGGCGCGCCTGCTGGTGATCGCTTCCTCGAAGGTGGTCGCACGCATCACCGACGAGGAATCCTCGGCGGTGGCCGAACTGGAGGAGTTCCTGGGCAAGAGCATCCGCTTCCAGGCGGACGAGCAGTACCTGCAGGAGCAGTTCGATGTCGTGCTGCTCTGACCGCGGCCGGTCCGGCATTCCCACGTTCCGATGAGCACACCGCTGCGCCTGCGCCTGCGCCGGATCCGCCGCCATGCTGTGTATGCGGTGGCGGTCCTGCTCGTGGGCGTGGCGCTGCTGGTCGGCACTGCCAGCCAGCTGTTGCCCTTGGCCGAGCGTCACCCGGACAAGGTGGCGGCGTGGTTGAGTGCGCGCGCGGGCCAACCGGTGCGCTTCGATGCGCTGGATACCGCCTGGACCCGGCGCGGCCCGCTGCTGCAGCTCACAGGGCTGCGCATCGGTGAAGGGCAGGGCCTGCGCATCGGCGAGGCCGAGGTGCTGGTCTCGATGTATGCCGGCCTGCTGCCGGGCCACTCGCTGACCGAGCTGCGCCTGCGCGGCCTGGCGCTGGTGCTGCAGCGTGCCGACGACGGCCGCTGGTCGGTGCAGGGCCTGCCGCAGTCCGGTGCAGGCGATCCACTGGAGACACTGCGTCGCCTCGGCGAGCTGCAGGTGATCGGTGGCCGCTTGAAGGTGGACGCGCCCTCGCTGGGCATAAGCGCCGTGCTGCCGCGGATCGACCTGCGCCTGCGCGTCAACGGCCAGCGCCTGCGGGTTGGGGCGCGTGCGTGGGCCGACCCGTCCGCACAGCCGCTGACGGCGGTGCTGGAATTCGAGCGCAAGCGCGGCGATGGTCAGGCCTGGTTCTCGGCCGACCCGGCCGACTTCCGGGCGTGGTCCTCGCTGCTGCAGTTCGGCGGCATCGGCCTGCAGCAGGGTACCGGTGAGTTCAATGCGTGGGTGGACCTGCGCGATCACCGGGTGGTGATGGTCACCACCGATGCGGACCTTCAGAACGTACAGGTGCGCGGCGTGAAGCTGGCGGACGGCACCCACCCGCAGCTCGCGTTGGACACGCTGGAACTACGCGCACGCTGGCGCTGGGTGCAGGGTGGCTGGCGCGCCGATGCGCCGCGGTTGCGGATCGGCATGGAAGGCAGCACCCAGCAACTGGATGGGCTGCTGCTGGCCGGCGGGCAGCACTTCGCGCTGGCCGGCGACAACATCGATGCCACCGCGCTGTTGCGGGGGCTGGCGCTGACCGACCGGATCGATCCCGGCCTGCGCGAGTGGCTGCACGAGGCCGCACCGCAGGTGCGCATGACCCGCGTACGGGTGGCAGGCGAGCAGGGCGGCCCGCTGTCGGTCGACGGGGATCTGGAAGACATCCGCTTCGCGGCGGTCGGGCATTCGCCCGGGCTCAGCGGTGTGGGCGGGCGCTTCAACGGCGATGCCGATGGCTTCACCCTGGATCTGCAGCCGCAGCAGGTGATGCATTTCGATTGGCCGAGCGGCTTTGGCGAGCGCCACGACGTGCGCCTGGCCGGCCGGTTGGTGGGCTGGCGCGATGAGGCCGGCGGCTGGCGGATCGGCACCCCGGCGCTGCGCGTGCAGGGCACCGATTACGCCGCCGATGTGCGCGGCGGCATCTGGTTCCAGAACAACGGCACGCGCCCCTGGCTGGAACTGGCGGCCAGGATCGACGATGTGCCGATGACGGCGGCCAAGCGTTTCTGGATCCATTCCAAGATGAGCAAGACCGCCACCGATTGGCTGGATGCCGCCCTGGTCTCCGGCCAGGTGCGTGGCGGCGTGGGCCTGGTGACCGGCGATCTGGAAGACTGGCCGTTCGACAAGAACAACGGCCGCTTCGAGGCGACCGGCCACATCGACGCCGGCAGCATCCGCTTCCAGCACGACTGGCCGGCGATGAACAAGGTCGATGCCGATATCGCCTTCATCGGCCCGGGCTTCGAACTGCATGGCAAGGGCGACCTGGCCGGGGTGGCGGTGGACCACTTCGATGCCGGCATTCCCGATTTCGGCGAGACCGATCTGTACGTCAAGGCCACCAGCCGCAGCGATGCCGGTGCACTGCTGGCCATGCTCAAGCAGAGTCCGTTGCAGGCCACCTATGGCGAGACGCTGGACAATCTCACTGCGAAGGGGCCGGCCGCGGTCACCTTCGACCTGCTGCAGCCACTGCATCACGACGACGGCGGCGGTCACCTGCAGGGCACGGTCGATCTCAATGGCGCGACCCTCACCGACAAGCGTTTCGACCTGGTCTTCGAGAACATGCGCGGCACGGCACGCTATGGCCACGGCGGCTTCGATGCGGAGCACCTGGCCGTGCGCCACCAGGGCCAGGACGGGCTGCTCAGCCTGCGCGCCGGGGAGTTCGTGCGGGATCCGCAACAGGCCTTCGAATCCGAGCTGACCGCCTCGCTGGAAGCCGGCGCGCTGTTGGACCGGGCGCCCGAATTGAACTGGCTCAAACCTTACATCCAGGGCACCTCACGCTGGACCATCGGGGTGACCCTGCCCAAGGTCGCGGCCGCCAGCAAGGTCGAGCCGCCCACCGTGCTCAAGCTGCATTCGGATCTGGTCGGCACCACCCTGGAACTGCCTGCGCCGCTGGACAAGCCCGCCGCCACGCCGTTGGCGACGGACGTCACCGCACAGCTGCCGATGGGCAGCGGCCGTGTGGATGTCGCCTTCGGCCAGCGCCTGGCCTTGGCCGCGCGCACGCATGACAACCAGACCGGCGTGCAGGTCACCCTCGGCAGCGACCGCGTGGATCGCGATCCGCCGGCCAGCGGGCTGGTGGTGAACGGGCGCAGCGGCTCGCTGGATGCGTTGGAGTGGATCGCCCTGGCCCGCTCGCCGGACGGCGGCGACGGCAAGGACCCGATGCCGCTGCGGCAGGTGGACGTGCAGGTCGGCCAGCTGCTGCTTGCCGGTGGCGTGTTCCCACAGACCCGGCTGCAACTGCGGCCGACCAGCAGCAGCGTGGACGTGCGCCTGGACGGTCCCTCGCTGGCGGGCGGCCTGACCGTGCCCAATGCCGAGGGCGGCACCATCGTCGGCAAGCTCAGCCGGGTGCACTGGCAATCGCTGCCGACGCCGGTCAAGGCGCCCAGCGATGGCGCTCCGATCCTGCTGCCACCGGACGTGGCCCTGCCGGCGCGGGTCCAGGCCAGTGCCAATGACACCAATCCGGCCAAAATCCCGCCGCTGTCGCTGGATATCGATGACCTCCAGTTCGGCAAGGCCAAGCTCGGCCAGGCGGTATTGCGCACGCGGCCGATGGCCAACGGCCTGAGCGTGGACCAGCTGCAGTTCCGCGCGCCCAAGCAGGAGATCGACGTCAATGGCCGCTGGATGGGCATGGGCGAGGCCGCGCGCAGCCAGTTCAACGTGCAGGTCAAGAGCGAGGACCTCGGCGGGCTGATGCAGAATCTCGATTACGGCGGCCAGCTGCGTGGCGGTCAGGGCCAGCTGACCATGTCGGCCGGTTGGCAGGGCGGCCCATCCGACTTCCAGCTCGGCGCGCTGCAGGGCCAGCTCGATGTGCAGGCCCGCAACGGCCAGTTGCTGGAACTCGAACCCGGTGCCGGGCGCGTGCTCGGCCTGCTCAGTGTGACCCAGCTGCCGCGCCGGTTGATGTTCGATTTCCGCGATTTCTTCTCCAAGGGCTTCGCCTTCAACCAGGTCGAGGGCCGCGTGGCGTTCGCCGACGGCATGGCCACGACCGACAAGGTGCTGATCGAAGGCCCGGCGGCGAACATCACCATCCGCGGCCAGACCGACCTGCGCCAGCAACGCTTCGATCAGACCATCGACGTCAACCCGCGCGCCGGCAACCTGCTGACCGTGGTCGGCGCGGTCGCCGGCGGGCCGGTGGGGGCGGCGGTCGGTGCGGCGGCCAACGCGGTGCTGTCCAAGCCGCTGGGCGAGATCGGCGCCAAGACGTACCGCGTGACCGGCCCCTGGGCCGAACCCAAGGTCGATGTGATCGACCGCGACGCAGCGCCCAAGCCGGCCCCGGCCGCACCGCCGGCGCGCTGACCCCTTTCCCGCGCCCGGGTTGCGATTGCGCCCGGCGCCCACAGATCAAAGAGCATGAACAACAACGCACTTTCGCTGGCCACCGACCGTCTGCTGCTGCCCGCCGGGCTGGATGCGAACGGTCTGGAACGCACGTTCGGCACCCTGTTGGGCCCGGGCATCGATTTCGGGGATCTCTATTTCCAGCACGCGCGCCGCGAGAGCTGGAGCGTGGAGGACGGCATCGTCAAGGACGGGGCGCATTCGATCGAGCAGGGCGTGGGCGTACGCGCCATCGCCGGCGAGAAGACCGGCTTCGCCTACTCCGATGACATCCACAGCGACGCGCTGCTGGCCGCGGCCAACTCGGCCCGCGCCATCTCCCGCGAGGGCGGGGCACAGTCGGCCCGCTCACTGGTGCGTGGCAGTGGCCGCGCGCTGTACCCGGCGCTGGACCCCATCGATGGCATGGGCAACGAGGCCAAGGTGGAGATGCTCAAGCGGCTGGACCGCTACCTGCGCGCCGCCGACCCGCGCGTGCAGCAGGTGATGGTCAGCCTTTCCGGCGGCGTGGATACGGTCCTGATCGCGCGCAGCGATGGCGTGCTCGCCGCGGATATCCGCCCGCTGGTGCGCTTGAACGTACAGGTGATCGTCGAGCAGCACGGCCGGCGCGAGTCGGGCTACTCCGGTGGCGGCGGCCGTTACAGCTATGAAGACCTGTTCGCCGATGGGCGCCCGGAAGGTTTTGCCCGCGAGGCGCTGCGCCAGGCGCTGGTGAACCTGGAGGCGGTTCCGGCCCCGGCCGGGGTGATGACCGTGGTGCTGGGCCCGGGCTGGCCCGGCGTGCTGCTGCACGAAGCGGTCGGCCACGGCCTGGAAGGCGACTTCAACCGCAAGGGCACCAGCGTCTACGCCGGCCGGATCGGCGAGCGCGTGGCCGCACCGGGCGTGACCATCGTTGACGACGGCACGCTGGACGGACGCCGCGGCTCGCTGAACATCGATGACGAAGGCCACCCGACCCAGTGCACCACACTGATCGAAGACGGCATCCTGGTCGGCTACATGCAGGATTCGCTCAATGCGCGCCTGATGGGCGTGGCCCCGACCGGCAACGGCCGCCGTGAATCATTCGCGCACATGACCATGCCGCGCATGACCAACACCTACATGCGCGCCGGCCAGCACGATCCGGAAGAAATGATCCGCTCGGTCAAGCGTGGCCTGTACGCCGTCAACTTCGGTGGTGGCCAGGTCGACATCACCAGTGGCAAGTACGTGTTCTCGGCCACCGAGGCCTACCTGATCGAAGACGGAAAAATCACCGCGCCGGTGAAGGGCGCCACCCTGATCGGCAACGGGCCGGAAACCATGCAGAAAGTGCGCATGATCGGCAACGATCTGGCCCTGGACGAGGGCGTGGGCATCTGCGGCAAGGATGGCCAGAGCGTGCCGGTCGGCGTGGGCCAGCCGTCCCTGCTGATCGATGGCATCACCGTGGGCGGCACGCAGGCCTGAGCCGGGATGCATTCGCCTGCGCTGCCTGATCACGCGGCCGCCAGCGGGGTGCTGGCGCCGCCGCGTGAGCGCCGGGACTCAGTCCTCGGCGTTCTCGTCGCTGTCGCTGTCGGTGTCGACCGCGTCGTCCAGCGCGTCTTCGGAGCCGGCGTTCACGCCTTCCAGGCCGAGCGCGGCCGGCAGCAGCAGCGCACGCAGCAGCTGGAAGATCTCGCGGTAGGCGCGCGGCGGCTTGTTCTTGGCCTTTTCGGCCTGGGCGTTGCGGACCAGCGTACGCAACTGCTGGCGGTCGGCATGCGGGTATTCGTCCAGCAACGCGCCCAGCGCCTTGTCGCCGTCCTTGAGCAGGCGTTCGCGCCAGTCTTCCACGCGGTGCATGGTCGCCACTTCACGGCGCGAGGTCTCGCTGTTGGCATCCAGCGCATCGCGGATCGCATCCAGCACGGCGTCGTCTTCGCGGCGCATGTGCTTGGCCAGGAACGCCAGCTGGCGCTTGTGGGCGATATGCGCGGTGATGCGCTTGGCCTCGGCGATGTGCGGCAGCAGATCGTCGGGCACCGGCAGGCGCGCCAGCTGGGCCGGGGTCAGCGAGACCAGCTTTTCGCCCAGGGCCAGCACGTCCAGCGCAGCCCGGCGGTTCTGGCTGCGGCTGATATCAAGGAATTCACCGGTTTCTTCGTCGCGTCCGCGCATCGTCTTATTTCCACATCCGTAAACTGTGCCGGCGTCGCGCCGGGCACTCACCTGTACAGGATAAAGCATTGAACGTGATCTCCCCTGAAGTCTCCCCGGCCGACGACAGCCTGCAGCGCTTGGAGCAGCTGGCCGACATCTCCCAGCGCCTGCTGGAGCGGGCCAAGGCCCTGGGCGCCACCCAGGCCGAGGTCAGCTGCAGCGATGAGCGCGGCCTGGATGTGAACGTGCGCCTGGGCGAGGTCGAAACGGTCGAGTCCACCCGTGACCGCGGCATCGCCGTGACCGTCTACGTCGGCCAGCGCAAGGGCAGCGCCAGCACCGCCGACCTGCGTGAGAGCAGCCTGGAGTCGACCGTGGCCCAGGCCTGCGCGATCGCCCGCCACACCGAGGACGACGAGGCCGCCGGCCTGGCCGAGGCGGCGCTGATGGCCCGTGAATTCCCGGATCTGGACGGCTGGCACCCTTGGGAACTCAGCGCCGATGCGGCGCTGGATCTGGCCCTGGCCTGCGAAGCGGCCGGCCGTGAGGCCGATACCCGCATCAGCAATTCCGATGGTGCCTCGGCGGCGACCGCGCAGAGCCTGTCGGTGTACGCCAACTCGCATGGCTTCATCGGCCGCGAGCGCAGCAGCCACCATTCGATCGGCTGCGCGCTGATCGCCGGGCAGGGCGATGGCATGCAGCGCGACGGTTGGTACAGCAGCGCGCTGGCCCGCGAAGACCTGGACGATGCGGCGTCGATCGGCCGCCGTGCCGCCGCGCGTACCGTGGCCCGGCTGGAGCCGCGCTCGATGACCACGGCGCAGATGCCGGTGCTGTATTCGCCGGAGGTGGCCCGCTCGCTGATCGGCCATCTGCTCGGCGCCGTCTCCGGTGGCGCGCTGTACCGCCGTGCCAGCTTCCTGCTCGACAGCGTCGGCACGCGCCTGTTCCCGGACTGGTTCGGCATCGAAGAGCTGCCGCTGCTGCGCCGTGGGCTGCGCTCGGCCGCCTTCGATGGCGATGGCGTGGCCACCCGCAATTCAGCGCTGATCCGCGATGGCGTGCTGGAGCGCTACATCCTGGGCAGCTACTCGGCACGCAAGCTCGGCCTGCCGACCACCGCCAACGCCGGTGGCGTACATAACCTCAAGGTCACCGCCAACGCGGATGATCTGGTCTCCATTGCCCGGCAGATGGGCAATGGCCTGCTGGTCACCGAACTGATGGGACAGGGCGTCAACAGCATCACCGGCGACTACTCGCGTGGTGCCGGCGGCTTCCGCGTGGAGAACGGCGAGATCAGCTACCCGGTGGACGGCATCACCATCGCCGGCAACCTCAAGGACATGTTCGCCAGCATCGAAGCGGTGGGTACCGACATCGACCCGCGCTCGCACGTGCACACCGGGTCGATCCTTGTAGGACGAATGACCGTTGCTGGTAACGATTGACGTATTCTATGGAGGCTGCCCTGGCAGGCGGGGAGCCTGCCGCGTGCACTACCCATTACCTCGAACAAGGAGTTTCACGTGAGCGATTTCGATAACGTCACCACCCCGCCGCCGCCGCCGGCCGGCGCTGCACCGGCCGACCAGCGTACGCTGTCGCTGGTAGCCCACCTGCTGGGTATTTTCACCGGTTTCATCGGTGCGCTGATCATCTGGCTGGTGAACAAGGATGACCCGCAGAAGGGCTTCGTGACCGACCAGGCCAAGGAAGCGCTGAACTTCCAGATCACCGTCTTGATCGCCTACGTCATCTCCACCATCCTGCTGGTCGTGTTGATCGGCGGCCTGCTGCTGACCCTGGTATGGATCGCCAACCTGGTGCTGTGCATCCTGGCGGCGGTCAAGGCCAACAACGGTGAAGCCTACCGTTATCCGTTCACGCTGCGCCTGATCAAGTAATCGATCCGCAGCGCTGGAACGAAAAACGCCCGGGAATCCCGGGCGTTTTTTTGTGTCCTGGCGTTGTAGGGCCACGCCATGCGTGGCGGCCTGCGCGATCGCTCAGTGATCCCGCTCAACCGCCAGCTTGGCCAGCGCACGCAGGGCATCGGCCGACTCACCATAGCCGGCCAGACCGTCGAACATCTGCTCGCTCAACGTGCGCAGATGCGCCTTGGCACCGTCCATGCCCAGCAGCGCCGGGAAGGTCGATTTGGCCTGCGCTTCGTCCTTGCCAGCGGTCTTGCCGAGCTGTTCGGAACTGGCCTCGACATCGAGGATGTCATCGCGCACCTGGAAGGCCAGGCCCAGCGCCGAGGCCACCGTATCCAGCGTCGCCATATCCGCGGCAGGTGCTTGGCCGCACAGCGCGCCCATGCGCACCGCTGCGCGGATCAGCGCACCGGTCTTGAGCGCATGCATGCGTTCCAGAGCCTGCAACGGCTGCTGATGGCCAGTGGCGTCGATATCCAAGGCCTGGCCGCCGCACATGCCGGCCGCGCCGGAGGCGTGCGCCAGGGTCTGCAGGCACTCCACGCGCAGCTGCGCTGGCAACGCCGCGTCGGCGATCAGGCTGAAAGCGCGCGTCTGCAGGGCATCGCCGGCGAGGATCGCGGTGGCTTCATCGAAGGCGATATGCGTGGTCGGGCGGCCGCGCCGCAAGGCGTCATCGTCCATCGCCGGCAGATCGTCGTGCACCAGCGAATACGCATGGATCAGCTCCACCGCCATCGCAGGCGCATCCAGTGCGTTTTCGTCGGCGCTGAAGACCCGGCCGCCGGCATAGACCAGCAGCGGCCGCATGCGCTTGCCGCCCCCGAGCACCGCATAACGCATCGCCTGATGCAGCCCTCGGGGGGCATCGGACGGGGAAGGCAGGCTGGCGTCGAGCTGGCTTTCGATACGGTCGCGCCACCGCGCGAACGTGGCCTCAACCGTCATGGCTGGGCGGGTCGAACGGCACGGCGGTGTCGGGCTGGGCCGGATCGCTGAGCAGGCGCACGCGCAGTTCGGCCTGTTCCAGCGCCTGCTGGCACTGGCGGTACAGCCCGACGCCACGTTCGTAGGCGCTGAGCGATTGTTCCAGGCTCATTTCGCCGGTTTCCATCTTCTCCACCAGTTGCTCCAGTTCTTCCAGCGACTGCTCGAAGTGGGCGACCGGGGAGGTTTCATTGGGGGACTTCTTTGCCATGCGCCAAGTGTGGGCTGCTGGCCCGGCGGGGTCAATTCACGCCGCGCCCGGGGTCCACTGCAACTGCGCATGATGGGCCTGCAACCACGGCTGCAGGGCCGCACCGATCACGCGGTCGCCCGCGGCCAGCAGCGTGTCTTCATCAAACAGCAGCGGCAGCTGACGGCGCTGCCACGGCGGCAGGCCCTGCTGTTGCAGCAGATCCTTGAGCGCATGGGAATGTGTGCGCCCGGGCAGCTGGATGCGCTCGCCGCCGCGGCGCGCGCGGATCTGCACGGGGCTGTCGAACCCGGCGTCCGTGCCGAGCAGCCGCAGCGCGCCCCCATCGGGCAGGGCCAGCGGCGCGCGGCCATCCCAGTGCACGCTCCAGTCGGCCGGCAGTGCGAGGCTGGCCGACAGCAAGTGCAACTGCCCGCGCCAACGGCGGATGCGCGCACCCTGCCAGGCAAACTGCGCATCGGCATGGTGCGCGGCCGGGAGCAGCTCGCGTTCGACCGCCTCGACCCCGGCGGCAGGCAGTGGCGGCAGGCCACTGCCACGTACCCAATGCCGCAGCAGGCGTGCACGTCGTTCCACCGGCTGGCGCATCAGCCGCGCGCAGTCGATCACACCGGGGCCGACGCTGCAGCGTTCCAGTGCGTCGCGGTCGGCACTGTCGAGCAGATGCTGGGACTGCGCGCACAACGCGGCGCTGCGCGCGAAGGCGGCATCGGCCTGCGCCCAGCGCTGACGAAGCTGCGGCAGTACCTGCAGGCGCAGGAAATTGCGGTCGGCATCGTCACTGGCGTTGCTGGGGTCTTCGATCCAGTCCAGGCCCTCGGCCTGGGCATGCGCACGCAGGGTGCTGCGCGGAACCTCCAGCAACGGTCGCCACACGGTGCCGGCGCCAAATGCGCTGGTGACCTGCATGGACGCCAATCCATCCACCCCGGAGCCACGCAGCGCCCGCAGCAGGAAGGTTTCGGCCTGGTCGTCGCGATGGTGGGCCAGCGCCAACTGTTCGCCGGGCAGCAGCTGCGAGGCGAATGCCTCACGGCGTGCATGCCGCGCGGCGGCTTCCGGCCCTTGCCCCTGGTTGCGTTGCACCTGGACACGGAGCACCCGCAGCGGAATATTCCAGCGCGCGCACACCTGCGTGCAGTGCACGGTCCAGGCATCGGCCTGCTCCTGCAGGCCATGATGGATATGTACGGCGCGCAGGCCCGCGGTGCGCTGCGCCGGCGAGGTGGCCAGCCAGTGCAGCAGGACGGTGGAATCCAGCCCACCGCTGAAGCCCACCAGCACGGGATGGGCGACGGACGGGGGATGGGGAAGCGGGGCTGTCATGGGGGCGCGATCTCAGGCAGACCGGCAGTATCGGCGCTGCGCAGCGACGTTGCCACGCAGGGCCGTCATGGCGTGCCGGCATCCATCGCAGGACGCCCCTGCCGATCGATGCGATACCAGGTGCCACCGACCATCGCGATGTGGCCATGATCGTCCGGCGTGCCTGGTCGGCAGCCTTGGCAGACGCGGGCCACCCCGTCATCGAACGCCCAGCCGAAATCGAAGGTGGCCGGGAACGCCTGGCGCAGCTGGGTATCGAAGTAGCCGATGCGCGCGCCGACGCGGCCGCGCACCAACCCTTCCACGACGTAGTCCGGGCCGTTGTCGAAGGTGATCACCGGCAACTGCCGGCCATCGGCACGGACATAGTGGAATCCGCCGCCGGCGTGGACCGCGGCCAGCCCGTCCTGATCGTAGGACAACGACGCCAACGCGTTGGTCTCAAACGCAAGACGGCCGTTGAGCCACTGGCACCCGGCCAAGGGCTGCAGGCCGTCTTCCTCGGTGAAGGCGGTGCACCCGGTGCCGGCGCCCCAGGCCATGCCGGAGGCGAGCAGGCTGGCTGCCAGCAGCAGGGGCCGCGCGAGGCGGCCCCTGCTCGTTGCGCTGTGACGAAGCCCACGCATTACTTGCTATCGCCGGCCTGGCGCTCGAACGCGGTCGGCTTGGGCAGCTCGACCGGCACGCCCTTGGCGTCGCAGGTGCCGGCCTCGCACAGGCGCAGGCGCAGGCGCGGCGTGGCCTGCACGATCATGTGGTAGATCGCGTTCTGCTCCATCGTGCCGCGCACCGCCTTGCTGCCCGGGCCACGTGCCCAGATGCCGACGTCTTCACCGCCATGCGATTCGCTCTTGGCGGGCACCAGCGCTTCCTGCATGTAATCGGGATGCTCGGTATCCACCGCGGTCAGGTCCGGCCGGCCGGTGCTCGGATCAAAGCTGCTCGGGTTGTGCGGGTAGCGCTTCGGGCCGACCGGCTGCTGGTTGGTGGCACCGGTGTAGCCCGGGCCGTTGGCGTAGGTCAGCGTGGTGTAGGGAAGGCCCAGGCCATCGCGGGCCAGGTCCAGCTTGCCGGCGCCGTCTTCGCCACCCTTGTCCTTGACCTTGCCCAGGATCGGGTTGCCCCGTGCCGGGTAGCCGACGAAGTTCAGCGTATGCGAATGGTCGGCGGTGACGATGATCAGGGTGTCCTGATCCGAGGTCGCCTCGACGGCGGCGCGCACCGCATCGGACAGTGCCACGGTATCGGTCAGTGCCCGGTGGGCATTGCCGCTGTGGTTGGCGTGATCGATGCGCGCGCCTTCCACCATCAGCACATAGCCTTCCTGGTGGCGCGACAGATTGGCGATCGCCGCCTGGGTCAGTTCGGCAAGGCTGGGCTCACCGGCCGGATCCTCCTTGCGCTCGGCTTCGTAGCGCATGTGGTCCGGCTCGAACAGGCCCAGGATCGCCGGTGCGTTCGCGGCGGCCTGCAGCTGCTTGGCGTTCCACACATAGGCACCCTGCGGGTGCGCCTGCTGCCACTCGGTCACCAGGCTGCGCCCGTCCAGGCGCTGGCCGACCTTGTCGTCGTATTCCGGATCGCGTTCTTCAACGGTGGTGAATTCACCACGGCCACCGCCGAGGGCGACCAGCGGGCCGCGCCCGAAGCGCGAGGTCGACAACAGCTGCTGGGCGATATCGCGGCAGCCGGCGGCCTTGGCCTCGTCCGGCACGTCGGTGTCGTTTTCCCAGTTGCGCTCCGGCGAGTGCGCGTAGGTCGCCGCCGGGGTGGCATGGGTCAGGCGCGCGGTGGAGACCACGCCGGTCGCCATGCCGGCGCTGTCAGCCAGCTGCAACCAGGTCAGCAGCCCCTTGTTCAGGCTGTCGGCGCAGTCATTGCGGGTGCCCGCGCTGACCCCGATTGCACCCATGTGGGTCTTCACGCCGGTGGTGATTGCCGTCATCGTGCCGGCCGAATCCGGCGTCTGCGAATCGGTGTTGTAGGTCTTGCTGAACGCCGTGGCCGGGAAGCGCTCCCAGGACAGCAGGTTCTCCTCGCCCGGATGCCCGTTGCGCTGCCCCTCGAAGATGCGCGCCGCGGCCACCGTGGTCAGGCTCATGCCGTCACCCAGGAACAGGATGACGTTCTTGGCCTTGCCGTCCATCGCACCGGTGCTGGCCGCGCGCGCCGCACCGCTGCGGTACCACCACTGCGGGGTCTCCCCGGCGGGGTGGGCAATGGCCGGCACATCGACCTGGACCGCGCCGGCAGTAGCGCTGGAGGAGGGAGCGGTAGTGGCGCAGGCGCCGAGCAGCAGGGTGGTGACGGCGGCCACCAGAGGCGTGAAACGGGACATGGATGAATGCATCTCACATGTGAAACGGGCGTTCATTATGCAGAACGCCGCAAGGCACGCCGATGACACGCTGATTTTCCGTGTACGCCTCGTTCCACGGCCCCGCTTGGGCTAAGGTGCCTAGCTGTCAAATCATCTCTGGAATGCGCATGAAGCTGGTCTCTGCCTGGTTGCGGATCCCCTTCTGGCAACGGGTCCTCGGCGGCTTCGTCCTCGGCGCACTGGCCGGCTGGCTGCTCGGGCCGGCGGCCGAAACCTGGTTCGGCCCGCTGGGCGATCTCTACGTCACCCTGATCAAGATGATCGCGGTGCCGCTGGTGTTCTTCGCCGTGATCAACGCCATCTCCTCGCTGCACGGTCAGAAGTCCGTGGCGGCGCTGGGCGGGCGCACCTTCCTGTGGTTCATCATCACTGCCGCGCTGGCGGTGTGCGTGGGCCTGGCCGTCGGCACCGTCATGCAGCCCGGCAACGGCGCGCTCAGCCTGAGCATGGACCACGGCTACACCCCGCGCGAAGTACCCAGCGTGATCAAGGTGCTGATGGATGTCGTGCCCTCCAACGTGTTCTACGCGCTGACCGGCATCGGCACCCGCATCAACAGCGCCGGTGAAACCGTCCTGGCCGCCGGGCGCGGCTCGATCCTGCCGGTGATCTTCTTCGCCGGCCTGCTCGGTTTTGCCATGGTCAAGCTCGGCGACAAGGTCAGCGAGGCACGCAAGCTGACCGGGCAGATGAGCGAGATCATGATCCAGGTCACCCGCTTCGTGCTGGAGATCACCCCGCTGGGCACCTTCGGCCTGATCGCCGGCCTGGTCGGCAGCTACGGCTTCGAAAAACTGCTGCCGCTCGGCAACTTCGTGCTCGCCCTGTACATCGCCTGCGCCCTGCACATCGTGGTGGTCTACGGCAGCCTGCTGCTCATGCACGGCCTGAACCCGCTCAAGTTCTTCCGCGGCGCCGCCCCCGGCATGCAGGTCGCCTTCGTCAGCTCCTCCAGCTTCGCCGCCATGCCCGCCGCGATGCGCTCGATCACCCACAACCTCGGCGTCAACAAGGACTACGCTTCCTTCGCCGTCCCCCTCGGCGCCAGCATCAAGATGGACGGCTGCGGCGCGATCTATCCGGCCCTGTGCGCCGTCTTCATCGCCCAGTACACCGGCGTGCCGCTCACCCCCGAGCAGTACATCGTCGTCCTGATCGCCTCGGTCCTGGGCAGCTTCGGCACCGCGGGCGTCCCCGGCACCGCCGTGGTCATGGCCACCGTCGTCCTCAGCGCCGCCAACCTTCCGCTGGAAACCATCGGCTACCTCTACGCCATCGACCGCATCCTGGACATGATGCGCACCATGACCAACGTCACCGGCCAGATGCTGGTCCCGGTGATCGTCGCCAAGGAAACCGGCCTGCTCGACCGCGAGATCTACGACAACCCATCCACCAACCTCGGCGTGGATGAAGGCGAAGAACGAACGTCCTGATGCAGGCACGAACGCAGCACCCAAAGACCGGCGAGAGCCGGTCTTTTTTTCCGCTTGGGGTCGCCGCGAGCGTTACGCCCCGAAGCGACCGGCAGGCCCCTCGGCAAATGTCCCCCGGCCGCCGCCTGGCGGCGACGGCCTCCTCCTTTATTTTGCCCAGGCGCCTACCGGCCGCTTCGGGGCTCGTGCGCGGTGGTAGGCGTACTGCAAACCGGTGTTTGCCGTGAGGCGCCAGTGGCTGGACACGATGGGCCGCGCTGCGCTTGTGGGCGAAATCAAGGAGGAGGAGACGGCCGCAGGCCGGCGCCGGGGGACATCCGCCGGCAAGCGTAGCGTGGCCCAGCGCTCGACGCGCCGGCCGCCTCCGCCAGTGAATAGTGAAGCGCTACGCTCGCCAGGAATCCACCCTGAATCCGCACCGTAACCCCCTGTATCAACCGGTGTAACACCCGTGATACACCCGCACCACGCTTGCCTCTCAGCGCAACGCCGTCCATCGCCAAACCTATTCATACGCACAAACGCTAACGCCGCTGTAACAGCAATGTTGCGCGCCATTAACCGGACTCCCACAAAAACCCCGGAAACACGGGCGTCCGGAACTTGGCACGAATGCTGCTCCATCCCTCCGCATGTCATCGGAGGTCGCCATGGACAGCGTTGCCGCACACCGCACACGACACACCACATTCTGGCTGCTTGCCGCCGCACTCATCGTGCCGGCCGCCGCCGACGCCTCCGGCGCACGCCAGGGCGTCAAAGCACAATCCGGCGAAATCGTCCTGCTGCGTGACGTCTCCGCACGGCCTGCGTACCGCCCTGCGCCCCCCGGCATGGCGCTGATCGCAGACCCCTCACCGCGCCGCGAAATCGGCCACGCCCTCGGCACCTCCACCGGCATGGATGAACTCAGCGACGACGATTACGCCTCGCTCGGTTCCAACACCGGCGCCGGCATTCCCCGCAACGCCACCACCATCGAACGCGTCACCGGCCATACGGTCAACGGCACGCTCGGCAAGGTCACCGACAGCGGCATGCTCTCCAGCGGCCAGCTCAGCAACACCATCGGCGGCCCCATGGGCGCGGTCGGCAACGCCACCCGCGGCATCGGCGACCAGGTCCGCGGCGCACTTGCCCAGTTCCCGCTCGGCCAGCCTGCAGGCGGACCCGGCAAATGAACACCGCCCTGCGCACTGCACTGCTGACCGGCCTGCTGCTCGCCCCGGTGGCCGCACACGCACAGCAGGCCAACGACTACGCCGCGATGCTTTCCTACCTCAACCAGAGCCGCATCGATGGCCGCACGCTGGCCGGTGCCGACGGCGCCATCACCGTCAACATGGCGGCCGGTGACCTCAACCAGCAGGCCAACCTGATGGGCATCGCCAATGGCCGCAACGCCCACATCCAGGTGGATGCACGCCAGCAGCAGTCCAACAATCTCAGCCTCAGCGACACCGCCATGGACGCCAGCGCCACGCTCGGCGGCCAGGCACTGAACGGCGCCAGCGGCGTCGCATCGATCAACCAGGCCAGCGGCAATGGCAACGCGACGCTCAACGTCGTCACCGCCACGCTGGCGCAACAGGGCATACGCGAAACGAACGACGCGGCTTTGGCCGGGTCGGGCGCACTCGCGTCAGCAGGGGGGCAGGGGGCCGTCAACAGCGGTCGGTCGGCCGGAACTCGCAGGGTGGCGGTCGAAGCCTCCGCGCTGCAGGGATTCGACGGCGTCCTGCAACTCAATCAGATCGCGGGATCCGGCAACGCCACCGCAAACCAACTGAGCATTTCGGTGCAGTCCACCCCGTGAGTAGTCACATCCACCCGATTGTCTGTGATGAGAGAGAGGGCACCATGAACACCAACATGAAACGGACCGTACTGGCCATCGCCGTCGCCGCTGCATCCGCCTCCGCCGGCGCCAATGGCTGGGGCAATGACCGCGACAACCAGAACCAGAGCGCGAACATCAACCACCTGCACAACGTGGCTGAAACGCGCACCAACACCAACACCGATACGAACACCGAAACCAATACCACCACCAACACCGATACCGATTCGCGCACCTGGAACCGGACCTGGAACAACACCCGCAACAACAACAGCACCACCAACACCACCATCAACGACAACGTGACTAGCAATACCAATGTCACCAGCAACCGCGACGTGACCAGCAACCGCAACGTCACCGAGAACGTCAACAAGACCAGCAACATCCAGGCCGACGAACGCCAGGAAAAGAACAACCACGGCGTTGATGTCAACATCGAAAAAGACCTGCGCCTGAGCTCGGACATCAGCTTCTCGGGTGATCCGGAAATCACTGGCTCGATCGATATCGACTCGGCCGCCATCGCCGTCATCGACAACCGCCAGTCGGTCACCAACAACCTGGCCGGCAACAGCCTGGTGACCAACAGCGCCTCGATCGCCGACGACGTCGGTGCCGATGCCTCCGGCAACCTGGGCTTCAACGTCGCCGCCGGCGACAACAATGCCCAGGACAATGCGGCCTCGCTGTCCGCGGCCGATGCGTCCTTCAGCTTCGGCATGGCCGATGCGGAAGTCTTCGTCAACCAGTTCGGCGGTGGCAACACCACCCTCAATTCCGGCGTGACCAACGCCGCGGGCCTGGGTGGCAATGCCTTCAGCGGCGCGTCCGGCAACATCGGTGCCAACGTCGCGTCCGGCAACAACAACGAGCAGAAGAACGCGCTCGCCGCCTCGGTCGCCACCAGCGCCTATGCGACCTCGAGCATCAGCTCCAACCAGGTGTCCTCCGGCAACACCGTCAGCAACGCCGGCTACCTGCAGTCGATGACCGACACCGTGGACGTGAACCTGAGTGGTCGCGTTGCCGGTGCCACGTTGGCCGTCGGTGCGGGCCGTTACAGCGGCACGGGTAGTGCCTACCAGAAAGACAACTACTACCTGGATACCTGGAGCGGCGCGCTGGATCACCCGAGCGGCAGCGAAACCGGTCATATCGACATGGATAGCGATATCCAGAATGCCACCGCCAACCCGAATCGTCCGGGCGTGGGCGGCATTGCGTTCGATACCGATGAGCGCGGCACCAGCCAGTTCGTTGAACTGGGCGTGGCCGATCTCTACGCGAGCCTGAGCGGCACCGTCTCCACCACCCGTTGGGTGAACGTGGATGCGACCAACACCGCGGCGCTGTCCGGCAGTGCGTTCTCCGGCGCCTCCGGCAACATCGGGGTGAACGTGGCCTCCGGTACCGGCAACCTGCAGGCCAACAGTCTGGCCCTGGCGGTTGCACAGCCCTCGACCGGCGGCGGTGGTGGCGGCGGTCCGGAACAGTAAGTCTGTCCGTTTTCGCAAGCAGTACGCGTTGAGCGCAACAAACCCGGTCATCCGCCAATGACCGGGCTCCCCGGGAGCCCCTGTCCCTTCTCCCCCTTGGGGCAGGGGCTCCTTCCTGAGCCGGAGTACTACATGTCCAGTCGTATGCGCACGTGGGTGCTGGTGTGGGCCTTGTCGGTGCTGATGATGCCGATGGGCATCGTGCGTGCCGGCGACGTCGGCTTCAGTGGTGTGCTGCCCAACGGGGCGGTCCTCACCCAGCGCGTGGAGAGCATGCAGGAACGGCGCTTCCGCAATGTCGTACGGCAACACACCGATTACAGCTGTGGCGCAGCTGCCCTGGCCACGATCCTGCGCTACGCCTACCACCTGGAGGCCGATGAGAGCACGGTGATCGAAGGGATGATGGGGGTCTCGGATCCACAACTGGTCCACCAGCGCGGTTTCTCGCTGCTGGACATCAAGCGTTACGTCGAATCGATGGGCATGCGTGGGCGCGGCTACCGCGTCAATGAAGAGCGCCTGCGCTCACTGCGCGTGCCCGGGCTGGTGTTGATGGATGTGCGGGGCTTCCGCCACTTCGTGGTCCTCAAACAGGTCCGCGGCGATCTGGTGGATGTCGCCGACCCGATCCTGGGCAACCGCAGCATTCCCGTCAGCGAATTTCTCCAGGCGTGGCCGTCGCGCGCCGTGTTTGTCGTGATCGGCAGTGACTTCGATCGCAACACGGTGCTGCTGCAGCCCGGTGAACGGCCGAGTGCCCGTTCGCTGTACGCCAGGCAGGGGCCGATCACCGATGCGGAACTGGTCGATTTCGGATTCACCCATGCCGATCTGTTTTAAGGAGGCACCATGAACATCGCAACCTGGACGCCCGGCATCGTGCTGCTTGCCCTGCTGGGCATCGCGCCGGCGCATGCCGACGAGAGCCGGCCCGGCAAGGGATTGAGCGAGATCCCCGATCCGGAATTGAACCTCATGCGGGGCCGCTACACGGTCGGTGGCAACACCGTGGCGTGGTTCGGCGTCACCATGGTCTCGCAATGGCAGACCGCCGGCGGGCAGTCCGCACAGAGCGCGCTGAAGCTGGGCATGGACTTCAGCCACGGCGGCAGCACACCGAAGATCAGCTTCGCACCGAGCGTGAGTGTGACCGCTGCCGATGCACCGCTGCCGGTGACACCCGGGCGCAGCGTGGATTCCAGCGGCCTGCAGAACGTGGCTGGCCTGAGTCAGAGCATCCAGGTGGCCGGTGACGGCAACCTGGCCAGCAACGCCACCCAGCTCACCGTACGTGATGGCACCGCACCTGCGCCCACCGGCGAAGGGGTGAACCTGGCCAGCGTGCAGCAGGGCGGCGTCAGCGCGCTGGCCCAGCTGGAGGGCAACACGGCCAAGGTGCAGCTGCAGATCGAGGGCGTGGGTGCGGTCCAGCAGTGGATCCGCAACGGCAGCGTCGGGCAGAGCATCGTGTTGGGCAGTGATGGACAGTCGGTGACCAACCGGCTGCAGATCGACCTTGTCCGGCAGTCGCTGGCCAACAACGTTCCGCTCAATCAGAACGTGGCGCAGGCGATGACGCTGGTACGCGGGGTAGGCATGGGGCCGGGCCAGTGATCTTGCGGCACGGCAGGGGGAGCGACAACACAACAGTGGGCCAAGGCAATGCACACGATGATCCGCGCAACACCGCTGGCGCTGGCGGCGCTGGCACTCATGGCGGCTGCGTCCGCCCAGGCACAGGCGCAACAGCCGGCGCCCGATGACGCAGCCGACGTCAAGGCGTTGATGGCGCAGCTGGAAAGCCTCAAGGCCAACTACGCGCAGGAAGTACGCCGCCTGCGCGAGCTGGACATGCAGGTGCAGGCCATGCAGGCGCGGTTGACCGGCAAGACCGCGCCGGTCGCCGGTGCCGCACCTCCACCTCAACAGGCCCTGCCGGCTGGCACGCCCGCCGCACCGGCCAGCGCCGATGGTTACGCCAGCTCGGCGGCCGAAGCGCAGCAGGCCAAACAGGAATCGCGGCGCAGCGTGGATGACGTCAAACAGCAGCAGGCCGCGCTGTTCAGTCGCCGCTTCACGATCGAAAACAGCCTGTCCTACGCGCGCTATGACCGCAAGCAGCTCAGCCTCAACGGCTTCCTGGCGTTGGATGCGATCTTCCTGGGCAACATCGCCATCGAGAACGTCGAGTCGGACACGCTGACGTACAACCTGGCCGCGCGCTGGGGTGTCAGTCCACGCCTTACCTTGAACCTGGATGTGCCCTACCTGGCTCGCAAGACCGTGTTCCAGAAGGGCGGTGCCGGCGGATCTGCTGCGGCCATCGCGCAGGAAGAGACGACCGGCAACGGCATTGGCGATGTTGGCGTGAGCGCCAACTATCGGCTGTTCGCCGAGCGTGGGCGGTTGCCGGAAACCGTGCTGACCGTGGGCGCGACCGCGCCGACCGGGCGTGCACCGTATGGGCTGGACTGGAAGGTGCTCGAGCGCGACGACGATGACTTCATCCGCTTCGCCGTGCCCGAGCAGCAGCCCACCGGCAACGGGGTGTGGCAGGCCAACGTCGGGCTGTCCGCAGTGAAGACCGCCGATCCGGCGATCCTGTTCGCCAACATCGGTTACATCCATTCCTTCCCGCGCAGCTTCGATGACATCGATGCGAACCCGGACACCACCAACCCGGGGGATGTGAAGCTGGGCGGTTCGTATTACTTCGGTGCCGGCGTAGCGTTCGCGTTCAACGAGCGCACCAGCCTGAGCATCTCCTTCAGCGACAAGCTGAGCGCGCGCGCCTCCACGCGCTACAAGAACGGCCAGTGGCTGAAGGTGATCGGCAGTGACGCCAACGCGGGCACGCTCAACCTGGGCATCACCTACGCCCTCAACCAGAAAACCACGCTGGTGAGCCTGCTGGGCATCGGCCTGACCCCGGATGCACCGGACTTCACCTTGGCCTTCAAGGTGCCGTACAGCTTGTAGGCGCGCTGCGCAGGGGGCTACGCCACCGTCCAGGGGTCAGCGCAGTTCGGGGAGCGCCAGCTGGTGCTTGCGGCACAGCCGGTAGACAGTCACCCGCGAGACCTGCATGTGGCGGGCGCAGGCGGCGATGTTGAAGTCGTTCTGGCGCAGGGCATGCAGCAGGGTCTCGCGTTCGGCGACCTGCTTTGCGCCGTGCAGGCCGTGCGCGGTGATGGGCAGCAGCGGCTGGCTCAACTCCAGATCCGCGGCGGTGATCAGTTCGGCATCGCTGACGATCGCTGCACGCTGCACCCGGTTGAGCAGCTCGCGCACATTGCCCGGCCATGCAAAGCGCTCCAGCGCCTGGACGGCATCGGCGGTGAAGCCACGCGCCCGGGTGACGTGGCGATGCCGGAAGCTGGCGAGAAAATGCTGGGCCAGCATCGCGATATCGCTGCCGCGCTCGCGCAGCGGTGGCAGGGGCAGGCGCAGCACGTTGAGCCGATAGAACAGATCGCGCCGGAAGTGGCCCTGTTCGACCGCGGCTTCAAGATCGACGTGGGTGGCGGCCAACACACGCACATCCACCGCCAGCGGCCGGTTGCTGCCGACGCGTTCGACGGTGCCTTCCTGCAGTACACGCAGCAGATTGGTCTGCGCATCCAGCGGCAGGTCGCCGATCTCGTCCAGGAATACGGTGCCGCCACTGGCCGATTCAAACAGGCCCAGGCGCCGCGTTGCCGCACCGGTGAAGGCGCCCCGCTCGTGGCCGAACAGCTCGGACTGGATGAGCGCGGCCGGGATGGCGCCGCAGTTCACCGCCAGGAAGGGACGCGCGTGGCGCGCGGACAGCGCGTGCAGTGCCTGTGCCGCGAGTTCCTTGCCGGTGCCGGTTTCGCCGGTGATCAGTACCGGCAGGTCTACCGGTGCGTACTTGCGGATGGCCGCGCGGGTGACCTGCAGGACCGCGCTGTCGCCGATCAGGGACTGCGGGCCATGGGGCGCGGGCAGGGGTTCGGCGCCCGCCAGCTGCTGCAGTCGCTGCACGACGCGCGGCAGATCGATCGGGGCGGTGTAGGTATCCACACAGGCGGCGAGCAGCGCATCCAGCACCGGCGAGGCGCGCAGCGGAGCGGCCGGCAACAACGCCAGCAGGCTCATGTGGCGGTGGTCGACCAGCAGCTGTTGCAGGTGGGCCAGGTTGGCCGGGACCACGGTACGAAGGTCCAGCAGGCCGACGACCTGATCGCTGCCACGCATGCCGATGCCGGCGCACTGCTCGGGGGCGACGCCGCGCACCTGCCAGCCGGCCGCAGCCAGCGTCGCCCGTTCAAGCGCGAGGGGTTGCCCAAACCAGATCACACACCGGGCAGGAAAATCGGGGACAGCCGCCATGCGTCACCTTGTCGACGAGGATCACGGGCGGTGTCTGCTGCCTGATCGGTTGCCCAGGACGTGCCGCCCCACGTCCGGGTCCGTCCCCCGCCGCGGCGCGCGTGCGCCGGGCGTGTCGCCCGCTGGAAAACAGGCGGTGACAGAGAAAGGAACGCGGGTTGGGCCGGTCAGCGGCCATCGCCGCGCCCAACGAAAAAGGCCGCTGCGGGGCAGCGGCCTTCGATCCATCGGTTCAGCAGGGCGCGTCAGAGATCGACGCGGCGGGCCTGCATGAACTTGCCGCCCCAGTAGCCGCTGACCAGGCTGTCGACGCGGACATCCTTGCCGGTGCTCGGGGCATGCAGGAAGCGACCTTCGCCGACATAGATGCCGACGTGGTCGACCCGGCCCTTGCGGCCGAAGAACACCAGGTCGCCCGCCGCCAGGGCGTTGCGGTCGTTGATCAGTTCGGCCGCGCCGTCATGGGCCATTTCGCGCGACACGCGCGGCAGTTCCACGCCCAGCGCAGTGCGGAATACATAGCCGACCAGGCCGCTGCAGTCGAAACCACTGTCCGGCGAGGTGCCACCCCAGCGGTACGGGGTGCCGAGCAGGGTCATCGCACGGCGCAGCAGGGACTGGACCTTGCCGTTTTCGGCGGCGTCGCCGGCCACGGTAATGGCGCCGGTGCTGGCGTCGTAGTTGGCGAGCAGGCGGCTCAGATCACCGGCGAACATCGCCGAGCGGTCCATGAGCGGGATGGTGTCGTTGGCGGCCAGGTGCGGAAGCAGGGCGGCGAGGGTGGCGCTGGCAGCGGCATCGGCCTTGCTGCGGGCCGGCGCATCAGCCTTGGGCTTGGCCGGCGCGGAAGAATCGGGGGTGACAGTGACGGGGGAAGCAGCAACCTCGGGAGCGGTCGTCGGTGCGGACTGCGCCCAGGCCGGAAGGCTGGCCAGGCAGAGTGCTGCAGCGAGGAAAGCGGGGCGGGCGCGTCGCCGGATGGCGGCGGTCTGGCCTTTGCACGTCAGGTCGTCTGTCGTCACGCGGCGGTCACTGAATAAAAACGATGGGTGATGATGCCGTGTAAGCGCAGTGATTAGGTACAAATTCCGTTAATTTTTCGTTTACAACTATGTGATGTTCGTCACAAATTTGGACCTTACCCCTGTTCAGGTTAGTTAAGGACGCGTTTCGCCCCCGTGTAGTGGTCCTTCCAGTAGGGACCGCCGAGCGAGTCCAGCCGGACGGTGCCGCCGGTGCTGGGGGCGTGCACGAAGCGGCCTTCACCAACATAGATGCCGACATGGAAGACATTGCCCTTGTTGCCGAAAAACACCAGATCGCCCGGCGCCAGGCGCTTGGGATCGATCTTCGGCCCCTGCACGGCGGCCAGATCGCGCGAGGTGCGCGGCAGGCGCAGATCAAGCATCTCGCGGTAGACATAGGCGACCAGGCCGCTGCAGTCGAAGCCGGATTCCGGGGTGTTGCCGCCGTAACGGTAGGGCGTGCCCACCAGGCCGATGGCGCGCATCAGCACTGCGTTGGCGGCCTGCGGGTCGTTCGGGGCCACGCTGGGCCATACCTGGGTGGAGGCGGGCGGCGGGGCCGGGCGGGTGGTCTTGCCGCCGCCACAGGCGCTCAGCAGGGCGATGATCGCCAGCAGGGCCAGGCGGCCGGGCAGGCGGGTCAGGCGCGAAACTGGCGTCATGTGCATGTTGTCCGGATAATGCGCGACCTTAGAAGGCCGTCATGATGGCGGCGTATCCGGCAGGCCACAACCCGCCTCACCCGTCTGCCCTCGGCAGTCTCCAGACCAGAGTTGCGCATGAAGATCGAAAAAGACCGCGTCGTCCGTTTCCATTACACCGTCGCCGAGCAGGGCCAGGAGCCGATCGAGAGCTCCAAGGACCGTGATCCGCTGGCGATCCTGATCGGCCACGGCAACATCATCCCGGGCCTGGAAAACGCCATGATGGACAAGGAAGCCGGCGCCACCTTCGAGGTGGACGTGAAGGCGACCGATGCCTACGGCGAGCGCCGCGAAGGCCTGACCCAGCGCGTGCCCAAGAAGCACTTCGGCACCAGCAAGCTGGTGCCGGGCCAGCAGGTCGTGCTGCAGACCAACTTTGGCCCGCGCGCGGTCACCGTCGAGAAGGTCGGCATGAGCGTGGTCGATGTCGACCTGAACCACCCGATGGCCGGCAAGGACCTGCACTTCAACGTGGAGATCGTTGACGTGCGCGAAGCCAGCAAGGAAGAAATCGAGCACGGCCACGTGCACGGCGACGGCGGCCACCAGCACTGAGTGCTGCAACCCCTCGTTGATCCAACGGCCCGCTTCGGCGGGCCGTTTTCGTTCGTGCGGCAGGCCCCCGCGCGCACGGCATAATGGCGGGCCTGGTCAGCGGATTGCCTGTGAACGCAGCTTCTTCTCCTTTGCAGCCGGTGGGTGCCCACGAGCGCATCGCCGTCATCGACATCCTGCGCGGGTTCGCGCTGCTGGGCATCCTGCTGATGAACATGGAGGCCTTCAGCGGTCCGCTGGACCTGTCCTTCACCGGCATCGATCCGCATTGGCAGGGCGCGGACTACTGGGCCGATGCGGCCATCTACGTGCTGGTCCAGGGCAAGTTCTTCACCCTGTTCTCGCTGCTGTTCGGCGCGGGGTTCTCGGTCATGGCGCAGCGCGCCGACGCGGCCGGTCGCGCATTCGCACCGTTCTATCTGCGCCGCAGCGCGGCACTGCTGCTGATCGGCCTGTGCCACGCGGTGCTGGTGTGGTCCGGCGACATCCTGGTGATCTACGCGTTGATCTCGCTGCTGCTGCTCGCCTGCCGCGAGGCGCCGCGCAGTTGGTTGCCCGCGATGGGCGCGATCAGCTATCTGGGCGCTGCCGCCCTGGTGCTGGTGCTGGGGGCGTTGATGAGCTGGATGGCCAGCATGGAGCACACGCAGGAACCGCTGCGCGAGGCCATCGCCCAGGCCCAACGCACGATCGAGCTGCAGCGCCAGGCGTACGCGCATGGCAGCTGGGGGCAGGCGGTGGGACAGCGCCTGCGTGATCTCGGCGCGATGCTGTCGGGCATCTTCGTGATCGGTCCGGAAGTGCTGGGCATGTTCCTGATCGGCAGCTGGTTCGCGCGCAGTGGCGCGCTGGCCGAACCCGAGCGGTTTGCGCGGCTGTATGCACGGCTGCGCTGGATCGCATTGCCGGTCGGGCTGGTGCTGATGCTGGGCAGTGCGATCTGGCACCCCTATCAGGCACCTGGCACGCTGGATCTGCGCAGCGGCGTGGCGTATGCGATCAGTGCACTGGCCGGGCTGCTGATGTGCCTGGGCTATCTGGCCTGGATCGTGCACTGGCGCGCACGCCTGCAGATGCTGGCGCCGATGGGGCGGATGGCGCTCACGCATTACATCGGCCAGTCGCTGGTCTGTACCTGGGTGTTCTATGGCTATGGATGGGGCGCGTTCGAAACGATGCCGCGGCTGTGGCAGATCCCGTTCGCGCTGGCGCTGTTCGCCCTGCAGCTCGCGATCAGCCATGCGTGGCTGCGGTACTTCCGGTTCGGGCCGCTGGAGTGGATCTGGCGCGCGATGACCTATCTGCAGTGGCCGCCGTTGCGCCGGGCCTGACACGGCGGTGCCGCGCACCCTCACGTCTGGATCGCAGCCGGTCGTGGCATGCTGGGCAGGAGCATGAGCGTCGGCACCGGCCAGTTGATGGCAGACCTGATCAACGGCCGCGCGCCGGTGATCGATCCTGCCCCTTACCGAGTTGAGCGATGCCAATGACGAAGCAATACGACTATGACCTGATCGTGCTGGGCGGTGGTTCCGGCGGCCTGGCCGCGGCGTTCCGCGCCGCGCAGCACGGCCAGCGGGTAGCGATGCTGGAGCCGGGCGAGCTCGGCGGCACCTGCGTCAATGTCGGCTGCGTGCCGAAGAAGGCGATGTGGCTCGCCGCCGATCTGTCCGGACGCATCGGCCTGGCTGCAGCGATGGGATTCGATGTGCCGGTGCGCCCATCACTGGATTGGAAAGAGCTGGTGGTACATCGCCAGGCGTACATTGCCAACATCCATGCCAGCTATCTCAAGCGCCTGGATGAAAACAAGGTGGTACGGGTGCCGCGTCGTGGCCGCCTCGTGGATGCGCACACCGTGGAGTGCAGCGATGGTGTACGGATCAGCGCCGCGCACATTCTGATCGCAACCGGTGCCCATCCCCAGCGCCCGGACATTCCCGGTGCCGAACTGGGCCTGGTCTCCGATGATTTCTTCAATCTGTGCAGTGCGCCGGAGCGGGTCGCGATCGTGGGCGGTGGCTACATCGCAGTGGAGCTGGCCGGGCTGCTGCAGGCGCTCGGCAGCCGCGTGACCCTGCTGGTCCGTGGTGAACGGTTGCTGGAGCGCTTCGATGCGGAACTGACCGGACAGCTCGCCGATAATCTTCGCCATCAGGGCGTCCAGCTCCATTTCGGGTATCGCCTGCGTGAGTTGCAGCGTGATGGTGATGCGGTGGTGGCGCTCGGGCACGACGGGCCCGCCGATGGTCACTTCGATGCCGTGTTCTTCGCCACTGGCCGGCGCGGTAACAGTGCCGATCTCGGGCTGGAGGCCGTGGGTGTGGTGGTCGGTGAGAAGGGCGAGGTCGAGGTCGACGCGTGGCAGACCACCGCGGTACCCAGCGTGCATGCGGTGGGCGACATCGCCGGCAAGGTTGGCCTGACCCCGGTGGCGATCGCCGCGGCGCGCAAGCTGATGGACCGCCTGTTCGGTGGCCAGCCCCAGGCGAAGATGGACTATGAAAACGTGGCCAGTGTGGTGTTCTCGCATCCGGCCCTGGGCGCGGTGGGGCTGAGCGAAGAAGAGGCCTGTGCGAGATACGGCGATGTGCGCGTGTATCGCAGCAACTTCCGCCCGATGCTGCAGGCGTTGGCTGACGGTACCCAGCGCAGCCTGTTCAAGCTGGTGTGCGTGGGCGAGGACGAGCGCGTGGTCGGCGTGCACCTGCTGGGCGAGTCTGCGGATGAAATCCTGCAGGGGTTCGCGCTGGCGGTGAAGATGGGTGTGACCAAGGCCCAGTTCGACGACACCGTGGCGATCCATCCAACCTCCGCAGAAGAAGTCGTACTGATGCGCTGAACGCGCATCAGCGGCGTGCACCTGCCGCAGCCGCAGCAGGGATCCGGGAGTGCCGCCACGCATGCGACAATGGCCGCCCCACCTGCTGCCCAGCCGCCTCCGTGCGGCTGTCCGCCGTCCTGATGTCCTCTCCCGCCTCCTCGCTGCCCACGTCCTCCAGCCGCATCGCCGCCGGCGGTATCGCACTGGCCGCGATCGGCGCGATCGCTGCCTCGGGCAAGGCTGTCATCGTCAAACTCGCCTATCGGCATGGCGTGGACGCCACCACGCTGCTCGCGCTGCGGATGCTGATGGCCTTTCCGCTGTTCGCGGTGTTGGCGGTGTGGTCGGCCCGGCGCGCGCCGGCGCTGTCGTGGGGCGACTGCGGGCGGGTGGTGTGGCTGGGCTTCACCGGTTACTACCTGTCCAGCCTGCTGGACTTCCAGGGCCTGCAGTACATCAGCGTGACACTGGAACGGCTGATCCTGTACTTGAACCCGACCCTGGTGCTGCTGATCAGCCTGGTCCTGCTGAAAAAGCGCCCCGGTCGCTGGCAGGTGGCGGCGCTGGTGCTCAGCTATCTCGGCGTCCTGCTGGCCTTCGGGCATGACCTGCAGCTGGAAGGCGGGCGCATCGTGCTGGGCAGTGCGCTGGTGTTCGCCAGCGCGCTGAGCTATGCGCTGTATCTGTTCGGCAGTGGCCAGGTGGTGGCCCGGATCGGTGCGATCCGCCTGACCGCCTATGCCAGCTGCGTGGCCTGCGTGCTGTGCGTGCTGCACTTCGCGGTGCTCCACCCGATGGCCGCGCTGGGCCAGGCGCCCACGCCGGTGTACTGGCTGTCGCTGATCAATGCCACGGTCTGCACGGTGCTGCCGGTGATGGCGATCATGCTGGCGGTGAAGCGGATCGGTTCGTCGCTGGCCGCCCAGGTGGGTATGCTCGGTCCGGTCTCCACCATCGTGATGAGTCTATGGCTGCTCGACGAACCCATGGGGCCGTGGCAGATCCTCGGCACGGCCTTGGTCCTGCTCGGCGTGCTGCTGGTCAGCCGGGTCCGCGCGTGAATGCGGCCGCCGTGGGCGATGACCCGGCGGCGCAGGCGCGTGCACGGATTCTGGCGGTGATCCGGGCGATTCCGCGCGGGCAGGTGATGGGCTATGGCCAGGTCGCCGCCAAGGCCGGGCTGCCGGGCAGGGCGCGGCTGACCGCACGCGTGCTTGGCATGAATGACGACCCGGAACTGCCGTGGCACCGCGTGCTGCGCTCGGACGGGCGCATCGCGATGCCGGAAGGCTCGGCCGGGTGGAAAGAACAGAGCCAGCGGCTGCGCGCCGAGGGCGTGGCGATCGAGCGGGGGCGGGTCAAGGGCATGCCGGTGGCCGGTGCCAATGATCTGGATGCCGCCCTGTGGGGACCGGGCTGACGCTGCCTGCGCGTTGAATGCCCGCGCTGGCGCGCAGATCGCGGCCGGGTGCTGCGGCTATGATGGGCGCAGTTCCAAAGGATGCCCTCATGTTTCCGCGCCTGCCCACTGTCACCAAAGCGTTGCTGATCGCCAATGCCCTGCTGTTCCTGCTGCAGCAGCCGTTCCTGCTTGGCAATGCCACGTTCGAGCCCTTCATGCTGCAGCCTCTGGGGGGCGGCTTCGATCCGTTCTCGCCGGGCGGCAATTTCCAGCCCTGGCAGCTGCTGACCTATGGCTTCCTGCATGGCAGCTTCGGCCATCTGTTCTTCAACATGCTCGCGCTCTTCATGTTCGGTGCGCCGCTGGAACAGACCTGGGGCGAAAAACGCTTCCTCACCTATTACCTGGTGTGCGTCGCCGGCGCCGGCCTGTGCCAGCTGCTGGTCGGCATGATGCTGGCCGACCCGGCCACGGTGCTGGGTGCTTCGGGTGGCGTGTTCGGCCTGTTGCTGGCCTACGGCATGCTGTTCCCCAGCCAGCGGGTGATGCTGCTGTTCCCGCCGATCCCGATGAAGGCACGTACCTTCGTGATCGTGTTCGGCGCGATGGAACTGATGCTGGGCGCCACCGGCTGGCAGCCGGGCGTGGCCCACTTCGCGCACTTGGGCGGCATGCTGTTCGGCTGGCTGTTGATCCGCTACTGGCGCGGCCAACCACCGTTCAACAACCGACGTCCGCCGGGCCCGCCGAAGCGTCCCAACCACCTGCGCAGCATCAAGTAAGGCAAATAACAGCAAATAACAGGGACGGAGGTAGTTAATAACCACCTCCGTCCCCGTTAAAGGAAAAGGGCGCCCAGTGGGCGCCCTTTTCGTTTGCTACATAGCCAGACTCAGCGCCAGACCTTGATCTGGTCGTTGTCCACGCGCTGCATCGGCTGGCCGGGCTTGCAGGTGAACGTGGCGCCGAAGGCCGGCAGGTTGGACAGCGGGCCATTCGTGCGCCAGCGGCCCGGGGCCAGGATGTCCGAGGTCAGGCGCTGGGCGGCGACGTTCGGCGAGAGCTGCTGCGGCCACAGGCTCGCCCAGCCACGGAAGAAGCCCTGCTGGGCAGCCGGCTTGGCGGCCGGTTCGACAGCCTTGTAAGCCTCCCACGCCAGTTCGAGGCCAGCCAGGTCGGCCAGGTTCTCTTCGCGGGTGAGTTCACCGTTGACCTTGGCACCCTTCACGCCCGGGTAGTCGTAGCCGCTGTACTGCGCGGCCACGCGGTTGCCGAACAGGGTCCAGGCGGTCTTGTCGGCCGGGGTCCACCAGCTGCGCAGTTCGCCCTTGGCATCCACCAGCGCGCCCTTGGCGTCGATCGCACGGGTCAGTTCGTGCGCGACGAGCGCGCCGTAGCTGCCGAACAGGTCGGCGGTATCGCCCTTGGCATTGAACACCGGGCCCTGCAGCACGGCGGCGGTGACGATCAGGCGGTTCTGCGCGATGTCATACGCCAGTGCCGGCTGCTGCGGCAGCACGTCCCAGCGGCGGTCGGCGTTGCCCTTGCCGATGCGCTTCATTTCCTCGCGGTGGCGCCAGGTGGAGGCGATCAGCATGTTGCCGCCGAAGCTACCGCGGCCCATCGGCTGCACCGTGTAGTCCAGATCGCGCAGCGGGGTGCCGATCTCGATCTTCAGCGCAGCCAGCTTGGCCTGTGCTTCGGTCTTGGCCTCATCGCTCATCCAGGTGCTGCGCTTGACCGCATCGATCTGCACTTCGCGGATCTTGTCCACGACCAGCGCTGCCTTGCGACGGTCGTCGGCCGACAGGTGCTTGGCCGCATATTCGCGGCCGACCATCGGGCCGGCAGCCACGTTGATCGCATCCAGCACCTGCTCCCAGCGCGCCGGCGGCAGGGTCTGGCCACGCATCACACGGCCACGGAATTCGAATTCGGCATCGCGGTAGGCCTTGGACAGGTACGGGGCCATCGCATCACCCACGCGCCAGCGCAGGTAGACCTTCCACTGTTCCGGCTTGAGCCGGGTGACCATGCCGTCGAGCTGCTTGAACAGCGCCGGATCGGACAGCGAGACCAGGTCGTCATTGACGCCCTGTGCCTTCAGGAAGGCCTCCAGCTGCAGGTTGCGGTAACGGCTGTTGAGCTCCTTGGTGGAGATCGGCGCGTAGTTGTTGAACGGATTGTTGATGCCGGCCAGCGACTGCGCATTGCGCGCCAGCTCGGTCTCCAGCGCGATCACCGACTGCGATTCGGCATCGAGCTTGTCAGCCGGGGTACCGGTCAGCGCCAGCACCTGCTTGACGTAAGTACGGTAGCGCGCCATCAGCGCGACGGTGTCGGCATCGGTACGGGTATAGAACGCCGGGTCCGGCAGGCCCATGCCGCCCTGCATGAAGTAACCGATGTGGCGGTCCAGCGCCTTCAGGTCCACGTCCGGGGCAAAGTTGAAGGCCACCGGGATGCCGACCTGGTGCAGCGCGGCGATCGAGGCCGGCACGTCCTTGGCCTTCTTGATCGCGTTGATGCGGGTCAGCAACGGGGCGATCGGGTTGGAACCGTCGGCTTCCACCGCGGCCTCGTCCAGGCCGCTGGCCCAGAAGTCGCCGAGCAGCTTCTGCACGTTGCCCTGCGGTGCGGTCATCGCCCCATCCAGCAGTTCACGCTGCTGCTGGCGCGCGCGGTCGGCCAGCTGGCCCAGTGCGGTGGTGGCACCGGTCTGCGGCACCGGATTGGCTTTCAGCCAGGTCGCGTTGGTGGCCTCGTAGAAGTCGCTGCACTGGGCGCTGACGGCCGGCGCGCGGGCGGCGGCCTTCTTCTTCGGCGCGGCGTGCGCATCGTGTGCGATGACCAGGGAGGCCAGGCTCAGGCCCAGGGCAATGGCGAGCGGACGGAGGTTGGACATGTAAAGCGAATCCAGCAGGATTGGGATCGCGCGAGTGTACCAAGCAAAGCGAAACGAGCGTGATGGGGAGCATGCGCCGCAAAAGCAAAGGCCCGGGAGATCCCGGGCCTTTGCACGCATCACCTCACGCGTGGGCGCGATGGTTTACCAGATCACCACCTGCTGGTCGCCTGCGCGCACCATCGGCGAACCGGCCTTGCACTGGAACGCAGCGGCGAAGGTCGGCAGGTTCGACGGGGCGCCCATCGCACGGAACTGCGCCGGGGCATGCGGGTCGGTCGCCAGACGGACCTTCATGTTCTCCGGGGTGTACTTGGTGCGCCACACGGTGGCCCAGTTGAAGAAGAAGCGCTGGTCGCGGGTGAAGCCGTCGACCTTCGGGTCTTCCTTGCCGGCCGAGGCCTTCTGCAGGGCATCGTAGGCGGTGGCCAGGCCACCCAGGTCGGCGATGTTCTCGCCCAGGGTCAGCTTGCCGTTGACCGGCTGGCCATCCACCTTGTAGCCATCGAACTGCTTGATCAGCTTGCCGGTCAGGCCGCTGAAGTTCTTGGTGTCGGCATCGGTCCACCAGTTCTCGAAGTTGCCGGTCGGCCCGAAGCGGCTGCCCTGGTCGTCATAACCGTGGGTCATTTCGTGGCCGATCACCGCACCGATGCCGCCGTAGTTCAGCGCATCATCCGCCTTGGGGTCGAAGAACGGCGGCTGCAGGATGGCGGCCGGGAACACGATCTCGTTCTGCAGCGGGTTGTAGTAGGCATTGACCGTCTGCGGGGTCATGCCCCACTCGGTCTTGTCCACCGGCTGGCCGATCTTGGACAGCGCGAACTTGTAATTGAATTCGTTCGCCGCGCGCACGTTGCCCAGGTAGCTGTCGCGACCGGTGGTCAGGCCGCTCCAGTCACGCCACTTGTCCGGGTAGCCGATCTTCGGGGTGAAGGTTTCCCACTTGGCGATCGCCTTGGCCTTGGTCTCGTCGCTCATCCAGGTCAGGCCCTGGATGCGCTCCTTGAGCGAGGCGGCCAGGTTCTTGACCAGTTCTTCCATCTTGGCCTTGGCTTCCGGCGAGAAAGCGACCTTGACGTACAGCTGGCCGAACGCATCGCCGGCATCGTTTTCGATGGTGCCCAGCACGCGCTTCCAACGCGGCTTCTGCTCCTTCTGACCGTTCAGGGTCTTGCCGTAGAAGTTGTAGTTCTCGTTGACGAAGGCATCGGCCAGGTACGGCGAGGCGCCGTCCACGGTGTGGAAGCGCAGGTAGGCGCGCCACACCGACGGGTCGGTGTCGCCCAGCGCCTTGCTCACTTCCTGGTGGAAGCTCGGCATGGCCAGCGAGAACTTCTCCGGCGCGGCGATGCCCTGGGCCTTGAAGAACTCGGTCCAGCTGAAGTTCGGGGTCAGCTTGTCCGCATCGGCCACGGTGACCGGGTTGTAGAACAGCGAGACATCGCGCGAGAGCTCGACGCTGGACTTGGAGGCCTTGGCCAGGCGGGTTTCGAACTTGACCACATCGGCGGCCTGCTTCTCGGCATCGGCCGTGGCCACGCCGGCCAGTTCCAGCACCTTGGCGACATGGGCCTGGTAGGCCTTGAGCTTGTCGGCGTTCTTGGCGTCGGTGTAGTAAGTGGTGTCGGGCAGGCCGAGGCCGCCCTGGCTGGCGTAGGCCAGGTTCATGCTGGAATTCTTGAAGTCCGCTTCCGGGCCGAAGCCGAACAGCACGTTCTCGCCCTTGGCCGCGCTGGTGCGCAGGTAGTTGGCGATCGCGTCCTTGTCCTGCAGGCCGTCGATGGCGGTCAGTTCGGCCTTGATCGGCTCGATGCCCTGGGCATTGATCTTGGCTTCGTCCATGCCGGTGGCCCAGAAGTCGCCGACGATCTTTTCGATGCCGGCCGGGTTCTTGACCGCCGCGACCTGCTCGGCGAGCTGGTGCTGCACGGCGACCGAGCGCTCGTCCAGGATGGTGAAGGCGCCCCAGCTGGTGCGGTCGGCCGGGATCTCATTGGCGGCCAGCCACTTGCTGTTGACGTAGTCACCGAACGCTCCGCAGGCGTCCATGCTGGTGTCCAGATCGGACGGGTGGAAGGCGTTGTAGGCCGGCAGCTTGCTCTCGTCGAGCGTGTACTCGGTGGCGGCGGGGGCCGCCGGCGCGGCGGTGGAGGCTGCGCTGTCCGTGGCCGGGGTTTCGTTCTTGCCGCAGCCGACCAGCGCGGCCGAAACGGCCAGGGTCAGCAGTACCAGTTTGGGTGTACGAGCGATCACGTGATTGGCCTCCAGGCCGGAAAGTCATGCAGGAATGGCCCGGAAGGGCCTGTGGGCCAGACGATACGCCGCTGGCCCGGCCTGCAAGGGTGTCGAAGGTCATGGCCGATGGCAAGAGGCCCGATCCGGTCAACTGCGGACGTGGCCCTGGCCCCGGGCGGCCAAGGAAAAGCCCCGCCTTGCGGCAGGGCTTGGGGGTGTCATCCCTGGGGGCGGCTCAGTTGGTCTTGGTGCCGAAATCGTACTTGGCCTGCACATACACCGCGCGGCCGTACGGGTTGTAGATGCTGCTGTTGTACGGCGAGGCGATGTTGCCGGCGTAGCTGTGGGCCTGGCCGTCGGGCATCTTGTTGAACACGTTGTTGACCATCACCGAGAGGGTGAGGTTGTCCAACGCCCGGTAGTTCACGCTCAGGTTGTAGGTGGTGTACGAGCCCCACTTGCCAGCCTTGTAACCGGACGGGTGGACGTAGTCGAAGCTCTCGCCCAGGTAGGACATGTAGTTCGGCGTCTTGCCGATGTAGTTGAAGTACAGCGTGGTGGTCCAGCGGTCCTTGGCCCAGCCCACCGACCCATCGGTACGGACCTTGGCGTAGGCGTCGTAGTACCACATCGCATACGGGTCGCGCAGCAGATCCAGGTAGTCATCGCCCGGCTGCGGCTGCAGCTCGCGCTTGAGGATGTTGGTGTAGTTGCTGGCGAACTGCAGCGAGCCGAAGCGGCCGATGTCCTGCACGTACTTGAAGCTGGCCGTCAGGGCCTGCAGGTTCTGGCGCGCGACGTTGAGCTTGGGCGTGAAGATCTGCTCGATGTTGCCGGCGGCATCGCGGGTGATCCAGTCCGCGACGTTCTCGCAGCTGGCCGAGGTCGGGTTGCCCTGGCCATTGCGGCAGTAGTATTCCGCGCGCAGCAGCTGGTCCGAGCTCAGGGTGTCGACTTCGTTGTCGATCTTCCAGTTGTAGTAGTCCACCGAGACAGAGAGGTTGTTCATCGGTGCCCAGACCACGCCGGCATTCCAGACATCGGCGGTGATCGGTTCCAGCTCGGTGTTGCCGGCCTGCACGCCGAACACCGATTCGTTGCCGTACGGGCAGGCCAGGGTATCGGCCGGGGCGTAGCCGAGCTGGCCGCAACGGTAGTAATCGACCGCGCCGTTGGCGTAGTAGCCGCTCTCGCCCTGGAAGGCATCGGGCAGGGTCGGCGCACGGAACGCAGTGCCGTACTTGCCGCGGAACAGCAGGCTTTCGATCGGACGGAACTCCACGCCGACGCTGTAGGTGGCCTTGTCGACGGTGTTGTCGGCGATCTTGTAGGCGTCATAGCGGCCCGAACCGGTGACGGTCAGCGAGTCGATCAGCGGCAGGCGCAGTTCGGAGGTGACGGCGTAGTTGCTGCGATGGCCATTGCCGGCTACCGAGGTGGTGCCCCACACGCTGCCATCCATCAAGCGCTCGTCCGGGCGGTAGTCCCAGCCTTCGCTGCCGGCTTCGGCGACCACGGCGAAACCTGCATCGCCACCGGGCAGGGTGAACAGCGAGCCGTTGGTGATCTGGAAGCGGCCCAGGTTCTGCCAGGTCTTGCTCTGGTTGTAGGTGTAGCCGGTGAAGCTCTGGAAATCACCGGCCGGCAGCTGCGAATAGAACGCGCCCCAGTTCGGGCTGTAGATGTTGTAGCCGTCATCGGTGGTGCCCAGCACCGGGCCGAGCACGCGGTCTTCGAAGTAGCTGTCGATGTCATCGGCCCAGCGCACGAAGCCGCGCTCGGTGAGCTTGTACTCGCCGCGGCTGAAGCTGGCGCTGTAGTCCCAGTTGCCGAAGGTGCCACGCCCGCCCAGGGTGACCTGGTAGGCCTTGTTGCGGTCGGTGTTGAGGATGTCCTTGTAGCCGTTCGGCCCGATGTCTTCGGGCGCGAACGCGCGCTGCAGGTTCATGTACTGATCGGTGTCCTGGTCATAGAACGCGCCGAAACTCAGGTCGCTGCCCCAGAACGTATAGCCCGAACCCGGCGTGTACTTGACCTCTTCCAGGCTGTACAACGCATCGGCGAACAGGGTGAAGTTGTCGTTCACATCGAACGTCATCGAGCTGTAGAACTGGCTGCTCTCCTTGTCGTTCTTCAGTGTGCGGTAGCCGGCGCCGTAGGCCGAACCGCAGGACTCGCCGGCCGCGCGGGTGCCCAGCACGGTGGTGCCGCCGAACTGGCCGGCGACGCTGGCGCAGCGGGTCGGATCCATCATCACGAACGCGTTGTTGTCCGCCGGCAGATAGACCAGGAAATCGTTGGCCGGCACCTGCGCGCTGTAGCCGACGCGGTTGTTGGTGCGGGTCAGGTCGCGCTGGTAGCCCCAGATCGGGTTGCTCTTTTCGTACTGCACATTGACCAGCGCATTGAAGCGGTCATCGGCGCTGTTGAAGCCCTTGGCACCGCTGACGCGGATGTTGTTGCCGCCGCCTTCGGTGGTGGCGCCCCCGCGGACGTTGAGCACGCCGCCGTCCATGCGTTCTTTCAGGATGATGTTGACCACACCGGCGATCGCATCCGAGCCGTACAGGGAGGACTGGCCGCCCGGCAGGATCTCAATGCGCTCGACGATGTCGATCGGAATGCCGCTGAGGTTGTTGAACGCGTCGCTGCCGTTGTACAGCGCCGGGTACTGCAGCATCGGCCGGCCATTGATCAGGTACTTGGTATAGCCCGGATCCAGGCCGAACATGCCGGCCGCTTCAGCGCCCTGGGTGAACGAGGCGGCGGTCTGGCCGCCCTGCAGGCCACCGGTGGTCAGCGAAGACTGCTGCAGGACTTCGGAGATGCTGGTGAAGCCGCGGGTCTGGATGTCTTCGGCGGTGACAGTCAGGACCGGCGTGTGGTTCTCGATCTCGGTCTGCGGGATCAAGGACCCGGTGACAGTGACACGATCGAGATTGGTGGCGGCGTTGTCCTGTGCGAAGACGGAGGCGCTGGTGAGCAGCAGGCCGGTGAGAACGGCGGCGGCAAGCGGATGACGCGAGATCGAATTACCTTGGCAAGACATGTGCAACCCCGTGTCGTAGTGATGTCGTGGCTTTCCCTTCCATGGGACTTCTTGACTGCGTTCAACAACGAACCGGTATCAGGCCTGGGCGGCCGTCCTTGGTGGTTTCATTCTGCGTTCAGTTGAAACCGGCGTGCGGCGAACGTAACACACGCTTAACGTGAAATTCTCTGAATGGTCATCGTCGATAAGCGCTGAGCGTTGACGGAAAGTGAAAGGCGTTGAAAAACAATTGCCTGGGACTAAATGAAATTTTATTTATGTTTCGTCAATGAGTGAATGCTGAATATGGCTCGTAATTAACAACTGAGATCGGTGTGCATATGCCTGTCCCATAGGCGCATCGCGCCATGAAAACGTCGGACATGCACATGCCCCTGTTGAGGCGGCACGTGTCGTTGTAGCCAGGCAGGCGGACGGGCATCACGCCGGTTGCAGGTGCACAAACGCGAAACGCCCCTTTCGGGGCGTTCCGGTTGGCGAACCGGCAGGGCAGGGCCCTGCACGGTCGCCGGTGTTGCCTGCGGCGATTACTTGCCGAAGTCGTACTTGGCCTGGACGTACACGGCACGGCCGTATGCGTTGTACAGGCCGGTGTTGTACGGCGCACCCGAGGTGCCCAGGTAGCTGTAAGCCTGGCCGTCGGGCATCTTGTTGAACACGTTGTTGACCATCAGCGAGAGCGTCAGGTCGTCCTGTGCGCGATAGTTCACGCTCAGGTTGTACGTGGTGTAGGAACCCCACTTGCCTGCGGCCTTGCCCGATGCCGGGTGGACGTAGTCATAGCCATTGATGCCGGCCAGGTAGTTCGGGGTCTTGCCGATGTAGTTCGCGTACAGCGTGGTGGTGAACTTGTCGACCGACCAGCCCACGGACGCATCGCTGCGGACCTTGGCGAAGTTGTCGTAGTTCCACATCGCGATCGGGTTGCCCAGCAGATCCTGGAACTCCTCGCCCGGCTGCGACTGCACTTCACGCTTGAGCATGTTGGTGTAGTTGGCCGAGAACTGCAGCGAGCCGAAACGGCCGATGTCCTGCAGATACTTGAAGCCGACGGTCACGGCCTGCAGGTTCTGGCGAGCCACGTTCATCTTCGGGGTGTACAGGCTGCTCAGGTTGCCGGCGGCGTCGCGCACGACCCAGTCCGCCACGTTCTGGCAGCTGGCCGAGGAACCGTTCGGCAGGCCGTTGCGGCAGTAGTACTCGGCCAGCAGCAACTGGTCGGTGCTGGCCGTATCGACTTCGTTCTCGATCTTCCAGTTGTAGTAGTCGGCCGAGATCGACAGGTTCGGCATCGGTGCCCAGACCACGCCGGCGTTCCAGACGTCGGCCGTGATCGGCTCCAGGTCCGGGTTGCCGGCACGCTCGGAGTACACCGAGACGTTGTCGTGGTAACGGCAGTCGGCGGTATTGCCCGGTGCATAACCCAGGGTGCCGCAGCGGTAGTAATCGGTCGAGTTGGCCGCGTAGTACCCGCTCTTGCCCTGGAAGGCATCGGACAGGGTCGGTGCGCGGAACGCGGTGCCGTACTTGCCGCGGAACAGCAGGCTGTCGATCGGGCGGTATTCCAGGCCCAGGCTGTAGGTGGCCTTGTCGACGGTGTTGTCGGCGATCTTGAACGCATCGTAGCGACCCGAGGCGGTCACCGTGACCTGCTCCAGGACCGGCATGCGCAGCTCGGAGGTCACCGCATAGTTGCTGCGGTGGCCATTGCCGGCCACGGCCGACGAACCCCACACCTGGCCGTCGAGCAGACGCTGGTCGGGCGAGTAATCCCAGCCTTCGCTGCCACCTTCGACCACGACCGCGAAACCGGCGTCACCGCCCGGCAGCGAGAACAGCGAGCCGTTGGTGATCTGCACGCGGCCCAGGTTCTGCCAGGTACGGCTGCGGTTGGTCGCGTAGCCGGTGAAGCTGGCGAAATCTTCCGGCGAGATCGGCGAGTAGAACGCGTCGTAGTTCGGGTTGTAGATGCCCCAGCCGTCGGCCGTGGTGCCCAGCTGCGGGCCCAGGACGTGTTCGGCGAAGTAGTTGTTGATCGGGTCCTTCCAACGCATGAACTTGTTTTCGGTGAGCTTGTACTCACCGCGGGTGAAGCTGGCGCTGTAGTCCCAGTTGCCGGCCATGCCCTTCGCACCCAGGGTCACCTGGTAGGAGCGGCTCTCGTCACTGTTGAGGACGTCGTTGTAGCCCTGGCCACCGATGTCTTCCGGTGCGAATGCACGCTGCAGGTTCACCACCTTGCCCGAGGACTGGTCGTAGAAGCCGCCCATGCCGCTCTTGGTGCCCCACCACAGGTAGCTGGAGCCGGAGGTGTACTCGGTCTTTTCCTTGCTGTACAGCACGTCGGCGAACAGCTGCAGGTTGTCGTTGACGTCGAAGGTCATCGCGGAATAGAACTGGCCGCTGTCCTTGCCGTTCTTCAGCGTCTTGTAGCCGGCGCCGAAGTAGGTACCGCACGACTGGCCGGTCGGGCGATTGCCCAGCACCGTGGTACCGCCGAACTGGCCGGCCACGTTGGCGCAGTTGTTCGGGTCCATCATGTACAGGCGGTTGGTATCGGCGTCGATGACGGCGAAATCATTGCTCGGCAGCTGTGCGGTGTAGCCGTTGGCATTGGTGGTGCGGGTCAGGTCACGCTGGTAGCCCCAGATCGGGTTGCTCGACTCGATCTGCACGTTGACCAGTGCGTTGAAGCGGTCATCGAACGCGCTGAAACCATGCGCGCCGCTGAAGCGCACGCTGTTGCCGCCGCCTTCGGTGTAGGTGCCGCCACGAACGGAGATGCTGCCGCCGTCCATGCGTTCCTTGAGGATGATGTTGACCACGCCGGCGATGGCGTCCGAACCGTACAGCGACGACTGGCCGCCCGGCAGGACTTCAATGCGCTCGACGATGTCGATCGGAATGCCGCTGATGTTGTTGAACGTATCGCCGCCGTTGTACAGCGCCGGGTACGACATCATCGGACGGCCGTTGATCAGGTACTTGGTGTAGCCCGGATTCAGGCCGAACATGCCCGAGGCTTCCGCGCCCTGGGTGAAGGACGCCGAGGTCTGGCCGCCCTGGAGGCCGCCGGTGGTCAGCGAGGACTGCTGCAGGACTTCGGCCACGCTGGTGAAGCCGCGGGTCTGGATGTCCTGCGCGGTGATGGACATCACCGGAGTCTGGGTTTCGATATCGGTCTGCGGAATCAGCGAGCCGGTGACGGTGACTTTGTCCAGCGTCGTGGCTTTATCCTGTGCCATGGCCGGAGCGGCTGCAGTGGCGATCAGGGCCGAGAACAATGCAGCGGCGAGCGTGTTGCGACGTGCGGTGGTGCTGTAATTCATTGATAGTCCATAGAACAAAACAGAAAGCACTGACGCCAATGATTCCCTCCCGGAACGCGCGGAAAACGCTCAACGTAGTGCGTTTCGACCGTAACATGAACTTAACGAAAATTGCATGGTTTCGTAGCAATCGCGATTTTCAGTCAGGTGCAGTCAAGGTTGTATAGTGGTGCGTCCCATTGTTGTGTTTCCGGAGTGCCCGCAGTGAGTGCCAGCCAGACGCGTCGTCCCCACGCCAGCCAAGTGCAGAAGGGGTTGTCGCCGCATCCGCGCATCCGCAACGTGATCGCGGTGGGGTCAGGCAAAGGCGGGGTCGGCAAGTCGACCACCGCGGTCAACCTGGCTGTCGCACTTGCCGCGCTCGGCGCGCGCGTGGGCCTGCTGGATGCCGATATCTACGGCCCCAGCGTACCGGCGATGCTTGGCCTGAGCGGTCGCCCGGAGAGTCCGGACAACAAGTCGATCGAGCCGATGCGCGCCTTCGGGGTGGAGACCATGTCGATCGGGTATCTGATCGAGGACGAGACGCCGATGATCTGGCGCGGTCCGATGGCGACCTCGGCGATGACGCAGTTCTTCAACGATACGTTGTGGGACGACCTGGACTATCTGCTGATCGATCTGCCGCCGGGCACCGGTGACATCCAGCTGACCTTGACCCAGAAGATTCCGCTGGCCGGTGCGGTGATCGTCACCACGCCGCAGGACATCGCCACGCTGGATGCGAAGAAGGCGCTGAAGATGTTCGAGAAGGTCGAGGTGCCGGTGCTGGGCATTGTCGAAAACATGGCCGTGCACACCTGCAGCAACTGCGGCCAGGTGGAGCATCTGTTCGGCGAAGGCGGCGGCGAGCGCATGGCTGCCCAGTACGGGGTGCCGCTGCTGGGCTCGCTCCCGCTGGAAATCGGCATCCGCGAGCAGGGCGATGCGGGCACCCCGATCACCGCCGCCGCGCCGGAATCCTCGGCCGCCCAGGCCTATCTGCGCGCCGCGCAGCGCCTGATCGAGGAAGTGGCCAAGCGCCCGCGGGCCAGCATTCCGATCCTGTCCTCGCTGATCTGAGCCGGGGCGGTCGCCGCAGTGGCCCCGCCTACGCGTGCCGGGGCAGGGGGGCTGCGGCATAATGGCGGGCCCGAACCGGCGCAGCCCAGGACCCCCTTACATGAGCATCAAGAGTGACCGCTGGATCCGTCAGATGGCCGAGCAGCAGGGCATGATCGAGCCGTTCGAAGCCGGCCAGGTCAAGCAGGCCAACGGCCAGCGCATCGTCAGCTACGGCACCTCCAGCTACGGCTACGACGTGCGCTGCTCGCGCGAGTTCAAGGTGTTCACCAACATCAACTCCACCATCGTGGACCCGAAGCACTTCGATCCGGGCAGCTTCGTGGACATCGTCGGTGACGAGTGCATCATCCCGCCCAACAGCTTCGCGCTGGCGCGCACCGTGGAGTACTTCCGCATCCCGCGTGACACCCTGGTGGTATGCCTGGGCAAGAGCACCTACGCGCGCTGCGGGATCATCGTCAACGTGACCCCGCTGGAGCCGGAATGGGAGGGCCACGTCACCCTGGAATTCAGCAACACCACGCCGTTGCCGGCGCGTATCTATGCCAATGAAGGCGTGGCGCAGATGCTGTTCTTCCAGGCCGACAAGGACGATATCTGCGAGACCTCGTACAAGGATCGCGGCGGCAAGTACCAGGGCCAGACCGGCGTCACCCTGCCGCGCACCTGATCATCCTGGGTCCACTGCCGCGTGACCGGTAGTGCCGGCCGCTGGCCGGCACCAGACAGCACACAGGAAAAAAGCGCGGATCACTCCGCGCTTTTTTTCCTTTCAGCCGTCGCCGGCCAGCGGCCGGCACTACTTGCCGCGGCCGAACAGCAACCCGATGCCGACGGCCACCAGGACCACCGGCCACCAGGTGAGGATCAGCTTCCCCATGTTCATGTTGGTCCAGCCCAGATTGCTGGCCAGCAGGAACAGGCCGACGAGGATCAGGACGATGGCGGCGACAAGGTTGGAACGCATCAGGGGCAGGGTCCGCTAGGGCTGGGGCGAATATCCTAGCCGTTCCTTCCAGTGTGCGACACGCTCGGCCAGCACCTGTGGATCAAAACGGTGTGCCTGCCCCTGGCCCCAGACCGGGCCCGGCCAAGCCGGATCGCCGACATGGCGCCCGATCACATGGAAATGCAGCTGGCGCACGATGTTGCCCAGCGAGCCGATGTTGATCTTCTCGACCCCATCCGTGCCTTTGAGCGCCTTGCACGCCCGGTTCAATTCGGTGCGTAGCTTGTCCTGCTGCTCGCCGTCCAGATCGATCCACTCGGTCACGCCGCTCAGGCGCGGGACCAGGATCAACCAGGGGTACCTTTCATCGTTCATCAAACGCACTTGCGATAACGGCCCTTCTGCCACCAGTACGCTGTCGGTGGCCAGGCGTGAATCCAGTTCGAACTCGCTCATCCAAGATGCTCCGCAAAGAAGTCCAGGGTGCGTTCCAGCGCCAGGTGGGCGCTGTCTGGATCATACGCATGTCCGACGCTGCGGTTGAAGGCATGATCGGCCGGGTAGACGAAGGTGGCCATCTGCGGCAGCTTCTCGCGGTGGGCTTTGATCGCCTCCGGCGGGATGCTCTTGTCCTGCGCGCCGAAGTGGAACATGACCGGCGCCTTGGGCGTCTCGTCCAGGTATTTCACGTTGCGGGCCCCGTAGTAGCTGACCGAGGGCAGGCCCAGGCGCAGCGCGGAGAGCAGGGCGATGCTGCCGCCCCAGCAATAGCCGACGGTGCCGACCCTGCCGGCCGGAGCCAGCCGCGAGGCGGCGGCCCGGACGATCTCCAGCGCCTTTTCGACCCCGAGCTCGTCGACCATGGCCAGGCCGGCGGCCACACCATCGCTGTCGTAAGGCAGTTCCGGCGGTTCGGTGCTGTCCGGGGCCGATTCGGCCAGATCGAAGAACGACGGGGCCAGCACCGCATAGCCCTTGGCGGCGTAATCGTCGGCCACCGCGCGGATGTGCGGGTTGGCGCCGAAGATCTCCTGGATCACCACCAGGCCCCCGCGCGGCTTGCCTTCCGGCGTCGCCTGCCAGGCGCGGACCGGTCCGTAATGCGTATCGAGTGTGATCCACTCACCCATGGTGCGAGACTCCCGTTGGTTCAGGCATTCATTATCGGCCCCGCGCGGGTTAGCGCGATGTCAGGGGGCATGCCGGATCTGGCGGGATCAGCCCGATCCGGTTCAGGGGCGCGGGCTGAACGCCGGTATACTTGCCGCCGTTTCCGGCCCCAGGTCCCCACGCCATTCCGGCATGGGCCCAGGCCCCCAGAGTCCTTGCGATCCATGTCCCAGCTGAACCCCAAAGTCGGCTTCGTCAGCCTTGGCTGCCCGAAGGCCCTTGTCGATTCCGAGCGCATCCTCACCCAGTTGCGGTCCGAGGGCTACGACATCGTTCCCTCCTACGACGCGGCCGACGTGGTGGTGGTCAACACCTGCGGCTTCATCGATTCGGCCGTGACCGAGTCGCTGGATGCGATCGGCGAGGCGATGAACGCCAACGGCAAGGTGATCGTCACCGGTTGCCTGGGCAAGCGCCCCGAGCAGATCCGCGAGGCCTACCCGAACGTGTTGGCGGTGTCGGGCCCGCAGGACTACATGAGCGTGATGGAGGCCGTGCACGCCGCGCTGCCGCCCAAGCACGATCCCTTCGTGGATCTGGTGCCCGACTACGGCATCAAGCTGACCCCCCGGCATTACGCGTATCTGAAGATTTCCGAAGGCTGCAACCACACGTGCAGCTTCTGCATCATCCCCTCGATGCGCGGCAAGCTGGTCTCGCGCCCGGTCGATGAGGTACTGCGCGAAGCCGAGCGGCTGGTGCGGGGGGGCGTCAAGGAACTGCTGGTGGTCTCCCAGGACACCTCGGCCTATGGCGTGGATGTGAAGTACGCCGAGCGCATGTGGCGTGACAAGGCCTACCAGACCCGCTTGAAGGCGTTGTGCGAAGGCCTGTCCGAGCTGGATGCGTGGACCCGCATGCATTACGTCTACCCGTACCCGCATGTGGACGAGATCGTGCCGCTGATGGCCGAGAACCGGATCCTGCCCTACCTGGATATCCCGTTCCAGCACGCCAGCCCGCGCATTCTCAAGCTGATGAAGCGCCCGGGCGCGGTCGACAAGACCCTGGAGCGCGTGCAGCGCTGGCGCCAGCTCTGCCCGGACATCACCGTGCGCTCGACCTTCATCGTCGGCTTCCCGGGCGAGACCGATGCCGAGTTCGAGGAGCTGCTCAGCTTCCTGGACGAGGCGCAGCTGGACCGCGTGGGCGCGTTCGCCTACTCGCCGGTCACCGGCGCGACCGCCAACGATCTGCCCGGTGCGGTGCCCGAAGAAGTGAAGCAGGAGCGCCTGGCCCGCTTCATGGAACGCCAGGCGGAGATCTCCGCCGCGCGCCTGGAGGCCAAGATCGGCACCGTGCAGCAGTGCCTGGTCGATGCCATCGAAGACGGCATCGCGGTGGCCCGTTCGAAGGCCGATGCGCCGGAGATCGACGGTCTGGTGCATATCCAGAATGCCGACGAGGCCAAGCTGCGTGTCGGCCAGTTCGTCGATGTCGAGATCACCGAGAGCGACGATCACGACCTGTTCGGTGACGCGATCATCGCGGCGGAAGCGCGCAAGCCGTTCGATCTGCAGGTGCTGTGAACGCAGCGGCGTCGACGGCCGATCACGGCGGTCGACGCCGCTTCATCGCTCCGCCGCGCGAGGCGGTGGATGCGGCCTGCTTCGCACAGCCGATCTACGCCGGGCTGGGCGACTTCCAGGACCTGATGCTCGCGCCGAACTGGCCCGCCATTGCATCGCTCGATGCACGCCTCGCGCTGCCGGACACGCATCTTGCCGAGCAGGACGAGGCGCTGCTGGCCGACGGCCTGCACTATGAAACCCGCATTGCCGAGCGCGGCCAGATCGCCACGCGTGCGGCCAACTGGCATGACCTGTTCAATGCCTTGATCTGGGCGCGTTACCCCGCCATCAAGCGCGCGCTCAACCGGCAGCAGTGCCGGCACATCGCGGCGATGGCGCCAGGGCAGCGCAACCGAGCGCAGGCCGCGTTGACCCAATTCGACGAGAGCGGCGTGATCGTGCGTGTGCGCGAACCGGCGCTGCTGCGTGCGTGGGACCAGCACGACTGGCAGGCGCTGTTCGGGGATGGGGCAGGGCTGTGGCGACGCGGCGACATTGCCGTCGCGGCAGTGATCGGGCATGCGCTGCTGGAGCAGGCCTTGGTCCCGGAGCGCTTGCTGGTGGGCAAGTGCGTGGTGGTGCAGGGCGATGACGATGCCGCCGCGATTGCCGTGGCTGCGCGGGCAATCGCGGACGGTGTGCTGCTCAATGATCCCTTGGAACTGCGGCCGTTGCCGTTGGCGGGGATTCCCGGGTGGCACGTCCACCAGGATGCGGCCTTCCATGCGCGGGCCGACTACTTCCGCCCGTTACGCGAGGGCCGTGCGTATCCCGCAGCGCTGGGGTGATTCCATGCGTGGATGTACTTCCTGTCAGCCGGGGTATGCCACCGACAGGATCGCGAACCCATGGCGGCCGCTGGGCAGCTCCACCTCGAACTCATCGTCCACGCGTTTCTTCAGCAGCGCGCGCGCCAACGGCGAATCGATGCTGATCCAGCCTGCACCGGCATCGGTCTCGTCCGGGCCGACGATGCGGTACACGTGGATGTCGCCCGAGTCGACATTCTCCAGCTCGATCGTCGCGCCGAAGAACACCGCATTCGGATCGGTCGGCGCGGTATCGACAATGCGCAGTGCTTCCAGCCGCTTGGTCAGGTAGCGCACGCGCCGATCGATCTCGCCCAGCTGTTTCTTGCGGTAGGTGTATTCGGCATTCTCGGAGCGGTCGCCTTCCGCGGCGGCGGCGGCCAGTGCCTTCACCACTTCCGGGCGCTTGTGACGCCACAGCTCATCCAGTTCGGTCTTCAACCGTTGGTGGCCCTGTGCGGTGATCAGGGCCGTGCTTTTTTCCGCGGGGGGACGCCAACGCGACATCAGGTCTGCTTGTGCTCTTCAAAAGGTGCCGCGCCACAGGGCGCGACACGAAGTATCAGCGTTTTCCGCCGAAAATACCGCCGAGCAGGCCACGCACGATCTGGTTGCCCAGCTTGGTGCCGACGGTGCGCGTGGTCTGCTTGGCCATGGTTTCGATCATGCCCTGGCGGCGCTTGGTGCCGAAGATCGCATCCTTGATGCTCTGGCCGAAGCCACCTTCCTGCGCCTCATCCTGCTGGCGGGTACGGGCTTTGGGTGCATCGGCCTGTTCGACGGTCTTCTGCGCGCGCTGCGCCAACAGTTCGGCTGCCGATTCGCGGTTGATCGCGGTGTCGTAACGGGTGCCCACCGGGCTGCCGGCACGCACCTGCGCACGTTCGGCCTCGGTGATCGCGCCCATCCGGCAACGCGGTGGCGCGATCTGGGTCTGCTGCACGGGCGAGGGAATGCCCTTGTCCTGCAGCGTGGACACCAGCGCTTCACCGGTCCCCAGCTTGGCCAGCGTGGCGGCCACATCCAGCTTCGGGTTGGGCACGAAGGTTTCGGCGGCGACCTTCACCGCTTTCTGGTCGCGCGGCGTGAACGCACGCAGCGCGTGCTGCACGCGGTTGCCGAGCTGGCCGAGAATGTTGGCCGGCACGTCATCCGGGAACTGCGAGCAGAAGTACACGCCCACGCCCTTGGAGCGGATCAGCCGGACCACCTGCTCGATGCGCTGCGCCAGCGCCGGCGGTGCGTCATCGAACAGCAGGTGCGCCTCATCGAAGATGAAGACCAGCTTCGGCTTCTCCAGATCGCCCACTTCCGGTAGCGTTTCGAACAGCTCCGAGAGCAGCCACAGCAGGAAGGTGGAATACAGCCGCGGCTTGAGCACCAGCTGGTCGGCGGCGAGGATGCCAATCACGCCGCGGCCATCGTGGTTGACGCGCATGAGGTCGGCCAGCTCCAGCGCAGGCTCGCCGAAGAACGCTTCGCCGCCGTCCTGTGACAGGCGCAGCAGCGAGCGCTGGATCGCCGCCACGGTCTGCGCGCTGACCAGGCCGTATTCGGTGGAGATGTCCTTGCGCTCCTCGGCGACCAGGCCGAGCAGGGCGCGCAGATCATCCAGGTCGAGCAGCAGCAGGCCGCGGTCGTCAGCGAGCTTGAACACGATGTCCAGCACGCCGGCCTGGGTATCGTTGAGTTCCAGGATGCGCGCGAGCAGGGTCGGGCCCATTTCACTGACCGTGGTGCGCACCGGGTGGCCGAGCTTGCCGTACAGGTCCCAGAACACGGTCGGGCTGGCAGCGGGCGCGTAGTCGGCCACGCCGAGGTCGGTCGCGCGCTGCAGCAGCGCCTCGGTCCCGGTACCGGGTACGGCCAGGCCGGACACGTCACCCTTCACATCGGCCAGGAACACCGGCACGCCGATCCGCGAGAAACCCTCGGCCAGCGTCATCAGGGTGACGGTCTTGCCGGTGCCGGTCGCGCCGGCCACCAGGCCATGGCGGTTGCCCAGGCGCGGCAGCAGGGTCACGGGGATATCGTCGGTGATGCCTTTGCCGAGCAGAATCGGATCCATGGTCAACTCGCAGTGTGAATAGGCGGGATTCTAAACGTCGGCGTTGGCCGGCCGGCAGACGGGTTGCCCCGATGCAAGCGGCGCGGCTACTCTGCCCCATCGTTCGCACACAGTGCCAAAAATGCCCGTTCCTGTCTTGCTTGTCCGTGGTTGGCCGCTGTTGGCCGTTGCCGCGATGCTGTCGATCGTCCCCGAGGCCCATGCCCAGCGCGTCTCCGCCCGCGACAAGGCCAAGGTGGAGGCGCTCGACCAGCGCATGACAGCCGCCGAGAAGCGCTACAACGCGGCGCTGGTGCTGGTGAACAATGCCGACCCCAAGGGCACCAACGAGGCCGACGCCGCGCTGGAGGACATGGAGGATGTGATCAGCGCCTGTGTGGCCCAGAAGGGCTGCCAGGTCAGCAACCTGCTGCCGACTTACAAGCGCCTGCTCAAGAGCAACGCCGACAGCCAGCAGGACAGCGAGGACGGCACGGCCATCGCCGACGGCACCCTGCTGGAGGCCGACCCGGACCATGTCGGCCCGCTGGCCGCCGATGTGCCCGAAGCGGCCCGCGCTGCCGCGCTGCTCAACGACAAGCGGCACGCCTTCGATACCATGGTCGAGTACAACCCGGCCGTGCAGGCCGGCATCCGCCGCTGGCTGACCGACATGCGTCCGGCGCTGCTCACGAGTTACGAGAACTACCAGAACCTGCGTGCGGTGATGTGGCCGGAGTGGGAAAAGCGCGGCCTGCCCGAAGCGCTGCTGTTCGGGATCATGGCCAAGGAATCCAACGGGCGCGTGCACGCCTCCTCGCGTGCCGGCGCCGCCGGGCTGATGCAGTTCATGCCCGCCACCGGGCGTCGCTTCGGGCTGGGCCCGGACGGCACCGGCTTTGATACGCGCTTTGATGCCCGCAGCGCGGCCGAGGCCAGCGCGACCTACCTCAACGAACGCATGCGCGAGCTCAACAACAGCGTCGAGCTGTCGCTGGCCGGTTACAACGGCGGTGAAGGCCGCGCCATCCGCGTGTTCCGCCAGTACCCGGGGCAGGGCTTCTGGACCGACAGCGTCTACAACCAGTTCCCGGGCGAGACCAAGGACTACGTACCGATGGTGATCGCTGCGGCGTGGATCTATCTGCACCCGCAGCAGTACGGCATGGAGTTCCCGAAGATCAGCGCGCAGCCGGCCACGATCCGCCTGGCCAAGTCGACCACGATCTACGAGCTGACCATCTGCCTGGGCAGCAGCGGTACCCGCGACGGCTACATGCGTGCACTGCGCAACCTCAACCCGCGCTATGAGGCCGACGGCTGGATTCCGGCCGGCACCACCATCAACGCGACCACCCGCATCGCCGGCCTGTACAACCGGTTCTGCGTCAGCGGCCCGCGCGCCGACCTGGCCCGCACCCTCATCACCGCCGACCTCAATGCGGCGATCGTGCGGCCTACGGCGGTCAGCTACACCGGCAACGTGGCGGTGGGCAGCGTGGTCCCGGTGGCCCAGCCGCAGGCCATGCCTGCGGTGACCCCGGCCGCGCCGGTAGCCGTCCCGGCCGCCAAGCCCAAGGCCAAGCCGGCCCGCAGTTACAAGGTCGGCAAGGGCGAGACCCTCGGCAAGATCGCCGCCAGGTTCCAGTGCGATGTGCCGACCCTGGCCCGGGCAAACGGCCTCAAGGCGCCGGCCTATTCCCTCAAGCAGGGCCAGAGCATCAAGCTGCAGGGCTGCGACAAGTAAGCCATAACCGGGTAGGCTCGCCGGCATCACGCCTGTGGCCGCCCGGCCCAGCACATCCATCGCAGCCTCGGCCACGTGCCGACGCTCACCGCAACACGCATACAGGACACCCAGATGGATATCACCGCAATCAACGAGATGTTCGCCAACATCCGTGAAAACACCGATTGGGACCTCAACGGCCCGATGCTGTGGGGCTACTTCTTCGTCAACACCACGCCGGAGCCGCTGCACGGCCTGGGCGAGAAGCTGGTCGAACTGGGCTACACCCTGGTGGAAGTGTTCGAGCCGGACCTTGAAGAAGGCGAAGACCCCTACCACGTGCTGCACGTGGAGCGCGCCGAGGTGCACACCGAAGCCTCGCTGGATGCCCGTAACCATGAGCTGCAGGCCCTGGCCGAAGCGAACGGCGTGGAAGACTATGACGGCATGGACGTCGGCCCGGTCGAGATCTGATCGGCGCGATCCGATCGAACCGGACACAACGAAAAACGCCCCGGGAAACCGGGGCGTTTTCATTGGTGCGGATCGCATGGTCTACCAGTAGTGCCGGCCGCTGGCCGGCTACCCGGAATACCTGCGATGCCGGCCAGCGGCCGGCACTACCGTCACTTCAGGGTCGCCAGCGCCTGCCCCAACTGCACCGCATGCTCTGCATCCAGGTGCGGCGCGAACTCGGCCACACCGGGCGGCAGCAGCACGATCACGGTCGAGCCGTAGTTGAAGCGCGCCATCTCCGCGAAGCGTTCCAGGGTGATGCCCTTGCCACGGTAATCCTTGCGCGTGATCGTATCGCCGTAGGCCGGAATCTCCTCGCCGCCCCACACCGTCTCCACGCCGGAGACCAGCAGCGCGCCGACCATCACCGAGACCATCGGGCCGAAGTCCGTATCGAAGTGACAGACCAGGCGTTCGTTGCGGGCGAACAGCCCCGGCACCCTGTTCACCGCGGCCGGGCCGACGCTGAACAACCGCCCCGGCACGTGCACGGTCTCGCGCAGCGTGCCGGTCCATGGCATGTGCACGCGGTGGTAATCCTTCGGCGACAGATACACCGTGGCGAACAGGCCGTGGTGGAAGACCTCGGCATCCTTGGCATCGCCCAGCAGCTCGGCGGCGGTGAAGGACTGGCCCTTGGCCTGGAAGATGCGCCCGTCCTCGATCTTGCCCAGCTGGCTGATCCGACCATCGGCCGGCATCACCAGCGTGCGCGGATCGGCATCGGCCACGCGCGCGCCCGGCTTCAACGCCCGGGTGAAGAACTGGTTGAAGGTCGGGTAGCTGCGCGGGTCCGGATTGGCCGCTTCAGCCAGATGCACACCGAACTTGGCGGTTACGGTGTCGATCAGCCAGCGCGAGATCCGCGGGTTGCTGGAATACGCCAGTCTGCGCGCCATGGACGACAGCAGGCGATGGGGCAGGGCGTAGCTCAGCGTGGTCATCAAACTCATGGGGCGGATTTCTCGGTCAGCAGTTGCAGGTCGCGGGCGATGGCCTGCGCTTGGAAAGGAGGGCGGATCAGACCGGCCAAGCGGCCTTCCGGATCCAGCACGGCCAGGCTGGCCGAGTGTTCGAGGGTGTAATCCTCGGGATTCTCATCGAAGTGCTTGCCCGGCACCTTCTGGAACACGAAGCCCAGCGAGGTGGCGAAACGCTCCAGCGAGGGCACATCGGCCGTCGCGGCCAGCGTGTCCTTATGGAACGCATGCACGTACTCGCCCAGCCGTGCCGGCGTATCGCGCTCGGGATCGACCGAAATGAAGACCAGCCGCGGGCGCAGCGTCTCGGGCAGGGCTTCCCACTGCTTCTGGGCCTGGGCCAGATCGGCCAGCGTGGTCGGGCACACATCCGGGCAGAAGGTGAAGCCCAGGAACACCAGGGTCCAGTGGCCCTTCAGCTCGCCCGGGATCAGCCGGGTGCCGTCGGACTGGCCCAGGTTGAAATCGGGCAGCGGGCGCGGCTGCGGATAGAAGGTGATCGACTCGGTGGCGGGGCGGTCACCGCCCGGCTTGGGCGCGAAGACCTTCTGCGCCACGACCAGCCCCAGCCCGGCGGCGAGGGCGATCAGCAGGATGATGCCGACATTGCGATTGAACATAAGGGCCCCGTCCCGGAAGTGGCCACCATGATAGAGGCAGCCACGCCGGATTGTCGGGAGGGGCGTCGGCACGGGTGGGTAAGAAGTGCCAAGTGCACAGCCGAGCATCGAAACCTCAGCGTCTGGGGCAGGGCACGGATTGCTGTTGGCGAAATGCCGAGCATGGCTCGGCACTACAAAAAACGCCTTCGATGCGTAATTCGTGCGCTATCGCCTTGGCCTTGGCTGTTCCCGAAAGAACCAACCCACTGTCAACGGCGTGGCGGGGGTGGGAGGGCGGGACCGTCAAGCGGCATGGATGCCGCTTGTCGAGCCCCCAGGGATGGGTTTACGGCGTGTCCCGCCCTCCCACCCCCGCCACGCCAGCCCACGGACTGGCAACCGCCGCATTGGCTTCTGTCTTGATCCTCGCCGTGGCCGTGGCCGTGGCCCTGGCTCGTTTCGACTGCAACGGATGCCCCGGCCCGCCCCAGCGCCTATAATCGGGGGCCACATTGCCTGTTGCCCCGCCATGACCGCCGAAACGGCCGCCGAACTCCACACGATCATCGACCTGATCCGCTACGGCACCAGCCGTTTCAACGCCGCCGGGCTGACCTTCGGGCACAGCTACGACAACGCCCTGGACGAAGCCACCCAGCTCGTCCTGCACAGCTTGCACCTCCCGCATGACCTCGGCCCCGCCTACGGCCAGGCGCGCCTGCTGCAGGACGAAAAGGTCCGCGTGCTGGAGCTGTTCCAGCGCCGCATCGACGAGCGCATCCCGGCCGCCTACCTCACCGGTGAGGCCTGGTTCGCCGGCCTGAGCTTCAAGAGCGACACCCGCGCCCTGGTGCCGCGCTCCCCGATCGCCGAACTGATCGAATGCGGCTTCGAGCCGTGGCTGGCCGGCCGCGATGTCCATCGCGCCCTCGACCTGTGCACCGGCTCGGGCTGCATCGCCATCGCCATGGGCCACTACTACCCGAACTGGGAGGTGGATGGCGTCGACCTCAGCGACGAAGCACTCTCGCTGGCCGAAGAGAACAAGGAACGTCTGCAGACGCAGAACGTCACCCTGCTCAAGTCCGACCTGTTCAACGGCCTGACCGGCCGTCACTACGACCTGATCGTCACCAATCCCCCGTACGTCACCAACGACGAGACCGATGCCCTGCCGCGGGAATATGCCTACGAGCCGGAAATGGGCCTGCGTGCCGGGCACGACGGCCTGGACCTGGTGCTGAAGATCCTGCGCGACGCCCCGCTGCACCTGAGCGAGGATGGTCTGCTGATCTGTGAAGTGGGCGAGTCCGAGCAGCACCTGTACAAGCTGCTGCCCGAAGTGGATTTCCGCTGGGTCGAGTTCAAGGTCGGCCAGATGGGCATCTTCGCCGTGGAGTGCCGCGAACTGATCGCGCACAGCGCCCGCATCACCGAACTGGCAGCGCAGCGGCCGTGAGTTCCAACAGCTTCGGCAAACTGCTGACCGTTACCACCTTCGGCGAATCGCACGGTCCGGCGATCGGCTGCGTGGTGGACGGCTGTCCGCCGGGGCTGGAGATCAGCGCCGACGAATTCGCCCATGATCTGCAGCGGCGGGCCACCGGCAAGAGCCGGCACACCTCCGCGCGGCGTGAAGCGGATGAGATCGAGATCCTCTCCGGGGTGTACGAGGGCCGCACCACCGGCACCCCGATCGGGCTGCTGATCCGCAACACGGATCAGCGCAGCAAGGATTACACCAACATTGCCCAGCAGTTCCGCCCGGGCCATGCCGACTACAGCTACTGGCAGAAGTACGGCATCCGCGATCCGCGCGGTGGTGGTCGTTCTTCCGCGCGCGAAACCACCATGCGCGTCGCCGCCGGTGTCATCGCCAAGAAGTGGCTGCTGCAGCGGCATGGCGTCACCGTGCGTGGTTATCTCTCGCAGCTGGGCGAGATCATCCCGACCGGGTTCGACTGGTCGGCGGTGGAAGACAATCCGTTCTTCTGGCCGGTCGCCGATCAGGTGCCTGCGCTGGAGAGCTACATGGATGCGCTGCGCAAGTCCGGTGATTCGGTCGGTGCGCGCGTCAACGTGGTGGCTGACGGCGTACCGCCGGGCTGGGGCGAGCCGATCTACGGCAAGCTCGATGGCGATCTGGCGGCCGCGCTGATGAGCATCAACGCGGTGAAGGGCGTGGAGATCGGCGATGGCTTTGCCAGTGCCGCGCAGAAGGGCACCGAACACCGTGACCTGCTCACCCCGCAGGGGTTTGCCAGCAACCATGCCGGCGGCATCCTCGGTGGCATCTCCACCGGCCAGCAGGTCACTGCCTCGATCGTGCTCAAGCCGACCTCCAGCCTGCGCCTGCCCGGTGCCACGGTGGACGCCACCGGTGCCTCGGTCGAGGTGATCACCACCGGCCGTCACGATCCGTGCGTGGGCATCCGTGCCACCCCGATCGCCGAGGCGATGATGGCCCTGGTGCTGATGGACCAGGCGCTGCGCCACCGCGCCCAGTGCGGTGATGTCGGCCAGATCACCCCGCGCATCCCGGGCACGATCGATGGCTGATCGGCGCCCCAAGGTCTGGGTCAGCCAGCCCGTGTTCGACGATGTCGTCGAACAGCTCGGGCAGCATTTCGACCTGACCATGACCGGCGACGTCACCCGCTATACGCCGCAGATACTGGCCGAACAGCTGGCCCACGTCGACGGCGCGCTGATCACCCTCAACGAACGCATCGGTGCAGCCGAGATCGCCAACGCGCCCCAGCTGCGCGCGATCGCCAACGTCGGTGTGGGCTACAACAACCTGGATATCGACGCGCTCAGCGCCGCCGGCATCCTGGCCAGCAACACCCCGGATGTCCTGACCGAAACCACGGCCGATCTCGGCTTTGCGCTGCTGATGGCCACCGCCCGCCGCATCACCGAATCCGAGCGCTGGCTGCGTGACGGGCAGTGGGGGCAGTGGTCGTTCCAGACCATGCTCGGTGCGGACATCCACGGCAGCACGCTGGGCATCCTCGGCATGGGCCGCATCGGCCAGGGCATCGCCCGTCGCGGTGCGCACGGCTTCGGCATGCGCGTGCTGTACCACAACCGTTCGCGGCTGCCCGAGGCCACCGAGGCCGAGGTCGGCGCGCAGTATGTGGACCTGGATACCCTGCTGGCGCAGGCCGATCACCTCGTGCTCGTGCTGCCGTACAACGCCGCCTCGCACCACATCATCGATGCCGATGCGCTGGCAAAGATGAAGCCGACCGCCACGCTGATCAACATCGCCCGCGGCGGCATCGTGGATGAGCTGGCGCTCGCCGATGCACTGGCCAACGGGCGCCTGGCCGCCGCCGGGCTGGATGTGTTCGAAGGCGAGCCGACGGTGCGCCCGGAACTGCTCGCCCTGCACAACATCGTGCTGACCCCGCATATCGGCAGCGCCAGCCAGGCCACCCGCCGGGCGATGGTGCAGCTGGCCGTGGACAACCTGACCGCCGCACTGGGGCAGGGCCCGGATGCCGGCCACCCGCCGAGCGCGATCAACGCCGACGCTGTCGCTGCCGTGAAAACCGGCGGCGCGACCGTGGGCGGCAAAAAAATCGACGACGCAAAACGATAGGGAACCGCGCTGGCCAACAGGCGAGGTTCCCGAACCGGTAGGTACCGACCGATGGTCGGCACATATCTCCAAGGCACGGCAGGTACCGATCGTTGGTCGGTACACATCCCCAACGCACGTTACGTATCGGCCACGGGTCGGTACACCCAACAGAGGTTTTCATGAGCAATCCAGATCGTCGTTTCCACGTCGCCGTCGTCGGTGCCACCGGTGCTGTCGGCGAAACCATGCTGGCCATCCTGGCTGAGCGCAACTTCCCGATCGCCACGCTGAGCCTGCTCGCGTCCTCGCGTTCGGCCGGTGGCGAGATCGAGTACCAGGGTGAGAAGATCAAGGTCCAGGACCTGAGCACCTTCGATCCGAACGGCGTGGACATCGCGCTGTTCTCCGCCGGTGGCAGCGTCTCCAAGGAGTTCGGCCCCAAGTTCGCCGCCGCCGGTGCGGTGGTGATCGACAACTCTTCGGCCTTCCGTTACGACGATGACGTGCCGCTGGTCGTCTCCGAAGTGAACCCGGAGGCGCTGAAGAACCGCCCGCGCGGCATCATCGCCAACCCGAACTGCTCGACCATGCAGATGCTGGTCGCACTGGCGCCGCTGCACCGCCAGTACGGCATCGAGCGCATCAACGTGGCCACCTACCAGTCGGTGTCCGGCGGCGGTCGCTCGGCGATGGAAGAACTCGGCAAGCAGACCGGCCAGCTGCTCAGCTTCCAGGAAATCGACCCGCAGCGCTTCCCGGTGCAGATCGCGTTCAACCTGATCCCGCACATCGATGATTTCCAGGACAACGGCTTCACCAAGGAAGAAATGAAGCTGGTCTGGGAAACCCGCAAGATCCTCGGCGATGACAGCATCCTGGTGAACCCGACCGCCGTGCGCGTGCCGGTGTTCTATGGCCACTCCGAAGCGGTCACCATCGAAACCCGCGACAAGGTCACCCCGGATGCCGCGCGTGAGCTGTTGTCACGTTCGCCGGGCGTGGAGGTGGTCGACAAGCATGAAGCGGGTGGTTATCCGACCCCGGTCACTCACGCGTCGGGCACCGATGCGGTGTACGTCGGCCGCATCCGTGAGGATCTGTCGCACCCGCGTGGCCTGAACCTGTGGATCGTCTCGGACAACATCCGCAAGGGCGCTGCCCTCAATGCCGTGCAGCTGGCCGAACTGGTCGCCGCCGAAGGCTGATCGCGTCGTGGTCGGCGGCATGGGGATGCCGCCGACCGCCCGCATTGAAACATCGCCGATCACAGGGGGAGCCGTTATATTGGCCGCCATGAAGAACCGGGCTCCGGGCGCAGTGCGTCCGCTCAAGTATGTGTCGACGCTGCTGCTGGCCCTGGCCAGCAGTTCCGCCATGGCCCTGGGCCTGGGCGATATCCGGGTGCTGTCCAAACCGGGTCAACCCTTGCTGGCCGAAATCCCGGTCATTTCCGCCGATCCGTCCGAGCTGGAAAACCTCCGCGTTGCGCTGGCCTCGCCAGCGACCTTCGCCCGGGTCGGGCTGGAACCGCCGTCCGGACTGGTCAGCGAGCTGCAGTTTGAGTTGACCCGCAATGCGCAGGGCCGCGCCGTGGTGCGCGTCAGCAGTCATGCGCCCGTGGCGACGCCCGCGTTGAATTTCCTGATCGAAGCCGATTGGGGGCAGGGCCGTCTGGTCCGTGAGTATTCCGCCCTGGTGGATGCGCCCAACAGCGCCGCCGCCGTGGCCGAGCCGGAGATCGTCGCCCCGGCGGGCGCGATGTCCAACGCCATCATCCGTGAGCCTGCGCCGGAGGCGGCAGCCGTCGCTGCGCCGCCGCGCCGTGCTGAACCCGCCGCCGCACCCCGGCCGGCCGCGCCGAGGGCTGCACAGGCCGCCCCGGCCGCGCCCGTCGCCGCCGATGGCAGCGTCACCGTCCAGGGCGGACAGACGCTCTCGCAGATCGCCGGTCCGCTGGCGCGCGAGCAGGGCATCAACCGCGACCAGGCGATGATCGCGCTGCTGCGGGCCAACCCCGAGGCCTTCATCCGTGGCAACGTGAACCTGCTCAAGCAGGGTGCGGTGCTGCGCACGCCGGGCGCCGATGGGCTTGCCCAGATCGATGCACAACAGGCTGCGGCGATTGTGCGCGAGCACACCGCGCAATGGCGGCAGTCGCGCGCTGCGATCCCGCAGCCCGCCGACAGCGGGGTGGCCGCCGCGCCGTCTCCGGCCCCGGCCGCACCGACCGCTGCTGGCCAGGGCGCACGCCTGGAAATCGCGCCGGCCGTCGCCGCCGCCGGCACCACCGCAGGCACAACCACCGGCACCGCTGCCGGCACCGAGGGCGACATGCTGGGTAACGAACAACTGCGACAGGCCAAGGAAGACGTCGCCACGCGCGATGCCGAGATCCAGGAACTGCGCGAACGCGTGGCCGAGCTGGAAAAGCTCAAGGCCCAGCAGCAGTCGCTGATCACGATGAAGGACAACGACCTGGCCGCTGCGCAACAGCGCCTGGAGCAGGCACCTGGCACGCGTGACAGCGCCGGCGGTGGCTGGTACTGGTTGGGCCTGGTCGTGCTGCTGCTGGTGGTCGGTGGATGGGCGCTGGTACGCCGCCGCAAGCCATCGCCGCTGCCGCCGCTGTCGCGCGATGGGTTCGATGGCGCGGCATTGGCCGCGGCCGTCCCCGCAGCCGACTATGTGGACGAACTGGCCGCGCAGCAGGAGGACGCGCAGCGCGTGCCCGACGAAGAGACCATTGCAGAGGCCGACGTCTACGCCGGGCTGCGCCGCGAGCCGGTCTTCCCGCTCGCGCCTTCCCCGCACGACGCCGAGCCGCACGATGCCCTCGACGATCCTCGCTGGAGTGCTACCGCGACGGACGAAGCGCCGGTGTTGCCCGAGGTAGAGGCGACGGCGGCGTCTGCGTACAGCATCGAGGCCGACGCTCAGCATGTGAACGTAGACGATGCGCTGTTCCGCGAGCCGACGCCGCTGATCGAGCCGCCAGCGCATGCGTTGGAAGCTGCCGCGCAGCCGTCGTTCCGCGGCGTGTTCGAATTCCCCGATGAAACGGCCACTGCCGAACGTCCAGCAGTCGAAAGCGATGACACCCTCGGTGCCGACGTTGCGCCGGTGATGGCCGCCCATGACGACACCACCGATGGTGCCGACTCGGTCGCCGACAACGCGCCCACCGCGCCCATCGGCAGCCCCGGTCGTGATCGACTGGAACTGGCCATCGCCTACCTGGACCTCGGCGATGCCGAGACCGCGCGGACCCTGCTGCACGAAGTGGCCGTCGGCGCCGACCCGCACAGCCAGGCCGAGGCGCGCGAACTGCTGGCGCGACTGGGATGAGCGACGCCCGCCCGCTGGCCGCCCGCGAACGGCGCCTGGACTATGTCGAGTTCGCCTCGCGCGATCCCGCCGCCAGCCGCCACTTCTTCGAGCAGGTGTTCGGCTGGTCGTTCGTGGATTACGGCCCGGACTACACCGCCTTCGACGATGGCCGTTTCCAGGGCGGCTTCTTCCGCGCTGAGCCGCAGACGGCCTCCGCTGGCGGCGCGCCATTGCTGGTGATCTACGCCGATGATCTGCAGCCCATGCTCGAGGCCGTGCTGGCCCAGGGCGGGCAGATCATCAAACCGGTGTTCGCCTTCCCCGGTGGCAGCCGCTTCCAGTTCGTGGAGCCCGGCGGCAACGAGCTGGCCGTATGGTCCGAGCGCGACGCCGTCTGATGCACTACCCGGCGCCTGCGCCGGCCCCCCCAAACCATTGAGGTTCACCATGCGCTACGCACTGGGCGTGGAATACGACGGCAGCGAATTCAAAGGCTGGCAGCAGCTCGGTGAGAGCGGCTGCCCAAGCGTGCAGGCCAGCCTGCAGGATGCGCTGTCCTCGGTGGCCAATGCGCCGATCCAGGTCGTGTGTGCGGGGCGTACCGATGCCGGGGTGCACGGTGAATGCCAGGTCGTGCATTTCGATACCGATGTCGTGCGTGATCCGCGCAGCTGGATGCTGGGCACCACCACGCGCCTGCCGCGCTCCATCGCTGTGCGCTGGTGCGTACCGGTGGCCGACGAGTTCCATGCGCGCTTCGCCGCGCGCGCGCGCCGCTACCGCTACCGTCTGCTCAACCGCCAGGTCCGCCCGGCACTCTATCGGCAGACCCTGAGCTGGGAGCGCAGGCCGCTGGATGCCGAGCTGATGCACGCGGCCGGGCAGGCCCTGTTGGGTGAGAACGACTTCAGCGCCTTCCGCAGCGTGCAGTGCGAGGCCCTGCACGCGCGCCGGCACATGCAGTCGCTCTCGGTGACCCGTCAGGGCGAGGTCGTGGAGGTCGCCGTTCAGGCCAATGCATTCCTTCATCACATGGTGCGCAATATCGTCGGTTCATTGATCCTGGTCGGTTGTGGTGAGCAGCCGGTCGCGTGGATGGGGCAACTGCTGGCCGGGCGCGACCGCACCGTGGCCGGCCCGACCGCTCCGCCGCAGGGATTGGTCTTCGTTGGTCCCCTGTACCCCGACAACTGGCAGCTGCCTGCCGAGGTCACCTTATGAGCCGCTCCTTCTACCGCACCCGTATCAAGTTCTGCGGCATGACCCGTGCCGGCGATGTGCGCCTGGCCGGCGAGCTCGGCGTGGACGCCGTCGGCTTCATCTTCGCCCGCGAGAGCAAGCGCCGGGTCGCCCCGGCCGAGGCGCGCGCCATGCGCCAGGCGATCGCACCGATGGTGGACGTGGTGGCCCTGTTCCGCGACAACACCAAGGAAGAGGTGCGCGAAGTGCTGCGCACTGTGCGGCCGACCCTGCTGCAGTTCCACGGCGACGAAGACGAATCGTTCTGCCGCAGCTTCAACATGCCGTACCTGAAGGCCGTGGCGATGGGGGGCAAGGACGAGGTCAACGCCCGCCAGCTGCAGTTGCGCTACCCCAGCGCGGCCGGCTTCCTGTTCGACAGCCACGCCCCCGGTGGCGGCGGTGGCACGGGCGTGGCCTTCGACTGGACCCGCCTGCCGACCGGCCTGCACCGGCCCTTCCTGCTGGCCGGCGGGATCACCCCGGACAACGTGTTCGACGCGATCGTGGCCACGCTGCCGTGGGGTGTGGATGTGTCCAGTGGCATCGAATCCGAACCGGGCATCAAGGACGGCTACAAGATGCGCAAGTTCGTCGAAGAAGTGCGCCGCGCCGATTGCCACGAAGCGGATTGATCCGCCCACCCTGGGCCTGGCACCCAGCACCCGGTAGTGCCGGCCGTTGGCCGGCAGCCTGATACACCCGCGCACTCACCCCTTCAGCTGCTCCTGCAGCCACCCGGCCAGCGCATCCACCCGCGGATCCGCCGCCCCCTCCGGCGTGGCCAGCGCCCAAAAACCCCCGGTCGCGCCGAATCCCCAGGGTGCCAGCAGCCGGCCGGCGGCCAGCTCATCGGCCACGAGCGGTTCTGGCGCGATCGCCACGCCCAGTCCGGCGACCGCCGCTTCCAGCAGGTAATACAGATGCTCGAAGCCACTGCCCAGCTGCAGCTGTGCCGGCTCCAGCCCATGCGACAGGGCCCAGGCCGGCCACGCCTGCGGGCGTGAGGTCGTATGCAACAGCGATTCGCCCAACAAGGAGGCGGGCGGCTGATGCGCCAGCCGCGCCGCGGCCGGGTGCTGCGGACTCACCACCACGCCCACCCGCTCGGGCGCCAGCTCGCGCACCTGCCAACCGCGTGGCCACGGCGGCTGGGCGAGCAGCAGGACCGCATCCAGGCCCTGCTGCCCGGCGGTGAAGCTCCCGTCCTGGGCGGACCAATGCAGCGGCAGCTGGGGCAGGGCGGTCTGCAGCGCCTGCAGGCGGGGAATCATCCAGCGCGCCAGGATGCTGCCGCTGCAGCCGAGCACCAGCGCTTCGGGCCGCTGCTGGCGCTTGAGCGCCACCACCGCCTCGCGGATCTGCTCGAAGGCACCTTCGCAGGCGGCCTGCAGATCCTCGCCGGCGCGGGTCAGGCGCAGCCCACGCCCTTCGCGCTGGAACAACACGACGCCGAGGTGTTCCTCCAGCAGGCGCAGTTGGCGGCTGATCGCGCCATGGGTGACATGCAGTGCCTCGGCGGCACGGCCAACCCCGCCCAGCCGCGCGGCCGCTTCAAAGCTGCGCAGGGCATTGAGCGGGGGCAACGGTCCGTCGGTCATGTGAGTTTTCCTGACAGGTCGTGGCAGATATTATCGATATTCCTGTCATGACAGGTGCGTTAAATTGGCAGCCTGTCTCCACCGGCTGTCGCGCTATGTCTGCTTCCCCCGTCTCCCCCATCGTCGATTTCCACGCCTACCCCGATGCCAACGGCCATTTCGGCCGCTATGGCGGGAGTTTCGTCGCCGAGACCCTGATCGGACCGTTGCAGGAGCTGGCGGCCGCCTATGACCAAGCGCGTCGCGATCCGGCCTTCATCGCCGCCTACGACAAGGACCTGACCCACTATGTGGGCCGTCCCAGCCCGATCTATCACGCCGAGCGCCTCAGCCAGCAGGTCGGCGGCGCGCAGATCCTGCTCAAGCGCGAGGACCTGAACCACACCGGCGCGCACAAGATCAACAACACCATCGGCCAGGCGTTGCTCGCCGCGCGGATGGGCAAGACGCGCATCATCGCCGAGACCGGCGCCGGCCAGCACGGCGTGGCCAGTGCCACCGTGGCCGCCCGGCTGGGCCTGGAATGCGTGGTGTACATGGGTGCCACCGACATCGAACGGCAGAAGATCAACGTCTACCGCATGAAGCTGCTCGGGGCGACGGTGGTGCCGGTCACCTCCGGCTCGGCCACGCTCAAGGATGCACTCAACGAAGCGATGCGCGACTGGGTCACCAACGTGCGCGACACCTTCTACATCATCGGCACCGTCGCCGGCCCGGACCCGTACCCGCGCATGGTGCGTGACTTCAACGCGATCGTCGGCCGTGAAGCGCGCGCGCAGATGCTGACCGACTACGGCCGCCTGCCCGATGCGATCACCGCCTGCGTCGGTGGTGGCAGCAACGCAATCGGCCTGTTCCATGCCTTCCTCAACGACCGCGACGTGCGCATCGTCGGCGCCGAAGCCGCTGGCGACGGCATCGAGACCGGGCGCCATGCTGCCTCCATCGCGGCCGGTCGCCCGGGTGTGCTGCACGGCAACCGCACCTATGTGATCTGCGACGATGACGGCCAGATCACCGAAACCCATTCGGTCTCGGCCGGCCTGGATTATCCGGGCGTCGGCCCGGAGCATGCGTTCCTGGCCGATGCCGGCCGCGCCGAGTATGTCGGTATCACCGATGACGAAGCGCTGGCTGCGTTCCACCAGTTGGCCCACAGCGAAGGCATCCTGGCCGCGCTGGAATCCAGCCATGCGGTGGCCCAGGCGATCAAGATCGCGCGCGATCTGCCGCGCGACAAGCTGGTGCTGTGCAACCTGTCCGGCCGTGGCGACAAAGACGTGCACACCATCGCTGCCCGCGAGGGTCTCGTTCTGTGAATCCGCTGCTGCGCCAGGGAAGTGCGCTGCTGATGGTGGTCGGCCTGACCGGCTGCGCGCCGCCGGATCCGCCGGTGTTGCCGGCCCCTGCCGCGCCTCTGGGCGCGGTGGCGCCGGCGCGGCAGCTGGCGAGCAATGACGATGACATTGCCAACCGCCCGATCGAGGACGCGCCGGAACCGCCCAAGGCTGCCGATGCGCCCGTTGTGGATGACGCTGCGCCGTCGGTAGTCTCGGTCGCGCTGGATCATGCCGGCGATGTGGTGATCGGGCAGCGCTTCACCGAGCTCGCCGCCGATGGCCCGTGGCATTCGGCCGGCCTGAGCGAAGGCGAGCCCAGCGGCGCCTGCGAGTACTACGAGCGTGGCAACCTGCCCGAAGGCGTCTCGATGATGGTCGAGGATGACCACGTGCAGCGCTTCGAGCTGGCCCCGATCGAGGAATCCTACGAGGCCATCACCCAGCCGGGGCCGTTCGGGCTGCGCCTGGGCATGACGCTGGATGAAGCGCTCAAGCGTCTGCCGCCCGGCAGTACGCGCGCACCGCATGCCTATGACCCGGAAACGGGCGAGTACCTGACCTGGCAGGACCCCGGTTCGGATCTGGCGATCCGGCTGGAGATCTTCGACGGGGTGATATCGAAGCTGTACTGGGGCGCCAGTGGCGCCGTTGAACTGATTGAAGGATGTGCCTGAGATGTCCGTGGACCGTATCGATGCCTGTTTTGCCCGCCTGCGCGATGAGCGCCGCAAGGCGCTGATCCCCTTCATCACCGCCGGCGATCCGGGCCTGGAGGCTACCGTGCCGGTGATGCATGCACTGGCCGCCGCCGGTGCGGACGTGATCGAGCTCGGGGTGCCGTTCTCCGACCCGATGGCCGACGGCCCGACCATCCAGCGCAGCTCCGAGCGTGCGCTGGCCCGTGGGGCAGGGCTGCGCTATGTGCTGGAGACCGTCGCCGCGTTCCGCAAGGACGACGCCACTACCCCGGTGGTGCTGATGGGCTACCTCAACCCGGTCGAGATCCACGGCACGGCCCGCTTCGCGCAGTCCGCCATTGCCGCCGGCGTGGACGGCATCCTGCTGGTCGATCTGCCGCCGGAAGAAGCGGCAGAAACCCGCGAGATCTTCACCGCGGCCGGCCTGGCGCTGATCCTGCTGGCTTCGCCGACGACCGCTGATGCGCGCCTGGATACGCTGTCCGCGATGGCCCAGGGCTACCTGTATTACGTGAGCTTCGCCGGCGTGACCGGCGCGTCCGAACGCCTGGACAGCAGTGCGGCCAGTGCCCGCCTGCGCGACCTGCGCCGCCGCTCCAGCGTGCCGGTGGTGGCCGGCTTCGGGATCAAGGATGCGGCCAGTGCCGCGGCCATGGCCGTGGAGGCCGATGGCGTGGTGGTAGGCAGTGCGCTGGTGGCCGCGCTGGGTGAGGCGCCCGACGCCACGGCTGCGGCAGCAACCGCGCAGGCATTCCTCACGCCGCTGCGACGCGCCCTCGACGCCGCCTGAAGCACGTAAACGTACGTACCAGAATGGTTTACGTCAGCCCCCCGGCAACCGCCGGGGGGTGCCCGAGCATGGAAACGGTGAGCTAGACTGTCCGCCTTTGCGGCCCCCGGGCCGCCCTGAACGGAAGTAGCATCCCGCATGAGTTGGCTCAGCAAGTTGATGCCGTCTGGCATCCGCACCGACAACGTCCCCAGCAAAAAGCGCAGCGTCCCCGAGGGCCTGTGGGAGAAGTGCAGCAGCTGCGGCAGCGCGCTCTACCGTCCTGAGCTGGAAGAGAACCTGGAAGTCTGCCCCAAGTGTGGCCATCACATGGCCATCCGCGCGCGTGCGCGCCTGGCCGCGCTGTTCGATGCGGACAGCACCACCGAGATCGGTGCGCGCCTGGGGCCGACGGACCTGCTCAAGTTCAAGGACCAGAAAAAGTACAGCGAGCGCATCAAGGCCTCGCAGAAGAACACCGGCGAGTACGACGCACTGATCGCCATGCAGGGCCTGATGAAGGGCCGCCCGCTGGTTGCCTCGGCCTTCGATTTCGCCTTCATGGGCGGCTCGATGGGCTCGGTGGTCGGTGAGCGTTTCTCGCTGGCTGCGGAAAAGGCGCTGGAGATCGGCGCGCCCTACGTGTGCTTCTCCGCCAGTGGCGGCGCGCGCATGCAGGAAGGCCTGTTCTCGCTGATGCAGATGGCCAAGACCTCGGCCGCGCTGGGTCGCCTGCGCGATGCCGGGCTGCCGTACATCTCGGTGCTGACCCATCCGACCACCGGTGGCGTGTCGGCCTCGTTCGCGATGCTGGGTGATATCAACATCGCCGAGCCGCAGGCACTGATCGGTTTCGCCGGCCCGCGCGTGATCGAGCAGACCGTGCGCGAAAAGCTGCCGGAAGGGTTCCAGCGCTCGGAGTTCCTGCTCGAGCACGGTGCGATCGATCAGATCTGCGACCGCCGCGAGATGCGTGACCGCCTGTCGGAGATCCTGGCCATGCTGGCGCGTCAGCCCGCACCCGCACCGGATGCGGCGGCCTGATGGCGTCGCGCAAGTATTTCGGCACCGACGGCATCCGCGGCAAGGTCGGTGAGGGCGTCATCTCCGCCGATTTCGTGCTGCGCCTGGGCAATGCGCTCGGGCGTGCGCTGACCGAGCGCAACGGGCACCGCCCGGTGGTGGTGATCGGCAAGGACACCCGTATCTCCGGCTACATGTTCGAAGCCGCACTCGAAGCCGGGCTGGTCGCCGCCGGCGCCGATGTGCAGCTGCTCGGCCCGATGCCGACGCCGGCGGTGGCCTTCCTCACCCGCACCCTCGGTGCGGATGCGGGTATCGTCATCAGCGCCTCGCACAACCCGCACTACGACAACGGCATCAAATTCTTCTCCGCCGATGGCGAGAAGCTCGATGACGCCACCGAGCTGGCGCTGGAGGCCGCGCTCGATGCGCCGTTCACCACGGTCGAGTCCGAGCGGCTGGGCAAGGCCATGCGTGCCCGCGATGCGGTTGGCCGCTATATCGAATTCTGCAAGGCCAGCGTGCCGCGCGGGTTCGATCTGCGCGGGCTGAAGATCGTGCTCGACTGCGCGCACGGTGCTACGTACCACGTCGCCCCGCTGCTGTTCCGCGAGATGGGCGCGGTGGTGATCAGCATCGGCGATGCGCCCAACGGCCTGAACATCAACGATGGCGTCGGCTCGATGCACATCGACAATCTCGCGGCGAAAGTGCGTGAGGTTGGGGCCGATTTCGGTATCGCCTTCGACGGCGACGGCGACCGCGTGCTGATGGCCGATGACCAGGGCAATCCGGTCGATGGCGATGACCTGCTGTTCGTGCTGGCCCAGGCCTGGCAGCGCAGTGGGCGACTGCATGGCCCGGTGGTCGGTACGCTGATGACCAACTTCGGCCTGGAGCAGGCACTGGAACGGCTGAACATCCCGTTCCAGCGCAGCAACGTCGGCGACCGCTACGTGCATCAGGCCCTGGTGGAAAACAATGGCGTGCTCGGCGGCGAAGCCTCCGGTCACCTGTTGTGCCTGGATCGCGCCACCACCGGTGATGCGATCGTCAGCGCGCTGCAGGTGCTGGAAGTGCTGCGCCGTGACGGGACCTCGCTGCGCCAGGTGCTGTCGGTGCTCAACAAGGTGCCGCAGAAGACCGTCAACGTGCGTCTGCAGGGCGCGGCCAAGGCGACCGTGCAGGCCGAGAGCGTGCAGGCCGCGCTGGCGGCTGCGCAGCAGGCAGTGAAAGGGCGTGGGCGTGCGTTCCTGCGCCCCTCGGGCACCGAGCCGGTGGTGCGCGTCACCGTCGAGGCAGACAGCGCAGAGCTGATGCAGTCCACGCTGGACAGCCTCTCGGCAGCGGTGAAGGCAGCTGCCGCGGCCTGAGCCGGGCAGGGATGCCGGAAACTGAAAACGCCCCGGGAGACCGGGGCGTTTTCGTTGCAGCGGCGTGGTGCGTTACGGCCCCGCCACCATCTTCTTCTTCTTCGCCTTGAAGCGATTGAACAGGGGTGCGATCAACGGGTGGTAACTGTAGGCGATGCGCTTGCGCAGCCAGCTCGCCGGCCGGTTGCGGATCGCGAACCGATAGATGTGCCCCGGATCGCCGCCGACCACGTTGCGGCCGAACGGATGCGTGGTATGCAGGTAGTTGAAGCCCTGCGCCCGTGCGATCTGCACGTAGTCCTCGTCGAAATCGCCGTACGGCCAGCACAGCGTGTCCGAGACCGTTCCCAGCTGCTGCTGCAGCACTTCGCGTGCCACCGAGAGGTCGCCGCTGATGCCCTGGCGCTTGTGCTCGCGGGAGATATCCTGCTTGAGCCAGCGCGTGTGCGTGTGCGTATGGCAGTGCACCTCGAACGTGCCGGCGGCGATCATCGCGCGCGCTTCGCTCCAGCGCATCATCACCTCGTCCGGGCGGTTCTCGCGCAGGATCGCCGCCTCGCAGCCGCGATGGTCCGGCGTTGCGGGCAGGGTGGCGCCGGCCTGGCCGGCATGCGGGCGGACATCGCCTTCGCCCATCCAGCCGGTGACCACGAACACGACCGCGTGCATGCCGTACTTGGCCAGGATCGGGTGCGCGTACACCCAGTTGTCCAGGTAGCCGTCATCGAAGGTGATCACGATCGACTTGGCGGGGGTCGGCTTGCCAGCGAGGAAGCCGGCGTACTGGTCCAGCGTCAGCGAGGTCCAGCCGTTGGCCGCCAGCCAGGCGATCTGGCTTTCGAAGTTCTCCGGCGACACCGTGATCATCCCCGGAGAGGGGGAGACGTGGTGGTGCATCAGCACCGGGACGGATCTAGCGTTGGCCATGGCCCAGTTCCTTCAACCACTGGTGGTAATAGTGTTCGGTCGCTTCAGTGTGACCGGTCGGGGTGAAACGGTGGGCGCTGCGCATCCACTCCCAGCCCGCCAGGCCCATCTGCTGGCGGCGGTCAGGCTGCTCGATCAGGGTGCGCAGTGCGTTGGTCAACGCAGCCTGATCGCCCAGCGGCGCGAGCAGGGCGTTGCTGCCTTCCACCACCATCTCCGGCACGCCGCCCACGCGCGTGGCGACGATCGGCACGCCGACGTACGCAGCTTCGAGAAACACCGTGCCGGCTGCCTCCTTGTGGGTAGCGAGAGCGAAGATATCGAAACCGGTCATCAGCCGGCAAGCGCCCTGGCGGTAGCCCAGCAAGTGCACCTGGGCGGCGATGCCGAGCTGCTCGCGCAGGGCGATCAGGCGGCCCATCACCGGCTGGCCGTCGCCGACGATCACCAGCTGCACGCGCGCATCGGCGCGGCACAGCGGCGCCATGGCCTGCAGCAGTTCCAGGTGGCCCTTAGGCTCGCGCAGCACCGCGACGCAGCCGACCACGATCTGTTCGTCGTTGAAGCCCAGCTCCGCGCGCACGTCCGCGCGGGTGTCCTGCAGGCACTGCCAAGGATCGCGCTTGGCGATCTGCGACCACTGCGGCGGTACTGCGATCGGCGGGACGATGCCGACGTGCGCGTCCTCGATGCCGCGGCTGACCATCAGCTTCTTCACGAAACTGCTCACCGTCATCACCCGGTGGGGCAGGCCGGTGTAGGTCAGCAGCGAGTTGATCGGGCTCATCAGGTGGCGCGAGCGCACCACCAGTGGCGTGCCGCCCAGGCGTGCGCCGGCAGCGGCGATCAGGCTGTCGCGGCGGCTGGTGGTGTTGACCACGTCGTAGCCTTGGCGGCGCACCAAGCGCGAGACTGACCAGATCCCCCGCAGCATGCGCAGCAGGCCGCCCATTTTCAGCGCGTGGACGGTAAAGCCGGCTTCGCGCGCCATCTCGCCCAGGCGGGCGCCGGGCTGGCAGAGCAGGGAGACGTCATGGCCGCGCTCGCGCATGGCCAGCATGTGGCGATAGATGTAGATCTCCTGCCCGCCAAATCCCTTGGCAGCCTCGGTATGGAGAATTTTCAGTGGCACGTTCATCGGTGGACAGTCCATGTGTGGAAAAGCGCCCGTGGCATGCGCGGGCGGCCATCGTCATTGCCTGCGGGATCGCGCCAGCGCATCCCATGCGCTGTGCGGTGCCGTGGGTGGAAGGTCATGCGGGTCCATCGGCCACACGCTGGGCCCTGCCGGCGTGAGCCAGCGCAACGCCGTCGGCGATGAGGGGAGGGCAGGGCATCCATGAGGCGGACCGGGCGACGCTGGGAGTAAAAGGGGCGGCGCGTGAGCGTCGCCGTTAGCCCGTTCTGGCCGTCTGGGCGCGCGCATTGTATCGGTTTGTATCAATGTATCGGTGGCGGGGTTGGCCCGATCTGGCACAATGTTCAGCCGGGCCACAGCTGGCCCACCGACCACCATGAACAAGCAGGAATCGCTGTGAGCCAGATCCCCACCCTCGATATCACCCGTTTTGACACCGACCGCGACGCGTTCGTGGCCGAGCTGGGTGCGGCCTACCGCGAATGGGGCTTTGCTGGCATCCGCAACCACGGCATTCCGCAGGCCGACATCGACGCCGCGTATGAGGTATTCAAGGCCTTCTTCGCGCTGCCGGAAGAGACCAAGCGCCAGTACCACGTGCCCGGCAGCGGCGGCGCGCGCGGCTACACCGCCTTCGGCGTGGAGACCGCCAAGGGTTCGCAGCACTTCGATCTGAAGGAGTTCTGGCACATCGGTCGTGAGATCCCGGACGACTCCAAGTACCGTGACGTGATGGCCCCGAACCTGTGGCCGAGCGAGGTCCCGGACTTCCGTGAACGCGGCTACGCCATCTACCAGGCGCTGGACACGCTGGGTTCGCGCGTCCTGTCGGCGCTGGCCCTGCACATTGGCCTGCCGGAGGATTTCTTCGCCGACAAGACCAACAACGGCAACTCGATCCTGCGTCCGATCCACTACCCGCCGATCACCGCGGAGAACATCCCGAACGTGCGCGCCGGTGCCCATGGCGACATCAACTTCATCACGCTGCTGGTCGGCGCCAGCGCCGCCGGCCTGGAAGTGCAGTCGCACGAGGGCAAGTGGGTGCCGTTCACCTCGGACGCGGACACCATCGTGGTCAACATCGGCGACATGCTCCAGCGCCTGACCAACCATGTGTATCCCTCGACGATCCACCGCGTGGTCAATCCCCCGGGCGAGCAGGCGCGCCAGCCGCGTTATTCGGTGCCGTTCTTCCTGCACCCGAACCCGGATTTCCTGATCGACGTGCTGCCGACCTGCATCACCCCGGAAAACCCGAGCCGCTACCCGGAGCCGATCACCGCCCACGGCTTCCTGGAAGAGCGCCTGCGCGAGATCAAGCTGAAGTAAGCGATCCTACCGGAGCAAGAACGAAGGCCGCCGAAAGGCGGCCTTCTTCGTTTCGTGTATTGCCTGCCTCTGCCTGGCTCCAAACATTGCTGCCCTGGTTGCATTTGGCTATTCGCTGCCCCGTGTTGGGCGAGCGCTACCATGCCCAGCCGGGACGCGCCGTAAACCCGTCCATGGGGGCTCGACGTGCGCCATCCATGGCGCCCGACGGTCCCGGCTGGGCATGGCAGCGCTCGCCCCCGATAGATTTCTTCGCCGGATGGCAGGGCAGGGCAGCCTCAAATCCGATCCGGCGCTTTGTAGCTGTTCCCTGCAAGCCGACACACTGTCAGAGGGTGGGCGTGGGTGGGTTGGCGGGACCGTTATGCGCCATGGATGGCGCATATCGAGCCCCCATGGGTGAGAGCGCATTGCTTGCGAGGCACTGCCTCGCATGCGTTCGAACGCACAGCCGCCAGTGGCTGGGCCGGGCCGCGGAGCGGGGTTTACGGCGTGTCCCGCCAACCCACCCATGCCCGCCCAGCCCGGGGGCGTCCCCCCCTCCGTCGCAGTTGCTTTTGCTCTTGGCCCGCAACGAAAAATAAATATCCAATTGAAATGTAAGCGTTTTCCCGCCAACGCCAATTCGTTGCATCCGTTATCATGGCCGGCTGATACCCAAAGGAGCCCCGCCATGCGCCGCAAGATCGTCGCCGGTAACTGGAAGCTGCACGGCAGCCGCCAATTCGCCACCGACCTGGTCAGTGACCTGGTTGCCGACCTCCCCCTGCAGGGCGTCGAAGTCGTGGTCCTGCCGCCGCTCCCGTACCTGGGCGAACTGGTCGAAGCCTTCGAAGGGCGCGCCGTCGCCTTTGGCTCCCAGGATGTCAGCAGCAACGAAAAGGGCGCCTACACCGGCGAAGTCTCGGCCACCATGCTGGCTGAAGTCGGTGCCCGCTATGGCCTGGTCGGCCACTCCGAACGCCGCCAGTACCATGCCGAAAGCAGTGAGCTGGTCGCGCGCAAGTTCGCCGCCGCCCTGCATGCCGGCCTGACCCCTATCCTGTGCGTGGGCGAAACCCTCGAGCAGCGCGAGGCCCATCAGACCGAGGCGGTCATCGCCGCCCAGCTCGCCCCGGTGCTGGAACTGGTCGGCGCCGCCGGCTTCGCCCAGGCCGTGGTCGCCTATGAGCCGGTCTGGGCCATCGGTACCGGCCGGACCGCCTCCAAGGAGCAGGCCCAGCAGGTCCACGCGTTCATCCGTGGCGAAGTGGCCAAGCTCGATGCTAGAATTGCGGATTCACTGTCGATCCTCTATGGCGGCAGCGTGAAGCCCGACAACGCCGCGGAACTGTTCGCACAGCCCGATGTCGATGGTGGGCTGGTGGGCGGCGCCTCCCTGGTGGCCGCGGACTTCCTTGCCATCGCTGCCGCGGCGGCGGGGCGCTAATTAGTTACGTTGTCGGCCCAACCGCCGGCACGACATGTCCGAGGACGGATTCGAAATGCTGATGTTGATCCTCAATGTGGTCTACGTGCTGGTCGCAGTGGCCATGATCGCGCTCATCCTGATGCAGCGTGGTTCCGGCGCGGCCGCAGGGTCGGGTTTCGGTGCCGGTGCCTCGGGCACTGTGTTCGGCGCGCGTGGCGCGTCCAACTTCCTGTCCAAGTCGACCAAGTGGCTGGCCGTGGTGTTCTTCGGCATCAGCCTCTTCATGGCCTGGTACGCCAGCCATGGCTCGCGCCCGGCGGCGCAGCAGGATCTGGGTCTGATGTCGGCGCCGGCCGCCAGTGCGCCAGCCGCGCCGGCAGGCGAGCTTCCGGTCGTGCCGAAGGCCCCGGAAACCCCGTCGCAGCAGCCTGTTCCGTCGGCCACTGTGCCGGCTCAGGCGGAAACGCCGAAATCTGGTGAAGAAAAGCCTTCGGAAGGCACCCAGACTCGCTGAAGACGGTTACAATATGCGGCGCACTGGAGAACAACCGGTGCGATCGTAAGCCCAGGTGGCGGAATTGGTAGACGCACTACCTTGAGGTGGTAGCGACGAGAGTCGTAGGGGTTCGAGTCCCCTCTTGGGCACCATTTGTTTGTAAGCGGGTTCGTCTGGCGCGCAAAGCGCCAGGTAGCGGTATCCGTCCACTCCCCCATGCCAAAGCGCCTGCAGGCGCAGCGGCAGAGGCAAGAGAGAATCGCTGTGCTGGCCGAATATTTGCCGTCTCTGCTGTTTCTGATCGTTGCCACCGGTATCGGCGTTGCGCTGATGCTGGTTGGCCGATTCCTCGGTCCCCGACGTCCTGATCTTAAAAAGCTCTCGCCGTACGAATGCGGCTTCGAGGCTTTCGAGGACGCGCGCATGAAGTTCGATGTGCGCTACTACCTGATCGCGATTCAGTTCATCGTATTTGATCTGGAAATCATCTTCATCGTGCCGTGGACCCAGGTCTTCATGGAACTGGGCGCACGTTCGCTGGTCACGATGGGCCTCTTCGTAGGCATGCTTTTCCTCGGTTTCATTTACGTCTGGAAGAAGGGAGCGCTGGAATGGGAGTAATTCAGACGCTCGACGGCCTGATGAACAACCCGGTCCCGGAAGGGCGGGTCGATGACATCCTGCGCCCCGAAGGCGACAACCCCCTGCTCGAAAAGGGCTACGTGACCACCAGCGTCGATGCGCTGTTGAATTGGGCGCGTACCGGTTCGATGTGGCCGATGACCTTTGGTCTGGCCTGCTGCGCAGTGGAAATGATGCACGCCGGTGCGGCGCGTCTGGATCTTGACCGTTACGGTGTGGTGTTCCGCCCGTCGCCGCGTCAGTCCGACGTGATGATCGTGGCCGGCACCCTGGTCAACAAGATGGCTCCGGCCCTGCGCAAGGTCTATGACCAGATGCCGGACCCGAAGTGGGTCATCTCGATGGGCAGCTGCGCCAACGGTGGCGGCTACTACCACTACTCCTATGCAGTAGTGCGTGGCTGTGACCGCGTGGTGCCGGTGGACATCTATGTCCCCGGCTGCCCACCTACCGCCGAAGCGCTGGTGTACGGGATCCTGCAGTTGCAGAAGAAGATCTGGCGTACGCAGACCATCGCCCGCTGACATCCCTCCTGACAAGAGCACGCCAAGCCCCCATGGCAGAGCAAGCACATTCCTTCATCGACCGACTTTCCGCACGTTTCGCAGGTGCGCAGGTCTTCGTGGTCGAACCCCGCGGCGAAGTGACGCTGGAAGTGCCCGCCGCTGACTGGCATGCCACCGCTCTGGCGCTGCGCGACGAATTCGGTTTCGAGCAGGCGGTTGACCTGTGCGGCCTGGACTACCTCGGCTATGGCAGCGACGAATGGGATACGGCCGATGTGTCGTCCCAGGGCTTCAGCCGTGGCGTGGAGGGCAAGTCCGTCGGCCGTTTCGCCTGGGGTGAATTCCCCACCCGCGAAACCAGCGATGGCGCCCAGCCGCAGCCGATCCCGCTGCAGCGTTTCGCCGTGGTTACCCAGCTGCGTTCCTACCAGCACAACCTCACGATGCGCATCCGTTGCTTTGCGCCGAACGAGGAGCTGCCGGTGGTCGCGTCGTTGACCAACATCTGGCCAGGCCTGAACTGGTTCGAGCGCGAAGCGTTCGATCTGTTCGGCGTGATCTTCGAAGGTCACCCGGACCTGCGCCGGATCCTGACCGACTACGGTTTCGTCGGGCACCCGTTCCGCAAGGATTTCCCGCTGATCGGCAACGTCGAAGTGCGCTACGACGAAGAGAAGCAGCGCGTGATCTACGAGCCGGTGACCTCGGTCGAGCCGCGCGTCGGCGTGCCGCGTGTCATCCGTGACGACGCCCGTTTCCAGACCGCTGCCGGCGAAAGCGCGCAGACGGAGGCAAGCAAGTGAGTGAATTCCACCAGGCCAGCCAGGCCTTTGCGAGCAATCCGGCCGAACTCCGGCAGGAGATCCGCAACTACACGATGAACTTCGGCCCGCAGCATCCGGCCGCGCACGGTGTGCTGCGCCTGATCCTGGAAATGGACGGCGAAACCATCATGCGTGCCGACCCCCACGTGGGCCTGCTGCACCGTGGTACCGAAAAGCTGGCCGAGTCCAAGCCGTTCAACCAGTCGATCGGCTACATGGATCGCCTGGATTACGTGTCGATGATGTGCAACGAGCACGCCTATGTGCGCGCGATCGAAACCCTGATGGGGATCGAGGCGCCCGAGCGTGCCCAGTACATCCGCACCATGTTCGACGAAATCACCCGCATCCTGAATCACCTGATGTGGTTGGGGTCCAACGCGCTCGATCTGGGCGCGATGGCGGTCATGCTGTACGCCTTCCGCGAGCGCGAAGAGCTGATGGACTGCTATGAAGCGGTCTCCGGCGCGCGCATGCATGCGGCGTATTACCGTCCGGGCGGCGTCTACCGCGACCTGCCGGACCACATGCCCAAGTACAAGGAATCGCGCTGGCACAAGGGCAAGGCCCTGAAGAACCTCAACGCCTCGCGCGAAGGTTCGCTGCTGGATTTCCTGGAGAACTTCACCGTTGAATTCCCCAAGCGCGTCGACGAATACGAAACCCTGCTGACCGACAACCGTATCTGGAAGCAGCGTACGGTCGGCATCGGCGTGGTCACCCCGGAACTGGCCCATGCCTGGGGCATGACCGGCGTGATGCTGCGCGGCTCGGGCATTGCCTGGGATCTGCGCAAGAAGCAGCCGTATGCCAAGTACGACGCGGTCGAGTTCGACATCCCGCTCGGCAAGGAAGGTGACTGCTACGACCGTTACCTGTGCCGCGTGGCCGAGATGCGCGAATCCAACCGCATCATCAAGCAGTGCGTGACCTGGCTGAAGGCCAATCCGGGTCCGGTCATGGTCAAGAACTTCAAGGTCGCGCCGCCCAGCCGCGAAGACATGAAGGACGACATGGAAGCGCTGATCCATCACTTCAAGCTGTTCAGTGAAGGCTACTGCGTCCCGGCCGGCGAAACCTACGCCGCCGTCGAAGCGCCCAAGGGCGAGTTCGGCTGCTACCTGATGTCCGATGGTGCCAACAAGCCGTTCCGCGTGCATCTGCGCGCGCCGGGCTTCGCCCATCTGTCCTCGATCGACTCGATCGTGCGCGGGCACATGCTCGCCGACGTGGTGGCCATGATCGGCACCTACGATCTGGTGTTCGGCGAGGTGGACCGGTGATCGCATCCGCTTGCACGACGCCTGACACCCGCCGGCTGCTGCCGGCGCTGCAGGCTCTGGTTTTTAACGATTTCGTATTCGCTGAGGTCGGCCGATGAAGGCGACAGGTAATTTCGAGGCGGCGCGTGACGTCGACCCGATGGTGGTCTTGAATGACAAGACCCGTGCGCACATCGATCACTGGCTGGCCAAGTTCCCGCCGGATCGTAAGCGCTCGGCTGTCCTGCAGGGCCTGCACGCCGCACAGGAACAGAATGCGGGCTGGCTGACCGACGAGCTGATCGCCGGCGTCGCCAAGTACCTGGATCTGCCGCCGGTGTGGGCCTACGAGGTCGCCAGCTTCTACTCGATGTTCGAACTGGAGAAGGTCGGCCGCCACAACGTCGCCTTCTGCACCAACATCAGCTGCTGGTTGAACGGTGCCGAAGACCTGGTCGCGCACGCCGAGAAGAAGCTCGGCTGCAAGACCGGTCAGTCCACCGCCGATGGCCGCATCTACCTCAAGCGCGAAGAAGAATGCCTGGCCGGTTGCGCCGGTGCGCCGATGATGGTCATCAATGGCCATTACCACGAGCGCCTGACCGTCGAGAAAGTCGACGAGCTGCTGGACGGGTTGGAGTAAGACATGGCACATCATCACGCACCCAGTGGTCCGGTCGGTCCCGCACCGTTGCCGCACCAGGTGGTCTACACCACCCTGCATTACGACACTCCGTGGTCGTATGAAAGCTACCTCAAGACCGGCGGCTACGCTGCCCTGCGCAAGATCCTCGAAGAGAAGATCTCGCCGGAGCAGGTCATCGAGATGGTCAAGCAGTCCAACCTGCGCGGCCGTGGCGGCGCGGGCTTCCCGACCGGCCTGAAGTGGTCCTTCATGCCCAAGGGCACCATGCAGAAGTACATCCTGTGCAACTCGGATGAATCCGAGCCGGGGACCTGCAAGGACCGCGACATCCTGCGTTACAACCCGCATTCGGTGGTGGAAGGCATGGCGATCGCCTGCTACGCCACCGGCTCGACCGTGGGCTACAACTACCTGCGTGGTGAGTTCCACCACGAGCCGTTCGAGAACTTCGAGCAGGCCCTGGCCGACGCATACGCGAACGGCTGGCTGGGCAAGGACATCCTCGGCAGCGGCGTGGACATCGACATCTACGGTGCGCTGGGTGCCGGCGCCTACATCTGCGGCGAAGAAACCGCGCTGATGGAATCGCTGGAAGGCAAGAAGGGCCAGCCGCGCTACAAGCCGCCGTTCCCGGCCAACTTCGGCCTGTACGGCAAGCCGTCGACGATCAACAACACCGAGACCTATGCCTCGGTGCCGGCGATCATCCGCAACGGCCCGGAATGGTTCGCAGGCCTGAGCCTGACCAAGAACGGCGGTCCGAAGATCTTCTCGGTCTCCGGTTGCGTGCAGAAGGGTGGCAACTTCGAAGTGCCGCTGGGCACCACCTTCGACGACCTGCTGGAAATGGCCGGTGGTCTGAAGCCGGGCCGCACGCTCAAGGGTGCGGTCCCGGGCGGCGTTTCGATGCCGGTGCTGAAGGCCGAAGAGCTCAAGGGCCTGCAGATGGACTACGACACCCTGCGTGCCCTGGGCACCGGTCTGGGGTCGGGCGCCATCGTGGTGCTGGATGACAGCGTCTGCTGCGTCAAGTTCGCCTGCCGCATCTCGCAGTTCTTCCACAAGGAATCCTGCGGGCAGTGCACCCCGTGCCGTGAAGGCACCGGCTGGATGCACCGCGTGCTGGAGCGCATCGTTGCCGGCAAGGCCACGATGGAAGACCTGCATCAGTTGAAGACGGTGGCCGGCCAGATTGAAGGTCACACCATCTGCGCGTTCGGTGAAGCGGCGGCATGGCCCATCCAGGGCTTCCTGCGCCAGTTCTGGGACGAATTCGAGTACTACATCGTCAACGGTCATTCGATGGTTGACGGCAAGAAGGTGGAGGCAGCCGCCGCATGAGCGCGCAACCCGTAAACCCGAGCGTGCCACCGGATCATGTGACCGTCGAAATCGACGGCCAGTCCCTGGTCGTGCCCAAGGGCTCGATGATCATCCAGGCCGCCGACAAGGCGGGCATTCCGATCCCGCGCTTCTGCTACCACGAGAAGCTGCCGATCGCCGCCAACTGCCGCATGTGCCTGGTCGACGTGGAAAAGTCGCCCAAGCCGGCGCCGGCCTGCGCCACGCCCGTCATGGATGGCATGAAGGTCGCCACCCGCAGTGAAAAGGCGCTGAAGTTCCAGCGCTCGGTGATGGAATTCCTGCTGATCAACCATCCGCTGGACTGCCCGATCTGCGATCAGGGCGGCGAGTGCGAGCTGCAGGACGTTTCGCTGGGCTATGGCCGTTCGGTCAGCCGCTTCAACGAGCGCAAGCGCGTGGTGCCCGACGAGGACATCGGTCCGCTGGTCGCCACCGAAATGACCCGCTGCATCCAGTGCACCCGCTGCGTCCGCTTCACGGCCGACGTTGCCGGTACTTACGAGCTGGGTGGCATGTACCGCGGTGAGAACCTGCAGATCGGCACCTACGACGGCAAGCCGCTGACCACCGAGCTGTCCGGCAACGTGGTCGACGTCTGCCCGGTCGGTGCGCTGACCAACAAGGTGTTCCAGTTCCGCGCCCGGCCGTGGGAACTGACCGCGCGCGAATCGCTGGGCTACCACGACGCGATGGGCTCGAACCTGTTCCTGCACGTGCGCCGCGGCGAAGTACTGCGCGTGGTGCCGCGCGACAACGAGTCGGTCAACGAATGCTGGCTGTCCGATCGGGACCGCTATTCGCACCAGGGCCTGTACAGCGAAGACCGTGCGGTCAAGCCGCTGCGCAAGGTCAATGGCGAGTGGAAGGAAGTGAGCTGGGCCGAAGGCCTGGCCGCGGCCAAGGAGATCTTCGCCGCCCACCAGGGTGACGACCTCGGCGTGCTGGTGCACCCGTCGGCCTCGAACGAGGAGGGTGCACTGCTGGCCCGTCTCGCCGCCGGCCTGGGCACCACGAACATCGATCACCGCATCAACAACCGCGATTTCTCCGACGCCGCCACCGCCGAAGTCTTCGGCCTGCCGCTGGCCGAGATCGAAGGCGCGGACAGCATCGTCGTGCTCGGCAGCAACATCCGCCACGAGCTGCCGCTGCTGCATGCCCGCCTGCGCAAGGCGCAGACCACGCGCAACGCGAAGATCCACGCCGTCAATCCGGTGGACTTCGATTTCGCCTTCAAGCTGGCCAGCAAGCAGATCGTCGCCCCGTCGGCCTTCATCGACGCACTGGGCAACGCCGCGCTGCGCGACGCCGTGAAGGGCGCGAGCAACGCCGTGCTGATCGTCGGTGGCATCGCCGAAAACCACCCGCAGGCCGCCGCGATCCGCGCCGCTGCGCGTGATTTCGCCGCCGCGACCGGTGCCAAGCTGTGCCGTATCCCGCAGGGCGCCAATGCCGTGGGCCTGGCCCGCGCCGGCGTGCTGCCGGCCGGCAAGGACGTCAACGCCATGCTGGCGCAGCCGCGCAAGGCCTATGCCATCTACGGCATCGAACCGGGCCTGGACTTCGCCGACGCCGCCGCTGCCCGCAAGGCACTGGCCGGTGCCCAGGTGGTGGCCTTCAGCCAGTTCGCCTGTGCCTCGACCCGCGACATCGCCGACGTGATCCTGCCGATCGGCGCGCTGCCGGAAGTGGATGCCACCCTGACCAACCTCGATGGTCGCGAGCAGTCGGCCCGTGCCGGCGGCAAGCTGCCGGGCGAGGCGCGTGAAGGCTGGCGTGTGCTGCGTGCACTGGGCGGCGAGATGTCGCTGGCCGGTTTCGAGTTCACCGATCTGGCCGGCCTGCGCGCCAGCCTGGCGCCGGTCAGCGTCACCGTCTCGTCCTCGGCGGCAACGCCGGTGGCAGGTGAGGGCCTGGAAGTGACCTCGACCGCCGCGATCTACCGCACCGATGCGGTGGTCCGTCGCGCCCAGGCCCTGCAGTCGCATCCGCTCAACACCGCCCCGCGCATCGTGCTCAACGCCGACGACGCTGCCCGCCTGCAGTTGGTGGAAGGCCAGATGGCCAAGGTCGGCACCGATGCCGGCCGCGCCACCCTGCCGGTGGTGGTCGACGCCCGCGTTGCGGCCGGGTCGGTCTGGATTGAATCGGGCCACGGTGCAACCGCACCGCTGGGTGCCGCACGCGTAACGGTGGTGGCTGCATGAACGAATTGCTGTTGAACGCGGTTGACCCGCTGCACCAGTGGCTGCTGTCACTGGGCGACATCGGCGCGCTGCTCTGGATCATCCTGAAGATCCTGGTGATCGCCATGCCGGTGATCATCTCGGTGGCCTTCTACGTGGTCTGGGAGCGCAAGCTGATCGGCTGGATGCACGTGCGTCATGGCCCGATGTATGTCGGCATGGGCATCTTCCAGGCCTTCGCCGACGTCTTCAAACTGCTGTTCAAGGAGATCATCCAGCCGAGCAGCTCGCACAAGGCGATGTTCATCCTTGCGCCGCTGATCACGCTGGGCCCGGCCTTCGCGGCCTGGTCGGTGATTCCCTTCGACGCACAGATCGTGCTGTCCAACGCCAACGCCGGTCTGCTGTACCTGTTGGCAATGACCTCGCTGGGCGTGTACGGCATCATCCTGGCCGGTTGGGCCTCCAACTCGAAGTACGCGTTCCTGGGTGCCATGCGCGCCTCGGCGCAGATGATCAGCTACGAAATCGCGATGGGCTTTGCCCTGGTCGGCGTGATGATCGCCTCGGGCAGCCTCAACCTGAGCAACATCGTGATGGCGCAGGCGGGCAACTCCGGTCTGTTCGACTGGTTCCTGCTGCCGCTGTTCCCGTTGTTCATCGTGTACTGGGTGTCCGGCGTCGCCGAAACCAACCGCGCGCCGTTCGACGTCGTGGAAGGTGAATCGGAAATCGTGGCCGGCCACATGGTCGAGTACTCCGGTGGTGCGTTCGCGCTGTTCTTCCTGGCCGAATACGCCAACATGATCCTGATCAGCTTCCTGATCTCGATCTTCTTCCTCGGTGGCTGGCTGAGCCCGTTCCAGGGTTGGTTCGACATCCAGCTCAGCAACCAGGCCATTGCGCCGTGGGTTGAGTGGATCTGGGTGGGCGGCTGGCCGTGGCTGCTGCTGAAGGTCTTCTTCTTCGCCAGCTCCTACATCTGGTTCCGTGCCAGCTTCCCGCGCTTCCGTTACGACCAGATCATGCGTCTGGGCTGGAAGGTCTTCATCCCGCTCACCATCTTCTGGATTGCAGTGACGGCGTTGATGGTGTTTTACGGCGTGATCCAGAAGGGCGTCTAAGCGATGAACCGAATTACCCATTACTTCAAAAGCCTGCTGCTCCTTGAGCTGCTCGGTGGTCTGTGGCTGACCCTGAAGTACGCCTTCAAGCCGAAGTACACGATGATGTACCCGATGGAGAAGTTCCCGCAGTCGCCGCGTTTCCGCGGTCTGCATGCACTTCGCCGCTATCCCAACGGTGAGGAACGCTGCATCGCATGCAAACTGTGCGAAGCGGTGTGCCCGGCGCTGGCGATCACCATCGATTCGGCCAAGCGCGAGGACGGCACCCGCCGTACCACCCGTTACGACATCGATCTGTTCAAGTGCATCTTCTGCGGCTTCTGTGAAGAAAGCTGCCCGGTGGACTCGATCGTCGAGACCCACATTCTCGAGTACCACTTCGAGAACCGTGGCGAGAACATCGTTACCAAGCCGCAGCTGCTGGCCATCGGTGATCGGCTTGAAGCCGAGATCGCCGAGCGTCGCGCCGCCGATGCCGCTTTCCGCTGAGGTCGAATGATGGATTGGGTAAATATCAGTTTCTGGGTCTTCTCCATCGTGGCGGGCATTTCCGCTGCGGCGGTGATCAGCGTGCGCAATCCGGTCTATGCCGTGTTGTGCCTGATCCTGACCTTCTTCTCCGTGGCCTGCATCTGGATCCTGGTCGGGGCCGAGTTCCTCGGTGTCGCGCTGGTGCTGGTCTACGTCGGCGCGGTGATGGTGCTGTTCCTGTTCGTGGTGATGATGCTGGACATCGATCCCTCCAACCTGCGTGAGGGCTGGGTACGTTACCTGCCGCTGGGCCTGGTGGTGGCGGTGACGATGCTCGTGCAGATGCTGGTGCTGATCGGCGTGAAGGGCAGGGCGGTCAATCCGTTCCCGGCCGACAACGCTGCCGCGCTGGCGGCCGACACCTCCAACATCACCTGGCTGGCCCGCAGCCTGTTCACCGAGTACCTGCTGCCGTTCGAGTTCGCCGCCGTCATCCTGACCGTGGCCGTGGTTGCCGCCGTCATGCTGACCCTGCGTCGCCGCACCGGCCTGAAGACCCAGAACCCGTCCGAGCAGACCATGGTCAAGGGCAGCGATCGCCTGCGCATCGTCAAGATGGATGTGGAGAAGCCGGTCGTGCACACCAACATCAAGCCGTCCAGCAACGAGGAGGCGCAGCCATGATCACGCTTGGCCACATTCTGGCGCTGGGTGCGGTGCTGTTCTGCATCAGCCTTGCCGGCATTTTCCTCAACCGCAAGAACATCATCGTGCTGTTGATGTCCATCGAGTTGATGCTGCTGTCGGTCAACATCAATTTCGTCGGGTTCTCGCGTGAGATGGGTGATACGGCCGGACAGCTGTTCGTCTTCTTCATCCTGACCGTGGCCGCGGCCGAGGCCGCCATCGGCCTCGCGATCCTGGTAACCCTGTTCCGTACTCGCCGCACCATCAATGTCGGCGAAGTCGATTCGCTGAAGGGCTGATCCGTAGATGGAAATCACTCTCTCCAAGAGTCTGTTGATCGCAGTGGTGCTCGCACCGCTGTTCGGCAGCATCATCGCCGGCCTGTTCGGTCGTCAGGTCGGTCGCGCTGGCGCGCAGGCGGTCACCATCCTCGGCGTGGCGGTCAGCTGCGTGCTGTCCAGCTACGTGCTGTACATGCTGCTGTGGGGCGGCGCCCAGCCGTTCAACCAGAACCTCTATACGTTCTTCGAAGTGGGCCAGTACTCGGCGCACGTCGGCTTCATGGTCGACAAGCTCACCGCGATGATGATGGTCGTGGTGACCTTCGTATCCTTCCTGGTGCACGTGTACACCATCGGCTACATGCAGGATGACCCGGGCTACCAGCGGTTCTTCAGCTACATCTCGCTGTTCACCTTCTCGATGCTCACCCTGGTGATGAGCAACAACTTCCTGCAGCTGTTCTTCGGCTGGGAAGCGGTGGGCCTGGTGTCGTACCTGCTGATCGGGTTCTGGTTCAAGCGCCCGACCGCCATCTTCGCCAACATGAAGGCCTTCCTGGTCAACCGTGTCGGTGACTTCGGCTTCATCCTCGGCATCGCCGGCGTGTTGTGGGTGTTTGGCACCCTGGATTACGCCACCGTGTTCGCCAACGCCCAGGTGCTGGGCCACCCGGATGCGCTGATCCAGATCTGGTCGGGCACGATCGATCTGTTCGGCACCTCCATCCCGGTGATGAGCGAGCCGGTGATCTGGTCGGTCGCCACCGTGATCTGCATCTGCCTGTTCATCGGTGCGATGGGCAAGTCGGCCCAGGTGCCGCTGCACGTCTGGCTGCCGGACTCGATGGAAGGCCCGACCCCGATCTCGGCCCTGATCCATGCCGCGACCATGGTCACCGCGGGCATCTTCATGGTCACCCGCATGTCGCCGCTGTTCGAGCTGTCGCAGACCGCGCTGAACTTCGTGCTCTTCATCGGCGCCACCACCGCGTTCTTCACCGGCCTGATCGGCATCGTGCAGAACGACATCAAGCGCGTCGTCGCGTACTCCACGCTGTCCCAGCTGGGTTACATGACCGTCGCCCTGGGTGTGTCGGCGTACTCGGCGGCCGTGTTCCACCTGATGACCCACGCCTTCTTCAAGGCGCTGCTGTTCCTCGGCGCGGGCTCGGTGATCATCGCCATGCACCACGAGCAGGACATGCGCAAGATGGGCGGCCTGCGCAAGTACATGCCGATCACCTTCGTCACCATGTGGATCGGTACGCTGGCCCTGGTCGGTACCCCATTCTTCTCCGGCTTCTACTCCAAGGACACCATCATCGAGGCCGCGCAGCACCACGCGCATGTGTCCTCGAGCTGGGTGGCAACCTACGGGTACTGGGCGGTGCTGGGTGGCGTGGTCGTGACCAGCTTCTACAGCTTCCGCCTGCTGTTCCTGACCTTCCATGGCAAGGAGCGCTTCCGCGACGCGCATGATGCCCATGGCGACGGCCATGACGATAAGCACGCCGGTCACGGCCATGACGATCACCACGCCGCTGACGCGCATGCCGCCGACGCCCACCACGGCGACGCGCATCATGACGATCATGGCCACGGCCATGGCGCGCATGAGCCGCACGAAACCCCGTGGGTGGTGACGCTGCCGCTGATCCTGCTGGCGATCCCCTCGATGGTCATCGGTTTCTTCAGCATCGGTCCGATGCTGTATGGCACCGACTGGGCCGGCCACCATGCCGACGCCGCCATCCCGGGCCAGGTGCATTCGTTCTTCACCGGCATCGTTGATTTCTACGACCCGGCGCGCAACACCATCGGTGCGCTGGCCGAAGAGTTCCACGGCCCGGTGGCCTTCGCGATCCACGGCATGATGGCCCCGGCCTTCATCCTGACGGTGGTCGGCTTCCTGCTGGCGGCGCTGTTCTACCTGTGGAAGCCGGAACTGGCCGGCAAGGCCCGCAAGACCTTCGCGCCGATCGTGTCGGTGCTGGAGAACAAGTACGGCTTCGACAAGCTCTGGATCGGCGGTTTCGCCGGCGGCGGTATCAAGCTCGGCAAGGTTTCGCGCGCGATCGACACGAATGTGGTCGATGGTGTGGTGGTCAACGGTTCGGCGCGCCTGATCGATCTGGCGGCCAACCTGCTGCGTCGCACCCAATCCGGTTTCCTCTATCACTACGCCTTCGCGATGATCATCGGCCTGATTGCCCTTCTGGGCGTCCTGATGCATTACCTGCGTTGATGACCTGTACGGAATAAGAAGACGTGTCGAACTGGCCCCTACTTAGTGTTCTCATCTGGCTGCCGATCATCGGCGGTGCCTTGATCCTTGCCATCCGTGATGCCCAAACCGCCCGGTGGGCGTCCCTGGGCGTCGCGGTGCTGACCTTCGTGGCCAGCCTGTCGCTGCTCAGCGGCTATGACACGGGAATCGACGCGCTGCAGTTCGTCGAGACCCGCGCCTGGATTCCCGCCTACGACATCGGCTACAACCTCGGCGTCGACGGCATCGCGATCGCGCTGATCCTGCTGACCACGCTGGTCTCGGTGCTGGCCCTGATCGGTGCCTGGAGCGCGATCGACAAGCGCGTGAACCAGTACGTGGCCGCCTTCCTGATCCTGGAAGGTGTCACCGTCGGTATCTTCTCGGCGACGGACGCGATGCTGTTCTACGTGTTCTTCGAAGCGATGCTGATCCCGATGTTCCTGATCATCGGTGTCTGGGGCGGCCCGCGCCGCATCTATGCCGCGCTGAAGTTCTTCCTGTACACCTTCCTCGGCTCGGTGCTGATGCTGGTGGCCCTGATCTACCTGTACCTGAAGGGCGGCAGCTTCCAGCTGGCCGACCTGTACCAGCTGCAGCTGTCGGGCAAGGAACAGACCTGGATCTTCTTCGCCTTCCTGATCGCCTTCGCGGTCAAGGTGCCGATGTTCCCGGTCCACACCTGGCTGCCGGACGCCCACGTGGAAGCGCCGACCGCCGGCTCGGTGATCCTGGCCGCCATCGCCCTGAAGATCGGTGGCTACGGCTTCCTGCGCTTCAACCTGCCGATCGTGCCGGACGCCTCGCATGAATGGGCCTGGCTGGTGATCGCGCTGTCGCTCATTGCGGTGATCTACGTTGGCCTGGTCGCCCTGGTGCAGGACGACATGAAGAAGCTGATCGCCTATTCGTCGATCGCGCACATGGGCTTCGTCACCCTGGGCACCTTCATCGCCCTGTGGCTGGTGCGTGACGCCGGTAACCCGGACGCAGCCCGCCTGGGCCTGCAGGGCGCGATGGTGCAGATGGTCTCGCACGGTTTCGTGTCCGGCGCGATGTTCTCCTGCGTGGGTGTGCTGTACGACCGCATGCACAGCCGCCGCATCGCCGATTACGGCGGCGTGGTCAACGTGATGCCCTGGTTCGCCACCTTCGCCATGCTGTTCTTCATGGCCAATGCCGGCCTGCCGGGTACCAGCGGTTTCGTCGGTGAATTCATGATCATCATGGCCAGCTTCCAGCGCAATCCGTGGCTGGCACTCGGCGCGGCGAGCACCCTGGTGATCACCGCGGCGTATACGCTGTGGCTGTACAAGCGCGTGTTCTTCGGTGAGGTGGCCAATGCCCATGTCGCCGAACTGAAGGACATCAACGGTCGCGAGTGGCTGGTGTTGGGTGTATTCGCCGTGGGCACCCTTGCCCTGGGCCTGTACCCCAAGCCGCTGACCGACCTGATGGAGCCCTCGATCGCGAAGCTGGCGATGCAGATCGCATCCAGCAAGCTGCTGTAATCGGGCCGTCGAGAGTATTGATTCCAGGATTTGATGATGACCACCTCGCCGCTGTTGCCACTGACCGCCGCTGACCTCCCGCCGCTCGCTCCCGAGCTGGTGCTGGTTGGCAGTGCGTTCGCCCTGTTGATGCTTGATCTTTTCATCAGTGAGAAGAACAAGATCTGGACCCACCTGTTCTCGATCGCTGCGCTGGCGGTCGTGTTCTTCATGCTCGCCACCGGAGTGGGCGGGCAGGGCGAGGTCTTCCACGGCATGTTCGTCCGCGACAACGCGGCCGACGTGATGAAGACCGTGATCGTGCTGTGCAGCGGCCTGACCCTGATCTACGGTTGGAGCTACCTGCGCGAGCGCAAGCTCTACCAGGGCGAGATCCCGGTGCTGATCCTGTTCGCCACCGCGGGCATGATGATCCTGGTCTCGGCCGGCAGCCTGCTGATGGTCTATCTGGGCCTGGAACTGCTGGCGCTGTGCTCTTACGCCCTGGTCGCCAGCAACCGTGAAAACGGCCTGGCCTCGGAAGCGGCGATGAAGTACATCGTGCTCGGCTCGCTGGCGTCGGGCCTGCTGCTGTACGGCATGTCGCTGATCTACGGCGCCACCGGCTCGCTGCACCTGGATGCCATCAACGCGGCCATTCCGCATACCGAAGAGAAGATGCTGCTGCTGACCGGCGCGGTGTTCATGATCGCCGGTGTTGCCTTCAAGCTGGGTGCCGCCCCGTTCCACATGTGGCTGCCCGACGTCTACCAGGGTGCCCCGGCACCGGTCGCGCTGTTCATCAGCTCGGCCCCGAAGCTGGCGGCGTTCGGCATGGCCTACCGCCTGCTGGAAATGGGCGTGGGTCCGCTGGCCGACGAGTGGAAGTACCTGATCGGTGGTCTGGCCGCACTGTCGCTGGTGATCGGCAATCTGATGGCGATCGCGCAGACCAACCTCAAGCGCATGCTCGCGTTCTCGACCGTCTCGCACATCGGCTTCCTGCTGATGGGCATGGCCGGTGGTGGCGAGCGGGGTTACTCGGCGGCGCTGTTCTACGCCCTGAGCTACGCGATCATGTCCACTGCTGCGTTCGGCGCGATCATCGCCTTGTCGCGTAATGGCTTTGAGGCCGAGAAGATCGAAGACTTCAAGGGTCTGAATGCCCGCAACCCGTGGATGGCCGGCCTGGTGCTGTGCATCATGGCGTCGCTGGCAGGCATCCCGCCGTTCCTGGGCTTCTGGACCAAACTGGCCGTGCTTGGCGCGGCGATCCAGGGCGACATGCTGTGGCTGGCCATGGTCGGCGTGATCTGCGCCGTGATCGGCTGCTTCTACTACCTGCGCGTCATCAAGGTCATGTACTTCGATGAGCCGGTGGGTGAGCCGCTGCCGGCCAACAACGACCGCGTGCTGGGCGTGGTGCTGGGCGTGAATGCCCTGGCGCTGCTGGCCCTGGGCGTGGCGTGGAACCCGATCATGGTGTGGTGCCAGCAGGCATTTGCACATATTTCGTAAAAAACGATACAAACGTGCGCAACTCGTGTAATATTCATCTCCTGAGTTGTTGATGCAGCGGTTTCGCGAGAACATCGTTGCTAGGAAGTCCCCCGGGTCTTCCGCACTCATCCGCTTCTGCTGCGGGGTGGAGCAGTCTGGCAGCTCGTCGGGCTCATAACCCGAAGGTCGCAGGTTCAAATCCTGCCCCCGCTACCATATAGCTCCGGTGTAAACCGGAGGCAGTGGACGAATCAAGCGATACCGGAAACGGTGTCGCTTTTTTCCTTCCTGGGTCTGGCGCGCCTTTCACAGCCGATGTTTCAAAGGGGTTGCGCGGGAACTCAAACTCCCTTACAATTCCGCTTCTGCTGCGGGGTGGAGCAGTCTGGCAGCTCGTCGGGCTCATAACCCGAAGGTCGCAGGTTCAAATCCTGCCCCCGCTACCACAGAAAATCTGCAGTGCAGATGCAGTAGACGAAAAGGCGATCTCGGTAACGAGGTCGCTTTTTTCGTTGTGGCATCGCCTGAAATGTTGCCCGCCTTTGCTTGCGACTTCAGTGACTGGCCAGCCATTTCCGTAGGCAGCGGTGTGGGCAGGTTGGCGGGACCATTGGGGCGACATGGATGTCGCCCATGAGCCCCCATGGACGGGTTCACGGCGCGTCCCGCGGACCTGCCTGCACCGATGCCCTCGACGAAAGCCTAAACAGCCCGCCTTCGCTGTTCAGCTTTCCGAATAGAGGCGCCAGTAGCCACCCCAACCATTGCACCAGCGCGGTGCACCGGCTATCATCAGTGGCTTAGCGGACTGTCTACTCATCTCCTGTCAACGGAAATGAACAGGCCCCGCAACCGGCTTCCAGGAACGGCAACCTGTACCCAGGCCGCCGTGACCCCCGGAACGCTGGGCTCGCAGGAACGCACCACGTGCGCATCTGCACCGGAATCCAGCATGACCGGAGTTGTACCGGACAGGGGCCCAACGGGCCCTTTGTTGTTTCCGGAAGGTGGTCCATGCAACGGACCAGACCCGTATTTCTTTTCAACGAATCAAGGCCGACTGTGAGCGACAAGGCAACCGAAATCGCGAATCTGCTCGCCCCCACCGTTCAGTCGCTGGGTCTCGAGCTGCTGGGCGTGGAATATCTGACCGCCCCGGGTGGTGCCACGCTGCGTTTGTACATCGACGTGCCGCTGGCCGAACAGCCCGAGCGCATCGTCAACATCGACGACTGCGAACGCGTCAGCCGCGAAGTGTCCGCCCAGCTGGACGTCGAAGACCCGATCACGGCGAATTACACGCTGGAAGTGTCTTCGCCGGGCGTGGACCGCCCGCTGTTCACCGGCGACCAGTTCGAGCGCGCCATCGGCGAATCGGCCAAGGTGACGCTGAGCCTGCCGCAGGATGGCCGCCGCCGTCTGCAGGGCGAGATCCTCGCCGTGGATATCGAACAAGGCACGGTCACCTTCAAGGTCGACAATGCCCCGTTTACCGCCGACATCGACAACATCGACAAGGCACGCATCATGCCGGACTGGGCCGCCCTCGGCCTGGCTCCGACCAAACCGACTGGCCCGGCACCCAAACAGGGTGGCAAGGCGAACAAGAAACCATCCAACGAGCAGGCGGCCAAAAAGCCGCGGGCGGAGTGAGCCAATGAGCAAGGAACTTTTGCTGGTAGTGGATGCGGTCGCCAACGAAAAAGGCGTCCCGCGCGAAGTCATCTTCGATGCCATCGAGGCAGCGTTGGCTTCGGCTGCCAAAAAGCGTTACCCGGAAGAAGAAGTGCTGGCCCGTGTGTCGATCGACCACAAGGACGGCAACTACGAAACCTTCCGCCGCTGGGAAGTGGTGGCCGATGACGTGGTCATGGAGTCCCCGGACCGCCAGATCCGTCTGATGGACGCCATCGATGAAGCCGACGGCGTGGAAGTCGGCGACTACATCGAAGAGCAGATCGAAAACCCGGACTTCGGCCGTATCGCCGCACAAGCCGCCAAGCAGGTGATCGTCCAGCGCGTGCGCGAGGCCGAGCGTCAGCAGGTGGTCGATGCGTGGAAGGATCGCGTCGGTGAACTGGTCACCGGTGTGGTCAAGCGCGCCGAGCGCGGCAACATCTATGTGGACCTGGGCGGCAACGCCGAGGCCTTCATTCCGAAGGACAAGGGCATTCCGCGCGACGTACTGCGCGCTGGCGACCGCGTGCGCGGTTACCTGGCCGAAGTTCGCTCCGAACCGCGTGGCCCGCAGCTGTTCATCAGCCGCGCCGCCCCGGAATTCATGATCGAACTGTTCAAGCTCGAAGTGCCGGAAGTCGGCCAGGGCCTGGTCGAGATCAAGGCCTGTGCACGTGATCCGGGCGACCGCGCCAAGATCGCCGTGCTGGCCCACGATTCGCGTACCGATCCGATCGGTGCCTGCATCGGCATGCGCGGTTCGCGCGTGCAGGCCGTGTCCAACGAGCTCAATGGCGAGCGCGTGGACATCGTGCTGTGGAACGAGAACCCCGCCAACTTCGTCATCAACGCGATGGCGCCGGCGGAAGTGCAGTCGATCATCGTCGATGAAGAAAAGCACTCGATGGACCTGGCCGTGGCGGAAGAGCGCCTGGCCCAGGCGATCGGCAAGGGCGGCCAGAACGTCCGTCTTGCCAGCCGCCTGACCGGTTGGCAGCTCAATGTGATGACCCAGGACCAGGTGACCGCCAAGTCCGAGGCAGAGCAGGGTGTTGCCCGCCAGCTGTTCATGGACAAGCTGGAAGTGGATGAAGAAATCGCCGCCATCCTGGTGACCGAAGGCTTCAACACCGTGGAAGAAATCGCCTACGTCCCGGTCGGCGAACTGCTGGCCGTGGAAGGCTTCGACGAAGACATCGTCGAAGAGCTGCGTGCCCGTGCCCGCGATGCGCTGCTCAACGAAGCGCTCGCGGTGGAAGAAGGTCTGGAAGACGGCTCGCCGTCGGAAGACCTGCTCGCCCTGGAAGGCATGGACGAGGCAACTGCCTACGCCCTGGCCGGTCACGGCGTGCGTACCAGTGAGGACCTGTCGGACCTGGCCGCCGACGAGATCCTCGAGTTCGGCATCGAGGACATGGACCAGGAGCGCGCCGCCGCCCTGATCCTTGCCGCCCGAGCCGAGGAGATCGCCCGCCTGGAGCGCGGCGAATGAGCCAGCGATGAACAGTGCCCTGACCCGCTCAGGGCTTAGACTCCGCGCTGCCTTCGCACGTTTCGAGGGAGCGCCAACCAGATCATAGGATCCGAATGTCGCAGCAAACCACCATCCGCAAGCTTGCCGAACTGGTCAACACCCCGGTCGATAAACTGCTCGTACAACTTGCCGAAGCCGGCATGAAGTTCAGCGGTCCCGACCAGGTCGTGACCAGTACCGAAAAGGTGAAGCTCCTGGGCTTCCTTCGTCGCTCGCACGGCAAGACCGAGCAGCCCGTCGAGAGCACCGACGAAGCCGCCAAGAAGATCACCCTGAACCGTCGCAAGTTGCAGGAAGTGACCGTCAGTGCCGGCCGCAGCAAGACGACCGTCAACGTGGAAGTGCGCCAGAAGCGTACCTACATGAAGGACGCCAGCGGCAAGCCGATGACCGCGGATGAGGAGCGCGCCGACATCCTGCGCAAGCTGGAGGAATCCCGCCAGCGCAATCTGGACGAGCAGCGCGCACTGGCCGAGAAGGACCGTGCGCGCGACGAAGAAATCGCCCGCAAGCGTCAGGAAGAAATCGACGCCAAGGAACGTGCCGAAGCCGAGCGCAAGGCGGCCGAAGCCGCTGCTGAAGCGGCCAAGAACGCACCGCCGGCCCCGGCTGCGGCCAAGCCGGCTGCTGCCGATGCACCGGCCCGCAACGCGCGCCCGGCTGCACCGTCGGCTGCCCGTCCGGCACCGCGTTCGGACGATCGCAACTCGAACAACAACAACAACCGTCCGGGCGCCAAGCGCGATGACGATGGTGGCAACCGCTTCGCCGGCCAGCTGCATCTGTCGGCCGCCGATCGTGCCCGCCGCGGCAACAACAGCAACTCGCGCGGTCGTCCGACCGGGCGCGTGCAGCACGGCAGCCGCCGTGACAGCAACCAGTCGCGCAGCGGCGGTGGTGCCCATGGGTTCGAACGTCCGGTCGCGCCGATCGTGCGTGACGTCACCATCGGCGACACCATCACCGTCGCCGATCTGGCCCAGAAGCTGGCCGTCAAGGGCGGCGATGTGGTCAAGGCGCTGTTCAAGATGGGCGTCATGGCGACCATCACCCAGACCATCGACCATGACACTGCCGCGCTGGTGACCGAAGAACTCGGCCACAACGTGATCCGTGCCAACACCAACGACGCCGAAGACGCGCTGCTGGCGCTGGCCGGTGGCAACCAGGGCGAGCCGGTGGCACGTCCGCCGGTGGTCACCATCATGGGCCACGTCGACCACGGCAAGACCTCGCTGCTGGATTACATCCGCCGCACCAAGGTCGCCACGGGCGAAGCCGGTGGCATCACCCAGCACATCGGTGCGTACCACGTTGAAACGCCGAAGGGCGTGATCAGCTTCCTGGATACCCCGGGCCACGCGGCGTTTACGTCCATGCGTGCCCGCGGTGCCAAGCTGACCGACATCGTGGTGCTGGTGGTGGCGGCCGATGACGGCGTCATGCCGCAGACCAAGGAAGCCATCCAGCACGCCCGTTCGGCGGGTGTGCCGCTGATCGTGGCGATCAACAAGATCGACAAGTCCGGTGCCGATCCGATGCGCGTCAAGAACGAGCTGCTCACCGAGCAGGTCGTCTCCGAAGATTTCGGTGGTGACGTGCAGATGGTCGAGATCTCGGCCAAGGCCGGTCTGGGCATCGACGACCTGCTGGACGCGATCTCGATCCAGGCTGAACTGCTCGAACTGAAGGCCGTGGCCGACGGTCGCGCCACCGGCGTGGTCATCGAGTCCTCGCTGGACAAGGGCCGTGGCCCGATCGCCACCGTGCTGGTGCAGCAGGGTTCGCTGAAGAAGGGCGATTACCTGGTGTGCGGTATCCAGTACGGCCGTGTGCGCGCCCTGTTCGACGAAACCGGCGCACAGCCTGACCAGGCGGGCCCGTCGATTCCGGTGCAGGTGCTGGGTCTGTCCGGCGTGCCGGATGCCGGTGATGACTTCGTCGTGGTTGAAGACGAGCGTCTGGCCAAGGACGTTGCGCAGCAGCGCGAAACCAAGCGCCGTGAATCGCGCCTGGTGCAGTCCGCGGGCAGCCGCATGGAAGACATCATGGCGACCCTGGGCAAGGGCGATGGCCAGCAGGTGCTGAACCTGGTGATCAAGGCCGACGTGCAGGGTTCGGTGCAGGCGCTGAGCCAGGCACTGGTCGCGCTGTCCAACGACGACATTCGCATCAACGTGATCCACTCCGGCGTGGGCGGCATCACCGAATCGGACGCCAACTCGGCGGTTGCCTCCAAGGCCACCGTGATCGGCTTCAACGTGCGTGCCGACGCCTCCGCGCGTCGCATCATCGAGTCCAACGGTGTGGACCTGCGTTACTTCTCGATCATCTATGACGTGATCGATCAGGTGAAGCAGGTGGCTTCCGGTCTGCTCGGCGTGGAAATCCGCGAAGAGATCATCGGTATCGCCCAGGTCCGCGATGTGTTCCGCAGCTCGAAGTTCGGTGCGGTCGCAGGCTGCATGATCATCGAAGGCACGGTGAAGCGCAGCAAGCCGATCCGCGTCCTGCGCGACAGCGTCGTGGTCTTCGAAGGCGAGCTGGAATCGCTGCGTCGCTTCAAGGAGAACGTCGAAGAAGTCCGCAACGGTACCGAATGCGGTATCGGCGTGAAGGCTTACAACGACGTCAAGCCGGGTGATCAGATCGAGTGCTTCGAGCGTATCGAAGTGCCGCGCACCCTGTAATGTTCCAGGCCGGACCGCATCGCGCGGTCCGGCTTTTTCGCTTACGCATCACCCTTCAAGACGAGTCCGCCTACCGTGCCAAAGACCTTCCATCGAACCGACCGTGTTTCCGCCCAGATCCGCCGCGAACTGGGGACGCTCGTGCACAACGCCGTGCGTGTACACGGCCTGCCTTCGGTGAGCGTCTCCGACGTGGAAATCACCCGTGACATGGCGCATGCCAAGATCTTCGTCACCGCGCTGATGCCCGAACGTTCGGTGGAGGCCATGAAAGGCCTGAAGGAATTGGCCTGGGAGCTGCGGATGGAGCTGGCGCGGGCGATGAAGCTGCGCCATGTGCCCGAGCTGCACTTCCACTACGATGATTCGGTGGATCGCGGCGAGCGCATCGACAACATCCTGCGCGATCTGCCCGATACGTTGGCGGCAGAGAAGAGCCGGCAGGGTGATGATGGCGGCGAAGACGACGAAGGCGAAGGCGAAGACGCCGACGAAGGCGAAAAGAAAGCCTGATGGACCAACAGCCCGAAAGGGCTGTTGTCTTATGGGGCGGGGCCTGTCGCAGTGCGACCGCTCCGCCGGAGGCCGGATTGACCGGCAGCGCCACACGGCGCCGTTTTGAATTGAATGCATGGCACCCCGAATTTCATTCCGCCGCCTGGATGGCATCCTGCTGCTCGACAAGCCGACCGGCATGAGCTCCAACGCGGCCCTGCAGGTGGCCCGCCGCCTGTACCGCGCCGAGAAGGGCGGCCACACCGGCAGCCTGGATCCGCTGGCCACCGGTCTGCTGCCACTGTGCTTCGGTGAAGCGACCAAGATCGCGGGCCTGCTGCTCGGCTCGGCCAAGGCCTATGACGCCGAGGTGGTGCTGGGCCAGACCACCGATACCGACGATTCCGATGGCACCGTGCTGCGCGAGCGCCCGGTCCCGGCCATCAGTGCGGCCGAACTGGAGGCGGCGCTGGCACCGCTGCGCGGTCGCATCCGCCAGCGCGCCCCGATCTACTCCGCGCTCAAGCAGGGCGGCGAGCCGCTGTACCTGAAGGCCCGCCGTGGCGAGGCGATCGAAGCGCCGGAGCGCGATGTGGAGGTCCACGCCCTGGAGGTGCTGGCGCAGCAACCGACCCGGCTGTCGCTGCGGGTGACCTGCGGTTCAGGCACCTACATCCGCAGCCTGGCCCGCGATCTTGGCGAGACGCTGGGCTGCGGCGCCCATATCGCCGGCCTGCGCCGGCTCTGGGTGGATCCCTTCCGTGAGGCACCGATGGTCACCCTGGAGACCCTGCGCGCCTTGGCCGAGCAGGGCGATGAAGCCGGCATGGAGGCCCTGCTGCTGCCGCTGGACGCGGGTCTGGCCCATTACCCCCGGGTCACGCTGGACGACGAGCAGACCCGTCGCTTCCGCGTCGGGCAGCGGATCCGGGACGCCAGCTGGCCGCAGGGTGGGGTGGTGGTCTTCGGCCCGGCGGAGGCAATCCAGGGCCTGGGCCAGGTCGACGAGACCGGTCTGCTGGCCCCGCAGCGCCTGTTCAACCTCTGAGCGAGCGGGCCGGGCACCACCCCGGTCCTTGTTCCGGACGCCCGCGGACGTTACAATTCCGCGGCCTTTTCAGGCTTCCCGCGTTCTGCGGGTTCATCCTTTCGTTAACGGCGAGTCGCGCGGTACGTCAATGGGACGTTTCTGCGGGCCACGCATCCAAGAGAAAACAGATATGTCGATCGACACCCAGAAAGTCATTGAAGACAACAAGCGCAGCGCGGCTGACACCGGCTCCCCGGAAGTCCAGGTCGCTCTGCTGACCGCCCGCATCGAACTGCTGACCGGCCACTTCAAGACCCACAAGAAGGATCACCACAGCCGTCGTGGTCTGCTGCAGATGGTCAACCGCCGCCGCAGCCTGCTCGACTACCTGAAGAAGAAAGACGCTCCGCGTTACAAGGCCCTGATCGAAAAGCTCGGCCTGCGTCGCTAAGCACGAACCCCCACCGCGGCGCAGGAATGCGCCGCGGTTTTGTTTTGGCAGTACCGCATCAAACGTATGGGCCGGACAACCGGTCACCCGTCGGCGGCAAGGGTCGCCCGCGGTCCATTGAAGAAAGCATCATCCAAGGAAACCCCCGTGGCAAAAATCACCAAAACCTTCCAGTACGGCAAGCACACCGTCACGCTTGAAACCGGCGAAATCGCCCGTCAGGCCGGCGGTGCCGTCATCGTCAAGTTCGACGACACCGTGCTGCTGGTCTCCGCCGTTGCCGCCAAGAGCGCGCGTGAGGGCCAGGACTTCTTCCCCCTGACCTGCGACTATCAGGAGAAGTTCTACGCAGGTGGCCGTATCCCGGGCGGTTTCTTCAAGCGCGAAGGCCGCGCGACCGAAAAAGAGACGCTGATTTCGCGCCTGATCGATCGCCCGATCCGTCCGCTGTTCCCGGAAGACTACAAGAACGAAGTTCAGATCATCGCCACGGTGATGTCGCTGAACCCGGACATCGATGGCGACATCGCTGCCCTGATCGGCGCCTCGGCTGCGCTGTCGCTGGCCGGCACCCCGTTCAAGGGTCCGATCGCCGCCGCCAAGGTGGGTTACAAGAACGGTGAGTACATCCTCAACCCGACCGTGACCGAACTGAAGGATTCGGAGCTGGAGCTGGTTGTCGCCGGTACCGCCAACGCCGTGCTGATGGTGGAATCCGAAGCCGCGCTGCTGTCCGAAGACGTGATGCTGGGCGCTGTGACCTTCGGTCACCGCGAAATGCAGAAGGTCATCAACGCGATCAACGAGCTGACCGTGGAAGCCGGCACCAAGCCGTCGACCTGGGAAGCCCCGGCCAAGAACGACGTGCTGATCAGCGCCCTGCAGGAAGCCATCGGCCCGCGCCTGGGCGAAGCCTTCCAGGTGCGCGACAAGCTGCAGCGCCGTGACGCCATCTCGGCGATCAAGAAGGACGTGGTCGAGTCGCTGGCTGGCCGTGTGGCCGCCGAAGGCTGGAACCCGGCCGAGCTGTCCAAGGAATTCGGCGAGCTGGAATACAGCACCATGCGCAACTCGGTGCTCGACACCAAGGTCCGCATCGACGGCCGTGCGCTGGACACCGTCCGCCCGATCTCGGTCAAGACCGGCATCCTGCCGCGTACCCACGGCTCCTCGCTGTTCACCCGCGGTGAAACGCAGGCCATCGTGACCATCACCCTGGGCACCGCCCGTGATGGCCAGGTCATCGATGCCGTCGCCGGTGAGTACAAGGAAAACTTCCTCTTCCATTACAACTTCCCCCCCTACTCGGTGGGCGAGACCGGCCGCATGATGGGCCCGAAGCGTCGCGAAATCGGCCACGGCCGTCTCGCCAAGCGCGGCGTGCTGGCAGTGATGCCGTCGCTGGAAGCCTTCCCGTACACCATCCGCGTGGTCTCGGAAATCACCGAATCCAACGGCTCCTCGTCGATGGCCTCGGTCTGCGGTTCCTCGCTGGCCCTGATGGACGCCGGTGTGCCGGTGAAGTCGCCGGTGGCCGGTATCGCCATGGGTCTGGTCAAGGAAGGCGAGCGCTTCGTCGTCCTGTCCGACATCCTGGGTGATGAAGATCACCTGGGCGACATGGACTTCAAGGTCGCCGGTACCGCTGAGGGCATCTCCGCCCTGCAGATGGACATCAAGATCGAAGGCATCACCGAAGAGATCATGAAGCAGGCACTGCAGCAGGCCAAGGCTGGCCGTCTGCACATCCTGGGTGAAATGGCCCACGGCCTGACCGCCCCGCGCGAAGAGCTGTCGGACTACGCGCCGCGCCTGCTGACCATCAAGATCCACCCGGACAAGATCCGCGAAGTGATCGGCAAGGGTGGCTCCACCATCCAGGCCATCACCAAGGAAACCGGCACCCAGATCGACATCCAGGATGACGGCACCATCGTCATCGCATCGGTCAATGCCATCGCTGCGCAGGCTGCCAAGGCCCGCATCGAGCAGATCACCTCGGACGTCGAGCCGGGCCGCATCTACGAAGGCAAGGTCGCCAAGATCATGGACTTCGGTGCGTTCGTCACGATCCTGCCGGGCAAGGACGGTCTGGTCCACGTGTCGCAGATCTCCAGCGACCGCGTCGAGAAGGTCGGCGATGTGCTGAAGGAAGGCGATGTGGTCAAGGTCAAGGTCCTGGAAGTCGACAAGCAGGGCCGTATCCGCCTGTCGATGAAGGCCGTCGAAGAAGGCGAGGGCGCCCCGGCCGCCGAGTAATCGGCCCACGCCGATCTCGCGGTAGGTGAGGACCGTCGGTCCTCACGCCTACGCAGACAAGAAAAAAGCGGGCTTCGGCCCGCTTTTTTTGTGCCCGCGTTCTGCGCAGCAGGGCGTGTGGGACAGATTGCGTGTTCATGCGCCGCAGCCGACGCCCTCGGGTGACATGTCTGTGGCGCTTACCCGCTCGCGCTGCGCGGCATGCAGACCGTCGCCAGGCCCGCGCGGGTCAGCCGTGCGTGTCCGCCGGACGGATTCGCAGGACATCACCGCGTAAAGCGCCCACACACCACATCGCGCTGCTAACGTGGCCTCGCCTTCGATCCGGGAGATCCCATGTTCCGTTCTACTGTCGCTGTCCTCGCCGTCCTGATCGCCAGCGGCATGCCGCAGGCCGCTTCCGCCGCCGAGCCGTTGCCCAAGGTGATCGGTGCGTATTACCCCGGCGGCTCCGCCGAGCGCTATCCGGTGGAGAACATTCCGGCCGATACGCTGACCCATCTGTTCTACGCGTTCGCCACCATCGATCAAGGGCAATGCGTGGTCGCGCCGGAGGCGGATGCGCACTTCAAGGCACTGGCTGCGCTCAAGCGCGCGCATCCGACGCTGCATACGTTGATCTCGATCGGCGGCTGGAACGCCGGGGGCTTCTCCGATGCAGCACTGACCGCCCAAAGCCGCCAGCGCTTCGTGTCTTCCTGCGTGGCGATGTTCTTCGAGCGTCATCGCGGCAGCTTTGACGGCGTGGACATCGACTGGGAGTTCCCCGTGTATGGCGGCCCGACCGAGATCACCGACCGCCCGGAGGATCGCCGCAACATGACCCTGCTGGTGCGCGAGTTCCGCCGCCAGCTGGATGCGCTGGACAAGGCCGACGGCCAGCACCGGCTGGTCACCGCCGCACTGCCGGCCGGCCGCGTGCAGACCGATGGGCCGTATGATCCGGCACGGAGCTATGAGCTCAAGGCGCTGAGCCGCACGCTCGATTTCATCAACCTGATGAGCTACGACATGGGCACCGGCTTTTCAGCGGTGTCCACCTTCAACGCGCCGCTGCACGAGGTGCCCGAAGATCCGCTGGCACCCGGGCTGAAGCGCTGGAACAGCGTGGCCGGCGCGGTGGCCTACTACGAGCAGCAGGGCGTGCCGAAGGAGAAGCTGGTGCTGGGGGTGCCGTTCTACGGCCGCGGCTTCAAGCTTGAAGGCGACGCCAATCATGGCCTCTACCAGCCCTACAGCGTGCCGCATCCGGCCGGCGACTGGCGGCATATCCAGGCCAGCATGCTCGGCCAACCCGGCTGGCAGCGGCACTGGCACCGGGTTGCGCAGAGCCCGTGGTTGTACAACGCCACCGAGAAGGTCTTCGTCAGCTTCGAGGATCCCACCTCGATCGGCCTGCGCGCGAATTTCGCCAAGGACAGCGGCCTGCGCGGTGTCTTCATGTGGGAGCTGACCGGCGACGATGCGCAGGGCAGCCTGCTCAAGGCGATGGTGGCGCCGTTCCAGGGCCCTGCGAAGTAAGCCCCGCGGGAAGGGGCACCGCGACGCAGGCACGTGCCCTATGCTTGCCGGCATGGAGACCGTCCGCCTGCTGGATCTGCACATCGACCGCACCGCACAGCACGTGCGGCGCGGGGATGAGGTGTTGCCGGTCAACGGGCTGAGTTGGCGGCTGTTGGAGTGTCTGCTGGCGCATGGCGACGCCGTCGTCGATTTCGACACGCTGGCCGAGCAGGTGTGGGCACCGGCGGTGGTCGGCGAGGATGCGATCAGCCAGCGGGTGAAGTTGCTCAGGCAGGCCTTGGGCGATGACAGCCGACGGCCACGGTATGTGCGCTCGGTGCGCGGCCGTGGCTACCAGCTGTGCACACCGCCGCAGCCGGTGATGCACGACACCGTTGCCACCGGTACCACTGAGGGTGCCCGCGCGACACGCAGGCACGGACGTACACACTGGGTCTGGATGGCAGCGGGAATGACAGCGGCCGCAGCGGTTGGCGCGTTGATCGTGATCCGCCCCGGCACCGCGCCGGTGTCGCCTGCCGATCCGGTGCTGCAGCGTGCTGCGTATTACGCGGGCATCGGCCAGGCCAGCAACAACGAGCGCGCGATGGCGTTGTACCGCCAGGCGCTGCAGATCGACCCCGAATCACTGGCGGCGCGGCGCGGGCTCGCGCGGGCGCTGGCTGCGGATGCCTGCCTGTTCAATGGCGCCCGCGAGCGCGCGCAGGAGGCATTGGTGCTGGCCGGCCAGGGGGTCCGCATGGCGCCGGACGATGCGGCCGGATGGGCGGCGCGGGGCTACGCCTACGATTGCCTCGGCGCGATGCCGCAGGCCATGGCCGACTACCAGCAGGCCCTGCAGCGCGACCCGGATGATGAGCGCACCCGCGCCTCGCTGGCCTATCTGCGTCAGGAACGCGGTTACCTTGCGCAGGCGCTGCAGGACAACCTGTCGCTGCGCGCGCCCGAGCGGGTTCGCTTCCGCGACGTGCAGGTCGCGCGCGAACTGGAGCTGCTCGGTTTCACCGATGCCGCCGCGCGCCGCCATGCACACAACTTCCAGCTCTATCCCGACAATGTGTTCGCCAACATCGCCTGGCCGCACAGCCTGCTGGCGATGGGCGAGCCGGGCAAGGCGCAGCAGGCGCTCGATCAGGCGCTGGCCCGCGGCACGCCGCATCCGCAATTGCTGCGCCTGCAAGGCGAACTGCTGCTGTTGAAGGGGGACCGGCAGGGCGCTGCAGAGGCCTTCGAGCGTAGCCGTGCCCTGCGTCCGCAGCAGTCGATGGGGCAGACCCTGGCCGGGCTGTATGGCGATGAGGCCGCCACGCCGGCGTGGGTCGCCACGCGCCTGCATGCGCTGGAGGGCCAGGCGGACGATGGTTGGTCGGATACCGCGCTGGAACGCGCGTTGTTGCTGCAGGCGCGGGGCGACGCCACCGCAGCGCTGGCGGCCCTGCATCACGCGGTGAACGCCGGCTTCCGCGATGCGGCGTGGTTGCGCGCCACCCCCTTGTTTGCGCCGCTGCACGGTGCGGCCGGCTGGCAGGGACTGCTCGACACGATCGAGGCGGACGTATCTGCCCAGCGTGCCCAGGTGTTGGCCGCCCCGTGGCGGCCAACAGACCTCCAGGGCCTCAGCGCAGCGCGGGCAGCAGGAACTCGGTAAGGATGCGGCGCGACTGCGGGTGGGCGTAGCTGCGGTTGTAGGCCTGGCTGGTGATCACCGCCACCAGCTTTTTCTCCGGCATCACGAACACGTAGTTGCCACCGTTGCCGGACATCGTCCACACGGTGCTGCCGTGCCCATCGACCGGAAGCTTCAGCCCCCACCACTGATAGCCGTAGTCGCTGCCATCACCGGCGGTGGCCTGCGCGCTGAGCATCGCCCGCACATAGCCGGCGGGGATCAGCTGCTTGCCCTGCCAGCGGCCCTCGGCCAGCACCAGTTCGCCCAACCGTGCCAGGTCCCGGCTGCGGTAACGCGTCCCACCGCCGCCCATGCCGATGCCCTCCGGTGAGCGGTTCCATCTGCTCGTGGTGATGCCCAGCGGGCGCTCCAGCACCTGCGCGGCGTAGTCGGCCAAGGGTCGCTTCGTGGCCTGTTCCAGTACCGCGCCGAGCACGAAGGAATTGACCGTGCAGTAGGCATGCGCGCGGCCGTGCGGGCTGTCTTCCGGTCGCGTCATCCACGGTGCGAAGCCTTTGACCGGCAGCGACAGCGCGAAGTCCAGCCAGTGCTCGGTCACGTACATGCGCTCTTCGTTGCCGGCCGAGAATGCATTCTCGTCATCGCACTCCCACAGCGTGCTCATGGTGAGCAGGTCTTCCACCGTCATCGCGCGCAGCCGGGGATCGACGGGATGGCCAGCGGTGAACGCGGGAAAGTAGTCGTAAACACGGGCCTGTACGCCGGGCAGGGACCCGTCGCCGATGGCCGCGCCGACCAGCATCGCGGTCACGCTCTTGCTGGCCGAGCGCACGTCATTGAGGGTCTCCGCCGTGCCGCCGTTGAAGTAGCCCTCGTACGCCACCTGGCCGTCCACCAGCAGCAGCACGCTGGTGACCTGTTTGATGTCCTGGCTGGCGATCGCCGATTCCAGTGCGGTGATCCGGGCGCTGTCCAGCGCCGCGGGTGCGGCGGGAGCGGTGAGTGGCAGGGCGGCCGCCAGGGCGAAGACCAGGGCGGCAAGTCGGTGTTGGTGGTGGTGCATGGGCAAGGCTCCTCGAGATGAGGGCCGACTACGCCATGACGCGGTCTGAAGTGCTGGAAAGGCGCCTGAAGAATTCTGAAAGCCCGCCGCAGCAGGCCTCCAGGCTAATCAGCGCGGTGCACTCCAGACGCTGTTCGGGTCGCCATGCCGCGCGCGGCGCAGGCTCGCACGGGCCAGCGTGGCAAACCCGAACGCCAGTGCGAGTGCCACGGCATCCACCCAGAACAGCGGCCAGTAGCCACGTGCCGCGCTCGCCCACGGCCAGTAGCCGGTCAGACCGCCGTGCGCCACCGCCACCAGTGCGGTGCTGATGGCGGCCGCCCACAGCAGCTCGCGGGCGGCCTGGTCGGGGCGACGCAGTGCCGCCCACAGCGCACACGCGGCCCAGGTGGCGAAACAGATCCAGCGGATGCCGTGATCCACTGCCTGCGGCGCGATCTGCTCCAGGATCTGCGCGCCCACGAAGCTCGCCGAGACTGCCACGCACAGCCCGATGCAGACCCCCACCGTGGCCCGGGCCATGTTGATCTGCGCGCGCCCCTGTTCCACCTGGCGCCGTTTGCGCCGCGATTCGATCCACAGCAGGTTGCCCGAGTAGAACAGGAAGGCGCCGCCCAGGCCGAGCAGGAAGTACAACCACACCACCACGCCATTGCCGAACTCGCCGAAGTGCAGCGCGTAGGCCGCACTGAGGGTGGCATGGTTGGCATCGCGCTGGCCGGGCAACTGGCTGCTCAGCAGGCGGCCTGTGGCCGCATCCAGGCCGACCGCGCCGAGCGGCCCCAGGGTGCCGCCGGATTCGCCGGTGATCTCGATCGTCGCGTTGGCATCGCCGGCATGGGCGAGCTTCAGGAAGGCTGGTTCGAAATCGGCCACGCCCTGCGCGCGCGCTACCTCGATGGCGCGTGCGTGCAGCATGCGCAGGTGGGTGTCATCGCCGGGCTGGCCGCTGGGCTCGCGTACCGGGGCGGTGTCCATCGCCGCCGGCACCGCCTGCAGCAGCTTGCCGTCGAAGATCAGCGGATTCAGCGCCGCCATCTGCAGGAAGATCAGGCAGAGCAGCGCGCCGGTGACCGCGAACAACAGGTGGAAGGGCAGGCTGAGCACGCCGATCACATTGTGCGCGTCCTGCCACATCTGCTTGAGGTTGCGGCCCGGGCGCAGCGCGAACAGATCGCCCAGCAGTCTGGGCAGGTGGATGACCAGGCCACTGAGCAGGGCCACGCCATACAGTAGGCTGACGATGCCCATCAGGTAGGTGCCCGCGACCGGCAGGCCCAGGCTGTAATGCAGCTCGTTGACCAGCTCGGCCAGCCCGGTCTGTGGCGGGTTCACGCTGCCGTCGTAATGGTCCAGCCAGGCGTACAGCCACGTGCCCTTGGCATCCTGCCAATACGCGATCGGCTGCGGATGATCCGCCCCCGGGAAGGTCATGCCCACGTGGGCGCGTGCGGCCGGGTGGCGCTCAAGTACGCCTTCGAGCAGGCGCTGCGCGTCGTCCAGGCTCGCGGCCGGGGTGTCCACCGCATGCGGGGTCTGCCACAGCGGCAGGTCGTGGTGGAACAGGGTCAGCGCACCGGCGTAGAACGCCACGAACAGCGCGAAACCGGCCACCAGGCCGACCCACGTATGCAGCGTGGTGAAGGTACGCAGGGTCTGGGAACTGAACTTCATCGTATCGCTCTCATTGCACCGCGCCGGTCAGGCGCAGCAGCCACAACAGGCCAAATCCGGCCAGGGCGGTCGCGCTCATCACGGCCCACGCCCGCATCCCGGTGCGGAAGCTGAAGGCCCAGATCGCCGCCAGCATCCACAGCGGAATGAAGGCGATCAGGCTGGGTACCAGTGCGCTCTGCCACGGCCCCGGCGGCAGCCAGGCGACCAGGCCGGTGGCCGCGGCCGCGACGAAGAACCCCGCCAGGAGGCCGGCGCCCGCGCGGGCCCACATCAGCGCATCACCTGTGCCGGGCGGTGCCAGGCAGCAAGCAGCGGCAGCAGAACCGCCACCAGCATCCAGCTGCACAGCATCACCACCACGCCGGTGGCGATGCCCAGATTGGCGATCCACAGCCACAGTGCCGCCACCGCAGCCACCAGACTGATCCGCCGGCCCAGCCGGCCGGCACGGCGCAGGCGCGGCCAGCGGCAGTGCGGTGAGGCGGCATACAGCGCCAGCGCGGAAAACGCGGAGCCGACCAGCGCCAGGCTGCAGAAGCCGAGCGAGGTCAGGGCAACAGTGATCATCGGCAATCCAATCGGGAAACCTGTCCTGGGCAGGACAGTAATCCGCGCATGGTAATCATTGCGGTTTGTGTGCGCCACACGGGCGCATTCAGGCGGTCCGGTCCCTCGGTCGCAGCGGCAGCGGCGCATTCATCGGCGGATTGGTTTAAGATCAGGGCATCTCTATCGAGGCAACAAGGTGGCCCGCGCCCTGCGCCGGTCTAGCGTGTGACATGAGCACTACCACCGCCCACCGCTGAACGCCCCCGACGGCCCCTGACGCAGGCGCCTTCGTGGCGCTTTTTTATTGCCTCGCCCCCGGATTCTCCAGGCCCCCTTGCGGGCCACCAGACCAAAGCACTCTCATGATCGCGATCACGCTCCCCGACGGCAGCCGCCGTGAATTCGAAAACCCCGTCAGTGTCATGGACGTCGCCCAGTCCATCGGCGCCGGCCTGGCCAAGGCCACCATCGCCGGCTCGGTCGATGGCGTGCTGGTCGATGCCAGTGACGTCATCGACCACGATGCCAGCCTGCGCATCATCACCGCCAAGGACGAGGAGGGCGTGGAGATCATCCGCCACTCCGCCGCCCATCTGGTCGGCCATGCGGTCAAGCAGCTGTACCCGGACGTCAAGATGGTGATCGGCCCGGTCATCGCCGAAGGCTTCTACTACGACATCTACTCCGAGCGCCCGTTCACGCCCGACGACATGGCCGCCATCGAAAAGCGCATGGCTGAGCTGATCGCGCAGGACTACGACGTCATCAAGAAGGTCACCCCGCGTGCGGAGGTCATCGAGATCTTCAAGGCGCGTGGCGAAGACTACAAGCTGCGCCTCATCGACGACATGTCGCCGGAGATCCAGGCCATGGGCATGTACTACCACCAGGAATACGTGGACATGTGCCGCGGCCCGCACGTGCCCAACACGCGCTTCCTGAAGGCCTTCAAGCTGACCCGCATTTCCGGTGCCTACTGGCGCGGCGATGCCAAGAACGAGCAGCTGCAGCGCATCTACGGCACCGCCTGGGCCGACAAGAAGCAGCTCGAGGCCTACATCAAGCGCATCGAAGAAGCCGAAATGCGCGACCACCGCCGCATCGGCAAGCAGCAGGAGCTGTTCCACCTGCAGGAAGAGGCGCCGGGCCTGGTGTTCTGGCACCCCAAGGGCTGGGCGCTGTGGCAGGTGGTCGAGCAGCACATGCGCCGTGTGTACCGCGACAGCGGCTACGGCGAAGTGCGCTGCCCGCAGATCCTGGATGTGTCGCTGTGGCAGAAGTCGGGCCACTGGGACAACTACCAGGAAAACATGTTCTTCACCGAATCGGAGAAGCGCACCTACGCGGTCAAGCCGATGAACTGCCCGGGCCACATCCAGGTGTTCAACCAGGGCCTGCACAGCTACCGCGATCTGCCGATCCGCTACGGTGAGTTCGGCTCGTGCCACCGCAACGAGCCCTCCGGTGCGCTGCACGGCATCCTGCGCGTGCGTGGTTTCACCCAGGACGACGGCCACGTGTTCTGCACCGAGTCGCAGATCGAAGCTGAAGTGACGGCGTTCCACCAGCAGGCGCTGGCGGTCTACACGACCTTCGGTTTCGACGAGATCCAGATCAAGATCGCGCTGCGCCCGGAAAAGCGCCTTGGCGATGACGCCACCTGGGACAAGGCCGAAGCCGCGCTGCGTTCGGCCTTGGGCAACTGTGGGGTCGAGTGGCAGGAGCTGCCGGGCGAGGGCGCCTTCTACGGCCCGAAGATCGAGTACCACCTCAAGGACGCCATCGGCCGTACCTGGCAGCTGGGCACGATGCAGGTCGATTTCATGATGCCCGGCCGCCTCGGCGCCGAGTACGTGGACGAAAACAGCCAGAAGAAGCACCCGGTCATGCTGCACCGGGCGATCGTCGGCTCGATGGAGCGGTTCATCGGCATCCTGATCGAGCACCACGCCGGTTCCTTCCCGTCCTGGCTGGCTCCGACCCAGGTGGTGGTGGCCAATATCACCGATGCGCAGGCTGAATACGTCAGCGAAGTGCGGAAAACCCTTGCAGATCAAGGCTTCCGCGTGAACGCCGATTTGCGCAACGAGAAGATCGGATATAAGATTCGCGAGCATACGCTGCAGCGGGTCCCGTACCTGCTGGTGGTTGGCGACCGTGAGAAGGAAAATGGCGCCGTGGCCGTGCGTACGCGCTCTGGCGAAGATCTGGGCAGCATGTCCGTCCAGGCCTTCATCGAGCGGTTGCAGGCAGAACAGTCCGTGTAAGAAAGTCCCGGCCCTGCGGATGCTCCGCGATGGGCCGGTTTGATTCCTCTGGGAGATTGCAATATCAGTACCCCTGACAACAAACAGAACCGCAAGAATCAGGAAATCCGGGTGCCGCGCGTCCGCGTGATCGGCAGCGACGGAGAGATGATTGGTGTGTTGACGCGTGACGAAGCGCTGTCGATGGCCGAAGACGAAGGTCTGGACCTGGTCGAGATTCAGCCGCAGGCTGATCCGCCGGTGTGCAAGATCATGGACTTCGGCAAGTTCAAGTTCGAAGCGCAGAAGAAGGCCAACGAGGCCAAGAAGAAGACCAAGCAGGTCGAGATCAAGGAAGTGAAGTTCCGCCCGGTCACCGATGAAGGTGATTACCAGATCAAGCTGCGCAAGATGCGCGGTTTCCTGGAAGAGGGCGACAAGATCAAGGTCAACATCCGCTTCCGTGGCCGTGAAATGAGCCATCAGGAACTGGGTCGCGAGATGGCCAGCCGGATCGAAGGTGATCTGGGCGAGGACATCGTGATCGAGTCCCGTCCGCGCCTTGAAGGCCGGCAGATGGTGATGATGATCGCGCCGAAGAAGAAGTAACCGGCCATCGGCCCCAGCCCGGACGGGCGGGGCGTGGAGCCGGGCCATGCCCGGCTGCCGGCGCCGCCGGCGTCGCGTGCTTCAGATTCGCGTTACAAGGCACGGGCGCCTTTTCAGGCGCCTGCTGCCGTTTGCCCTGGCCGCAGCCTCTGCGGCCCGTCCGGCGGGCGTTCCACGCCTGCCGGCACCGGTAAACACCCGCCCAATCAAGCGTTTGCAACTGCCTGGATTCACGGGCATAATGGGCGGCCCCGTTTTGCGGGGGTGCTGTTTTGAACGGTTTCCCGCCCCACAAAGGCACGCTGTTTCAACGGCAAACAGGACCGGCCTGGTTCCCATAGGGGATCCCGGGCTTACAAGCAGGCAAGGGCACGGACGGAAAGTGTGGCAATGCCACCGCCCTGGTCAGTGACAAAACATCATCAAGGACATAGCAATGCCCAAGATCAAGACCAACCGGGCGGCGGCCAAGCGCTTCCGCAAGACCGCGTCCGGCAAGTTCAAGGCTGGCCACGCCAACCGTAGCCACATCCTCACGAAGAAGTCGACCAAGCGGAAGCGCAATCTGCGTCAGACGAACCATGTTCGTGCAGAAGACGCAGGCCGTTTGAACCGTATGCTTCCCTACCTCTGAGGACTGACCCATGGCACGAGTAAAGCGTGGCGTACAGGCGCGTCGCCGCCACAAGAAAATTCTGACCCTGGCGAAGGGTTACTACAACGCTCGCCGCAAGGTCTTCCGCGTTGCCAAGCAGGCCGTGATCAAGGCACAGCAGTACGCCTACATCGGTCGTAAGCAGAAGAAGCGCAACTTCCGTTCGCTGTGGATCACCCGCATCAACGCGGCTGCCCGCATCAACGGCCTGAGCTACAGCCGTTTCATGAACGGCCTGCTCAAGTCCGGCATCACCCTGGACCGTAAGGTTCTGGCTGACATCGCCGTGCACGACGCAGCTGGTTTTGCTGCACTGGCCGAAAAGGCCAAGGGCGCACTGGCGGCATAAGTCCATTCCCCTGCCGTTGCCGTTCACGCGCAACGGCTGTGGGTAAGGCAAATGCATGGGGAAGGGCGCAAGTCCTTCCCCATTCTTTTTTGTGTTGGCGGTGGCCCTCCCGGTGCCATCGATCGACAGCGGTGGCGACGGGGGTCGGCCCGACGCGCATCGCGATGGCATACCGACGCGAGGCTCCGGCTATCCATGAGTGACATCCAATCCCTGACCACGCAGGCACTGGCCGACGTGGCCGCTGCCCAGAGCCCCGATGCGCTGGAAGCCCTGCGCGTGGCCCTGCTGGGCAAGAACGGCAGCATCACCGCCCAGCTCAAGCAGCTCGGTGGCCTGCCGGCCGATGAGCGCAAAGCCGCCGGCGAAGCCATCAACCGTGCCCGTGACGCGCTGACCAGCGCGCTGGGTGATCGCAAGACCGTGCTGGAAGACGCTGCGCTGGACGCGCGCCTGGCCGCCGAAGCGATCGATATCACCCTGCCGGGCCGTCGCGAAGAGCGCGGTGGCCTGCACCCGGTGACCCGTACCCTGGAGCGCATCACCGAGATCTTCGGCCGCCTCGGTTACGAACTCGCCGAAGGCCCGGAAATCGAAGACGACTGGCACAACTTCGAAGCGCTGAACTTCCCGCCGCACCACCCGGCGCGCGCGATGCACGACACCTTCTATTTCGGCGATGGCCGCCTGCTGCGCACGCATACCTCCGGTGTGCAGGTGCGCTACATGGGCGAGCACGCACCGCCGCTGCGCATGATCGCGGCCGGCAAGGTGTACCGCAGCGACAGCGACCAGACCCATTCGCCGATGTTCCACCAGGTGGAAGGTCTGCTGGTCGATGAGCACTCCACGTTTGCCGATCTCAAGGGCACGCTGTCCGAGTTCGTTCGCGCGTTCTTCGAGCGCGATTTCGAGATGCGTTTCCGTCCCAGCTACTTCCCCTTCGTGGAACCCGGCGCGGAAGTGGACATTGCCTGGCAGCAGCCGGATGGCAGCACCCGCTGGCTGGAAGTACTCGGCTGCGGCATGGTCCACCCCAACGTGCTGCGCAGCGTCGGCATCGATCCGGAGCGCTATACCGGCTTCGCCTTCGGCCTGGGCGTGGAGCGCTTTGCGATGCTGCGTTACGGCGTCAACGACCTGCGCGCGTTCTTCGAAAACGACGTGCGGTTCCTGAAGCAGTTTGCGTAACAGCGGAACCGCCGGGCCGACCCCGGCGCGACGTCGCACCACCATTCATCACGGCCCAGGCGCCTGCGCCGGCCCACCAGGGTGACACCATGAAATTCTCTGAAAACTGGCTGCGCAGCCACGTCCCGACCACCGTCTCGCGCGATGAACTCAGCGCGGTGCTGACCGCCATCGGTCTGGAAGTGGAAGCGGTCGATGCGCTGGGCGATGGCCTGCAGCATGTGGTCGTGGCGAAGATCATTTCCGCCGAACGCCACCCCGAAGCCGACCGCCTGCAGATCTGCCAGGTCGATGCGGGGCAGGGCGAGCACCTGCAGATCGTCTGTGGCGCGCCGAACGCGCGCCCGGGTCTGGTCGCGCCGCTGGCGATGGTCGGCGCGCAGATCGGCGATCTGAAGATCAAGCCGGCCAAGCTGCGTGGTGTGGACTCCAACGGCATGCTGTGCTCGGCCAAGGAACTGGGCCTGGACACCGATGCCTCCGGGCTGTTCGAACTGCCGGACGATGCGCCGGTCGGCCAGACGCTGGTGGAGTACCTCGGCCTGCCCGACGCCAGCATCGAGATCAAGCTGACCCCCAACCGCGCCGACTGCTTCAGCATCCGCGGCATCGCCTTCGACGTGGCCGCCGCGTGCGCCAGTGAAGTCGTTCCGTTCGACGCTGCACCGGTCGCCGCCGTGGGCACGCGTGAGCTGACGGTCCAGCTGGACGCTGGCGCCGAAGCGCCGCGTTACGTCGGCCGTGTGATCGAGGGCGTCAACGCCCGCGCCGCCACCCCGTTGTGGATGGCCGAGCGCTTGCGCCGCAGTGGCGTGCGCCCGGTCTCGCTGCTGGTGGACGTCACCCAGTACGTGATGCTCGAGCTCGGCCAGCCGATGCATGCCTTCGATCTGGGCACCCTGCAGGGCAGCATCGGCGTGCGCCGTTCGCGCGCGGGAGAAACGCTGAAACTGCTCGACGGCCGCGACGCCGCGCTGGACGACAGCTTCCTGCTCGTCACCGATGCCGACCGCCCGATCGCGCTGGCCGGCCTGATGGGCGGCTTCGATACGCGCGTCACCGACGACACCACCAACGTATTCCTGGAGGCTGCGCACTTCGCGCCCGCCGCGATCATGGGCCGGGGCCGCAAGCTCGGCCTGCACACTGATGCCGGCCACCGCTTCGAACGCGGCGTCGACCCGGTGCTGCCGCGCGCGGCGATCGAGTACGCCACCCGCCTGATTCTGGACCTGGCCGGCGGCACGCCTGCGCCGGTCACCGAGGCCGTGCGCGAAGCGGACCTGCCGGCGACCGCCACCATCGGTCTGCGCCGCGCCCGTATCGCGCGCGTGCTGGGCATCCAGATCGCCGATGCTGATGTGGAGCGCATCCTGCGCGCGCTGGGCATGGAGGTGGCCGCGACCGCCGATGGCTGGCAGGTCACCGCGCCGAGCCGTCGCTTCGATATCGCCATCGAAGAAGACCTGATCGAAGAGCTGGCCCGTATCCACGGCTACGAGCAGATCCCGACCACGCTGCCGGGCGGTGCCTCGCGCGTGGCGATGCCGACCGAGACCCGCCTGGACGACCTGAGCGTCCGTCGCCAACTGGTCGCCCGCGATCTGCAGGAAACCATCAACTACGCCTTCGTCGATGCCGCGTTGCTCGCGCAGTGGCAGCTGGACGAGGGTCTGGTCGCGCTGGCCAACCCGCTGTCGGCCGAACTGGCGGTGATGCGTCCGTCGCTGCTGCCGGGCCTGGTCGCCACCCTGGGCCGCAATGCCGCCCGCCAGCTGGGCCGCGTGCGCCTGTTCGAACTGGGCCGCGTATTCCATCAGCAGGCCGGCGAAGGCCAGCCCGCGCCGCTGGAAACCCAGCGCGTGGCCGCCGCGATCTGTGGCGATGCCGACACCCAGCAGTGGGGTCTGCCGACCCGCAAGGTCGATTTCCACGACCTCAAGGGCGACCTGGAATCGCTGGCCGCGGCCAGTGGCGCGGAGCTGGCGTTCACGCCGTCGCAGCGTCCGTATGGCCACCCGGCACGGTCGGCCGAGGTCTCCCGTGACGGCGTCAGCCTGGGCTGGATCGGCCAGATCCACCCGCGCCTGGCCAAGGCCATGGAGATCGACGTGGACGTGTTCGCCTTCGAGTTGGACCTGGCGCCGTTGGCCGCCCGCGCGCTGCCGCGCGCGACCGAGCTGTCGCGCTTCCCGTCGATGCGCCGCGATCTGGCCTTCCTGGTGCCCGAGGCCGCGGCCTGGGCCGACCTGGAAGCCACCCTGCGCCGCGCCGTCGGGCCGCTCCTGCGGGAGGTCACCCTGTTCGACCGGTACGTCGGCCAGGGGGTCGAGCCGGGGTTCAAGAGTCTCGCTATGGGCTTGATTTTGCAGGACAAGTCGCGCACTCTGACGGACCGCGACGTGGATGCGGTGGTGGCCGAGGCGGTCTCTGCCATGGAGCGTGAACATCACGCCCGGATCCGCGGTTGAGCGGGAAGCATGGGGGATAGCAGGCAATGGCATTGACCAAGGCGGAGATGGCCGAAAAGCTGTTCGACGAAGTCGGTCTGAACAAGCGCGAAGCCAAGGAATTTGTCGACGCGTTCTTCGATGTGCTGCGTGAAGCATTGGAACAGGGACGTCAGGTGAAGCTGTCCGGCTTCGGGAATTTCGACCTGCGGCGCAAGAACCAGCGCCCGGGTCGCAACCCCAAGACCGGTGAGGAAATTCCGATTTCCGCCCGTACGGTGGTCACCTTCCGTCCGGGCCAGAAGCTCAAGGAAAGGGTAGAGGCATATGCTGGATCCGGGCAGTAACCGAGAACTTCCGCCGATACCGGCCAAGCGCTACTTCACCATCGGTGAGGTCAGCGAACTGTGCGACGTCAAGCCGCACGTGCTGCGTTACTGGGAAACCGAGTTCCCCAGTCTCGAGCCGGCCAAGCGCCGCGGCAACCGCCGCTACTACCAGCGCCACGACGTGCTGATGGTGCGCCAGATCCGCGGCCTGCTCTATGAGCAGGGCTACACCATCGGCGGCGCGCGCCTGCGCCTGGAAGGTGCCGATGCGCGCGAGGAATCGGCGCTGAGCAACCAGATCATCAAGCAGACGCGGATGGAACTGGAAGAAGTGCTGCAATTGCTGCGCCGCTGAACCATTTTTCACGCAAACCCGTTATACTCGTCGGCCCGCTGAGAGGCGGGGACATTGCCAGCATCATCGGGGCGTAGCGCAGCCTGGTAGCGCATCTGCCTGGGGGGCAGAGGGTCGTCGGTTCAAATCCGGCCGTCCCGACCAAACTGGTAGTAAGAACAAAGGCTTGCACCGCTCGGTGCGGGCCTTTTTTCTTATCACACCCTATCTACACCCTATCTACACCCTATCCAGGGTGATCAGAGTCCTTCAGGGCGCTTAAAAGGGGATGGTCGCGGCAGAAGGCCCGTGCGCTACACTTTTTGGACTTGAGAAGTCGCAATCCATGAGATAGATGAGTGTTCTCATCAACCATAGCAGGGCAAAGGACATGAAACTGCGCAAGTTGAAGGAAGGCTTCGAGGCCCTCTGGCGGCAAGCTCGGCCGTGGATACGGTCGCGAAGGATGGAGATTTCGGTATTGGTTGTCTGCTCTTTCATGGTGCTCCTTGCCCCGCTGTATGCGCTCGGCAACCCTTCTGTTAAGAAGTCGTGGGTGACCGTCTATGAGGCGCCGAGAGCCGGTAGCACTTCCGTCTCGTCACCGCCTGGCCAAGTCGAGAAGCCCTCAAGTGATGAGGCCTTTGGAAGGCATCTGGATACACTGACCGGTCTTTACAGCACTGTCATCACAGTGCTTACCGTAATGCTAGCGGCGGTAGTGTCCCTGGCCTTCTTCACCGTTAAGGCGGGTAGCCGAGCGGAAATGGATAAGGCACTGAGAGATGTTGTTGAGTCACAGGATTTTAAGAACTTCCTTCAGACGAAGATTCAAACCGGCGTCGCGACGGGCATCGAGAACGAGCTCGGGAACGTCCAAGATTTGGTCGATGAGTTAAGAAGAATGTATGAGGCATTGGACGACGTTGCAGTGCTAAGCGAAAGCGAGAATTCAGATGGCGATAGTAAAGCTTAGAACTCCCATGGGCCCGCCCGCTGCGAAAGGTTCTCCAGAAGGGGCTATAGAGTCGCTTGCCACCCTCCAGGCCGAGATGGCCAATCGAGGTTTCGGCTCCGCACCGTGTCGCGTCGATGATGTGGCGCAAATGCTCGGCATCAAAGTTGTGCATGAGCAAATGGATGACGAAGTTTCCGGCTTTCTTGAGAAGCGCGGCGACATTTGGGTTGCGGGCGTGAATTCGTACCATCATCGGGTGCGGCAGCGCTTCACCATCGCTCATGAAATCGCTCATTACGTCCTGCATCGAAGGAAGCAGAGTGAATTCCGTGACTACACCTTCGCTCGGCGCAACGACGATCGCTCAGAGATGGAGCGTGAAGCTGACGAGTTCGCCGCCCAGCTACTGATGCCGGAGGGCGAGGTGCGGGCTGCAGTTGACAAAGGGTTGAGAAACCTTAACGATCTAGCTCGTCACTTCGATGTGTCCACCTTGGCGATGCGCTATCGGCTGGATAATTTGGGCTACCGGATGGGTTAGAAATGAACGAAGTTGCAGGGAAGCGATACGTACCGATTATTCGCTCGCGAGATGCTGAAATCCGCGCTTACGCTGAGCTTTCTAGCTCAGTAAAAGATGCTCTTCTTCCCGTCGTCGAATACACAAAGTCGCGACGTACTAAGAAGAATACAGAGGGCTCTGTAAGCGTCTGCGTGTCTAAAATTGAGGAGCATCTTGCCGGGCGCTCCTACATTGCTGACGTTACTACGATGGATAGCCTCAGTAACGCAGAAACGGCCGCGTTGCTGGATCCCGACAACGGATTCCGCAACTGGCGAGCATTTGTGCTTTCGTCGCTTAACTCAGCCTGCATACCGACTGTCCACCTCACTGATCCGTTCGATGAAAGAAGTGTGTTGGTGCAATGCAAGGCGTTTCTAAATCGCTCAACGCATATAGCATTCCGTATCCCCGCGGATTATGACTCTACTGTCCGACTTGTTGATGTTCTCAAGAGAGAATTCGGCGGATTGGAGCAGGTGATCCTCATCTGCGATGGTGGCTATGTAAGCAAGCCCGCTTACCCGGCGGCTCTGGCTGACAGCAAACGAACACTAGTGGCCGCTGGCGCCGGTTTTGCGCTGCGAGCTGTAGCCTGTAGTAGTTTTCCGAAGAGTGTTGTGCTTCCCGACTACGGTGGTGATGAGTATGGCAAGTTTGAGCTACTCGAGGTAAAACTCTCAGAAGAGGTGAGGGCTGAACGAGGCCTCGGTGACGTGGTTCATGGTGACTATGCTCTCGTTCATCCAGAGGACTTCAAGGGAATCGTGACCAGTTGGGTCCCCCGCGTAGATGTTCCCTTGGACCAGACGCTTTTCTATCATCGTTACCGCCGTCCGAACGGGGGGTATGATCTCGCCGCGCATAAAGCATTCCACGACCCAGACTACGTTGCTCTCGACTGCTGGGGCCACGAAAACATTAAAAGTGCTGCTGGCGGCGCTGTTCAAGGCAGATCTCCTGCTCACTGGATATCTGTTCGTATCAACTTCCATCTCTCTCGCCAGTCAAATCGGATCGAGCTAGCGTATCTTCTTGGGTAGTCGTAGAGTTTCTACATCGTCCAGCGTCAGACGCTCACCTCGCTCCGAGTTGAAGATTGCGAACTTCTGACTCGCTCGGTTGTAGATGGACGTGATCGCACTGCGTGACAATTGCGCCGTCGTCAAAAGATTAACCGCAGATTCTCGGAGCATTTGGATATCGCTCGGGCCCCTGCGCGCGCCTAACATCTGGCGCAATTCGTCCGCTCTGAGCCACTGAATTGCTCCTGCCTTTGACAGGCGCTGTCGTTTGGTTGCGAGCCGGCGGCGGCTGATCGCGGTTTCGCCTAAATCGATCAGTCCAATCCTCTCCGGCATAATATCTTTAATCGCGGGCATCAAATTGGGTGCCGCCGCGACATAGACCTCGAGGAATCCCTCTACGTAGTCTTCGACCTGCCTGGAGAGCTTTGCCAGGTTGTCCCTGGGCCCTTTCACCTCGATGGCAACCAGGCGATTTGGCCCGACGATTGCGATATCGGCTTTTCTGCTCACATCCTTGTAAGGCAGTTCGAGGGCAATTATCTCGTCTTGCTGCAATTGGGGTAGCAGCCATCGAATTAATCTCAGTGTTTCATCTGCGGCGTAGTTCATAGGTCGCAATTCAGCTCCAAGTCCAGAATTCTTCATTCGCGGCCAGGGAGATAGTCTATCGCCATCGTTAGGCATGCGCTCGCTCCCGGGCTCGTCATCGCTTTAGCGTGAGGGTGGATGCGACCTCAGTCCATGGCACGTCATGCCCGTCCAGGTAGTGCTCGGTCATCGACTTGGAAGCGTGCCCCATCAGCGTCTGTACCTCTTCAGTGGTCCACCCGGCGTCGCGGACGAGGGCGCCGCCAAGGCTGCGGATTTCATGAAAGCTTGGTGGATGGTCGCCAGCGACACCCGCAGCCTCACGGGCATCCTGAAACGCCCGGGTCAGCTGCTCAGGCATGACTTGGGTGTGGTGCAGGCGTGCGTGGGCCCGCTTGTCGGACGGCCGGGCCCGATCCGGAAGTCGATGGACAACGAATGGGGAGACCACCGAATCACGCGCTTGCGACAGAAGTGTGGCCAGCTGGCCACCGATATTGATCTTTAGCTTCACCAAGGAGGTGCCTTCGGTTTTCTGCGGCACGACCCATAGGAAGCCGTCCCGCACGTCGGAGAACTTCAGGGACACGATGTCCTCCCGGCGAAGTAACGTGATCAGGGACAAGTCCATCGCAAGCCGTAGCCATGGCTCGGCGTGGTCCCAGATCGTGTCGTAGATTTCTCTCGTCAAGCGGGTGCGTTTTTTCTCGTGTTGGAAGCGGCGGGTGGCCAGCACCGGGTTGGTATCGATCCAACCTTCCTGTACGGCGCAGCCCAGAATCCAGCCCAGCACCAGGCGGAATTGTTGGCGCGCGCGATCGGAGGCGGTAACCGCGCGGATGAACTCCGCGCACTCCTTGACCGTGACCTGTTCGACCGGACGGGTGCCGATGCCAGCTTCAATGCGACGGATCACACTTTCGTACACCTCGGCCGTCTTCGGCGCCCACTTCCGTCCCGGGACATCGTCCCGGCGGAAGACGGCAATCGCGTCGGCGACGGTTTCCTTTGAGCCGATTACCCGATCGACAAGATCGTTCGTGGGCATGAGGAGCGCGTTGAGTTTCTTGGCAGCGGCAAACGCTCGTGTCTTGTCCGTGCCCATCCACGTCTCCCGCTTTGTCACGGGGTGCCGATACTTGAACCCTTCCCGATTGGGGTAGAGGTTCGCCGGCCATCCTTGGCGGCTCTTGCTGCGCGGTCGCGGTGCCATTCGTATCAACCTGCCTTCAGTACGCGCTCGACGAGCAGGTCGCCGTCGGCAAGCCATTCGTGTTCGTCGATGAACCAAGTCCCGCCGACCTTCTTGCCGGGAATCTTTCCGTCGCGCAGCCAGCGCTGCAGCGTGGCAACGCTCGGGCGGCTAGTGTCGTCAAAGTACTTTTGCAGCCATTTATCGGCGGTCAGAAGTTTCATGCCTGGCCTCCCATGCTTGCCGCCGTGGCAGGAACGTTTGTGGCGGCCAAGGCAGATTGCATTGCGTAGGCGCCGTTGTTGGGTTGGATGCAGTTCATGGCAGAATCGGCTCCGACAAGGACAGGACAACCACATGCGAGCCTTTGCCGAGATTTGGTCCATGCGGGATGGCGTCAGCCAGTGTTGGAAGCTCAGCAAGTACTGTACGGTTGACTGGGAAGCTTGGGCGGCCATTGGCACCGTTACAGCGGTTCTCGTTGCGCTGTTTGGCCCGGCGATCCAGCGCCGATTCGTTCGAAAAAAAACGAATGCTCTCTTTGCGCTGAGCTACCGTTCCAGTGTGGTCGCCGCTCTTGGGCGTCTGCGAAATCTTGACGATCGCTTTCCACTGGATCCCGCTGCGCCAGCGGCTTGGCAAGTTCATAGCTCGCTTACGCGCAAGGGTGACGAGCAAGCTAATTTTCTTCAGATTTGCGAGCGTCTTAGCGATCTGTCGGGCCGCGAAGTGGACCTGACAAAGTGGGGTGCAGCAGATTTGGATCTTGCGGCCAAGATATCCGTGGCTATCGAATCGACTGGCCATTTTCAGCTGGGAGCCGATACGCTCAGTGTGTATAGCGAACGCACGGAATGGGTTCTGATGATGACTTCGGTTCACTACGCTCACCTTCGGGCCGTACGCGATGTTCAGGCCGCTTCCGACGCGATCCATAAGGCGCTCAGCGCATACAAAGTGACTGCTAGCATGGATTGAGGCAGCCACGCTCTTTGCCCTGTTCATGGGGCACCTCCGGTCGCCGCTCGATTGATCTCTTCCACCTGTGCGCGCAGGCGATGGCACGCAGCACGGAGCGCGATCGACATATCTCGGCGGGCGGCGCGACGGTAAAAGTTCAGGCCTACGAAATGCACCGCGCCGCTATGGTCCCGAAGGAACAGGCGGTAGACGACGATTCCGGAAAGCCCCATCGGGAAACGGCCCCAAGAGAACCCGCCAAGCTTATTCGGCGAGCGCCGCGCTACCGAGCGGCTCATGGGTGGCCTCGTTTGGCAGTCGCCTGCGCCAGCCGTTGGCTACCGGAGGCGACGTTGATCTCGCGACGGGTCATCTCTCGGCGTGTTGGGGTATTGCCCAAGACTTCTACCTTGCCGCCGGCGCGCCGGAACGCGGCAAGCTGATCGGCGATTTCGGCGCGATCCCGGTCCTTATGCTGGACCGTGGTGCTGTTGTGGCTGCCCGTGGGCACCGAGCGCATCACACGCGCGGCAGCGGCCCGGGTCGGCTGCACACGTGCATCAGGTGTACGCATCAACCTGTGCATGGTGGGCGTCAGCATCCAGGTCCTGTCACCCCTGTTGATACTGGCCTGCACCTGACCGGTATCGCACATTGCCGCCAGCGAACTGTTGAGCTGCTTGGGCGAGCAGTCAATGCCGGCTGCGAGAAGCTGCTCGGCCGTTGCGCCAGCCGGGCGATCGAGCAGGATTGCTCGGATTGAGGCGGCGCGGCCATGGCGTTGAATCTTGGCGGTCATGCAATTTCCTTGGGGGCCTGGTCGCGCACGCGCACGCCCTGGCGATCAAGCCAGCGGCGCGCCGACTGCAGCGACTTTTGAGAGAGGGCGAATCGGCCGGTACCGATCTGGAGTTCGCGGCCACGGACGGTCGCTGAGCGGCCCGTGGCGGCCGCCACTTCGGCGGGGGCGGCGCTGTGGGGGCTCGCGTAGAGGCCGGCCCACAGCCAGCCCGCGCAGACCATCAGCACCAGGGTGGTGCCATGGCTGCCGGTGGGGAACGAATGCTCAACGGGAAGCGTCGACGCCTTCATGCGGCATCCGCCTGCTCGGCGGAGGCGCGATATGAGGCAGCAAGCACATCCCATTGCGACGCGAATCGCCGGAACGTCCCTGCCTGCTCTTCATGGCCCACCATGGACTCGGCATCGGCTTCCATGCGCAGCGCCGCCGCGTATGCCGCCTTGGCCTCGGCAACCTTGAGGTAGTAGTCGCGGGTCATGGAGCCCCCGCGCTGATGCGTGCCTGCTCCACAAGCGCGGTGGCTTGCGCCATGCCCGACTTGGTCAGCGTGGCCTGGGTTGGAAAACTCGGGTCGTCGTAGTCGATCAATGCGCGCTCGTAGAGCCAGTTGGTGACCCGCCGCGTAAAGACCTTGGCGGGCTGCCTGGTGGAGCAGAAGCCGCCACGGGTGCGCTTCAGCACATGGCCGGCCGCAGCGAAGGCAGTAACGAGCGCGGCGCGCTCCAAGGGTTTGAGTGGTGCAGCCATTGCGGTCTCCAGGTCAGGCGGCGTGCTGTGCAGGCAGGCGCGCCAGCACGGCGGCGCGGGCACGGGCAAGGTGGGAAATAGGGATCAGCTGCGATGCCAGATCCGGATCGGTCCAGCGCAGCTCGGCGATCGCGAGAGAGGGGCTGGGTACGGTTGCTCTCTGGCAGAGGTGGCACTCGAAGTGCACGAGGGCCGGCACAGGTGCGCCGAGCTGGTGGCCTGTCGGCGCACCAGTGGTCGTCACGATTTGCGGGCGGTGCCTTGGGCGGCACAGCGGTACAGAAGGGGGCGCGGGGCGGGCGGTCTGCATGGCATCACCCGCGAACACTGGAGGTCGCCGCCCAGCGCGCTTGGTTGGCGTCGCGGTCGGCGTGGGCCTGGCTGATCTCCACCAGGCGAAGAGGCACGACGATGGCTGCCACAGCGCCGACGACAGCCCACGCGATCCGGTACCGGCGGTTCATGCCCGCACCTCGGTTGCCATGTCGCGCGACTCGGCTTCAACGCGGCGGGCGGCAACGCCCATGCGGCGCGATCGGCGCAGCTGGTTACGGCTGTGCTCGCCAGCGCTGCGGGCTCGCAGAACGTTGGCACGGGTGTGGTCGCGGGCAGCCTGCGCCAGCAGGCACGAGGCGGCCTGGAGCGGCAGCGGAGCCTTGGGCAGGGAGTCGGCAGCGGTGCGGTAGGACATGGCGCTCTCCGTTGGAAAGGAGGGCGCCGGCGGGCCTATTGCCTGGGGAGAGGCATCTGCGGCTCAGCAGGGGAGGGGCTGGGCCGCAGTCGCGACCCGCCGGTCGCCCGTCGGCTGGGGTGCCGACGGTGCGATCCTATACGCAAACGAATTGCCAACGCAATACCTAAACGAATTAATTCGTTTGGCGGGCTGCTGGGGTGTACCTAGCCTCAATGGCCTCAACCTGCTTGCGCTTCGTCTCGGCGCATTGCTGGGTGAAGCTCGCCATCTGGCTGTCCGCGCTTACGCGCTCAGCTGTAATGGACTGCTGCAGCCCCGCGATTTGGTTGCGTATGCCTGCCTCGTAGGTAGCTCCTGCGAGGTTGTTCCGGGCGAGTGCAGCGTCTCGATTGAGCACCTGCACTTGGCGCTCGTAACCTGCGATGCGTTGATCCGAGGGGCCGTAGATCCTGCTCCGTGCGCTGGTCAGGCAGTTGCGCTCTGCGATGCCTGCCTCGGAGATGTCTGTGCTCTTGAACACGGCTTGCTTGTTGGCCGCTTCACCTGATGTTGGGGTGGCTGCTCTGCCGGTGCGCACTTCATGTGGCTTGCTGTCCCTTGCACAAGGGTTCTGGGAGTACACAGTTTCGCCGTTACTGCCTTTGCACTTATAGACCTGGGCTGTCGCAGCAGCGCAGGGGAGCATCAACATGGCTGCAATCGCGAATGACCTCATGATCTGTACTTGTCCTCAGTGTTGTTAGGGCTGACTACAGTCCGCCACGGCCGCTGCGATCGATTACGCGGCCGATCATGTGCAGGCCAGACACTTCATCTGCAGTGAGATATTCATCGGGGTACTGCGTCTTGTCAGGGTTGTCACTGACGATGCGCAAGCGGCCGTCAGCGGTCCTGTACAAGCGCTTGACCTTGATGTCCGGGTAAGGGCCAGGAGTCATGAAGACGTAAACCCGCCCGTCAGCGACCTCCTTATCCCCGGTATTCACAGCGATTCTGTCGCCGTTGAATAGGGTGCGTTCCATGCTATCGCCAAAGACCTTCATCACCTTTACGTCTTCAGGCTTGGCTCGCACCTGGTGGAACCAGCTCAGCTGGTAGGCCATGCGGAAACTGGTTTCCACAAATTCGGGGGCGGGAGAGCCGTGGCCTCCGGACACAACGACATCCACTACCGCCACCAGCACTTCCCTGTCGCCATCTAGTTCGTCTCCATGTTCGAACGCCTTCACGGCATAAGCCGGGATCGTTCCCGGCGTGCCTGTGTGAGAGGCGGGCAGTCCGGTGCGCATCTGCTCAACCGTGACGCCAAAGTAGTCAGCAAGGGGCCTTAGCGTTCCATCACGCGGGTCAGCTACCCGGCCCGACAGGACTCTGTGAATGGTGGGCTGGGGCACGCCAGTCTCCGTAGCCAGGCGGTTCTCGCTCAGGCCACGCAGATCCATCAACTGGCGAAGGTTCGTGGAAATCGTATTCATTCGTGAATTGTCAGCCGCCAGTCGGGGTGTGGCATAGATCGTTTGGGTATTGCAAAGCTATTCGTTTGCGTATAATTTCCATCGCCATGAACCCTCAAACCGCAGTTGTCGCCCTTATCGCCCTTGGCTGGAGCGAGTCCCGCATCGCCAAGGAAGTGGGTACATCGCAGCCCACCGTTCACCGAATCAAGCATGGTCTTCAGCGCCGCGGCGTCTCTTTTGAGACGGCAAAGGCTGTGATCGATCTGGCCGAGGCCGAGAGGTCGGCTGCGGCCAACGGGGTGCGCCCATGCGGCAGTTGATCGAATTCCTGCCCGACCTCGGCAACTCAGAACTGGGGCCGGTGTTGGACCAGTGCCTCATGGGTGAAGGCGAGGGCGGTGGGCTGGTGCTGACGGCTGACAGCTGGCTGGCCCTTCGTGGCCGGCTACAAGTCGCAGCGTCACCGGTTCATTGGTGGGAGGTTCCGACCAATGCCTGATGTCAGCAACGGCAGGTGCGAAGAAGACCGCCGCCACCCCACCCATACCCCGGCTCACGCTGTAGTGGCGAAGGGCGCTGAAGTGCATGCGCTGCTGGAAGGAGAGGATTTCACTCATGGCCTGCATCTTGCGATCGATGCTGCCTGCAGCGGAACGATGAAACGCGCAGCGTTTCAGGGGGCGGCATGACCTGCGCTCGCTCGGATATTCACTGGCGCGATGCGGCATACAACGCGGTGGCGAAAATGCCAGGCAGCGTTAACGCAGCGGCTGCGTACCTGACTAAGCGTCGGGGCGTAAGTATCAAAGGCGAGACCCTGCGCAAGAAGCTGCGCGGCTTGGACGGTGAGTCCATCTCCATGGAAATGCTGGAGATGCTGACGGAATGGATGATGGAACAGACTGCGGGCACGCCGGTGGCAACCGACTGGATCCTGTCACTGGCCGCGCAGTTCAATCTGGCCGTGGATCACGTGCCGGCTGCGCCGGAGGGCGGATGGCCCGATGAGATCGCGGCGATCAGGGACAAGCTGCTACACGTATCCAAGTTCTGCGGGCAACTGTCGGCTGTCGCTTTGGACGTTCTTGCGGACAACCAGGTGACCTTGGCGGAGGCGGACAAGATGCTCGATGCCCTCCAGGCGCTGCGCAGCATGTGCCATCGAATGGAACGCAACCTGCGCCGGGCGTTGAAGAAAGGCCGGCAGCGTGAATGAAGTGGCCATCTACCGACCGCCCCGGGCACGGACAGTGAACGGTCGACGGATCATCAGCGCTTCAGTGCGCGCAGAGATAGAGAACATCGAACGCCTGCTGTCCGGAGCGGAGCCCGGGCCGGTGGGCGATGAGGCATTGGCCGAGCGCGACCGCCTTTGGAGCGCGCAGCAAAACAGGGAAGGGCAGCAGTGCGACTTGCCCTTGGGGAATCCGGAACGCCATGACCATCACTGACCTTGCCCCATCCCCCCGGGGTGGCATCGAAGAGCCGCGCGAGCGGTTCAGTTTCGCTGAACTTTCGAACCTGAACGGGCAACCTGAACGGGCGCCAGTCGATGGGTCCTCCCCGGGTCGGCCCGTTGCGGGTGACCAAGCGCGCACTGGTCGTGTAGTTAGCGGCGCTGGAACTTACTGAATGTCTGCCAATTACGATGATGTGCTGGGCCAGCTGCGCGATGCGGGTCTGATCCTCGACAGCCTGGACACCACCGGCCGCATGATTCGCTGCCGCGTGGAGAACTCGCGCGAGCGCCGCGGCTGGTATGTGCTGCACGAACTGAGCACCGGCAGCGGCGACGTGTTGATCGTCGGCACGTACGGGGTGTGGCACGGCAACGACAATGGCGCGCAGAAGATCGAGTTGCGCAAGCGCGACAGCTCGTTCACCCAAGAACAGCGCGAGGCGCTGAAGCGACGCCTGGCTGACGACCGTAGGCGCGCAGAAGCCGCGCGGCTCGAACAGCACAAGCGTGCTGCGGAGCGAGCAACGGTGGCGTGGAACAGGTCGCTGCCCGAGGGCGAGGCCGATTACCTGGTGGACAAGGCTGTGCAGGCATACGGCCTGCGCTACGGTCGCAGCGGGGTTGCTCTGGTTCCGCTGCTAGATGTCAATGGCGGCGTGCACGGCCTGCAGGTGCTGCGCAGCCCGAAACAGGCCCAGGCTGCCGGAAAACCAGCGAAGGAATTCTGGCCGGCTGGCCTGGCAAAGAAGGGGCACTTCCACCTGATCGGCGGCACGCCTCAGTGGATCCTGCTGGTGGCCGAGGGCTATGCCACTGCCGCCACGCTGCATATGGCAACCGGTTATCCAGTCGCCGTCGCATTCGACGCGGGCAACCTGATGGCCGTCGCCTCGGCGCTGCATAAGCGCTACCGCACGGCCAAGGTATTGATCTGCGGCGACGATGACGTGCTGCAGAAGTGCCGCAAATGCAAGACACGCCTGGTGCTGGCTGAGGTCTCCGATCTCTGTCCGACATGCGGGGAACCGCACCAAGCCACAAACGCTGGGCTTTTGGGAGCGGAGGCCGCGGCGCTGGACGTGAGTGGTGCGATGGTCCTGCCGGTCTTCGCTGACGAAGCTGGTCGTCACGATCGCTTCATTGCCAACGGCAGCAAGGTCAGTGACTTCAACGACCTGCATGTGCTGGAAGGGCTGCACGTCGTGCGAAGCCAGATCGAGGCCCGCATCACGGAGCTTTCGTGGCGGCCACGTAACGAAAATCGCGCGCCTTCCGTCACCACCACCGGGGGCGAGGGGCCGGCACAGCTCAAGCCAATAGATTCTCTTGACGAACTGCTGGAGCGGTTCGCACTCGTGTACGGGCAGGGTGGGACGGTGTTCGACCACAAGGAACACATGCTCGTGGCGTTGGGCGACATGCGGGACGCATGCGTTCGCCGTGAGCTGCACCGGGCGTGGTTAGAGCATCCAACTCGCTCGATCGTGCGTGTGCGCGAGGTCGATTTTGATCCCTCGGGCATGAAGCCTGGCGTGACCTGCAATCTCTTCGCCGGGTGGCCGACCACGCCAAAGCAGGGCGAGTGCAGCAAGTTGCTGCACTTGCTCTGGCACATGTGCGGTAGCGAGTCGAATCAGAAGGTGCTGTACGACTGGGTGCTGAAGTGGCTGGCATATCCGCTCCAGCACCCCGGCGCAAAGATGAAGAGCACCATCGTCATCCACGGCCCGCAGGGCACCGGCAAGAACATGTTCTTCGACGAGTACATGAAACTGTACGGCGACTACGGGCGCGTGCTCGATCAGGCTGCGCTTGAGGACAAGTTCAATGACTGGGCCAGCCGCAAGCTGTTCCTGCTCGCCGACGAAGTGGTGGCGCGCACCGAGGTCTATCACCTCAAGAACAAGCTGAAAGCGCTGATCACTGGCGATCGCATCCGCATCAATCCCAAGAACATTCAGGCGTACGAAGAAGACAACCATGCCAACCTGGTGTTCCTGTCCAACGAAGCAATGCCTGTGGTGCTGGAAGAGGACGACCGTCGACACGCGGTGATCTGGACGCCAGAGAAACTCACGCAGGACTTCTACGTCGAAGTGATGGCGGAGATCCGAAACGGCGGAACGGCAGCGTTGCACGACTATCTGCTACGTCTCGACCTTGGTGACTTCACCAACGGCACCAATCCACCGATGACCGATGCCAAGCGCGAGCTGATCGGGCTCAGCCAGGACAGCCCGCAGCGATTCCTGGACGAACTGTACGGCGATGACATTCCTGGCGTGAAGCCGAGACCCGCGCTCTCGAAAGACTGGTACGAGCTCTACAAGGTCTGGTGCGGGCGCGAGGGTGTCAGGCCAGCGCCGAACCCGAAGTTCGTCAACGCCCTGGTGCGCAAGCGGCAGATCACCCATCCGGATCGGGCAAGGAAACGCTACCTGATCGCGCAGACGGTCCACGGGCCGCATGCCTTCCTGATGCTGGGCTGCCCGACCGCACAGGACGGTCGTACCGAGCAGGTGTTCCTGGGCGATGAGGTGCAGGCCTTCCGCACCGCCTTCAGCGACTACAAGGGGCGCGCATGAACACCGCGCCTTCTGATGTGCGGGACGTGCGGGATGCTGTGCGGGACAGTGTGCGCCTTGTTTCCCTTGTCGCAGTAAGGCTGTGCGGGACGTGCGGGACTGCTCCTTTACGGGGGCGCGTGCGCGCAAGCGGCTCAGCCTTTGTGCAAGACCATGACGCACCCACCCGCGCGTATGGCTGCCCGCACATCCCGCACGTCCCGCACAACGCTTGCGGCGCAACGATCTTGTGGAATATGGCGGGCGCACACCTGCCCGCACGTCCCGCACCCTCGCTCGCGCGCGCGTTTTCTTCTGTCACTGCTTGTCTGAAAGAAATGGAAGAGGGGGTTGTTGGTTATGGCATCTGAGGACGTGAGGGTCTCGGGGAAGGACTTGGCTGCGCTGATCGGCTGCAGGCCGTCCTATGTGGTGGAGCTCAAGCGCAAGGGGCGGCTGGTGCCTGCGGAGGACGGCAAGGGCTACCTTCGGGACGCTTCACTGGCGTTGTACGGTCAAACCCAGGACCCGAGCTACACGGCGGTGGCCGAGCGCCACGCAGCGGCGCGTGGGTCGGCTCTGGTCGCCGCTGGGGTGATGGATGAAGAGGATGGTGACGGGGAAGCTGAGGCCGAGGCGAAGGCGCCCCCGACGAAGGATTCGCTGCGCAAGGCGAAAGCGCTAGCGGACAAAGCAGAGATCGATGCGATGGCTGCGGCGCGTGACTATGAGGTCAGCATGGGCAAGCTGCTCGATGCCGGGCAAGTGGAACATGTGCTGGCCGAAGCTGCCACGGCGATCCGTGTCGAGCTGGAGCGAATGGCCGACACCCTGGCACCGCAGCTGGCCGCGACGACCGACGAATCACGTTGCAGAGAGCTGGTGTGGAACGAGGTCAGTCACGCCCTTGAGGAAATGAGCCGAGGCTTCCGCTCAGCTTCTGCGGCGGTGGTGGAATGACGGAACAGGCCCGCCTGCACACCGTACTGGCACGATCGCTCCAGCCGCGCCGGCCGATGACCGTGTCGCAGTGGAACGATGAGCATATGCGGCTGTCCAGCAAGGGCAGCAGCAAGCCGGGGCGGTGGGTGACCTCTCGCAACCCGCCGCTTCGCGAGCCGATGGACAACATGTCCGCTCGCAGCCCTGTGCACGATCAGGCGTGCATGTTCCCGATTCAGTTTGGCAAGAGCCAGATCGCAACCAACTCGATCGCGTACTGGATGGACTACGCGCCGGCCCCCATCATGTATGCGCTGCCTGGTGAGGCGTCCATGAATAAATGGGTTAACCAGAAGCTCAACCCGATGATCGAGGTCTGCAAGGCTGTCCGGAAAGCGCTGAGTAGCACCGCTAGCCGGGACAGCTCGAACCAGCGCACGTTCAAGGACTTCGCCGGCGGCCAGCTCTACGTTGAGCACATGGGCAGCCCTCAGCGGCTCAAGTCCACCACGGTGAAGAACCTGGTGGTGGATGAGATAGATGAGGCGCCTCAGGTGCTGCTGACCGGCGACGACCCGGTGAAGATGTTGGACGGCCGCACCTCTTCGTTCCCGACGACCTACAAGCGCCTGTACATCAGCACCCCGGGGATTGCTGGGCTGAGCCGCATCGCCAAGCTCTACGAAAGGTCCGATCAGCGCCGGTATCACGTGCCGTGCCCTCACTGTGACCACTACCAGCACCTGCACTGGAGCGGCCTGCACTGGTCACCCGATGCAAAGCACGCGTGGTATGCGTGCAGCGAATGTGGTGCGTGCATCGAAGAGCACCACAAGTCGGACATGATCACCAATGGCCGTTGGGTGCCGGCCAACCCGGATTCTCCAATCCGCGGCTACCACATCAACTGTCTCTACTATCAGTTCGGCCTGGGCCCGCGGTGGGTGGATCTGGTGCGCGAGTGGCTGGATGCGCAGAACGACCCCGCAGCGCTGAAAACCTTCGTCAACGACCGTCTGGCCGAGACGTGGGAAGACCCGAAGATGCGGTCGGTCAAGCACAACGTGATCGCGGACCGTGCCGAACCTTACAAGCTGCGACACGCGCCGCGCGGGGTTCTCGCGATCACCGTCGGAGTGGATACCCAGGACAATCGCCTCGCCGTCCATGTGATCGGCTGGGGCAGGGGGATGACGGCTTGGACACTGGACTACGTCGAACTGCAGGGTGACCCCGCCGAAGAGGCGGTGTGGATCGCGCTAACCGATCTACTCAACCGGCCCATCGAGCGAGAGGATGGTGTCCTGCTGCGGTCGGTTGCCACGGCGATTGACGCCGGCGGCCACCGCACCGAGGCGGTCAAGAACTATGTACGGCAGCGCAAGGTGACGCGCATCATGTGCATCTTCGGCGCTGTGCCGAACAACGCCCCGATCCTGTCCAAGGGGAAGCTGGCGGATGTGACCTGGAACGATAAGACCGACAAGCGCGGCATCATCATCAACCACGTCGGAACCGTCGCAGCGAAGCACTATCTCTACAGCCGCTTGGCTGCCGATGCTGAGCGTCAGGCTGATGCGCGGCTTGTGCGGTTCAGCGATGAGCTGCCGTCCGAGTTCTACCCCGGTCTGGTGTCGGAGGTCTACAACCCGGTCAAGAACAGGTTTGAGAAGCGGGTCGTGAGAAACGAGCCGCTGGACACCTGGGTTTACGCCTACGCTGCGGCCCACCATTCGGAGGTACGTCTGCACCGATACACGAAGGCGGACTGGGATGCCTTGGAGGCGCGCTTGGCTGCGACGGTGGTGGATCCGGGTTCCCGTGAAACACCCGGGGCACCGGCAAAGCCGGCAGTTGCGGATTCCCGTGGAACAACCAAGCCAGCTCGCCGCCGTGGCGGCTGGGCCGAGTCGAACTGAGGTCGAGATGGCAGAAGACATCAAAGCCGATGAACTGCTCGACCAGCTGCGTGAGTCCTACGTGGCCTCTATTCGGGCCGCTGAGCCAAGCATCCCCGCCCACGCGGCGCTCCAGATTGCCGACATGTTGGTGACGGTCCAGCTGGATGTGTTCGCAGGGAAGCGGGTGAGCTATCGGTCCCGGCCGGATGTTAACGGCGCGGCGATCACCGCCGATTGGCATGCCGGGCTGGCGATCGGAGAGATTACGCGGAAGCATGGCGTGAGCAGAACGGCCGCCTACAAGTACCACCCGGGCCGTGCAGTGAGGCGGCTTCGCGACGGCTGAAGAAAGTACGCGATTTACCATGATCGCGCACACCGACATGTATACCTTACCTATCCATGTCGATCACACAGCAACGACTGGACGCCTACCTGGCAGCTGAATCCCGCATTCTGACGGCGGGCTTCAGCGTGCGCTTCGATCAGCGCCAGCGACAGGAGGCTGAACTCGCCGAGATCCGCAAAGCCATCCGCGAGCTGGAGGCCAAGATCGCGGTGGAGCGCGGACGCGGTGGTAGCGGCGGCAGCCTGCGCTACCGGACGGCGGTTTTCAATGGCTAAGCCGAACGCACTGGAGCGCGGCATTGCGGTCTTCGCGCCGCGCTACGCCGCCCGGCGCATGTTCGCGCGCCAGGTGATGGCCGCCTATGAGGGCGGGCGGTCGACAAAGCGTCGCAAGAAAAGCCGCGACAACGGCACCAGCGAGCGCATGGTCGTTCGTGACGCAGCTACCGTCCGGGCGACGGTACGTGATCTCGAGCGCAACTACGACCTGGTCGACGGTGCTCTGAGCACACTGGTTCGCAACATCGTTGGGCCCTCCGGAATCAGCATCGAGCCGACGCCGCGCGACGGCAGGCAAGGGGACAACTACGACAACATCGATGACGACTTCTCGCGCCAACTGCTCAACCTCTGGCGCCAGTGGTGTGTCTCACCAGATGTGACCCGGACCATGAGTTGGGTGCAATGCCAGGAGCTGGCATGCCGCAGCTGGCTCCGCGATGGTGAGCAGTTCACTCAGTTGGTGGAAGGCACGGCCAAGTTCATCACGCACGCAACGGCGGTGCCGCTCTCCATTGAACTGCTGGAGGCCGACGTGGTGCCACTTGAGTACGACGATGCCGAAAAGCGGATCAGCGCCGGCATTCAGCGGAATGAGTGGGGCGCCCCCATCGCCTACATGGTCTACAAGAACCACCCCGGCAACGGTGGCTGGAGCAGCATCGACGCTCTGAAGTCGGTGCCGGCTCAGCGCTTCCTGCATCTGGCGGTTCGCAAGCGTCTTTCCGGTCTGCGCGGTATCAGCCTGTTCGTCAGTGCCATCGACCGCCTGATTGACATCAAGGATTACGAGGAATCCGAGCGCGTCGCTGCCCGAATCGCTGCCCGTATCGCGGCGTACATCAAGCGCGACAAGGACATGCAGGACTTCGCCCCTTTGCAGACCGCAGATGGTCAGCCGCAAAAGCCAGAAGAGCGTGACTTCCTGCTTGAGGCAGGCGCCATCTTCACCGAAACGCTGCCGGGCGAATCGATCGAGATGATCAACCCGAACCGTCCGAACACCGCCCTGGAGCGCTTTCGGATGGCGATGATGCGTGCAGTCTCGCGGGCGATCCAGCTCAGCTACTCCAGTATGTCCGGCGACTACGACGGCACCTACAGCGCCCAGCGGCAGGAGCTGGTGGAGGCGTTCGATGGCTACCGGATGATGACCGGCCAGTTCGTCTCCCGATTCGTTCAGCCGATCTGGGAGCGCTTCGTCCAGATGGCGATTGCCTCCGGCCAGTTGAAGGTGCCGGCCCACATCCGTCCTGAGACCGTGGCCCAAGCGAACTTCCGCGGGCCGAAGATGCCGTGGATTGATCCGGGCCGTGAGGCAGACGGTCTGATGAAGCTCGCCCGCGGCGGTTGGCAGTCGGTCACCCAAGGCATCGCTGAGCGTGGTGGGCGTGTACAGGACACCTTCGAAGAGATCTCGCGCGAACGCAAGCTGGCTGAAGAGCTGGGCTTGGTGTTCGACAGCGACGCTCGCTACACCAGCGGCGCAGGCGTCACCCAGGCACGAACGGGTGATGCGAGCTATCCGGACGCCGACGATGCCGGCCGACGTGAAGAGAACGGCAACCAGCGGCAGCGCGCATCGCGCTCCCGTCCGACCAGCACCGGAGACACCCCCTGATGAATACCTCGCTGCTTACCAGCGCCATCGCCGCGTCCCTGGCATTGTTCTCCACCGTTCCGCAGGCCGGGCCGCGGGACATGCCGGAGCGCCCCAAGATCGAGCCGCTGATGCGGCTTCAGCCCGTCGCCGAGTCTGATGGCGTCTACGAGCTGCTGATCTACGGTGATATCGGCGAGAGCTGGTGGACCGAATCGGTTACCGCACAGTCGGTGGCCCAGCAGCTCAATGACCTGGACAGCACGGTTGCGACGATCAACGTGCGGATCAACAGTTACGGCGGCAGCGTCGCCGATGGCCTGGCGATCTACAACGCGCTGAAGCGCCACAAAGCCGCCAAGGCCGTGACAGTCGACGGCGTTGCTATGTCCAGTGCCTCGCTCATTGCGATGGCCGGCGACACCGTGAGCATGCCGTCCACCTCGATCCTGATGATCCATGCCCCCTGGGGTGGCGTTTATGGCAACGCCAAAGAGCTGCGCCAGTACGCCGACGTGCTGGACACCTTCAGCGCATCGATGGCCGACGCCTACGTGAAGAAGTCCGGCAAGTCGAAAGAGGAAATCCTCGGATTGCTGCAGGACGGCGAAGATCACTACTACACCGGCGAAGAAGCGGTAGCTGCCGGCTTTGCCGACGCTGTCGATTCGGAAGCGGTGGAAGAAGCGGATCCGGATGAGCAGGCACGCGCGTTCGCGGCCTCGCTGGCTCAGCGCGTGACGGCGCGTGGAGCCTCTGCCCGATACGCCAACCTCGCATTCGCCGCTGCGCTGCGTGCGCCGCGAGCATCCGTCATCGTGCCGGCCGCAAGTGCTGCGCAGGCGCCCAACGCCCCCCCGAATCCGCCGGCCGAACCGGCCGCGAACACCCCGCCGGCGGATGCCGGTAATCCCTCCGGAGACAACACCATGCTTACCCCCGAACAGAAGAAGGCACTGGCGGCTCGCCGCGAGGCCATCCGCGCGCAGTTCGCCCCGTTCCAGGCCCGTGGCGATCTTGACCAGACCGCCTTGGGCACCCTGCTGCGTGACTGCGAAGACGACACCGATCTGACTGTGGAAGCCATCGGCACCAAGCTGCTGGCCTTCCTCGGCAACGCGACGCCAGCGACGCCGTCGGCCTCCGGCGCTTCGGCCGCCGCACCGACGGGTCAGCTCACGCAGGACGAAACGAAGAATTACCGCGACGGTGCCATCGCCGCTCTGATGCACCGCTCCAACCCTGCAGCTCACAAGCTGGAGGGGCCGGCCGCCAACTTCCGCGGCATGGACCTGCAGGACATGGCGCGTGACGCACTCGCCCGTGCCGGTCAGAACCCGCAGGGCATGTCCAAGCAGGAGATCGCCGTCAAGGCGCTGCAGTCCACCAGCGACTTCCCGGCAATTCTGGGCAATGTCGTCAGCCGCAGCCTGCGCGCTGGTTATGAGGGCACGCAGCGCACATTCCTGCCGTTCAGCCGCCAGACCACGCTGCCGGACTTCAAGGAGATCACCCGCGTCCAGCTGGGCGGCGCGCCGTCGCTGAAGCGTGTGGTGGAGGGCGGTGAGTACGAGCAGGGCACCATCGGCGAGGGCGCGGAGAAGTACGCGGTCCAGAAGTTCGGCCGCATTGTCGCTCTGACCTGGGAGACCGTAGTCAACGACGACCTGGACGCACTGAGCCGGATTCCGTTTGCCTTCGGTGCCAGCGCCGCGGACCTCGAATCCGATCTGGTCTACGCGATCCTCACCGGCAACCCGAAGATGGCTGACGGCAAGGCGCTGTTCCACGCTGACCACGGCAACCTGGGCACGCCGGCCGCACTGGCCGATGCGCTGGATCCGACCAAGCCCAACCCGCTCTCGGACATGCGCAAGAAGATGACCCTGCAGAAGGGTCTGGACGGCCGCTACATCACTGTCCGGCCGAAGTTCCTGATCGTTCCCCCGGGTCTGGAAGAGGTGGCGCTCAAGGTTACCAACGCCTCGATCATCGCTGGCAAGGGTGCTGACCTGAATGTCACGGGTGTCACGCTGACCCCAATCGTTGAGCCGCGCCTGCATGACGGCAGCGAAATCGCCTGGTACGGCGCCGCGGAGCCGGGGGTGATCGACACCATCGAGTACGCCTACCTCGAAGGTCACGAGGGCGTGTTCACCGAGACCAAGCATGGTTTTGAGGTGGACGGTGTGCAGGTCAAGTGCCGCCACATCTTCGGCGCCAAGGCCATCGACCCGCGCGGCGTCTACAAGAACGCCGGCCAGTAAGCCACAAGGCGCGGACTTCGGTCCGCGTCTTCCCTTGACCACGGAGCACAGTCATGAAAAACGCACACAGCAGCGGTGACACGATCACCATCCCGGCGCCGGCAGACGTGAAGTCGGGTGTCCCCTTCATCTATGGATCGGCCCTGGCCGTCCCGGTGACCGACGCCAAGCTCGGCGAGCTGGTCGCTGTCCAGATCGAGCGTGCCTTCACCTTCCCGAAGCTCGCCACTGCGGTGGTCGCCGGCGGCGCAAAGCTGCATTGGGACGCCTCGGCCGGCGAGTTCATCGTGGCCGGTGCCGCCGCGGGCGACCTGGAGAACTGCGCGATCGCCATCGGCTCGGCCGCAGCCGGCGAAACCACTGTCGTCGCCAAGCTTCTTCCCGGCGTCGGCGCCGTCAAGGCGGCGTAACACTCAGCCCACCACCGCACACAGATGCCCGGGTGGCGTGTGCGGTGGTGGAGCTTCTAGGACTACAGGGGGATCGATGAGCACCACTGATGCAAATGCACAGCTCGACCGGGCCATGAACGGCAAGTTTGCGTCTGTGGCGCTCAAGGTCGCCATCTTCGCGCTGCCCTTCGTGCTGACGGTCGCGGGCAGCGTGGTGAGCTGGATGCTCAACGACATCCGCAGCACCCAGGCAGAGCAGGGCAAGGGTCTCCAGCAGGTAACCGGCGACGTCCAGGTGGTCAACGCGAAGCTGGACAACGGGGTGATCTGGCGGATCGCCGAGCTGGAGCGTCGTCTCAATACCGTGGAACAGGCGCAGAAAACACCATGAATCGCATTCTCTCCTTCTTCAGCCGCTGGCAGGAGTTCATCGTCTGGCTGCCGGTCCTGATTTTCCTGGCGCTGCTCGGCTGGATTCTGCTGGGCGCGCTCGACCGCACCATTGGCGGCGACGTGTTGGCGCAGCTGTTGCAGCTGCCGATCTCCGCTGCCTACCTTGCGACCGCCTGCGCGGCTGCCTGGCTGTTCAAGCGCACGTATCTGTTCGACCTCAACGACAAGGAAGAGCAGCGCCTTCACGATGCGGCCTGCCGCGGCGATGCTTCGGCGTGGCGAGTGCTACTGCTGGATCGCGCTGAATGGCTGTGTCTGGTCGGTCTGTTCGTTGCCTTCTTCTGGATCGCCCGATGATCGCCTGCCGCGTTCTCTCTGCCCTGCTGGTCGCCGCGCTCACCGCTTGCGGCCAGGGCCCGGTGGCAGCGTCCGTGCCGGCCGCTGCTGACGCGCCGGCAGCAGCCGTCGCTGAGGCGCGCTCAGAGGTGGCCGACGCTGCTGCCCCGGTGGTTGAATCAGCCCAAGAGTCGGCCGCAGGTGCAGTGATGCCGGTGGTCGTTGCGCTGCAGGAAGCCGTGCAGCAGGTCCTGCCACCGGCGGCCAACGTCCCCCGGCTGTCGGTCATCTCGCCAGCTGCTGTTGCGCTGATTGTCCGTTGGGAGGTTGGCAGCCAGGCGCTGTACACGCGGCGCTATGAGGCGCCCATCTGGCCGGGTGGCGCATCAGGCGTCACGTGGGGCATCGGCTACGACGGCGGCCACCAGACCCGCCAGCAGATCGGCTTGGACTGGTCCGCCCTGGCCGCGGCCTCCCGCCTCCAAGCGACCGCTGGGATCACCGGGCCTGCCGCGCAACCCGTCGTGCGGGATCTACGCGACGTGCGCGTTCCGTTCGGGCTGGCGAGTGACGTGTTCGGCGTGGCCTCGCTTCCGCGCTATCACGCCAGTGCGCGCCGAGCATTCGGTGCTGACGGGTTCGATGCTCTTCCCGCAGACGCCCGCGGTGCACTGGTCTCCGTGGTCTACAACCGCGGTGCCTCGATGACCGGTCCGGCGCGCACGGAGATGCGTGCAATCCGCGACGTGTGCTTGCCCGGCGCGGACGTGCATTGCGTCGCGGGCCAGATTCGCCAGATGTGCCGGTTGTGGCGTGGCACCAATCTGGAGGCGGGTCTCTGCGGTCGCCGCGAGGACGAAGCCGGCCTGACGGAGCGTGCGCGATGAAGCTGCCCTCCGTGGTCACGATGAAGCCGCTTCTGTGGGTGATCGGGGTTCTCGCCCTGGTTGTGATCGCTCTGTCGGTCTGCCTCGTGGTTGTGCGGGCCAATGCTCGTGCTGCCGCTGCCTCCTATGAAGCTGCGGCGACTGCCTGTGCCTCGCATAAGGACGGCGCCAACACGCGGGTTGCGGAACTGGCTGCGGCCAACGCCGGCTACGGCCGCACCGTTGGCGTCCTCCAGGCCGAGCTGGCGTTGGCGCAGAACCAGGCGGCCACGCTCAAGCGGCAGAGCGACAGCGCGGTAGCCGCAGCCGAGGCCCGCGAGGCGGATGCCAACCAGACGTTGAAGCAGTTCATGAATCGCTATGCCGGCCAAGCGCGTGAGACGCGCTGTGCGCTGGCCCTGACCGAGGTGGAAGCATCATGCCCAGCATTCTCCGGTTACTGACCGTCGCGGCGCTCGCCGCCGTGCTTGCTGCCTGTGGGCAGACCAGGCCTGATGCAGGCCCGGCCCAGTGTGCAGTGACCCCTGAGGCTGTCGTGGTGGAGCGGCGCGTATACGTGACGATCCCGGCCGCGCTCACTCGCACCGAGGCCATTCCCGAAGGTCCCATCGCGCAGTGCTTCGACGTTGCCGCACAGCGCCGGGCCGTCATTGAACGCCTCAATGGTCGTGCCGACCAGGTCCGCGCCATCCAAGGCGCCGAGGTGAAGCCGTGAGCGCGCTGCTGGCATTCGCGGTCGTGGTGCTGTGCCTCGTGCTGGCGCTGTGCGTCACCAGTCGTCGTGAGGATCGCCGGTAATGGGTCAGCGCGCATTCCTCGCCGAGATGGATGCAGGGCTTCATGCCAGCTTTGCGGCGGCCGGCATGGCCGACATGGGTGAGTACACGCCCCCGGGTGCCAATGGAGCGATGCCGTGCCACGTGTATGTCGATCGCAACATCGAAACGATCGGCGGCCTGCAGCAATTCCAGGCTGGCCGCGTGGAGATCGCCTACGTTCGCTCCGAGGGGTTCAATCCTGTGCAGAAGGGGCAAGTGCTGGTTGACGGTGAGCGCTACATCAACTCAAAGCTGATTTCCGATGACGGCTCGCTGAGCCGCTGGCTGGTGGCGCGTGTCTGATGACGACCTGAAGGAGCCGGTGAGTTGGCAGCTGGTGGAGTTTCTGGCGGAGCGGGTGAGGTTGATTAAGAAGGAGTCGGGATTCTTCACCGATATCGGGGCTGGACTGCTTTTGCTTGACGATGAGGACAGCCCGGCCAACCTGACTGTTCCTGCCACCGCCATCGTGGTGGACCGCATCACCGGGACGACCGGTAGCCGCGCTCAGACCAGCTCAGACGTTGCTGTGACTATCGAGTTCAGCGTGCCGCGATTCCAGGGCGAGGACCGACCTAATCGATTGGTTCATCGCGCTCGGCATGACCTGCTCGCCGCTCTCAAGTTCGATGTGCGAGAGCTGCCGTTTGGGCTCACGAAGTTCGAAGTCATCGACTCGCAACTGGCTGCCGTCGCCGATGACGACGGTCATTCAAGTGTTGTCGCTCAGATCACCGCGCGGGCCGGTCTGACCGAGAGTTTCCAGCCCGTGTCCATTTCCCAGGAGAAACCCTAATGGCCCAACAGCCCAAGGTTCGTAAGTTTGCCGGCGATCTGCGCTTCTTCGAGTACGGCGCCGGTGCCAACCTCGTCCCCGTCATTCCGGACTCGGATGACAAATTCGGCAACAAGCCGCTCGAACAGAGCTCGCTGACGTTCAGCTATGAAGCTGGCGACACGACCGAGGTAAAGAGCAAGCGGCGCGATGATCGCTACGGCCAGATCATCCACACCGATGCCAACCCCGGCACCACCGGAATCAGTGTGACGGCATTGGAAGTGCCGCCGGCGATCCTGGCGCGCATGCTCTACGGCATCGCTGTGTCGTCGTCGGTTCAGGCCGGCGAGGTTGAGGATCGGCCGCTCGCGGTCTACAGCAAGGACGTGCCCGTTGATCTCGGCCACCGTTTCGTACTGGCGTCGCCGGTGCCTGTCGTCAAGAAGGGCTCCACGACTCTTGTGGCTGGCACCGACTACGACATCGACAATCGGCAGGGGCTGTTCATCCCCTTGGCCGGCGGCAGCATTGCCCACGGTGACGCACTTACCGTCTCGTACAGCTTTGACGGCTATCTGGAAACGGCCATCAATGGTGGTGCGGTGCCCAACAAGTCCTTCATGATCCTGGGCAACCTGCAGGACCGGATCAGTGGGGAGGACGGCCTGCTTCGCATTCCGCAGGTCGATCTGACCGTGGATGGCGACGTGGACTGGTTCAGCGACGAACCGATCCAGGTGACCTTGACTGGCTCGGTCATCTTCCGCTCGGAAGAGACCGCGCTGTACACCTTCAAGGTGTACGAGCAGAAGGCGGACTGATGCAGGAGCAGGCCCGCCACGGTCTGCACGGGATGGCGCCCCTCGGGGCGCCATCCACTCTGTGCGGCAGGGGGAGCTGAAGATGGCAAAGGTCAAGTCCGTCACCTTCGCCAACATCACTGCACGGATGAATGCCGCTGCATTGGCTCGCCTCTCGGCTGAGGTGGGCGGCCTCAGCCGGACCGCGATCGCCAAGGCCGACGGCCGGGCGATTTTGTCAGTCCGTAGGCGCTTTGAGCCGGCTGCGAAGAGAGCAATCCGTGACGTGTACAACGTCCGCGCGAGCGATCTGGTGGCTCGTTTCACGGTCCGCTCGGGCGTGGATGAGAACGGCGAGTACCTATCGCTGAACGCTTCGACAAAAGCGTTGCCGCTCATTGGTTTTGGCGGCCGCTGGGGCGGCCGGAAGACTGCCGGCGCAACTGCTGACATACAGAAAGGGAAGCGAAAGATCTACACCTCGGCGTTCATCGCTAAGGTGGGCGGTCAGTTGCGCTTGGTGGTGCGGCAGTTCTCTCGCGACGCCACCGCGCGGTCCGGCCGTGACGGCCGCCGCAAGCTCCAAGCGCTGACCGGACCAAGCGCTTATCAGATGGTGATGGGCGAGGACGAAGCGACGGCGGCGCGGCTGGCTCGGGAGATGAATGCATTCCGGGGCCGAGAGCTTAAAAGGCAGCTGGAATTGGCGAAGAATAGGAAGCTCTGATGGCGAACAATTCCGCATACGAGGAAGCGCTGCGACTGGTCCTGGAGACCAGTGGCACTGAGGGAGTTGATGCACTTCGCATCGCTTTGTCCCAAATGGGGGACGTTTCCACCGAGGCCGTGGAAGAAACTGGGCGGTTGGTTGACACCCTCATTGAGCTTGACGCGACCGCTGGTAAGGCCCAGGGGTACCAGTCCATGCTTGACCAGCTGTCGGAGCTGGAGAAGCAGTTTGATATCAATCAGAGGGCAGCCTATCAGCTGAGTCTTCAGCTTGCTGAGACCGAGAAGCCGTCGCGTGAGTTGCTGAATGCTCAGCGCCAGTTGGCCTCAGAAGGGCAGCGCCTTAAGGCGTCGTTGGATGCGCAATGGGCAGCTGTCGAGCGAGCGGATGAAGCTCTGGCAGAGGCCGGTGTCCAGACTGCCAATTTTGCACATAGTCAGGCCATTCTTGCTGAGAGGCTGGAAAGCTCTCGTTCGGAGCTGGTTGCTCACGCTGATGCGATCAAGCGGGAAGTCGAAGAGAACGACCGTCTTCGCAAGAGCCTCTCGACAATGGGGGAGGAGCTCTCGGATGTAAGCAGCGAGTTTGACGGAGTGGCGTCTGCTGTTTCCGATATGGCGCGTGAGCTGGAAGCCATTGACCGGCCTGCAAAGTCTTTGTTGGCCCGTCAGCAAGCACTCGAGCATGAGGCCGAGCAGCTGCGTCAACGCTTCAAAGAGCAGTCATCTGCCCTTGTGGATGCTGCTGCTGACACGGATGGTCTTGCAGACAACACCGAGAGGCTGCGTGCGCTGCAACAGTCACTGTTGGCTGAATACGATCGGTCTGCCGACGCGATTGAGGCACAGGGTCGTGCGATCAAGGATGAGGCGGAGGCGGTTCGGCGGCGCAACCTGGCGATGGAGGATGCCGACGAGCGATTCCGTCGGCAGAACCAGAGCAGTCGGTCTGCGGCCGAGGCGCTAAAAGGCTACAAGGAGCGAGCTAGCCAAGCAGCCCAGGGGACTGCTGAACTGGGTGCGTCGGCAGCGGCAACCACCAGTATCCTCAATAAGCTCAAGGGCATTGCCGCGACCGCGCTGGGCTTCATCGGCTTTGGCAAGGTCGTTGATGGCATCAAGGACATCATCAAGGAAGGCAGCGACGCGGAGCAGGAGCTCGGGCAGCTGGAGGCGGCTCTGGCCGCAACCGGCCGGCAGGGTGAATTCACCGCAGCCCAGCTTGCCCGGATGCGCAAGCAGCTGCAGGGTGGCCTGTTCGATGACGGCCAGATTTCAGCGGCTCAGGTTCGCCTGCTGTCCTATACCAACATCGTCGGCGAGCAGTTCCCGGCGGCCATGCAGATCACGATCGACCAGGCCCAGCGCTTGGGGATGAGCCTGGAAGCCTCGGCGGAGGTGGTGGGCAAGGCCCTGCAGACGCCTTCCAAGGCGATGGAGTCGCTGAGCAAGCAGGGCTTCACGCTGGATGACAGCCAGAAGCAGCTGATCAAGCAGATGGAAGCCACAGGCCGTGTCGCTGAGGCGCAGGCGATCATCCTTGACCTGCTGACCGAGTCCTATGGTGGCGCAGCAGCAGCGGCCAAGGTGGGTACGATCGCCGGTCTGTGGAAGGAAGCCACCGAGCGGTTCAAGGACTGGAAGCAAGAGGTCGCCGACCAGGGTGTGCTGGCCTACTTCAAGGGCCAGCTGACCGACATGCTCGCCACGGTTGACCGGCTTGCCAAGGACGGCACGCTCACCCGCTGGGCAAAGCAGACCTCCGACGCGATCATTACCATGGCCGAGGCGGCCAAGGGCGCCACCACGTGGGTGGTGGAGCACGGCAGCGCGCTGGTGACCCTCGGCAGGGTGTATGCGACCTTCTCGATCATCAAGCTGATCGCGCAGTTCAACACCTGGCGCGTAACCCTGGCTGCGACCACGCGCGCTCAGTGGGCCAACGCTGCCGCTATGGATGCGACCGGCAAGGGCGCAGTGACGCTCGGCAACCTGTTGAAGGCCATGCCGAAGGCTCTGCTGATCACGGTGGGGCTGGTGGGTCTGGAAGTGGCCCTGAAGGGCCTGCGCTCGATGGGCCAGGCTCTGGGTGAGGAACTGGGTAAGAACAGCGCGGCCAGCAAGCATGCGGGCGAGGTCAGCCGGCAGCTGCGCGAGGTGATGTACCAAGAGGCCGTTGCGCGGAAGGAGGCGGCCAATTCGTTCATCGAATACCGCGATACTGCGGTCAGGACATCGGCCGAGGTTGCCGCGCTGGCTGATGCTGAGCGGCAGTCTTACAAGGACAGGCTGGACGGCCTGAAGGAATACCTGGCGGGGCAGCTCGGTTTCCTGGTCCGGATGGAGGCCTTGGGCATCGCGACCGACGACCAGCTCAAGCAACTGGAGCAGGTCAAGGTTCGCTTGCAGGAAGTCAATCAGGGTTACAAAGCCCTGGCCGAGGGTGCTCGGGTTGCGGGCGATGCCCTTGCCAACGGCATCGGCCCGGGGGCCCAGCTGGTTCTGGAGCAGCTGCAGGGGATCGACTCGGACGCCAAGCTGGCGGCCACCTCAATCGGTAACCTGTTCCAAAGCCTGAACTACGCTGACATTGCCTCGCTGGAGAACGTTGGCGTGGCGCTGGCTCATATGGCAGAGCAAGGCACGGTAGCCAGCCGGAACATTCGTGACGGGCTGCTGGACGCGCTCCAGCGGCTCTCGGGTGAGGAACTGCAGCGCTTCCAGATGGCGGCGCAGACGGCGTTTGAGGCGCTCCCTGGCGCGGCAATCAACGCCTCGGCCGTGCTGCAGCAGACGCTGGTGGCTGCATTGCAGAAGCTGGGCGTCACCGCCGAAAGCGTGGGAATGAGTTTCGGTAAGACCGGGCGCGACGCGATCGCCGCATTCGCCACGGTCACCGACAGCGCCCTGTCCACGGGCGTGCAGATCGAGGCAGCGTTCAAGAGCGCCCTCGGCAACGTATCCACCTTGGAAGAGGCCCGGACGCTTGGCACGTTGCTGGAAGACGCGGGCAAGCGGGGAAAGACCGGCTTCGACCAGGCGGAGCGTTCGGCTGCGGCGCTGAACTCGCGCATCCGTGAAATAACCAATGCGATGAACCCGCTGAACGATGAGTTCGGGAAGCTGGGGATCCAGTCGCAGGCGTCGCTCAACGCGGCACGCGATGCAGCGAAGGAAGCATTTGAGGCCATCAGGCGTGGAGCTTCTCAGGGAAAGGCCAGCATTGAAGATGTGCGCCGGGCAATGCGCGCCTACAGCGACACAGCCCGTGCCTCGGTTGCGGACAGCGATGTCGCAGCCAAACAAATGGTGGAGATGCAGCTGGCTCACTTGGAGGCCATTTACCAGGTGAGCGATGGCCTGGATGACATGGGCCGCCGGGGCGGGGAGGCGACACGAAAGGTTGCCGATGGTGCCGCTGGCGCCGCGAAGGAACTGGACGGCGTCGCGGCCTCGGCACAGGGCGCGGCGGCTGCGACTGAGGCGGTGGCCGCCGCCGGCAGCAGTGCGGCGAGTAGCCTCGCAGAGGGCGCTTCTGCAGCGCATGGCTTTTCGCTTTCGATGGGCGAGGTCTCCGAAAAGACGTGGGAGCTGCTGGGAACCCTCGGGGGGCCGAACTCGCTGCAGCAGTTCGCTTACATCTGGAACGGCCTGTACGACCAGCGCCGCGAGCTGGAAGCGTACAAGAACGAACTGAACGGAACGCTTCAGGCATTCGATGACCTTTCTGGCAAGCGAAAGGAGCTGGCGGAGCGTTTCGATCTTGTCGGACCAGGCGAGCTGGAGAGTGTCCTTCAGATCGAGAACCAGATCGAGAGCAAGAGGCTGGAGCGAGATCAGGCGGCAAGGCGCGCCACGGAAGAACGGTTGCGAGCCGCCGAGGCGGAGGCAAAGGCCCAAGCCGATGCAGACGCCAAGCGTGTTGGAGACAACAAGGGGCAGGAGATCTTGGTGATCGACTGGCGCGCGCCCAGTAAGAGCGTGGAGGCCAGCGCCAGCGCGGAGGCCCGAGCCCAGGCCGAGCAGATGGCGGCGTTGGTGGCGCCGTTGGTGCTGCAGAAGATCTCGCGCAGCCGGAGCGTTTCCGTGCGCGCAGGGGGTAACCGATGAGCCGCATCTTGTTGGCAGGGATTGAACTGCCGGCCGACCTGCAATGGACTGACGAATTCACCGGCTGGCGGGTGGGTCAGGCGGTGCGAACCAGCCTGACCGGCGCCCGGATCGTGCAGGAGTCGGCGCTCCAGGCCGGACGTCCGATCACGCTGCAGACCCAACGCGAGGGCGCCGCCTACATCGCCCCGGTGACCTTGGCCGTACTGCGCGCCCTGCAGGCGAGCGAGGAGCAGCCGCGCACCTCGCCGCTGTCCCTGCTGATGCCTGCCCACAACGGTGGCGATCGCTCGTTCCCGGTGGCATGGCGTCGCACCGATGGCCCCGCCATCGAGGCCGATCCGATCCGTTATGCCGTCCCCGCGCTGGATGGCGACTACTTCTCCATCACCCTTCGACTCATGACGGTGTAACCGATGACGATCTCCGCAACAGACATCAAGATGCGCCAGTCCCAGCGCCTGACCGACAACCCGGATGGCGGAGGGCGGATGGTGCAGACCGAGATCGTGGACGGGCAGATGAACAACCTGTTCCCCGATATCGGCGACGAAGAGCGCACCACCGGCCGCGCCACACTGCGCAAGCTGTTCGTGCACGTGGACACCCCGACCACCGATGTCCTCAAGGACGCGATTGGCGTGCTACTGGACCCTCCGGCCGACCCGCGTGTCCAGGTCAGCATGTTCGCTACCGGGAACTACAGCGACGTGCGGTCTGACGCTCGCAACCGAGTTGAGAGCTACATCACCCGTGGTGCAGAGTCGCGCTACATCCTGCTGAGCAACCATTTTATTGGCCAGATGACGATGCAGTTCTACTGCATGAAGGATGCCTCCAGTCCGGACATCAACGACAACCTCTGCCTGGTAACTGCCGGTTCGGGCTATGCGCCCAACGAGCAGTACATTCGGGTGAAAGGCATCCTGTCCCGGACCACGCGCACGTTCTACGACGACAGCGGCGCCTTTGAGCGTGATGTGATCGTCATCGAAACAGTCAACGCATTGGTCGCTGACTTCTATGGGCAGGAGGTGTCCCGCTACACCAGCACCAAGCCGCCCACTCGCATCTACGACACCAACATTGTCGAGGCCACAAATTACTACAGCGTCAAAAGGCTCACTGCGGCCGCCAAGCCCGGTGACCTGTCCGTGCAGGTGGATACCCCCTATGTGACCATCGTCCCCACGTCGACCGCAGAGACGGCCGTCAGCGACGTTCTGGCCGGTTTGGGCACGATCAGCTACGTACCGTCCGGTCCCTCCGGTTCACTCGGCCTCTCGTTCTCAGCAGCGTTCCCGGCGGGTGTGCCGGCTACAAGGTTTCTCGGGAACCCGTTGGCAGTCGGCTCTGTCAAGGTACTGGCCGGCACCGTCGAGCTGAACGACGACGGCACCGGTGGCCTGGTGTCCTCGGTGTCTTCGCCTTGGTCCGGCTCGGTTGACTATCTCGCAGGTTCGGTGGCAATAGCGAACGCAAATGGCGTGGGATCTACAGCAATCAGCGTGACGGCCACGCCGGCCGGCGCAATCATCGAGCAAGGCTTCACCGACGAGATTGCGGTCACACAGAACAATCAGGGCTACAACTGGCTGTTCCAGATCGGACCGCTTCCCGCGCCAGGCACCGTGGTGGTTGACTATCGCGCTCTGGGCAAGTGGATCCGCCTGAGCGACAACGGGCGAGGGCAGCTCACCGGAAAGCCAGGGCAGGGCAGCGGCACGGTCAACTACGCCACCGGTGCTGTGGTGCTGACCACTGGCGCGCTTCCGGACCTCACCAGTAGCGTGATCGTCAGCTGGGGCACGCCCGTGCTGGCCGAGGCCAGAACGGGGGATCTCGCAATCGCGCCGCCGGCGCTGCACTTCATGCTCAGTCAAGCCGGCGTCGTGCCGGGCTCGGCCGCCTTCGCGCTGCGGGTTGCTGGTGCTGACGTGTCGGTGTCGGACAATGGGGCAGGTGGCCTGTTGATCGGTGGCGTGCTTCGTGGGTCAATCGGCTACACGACCGGCGAGGTGCTGATCCGGCCGGTGGAACTGCCCGACGCGGATAGCCAGCTGGCATGCACATATGAGTATGGGCAGGCTTTGAGCGCTACCGCGCAGCCGGTCCCTGATGGATCCGGCGTCGTCGCCTTCGTTGTGCCCAACGGACCCATCCGCGCCGGGTCGCTGGCGTTGGACTGGACTATCTCTGTAGACGCCGGTGCTGACGGCATGCCGAGCACGCCGCATGCGATGCGGGTGCTCGCCAAGGACGATGGGGTGGGCAACATCGTGTCGCAGTCGGTAGGCGGCCAAGCGGCGGGTGAAATACTTGGCTCGATCAACTACAGCACGGGCGCGGTCAACCTGCAGGCCGGGCGTTTCGCGGTTCATCAGGTGTCCATTCCCACTTACGCACGAGTGGATGGCCGTTGGAAAGTCAGCGGATATGTTCGCCAGGACGTGGAGGCCAAGTTCTCCGCAGGCACGCTGATTTCGATGGGGTGGATGGTCGCCGGCACCACGCCGACCGCGGCCAATGAAGCTCTTCCACTGCCTCCGCTGCAGTTGCTTCTGACCCCGACCATCAGCGACTCCATCGTCCCCGGGAGCGTCCGATTTACCTTCAAGGGGAGGAATTACGTCGATCGCAATGGAGGGCTTTACCACTCTATCGATCCCGTCTCCGGGGGCGGGATCTACGCGGGGTCGATCGACTACGCCGCCGGCGCCGCCAATCTAACGCAATGGGCGCCTGGCGGCAGCAACACGGTCAAAATCCTGTCCCTGCTCACCCGTATCACCGACCCCGGGACGGCCGCGGTGTTCTTCCGCACGCCCGGATCACCGCTACGCCCTGGCAACTTCACTTTGCGGGCGTTGACGCTGGATGGAATCCAGCTGAGCGCGTCGGCAGACATCAACGGGATCCTCGCCAGCTCCATGGTGCGCGGCACGGTTGATTGGGAAACGGGAGTGGTCAAAGTTCAGTTCGGACAGATGGTTACGGCGGCCGGTAATGAAGGCGAGCCCTGGTACGACCCTGGCGCGGTGGTCGGAACCCAGGTGTGGAAGCCAACTCTGGTGCTACCGGGGTCGATCTATATCGGCGCAGTCGTCTTCCGATCAATCCCGCTTTCGGCCGTCGTGATCGGCTTGGAATCGGTGCGGCTGCCCAGCGACGGCCGCGTGCCTGCATTCAAGCCCGGTCAGACCGTTCTCATCCACCACACCGCGAACCACTCCATCGCCGCGCCGGCAGCGGGCCAGGTCGTGGCGTTTGGTCGGGGGCGCCAAGCGTCGGTCGAGGTACGGGACGCAACTGGTCTGCCGGTTGACAGCGCGTGGTATACGGCCAATACAGAGACTGGCTCACTGACCTTCAGCAATCCGCTCAATCTCTCCGCATATACGCTGCCGATCGTGATCCGTGAGCGAGTCGAGGATCGTCGCTTGGTCGTGCAGCCCCAGATCACCGGTGAGATCGAGATCAACACCAGCTTGACCCATGATTTCCCAGCGGAAGGGGCATTGATCAGCACCGCATTGCGATTGGGTGAGGCCAATGGCTCGCTCGATCTGCAGGCCCGAGTGCAGAACCTGTTCGATCAGGCGGCATGGACCAATGTATGGAGCGACCAGCTCATCGGCAGCACTGCGACGGCGACCTACAACGAAACCGACTACCCGTTGCTGGTCAGTAATGCCGATGCCATTACCGAGCGTTGGGCGGTGCGATTCATCAACGCCACGCAGTACGAGGTCATCGGTGAGACGGTTGGCATCATTGTCAATGGGAACACCACCACCGATCTGGCCCCGACCAATCCTCGCACGGGACAGCCTTACTTCACCTTGCGTCGTCAGGGGTGGGGCACCGGCTGGGCCACCAACAACGTCGTGCGGTTCAACACCATCGGGGGTTTGGCCCCGGTCTGGATGGTTCGAACGACTCTCCCGGGCGCCCCGCAGGGGGTTGTTGACTCAACCCGCTTCCAAGTCATAGGCAACATCGCAGGAGTGTGATCCAGATGAGTTCGATTCCAAGGGTTTACAGCAGTACCGACGCTGGTGCGCCGCAGCTCACCGGTATGGTGGGCAGCTTGATAGCACTCCTGGACGCAGTCCTTGTAGACGGCTACGGGGTGGGCGGAGCCGCGAAGCCTGGCGCGGGTTGGTCCAAGCACCTTTCGGCGGCAGGGAAGCGCGCCTACAGAAACGATCCAGTTGAAGGCAGCGGTTTCTTTCTGGAAGTCGACGATTCTGCGACTGTGGGAACTGCGCGCTTTGCGACCGCTCGTGGTTACTCGATGTTGCGGGGTTTTGGAGATGGGGACGATGCGACGCCGAGCCGCACCGACAGACCGCTCGGCTCAGTGATTGCGAAGTCGACTTCGCTCGGGTCGACTGCGTCGAGGTGGGTGGCGGTCGCAGACAATCGCGCGATCTATCTGTTCATCAACGTCGCCCCTGCACTTCTCGTAGACCAGCGGCAGCCGTACTTCTTCGGTGACTTCATTTCCTACAAGCCCGGCGACATCATGCCTTGGTGCATCGGATTCAGCGGGTTGACCGGCTATGCGGGAACTGAGGACTTCGATGGACACATCTTCTCGACTCCGAATACTGCCGTCACGATAGATTCGGAAAGGCCTGCCGGTTTTTTGCCGCGCACCCAAGCGACGCCTGCCGGCCCTGGCTCTGCATACCTCGTCGGCGGGCATCGCGTGTTGAAATTTCACGCATGGAATGCTGACCCTGCATGGCTCACGCCTTACCCCGATCAGCTCACTGGAGGCCTGCTGTACACGGGTGTGCAAGTTTTTGAGGGTCCCTCGCGCCCGCGTGGGCGTTTGCCCGGTATCGTCCTCCCCTATCACGTCCGGCCTTTCGCCGACCTCAGCATTGAGTCGCCGCCTGTGGAGTTTATGGGGGCGTCCCAGCTTGTCGCCGTTGGCTATTCATCAAATTACTATCCAACACCCATTACCACCGGCACTTTCAGAGGGCAGCTGCTGTTCTTGCTAGGGGGTGGCTGGTGGTAACAAAAGCAACTCGTGTTCTTGGAATGATGGTTGTTTCGCGGGCCTCTGCTGCTTTCAGAGGCTTTCTTGCTGGAGAGGCCCCGACGGTCGAGCAGCCTGACGTTGATGGACGCCTGCGTATCATGAATCAGCCCTCCGTAGGCCGAATCATGGTTCTTGACCGCATCACCATGAGTCCCGTTGCATTGACTCGGTCATTGCCGGATGGAACCTGGCGCGTCGAAGGGTTGGACATGGGGCGCAAGTATCTAGTGATCGGCTTGGATGACCGCGGCTTGCAGAACGCGGCGATACAAGACTGGATTTCACCTGCACCCATGGTCTGATCTCATGATCACTTCTGATGGACGCCATGTGGGGCTGAATCTTGGCCCTCTCCCCGGCTTGGGCGGCGCTCGTGTTGGATTGAACCTGGGCATCGATTGGGACGATGGTCCCGGGCCCGAGCCTGTGCCGGCTACGTTGCGATCTTCGACGGCGCTTTGCTGGCGAGACGCCGGCCGGATCCGTGTTGCTGCACTTGTGGGTTGGGGCTACTCGGATGTCCTGACCCGCGCTGCCGATACAGCGTGGGGGCGGGCTCCATTGATCACGCATTCGGCTCAGCTGCCTTGGGGGCTCACGCCCTTGCTCAAGGGAGGCAGCGTGCTGCGTTGGAGGCAATCCACACCGAAGGCCCGCGTAGGCCGCGAGCTCGGTTGGGGCGCTCTGCCGCTGACATGGTCCAGCCTAACGCTGAAGTGGCGGGCGCATCTGCTCGGGGTGCGGGCAAGCGCGGTATTGCCTTGGGCAAGCGGCTTGCGAGGTGGTCGGTCCTTGGATCTCAACTGGCGCTGCCAGCTTCCCCTCGTGTCGGCGGGACGGCGTCTTCCGTGGGGGCACCCAGTCACCACCCGCTGGGGTGCGCGCTTGCCGTGGCGACCTGCGAGACCCCTGCCGTGGATCGTGCGCCCGGCCAAGCCGCCGGGGCCGGATCCGGAACCGCAGCCTACGTTCCCGCCAGGAAACTTGATTGGCCTCAACCTCGGTTGCGCCATCGTCGGCGTACCCGGCTTCGCTCCCCTAAATCTCGGCGTGACCGCCTGCTACCTGGTCCGCCCGCAACGAAGGACATACGTCGTGATCAACAGCGTTTCCGTGGTCCGCTTGCCAGACCGCATCCCGATCCAAGTGGAGAGCATCTCCATCTCCTCCAGCGTCGATGCGTGGGGCAGCAGCTACGACATCGAGCTGGCCGACAGTGCGCAGCTCGCGCTGCTCAAGCCGACGGCGGCCGGGCCGCGGCTGATTGAAATCAACCTCAACGGCTACGTCTGGACGGCCGTCATGGAGAGCTACAGTGGCCGCCGGGAATGGAGCCGTACCGGCGCAACACTGGCGGGCAGGTCGCGCACCGCGCTGCTCGCCGGGCCCTACGCGCCAGGCCGGGTGAAGGCGACCACGGAAGAGCGCAGCATGGCCCAGCTGGTGGACGAAGAGCTGGCCGACACGGGCTTTACCGCCAGCTATGACACCGTGGACTGGCTGGTGCCCCCGGGTGCCTGGTTCTACGACGCGCTGCCGGCGCTGGATGCGATCAGCCGTCTGGCCGAGGCCAGCGGGGCGGTGGTCCAGTCGGATCCGGCCGAGCCCACCCTGCGGGTGCGTGCGCGGTATCCGGACAGCCCCTGGGACTGGCGCGATCGTACCCCGGCGCACGTGCTGCAGGAGGACATCATCACGAATGAGAGCCTCCAGATGCGCAGCGCGCCCCTATACGACGCCGTTGTCGTCACCGGTGAGTTGGCGGGGAAGGGCGTCACCTGCAAGGTGCGGCGCGCCGGCGAGGCCGGGCAGCTGTTCGCTCAGCAGGTGAGCAGCCCGCTGATCAACACCGCCGCCGCCGGTGCTGAGCGGGGCCGGAACATCCTGGCTGACCGCGGCGAGCAGGCGGCCATCGATCTGGTGGTGCCCCTTTTCACCGCGCCGCTGCGCCCGGGCGAGGTCGGCCGGATTCTGCCGCTCGACCTGGTCGAGGTGGTGGGGGAGGAAGGCACGTGGCACGGCCTGTGTACGGCGGTCCGAACCGAGGCGCGCATCGGCGAGAAGGCCGTCGTGATCGAGCAGACCATCACTCTTGAGAGGCACTACAGCGATGCGGACTGAACTGTGGGATCAATTCGACGGGCTGGTCAGCGCCAGCCCGCGGCTGCTGGCGACGGTCACCGCGCACAACGCGGATGGGACCAGTAGCTTGACGACCTATGACGGGGCGCAGATGCGGGCGATTGGCATCTTGGGTGGTGCCATTCCCTACAACGTGTGGGTCAAGGGCGGGCGGGTAGTCGAAGCGGCGCCCAACTTGCCGCTGGTCGAGGTTGGGGTCTGATGCCAGCTTAGGAGTGTCACTGCTGTGAGTTTCACTGTTCTATTATTGTGGGTACTGAGTCCCGGAGCGCCTACCTTAATTGGCCTTGACTGCGCAACCCATTTCGACAGGTCCAGACCATTCGTCGGACGCCAGTTCCGGCCAGCCCTTGCGCCGCAAGGGATTAGGAAAATTCACTACATTTGGCGTTGACGGGGCTGAACGGCCTCACTATCTTGTGGCCGTCGGGATTCCCCGGCGCCACCGCCGGGGCAATAAAAAGCCCCACCTAGCGACAACTAGGCAGGGCGGTGTTACGAAAGCAGTGCCGAGCAGTGGCAACAACTTCCCTAGAAGTAACGCAGCGAATCATACGCCGTATGCAATACGTGTCAATCCATCGTTACTAACGTTTTGTGACCTGGGTCGTATTTCGCTAGTTGAAGCCATGGCTTTGCCTGCAACACTAAAAGGCAATACTCCATGAACAGTAATACCCAACAGTTGTCGCTTCACCTGATCCATCGCCAGATGGACAACACCCTCATTGAGCAGCGCAAGCTCGATGGCTACATCAATGCCACCGCCATGTGTCAGGCGGTCGGCAAGCGGCTCGGGCACTACTTAGAGAATGCTGGCACGTCAGCGTTCCTGGCCGAGCTCTCAGCCGATGTCGGAATTCCGACATCGCTTCTGATTCAAGTAGTTAAGGGCGGCTCTGGTCCGCAGGGAACCTGGGTTCACCCAGATGTGGCCATCCACTTGGCTCAGTGGCTTTCCCCGAAGTTTGCCGTGGCTGTTGCAAAGTGGGTCCGTGAATGGCTTTCCGGGCGTCAGCCGAGCGGCGCTCCGGGCCCTGGATTGCCGCACCATATCCAGCGCTACTTGGCAAACAAGGACAAGGTGCCTTACACGCACTTTTCGATCCTGAATGAGCTCGCCCTTGCGTTGATCGCGCCGCTTGAGGCCCGCGGATACACGCTGCCCGAGCGTATGGTGCCCGATATTTCCGAAGGCAAGATGTTCGCGAAATGGCTGCGAGACCAAGGGGTTGATACCTCCAAGATGCCGACATACAAGCACAAGTATGCGGACGGTAGGGTCTGCGACGCCAAGATGTACCCGATTGGATATTTGCATGCGTTCCGCTTGCATTTCAACGAGGTCTGGTTGCCGATGAAGGCGTACCAGTATTTCCGCGAGCGTGACCCAGGGGCTCTTCCCCACCTCGATAGGATCCTCTTGGACGCTCCTGGTGTCATGAGGTTGCCTGCGGCATAAGTGGGGTGGCCGCCTGCCACCTATGGCAGGCGGCTATGTCTGGCTCTCAATTTAAGGAGAAGATCATGGCTTTGAGCAAAGAGTGGGAAGATGAACACTTGACCCCTTCCGGTTGGGTAAGTGGAAGCTATCGGCATGACCATAAGCGGGAGGAGCGGCCAGTGCCGGCTGGAACTGTCCTCACTGTGCGTCGGGAGGTAGTGGTCGCAGCAGTAGGTGCACCAATCGATGTGGATGAGAGTGAGACCCTCCATACCGACGACAAGAATCTAGTGGCGGAACTTCGTCAGAAGTTCGGCAAGCCTAGGTTCTCCTGTTAACTGGCGATTTCCTTGGGCAGGTTGGTGTTGGAAGTTCAGTGCCAATCCCCGTCGCAACCCCTGAGACGGCTGGGCGTATCCTGCGCCCATGCCGTTCCCCCCCGACTTCCGCTGGCAGAGAGCCGCCGCGACCGCCCACGAAAAGGACGTGATCGCGTTCGAGGGCGTGTGGGTGGTCCGGCTATACCAGGAACACTGGGGCGGGCCGTACTTCGCCGCCCTGGATCAGCACCTACCGCGGGAGCAACAGACCCGCCGTCCATGCAGCACCCACGAGCAGGGCCGGGCCGGGGCTGAGCTATGGATCGAGCGCCATCAAGCCCGGTTGCGCCTGGAAATTCAGCAGCAGCGGCGCCTGATCGCCGCGACGCGTCCCCCGAAGGTGCCGTGAGGGCTCCTGAAAACCCACGGAAGGGGCCTGCGGGGGCAATGGTTCCACGGGGTTGTATCCTGAAAACGCGGAGGGCCGCAGCCCTTGCGGCGCAAGCTCATGGATGCGAACTTTTAATCTTCTGCTCGACGCTCGCTTAGGAGGGATGAGTCGATCGTTGCCGTGAACGCGATGCACCAGGCGCGGCTAGCGCCTGCTTAGCCGATCCTTTCGCGGCGGTGCCGCTTCACGCTAGGATCTGACACCATCGAGGAGTACCGACAGTCTAGGAGGATCTACCCGGATGGACCTGCTCCGCACGGCGGTTGACCGCTCCCTGCTGCTAGAAGCGCTCGTGGACGCGGTATGGGATGAGTCCGAAGTGCCAGCTGATCCGAAGGCTGCGGCGGTAGCGAGTCTATGTGTTCTCGCTCTGGATCACGGCAAATCTGTGCGAATGCTGCTGCTGCAGGTCCCTCCATCTGCGATAGCGCTATTGCGTCCACAGTTCGAGGCGCTGGTGCGGGCAATCTGGGCACGACACGCGGCGGGGGAGGGCGACCTGACGCGACTCTTGGCCCCGCTGACAATAGAGAGCCAGCAGGCCGCAAAGAGGCTTCCCGGCCTCGCAGACATGCTGGTGGCCCTTGATGCTTCGGGCCCAAGGGGCGCTGCAGCTCTTCTTCGCAGAGCCCGAGCTCGACTATGGGACGGATTGAATTCCTACGTCCACGGCGGCATCCACCCCGTCCATCGAGGCGGGTTGGGCTATCCAGAACAACTGCTCACGGACCAACTAAAGAATTCAAATGCTTTCACCATGCTGACCCTGATTGCCCTAAGCGAAATCACTGGAGATACCAGCGTTCTCGAGCTGATGGCGGCGCTACACGTGGAATTCTGCGATGTCCTCCCAGAGCTGGAGCCGTTCTCAGCCTAGACGGAATCCGATTCAGTCCGAGTGGAGCCTCGCGTCGCTGGAAGCTGGCGGTGGCTGCAAACTCGGGTCACCCTATCGGGTTGTAACTTATTGATAGGTATCGGCTACAAATAAGCATTTGGTTGGCGATCATGGGCCTTTCTTATCCTTTAGGATCAATCGTTTGTCGGCGTCAGCCGCGATGCCTGGGGGGCAGAGGGTCGTCGGTTCAAATCCGGCCGTCCCGACCAATGTTGGTGATTCGATCAAAGGCTTGTGCAGCGATGCGCAGGCCTTTTTTCTGTTTGGGCTGCTGTCGGTTGCCGGTCATACCGCAGCCCGATCAACGTGGCGATCGCCTTGGCGTTGTCCGGTTGTGCGGGTGCCGTCGGTGCGTAGTACGCCGGTCGCACATTTCTTCCGGCGGGTCATTCGCCGTTGGATGCAGGCCGCGATTTGAGGGTATAACGCCGTTGCCTCAATGCCCGTGCAACGGCAGCGGCCGGTCGATCACCACGTCCTTCATCACCAGGGTGGAGGTGAGCCGTTGCACGCCGGGCAGGGCAGAGAGGTGTTCGTCGTAGAGCTGCCGGAACGCGGCCAGGTCACGGGTAATGACGTGCAGCAGGTAGTCCGGATCGCCGAACAGACGCTGCGCCTGCAGCACCTGTGGCACGTCGGCCACCGCGTGTTCGAAGGCGTCCACCGCGCGGCGGTCGCCGTCGCGCAGGGTGATGAACACCAGCGCTGAGAACTTCAGACCCAAGGCGGCGGGATCGAGCTCGGCGCGGTAGCCGCGGATTGCGCCGGACTGCTCCAGGGCACGCACGCGGCGGTGACAGGGCGAGACGCTCAGGCCGATGCGCTCGGCCAGTTCGGTCACGGTGAGGCGGCCGTCTTTCTGCAGCTCGGCAAGAATCCGCTGATCGGTGATGTCCATGCGCAAGAGTTTCCTCCTGATGCGCGGCGCAGGGCAAGTATTTGGAAGCACATTCCAGAGACGCGGGAATATTCTTCTGTCTGGCACGCAGATCGCGGCAAGACCGCCCATTGGACCCCATGCAACCCAGCGTCATCGTCGCCTTCTGGGCGGTCTCGATCCTCTTCGTGCTCACCCCCGGTGCGGATTGGGCGCATGCGATCGCTGCCGGCCTGCGCGGGCGGGCGGTGGTGCCTGCCGTGGCCGGGCTGTTGTCTGGCCATCTGCTGGCGATCGGGCTGGTCGCTGCGGGCGTCGGCGCGCTGTTCGCCCGCGCGCCGGTCGCGCTGCACGTACTGACCGTGCTTGGCGCGCTGTATCTGCTGTGGCTGGGCATCGGGCTGCTGCGCCATCCGCCGGTGGCTGCGGCCGAAGATGCGGGAGCGGTGACGGGATGGCGCCACTGGGCAGTCAAGGGCGCCTGCGTCAGCGGGCTCAATCCCAAGGTGCTGTTGTTGTTCCTGGCGCTGCTGCCGCAGTTCATTTCCGCCAGCGCGGCATGGGCGATGCCTGTGCAGATCATCGCGCTGGGCATGGTGCACCTGGTCAGCTGCGCGGCGGTCTATCTGGCAGTCGGGTATGGCGCCGGTGCCGTGCTGCGCACGCGCCCGCGTGCATCACGCGTGGTCGGCCGCGTCTCGGGCGCCGCCATGATCCTGATCGCCGTGCTGTTGTTGAGCGGAACCGGCACACTCTGACCCCACGTTGTCCCCACGAGGATCCTTGGCATGACCGAACAGCTCCATCCCTACGCAACGCCGGGCAGCGCCCCGGTCCCGGCACCGCGCGTGCGCATTCCGCACCTGCAGCAGATGAAGGAGCGCGGCGAAAAGTGGGCCATGCTCACCGCCTACGACATGTACACCGCGGCGATCTTCGAAGACGCCGGCATTCCGGTGCTGCTGATCGGCGATTCGGCCTCCAACAACGTGTTCGGCAACGACTCGCTGCTGCCGGTCACGGTCGATGAGCTGATGCCGCTGGTGCGCGCGGTGAGCCGCTGCACGCGGCGGCCGCTGGTGATCGCCGATCTGCCGTTCGGTTCCTATCAGGCCTCGCCGGAGCAGTGCTTCCACACGGCGGTGCGCTTCATGAAGGAAGGCGGGGCCCACGCGGTCAAGCTGGAGGGCGGCATCGAGATGGTGCCGCAGGTGCGCAAGCTGGTCAGCTGCGGCATCCCGGTGATGGCGCACATCGGCTTCACTCCGCAATCGGAGCACCAGCTCGGTGGCTTCCGCGTGCAGGGGCGGGGCGAGGATGGCGCTCGGCTGATCGAGGAAGCGCGCGCGCTGGAAGCCGCAGGTGCCTTCGCGGTGCTGATGGAGATGGTGCCCGGCGCGGTCGCCGCACAGATCACCGCCGCGCTGAAGATTCCGACGGTGGGCATCGGGGCCGGCAGCGATTGCGATGCACAGGTGCTGGTCTGGCAGGACATGGCCGGGCTGCGCACCGGCAAGCTGCCGCGCTTCGTGAAGCAGTACGCGGATATGCACGGCTTGCTGCAGAAGGCCGCGCGTGAGTTCGCGGAAGAGGTGGGGGCAGGCACGTTCCCCGGCCCGGAACACACGTTCTGATCGACGCACGTACCGCCTGAGGCGCGTGTCCACGGTATCGCCGCGCGGCGGTACCGTGTCGTCTGCGTCATCGAATCGTCATGCGAGCCACGTACCTTCGCCGCACCTGGGGGCGAGGTGGGACCGTGGCCGAACACGCAAAACGGCGTTTGGCGCGCATGTTTCTGGAACAGGGGCCGGTGCTGAGGGGATTCTTCACCCGCCGCGGTGCGCGTCAGGATGCCGAGGACATGGTGCAGGAAACCTATCTGCGCCTGCTGCGCGCACATGAGGATCAAGGCGAGGCGATCGCCAATCCGGAGGCCTACCTGTTCACTGTCGCGCAGAATCTCGCACGCGAGCAGGCCGCGCGCCGGCGCTGGTCGATGCTGCCGATCGATGATCTTGAGAACCTCACCACGCTGTTGACCGGCGAGGAAACCGTGGAAGACGCCGCCGAGCGTGAGCAGCGCCGCACGCACCTGCAGACGCTGCTGGGCACCTTGCCCGAGCACACCCGCGCCGTGCTGGTGATGCAGTATCGCGATGGGCTCAGCTACAAGGAGATCGCCGAGCGGCTCGGCGTGTCCTCGCACATGGTCAAGAAGCATGTGGTGCGCGGGCTGTCCGTGTGTCGCCGTGCGCTGGCCGGTCATGCGGAGGCGTGGTGAGCGAGATGCCCGCCCCACGCCCGTCCCTCGCCAACGAGGCCGCGCACTGGCATGCGCTGCAGCGCCAGGGCGGGGTGACCCCCGAGCAGCAACGCCAGTTCATGAAATGGCTGGTGACCTCACCCACACACCTGCGCGAGTACATCACGGTCAGCCGCGTCGCCAGCGAGCTCAGTGATGCGCTGCGCGGCATGGCAGTGGATCTGGATGCACTGATCGCCGCCGGTCCGCCGCCCGCCGACCACAACGTGGTGGCCTTGCCGGTGCGGCGACGCCCTCCACCGCCCGCGGCCTCCCGTGCGCCGCGCCGGCACCTGCCGGGCATCGCCGCAGCGGCCGCGTTGCTGCTGGGTGTCGTGTTCGTGGGGCACATGGCGTGGCCACAGACCCGGCACTATGTGGCGGAACACGGCGCACCACAGCGATTTACGCTACCGGACCACACCGTCGTGCATCTGAACGCGGAAAGTGAACTGTCGATCCGCTTCACCTTGTTGAGCCGCCGGGTGGAGCTGTCGCGCGGGCAGGCCAGCTTTGTGGTGGCCGAGGAACGCCGTCCCTTTGCCGTGCATGCGGCCGGGCTGGAGGTGCGCGATATCGGCACGACGTTCGACGTGTCGCTGCGGCGCGAGCAGGCGCGGATCGAGGTGGCCGAGGGCAGCGTGCAGATCCGCGGCGACTCGGGCCAGGGCCGGCTGCTCGCCGATCTTCGCGCGGGCCAGAGTGCCCACATCGACTACCGCGATCAGACCGTCAGCCTCCGCCAGCAGCATGCGGACACGATGACCGCCTGGTGGCGTCGCCGCGTGGTGTTCCAGGATGAGCCGCTGCGCGAGGTGGCCGAGCAGTTCAATCGCCTCAACCGCGTGCGCCTGCAGGTGGACGACGATGTCGCCGGGGCACTGCGACTGACCGGCAACCTGCGTGGCGACGATCTTGCATCACTTCGTACCTTCCTCGATCAGCAGCCATCGCTGCGCACGCGCGTGGTCGACAAACAGATCCACGTGAGCAGCCGAGCAGCGGCGGAAACCAGCGCGAAACAACAGTAATTGCACTATCCGCGCGTCATCGCGCGGCGCATATCGAGCGGCTGTCAAAAAAAATTCATCGAAATGCCGGTGCCCGATCCTCGCCCTGCGCCCTCGTAGTCCAGGCAAGCGCGAACGATTCCGTCTCGCGACGCTCATACCACCCCACTGGACTTCTACGATGCGCCGCATTCTTTTCCTTTCGATCGCTCTTGCCCTGCAGAGCGCCGCCGTCACCGCCACCGCGCAGGAGACCCGCGTGGCCAGCGAGGCGATTCCCGCCCAACCGCTGGACCGTGCACTCAACGATCTCTCGCGCCAGACCGGCCTGCAGTTCGTCTACAACGCGCAGCAGGCCGGCAACCCGCGCACCCGCGCGATGCCGGCGGGGCTGGCCCCGCAGCAGGCACTGGAGCAGCTGCTGGACGGCACCGGCCTTCGCTATCGGTATCTCAACGACACCACGGTGACCATCGAAGCACGCAGTGATACCGCACCGTCGGGCACATCCGCCGTGCCCGTCGCCACATCGGCCCTGGCATTTGAAGCGGCCCCCGCAGCGGAAGGCGCCGGCCTGCAGCAGCTGGAGCGCATCGACGTGGTGGGCAGCTACAGCCGCAGCCTGGAGCAGGCAGTGGACATCAAGCGCGCCACCATCGGTTTCTCCGACTCGATCGTGGCCACCGACGTGGCCGACTTTCCCGAGCAGAACCTGGCCGAAGCCCTGCAGCGCATGCCGGGCGTGACCATCGAGCGTGACAAGGGGCTGGGCAGCCGCGTCAACGTGCGTGGCCTGCCGTCGGAGTACACGCATGTCTCGATCAACAACCTGGCCACGGCATCGGGCAGCGGTGGTCGCGATATCGAATTCGACATCTTCGCCTCGGAGATCATCCAGCAGGTCACGGTGCTGAAGTCGCCGACTGCGGCGGATGAGGAGGGCGGCATCGCCGGCTCCGTGCAGATCTCCACCGCACGCCCGTTCGACTACACCGGCCGCAAGCTGGTGGCGTCGGTGGAAGGGGCGCACAACTCGATTTCCGAAGAGGTGGACCCGAAATTCTCTTTCCTGGCCAGTGACACCTGGGGCGACTGGGGTGGCCTGGTGTCCTTCGCCACGGCCAAGCGCAGCAACCGCACGGACGCGACGTCGGGCATCAACTTCCGCCCCATGTCGCGCTTCCTTGGTGCCTCGGGCACGCGCGGCACGCAGGCCGCCGCGGTGCTGGCACGCGATGCCGGCGTGGTGGTCAAGAACCGCAACAACACCGATGAAAGCAACCTGATCGTGTTCCAGGACAAAGTGGGCGACCGCGTGTTCGTCAACGACCAGGACAAGTGGGGTGCCACCGCATCGCTGCAGTACAAGCCGAGCAGCCGCTTCAGCCTGACTTTCGATGCGATGCGCGGCGGCTACGACACCACCGAAGACGAGTACGACGCGGCGGCATATTCGGCGTCCAGCCGAAGCACGCTGGAGACCATCCATGATTACGACGCCAGCACGCTGTCGCAGTACGGCATCGTGGTGCTGCGCGATGTGTCCTACACCGCCACCCAGCACGAGATGCTGAGCAAGGAGCGGATCAACAAGACCGATTTCAGCCAGTACAGCGTGGCAATGGATTGGCAGGGCGACACCTGGGGCGTGGATGCGATGGTCGGTTACTCCGGCGCCGACAAGACCTTGGATGCCAGCAACCTCAAGCATGTGGCCTACGCGCCCTCGCGGACCCGCTGGACCGGCAAGAGCGGGGAGACGATTCCCAGCGCCAACCCGGCCAGCATCGACATGTACAACGCCTCGGACAAGTACCTGTTCGAGGCGTATGAGACGACGCTGGAGAAGGTCAGCGATGACAAGTATGCCGCCCAGGTGGATGTGACCAAGGCGCTGGAACTGGCCTTCCTGCCGGCGCTGCGCAGCGTGCAGTTCGGCGCGCGCTACACCGACAAGTCCAAGCAGCGCGAGTATGGCGAAGCCAAGATCTACGGGCCGGGGGCGGGTGACAACAGCTGGGTGAACAAGCGCACCCTGGCCGACAGTCCGCTGCAGTCGATTGCCGATATCGTGCCGGGCGGTGGCTATTCGGTGAAAGACCTGGACTGGAAGATGGTCTCCAACGACTACGCACGCAGTGCGTTCCGCTATCCGGGCTTCGCAACGCCGTTTGATCCGGGCCAGTACTACCGGGTCGACGAGAACGTGACCAGTCTGTACGCGATGACCGACATCGGCTTCGATGTGGGCCGCGTGCCGGTCTCGATCAACGCCGGCGTGCGCTATGTGGATACCTCGGTGCAGTCCTCCGGCTTCCATCCGATCCAGCGGGAAGACGGTAGCACCGGCTATACCGACACGCCCGTCTCGCGCAAAGGCAGCTACAACGATCTGCTGCCGAGCCTGAATGCCACTGCCGAACTGGCCGAGGGCCTGGTGCTGCGGGGCGCCGCCTCCAAGACGTTCATCCGCCCGGCGTTGACCGACATCGCCTACAAGCGCACCGCCAGCTGGAGTTCGTTCCGCTTCACCGATGGCAACCCGGATCTGCAGCCCACCTATGCCAAGCAATGGGAGCTGGGTCTGGAGAAGTACCTGGACAACGGCGGGCTGCTGGCGGCCTCGTACTTCCACAAGAAGATCGACGGCGTGGTGATCAATGCGTTGACCGGCGTGGTGCCGGATGTGGCGGTCTACAACGCCAACGGCTCGCTCAACGGCACCTATGATTTCGACGTGTACCAGCCGATCAATGCCGATGGCACCTATGTGGTGAAAGGCGTCGAGCTGATCGCGCAGCTGCCGCTGAGCATGCTGCACCGTTCGCTGGAAGGCTTCGGCATCAATGCCAACTACACGATGCTGGACAGCTCGCTGGCCGGCGAATCCGATCTGGGCGTGAGCACGCCGATGCCGGGGCTCTCGGAGAAGTCATACAACATGACCGTCTACTATGAGAACGACCGCTTCGACGCGCGCGTGTCGTACAACCACAAGGGAGAGTACGTCGAATCGATCGGCTACAACATGTACCCGATCTGGCGCGATGACTACGGCCAGGTGGATGTGTCGATCGGCTACCGCCTGACCGACAGCATCAAGCTCAGCCTGAAGGGCATCAACCTGACCAACCAGGCGACCACCGGCTACACGATGGATCCCGCGTTCCCGACGATGTACGAGCGCTCCGGCCGCCGGATCAGCCTCGGCCTGCGCGCGGACTTCTGAGCCACCTTCGCGGTGCATCCGGAGGCACGTGCGCGTGCCCCGGATGCGGCTGCCCGTTTGTGAGGAACATCCGATGCGACATGTTTTCTTCCTGCCGCTTGTGGCGGTGCTGGCGTGGCCGGCGGTCTCGCAGGCTGCCGATGACGATGCCGGCCGCAGCTGGCAGGCTGGCGACCACCATGTCCACAGCGAGTGGAGCGTGGACTGGGATCGCAGCACCACGCCGCCCACGCCGATCCGTGGTGGCGACTCGTCCTACACCCGCACCCATAACGCCCAGCAGGCGCTCGCCAATGGGCTGAGCTGGATGGTGCATACCGATCATGGCGGGCCGGGGCATTCGGCGGTCACCCGGGACCATGCGTGGCCGGCGCTGCTGGAGGCCCGGCGCGAGGTGCCCGCGCTGATCCAGTTCAATGGCATGGAATTCGACGTGCCGGCCGGCGAGCACGCCTCGCTGATCATCGCCCCAGGCCCGGATGAGCGAGAGCAGCTGATCGCGATCGAACGCGATTACGGCCGCAGCGAGCCGCTGCAGGGAAGCCGCGATGACGGGCAGACGATGCTTGATGCGCTGGCCCACATGCGTTCGCTGCCGGCACCGCCGTTGATGTTCATCAATCACCCCGCGCGCACTGCCACCGCCATGGGACGGTGGGGCGACGTCGAGCCCGATGAGCTGCGTGCCTGGCATGCGGCTGCACCGCAGGTGCTGGTTGGTATGGAAGGCGCGCCGGGCCATCAGGCCACCCGTGTCCATCGCGGCCTGTATCGCAACGCGGATGCACCGACCCTGGGAGGATTCGACCAGATGACGGCAACCGTCGGCGGGATCTGGGACACGCTGTTGTCCCAGGGGCATCGCTTCTGGATCACGGCCAGCTCCGATTCGCACGTCAACCAGCGTGATGGCGGCAATGACTTCGATCCGGGCCAGTACAGCAAGACCCATGTCTGGGCGCGGCGGGACGCCGAGGACATCCTTGATGGCCTTCGCCACGGTCGGATGTTCGCGGTGACCGGCGATCTGATCGATGCACTGGAGCTGCGGGTGACTGCGAACGACGACGAGGCACGTAGCGCCACGATGGGCGGCACGCTGTCGATGTCGCCTGACGCCTCCATGCGCGTGGAACTGCGGGTGCGTGTGCCGGCGTCAGTCAATCACGCTGGCCAGCCCCCGGTGCTGGATCACGTCGAGCTGATAGTGGGCAGCCCTGGAAAAAGCGATGCTCCTGTTATGCAGACGCGTGTATTCCGCGCCAGTGACTGGCAAGTGGACGGCGCATGGCGAACGGTATCCTGGGTGTTGCCGGCGCCTGCACAGGGCGGATTCGTTCGTGTACGCGGCAGCAGCACCCCTGAAGTGGCGCCGTTGCCCGATGTGCCAGGCGAAGATCCCTGGCAGGACCTGTGGTTCTATTCCAATCCCGTGTTTGTCGAGGTCGCGCGCTGAGTTGGCGTCGATCCGGTGGTGAGTCGTGCGCGGCTGCAGATCATCGAGGTAGAGTGATCGCTTACCTCATGGACGCGGAAGGAAATGCATATGGCGGTACGAGCGTTGTTGGCAGCCGATCTCGAACAGGCCAGCCGTGTGTGCATGGCCGCCTTCATGGGGGCGGTGGCGGAATCACTGCCCCCCCTTGGGATCGAGACCTTTGCCCGTATCGCCTCGGTGGAGGGGTTCCGCGCGCGCATGGTGCAGGACAATGTGATGCTGGCCTACGCGCAGGAGGATCGGCTCATCGGTATCGCCGAGCTCAAGGAAGGCCGTCACGTGGCCATGCTGTTTGTCGACCCGGCGGCCCAGCAGCAGGGGGTCGGCAAGGCCCTGATGGCCGCCATGATCGAGCAGGCGCGTGTGGAGGTGCTGACCGTGAGCGCGTCGCTCTCGTCGGTACCCGCCTATGAGCGCTATGGCTTTACCTGCACAGGGGAGGCAGCGGAATCTTCCGGGCTGCGCTACCAGCCGATGGAAATGCGCGTGGCGCCGGGCGCCTGACTTCACGCCGTTCAGTCGGCGCGTTCACGAAGGTGAGACAGTCGGCTGGCTACCGTGGAGTCCTGTCATTCAACCCGATTCGGTGAAAGGATCATCATGATCAAGTGGGCCATCATTTTTGCCGTCATCGGCCTGATCGCCGGTGCCCTCGGTTTCGCCGGCATCGGCGGCGCTGCGATCGGGATCGCCAAGTTCCTGTTCTGGGCGGGCATCATCATCGCTGTGGTGCTGTTCGTGCTGGGCATGACCATCGCCAAGAAGGTGACCTGACCCGCCGCGCCAAGACGTTGCGGTTCCAGACAAAGGCCTGCGCGGTTTCGTGCAGGCCTTTTCGTTGGCGATGCAGCAGGGTGCCCCGCAAACCTCACTCGAAATACACCGACACCCCAAGGCCGGCCTGTGTGTCCGGGCTGTCGTCATCCAGCCCCACATCGAATGAGGCATCCAACTGGACCGTCGGGGTCACCATCCAGGTGATGCCTGCGCCGGCAATCCCGGTCGAGGGCTCGCCGTGGGTGTCGGTGAATCCGGCCTCCAGATAGGTGCTGACGGTATCGGTGGCGGAGAAGCTCAGGCTCGGCGCCCAGGTGACGCTGTCCTCGCTGCCACCGCGGGTCACATTGGCGTACAGCGCGCCTGTCCAGCGATCATCGAAGCTGTACTCATAGCTCGCACCCAGCGCGTACTGCGTGGCGCCCTCGCTGAAGTCGCGCGAGCCGGTGGCGAACGTGGTGCTGGCCAGCAGCGCCACGGCGTGCTTTTCCGAGGACAAGGGCAGGGCGAACTTCAGGCCGAGGCCCAGGTCTCCAGCACCGCGGCTGCGCTCGGCCGGTGCATCGCGCGGCGCCACCCGCAGGTGGTTCCAGGGCGAGGTGAAGGCCTGCAGTTCGAGATGCTCGACCAAGCCGATCCGGAGATTGATGTCGGCGCTGTACTGCGTGCTCAGCACGCCCGCGCCGTCGCGGTCGCGGCTGAAGCTGGGCAATCCCGCCTCCAGCGCGACGCCACCGCGGGGCAGTGTCGAGGCGGCGAAGCCGATGCCGGGGCGGTCGAAGGCGAGGTCCGGCGGCGCGTCCCGTTGGGCGTGCACGGCATCGCAGAACAGCAGGGACAGCAGCAGGGCCGAACACCGCATGGGCACGCTCCGGGCCGGCCGATACCGGCATCAAGAAGCAGTCAGCCTGCCTCTTGGCCGGAATGTAGCACGGTGATTCCGGCGGTCATGTGCAGGTGTCGGTGGCGTTTCGTCACTCAGTGCGTCGGCCGGGTCATGGCGATGAGGGCATCGCGCACGCGCTCGGTCGCGGCTTCCGGCGTGGCGTCACAGCCGAGCACGCAGGCGCGGAGCAGGACCCCATCGGCGGCGTGCCGTGCAGCGATCAGCTGCGCATCGCGACGGTCCAGCGGATGCTCGCGCAGCACCGTATCCAGCCACGACCGTCGCGCAGTGATCCATTCACTGTCGACCTGGTGCGGGCGACACGCGGGACTGATGGCGCGCCCGATGTCGAACAGCTCGGCGATGTAAGCCCGTGAGAACCGGCCGTGGGCCTGGCTGTCGCGGTCCATGCGGTGCAGGATCGCGCGGTGGAGATTGGCCACGATCGCGTGCGCGGCGAGGTCATCGTTGGCTGCTTGCAGCAGCGGGGTATCGGTTGCGTTGTGCATTCGCGCCTCCAGGACACCGGTAGGGGAAAAACGAGGAATCAGCCGCGCGGCAGGACCGGATCACCCTGCCGCAGCAGGGTGTCCAGCAGCGCGACGACGCGTTCGCCCTGGCCCTCACAGGCCAGTTCGAACGTGGTCTGCCCGTCGAGCGCGGGCAGTGGGGAATGCAGAATCCATTCAAGAACGGCGGCGCGGTCCGGTTCGATCTGCAAGGCCAGATCCGCGACACGACGTACGATTCCCTGACGCATGATCAGAATCCGTAACTGAGGGAGAGCGCGGCGGTATCCATGTGGTCGCCACGGGTCATCGGGCTGTCGCGCACGGCATCGGCCAGCGAGGTGCGGCGGATCGACGCGGTCGCGGTCCAGCGCGGCCCCAGCGGCATCACGGCGGCAATGTCCATGTAGGGCGACACACCGCTGCCGGACGAGTAGCGCGCCAGGCCGCTGCGTGCCGCTTCGCGCTCACTGACGCCGAAGTAGTAGTCGTTGAGATCGGCGCTGGTGTAGGTCACGCCCACCGCGGGCATGAAGGTCACGCGGCCGGCCGGGATCGGGTAGGCGTACCGGGCATCGGCCGAGAAGCCGCCGCCGTGTCCGGTGACTTCCGCCTGCGCATTGGCCTGCAGTACGCCCCATTCGGCCTGGTGCCGCCAGGAGACGCCCAGCATGCCGGACAGGCTGCGGTTGTCGAGCTGGCGCAGTTGCGGGTCGTGGCTGTCGCGGCGCTTGAAGCGCATCACGTACGGCGAGGCGGTCAGGGCAAGCTCGGACCGCGCGGTCTGGTGCAGGCGATAGCCCACGCTGCCACCGCGGAAGAAGAACGAACGGCCTTCCCAGCTGACGATCGGGGCGGCCAGACGATCGGTGTCATAGCCGGCATAGGGGGCCTTGAGCGCCACGACGGCGATGCCGATGCTGCTTTTCCTGGCGCCCTCGGGCGCATCAGCCGCCTGCGCACTGGCGGCGGTGAATGCACTGGCCAGGGCCAGGCCAAACAGGGGAAGGGAAGGGCGCGGGGAACGAAAACGGACGTGCATGGACCTGCCGAGGGGGAACAACCGGAGTGTCATGGTGGGCGCCCTACATTGTCGGAACGTTACGTCCGGCTGCGCGGTACCATCGCCTCCTTCGTACCCCGCAAGGCACCGCCCCATGCGCCTTCTTCTCCTGGAAGATGATCCGGAAATGGCCAGCGCGATCCAGGTCAGCCTGGCGCGCCACGGCATGGTGATCGACGTGGTCGGCACGATGGCGCAGGCCGATGAAGCCCTCAAGGCCGGCGTCCACCAGATCCTGCTGCTGGACCGGCAGCTGCCCGACGGCGACGGTGCCAGCTTTGTCCGGATCGCGCGTGAGCGCGTGCCGAACCTGCCGGTGATCATGCTGACCGCGCGCGATTCGGTGGCCGATCGGGTCACCGGCCTGGACGTGGGCGCGGATGATTACCTGACCAAGCCGTTCGCGGTCGAAGAGCTGCTTGCGCGCATCCGCGCGATCTCGCGGCGGCCCTCGCAGATCACCCTGCCGGTGTTGTCGCTGGGCCGGCTGCAGTTCGATTTCGTGGCGCGCGAAGCCCGCGTGTCAGAGCTGCTGCTCGCGCTGCCGCGGCGGCAGCTGCTGGTGCTCGAAGCACTGGCACTGCGGCAAGGGCGCACGGTGGGCCGCGCCTCGTTGCTGGAAGCCGTATACGGCTTTGACGATGCCATCCAATCCAATGCGCTGGATGCGCATGTCTCCAAGCTGCGCAAAGCGCTGCTGGAAGCCGACGCGGGCGTGGAGATCCACGTCATGCGCGGCATCGGGTATCTGCTCAAGGACACGCCGTGAGATTGCTCAAACCCGATTCGCTGGCGTTCAACCTGGTGTGGAAGGTCTGCCTGATCCAGGCGGCCACGATCGCCCTGGCATTGAGCGCGATGGTGTTGACCTACGGCGACCGCCGTTCGGCCTATATCGACTGGAAGACCAGCGACCAGATCGCATCGGCCATCACCTTCGGTGCCCAGGGACTGGAGGCGGATCTGCCGAAGGTGGCGCTGGCCGTGCCACGGCCGCCGGCGATGTTCTGGTTCGCCGCGGCCGATGAGCGTGGCCGACGCCTGGTGCATGGCGATGTTCCCGTGCAGTACCGTCAGTTGGTGGCACGGCTGGATCAGATCGAGCAGACCGACATCCGTACCCGCATCAATGCCGATGCGCTTGCCGTGCGCGTGGTGGTCGTTGTTCGGCCGGAAGGGCGGTTGCACGTGGCGGTAGGCGGCATTCCCGAACGCAGCATCGTGCGGCAGCTGCTGTTGATCTTCCGCTACCTGGGCGGCTGGATCGCGTTGCCGGTGCTGGTGATCACGCTGGTGGTGGCGCCATGGGTGATCCATCGCGCGCTGCGCGGGGTCAACCGCGTGGCGGCGCAGGCCGCAGCGATCCAGGTCAACGAGCGCGGCAGCGGCCTGGATACGCGTGCCGTGCCGCTGGAGATCTATCCGCTGGTGGACGCCTTCAACGCGGCCGTGCGCCGCATCGGTGAAAGCTACGATGCGCAGGATCGCTTCCTCGCCGGTGCCGCGCATGAGCTGCGCATGCCGATCGCGATCCTCGCCACGCGCCTGGCCGATCTGCCGCCCGGCGATGCGCGTTCGCGCCTGCAGCTGGACCTGAGCCGGCTGAGCAACATCGCCGAGCAGCTGCTGGATCTGCAGCGGCTGGACCGGCATGGCAGCCAGTCCCAGCGTATCGACCTGTCCGCGTTGACCCGCGACGTGGCCGCCGATGTCGCACCACTGGTGGTGGATGCCGGCTACGGCTTTTCGGTGGATGCACCGGATCAGCCGATCTGGGTTCGCGGGGATCCCCATGCGCTGCACCGGGTCATCGCCAGCCTGCTGCAGAACGCCATCGCCCACGGTGGCGGCCGCGGCATGATCGCCGTGGCACTGCATGATGATGGCGGCCTGTCGGTCAGTGATGAAGGCCCGGGCGTGCCGGAGGCCGAGCGGCTGTCCGTGTTCGAGCCGTTCCACCGATTGCGGCCCAGCGGCAGCGGCAGCGGGCTGGGCCTGCACCTGGCCCGCGAGATCGTGCTGCGTCACGCCGGCACCATCGCCGTGGACAGCGCCCCCGGTGGTGGCGCGCGGTTCCTGGTGGTCCTGCCAGTGGACGCGCGGCCGTTTCCGGGCGCGTCCCCGGCATGACGCCCTGTCCGGCCTGTCCTGTTGCGCCGCCTATGAGGAGATGAGCGTGCTATGACGAGATCAGCGTGGCGCCGGCGCGGCGCAGTAGGCGGTGATGGCCTCGGCGGTGTTCTCCAACCCGTTTGCATTGGCCAACTCCCACGGACGTTCGCACTGCTGTGTGCGTTCGCACCAACGGTAGCCTGCCGAGCCGATGCACCCATGCGCATCGCGGTCCGAGCCGGGTACGCCTGCCGTGGGCGAGGAGGGTGACGGCGCAGGATGGGCGCAGGCGGTGAGGGCGGCGAGCAGGGGAAGCAGGGCGGCTCGAATGGACATGCAGGCTCCGTAGGCGCTTGAGGTCGCGGGCAGTCTCGCGCCGGGTCCGTCGATGTCACGTGCAGGATGCAGGGTTCACTCCTCCATCACCCGGCGTGGGCTGATATGACGCTGGAGGATTCCGCCGATGCTGCGTTGTAGTCCGTGACCAGCACCGCGGAACGCGATGATGCGTTGAAGCAGGATGCGTGCGACCCGCCTGTGTGGACATCGCGGGTATCAGGTTTGACGCCAGGTTGTCAGCGCCACTGCCAGGAGGCACGTCATGAAAACACTGTTTTCGATCCGTCACATCGCATTCGCTGCGGCGCTCACCTGCGTCTCCGCCCGGGCCGATGCCTGCACCCGCGTGGTGTATCTGGGCGACAATCAGGATGTGATCACGGCCCGCTCGATGGATTGGAAAAGCGATGTGGCCACCAACCTCTGGGTGCTGCCCAAAGGCATCGACCGCGATGGCCAGGCCGGCCCGCGCTCGATCCGCTGGACCTCACGCTACGGCAGCGTGGTCGCCACCGGGTATGACATCTCCACCACCGATGGACTCAACGAAGCGGGGTTGTCAGCCAATCTGTTGTGGCTGGCAGAATCGCAGTACCCGCAGCAACGTGGCAGCAAACCGGGATTGGCGATCTCGTTGTGGGCGCAATACGTGCTCGACAACTTCGCCACCGTTGCCGAGGCCGTCGCCGCGCTGGAGCGCGAGCCGTTTTCGATCGTGACGGACAAGGTGCCGGGCGAGTCCCGGCTGGCCACGCTGCACCTGTCATTGTCCGATGCCAGCGGTGACAGCGCCATCGTGGAATACATCAACGGCAAGCAGGTGATCCATCACGATCGCGCCTATCAGGTGATGACCAACTCGCCGGTGTTCGATCAGCAACTGGCGCTCAACGCGTACTGGCAGGAGATCGGTGGCACCGTGATGCTGCCCGGCACCAACCGCTCGGCCGATCGCTTCGCCCGCGCGAAGTTCTACATCAACGCCATTCCCAAAAGCGAGGATCCCGTGGTCGCATTGGCCAGTGTGTTCAGTGTGATCCGCAATGTGTCCGTGCCCTACGGGATCACCACGCCGGGGGAGCCGAACATCTCCTCCACCCGCTGGCGGACCGTGGCCGACCACAAGCGCAAGCTGTATTTCTTTGAATCGGCGATGACGCCCAATACCTTCTGGGTAGACCTCAACAAGGCCGATTTCTCGCGCGGTGCCCCGGTGTTGAAACTGGACCTGGGGCCGGACCAGCGCAACGTGTTCGCGGGCGACGCGCTGCCCCGGTTCCAGCCGGCCGAGCCGTTCCGGTTCCTGGGCACCGACGGCTGAGCAAAATCAGACTAATCCGATAACAACGGGCTTCAACCTGCTCTATCGTTCCTGCTGAGGGATGGATCCCTCACGTCGTGAGCTTTTCGCCCAGGCATGCCGCAAAGGAACGATCCGCATGGTGATCAAACTGCAACACATCGAACGCCGCTGGCACGTCGTGCACCCGGCCAAATCCGCACCGATTGCGTTCCGCAGCGGGGCCACCGCCTTCGATTTCGCCGATGCCCTGGCACGCGAGTACCATGCCGAGACCGGCGACAGCATCGCCGTCCGGGTGCAGGTGCTGGAGACCTACGTGGACGCCGTCCGCTACGGCTGAGCCGGCCTTCCAAGGCTGTTCGTGCGGATGTGACCGCCGGCCGCCCGCCCAGTCAGCCACGCGTCGGGTACCTAAATAGGGGATGAAATCAGCGACTTCTGGCCTATGTCGCGGCGCCGGACGATCACCGATCCTGTGCGCCTCCCCCAACACGCAACGAGGATCCCATGTCGAACACCAGCCCTTCCCAGGCCGCCAGACGATTGCGCTGGGCCGTGGTGCCGGCGCTGATGGCGCTGGCCGGCGCTGCCCAGGCGCAGAACTACGACCGCTATGACGACGGTTACAACGGCGGTCCGGTGCGCTGCGAATCGATCAAGAACCGCACGCAGCAGTGCGCCTTGCCGGGGCGTGCACGCTTGGTGCGGCAGATCTCCGGCTCGCCTTGCGTTGAAGGCCAGACCTGGGGCCAGGCACGCAACGGCGTGTGGGTGACGCAGGGCTGCCGGGCCGAGTTCATTGCCGAGGGCGGCCGCGGTGGCCGCTGGAATGGCGGTGGGGGCGGCTGGGGCCACAACGGCGGCGGCAACAACGGCCGGGGCCAGATCCTGACCTGCGATTCCAACGACCATCGCCGTCAGCGCTGCGTGGCCAATGTCCGCCGCGAGGCGCGGCTGATCCGCCAGACCTCGCGTAACGCCTGCATCGAAGGGCGGACCTGGGGCTGGGACCGCACCGGCGTCTGGGTGGATGGCGGCTGCCGCGCCCAGTTCCAGATCTACTGATGGCTGGTGCACAGCGCTTGAGCGCCCCCTGAGTGCTCAAACGAACGAGGCCGCGTCGATTGGACGCGGCCTCGCTGTTTTTTGCGGAGCACTCGCCCAAGGGCGGTGGGCAGCGTGTCAGCCTGCCGCGCTGAGCGTCTGGCCGCTCTTGACCAGCATCGGCCAACGCTTGAGCACGGCCTGGCGGATGCCATCGGCATCGATGCCGGCTTCGGCCAGCAGGTCTTCACGGCTGGCATGGTGCTGGAAGCTGTCCGGCAGGCCCAGGTGCAGGAACGGCTTGAGCACGTTCTCGGCATTGAGCAGCTCGGCCACGCCGGAGCCGGCACCGCCGGCGACCACGTTGTCTTCGATGGTGACGAACCCTTCGTGGCGCTGCGCAAGTTCCAGCAGCAGGGCCCGGTCCAGCGGCTTGATGAAACGCATGTTGACCACGGTCAGGCCCAGTTCGCGGCCGACCTGTTCGGCGGCCGTCACGGTGCTGCCGAACGCGAGCAGGGCGATCCGGCTGCCCTGCAGGCGCAGATCGGCCTTGCCGATCTCCAGCGTGGCCAGATCCGTGCCGGCGGCGATGCCGGTCCCGCTGCCACGCGGGTAGCGCACCGCGGCCGGGCCGGCATAGCGCAGCCCGGTGGTCAGCATCTGGCGGCACTCGGCCTCATCGGACGGCGCCATCACCACCATGTGCGGCACGCAGCGCAGGAAGCTCAAATCCAGGTTGCCGGCATGGGTCGCGCCATCCGGGCCGACCACGCCGGCGCGGTCGATCGCGAACAGCACGTCCAGCTCCTGAACGGCCACATCGTGCACCAGCTGGTCGTAGGCGCGCTGCAGGAAGGTCGAGTAGATCGCCACCACCGGCTTGGCGCCCTGGGTGGCCATGCCGGCCGCCAGGGTCACCGCGTGCTGCTCGGCGATGGCCACATCGAAGTAGCGCTCCGGATATTCCTTGCTGAAGCGCACCAGGCCCGAGCCTTCGCGCATCGCCGGGGTGATGCCCATCAGCTTCGGCTCGGCCGCGGCGGCATCGCACAGCCAGTCACTGAAGACGTCGGTATAGGTCGGCTTCTTGGCCCCGCCCTTGGAGACCAGGCCCTTGTCCGGATCGAACGGGCCGACCGCGTGGTAACCGATCTGATCACCTTCGGCGCGCTCGTAGCCCTTGCCCTTGGTGGTCATCACGTGCAGCAGCTTCAGGCCCTTCAGGCTCTTGAGCGTCTTCAGCGTGGCGACCAGCGCCGGCACGTCGTGGCCGTCGATCGGCCCGGTGTAATGGAAGCCCATTTCCTCGAAGAACGTGGACGGCACGAACATGCCCTTCCAGTGCTCTTCCCAGCGCTTGACGAAGCGCGCGGTCGGGTTGTGCTTCTTGTCGCCGAGGATCTTCTTGCCGCCTTCGCGCAGCGCATTGAGCGTGCGGCTGCCGGTGGCGCGGCCGAGCATCTTGGTCAGCCCGCCCACGGCTTCGGAGATCGACATGTTGTTGTCGTTGAGGATCACCAGCAGGTTCGGTTCCTGCTCCATGCCGCCGGCGTGGTTGAGCGCCTCGTAAGCCATGCCGGCGGTCATCGCGCCATCACCAATCACGGCCACGACCTTGCGGTCATCGCCTTCGGCCTGGCGTGCGATCGCCATGCCCAGCGCCGCCGAGATGGAGGTGGAGGAATGGCCGACGCCAAAGGTGTCGTACTCGCTTTCCTCACGCTTGGGGAACGGCGCGACGCCGTCCTTCTGCTTGACCGTGTGGATCTCGTCGCGGCGGCCGGTCAGGATCTTGTGCGGGTAGGTCTGATGACCCACATCCCACACCAGCTGATCGACGGGCGTCTGATAGAGGTAGTGCAGTGCGACGGTCAGTTCGATCACGCCCAGGCCGGCGCCGAAATGGCCGCCGCTCTTGCCGACCGACTCAATCAGGTAGGCACGCAGTTCATCCGCGATCGCGGGCAGTTCGGATTCTTCGAACCTGCGCAGGTCATCCGGTGACTGGATGCGCGCAAGGCGGGGATAGCGGGCGGAATCGATCATGTTTATCGCGCTTCTTCTGAGCGCCTATTTTCCCCCCCAAATGAGGTTGGGGCAAGCAAACCGCCTTTTCAGTGAGTAAACGGTGACGGAGGCTGCGACAGAACGTCGCAGCGCGCTCAGGCGCAGAGCTTGGAACGCTTGGGCAACTGCGCCTTCAGGAAGGCCATCTGATCGGCCAGGATGTTGCGGTTGGACAGGATCATGTGTTCGATCCAGCTCGGCCGATAGGGCACGGCGAGCAGCGGCATGCTGGCCTGCTGCGGGGTGCGGTTGCTCTTGCGCGAGTTGCAGTGGAAGCAGGCGCTGACCACGTTCTCCCAAACGTCCAGGCCCCCCTTGGACAGCGGCATGACGTGGTCGCGGGTCAGCTGCGGGCGGTTGAACTGTTGCCCGCAGTAAAGGCACAGGTGCGAATCGCGCGCGAACAGCGCGGGATTGGACAGATTCGGGGTGGGGTCGATCGCGCGGGAGCGCGCATGCCCGCGGGCGGCGATGATCGGGTGCAGGTCCAGGCCGCTCTGCAGGCCGGTGGTGCGGCAGATGCCGCCGTGGATGTGCAGGCAGGGGTCGCCCAGGGTCCAGGCTACCGCGCCACGCGCGTAGAGGCAGGAGGCGTCCTGCCAATTGATCCAGTCGAGTACGCGCCCGTGGGCGTCCAGGGCCAATAACCGCACCGATCCGGGCCGATGCAGCGTAACGATCGGCGACACCTCGGCGACCGGGGCGGACGAGGCTCCGGTATCGATCAGACCCAAGCGTGTAGTGTCTGTCTCCATCGGGAAAACAGCTTATACCCGAATCGTTACGAATTGGGTATAGGGGCTTGCGCCCCTACCCGATTCGTAACGATTCGGACAGGCATTCCACCTTGACCCCCCGCCTTCGGCGCGCCCCCTTGAACATCAAGGGGGCTTTTCTCCAGAAGGTGTATCCGGGGTGCCGACCAACGGTCGGCACCTACCGACGATCAGGTATCGGTGTTCCGACTGCCGGTCGGCACCTGCGTGGCAATCAGGTAGCCACCGACCGTTGGTCGGTGGTCTGGCGACCGATCAACCTTCGCCGAAGTGCGCGTCGGTCATGGCCATCAACGGTTCGGCGCCGGACTGGATCGCGGCGGCGTGGCTGAGCGTGCGCGGCAGCACGCGGGCGAAGTAGAAGCGGGCCGTCTCGCGCTTGGCCTGCTTGAACGCGTCGCTCTGCGCGGAGGCCTCGGCGGCGGCGACGCTGCGGGCCCACCAGTAGGCCAGCACCACATAGCCCGAGTAGAACAGGTAATCGAAGCTGGCTGCGCCCAGTTCGTCCGGGTTGGTGGCCGCGCGCTGCAAGGTCGCCATGGTCAGCGTGGCCCATTCGTCGGCCTTGGCGCGCAGCGGGGCAATGAACTCGGCCAGCGCTTCGTTGCCTTCATTGGCCTTGGCGAAGGCCTCGATCTCGGCCAGCATCAGCTTCAGCCCCGCGCCCTGGCTGGAAGCGGTCTTGCGGCCGATCAGGTCCAGCGCCTGGATGCCGGTGGTGCCTTCGTACAGCGTGGTGATGCGCGCATCGCGGGCCAACTGCTCCATGCCGTGCTCGCGGATGTAGCCATGGCCACCGAAGCACTGCAGCGCGTTGTAGGTGTTCTCGATGCCCCATTCGGTCTGGCAGGCCTTGGAGATCGGGGTCAGGAAGCTCACCAGCGTGTCCGCGCGTTCGCGCTCGCCGGCATCCTCGGCGTGGTGGGCGACGTCGATCAGGGTCGCCGCGTGCAGGGCCAGCAGGCGGCTGCCTTCGACCAGCGATTTGATGGTCAGCAGCATGCGCCGCACATCCGGGTGGACCAGAATCGGGTCGGCCGGCTTCTCCGGATTCTTCGCACCGCTCAACGAACGCGACTGCAGGCGCTCGCGGCTGTACTTCAGCGCGTTCTGGTAGGCCCGCTCGGAAAGGCCGATGCCCTGCAGGCCGACGCCCAGGCGCGCGGTGTTCATCATGGTGAACATTGCCTGCAGGCCCTTGTGCGGTTGCCCGACCAGATACCCTTCGGCACCGTCGAAATTCATCACGCAGGTGACCGAGCCCTTGATGCCCATCTTGTGTTCGATCGAGCCGCAGCGCAGCGCATTGCGCTCGCCCACCTTGCCCTCGCGATCGACCTTGAACTTCGGGGTGACGAACAGCGAAATGCCCTTGGCCCCGGCCGGTGCATCCGGCAGCTTGGCCAGCACCAGGTGCACGATGTTCTCGGTGAGGTCGTGCTCGCCGGCGGTGATGAAGATCTTGGTGCCGGTGATCGCGTAGCTGCCATCCGCGTTCGGCTCGGCCTTGGTCTTGAGCAGGCCAAGATCAGTGCCGCAATGCGGTTCGGTCAGGCACATGGTGCCGGTCCAGCGGCCTTCGATCAGCGGCTTGAGGAAGGCGTCCTGCTGCCAGGCCTCGCCATGCTGCTTGAGCGCTTCGATCGCACCGTGCGAGAGCAGCGGGAAGTTGCCCCACGCCAGGTTGGCGGCGTTGATCATTTCGTTGAGCGGCACGCCCAGCGTATGCGGCAGGCCCTGGCCGCCCAGTTCCGGTGCCGCGGTCAGACCGGTCCAGCCGCCGTCCACGAACTGGGCGTAGGCCTGCTTGAAGCCCGGCGGGGTGGTGACCTCGCCGGTGGCCTGGTCGAGGACGCAGCCGATCTCATCGCCCACGCTGTTCAACGGCGCCAGCACGCTGGCGCTGAAACGGCCGGCTTCTTCCAGCACGGCATCCACCACATCGGCGGTGGCATCGGTCAGGCCAAGGCGCGCGAACAGCGGCTCGACCTTGAGCACGTCATGCAGGGCGAAACGGATATCGGAAAGCGGGGCGGTGTAGCTGCTCATCGGGACAGTCTCGATCAGTGGCGAAGGGTGGCGGAAAGCCCGCCGGTCAGCGCAGGACGCCGGGCAGGCCGGGAGCCTGGTTGAGCGTGCTGCGGCTATCAATCTCGAACGTGCGTTGCTTCTTTTCCTGCGGGGTGGCGCTTACCGTGCCCTTGAGCGAATAGCCCAGGGTGCGGTTGCCGGCCAGTGCATCGGCCATCACCAGGCGGGCGCCCGAGCTCGGTTTGATGTCCACGTTGACCACATCGGCCGAGACCCCGCCAATGGACAGTGCGGGCTTCAGCTGCAGCTGCCCGGCATCCTCATCGCTCACCTTCAACTGCAGCGCGACGTTGTCGAAGGTCATGGGCATCGAACTGAAGTTCTGCAGGCGCAGCGCAACCGTCCAGCTGCCATCGGCACGCACCGTCAACTCCTGCACGCTGGCGGCCGGCTCGGAAACGCGTTTGACCGTCTTGTTGCAGGCGGTCAGGGCCAGCGAGGCGACGACGATGAGGGCAAGGGCGAGGCGGGGACGGAAGCGGTGGGACATGGCGCAATCCTCAGGCGGGTGTTGCATGGGTACGAGCATACTACGACGTATGGTGTTCGCGCTGCCTGTGGCAGCGAGACGCAAGGGTAGGGCACCGGGATGACCGGGCCACGTGCTTTTAGTCGTGGGGAGGGCCGGGCGTGGCGTGAGGCCGGGCCGGGTCAGTCCAGCGGCGCCATCACCCGCAGCGGGGCGAGGTCATAGCCCATCGCCTCGGCGCGGGCCTTGAGCTGCTCGAACAGGGCGGTATCCATGCTCGGCGACCGCGACAGGATCCACAGGTACTTGCGGTCCGGTTCACCGACCACCGCCCATTGGTACTCCGGGTCCAGTGCGATCACCCAGTAGTCGGCCCAGACCAGCGGCACCCAGGACAGCCAGTCCGGCACGAAGCGCACCTGCAACCGGCCCGGTTGACCCTCGACCGGGCGTGCCACGCCATCGGCGGCGACGCGGTCGCCATCGGCTTCGCGGCAGGCGTTGTGCACGCTGATCCGTCCATCGGCACGCAGGCTGTAGGTGGCGGTGATGTCGCCCACGCATTTCTTCTGGAACGAGACCGGCAGGTGCGCGATCTCATGCCATTGGCCGGCATAGCGGTCCATGTCCAGCGTCTCCACCGAGGTCACCGGCGCGGCGGCCCAGGCCGACCCGGAGGCGGCGAGGGCGAGCAGGGCACTGATCAGATAGCGGCTGCGCATTGTCGACACTCCACACAAGACGCAGCGAGCTTAGGCACAGGCTGAGCGAAATTTGTGAATATTCCGTCATGCAGCGGCCGTCGCAAACCGCTGACGCGCGCGTGGCAGCGTCCGGCATCCGCGCTACTGGCGGTCAGCGGAGAGTTCCCGCGTCGCGTTGCCGTGCTCGTCCAGGAAGCGCACCTTGGCATCCCCCGCGGGCGTGACCACCAGTTCCAGTCGTGGCTTTCCCTGGCTATCGCGCAGGGTCAGCATGGCATCGCGTGCATCCGATTTGCCAAGGAACACGCGCTCGGTGATGGCAGGGATGCCGTCGCGATGAAGTGATTCGTCCCGCTCGGAGAAGAACGGACGGTCCAGGCCATCGGCAACATCATTGAAGGTCAGCCCGGCGTAGTGTGTGCCCGCGTCGTCCACGCCCAGCAGCTGCATCTGCTGATCCTGCTGATAGCGATCAAAGGTCAGGCTCATGCCGCTGGAGGGTTTGCCGCTCTTGTCGAGCGAACCGTTGTAGATCAGCCCGCCGTTTTCCGTGCCTTCATCGTTGAAGAACAGCATGCCTGCCATCGGGCGCGGATGAGGTTGCTCCTTGTTGTGAATGACCACGCCAGGAAACAGTGTGCGATTGGAGATCGCCAGCCGCAACGTTCCGTCAGGTTCCTTGATGTTGATGCGCTGCGCATCAATGACATCAAAGCTGGCGCTGCGCTGTGACGTCGCACCCATCATCAACGCGGCCATGGTGAGCAGGCCAGCCGCTGCGCAGCCCAGCGTCAGTCGCCGTTGGTTTCGCTGCAGATGCGCGATCTGCGCCTGCAGCACTTCGATGCCTTCGGACATTCACCTCTCCCTGTGTGTGCGGCCATGGGGACGAACAAGCGCGGCCGCAGACGATCCTGTCCGCCGGGTGAGCATGCCAGCGCGTGGCGATGGACGGCAAGGCGCGCAACGGCCTGCCCGCGGAAATCATCCCTGAGCGGTGTGCCCGCTTTGCAGCGCGCGATGGATCTCCGCCTCGATCATCGCTTCATCGTCGCGTGCGGCCCAGCGGCTGATCGTGACGATCACCAGCACCGCGCCGGCCATGAAGTAGGCAGCAGGCACCACCGCCAGACTGGCCAACAGCGCAGGCGCGAGGTCGTGTGTGTGTTGCCAGTGCTTCACCACCGCCACCAACGGAACGATGAGCAGGCTGACGAACATGCCGATCATCAGGGTGCGGATGAAGGGATGCATCTGGAACGCACCTTCAAGCCGCGTGCCGCGTTCGGTGGGGATGCACTGACCGATGAAATACGGCTTGAAAGAATTGGACACGAACGGGCGCGTCCAGCACAGGCGGATCCGTTGAGCGGAGGCCGTCCCGCGCATTCCGGCGACAGAGAGACGCGGGCCATGCTGGATCGACTGCTTGAGGCGCAGCACGGTCACATCGATCGGGGATGTGCTGTGGAAGGTAACGGGACGTTTGCCGAACAGCGCGGCGAACAAAGCACGAACCATGTGCGGAACCTCCTTCCTTGAACGCTGCGCGATGTGGCGACGCCGCACAACAGACAAAAAAAATGACCTGCATTTCTGCAGGTCATCTGAAATTGTGGTGGCCGGGGACGGAATCGAACCGCCGACACGGGGATTTTCAATCCCCTGCTCTACCAACTGAGCTACCCGGCCACTTCATCGCTGCGTTGCCGCTGGCGAGGACGCGAATAATACGGAGGTATGAGGGGTTCGGCAAGCGTTTCGCGAAAAAAATTTCACATTTGTTTCCAAACCCGTGTCCGCCCACATCCAAGTGCTTGATCCAGCGGGCCCGAGCACATCACACAAGCGCATGAACGTCGGTTCAGGCGGATGCTTTCCGCCGGTGCAGTTGATCAGCCCGTGGTGGATCGTGGGTCGTCGGGAATGCACCACAACAGCACGAAGCCGATCACCATCATGATCGCCGCCAGCACCAATGCGCCCTGGTAGCTGCCGCTGTCGCGCGCCAGCGTGCCGGCGATCGCGGGGGCGATGATCTGGGCGACGCCATAACTCAGCGTCAGCGTCGCCATCGCCTTGGCAGGATTGTGCGGGTAGTGGCGACCGACCACGGTCAGGGTCAGGCTGACGATGCCGGCGAAGGTCAGGCCGAACAGCACGGCGCTGGCCGCGCCGGCCCACAGCCCGCCATCCAGCAAGGGCAATACGAAGGACGTAGCCTGCAACGCATAGGCGAGCATCAATGCACGGATCAGTCCAAGCCGGTTCGAGAGCCGATCCCAGGCAAACGTCGAGGGGATGGCAGTGAGGCCGACCAGGACCCACACCCAACTGCCGTGGCCGGCGAAGGCAGGGGTCTGCACCAGGATGGCGACGATGAAGGTCGCGCTGACCACGAAGCCGACCCCCGCGCAGAAGTACGAGGCGATCAGCAGCCAGCGCCAGCGCCGCCCGGGTGGCGGGGGAGCATTGGCCCCAGTGGCACTGGAGATCGCTGCCGGCGGCGGCATCCATGCCCAGGCCGGGATCAGGAACACCACCGCGAGGGTGCCCAGCGCGATCCACTGCCGGGAGGACGCCAGTTGATCGGCCATCGCCGCAGCCGCCAGGCCCGAGACCGCGATCCCCACCCCGAGGCCGGCGAAGTGCAGGCCGAGCTGTGGGCGGCGCTGATGGGCGAGCAGCCAATGGAGCACCAGCCCGGAGGCGAGCAGCAGGCCGGCGGTGCTGGACAGGCCGGCCACGAAGCGCAGCACGCCCCAGGTGGCCATGTCCGTGGTGGTGCCCATCAGGCCGGTGGATACCACTGCCAGGACCAGTCCGATGCGGTAGAAGCGGAATTTCAGCTGCATGTCGCCCACCCGGGCGACCAGCACAGTGCCGGCCAGGTAGCCCAGATAGTTGAACGTTGCCAGCCAGCCGCCGCCGGCTGCCGTGAGCCCGGCGTCGAGTCGCATCACCGGCAGCAGCGGGGTGTAGGCAAAGCGCGCCAGGCCAACCGTGAGTACCAGCGCGCAGATGCCGGCCGTGATGACCTGCCAGGCGTGGCGGGGAGGCGGGATCAAGAGTGACATGGGTGGGGAGGGCAGCGGGGAGGGCCCATGGTCCGTGGACAGAGGTGACCGCGTCTTTCGATAGAATGACCCATCCTGTCGATGAGGCGTCACATGGCCACGGCGGAACCCACTGCTCCGGGTTGGCGCGAAGTCCTGGTGCCGCCGCTGCGGCGCCTGCCGTGGCCGGTGGTGGCGCGCAGCCAGCGGCTGGAGGCGGGCGAGCGCTTCCCGCCGCACGTGCACGGCTGGAACCAGCTGGTCCACGCCAGCACGGGTGTGCTGCAGGCCAGCGCGGGGCAGGCCCGTCACGTGATCACCCCGCATCAGGCGCTGTGGGTGCCGACGGGCACGCTGCATCACACCGGCGCGTTGAGCACTTCGGCATTCCGCAATCTGTACGTGGATGATGCCCCGGATCTGGGCATGCCCACGCGCTGCGTGGTCCTGGAAGTGTTACCGCTGCTGCGCGAACTGATCATCGAACTCGACCGCACCGTGCCCGATCACGACCGCACCTACTACACCACCTTGTGCACGCTGATCACCGCGCAGTTGCCGCGCCAGCCGCAACACACCCGGCACCTGCCATGGCCGCAGGACGCGCGCCTGCAGCGCTGGTGCCAGGCACTCTACGAGCAGCCGGCCGATACCCGCAGCGTGGAGGACTGGGCACCGTTGCTGGGGGCATCGGCACGGACTCTGGCACGCCATTTCGAACGCGAGACCGGCATGCGCCTGCGCGACTGGCGGTTGCGGCTGCGCCTGCTGCGCGCCATCGAGTGGCTGGCGCAGGGGCGTTCGCCCACGGTAATCGCGCACGAGCTGGGCTATGCCTCGGCATCGGCGTTCAACTACATGTTCCGGATCGAGATGGGCATGAGCCCGCTGCAATGGAAGCGCGCACGCACTACGGCGTGACCGGGCAGGCCAGGCTGACCAGCCGCTCATCCTCGAAGCGTGCACGGATCGTGCCGTTGTCGGCTTTGCCTGCGGGCCACTCCGCTTCGGCGCCCGCACCAGGCAGGGGATTGCCCAAGTGGAAGTACACGCGGCCACGGCTGTCCCCGACCTGCACTTTGTTGCATGCCACGATAGGTGAAGCCATCTCGCCGCAGTCGCCCTGCAGCAGGCACAGGCGCGTGTGGCACTTGCCTGCACCGGACGACCAATGGCCTTGCGCGGCCAGGCAACCGGGCTCGGTCGCCAGGATCGCCCAGCATGCCAAGCCGAACACCGTGGTGGCGGACATCAACACGGGCAGCAGGTAGCGGCGTCGGCTGGAAGAGGGAACGTTCATGACGCGATCATGCGCCTTGGCCTGCGGCGCGGGCAACGGATGATCGGTGCAGCGTATGGATGGAATGCTGTGACGCCATCCAGAGCGTCGGTCGCTGTCGCGCAAAGGCCAGGCCACCTCCGCATCGCGCCGCACCGATGGAACGCTGTTTTGCCCCCCGTCTGGACGTGCCTGGACGGCGTACTGTCGGGATTCCTTTTTCGTCTCCCCCGGAGCGATCCGCTGATGAACGCACTCACCAACAAACGCATCGTGCTCGCTTCGCGCCCGAACGGCGCCCCGGTCGCGGCTAACTTCCGTGTCGAACAGGTGCCGGTTCCCGCGCTGGGCCCAGGCCAGGTGCTGCTGCGCAATCGATACCTGTCCCTGGATCCTTATATGCGCGGTCGCATGGAAGAAGGGCCGTCCTACGCCGCCCCGGTTGCGCTGGATGCAGTGATGGAGGGGCGCACCGTTGCCGAGGTGCTCGCCTCCCACCATCCGGATGTTGCGGCCGGCGAGCATGTCCTGGCACCGGGTAACTGGCAGACGCATGCCGTCATCGACGGCGATCAGCTCAGCCGCAAGCTGGAAGACAACGGCCTGCCGATCAGCACTGCACTGGGCGTGTACGGCATGCCCGGATTCACGGCGTACGTGGGCCTGCAGGAAATCGGCAAGCTGCAGCCGGGCGAAACGCTCGTGGTGGCTGCTGCCAGCGGCCCGGTGGGCGCAACGGTCGGGCAGATCGCCAAGCTGCAGGGTGCGCGCACGGTGGGCATTGCCGGTGGCGAGCAGAAGCGCGCGTATCTGGAAACGCTGGGCTTCGATGTGGCGCTGGATCACCGCGCCGACGATTTCGCTGCGCAATTGCGTGCGGCGGTGCCCGACGGCATCGATGTCTACTTCGAGAACGTCGGCGGGCATGTGTTCGATGCGGTGGCGCCGTTGCTCAACGACTTCGCACGCATTCCGGTCTGCGGCACCATCGCTACCTACAACGCGCGCGGCGCGGTGCTGCCCGGGCCGGATCGGCTGCCCGGCTTCATGAGCCAGGTGCTGCGCCAGCGCCTGACCGTGCGCGGCTTCATCCAGTCCGATCTGCACGCCTTCTTCCCCGCGTTCCTGCACGACATGGGGCAGTGGCTGAGGGACGGCCGCGTGCAGTATCGCGAGGACATCGTGGCGGGATTGGAGAACGCGCCCGAGGCGTTCTTCGGCCTGCTCAAGGGGCGCAACTTCGGCAAGCTGGTGGTCAAGCTGGAGTGACCGACGCCTCACGCGTGAGCGCGCTGTGTGCGAGGCCGCGCCGATCGTGATTCGTGCATCACGATCGGCTGGTTAGTCTGCCCGGGAAGGCGCCGCCCCGGCGCCCGCACGAGTGAGTAGACCCATGGCTGACACCAAGCCCAGCGAACACGGCAAGCAGGAAGGCATCGAAGAAAGCCAGCAGGACCGCAAGCAGGACGAAACCGCCAAGCAGCGGCCGGGACAGACCGATCAGGCGATCCATGATGCAGGCACGCGTCGGCCGGAGCGCAAGGACAATCCCGAGGGCGCGTAAGCAACCGCGCGCGGCCTGCAGAAACAAGAACGCCCCGGGAACCTGATTCCCGGGGCGTTCTGTTGAATAGTGGTGGAGCCAAGGGGAATCCCGGTTAGTCCGTAGGCCCTTGTGACAGTAGGGGAGGGCCGCCAGCTAGATGGCGGATGCCCCCACATATGCCCCCGCCTCATGCGGCTTTCGGCAAACCGTCCTCATTGACCTGACGGGCATCCATTTTCGCCTGAATCCATCTGTCGATCTCGTCCTCCGACCAGGCGACGCAGTTGCCCCCGAGGTCGATCTGCGCAGGAAACTCCTTCTTCCGGATCCGATCGTAGATGGTGTTCTTGGACAAGCCGGTCCTGGCGACAACCTCTTTCAGGCGCAGCAGGTTTGGGGTTCGGCGTTCGGTTGTGCTGGTCATCTGGTTTCCTTCGCCGCGGTGCGCGGCTGAGTCATTTGGGGAAATGGCGATCACGCTGCGTTGCCTGTGGCCAGGCCGGGCAGCCGCATCTGAATCACGTTGTCGGACACGGCGGGCTCCGCCGCCCGGCGAACACGGGCGGGCCGGTTGACCCGCTTCCATTCCGCGATCGCGGTATCCGCGTCGGCATGCTTGCTGGTCATCCGGCATTTGCACTCGACGAAGTGGCCGCCGCCGGCGGAGATGCTGCGCAGGTCGTGGATGTGGCGCGCGCTGTGACCGGCGGCGCAGGCCGGCAGCGGCTCGGGGTGGCTGATGTGTCGCTGGGTCATGCGAACAGCTCCGGTTGGATGGGGAGCGCCGGCGGCGCCGGGCGGGGAAGGGAGGCAGCGCGGCGGCGGGCGGACTGGGCCATGCGGAACATGCACCAGAAGCCATGGCCGGCCAGCCGGCGGGCGCGGGCCTCACCGATGAGCACGCGCGCTGTGTGCTTGGCCTGGATGCTGGCCTTGTTCATGCAGCCGCCTTGAGCGCGAGGATGACTTCGCGCTCAACGGTCGGGCAGACCGCATTCCCAAGCATGTGCATGGCATCGCGTTTGTTGTTCGGCAGCTTGTAGTTGGGCCGGAAGCTCATAGCAGCCCTGGCCTCTTCCACCATGACCATTCGCATGCGGTTCCCGTCGATCACCGCCCATCGGTCGCGGGTGGTGATGGTGCCAATCGGGCGCGAAAGGCTACGCCCGGTCAGGCCAGAGCCATTGCCAAAGTAGGGGGCAATGAACTGATCGCCGAACGCCGCACGCCCGGCCTTGATGCGGGCCAAGGTGGCTGCGGAGCGGCCCGGCTGCTCGATGAGCGACCATTTGCCAGCGTTGAAGTCGATGAAAGAGCTTGCCGGCACATGGTCGCGGCGCGGCAAGCGTAGTTCCAGCGGGTGCTTGCTCTTCGTCAGGATGACAAACACACGCTTTCGGTGTTGCGGTACGCCGAAGTCGGCAGCATCCAGCAGATGGGGGCTGACTGCGTAGCCAAGAGCCACCAGCGCAGCGCACCAGGCGGGAAACAGCTTCCATTTCAGGAACTCAGGCACGTTCTCAATCACGGCGCCCTCGGGGAGCCAGCGCTCCATGGCGGCAATCACCGCCCACGCGGTCGACCTAGTGGCGTCGTGATGCGGCCGTTCCTTGCCGCGTGCGTGGGTGTGCCCCTGGCATGCTGGCGACGCGAGAAGCAGGTCGAAGTGTGGCAACAGCGAGAAATCCATCTGCTGGAGGTCTTGGCAGAAGTGCTTGGTCTTTGGGTGGTTGGCAGCGTGAATGGCGATAGCGGTCGGCGAGTGATTCGCTGCGGCCACCACCTCGCAGCCGGCCTGCTCGGCCCCGTCTGTTGCGCCGCCGCCGCCGCAGAAGAAGTCCACGGCCTTCACCAGCGCTGATTGCTGCGGCACGGGGAAGTTGAAGGAGCGGGAGCCGTCAGCCACGGGATGTCCCCACTGCAGTCGTGCTGCCGTTGATAGATGCTGTTTGTGCCACCATCTTGAATCTTTCCGAACTGGCTAGGCGCACGATATGACGCAGCACGAAACGAGATTTGCTACAGAGGCTCATGGCCGGTCCTATGTAATTGTTGTAGTGCCTGCTCTCCGCGGGGGATTTCATGCGTCTATCGAGACAAGCAAGGGTGACGGGCGTGGCCTGAAAGGCCCTGGCGGCGATTACTTCCGCACCGTCGAGGATGCCAAGCAGGCGGCGCAGCTGTTTCTGGAAGGGCAGCCAGGTTTCGGTTGAGCAGTTGCGATCTATGGGGCATCTGCGCACGCTGGCGCCGTTCAAGAGAATGGGTCGGTCGCGCATCACACGTCCTCCCGCAGCCTGGTGCGCCGGTCGCGCGGCGGCTTGACGGTGGCCAGGGTGGTAGGGTGATCACAAGCCTGCAGTGTCTGTGACGGACTTTTCCTACACTGGCTAGTGAATAGGCAACTCGAAGGCGTGGCGGCACAGTCGTGGACGACGACGTCAATCAGGGAGGAACTGCCAGATGTACGAGCTCGTTGGTCCATATCTTGTTCACTGGAGTGCGACTGGCGAGCAGCGTTGTGCTGCGGGCCAATGGACTGGGCATTGGGCGATTTACCATGCTCATCAGTGCAATTTCGACCGTTCGGTTGCGCGGGGAAGCACGGACATTTGTCCGTATCCTGGCGAGGCGCTGATCCTTGCGAAAAACCAAGCACTGAAAGTGGTGGAATCGCTCCCTGAGGATGAGTAACTAACTCAGCCATTGCCCACCCCCGGCGCTGCATCGCGCTGGTCGATCAGATCAATCTGCGCGGCGATCAGCGCACCAGCGCGCACCAGGTCACGGCGTGCATCAACTGGCTTCCACCACTCCGGTGCCCACGGCCATACAGCAGCCGGGCCGTGCCACGCGATGTGGTCACGCGTGCCGGCTTCCAGATCCATAGCTGCCAGCTGGACGTAGGCGGTCGCGGCCTTGGCCAACTCGCCGCGCCGGTACTGCTGGTCGCCGTTGCGAGTGAAGCCCTCGGCCTGCAGCTGTCGCTCGCGCTCGGCGGCGATGGCTTTTACGCCTGTGCCCAGGTCGATGCCCTGCGCGGGCTGGATATGCGTCCAGCGTATCGGCTTGGCGGCCTTGTCGAAGGCGCAGCCATTCCAGAAATACCAGCCCTCTGCGATGGGCGGGTGATCTTCGATGCAATGCCCACCCGCCATGTAGTGGCCCACCAAGCATTTGCCGGACACGCCGGCTCGCAACTCAACTTCAATCAAAACTTCGGTCCCATCCTTGGGTGCGGTATCCATCGAGTTCCAGGCCCCCGGCTGGCGGGCGGCGAGGGCGCGAGCATGCGCCAGTGCGTCGGCGTGGCGCTCCACCGGTTCCGGGTAGCGGTCGTGCGTCGGCTTGCTGTTTTCGAGCGCGGCGATGATGGTCGCCAGCGCCTCCCCCTGCACCTCGCCAACCTGCTGCTTGCCAGTTGCGGCGAGGGCGGCGGCAAGCGCCTCCATCCGGGCCAGCCCTCCGAACTGCAAGCCCTCAGCACCAGCTGTGTAAGCATCGGCAAGGGCATGAACGATGACCTCCCCCTGCTGCTCGGCCAGCTCTGCGGGCTGCGGGTCGGCGGCACGGACCAGCGGGATACTGAAGCTGCTGGGGCCGTGTTCTTCGATCAAGGCTTTCTCGCGCGCTGTGATGGCGCGGTCGCCGCCGTCCCACCACATACGGACGCTGGGGGGGGCGGGCGGGTTCGGCGGAGGCGCTGGGCGGGGGCCGGGCGCGGGCCCGTTGGTGCCAGCCCGGCTCACGACTTCACCTCCGCAGCATCGCCGTCCTGGCTATCGGCCAGCAGACCCTCCCAGCACACCGCACAGAGCGGGACGCCTTCGCTGTCGTGATTGGTGACGGGTCCGCACTCTGGCTGACCGGCTTCGCAGGTTTCGCCGAGGTCTTCCGCGGTGATCACGTGCGGCAGCGCTCCTTTGACCTGCCAGAATTGTGGCCGCTCAACCCTATCGGCCCACGCGGCCACGAGCTTCTTCAGTTCGTCGAGCTGCTCGCTCGTGACGCTGGCCAAGTAGTCCTCGGAGGGCTCTCCGGCGTACTCGAAAGCCATTTCCTGCATCCGCTCGACGATGTTGCTTTCGTCGACCAGGCTCGGCGTCGAGATCTCGGACACTTCGCCGATGTAGATCGTCTGGCCGATCTCCAGATCGCCGCCGTGGTGGTCGACGGCGGCCGCGACGGCGTCCGCGATACTGTCGCACTGGTCGTGAAACGTCTCTTCGTCAGTGCTCCAGCTGTACTGCACGGCTGCCGCGTTGTTGTCGGTCGTCATGGCTGGCTTCCCTTCTCGTGGTCTTTGATGCGGTCGATGAGGTAGGTGGTTTCGTTGCGCCACTTGGCGCGGTCAGTCGGGTTGAGGTGCTTGGCGAGGTAGTGGAGCTTTTCGAGCGGCTCGATCAGCCAGGTGATGCGGAAGGGCATGGCAGAGCGGTGGTCGCGGAGCGGGGCGTGCGGCCGGCACTCCGGCCCTGCGAGCCATTCGACCTCGTTGCAGTCCAGGCAGTGGCCTTGGCCGCCGCTGCCGGCCGGCCACCGGTGCTGTTGCTTGGCCACCGGCGGATGCAGGTAGAGCGCGCGGATCACCAGGTTCCGGCGGCGCGGGTGCGTCACGTCGCCCGGCTCGGCCTCTTCCCATGGATCGTTGCTGCCGCGGCGCCGGCACTCGTAGCGGACCGGCTTCTGCATCCCGTACAGCTGCTCCATGAGGGCCTTTGCCCACGCGGTCGCTACCTCCGCCGGCACCGGCTCGCCGGCGGCGCCTGCGCGCCGCATGGCGCGGACTGTGGCGGCCACGGTCGGATCAGCCATCGCGGCCTCGCCTCCATGCGTCGGGCACCTGGGTGGCGCAGAGCAGGGCGCCCATGAGCAGGTAGACGCCGGTGTCCTCGATGCCGGCCCAGGCCATGACGAAGGCAACGGCCGCGAGGAGGGCGCCGAGCAGCACCAGCCCGCCGGCGCGCCAGTGGCGGATCAGCCCGCGCATCGGATCTGCTCCATCAGGGCGGCGAAGTGCTCGTCGTGGCGGCGCTGCAGCCAGGCGGTGGCCACGATGGCACCGGCGGCAAAGCCGACGATCAGGCCGAAGGCGAAGTCGATCCCGCTCATGCGGCACCCGGGGTGTGGTTGCGAGCGCCATAGGACAGGTCGCGCGTCATGTCGGCGACGGCGCGGGCGGCGCTCTTGTGGCCGTCCAGCACCTCGCGGCGGGCGAGGGCGGCAGCGCGGGCAATGTGGTGCGGGCGGTAGCCCATGCGCTTTGCGGCGATCGCCACGGCCAGGCCGGCGCCGTTGGCGCGCTGGGCGGTGTTGGTGGGGAACTGGAGGATGACGGCGCTCATGCTGGCTCCTGGGCGGGCTGGATGACGCGGATGTTGGTGAGGGCGCCGTCGGCGCCGACGTCTGCCTCTACAGAGACGTCCGTACCGGTCGCGAGATCGATGCCGCACCAGACCGGCGGGGCGATGGGCGGCAGGCCGCTCTTCATGGCGGCGATGAAGTCGTTGTCGGTCATGCGGAACCGCCGGTGGCCTTGGCGATGGCGGCGCGGATCTCGCTGCCGAGGCTCCCGGGACGCAACCTGTCTGCCGCGGCGATGAACCCAATATCCCTGAACAGCTGATCCGCCTTGATCAACGCTTCCAGCAGTTCGGGCGCGGCGGCGATCAGGCGGGCGTTGGCCTCGATTTCGACGTGCGTCGACTGCGCAAGCTGACAGATGAGGCTGTTGGTAGGCCCGCGCACAATGTGCGTGTAGGCATCGCTGTTTTCCTGATACGTCCACGGCCCCGGCGTGTGCTTGGCCGCGCTCATGCCTGCCCCTCCACCAAGTCGGCGTTGCCGAGCTGCAGGGGGCCGATGCGCATGCCGGTGCGGATGTGGTTGGCGCGCAGTTCGAGCGCGGCGCTGGAGCCCTTCATGGCGAGCTCGGCCCATTCGACAGGCGAGAGGTTGATCTCGACGGTGCCGAAGGAGATGGCGACGGTATCGGTGGCGTGCACGGCTTTGACCGTGACGGGATCGGAAGCGGTGAAGGCAGCGAAAGCCATGGAGGACTCCGAGCCCCGGCCCGGATGGGCTGTTACTGGGGCGATGGAGTTAGGTTAGGAGAAGCTAATTCATCAGTCAATAGGACTAGCTAACATTTAACCGGAATTGATGAACGCTGCGGTTTTCATTCAGCTATTACGTCGTGTGTATTGGATGGGGCAGTTGCTGAAACCCTTGCGACACAAAGGTTTCACTCAACTTTCAGCCCTTGTGGCCGATACTGTGTCCAAGACGACAGTCCAACGAGATGAACCTGAGTGGTTGTCAACCCTTGATGCGTACACCAGTTGTGATACCGGCGTTTCATGGCTAGAATTCCAGGCTGTCAGTAGCGGATCGCTACATGAGATAGCGGCCGGCCTCTACGAGCGGCATTTTTTGCGGTCGCAACAGGGGGCTCATTGGATGAGTGCAGTAGTTAGTTTGGTAGTAGTTGGTGGTGTTGTTCGTGACCCTGCTCTGGAAGATGAAGTCGCTGGAATTTGGGATGACATCCTCGAGCACATGCGTTTGGTCCTCGCCGGTGCAAACGAGCATGGCTACGACAAGATCCTCGAGCTGTCCAACCCGACCATCGAAGAGATTGTGAAGTCGATCAATTCGGTCGATGAGCTCTTGAACAAGATGTTCGCAGGTCCTTTGGCAGAGTTGGTTGATATCGACACCGAGCTGAAGTTGAACGACTGCCAACAATGTATCCATCTGATTCGACGCGTTCACATCGCATTGAAGTACGGCAATCAAGATGAGTACAACGACGTGATCCAGAAGATCATAAAGCACCAGAAGTAATCGTTTTTTCGTTATTGACCACCTCCCAACACACGATGGAAACGGAGCGAAAAGGTATGAACGCCATGAAGGCCACGATGATGACTGCGCAGCGTACGCCGCAGACCCGCGAAGACCTCACCGCATTGGCACGCGCTATCCGGGCTGAGTTCAAGATGCTCAACCGCCACATGAGCGATATTCTGGCGGCCGCCGAATTTCGAAAGGCCGCCTAACAGCGCCTGATGAAAAAGCCCCGCTTCGGCGGGGCTTTTTTTTGTCCCAAATTGGGACGCAACTGTCAGAAGCGTCGTAGTCCCGCGTGGATCAGAGCCTTACCCAGAATGCTCACTTCCTCTTCGTCCGACCGATAGGTCGGGAAATCAGGATTGATGCTCACCACGTACATCCCGTCGCCGCGCTTCTGCAGCATCTTGATCTGAGTCTCCCCGCCGATGTTGATCAGGTAATAGTCGTCGCCGTCGAAGTAGTCGCAACTGGTGTCGATCCAGATGATGTCTCCGTCTTCCAGCTTGGGCCTCATTGACGGCCCACGGCCGGTGATCAGTTGGATCCGCCCTGGTTTTGGCAGGTATCCCAGCTTCCGGCGAACCTCCCACTCGGCCACCTCGATTGTCTGCACCACCTCGGGGTAGTCCTGGTTCACCAATCCTGCACCCATCCCTGCGCCCCCTTCGAAAACGTCGAAGCGAACATAGCCCGGGCGGGTCTCAGTCTCTAAGACTGGTGAGACCTGGTAGTCGGTAGCTTGTTCGGCAGCATGGAAGCCCCGAACGGAAGAGCCTTTGCCAGTGGCCAACCAGTCCTCGTCTACTGACAGGGCTCTGGCTGCCGCGAGAAGGTTTTCGCCGCGAAGGAACTTTGCTTTCCCAGTGAACCATCCGTTCACGCTGGGCGCGCTGATCCCAACGCGCCGGGCCAGTTCGGCCTTGGTGATTCCGGCGTTCGCGATAGCGACGGTCAATCTTTCGGCGAGTGTGCTCATTAGGCAAGGCTAACGATTGTTGGATTAGGACTGGCTATTGACTTCAACATTAGCTAGTCCTAATCTTTGCTGCATGGACAAGCCCACCGACTCCGAGATCATCGACCGCCTCGGCGGAACTACAGAAGTTGCGCGCATCTGCCAGATCAAGCCGCCGTCCGTTAGCGAATGGCGCTCCAGCGGCATCCCGTCGGCGCGCCGGCAGTTCTTGGCCTTGCTGCGTCCGGAGGCCTTCGAAGCCATGCCGATCAAGTCTGTTCGGCAGACGGTCGCGGCCCTCGTCGATACGCGAATGAGCAAGCGCGCGCTTCGGGCGAAGCTGGGCCTCAAGACCGACGCGCATCTGGCCAAAGTGCTGCGGTTGCCAGCGGCTGAGGTTGAGGCGTGGCCGGAAGAGCTGAGCGTCCCGGCCTTGCCGCAGGTCCTGCAGCTGCTCGGAGTGCAGGAGCAGCCGTCGCCGGCCCCCTCGGCGCCGGAGGATCCGGACGCCGACCGTATCGACCTCGGCGTCCACGCCGCCTGATTGGCCGTCCCTGGCCATCGTCCCTGAATTGAATTCGTCCATGACGCAGATCGTGCGCCATGACGGGCCAGCTCGAAACCTTGAAACACCCGTCCACCCAAGGTGAACCCATGACCTGCCGTACTTCCGCCCTCAACTGGATCGACGTCCTCTACAACTCCGTGCGTCGTACACCGGGCGGCGTCGCTGATGCGGCCTCGTACCTCGCGAACCGCCGCGGCAAGACGATGCACCCCGAAACGCTGCGCGCCAAGCTGCGCGGCCTCGAGGGCGAGTCGGTGACCATCGAGATCGCTGAGCTGCTGACCGAATGGATGCAGGAGAGGGCAGGTGGCAGCGAATACGCGCTGGAGTGGATGCAGGCACTGGCCGGTCGTTTCGGAATGTCAGTTGACGCTGTGCCGCCGGCGCCCGAGGGCGGCTGGGCCGATGAACTTGGCGCCATTCAGCTGAAACTGCTGGATATCACCACCCGCGTTGGTCGCCTGACCGGCGCCGCGGTGGACGCGATGGTCGACCAGTGCATCGACAGTGACGAGGCCCAGTTGATGGTCAGCGAGATTCGCTCGCTGCGCACGATGGCCCACCGCCTGGAGCGCAATGTGGCGCGCGCTGCAGCGAAGGGGAGGGCGCCCCGATGAATCATCTGGCCCGCTCCACCGATATCAGCACCAGTCACGAGGCCGCCGCACACGTGGTCTCCAGCGGACTGCAGACCGTCCAGCAGGACCGCGCTGCCAGCGCGCTCAGGTCGCACCCCGGGCTGACCAGCATGGAGCTGGCCAAGGCCACCGGCCACGACCGCTACATGCTCGCGCGCCGCTTGCCTGAGCTGCTGGAGGACGGCCGCGCATGGCGTGGCCCGAAGAAGCCCTGCGAGGTCAGCGGCCGCAGCGCGTGCACCTGGTGGCCTGTGGCACCCGGCCAGAACCTTGCGCTGGTGATCTGACCATGAGTTTCGAAGCATTCGCATGGGCGGCCCGTCAGCGCGTAACCAGCACCCAGAAGCTGGTGCTGCTGATGCTGGCCGAGCGCCACAACAAGGACACGGGCCAGTGCCGCCCGAGCCACGACACGCTGGCGGACGATTGCGGCCTGACCCGCCGTTCGGTCATCGACCAGATCAGCAAGCTCGCCGAGGCCGGTTACATCAGCGTCCTGCCGCGCGCAAAAGACAACCGTCGGCTGCCGAATCAGTACCGGCTGAACTTCCACTTTGGCATCCAGGCTGAGCCGAAGGTTCCCGAGCACGATCCGTATCTGGTGGTGAATGACGTTCACCACCCGGTAGTGAACGAGGTGCACGGGGTAGTGAATGACGTTCACGGGGGTGGTGAACGACGTGCACAGGAACCAGGAATAGAACCAGGAAGAGAACCTAAGAGCAGAAAGAAGCGCGCAAGCGCGCCGACCGCCAACGCGGCGGACCTGGATTTCTCGACCTGGCCGACCCCGCCGTCTGCCCAAGTCCTGGCCGACTGGCTGCAGCTTCGCCGCCAGCGCCGCGCCCCGGTCACCCCGACCGTGCTCGCCAGCTTCGGCCGCGAGCTGCATCTGGCCGACGCCCTGGGCTTCACCGTTGATGACTGCCTCCGCAAGTGCTGCAACCGCAGCTGGCAGGGCTTCGAGGCTGCCTGGCTCGAACGCGAGCTGACCACCACCAACCGTCCCACTGGAGGCACCCATGCAATCCGTCGCGAATCTCCTGCCGAGCGTGTCCTCCGCCATGCCATCGATGGCGAGCGTGCCGACGCAGACGCCGCGCGCAGCCCTGTCCTCGACGGTGACGCGCACCCTGTGGGTTCGGATGGCTGAGATCTACGGCGGCCGCTGGACGGGCAGCTACGGCGACAACCCGAACGAGGGCGCTGCGCTGACCTGGGCGAAGGGGTTGGCCGGCCTGACGGGTGAGCAGTTGGCCGCCGGCATCAGCGCCTGCATCAGCTGCGCGGATCCGTGGCCGCCGACGCTGCCCGAGTTTCGCCTGCGCTGCCTGGGCGTCCCGGCGTTCGCAGCGGTGCGCGCTGACGCCGGCAAGCAGGACGGCTTCACCCGGCTGGTGTGGCAGTACCTCGACGGTCACCGCTACCGGATGGCCAGCTCGGACATGGCCGACCGCCTACTGCGCGAAGCGTACGACCAGGCCCGCGAACACGTGATGCGCGGCGGGGCGCTGCCGGAGGCACCGGTGGCCGAGATTGAGCACGAGGTCCGCGAGCAGGTGCCGGCCAGCCGCGAGCAGGTGCAGCAGCACATGGCGGAGATTGCCCGCGCACTGCACCTGTCTGAGGCGGAGGTCGAGGCAATGGGTGTGGCCGGGCTTATGGACGCCGGCGCCGGCGCCGGCGCCGGTGCAGCGGAGGCGGCCTGATGCGCGCGCTGCGGACCCAGCTGGACATCTTCGAACACGACCCGGCGCGTCTGGCCAAGGCCAACCGTGTCGCCGCCGAGACGGCGCTGATCGACGTGCAGTTCACCGAGACCGAGCGCCAGGAGCGCCACGACTACTACCTGGGCGAGGCGCTTCGGCTTGAAGCGCTGGCCCGCCAATGCCATCGCGCGCCGGCCCGCCGCCGCCGCACCGCCACACAGACAGGAGCAACAGCCCGATGAAACCACTGGTCATCTACCACGCCAACTGCGCCGACGGCTTCACCGCGGCATGGGCCGTGCGCCAGGCGATGGAATGCGACTTCCACGCGGGTGTTCACGGCGAGACGCCGCCGGACGTGACCGGCCGCGATGTGATCCTGGTCGATTTCAGCTACCCGCCGGCCGTGCTGCACGAGCTGCGCAAGAAGGCGCGGTCCGTTCTCGTGCTGGACCATCACAAGAGCGCCGAAGCGGACCTGCCGGCCTGCGCCAGCGGCCAGTTGGACGCGCTGACGGTCTTCCGCATGGATGCGCCGGAATGGACAGCGCGGAAGACCTGGGATTACTTCCAGAGCTGTGTCTATCAGGATCAGTGTGAGGGTGCACCCTACGCCAACGTCTACGCGTTGTTCGACATGGAGCGGAGCGGGGCGGGCATCGCGTGGGACTTCTTCCATCCGGGCGCGCCGCGGCCTGAGCTGATCGACCACGTGGAAGACCGGGACCTGTGGCGCTTCGCGCTGCCGGGTACGCGCGAGATCCAGGCGGCGGTCTTCAGCTACCCCTACGAGTTCGACGTGTGGGATCTGCTGATGGAGACGCCGACGGAAACTCTGCGCGCCCAGGGCGTGGCGATCGAGCGCAAGCACCACAAGGACGTGGCCGAGCTGGTGAAGGTGGCGAAGCGCCAGATGGTGATCGGGCACTACGAGGTGCCGGTGGCCAGCCTGCCGTACACCCTGGCCAGCGACGCCGGTCACCTGATGGCGAAGGGCAAGCCGTTCGCCGCCTGCTACTACGACAAGGACGGCGGCCGGGTCTTCAGCCTGCGCTCGACCGACCAAGGCGTGGACGTGAGCGAGGTCGCCAAGCTGTACGGGGGCGGCGGGCATGCGCGCGCTGCAGGGTTCACGGTCCCGCGCGACCACGAACTGGCGAGGGCGTGATGGTAACCAAGCAATTTCTCTTGGGGCTTACCTGCACGGTGATGGGGTACTGCGGAAATGGTCCAGCATGGGCGAATCTGCTGGTCGGCCTGCTGGGCGTCTACTTCCTGTGGACAGAAAAAAACCACACGAAGGAGGGCCTGTGATGGACTTCACCGCCTTCAGCACACGCAGCAAGTACGCCGCCCAGATCAACGCCGGGTACTCGGCCCGATTGAACGGTGAAGGGCTGAGCACCAACCCGCACATGGTGTGGGTGGACACCCAGGACGAGCTGGAGCCGCGCAAGGTGCAGCCGCTGGACGACAAGGCACTGGCTTGGCAGCACGGCTGGCGGCTTGCGGACAAGTACCAAAAGGGAGGCGCACGCTGATGTGGTCCAAGGCGCCGCCGCCGACCGCCGCAGAGGGTGCGCGCATTGAGGCCGCCAAGGTGGGCCCGTGCATGGCCTGCCTTGTGTTGGCAGCCATGCGCCTCCTGTCGGGAAGCCAGGTGTTCTACGGCTGCGACTACAACCACGCCAAGAGCGGGAACAAGCGCCGCGGGCATGCCTTCGGGTACGCCCTGTGCGTGTGGCACCACCGCCGCCATCCGATGCAGGGCAAGACCTTCGCCGAGATGCGGGAGACGTGGGGGCCCAGCCTGATGGACGGCTCGCGCACCTTCCACGAGACGTATGGCAGCGACGACGAATTGATTGAACAACAGACCTACATCATCGAGCTGAGGGCAGCTGCGTGAGTGAGAGCAAGAAGACATGCGCCGATCAGGTTCGCGCGGCGTTCGAGCAGACCCCGACAGAAGGGCTGAGCTATGCGGGGCTGTACGAGAAGTTGGCAGCCGGTGGCATGGACACGGACAAAGCCAAGGACGGGATCAACAGCACGCTGCGCTACCTGGTCGCACGGGGCTACCTGCTCAGGACTGGGGAGCGTGAAGAGGCGATGTTCCGCAGGAGTGGCACGGCGATGACTCGGCCCCGGCTGACCGAATCGCAGAGGGCAGAACGCACCAAGGCAAAGAACCGCAGTCGCGTGGAGAGGGCAAGGGCTGCGCGCGGTGCGACGGTTGGGCTGCGGGCCGCAATGATCCCTAAGCCCGTCCGGGCGGCTCCAGTGGCCACGCCGGGTTTCGAGACGTTCGAGCAGTGGCAGGCGAGGGGCGGGAAAGTCGAGCGGCTGACTGCAGCCTGGGAGCGGCCGGGGTAGAGGGGCAGGCGTCGCGATCGGTGCGACGCACTGGGAAGAAGCTGGACGGATGGACCTGACCCGCTACGACGACAAGGCGCTGGCGCTGCTCAGCAGCATCCAGCAAGACATAGCCGCGATGCGATGGACGAGGGCGTGGACCGCCCCAGCCGTACGCCGCGAGGCACAGCAGGCACTGCGCCGGGCACGCGCGCTGCGCCGTGAAATCAATCGACGAGAGCACAAGGGGAAAGGCCATGGGGAATGTACGTGAGCTGCTGTCTAGCAGGATGGGGCCGACAACCGTGAAGTTCGACACCGGCCGGGGCGGCACGCCGGACCTGACCACGCAGGATATTGCCGCGGCGCTGGGAATGGTGCCCGCCGGCCTCGGTCGTGAGCTGCTGGAGGCCCTGTGGTGGCCAGAGAGTGCGGCCCGTCGCATCGACCATCTGCGGAAGGCCGTCATCGCGCTGGTGGCTCCGGAATACAACCGACACCAGCAGGTGCTGAGCCTGGCGCGGACGGAATACGGCATCGCCAAAACCTGTATGGGCTGGGCGGGAAATGCGGTTACGGACATGCAGCGCCGGGAGTTTGCGCGAGCTGAGGCAAAGTTGGAGGCCACGCGCGCGCTGTGTTGGCCCATCAGCACCATGGAGCAGCTTGGCGGACTGGCCGTGGCGGTGATCGGTGAAATGGCCGCTGCCGGCTGCTGCAAGCGATGCGAGGGATTGCGCACACAGGCTGCACCGGAGGGCACCGGCGTCGTGGAGTGCGAAGCATGCGACGGGAGTGGCCTGGAGCAACTGAGCGGCCGGAAGCGCGCAACAGCCATCGGGGCCGACTGCTCGGCATACAGCAGGTTCTGGCAGCCAGTCTACGAGTGGATGCTCATTCAGATGCGAGCCGCAGAGAACGAAGCTGCGCGGCAGTTCGGTCAGGCGCTTTCGCGCGCTGCATAGCGATGACTTGAAGGGTCATCGGAAACAAGGGCATTCTTGCCACTATCCAGACGCAAGCCCCGGCCACAGCCGGGGCTTTTTCTTTGCCCGCTTCCCAGACCGGATTAACCCTCGCGCCAAGCCGGCAGCGGGGCGGGCGCCTATTGAACAAACCGGGAGGGGCGAAATGCCGAACCGGACAATCCACGGGGCAACCATGCGGGACGAAATCATCAGTACCGCGGCAAGTGCTGCGGCAAAGGTCACGCCGCCGGTTGCGGTGGCCGGTGCCGTCGCCGGCGGCGTCAACCTCGACCGCCTGGTCGTGATCCTGACCGTCGTTTACCTGGTCGGCCAGATCACCTATCTGGCATGGCGCTGGGTTCGCGAATGGCGGCAGGCCGCAAAGGCGGCCAAGGCATGAGCCGGACCGGTGGCCCGCCAGGCCGGTCGCTCGTGGCGTTGTTGGTCCTGAGCGCTGCAGGCCTGGTCGCGATCGTTTCCCGCGAGGGTTACACCGAGACGGCGGTCATACCGACCAAGAACGACCGGCCGACTGTCGGGTTTGGCTCAACCTTCTACCCGGACGGCACGCCGGTGCGGCTCGGTGATCGAATCACTCCGGATCGCGCCCTGCACACCGCTCAGGCGCACATCGCCGGTGAGGAAAAGCGATTCCGCGCCTCGCTTCCTGGCGTCTACCTCACGCAAGGCGAGTACGACCTCTATCTTGACTTCACGTACCAGTACGGCACAGGCAACTGGCAGACATCGTCCATGCGGCGCCAGCTGCTGGTGGGCAACTACCGTGCCGCCTGTGACGCCTTGCTGCTGTGGAAGCGTGCCGGCGGCTACGACTGCTCGACGCTGATCAACGGCAAGCCGAACAAGGTGTGTTGGGGCGTGTGGGATCGGCAGCTGGAGCGGCATGCCAAGTGCGTTGCCGAGCTTGCCCCGTGAACCGGGCCTACTTGGTCGTTGGGCTGCTGATCGCATGGGGCGTGTGCTGCGCGCTGTCGTTCGCCGCAGGCTGGTCCTGGCGCGGCGATCGCGCGGCTCTTAGTACCGCCACGGACGAGGTGGCTGACGGACGGGAGGCCTTGGCTGGAGAGCAGGTGGCGCGGTCTGTCGATCAAGAGCAGGTAGCAGGCATCCAGCAGGCGGGAGATACCGCCGACGAGCGAGAGGAAAAGATCAATGCTGACTATCAAGAGCGCATCGCGGCTGCTGTTGCTGGCCGCGATGGTGAGCTTGGCCGGCTGCGCGGCCACTGGGCCAGTTGCGAAACCAGCCGCCTGGCCGATGGTGCCGCCGCTGCCGCAGCGGCTGCAGAACAAGACCGACTACGCCGGCTCGGTGCGGCAGGAATTGTACGGGCCTGCGAGCTCGCCCAGTCCGAGCGAGACGAAACCGTAGACCGATACCGAGCCGTCGAGACGGCCATCAACGGCGCCAAGCGCCTCTGATCCATGGAGATCACCATGTCCCGAACCATCAAAGTACTTGGCGTCACCTTGTGGCCGACGCTCTCCCAGCGCCTTGCACAACGGCTGCGGGCCGTCGAGGTGAACGGTGAGGCCCTGCGCGGCGAGCTCGCCGCGGTCAAATCGCACAGCGAGAATGTCGGTTCCGCTGCCGTCTCGCAGATCACCTCGCTCAAAATCCAGGTGGCCGCGGTCAACGGGGTTTTGATCGAAGTTCAGGGCCGTTTGCCGCCCCGGCCGAAGACCAAGAAAGCCAAGGCCCAGGTCCGCCGCCGCAGCCCGCGCTGATGGCGAAGCAGGGCAAGGCCATGTTGGCGCTTGGCCGGCTCAAGGTCGGCCAGATGAACAAGACCGAGGCTGCTTACGCGGAGCGGTTGCGTCAGCTAGAGGCGGCCGGTCAGATCCAGTGGCACAAGTTCGAAGGCATCAAGCTGCGTCTGGCTGACAGCATGTTCTACACGCCTGACTTTGCGGTGCTAGCCGCCGATGGTGTGATGGAGCTGCACGAGGTCAAGGGCTTCTGGATGGACGATGCTAGGGTCAAGATCAAGATGGCGGCCGCACTGTATCCGATGCGCTTCATTGCAGTTCGGGTGAAGCCCAAGCGGGACGGAGGCGGCTGGGCCGTCGAGGAGTTCTGATGGACGAGCGCATAGATCGCCTGCTGTCGTTGGCCGAGCAGCAGCATGCCACGATCGTGGAGCAGGGACGACAGATCGCTCAGCAGGCTGAACATATCGGTCTGCTCACGCAGTCGGTCGTGTTGTTGCTGGGCGAGGAAGTCGGCGTGCCGGTGCCTGACGGAGACGCAACGCCCGAGCCGCAGCGCACCGACATGGACGGGAAGCCGTACTGATGCCGATCAGGCCCGCCCAGCACCGGCCGACCGGCTGGAAGCCCTATAAGGAAGACGCTCGGCAGGTGAGGCGGCGACAGGCCCGGCGGGCGTTGCCGACCAATTCGACCGCATGGCGAAAGATGCGGGCCGCCCACCTGGCGCGTGAGCCGCTGTGCCGATACTGCGCCGCATTGGGCAGGGTCAAGGCGGCAACGGATGTAGACCACATCGACGGCGACGACGCCAACAACGAGCCCGGCAACCACCAGTCCCTCTGCAGGCCCTGCCACAGCGCGAAGACCGCGCGGGAGAACGGCGGGTTCGGGCGGCCGGCGTGGAACCCCAACGGACGTGACGCGTTCCACGGCGGAGGTCGCTAAGGGAGGGGGGAGGGTGAAAGTTGAGGCTGAATGCCTCGCGATACGCGCCCCCTCTTTTGGTCGCATTTCCACAGAATTTGAATTTCGAGGTTGGCGCCGATGGCGAGGCACAAGCAGCCGGCCGAGCTGGCCAAGCTCAAAGGGGCCGAGAAAAAGAACCCCCAGCGCTACAAGAAGGTCGCCCCGACCACGGGCAAGGCACTCGGCAAGCCGCCGGGGCACCTGCCCGACGACGTGGTTGAAGTCTGGAAGGAACTGGACAAGTGCTCGCTGCCGGGAGTGCTGACCAGCGCCGACCGGTTCGTCATGGAGGTGGCCGCGTCGCTGCTCGCCGAGTTCCGCGCGAACCGCGCCGACTTCAAGGCGGCCAAGTACTCGCACCTGATCGGCTGCCTGGCGCGGCTCGGCCTCACGCCGGCGGATCGCCAGAAGCTCGGGACCGAGAAGCCCAAGGCGGGCAATCCATTCGACGAGTTCTGATGCATGACCCCGAGCGAATCTGCCAAGGCCTACGCACGCAGCGTGGTGGCCGGGAAGATTCCGGCCGGACGGTACATCATCCTGGCTTGCCAGCGGTTTCTGGACGACCTGAAGCGCACCGGCCCTGACTGGCCGTACAAGTACGACGCGTCCAAGGCCGATCGCGCGGTCAAGTTTCAAGAGCTGATGCCCCACACCAAGGGCAAGTGGGCGGCAAAGAAGCAGCTCCTGGTGTATGAGCCTTGGCAGCACTTCATTGAGTGCAACCTCTTCGGCTGGGTCCGCAAGTCCACCGGCATGCGCCGGTTCCGCGAGGCCTACGAAGAGATCCCACGAAAGAACGGCAAGTCTCTGCGCCTTGCGGCACGGGGCCTTTACCTGTTCGCCGCCGACGGCGAGGCGGGTGCCGAGGTCTACTCGGGTGCGACCAGCGAAAAGCAGGCCTTCGAGGTGTACCGGCCTGCCTGGCAGATGGTCCAGAAGATGCCCGCGCTGCGGGCGCGCTTCGGCATTGAGCAGTCGGGCAACCCAAAGAACCCCGGCTCCATGTTCGTCATGGAGGACATGTCGAAGTTCGAGCCGATGATCGGCAAGCCGGGTGACGGCTCCAGTCCACACGCGGCGCTGGTGGACGAGTACCACGAGCACGACACCGACCACATGGTCGATGCGATGCAGACCGGCATGGGCGCGCGCGAGCAACCCTTGCTGGGGATCATTACAACCGCCGGGACGAACCTGGGTGGGCCGTGCTACGAGAAGCGGCGCGATGTGATCCGGATCCTGGAAGGTGAGGTCACCGACGAAACCATCTTCGGGATGATCTTCGGTATCGACGAGGGGGACCGGTGGGATGATCCGGCCAGCCTAAGGAAGGCCAACCCCAACTACGGTGTTTCGGTCTTCGAAGAGTTCCTGTTGGCGCAGCTGGCGCAAGCCAAACGGTCTGCCAGCAAGCAAAGCGCCTTCCGCACCAAGCACCTGAACGACTGGGTGGGCGCCAAGCTCGCCTGGATGAACATGCTGGCGTGGCAGCGGCAGAAGCGGTCGTTCGACCTCGACGACTTCGACGGCTGCCGCTGCTGGGTCGGCGTCGATCTCGCATCGAAGCTGGACGTAGCGGCGGTGGTGATGCTGTTCGAGAAGGGCGGCTCCTTCTACGTTGTTCCGCGCTTCTACGTGCCGGAAGCGGCGGTAGAGGAAAACGAACGCTACCAGCTGTATGTGCTGGAAGGCCTGATGGTGGCCACGCCAGGGAACATGACCGACTACGCCTTCATCGAAGAAGAGCTGAAAGAGCTGGCGGCACGCGGAATCGACATTCAGGACATCGCCTTCGATCCGACCCAGGCCACCTACGTCATGACCCGGCTTGGCCAAGAAGGCCTGCCGGTGGTCGAGATGGCCCAGTCGGTCCGCAACCTCTCCGAGCCGATGAAGGAAGTGGAGGCCCTGATCTTGTCCCACCAGCTGTGGCACGACGGCAACGCCGCGCTGACTTGGATGATGGGCAACGTGGTGGCGCGGGTAGATGCGAAGGAGCACGTGTATCCCCGAAAGGAATCGAACGAGAACAAGATCGACGGCGCGGTGGCGCTGATCATGGCCATGGCCCGCGCGATGCAAGCGCAGGACACCGGGCAAATTCAACAGGGCTTCGTGGTGATGGACTGATGAGCGCAAAAATTGCACGCAACCGCTTGGATGTTGCCCTCGGTATAGAACGCGCGCTCCGGGCCAAGGCTCCGACCGTCAATGCGTTGACTGAGGGGGACACCGTAGCCTCGTCCGATCTTCGGATGCTTGAGGTCTTCGGCAACCCCGCGACGGCATCTGGCGCTGTTGTAACCGACAAGACCGCGATGCGGTTGTCAGTCGTCTACAGTTGCGTGAGCCTGATCGCCGGCTCGATCGCACAGCTGCCGTTGCCGGTGTTCGAGCGGATGGAAGACGGTCGCCGGCGCGCCAAGCACGACTACTGGTGGATCCTGAACGAGCAGTTCGGCCCGGCATGGTCTGCATCGACCGCCTGGGAGTTCCTGATCTCCCAGATGCTGTTGCGCGGAGACGGGATCGCCTATGCCACCCGCAACCGCAGCGGCGCGGCAACCGGGCTGATTCCCTGGCCGCGCGATCGGGTGACGATCTTGGAGCAGGAGCGATCCAGCCCCAAGGAGCCGCGCCGGCTGCAGTACACGTTCCACGACACTCTCGGCTACTTCACAGTGGATCAGGACGACGTGGTGCACATCCCGGGCTTCGGCTTCAACGGCGTGTCATCGATGTCGGTGATCCAGTGGGGCGCCCGAAACGGAATCGGCATCGCCATTCAAGGCGACGAACATGCGGGCAAGTTCTTCAGCGAGGGCGGCAAACCGGAGGTGGCGATCACTGCCACCAACAAAATGACCCCGGATATGCAGGAGAGCTTCCGCGACGCCTGGGTGAAAAAGTACGGAGGAATCCAAGGGAACCGCCGCATCCCCCTGATCCTTACGGAAGGCCTGGACGTCAAGGAGCTGACCATGTCGGCCGTGGACCAGCAGTTGCTGGAATCGCGGCAGTGGCAGGTGATCGACATCGCCCGCGCCTTCGGCGTCCCGCCGCACATGATCGGTGAAACCACGAAGGCCAGCAGCTTCGGCACTGGCATCGAATCCATGGGCATCGGATTCGTGAAGTACACCTTGGGTTCCCACCTGAAGCGGGTCAAGGACGAGTTGAACCGCAAGCTGTTCAGGACCGAGCGCTTCTACGTTGAACACAACGTCGACGGCTTCATGGCCGGTGATTCCAAGGCCCAGGCGGAGTACTTCAGCAAGGCGCTCGGCGGGCCAGGCGCCCAGGGCTGGATGTACGTCAACGAGGTTCGCCGCCTGAAGAACCTGCCGCCGATCCCCGGCGGAGACACGCTGTACCTGCCCACCGAGGCGGCCAAGCCGCCCGGCAACAAGAACGATCCCGATAGGACTGATGACGATGCCGATCCCGAAGCTACTGCAGCTCGCGCGTAACAACGCGAACGCCTCCAAGCCGCTGCGCGCCGAAGCTGGCGACGGTGTGGCCACCATCTACCTGCACGGCGTGATCGGCGGGTGGTGGGGCGACATCGACGAAACCGCCTTTGTGCGTGAGCTGGCCGCACTGGATGTGGAGACGATCCATCTTCGGATCGATTCCCCCGGCGGTGACGTGTTCGCGTCGCGCTCGATGATGACCGCGATTGCCCAGCACCAGGCGAAGGTGATCGCGCATGTTGATGGCATCGCAGCCTCTGCCGCGACCGGCCTTTGCATGGCCTGCGACGAGGTGGAAATCAGCCAAGGCGCTCAGTTCATGATTCACAACGCCTGGACGATAGCGATCGGCAACAAGGCCGAGATGTCGAAAACCGCGGAGCTGCTGACCAAGATCGATGGCGGGCTCGCCGGCGATTACACCCGCCGCTCCGGACAGAGCTCCGAGCAGGTTGTGCAGTGGATGGACGAAGAGACCTGGTTCACCGCTGATGAGGCGGTGCAGCACGGCTTCGCTGATCGGGTGGTGGAGGTGGTGGGGAAGAAGAGCGCCAGCAACAGCTGGGATCTCTCTGCCTACAACAACGCCCCGGCCGCGCTCGGGAAGCCCAATAACACTGCGAGCGATGACGATGCCGCCATCGCCGCCCATCGAACCGGGCTTGATCGGCGCCTTGCGCTGCTCGAGCGCGCACCTGCGTAAGCGACTCCCGCCCGCAGTTCATCAGCCGCCGCAAGGCGGTTTTTTTTCGCCCAAAGGAAACTGACACATGCCCCTTAATATTCAGGCCGAGCGGGAGCGCCGCACCGCGCTGGCAAAGGAAACCCGCAACCTGCTGGACACCAGCACCGGTGACGGCAACACCTGGACTGCCGAGAACCAGGCCAAGTACGACACCAATATCGCCGAGATCGAGCGTATCGACGCTTCCATCGAGCGCCACCAGAAGGTCATGGACCTGACCGCGGACAACCACATGCGCGATGCCGGCGTGCGCGAGCACCAGGCGCCCGGCAACAGCGAGCGCCCGCAGGACCGCAAGCTCTTCGACAAGTGGGCTCGCGGTGGCGACAAGGCCCTGAGCGCGGAAGACTGGACCCAGGTCAATGCCGCGATGAGCGGCAACCCGAACGTCAACCCGGAACAGGGCGGCTACACCGTCCCGACCACGCTCGCAGCACAGATTCTCGAAGCCCTGAAGGACTTCGGCGGCATGCGCCGTGTCGCGGACGTCTTCAGCACTGCCGGTGGCGAGCCGATGCAGTACCCGACCAGCGACGGCACCTCGGAAGAGGGTGAGGTCGTGGCGGAGAACCAGTCGGCGACCGACGATGACGTCGAGTTCGGAACCAAGGGCCTGGGCGTCCACAAGTACAGCTCCAAGGTCGTCACGGTGCCCTGGGAGCTGTTGCAGGACACGACCTCGGACATCGAGGGCTTCATTACCGGCCGCCTGCAGACCCGGCTGGGTCGCGTAACCAACCGTCACTACACCGTGGGCACCGGCGTCGGCCAGCCGATGGGTCTCATCACTGCCGCCAGCAACGGCAAGATCGGCGCGGCGTCCGCCGTTCCGCTCATCCTGTATGACGACCTGATCGACCTCGAGCACAGCATCGACCCGGCATACCGCGCCAACGGTAAGTGGATGTTCCACGACGACATGCTGAAGATGGTCCGCAAGGTCAAGGACGAAAGCGGCCGCCCGATCTTCGTGCCGGGTTACGAACAGGGCAACCCGGGCGGTGCTCCGGATCGTCTGCTGAACCGGGATATCGAGATCAACCAGCACATGGCCAGTCCGGCCGCTGGCGCCAAGTCGATCGTCTTCGGTGACTTCAGCTACTACAAGATCCGCGACGTGATGGCGGTGACGCTGTTCCGCTTCAACGATTCGGCGTACATCAAGAAGGGGCAGGTGGGCTTCCTTGCCTGGATGCGAACCGGCGGCAACCTGATCGACGTGGGCGGTACGGTCAAGACCTTCCAGCACGGCGCCGCGGCGTAATCCAGCGCCATTGAATGGCCGGGCGGTCTGCTGACCGCCTGGCCTGTACCAGGAGCAGGACCATGGCAAAACAGAAACCCCAAGCCTCGCCGGCCAGTGAAGCTGCGGTGGGTGAAGATCCAGCCGCAGTTGCGTCCGTCGCTGAAGTGCCCAACGCGGGTGGCGTTGCTGCCGTCACCACGCTCGGTGGCGACTCCATCGGAGGGCCCGACGGTGTCACTGAGCAAGCGGCTACCGAGAGCGCCGCCACCGGGGCGGCCGACGCGGTGACGGTCGAGGAACCCGGTCAGCAAAAGACCCACGATGAACAGGCCCCACCGGCGCAGACCCTGCCGGGCGCGAAGGTGCGCGCTTTGGTGCTGAGCGACAACGCTTTCGGGCGTTGCGGCGAGGTCCGGGAATTCGAAGCCGCACACGCTGCCGCGATCGAGGCGGGCGGCTTCATCGACACCCATCCCAATGCCGTAGCTTCCGCTGAAGGGGATTGATCCATGCTGCGTACGCGAGCCCCAGCCACTGAAGAGCCGGTGAGCTTGGCGGAAGCGAAAGCGCATCTGGCTGTGATCCATGCCGCTGACGACCTCCTGATCGGTGCCCTGATCGTGGCCGCCCGTGAGGTGGTTGAGCGCGTGACCGCCTACGCGCTGGTGGTGGCCAGCTACGAATGGAGTCCGGTAGGCGAGCGGTGCGCGCCGCTACCGATTGAACCAGGCACCGTCACAAGTGGTCCCGGCGAGTACCCGATTCTGTTCGATACCGTTCCTGGTCCGGTGCCGGCGCCGCTACGCGCGGCGATGCTCCTGCTGATCGGCGACCTGTACGCGAACCGGGAGGTGGGCATTGCGGCAGGCACGATCGAGAACCCTACGATAGACCGCCTTATGTTTCCCTATCGGAGGGTGATGCCATGAGGCGCGCCGGCAAGTATCGCCATCGGATCACGCTGCAGGACTTCACCACGGTGCGCGATCAGCTCGGCGGAGACCGGAAGGCCTGGGCAGACTGGCACAGGGACGTCCCAGCGGAGGTGGTGCCGCTGTCGGGGCGCGAATTCACCGCGGCAAGTGCCGAGCATGGTCAGGTGACGGCTCGCATGGAGATCCCCTATCTGCCGGGTGTCCTCAACACCATGCGGGTGGTGTTCGACGGCCAGGTGTACGCAATTCGGGCGGTGCTGCCGGATCCCACTGCCCGCAGCCACATCAACCTCATGGTGGATGCGGGGGTGTCGGATGGCTGAGGAACTACAGCTTCATGGGCTGAAGGGGCTGTTGACTACCTTGCGCGGCTTGCCGGACGAGGTCCGCGGCAAGCCACTGCGCACCGGCATGCGCAAGGGCGGCAACATCATCCGTGATGAGGCGCGCAACCGCGTCGTGAAGCATTCCGGTTTCCTTGCCAGCGAGATCGTGGTCCGCAGGGCCAACGCGAGAAACCGGCGCCGCGCAGGGGTGGGCAAGGACGGGGAGTACTTCACCGTCGGTGTCCGGGTGGGCCGAAAGGCCAAGTACTCGAACACGAAGCGCAACCAGCGCCTGCGGCGCGTCGGCAAGGTCTATGAGACCACGGGGTGGGCGCACTACTGGCGGCACGTTGAGTTCGGGACCAAGAAAATGGCGGCAAAGCCGTTCCTGACGCCTTCGGCTGAGGCTCGCGGGCCCCAAGCTGCCCAGGCAATCATCAATGAGACGTGGATCGCGATCACTCGCGCGCTGAAACGACAAGGCTGGGTGCTGTGATGGTTCCTCTGATCCAATCGATCTTGCAGGCCAGCGGCGCTGTGCGCACGCTGTTGGGCGACCCGATTCGCGTGTGGCCCGGGGTGGCGCCCGAGGGTGCGGCGCTGCCCTACGCGACGTGGGGCGTCGTGGGTGGGTCACCAATGGCGCAGCTTTCCGATCCGCCGCCGGCGGATGGTTGGCGCGTGCGCCTGACGGTGTGGGGCGACGGCGCGAGCCAAGCGAACGCCGCTGCCGTGTCCATCCGCGACGAGGTGGAGCGACACGGCAGTATCGAGTCCTACAACCCCACGCCCGATGACGACGACACCGGCGCCTTCGGCATTTCCTTCGACGTGCGGCTGCTGGCCATCCGGTAGCCGGCCAACTTCGCAATCCCAACCGCCGGCGCAAGCCGGTTTTTTTGTGCCCGGCGACCGGGCTTCTACAAGAGGTAAACCGCAATGGGCGTTTTGAAGTCCAAGCACACCCAGCTGTTCATCGCCACCGCGCTCGCCGAGGTCACCAAGGTGACCCGTCTGCGTTCGGTTGGCTTCCCCGATGGCCAGGCATCGGAAATCGACGTCTCAGATTTCGACGATGACTGGGATCAGTTCGTTGCCGGCCGCAAGGCCACCGGCAGCACCACCATCGAGATCAACTACGACGCCGTGGACCACGAGAAGATCGAGGCCCTGCACACGAGCGGCGCTGTCGTGGACTTCCTGGTCACCGCACCGAAGTCTGAGACCGAGGGCGTCGAGAAGCCCGTCGCAGTCAATGGCGTCATCACGCCGCCCGACGATGTGGTTTCCAAGCAGTTCAAGGGCTTCGTCCAGAACTTCGCCGTCCAGGTGGCGGACAACGACATCTGGAAGGCGACCATCACCATTCGTGGTTCCGGCGCGGTCACCACTCACCGTCCGGCGCCCTGATCGGCGCAACGGCGCTCTCTCTTTCGGCCCGCTTCGGCGGGCTTTCTTTTTGGCCGGGTGCGCGGGAACCCCCGCGTGTTAGCCGTGCGCGGCCTGCGTGCCCAGCCACCATTTCAGGAAACGGCCCATGAGCAAGACCAACGACACCCCGGCGTCCGATACGCGCGCCACCGAACAATCCGTGCTGCAGGCCTTCACCAGCCTGGGCATGTTCGCCTCCAAGGACGTGCATGCGGACACCATCACCCTGCCCAGCGGCGACAAGGCGCAGTTCCACGTGCGCGAGCTGCCGGATGCGGAGTTCCGCAAGCTTTTCCAGGACGGCGATCGCGCCAAGCTGATCGCGGCGACCATCTGCGACGAGAACGGCAAACCGGTGATGACGGACGCCCAGGCGGCACAGCTGAAGCCGCTGGTGGCCGCCGAGCTGCAGCAGGTGGCCATGAAGCATTCGGGCTTCGGCGACAAGGCCGCTGACGCCCAGGCCGAGGCGGGAAACGCCTAAGGCAGCGGAGCGAGGACTGGTTCTGGCATGTGCTGGCCGGCCACCTGCATCGCACGGTGGCCGAGCTGCGCGGGACCATGTCGCGCAAGGAGTTCCTGCGGTGGTGGGAGTTCCACAAGCGAAACCCCATCGATCCGGTGGGGCTGCACATCAAGCCGGCCGCATTCGCTGCCTTCACCTTCGCCGCGCACAGCCAGGCAGGCACGAAGCGCGGCATGCAGGACTTCATGGACGTGCTGGTGCCCCGGTCGGACGACGACGAGGCGCAGGACTGGTTCGATTCACTGGGATGACCAATGGCTGACAACTTCGGGCGCTTCGCGGCGGTTCCCATCGGCCCACTGCTGGCGGCGCGAGACGGCGGTCTGACGCTGGCTACCACTGCCGCGGCCAACATCAACCGCACGGCCAAGTCGGACGTGGCGCAGAGCATAGGTACGGTGGGCGTCGAGTTCGCCGTTTGGGGCGACGACCCGATGGAAGCAGTAATCGGTGTCGTTACCGCAGCGGCGTCGCTTAACGCATACCCGGGGGCCACGCCTGCCGGGATTGGCTGGGAGCTGGGAACCGGGCGGGTCATGTTGAACGGCGCGGCTGTCGCCAGCGGTCTGCCCGTCGCCAAACACGGTGATATTGCTGGGCTGCGGTTGGTGTTCGGCACGCCGACCCGTCTGCAGCTATACCTGGGCGCCACGCAGGTGCATCAGCGGGATATCACTCTGGCCGGCCCGTTGCACTTTGCCGCCGCGCTCGCGGCGAGCAAGGCCGGCGGTCTGTGCATGGTGGTGAACGCCGGGCAGTGGAATGCGCGGGGACCTGCCGCGCTCGCCGGCTGGAAGGTGGCCACCTCCTCCGGGCCCGTCACCCGCCTGTCCGACGCGGACTGGCTGACTGCACCGGGCGACCTGCCAGCCAACGCACGCTACGAGGGGCTGATCGCCGAAGGGGTGAACCTGATCAGCGAGATCAACTTCTGGCCTTGGGGCGGTGATCCGGTCAGCCAGACCAGTGCTGCTGAGTGCGTGGTGCTCGACGCCGACGGGCTGCTCGACAGCCTGGCGCTGTCCGGCGCCTCGGGGATGCCGGTCCAGATCCGGGCAGGCAGCTCCGCCGGCATGCTGGCGGACACCTCTGCCGTGTTCCGCTTCACCGTGGACCGCATCGAGATCAACGACGACGGCAGCAAAACGGTTCACTTCCGCGACGCTCACGACGATCTGGACGAGACGATCAATCGCGGCGTGTTCATGCCGAACATCGCCGCGTTGGCTTGGAAGCCGCAGCCGGTCGTGATCGGGGCGGTGGCCAGCGTGCCGGCGATGGGTGCCAACTCGGATGCGACGGCGATGTTCGTGGCCGACGGCCTGGTCTACGCCGATGCGGTGATGGACCGTGGTGACCTCATGGAGCCGGGCACGTTCACTCTGTCTCCCGACGGACAGCAGCTGATCATGAAGTCACCGCCGGTCACGCCGGTGGTGGCGGACCTGTCCAGCGTTGGACCGGGCCAGCGCCCGGCCACACTGCAGCAGGCGATAGCCGACATCATGGGCCGCCTGGGCAAGACCTCATGGTCAGGCGGCGACTGCGCCGCGGTTGATGCCGCGACGGGCTATGCGGGCGTGGGCTACTACGCCGGCAATGCGATCACCGGGAGGGACGCCATGAACGCCATCCTCCCCAGCTATGGGGCGGCCTGCTACCAGGACGCAACCGGGGTGCTGCGCTTCACCCGGGTGGTGGCCCCCGAAACGTTCGCCGGGGCCCCGGCGTTTGAGCTTACGGCCAACGACCTGGCCGAGGATCTGCTGGCGGTGCCAGACGACGCGCCAAACCTGTCCCGCCGCATGGCCTACCGGCCGAACGCTCAGGCGTTGGCCGCGTCGGACCTGGTCACGGACGTGGTGGACGTGCCGCAGGCACGGCGCGACGAGCTGACCGGCCTGTTCCGCGCGCAGGTCTACGGCGGTGGGGCGCTGCACCAGCATTACCGCCGGGCTGACGCGGCAGATCCAGTGATGTCGCTCTTCTGGAGCGCGGCCGACGCGCAGTCGGAGATCGACCGGGTGGTGGGCATGTACCGGCAGCAGCGGTTCTTCTATCAGGTGACGGTGCGCGGCGATCAGAGCCTGGCGCCGCAGCCCGGCCAGGTCGGCCGTCTGACGTACCCGCGGTACGGCCTCGAAGGGGGAAAGGCGGTACTGGTGCGGCGCGTTGAGCGCAACCCGGCCACGGGCGACGTGGTCCTGACGATGTGGGGTTGATCGGATGCTGATCGGATATGGAATGCCAGCCCCTCAATCGGTGGCGCTGGTAGGTGGGACCTGGCTGACGGCAGACGGTGGCGCCGCGCTGTTCGACGGCAAGCCCGCGCGCCGGGCGCGCATCGCCCGCACCGGTGCGCTGTCCGTCAACATCACCCTGGCCGAAGCTGTCGTGCCAGGCATCGTGGCCGTGCTGGGCCTCAACGTGCCCGCCGGTGTCACCGTGCGGGCGGCGGGCGCCACCGGGAAGACCGTACGGCTGCCCACCGGGACCGTATGTGCTTGGCTGTTCCCTGACGGCACCGCCGAGGTGAGCAGCGTGGCGGTCGAGATCGATACGACTGTGGCGAACGTTGAGGTCGGGGAGATCGCGATCTTCCGGGCGGTGGACGTTGGAATCACGGATGGATGGGCAGTGGCGCCGATTGACGCCAGCACCCACACGCGGACCAAGGGCGGGCAGGTGAACACGGTGGCCGGTGCGGTATACCGCCGGCTGACCGCCACGCTGTCGGGCCGCACGACTGAGGTGGTGCGCAAAAGCGGCCTGGCCGGTACAGACTGGGAGACGGTCGCAATGGCGATGGCTGGGCGCCAGCGTGCATGCGTGGTGCCGCAATACCGCGACATTCAGACCAAGGCGTTCGATCCGGTTCTGGCCGCGCGCGCTGCCATGTATGGCCATGCCACCCAGCTGCCCTCTGCCGAGAACATCAGCCGGCAGTATTTCAGCGGATACATGGAGTTTGAAGAAATTCCCGCCTAATTTGGCCGCGTTCGACGGTGATGCCAAACTCTCATTTCAACAAAGGAGGTTGCAAATGAGGAAGTTGGTAGTGCTGGCTCTGTTCTCAGCGCTGGTCGGTTGCGGGGGATCGGGGCCAAAGGTTTGGCGTGTAGTGGCGAAGCAGGGGGACTTCCACTTCGTGGAGATCGATGAGCGCTTCGCAGGAAATGCTGATGTCATCGGTCGTGCGGTAGCGGATGTGTGTAAGGAGAAGCGCTTCTGCTTTGTGGGTGTTTGGTCGTCCAAAGATCGGACTCCATCTGCACTGCCAATGAGTGACGATGCGGTGGCTACGCAGCTGGCATCGTACCGACAGAACACTTCGACCGGACTGCAGAAGCTGATGCTGAAGTGCGGAAGATTTGCCGGTCAGGACGAGAGCACGTGCTTCTCAGACTGACGCGACTTCCGGAAATCTGATTGCTGCCCAGGCCTGTGCCGGGTGATTAATCAAACAAGGCCCGCCATGTGCGGGCCTTTTTTTATGGACGGACCATGGCTCTCTACACCCTTACCGTTGACCTGCTCGCCGAAACTGGCAGTTTCGAGCGTGACCTGGGAAAAGCTGCGCGCGCGTCGGATCGCTCTGCTCGAGCCATGCGGCAGATGCAGCGCGAGATGTCAGATAGCTTCGCCCAGGCTGCACGCGACGCCAAGTTGTCTGTCACCAGCATCGAAGTAAGCATGGCCACGCTGGCAAAGGGATTCGGCGCGATCGGCGGCGGCGCGCTTCTCGGTAAGTTCATCACCGAAACCGTGAACGCCCAGAACGAGCTGGCCCAGTTGAATGCGGCCCTGAAATCCACCGGGCAGGCTGCTGGCTTCAACAGCAAGCAGCTGATCGACATGGCTGACAAGATGGCGAAGGCGACGGTTCATTCGTCGGGCGAGATTGTCAATGCACAGACGCGCTTGCTGTCGTACACCGGCATCGTGGGGGAGAACTTCCCGCGCGCCCTGCAGTTGGCGATTGATCAGTCCGTGCGATTGGCTGAGAACATCACTCAGTCTGCAGAGACCATTGGCAAGGCACTGGAGTACCCAGCAGAGGGTGTCTCAGCACTGACGAAGCAGGGCTTCAAGTTCACAGCCCAGCAGAAGGACATGCTGGCGTCACTGGAGGCAGCCGGCCGACTCGGCGAGGCTCAGGCCATCGTAATGGGGGTGATGGAAGAGTCCTACGCGGGCGCCGGCAAGGCTGCGCGTGAGACGCTGGGCGGTGCCCTCAATGGCTTGAAAGAATCATTTAATGATCTGCTCGGCAGCCAGGCGCAGAGCGGAGGCATCGCCGCGGCCACGGCAGCGGTCAACTCGTTTGCCCAGAACCTAAACGTCGTGGCAGCGGCCGCCGTTCCGCTCGGCGTCGGCTTGGGCGTGTTCTCCGCCGGCGGGAAGCTGACGAAGGGAATTGCAGCCCTCAACACGCTCTGGGCGACCAATGCAGTCGTGGCCAATCGGGCTTCGGTCGGCATGATGGGAATGGTTCCGGCGACCGTGCGCCTTACTGCAGCACAAACCGCCGCACGCGTCGCCGCACAAGGCTTGGCATCTGCCTACGCGGCTCTGGGAGGCCCAGTTGGGATCGCCGCCGCCCTTGCCACGGCAGCAGCGGGATGGTGGGTGATTCGCGACAGTACCAAGGATGCGGACAGCGCCCTGATTGACTTCAACGGCACGCTCGACGAAACGATTGCAAAGTATCGTGAGCTGAATAAGCAGGAGCAGGCCGGTGAGCTGTTGAAGCTCGATGCCCGCATCAGCGAGTCGTATGAGGACGTTGCGGCGTCAATTGGTCAGATGACCTCGGCCGCAGCTGCCTTTGCTGACGTTTCGAAGGCGGACGCATTCATCAAAGAGACGGACCGGCTGAAGGTCTCTCTGCGTGCCGGAAAGATCACTGCGGACGAGTTCTCCGAAGGACTTGAGGGCGCTTGGAAGGTAATGGCTGATGGGTCGCCAGCGGCCGCCGCAATCTCCAAGGCGCTTACTCAGCAGACTGCAGCTGCTGCAACCAGTAGCCGGGAGCTTGAGCGGCAGCGCGGGTTGATGGAGGCTCTCACAGGCGTTAGCGGTGAAGCTGAGAAGCAAACGGACGCAACCACCGCGGCGTTGAATCGCCAGGCAGTGGCGTCCAAGGCCGCTTCTGATGGGATCGACCAGCACCTCAAGTCCCTGCAGTCCAGTATCGATGGCCAGCTCGTCAACCTGGTGCGCCTGAAGCAAGGCGCCGAGGCGGCCTTCATGGTCGACGTTGGCCAGAAGATCAACGCCGCCGGCGGCGCGGACAAGCTGAGCGCGGAACAGCGCGCTGAGTACAACAAGCAGATCGCGCTGGGCTTGAACTTGATCCGCCAGACGGAGGTGGCGCAGAAGGCTGCTCAGGCCGCGAAGGCCGGCGACAAGGCGGCGATCAAAGAGCACAAGACGGCGACCGACGCGCTTGAGCGCTACCGCCAGCAGGCGGAGCTGGCCGCCGCTGCGATGAACGGCCCGCTCGACGAGGCGATGGCCAAGCACCTGCAGAACATGGCCGAGTACAACGCCGCGCTGGCGAAGGGCAATATCGCCCAGGCCGATGCAAACGTGCTTATGGCCCAGAGCGCGATGGAATACGCCAAGTTGGCTGCCGAGGTAGATCGGGCCATTGCGAGTCCGGAGGCCTTGCTTGCGACTATGGACGGCGAACTGGCGATGCTGGGCAAGATCGGTCGTGCGCGCGAGCTCTACCGCCGGCAGCTGCTCAATGAGCGCGACATGCGCCAGGAGCTGCAGAAGGCGGTGGAGGCCGCCGGTGGCAAGGAAGCGCTGGCGTTGGCCAAGGGCGCGGCGAGCTATGAAGAATACGAGCGGTCGATGCTGGCTGCGGCTGATGCTTCCGCGGCGCTGTCGCTGCAGGTGGAAGAGGCCGCGGCCAATGTCGAGGCGTGGGCCAACGTGGTGATCTACGGCGTCGGCGATGCCGCGGATGCCATGGCGGACTTCGTTGCCGGCGGGCTGCGCGACTTCAACGGCCTGTGGGATGACCTGAAGGACGTGGCAAAGCAGGGACTGCGCGACCTCGCGCGCCAGCTGCTGCAGCAGAAGCTCGTGATCCCGATCCAGACCCGGATCATGGAAGGCTTCAGCAACTGGGGAAGCCAGGGCGGCGGCTTCAGCATGCAGAGCATCATGGGCATGTTCGGCGGGAACGGATCCGCAGCCGGTGGTCAGAACGTTGGGACGATCGCCGGACTGTTGTCCAAAGGGCAGGGCCTGTTCAGTGCCGGATCTGCCGCGTCTAGTGGCGCCAGCGCGGGCAGCCTCATGGGATTCGGCAACAACGTCGCCGCGCTCACCGGCGGCGGCGCCGCGGGTGGGTCCGCAGCAGCTGGCGCTGGTGCTGCGGGGTCCTCTGCCGCAGCGGCGGTGCCAATCATCGGCTGGATCATCGCCGGCATGATGAAAAACGCGGAGCTGTTCGATCAGGGATGGGACATCGCCAACGGCGAAAGCTGGGCGGGCAAGATCGCCACGGCAGGTGCGGTCGGCTTGGCGGACAAGGGGTTCCGTGGCCTGGGCTTCAACGACAAGACGGCATCGATCCTCTCCGGCTCCAGCATCCACGCAAAGCTGTTCGGCCGAAGCGCGCCCAAGATTACGGGGCAGGGCATCACCGGCAGCTATGGTTTCGATGGCTTTGCAGGACAGAGCTATGCCGACGTAAAGGCCAAGGGCGGCCTGTTCCGCAGCGACAAGAAGTGGACCCAGTACACCGGCCTCGACCCCAACATTGATCGCACCTTCGACATGGCCGCGCGCCAAGTGCGCGGCGCCACGACGGACCTCGCCAAGCAGCTGGGTATCGATCTGACGCAGCAGCTCGCCGGCGTCCGGGTGAGCCTGGGCAAGCTGACGCTATCGGCCGACTCGGCCGAAGCCAAGGCCCAGCTGGAAGCCTATCTGGGTGACATGACCGATCGCCTGTTCACCGAGGCGGTGCGGGTGGCCGGGTTCGGCAACCAGCTCGACGGCTACTACGAGTCGGCCGACGTGTTCTCCGCGCTGAGCGCATCGATCGCGCTGGCAGTGGGCAACGCCGACGAGCTGGGACGGGCGCTCAACGGCATGGAGATCGAGAAGGTCAACAAGGCGGTGGACTACTTCCAGGACCTGGCCGGCGTCGCCGGGACGGATCTGGCCACCCAGATCGAGAAGGTCACCGGGCTGCTGGGGAACTACGCCACGCTGATGGCCGACGTGTCCACGCAGCTGCTCACCGGCAACCTGACGCAGTACCAGTCGCAGGCGCTGACGATCGAGCGCACGTACCGCCAGCAGGTGAAGGCGGCCAACGATTACGCCAAGGCGCTGGGCTTGTCCGGCGCCCGGGCGGAAGACCTGGCCAAGATCGAGGCGCTGCGGGCGACCAACATGGGCAAGCTGCAGGCCCAGATCGACGCCGACAAGAAGGCTATGAAGTACGGGTTGTCGATCAGCGACCTGTCGCCGCTGACCGACCAGGAGAAGCTGCAGGAGACGATGCGGGAGCTGGAGCGCGCCGTGTCCGGCGGCGACAGCAACGCGGCACAGGCGGCCGCACAGGCCGCCCTGGGCTTCGGGCGCAACCTGTTTGCCAGCGGCAAGGACTACAACAACCTGTACGGCCAAGTCACCGGGCTGATCGACAGCATGAAGGTGGGTGATCTCGACCTCGAGGACGGCACCAGCATGGGCAAGCTGGCTGACGTGATCGAGGCGCTGCCGGACAACTTCAGCCGGGCGGTGTTCGACCTGGTGGTCGATGGGAAGGGCCAGGCCGAGACGACGGCGGCCGTGCAGCAGAGCAACACCCTGCTGGTAGAACAGAACCAAGTGCTCCGCGAGCTGCTGCGCGTCACCACGTCCAGCGTACGCACGAGCAACAGCGTCTCACTGCGCGAATCGCTGAACTAAGGATCCCCATGCAAGAACGGAAAATCACCCTGATCGACATCGGGGCGGGCGCGCTGCCTGCCGTCACACCGGTCGAGCCGCAGCAGACATCTTGGTTCCCCCTGGTGTATGTGTCTCCGGACACGCCGCCGGTGGAGGGGGTAGTGCCGAGCCCTGTCGCAGACGGCGTCCTGATCGAATGGACGGCGGTTGATCAGGAGGGCGTGATCTACATCATCGAACGAGGTCCTACCGAGAACGGACCTTGGGAAGAGATCGCGCGGGTCATCGAAACCCGTTACCTCTACAGCGACGGGAGCGGGCAGGCCTGGTGGTTCAAGATCACGGCCAGTGTGCGCGGGAAGCCCGGCGACGGCACGACGGTGGAGGCCGCGCCGAGCAAGGTGCCCAGCTATGCCGAGATGGCGGCGCTCAATCAGGCGATCATTCAAGAGATTCTCGACCGGGCCGCGGGTGACCTGGCCGCGGCCAATGAAGCCATCGATACGGCACGCCAGTACACCGACTCGCAGGTGGCCGCGCTGAACGCCTTCCTCGAGGACATCGTCGGCGCGGATGAGTGGGTGGCTGACCGCGAGTATCCCGCAGGCGCCTTCGCGCGGAGGGGAGGGATGCTGTATCAGGCAGCGGCGCCGAGCACGGGTGTCGTGCCGGGAAACGACCCGGCTTCGTGGCGTGAGATTGGCGAGTACGCCTCGGTGGGTGATGCTCTGGCTGCGTCCATCAGCATGGGCCACCAGAACGCCAGCGATATCGCAGCCGAGGCAGTTCGCGTCGACGCGGTAGTGGCGCGGCTGCCAGCGGGGGCCGGGCAGCTGGCCACGTCGGCGCAGGTGGCCAGCGAGATCCAGGCCCGAGTTGATGACGTTGCGGCGCTGGGGCAGCGAATCGACACCACCAACGCGGCGCTTGGCGATAAGGCGAGCACCGCCCAGGTGGTGGCAGTTGAGACGGCCAGCGTCAGCCGTGACAGCGTGCTTGGTCAGCGCCTCGACCAGACCAACGCTGTGCTGGGCGGCAAGGCTGAGGCCGGGACCGTGGCGATCATCCAGTCGAAGGTCGAGCAGCTTGACGGCCGGGTGGATGCGCAGGGCAGTGCAATCACCCAAGTGACGGCCAAGCTGGGTGGCACGCCGAACATGCTGAAGGACTCATCCTTTGCGCGCGGATTCACTTATTGGGCACAGCCGGGTGGGCTCGGCATCGTCAATGAGCCGCGCTACGGCAACTACATGTACGCTCCCCCGATCTCGGGCGGTACGGCCAGCCCGCAGACGGTGCAGACGGGCCAGGGCGTCTACGTGTTCAGCGGCGAGGTGTACCGCAACAGTAATGCCGGCACGGTTCGGCTCGAAGTCGCGGCGTACAGCGCGAATGGCTACATCGGAGCGGTTTCGGCTCTCAGCGATCCATCGATCGTCGGACAGTGGCAACAGGTCTACATCGCCATCGCCGCGCCTGCGGGGACGACGTACTTGGTTTGCCGCCCCATCTGGGAGAACACCAACGCCAACAACTCGATCCGGCGCATGAAGCTGGAGCTTGGACTGACCCCAACGCTCTGGACCGACGACACGGCGGTTCAGCTGGCCGCGACCGCGACGCAGATCCTCGAAACGCGCGCAACGCAGCTGGAGAACGGCCAGTCGGTGCTGTACGCCAAGTACACCTGGGCGCTGGACGTCAACAACCGGGTCATCGGTATGACCTCGGTCAACAACGGTCTGATCGGCAAGATCGACTTCGTTGCAGACATCTTCAACATCACCGATCCGAACGGCACCGGCAGCATGACCTGGGAGGGCGGCCGCACCGTCCAGCGCTGGGCCAACAGCGGCTATATCCTGGCCCAAGGCAAGCCCTTCGGAAACCTGGGCGACCTGGTCATGTACTACGGGCAGGGCAGCGACCCGGCCACGGTGGTCAAGGCGAACGCCAAGTTCGCGCTGGATACGGCCGGCAACGTCTTCATCGCCGGCGCGCTCTACACCGGCGGCATCTCGCGCGGCTTCAAGAGCAGCACGACTGTGGCGCAGGGCGTAGCGGTGGAAACTGGCTACCTCGGCCGGCTGGGCCGGGAGGTGCAGGTGGGTGGCCGCTTCCAGTACCAGTACCAGCAGCAGTACAACGGCGCGTCGTCAGTGATCACCTTGGGGCCTGGCAGCACCTCGGCGGTGGTGGTGCTGGAGCGCAACTTTGCTGGCGACCCCACTTGGACCGAGCTGTCGCGGTTGACGTTGGGCGGGAGCGATGACGTGTTCAACGAGCAGGGGGCAGCGTCATTCATCACTCAGACGATCAGCGGACAGATCTTCGCCACCGACGTGGCGAGCGCCCGCCAGACAAGCTTCCGGACGCGTGTGCTGAGCTACGACCGACGTGGACACAGTGTCAGCAATCCCGGTCCAACGCCGCTGGCTCTCCAATCTCAGTATCAGTCCATCGAATCCATGGAGTAACCGACGTGTCTCTGGTCCAATCGGAAAGCGGCAACAACGCGGTGGAGATGTTCGCCACCCGCATCGATGTGCAGTGGGACTTCCGCACCAACACCGGCCCGGTGCTTTTCCACTTCGAGCGAGTGGACTGGGATAGGGAGACCGGGATGGTCAACACGCGCGGGTATGAGCGGACGATCCGGCACGACATAGCGGGGCTGATCGGTGGTCAATACGCCATCACCAACCCATTCACCGGCGAAGAGCTGGTGGAGCCCGGCTGGAAGCTGATGGCGATGATCAAGGCGGCGACCGAGCGAGTGTGGGATGCGGAGACGGCGCCTGTTGACGAGCAAACCGGCGGTGAGGGCGAGTCCCTCGCCGTCGTGTTGTAGCGGGAAGAATGGGCAATAGTCGCATCGGCCAGTCGGGCTAGCTCACGGGCTCCAGCAGCTGTTCGGTATTGTTCCGCGGCGTGTTTACTGCCCGGGTGACGCGATAGGCCTCCATCGCTGGCGGCTCGCTGGCCAGCAGCATCGCCATCGCGGCATCGGGCTCGGCCGCCAGCCACTCATCGGCCTGGCTGGCCGTGAGCCACACCGGCATGCGGTCGTGGATATCGGCCGATACGCCGCTGCTGTCACCGGTGATGACGGTGAAGGTGCCCAGGTTGTCCGGGTCGAGCAGGGGGCTGGTGTCTTCCCACAGGCCGGCCGCCAGCAACGGCCCGGTCGCGTGGATGAACCACGGATCTTTCTTCCCGTCCTCCGGGTTGACCGACCACTCGTAGTACCCGGCCATGGGGATCAGGCAGCGGCGCTTCTTGAACGCGGAGCGGAACGCTGGCTTGGTGGCCACCGTCTCGATGCGGGCATTGATCGTCGAGCCCTGCAGCTTCTTGGCCTTGGCCCAGAAGGGGAGCAGGCCCCACGAAAGGCGAGTGACCTGAAGGCCGGTGCCACGATCGAGGATCACGGACGCGCGCTGTGTCGGCGCCAAGTTGTAGCTTTCGGGGATCGACATCAGGTCGCCGACCAGCTGGGGGAAGCCCAGGGTGTCAGCGTTCCGGATGGGGGTCTGAACGAATCGTCCGCACATGGCCGAACCATACTCCCCACCTCGTGGGCTGACCTTCGCGCGGCCTGCACCCCGATGGCAGAGGGCGGGTGATCCCCACACCAGCAAGGGCTGTCGCCCTGTACCGCGGAACGGCCGGCGCGGGCATTCTGTCCATGCCGGATCCGGGAGCCGCAGGCAGCTCAGCCCGGGTGATGGGGCGCCTGAGCAGCTGCCCGCCGGCACCTTTGCATGGCCATGACGCTCCGTCGCGGAATCTGAGACCCCGCTCCGTATGCTGCGCGCATGCTTCCTCCCGACTTCCGATGGCGCTCGGTCGCCAGCCGCCCAGACCAGCTACCCGATGCCATTTATTGCGGCATGACGGAGGTGCTGCGGCTATCGCAGCGGGTGGATGACCATAGCTGGTTCGTAGAGGTCGACCGCCATCTAGAGGACCGGCACCATCGGCGCCGGAAGTGCACCAGCTACGACCAAGGCGTAATCGGGTCGGAGCTGTGGGCGGTCAGGCATCAGCAGCGGCTTCGGCTGGAGATCGACCAGCGCGAGGTGGCCCGAGCGGCCGCGAGGAACAACCGGACCTGGTAGACAGTCAGCCAGCGTTGCCTCCGTATCGGCGCGTGCGACCGCCGGCGGCGACAGTAGCTGCATGGATCAGAAGAGCATGGGCAAGGCGCGCTGGGCGCGCGCGAGGGCGGCTTTGCTATGGCAGCAGGCCGACGACCTGGACAGCAACCACCGTGGGGATTGGAGGGCGAGGGCGACTCGCCGGCGCGGCGCCGACCGCCTCCGCGCCGAGGCCGCGCGCTTCGACGGCATCGCCAATCGGCTGCAGCCCATGGACGACGACCAAGCCGCCTGATGGACTGACCCCAAACTGACCCCAGGCCACGGGTAAGTCATTGATTTCCGTAGGTCGCCAATGATCGCGGGTGATAGGCTTAGTCGTTGTTTTTGTTGATCTTCCGCGACCTTGACATGGTAGGGGGCCATGCAACAATCCGATTTTGCGCTCCAGGATGAAACCAATGGTGCAGCACCCGGAACTGATAGCGGCATATCGCGAGCTGTTTCAGGGCATGGTGGCCGTCTATCGGGATTTCGAAGGCGGGATGACGCCACCGCAGAGATTTCCAGCGGGGAAGCGGGGGTACATAGACAGGCTCCCGAACCAAGATGCCAATCACGCGATCGTGCTGAAGCTCGCGGCAATGCTCAACTTCCTGAGTGGCGCACTGGTGTTATGTGAGGCGGGAGTGGTGGTGCCTCAAGGTGCAGTGAAGCGGATGGCGGACGAGGCCGGCGAGGATGTGCTGTTCCTGGTCATAGGTCTGACGGAGGGTATGACAGACCGTCACGAGGCATTCCTTGATTATTTTTGGCGAGAAGACTTCGCAAACTTCGACGACCCGCTCACTTCTTTTCAGAGCCGACCGCAGGTGCCGCGTGAGAAGATCGTTGCAGCGATTCATCGGATCACCGACGACCCCAGCACCGGCAACCGGGTTGCGAAGCTACTGTCGAAAACCTATTCCGGGTTTGTGCATGCAGCTGCCCCGCATGTCATGGAGATATACGATCAGGAGACACAGACGTTCGCGGTTGAGTCGGGGCCAGCTATTCGCCGCAGCGATCACGAACGCGATCTGTGGAACTACATGTTCCGTGGAGCCGGCGCTGTGGCCGTTGCGGCCAAGGGATTTGGGAGTGACGCGCATTTCCAGAGAATGAAGTCGATCATCGATCACTTCGAGCGGCGCACCGAGTCATATGGCCTGGGTCGATAGCACGACTGGGGGACAGTTCCAAAGCTAGATGTGAAACCTCGGGCGCGGTCCGTCTCTACGAACTTCCAATGCCAAATCGGCCCCGCTGATTCGCCGCATTGCGGAAGCAGCAATGAACTGGCTCGCAATTGCAAGCTCAACAATTTGCATACGGCTCAGTCCTGAAGATCCATAGCGGCTAGCGACGAGGTTGGGCATCTTTTCGCAAACGCGTAGCAGCTCTTCGTCTTCATGATGCGGGCGCTCTTTCGCAAGCTCGCGAGCTAACTCAGGGAGTCTGTGTCCAAATTTGTCTTTAAGGACCTTCACCGGAACCCCAAGCTGAAGAAGCGACCCCTTCAACGCCAGTTCTGCTATCAGCAAAATGTGCTGTAGAGCAGCTTCGGAGGTTCTACCGGTATTCGACAGGCTTGCTGAAAGGTCTCCCAAGTGTTGCATCGCGCGATGAAAATACATGTGCTGCTCCGAGTTCTGGGGCAAGGTGTCGAGGCCGCAACTGAGGTCGTGCAAGTCGGCGAACGCGTACGCTGATTTCGAGGCAATTTCTGGATCGTTGCGGCACCAAGCTCGCCAGTCCGATGCGTCGGCAAACCCCAGTCCGGTGTGCAGGTCGACAATTCTCGGTCCAGAAACCACAGGCATCGTTATAAGGTGAACTCGATCAACTGAAGCGGCGAGACCCTGGCCGGCGCCAGGCCAGAAATCGCTTCCTGGAAACAGCGCACGATAGGCTGTGGAAATTTCTTCCAGCCCATCACTGGTGTGGAAGGGACCAATCGAGAAGCTAGGCCCTAAGATGCGCACTGCGGCTTGGAATGGCCGTGCATGGAGAGGAATGTTCTGCTCCGCGAATTCCCGATCCAGATTTAGCAGGTCGTCATTGGTGAATCTGGCCATCGCGGTTGGTCCGTCCATGTTTTCACGATTTGAGCATGCCTAGTCAGCCCTGTGCAACGACGGGACAACGCAGCCGTTCCAGATAGTCCGCCCACTCCTGCATCATCCGCACGCGCTCGGCCATATGGGTCGTGCGGTTGTAGGCTCGGCCGTTTGGGTCGCGCACGGCGTGCGCCAGCTGGTGCTCGATGATGTCGGGCCGGAATCCGAGCACCTCGTCCAAGATCGTGCGCGCGGTGGCCCGGAACCCGTGGCCAGTCATCTGATCGCTCTCGAACCCCATCCGCCGCAGCGCGGTGTTCACCGTGTTTTCGCTCAACGGCCGCTGCACGCTGTTTCGGCCGGAGAACACGTACCTGCCCCGGTTGGTCAGCGGATGAATCTCCCGCAGGATGTCCAGAGCCTGCCGCGACAGCGGCACCAGGTGCTCGGCGCGCATCTTCATCCTGTCGGCGGGGATGAGCCACACGGCAGCGTCCAGATCGAACTCGGACCACTCGGCCTGGCGCAACTCTCCCGGCCTCACGAACACCAGCGGAGCCAAGGCGAGCGCCCAGCGCGTGACTGGCCTGCCCTGATAGGCGTGGATAGCGCGCAACAGCGGTGCCAGCTCCTTCGGCTCGGCCAAGGCTGCGTAGTGGCGCTTCGGCTTTGGCTGCAGCGCACCGCGTAGGTCGGCGACTGGGTTGCGTTTGGCCATGCCCGAGGCAATGGCATAGCGCATGATCTGCCCGCAGTTCTGTATCACCCGATGGCCGGACTCGATGGCGCCGCGCCGCTCCATGCGTCGCGCGATCGACAGGAAATCCGGCGCCTCGAGTTCGGCAGCCTGTCGGGAGCCAATCCAAGGGAACACGTCGTTCTCCATCCACGCCTCGACCTTGATGCGATACGACGGCGCCCAGATCCGGCCCTTCATCCACTCCCGCCCGATGGACTCGAACGTCAATGCGTCCAGCCCCGCCTTCGCTGCGGCCGCGTCCTTCTTCTGCTGGCTTGGGTCTGTGCCCTGGGCGAGCAGCCTGCGGGCGTCCTCGCGGCGGTTGCGTGCCAAGGCCAGAGTGACCTCCGGATACACCCCGAGCGCCAGGCGCTTCTCCTTGCCGCCGAATCGGTACTTCAGTCGCCACCAGCGGCCGCCTGCCGGCGAGATCTCCATATATAGACCACCGCCGTCGAAGAGCTTCTGTGTTTTGCCACTCGGCTTGGCGCGCCGAATAGAGAGATCGGAGAGTGGGGGCATCGGTTCTGGGGGCATGGGGCAGGTGCCCCAAAATATGCCCCCACCGTCTCACTAGCTGCAACGTGCGGGGCGGTACTCGCTCGTCCAACGAAAAAGGCCGAAACCCCTGTTTTTTCAGGTGTTCCGGCCTTTCGAGTGCCCTATCGGGCTGAATAGTGGTGGAGCCAAGGAGGATCGAACTCCTGACCTCGTCGATGCGAACGACGCGCTCTCCCAGCTGAGCTATGGCCCCACGTATGCTGCTGCTGCGTGGCGTCACCGGCCTCGGCCGTACCCCGCAATGGGCCTAGTCTAGCGCCGACCGGCGGCGCCTGCCAAGTGGGACCTGCGTTGGGTTCAGTGCCTGGCCCGCGCCGTGGCGGGCGCGCGTTCCACCTGCTGCAGCAGGGCTTTGTCCAGTTTGGCCGCCACCCCGACGCTGCGCCCGGCCAGGTTGGCCACCACGAAACTGACCGAACTGCCCAGCACCTGCGCCGTCTCGGACAGGCTCAACCCGTAGTCCTGTTCCAGCCACTGCGCCATCCCGGCGGTGGCCGCGCGCAGGGCATCATCCAGCGAGCCGGCCTGGCCCAGGACCATCAACTGCGTCGCTGATTCCACCCGCGGCGCTGACTGCGCACGGGACTTGATCACCTCCACGCTGAACTCCACGTCCATCGAGGTCTCCAGCGCGTACTGCGAGGTTTCGCCATCGCCCTGCAGCGCGTGCGCATCGCCCAGGTAGAGCAGGGCGCCGGGCTGGGATACCGGCAGATACACGGTGGCGCCCTCGCGGATTTCGTTGAAGTCCATGTTGCCGCCGAAGCGGCCGGTGTCGCCGGTGGAGATCGGCGCGTTGCCAAACCCTGGTGCCACCGCCAGCCCGCCAAGCATCGGCCTGACCGGCACCCAGAAGTCCTTGAGCTTGCCGGTGGCCGCCTCTGGGCGGGCACGGCCGCGTTCGCGGTCCAGGGTCCAGCGCACCGGTTTGTCCAGTGCGGTGGCCTTTGCTGCCAAGGCCGGTGTCAGCGCGCGTCCCACGATGCTGTCCAGACTATCGGCGTAGTCGCGGTTCAAGCGCAGGCGTTTGATGTGGATCGCCAGCACATCGCCGGGCTCGGCCTCCATCACGTAGAACGGCCCCGTCTGCGGATTGCCGAACAGCGCCCGGGTCTGGCCGTTGGCATCCACGCCGCCGGAATCCAGCGTCGTGGTGCGCACGCTGTCGCCCGGCCAGACCGTCAGCACGGGCGCGCGGTGGGGCGAAAACTCATTCGAATAGGAGGTGGGCACGAAGTCATGCTGGCGTGGGCCGCCGGCCGGCCGCTCGGGCAGGCGGCGCGCGCTGAAGGGATGCATCGCGCGTCGCTCGCTGGCGTTGGTGTCGGGATAATCGGCCGTACCGCGCAGGGTCGTGCCGGTCTGCTCGCCGCGGAAGCGGTAGGTCGCGCCATCGCTGCCGGTGACGACAAACGCCAGCGTGGTGCCCTGGCGGCTGCCCTGCAGACTATCCCCATCGAAACGCCCCTCCACCGGACCCTGCTGGTCGGGCAGGGTGAGCAGCTGGTAGGCCGGGTTTCCCCACAGGTCGGTGGTGACCAGCCACTGTGCGGGCGGTTCGGCGGCCTGGGCGGCCGAGGCGGACAACAACAGGAGCAGGCAGGCCAGCGGGCGAGAGGACATGCGGGGATCTCGTGGATGACCGGTTCAGTGTTCGCCGCCGCTGCCAGGGCGACAAGTGCCGGGCGACACGTGACCGATGGCCCGGAAAGCATCAAACGCGAACCCCGCCCTTCCGGCGCGCGCCTTGGCCGGGCATAATCCGCGCCAGAAAACGCGGCCGCATAGCCAGTGGACCAGGGGGGCCGGACAGCCGTCGCCCACAACGCCCTGACACCAATCTGCAACATCCAGCCAATACCGTGCCGCATCGCTGTCTCCACAGCGATGCCGATTTCCTATGGTGCCCGGCCATCTGCCGGATGCCCCGATCTGTACTACCCGAGACCTCTGCATGCCCGCTCTACGCCACGCCCCTGTGTCGACGCGTCTTCTCTCCCGTTCCCTCTCCGCTGCCGTGCTGCCGCGCCGCCGCGCGCTGGCGCTGGCCTGCGCCTCCGCTGCGCTGATGCTGTCCGCTGCCGCCTCGGCGCAGGACGCGCAGTCCGCCAGCGCGACCTCGCTGGACACCATCACCGTCACCGCCGACCACCGCGAGCGCAACCTGCAGGAAGTGCCGGTGTCGGTCGGCGTGGTGCAGGGCGAGAAGATCCGTGATTACACCGCTGGCGGCGATGACACCCTGCTGGCCCTGTCGGGCAAGGTGCCGAGCTTCTACGCCGAAACCACCACCGGCCGCATCTTCCCGCGCTTCTACATCCGTGGCCTGGGCAACATCGATTTCTACCTGGGTGCCTCGCAGCCGGTGTCGATCATCCAGGACGACGTGGTGCTTGAACACGTGGTGCTGAAGTCCAACCCGGTCTACGACGTGGACCAGATCGAGGTGCTGCGCGGCCCGCAGGGCACGCTGTTCGGCCGCAACACCACCGCCGGCATCGTCAAGTTCGACACGATCAAGCCGAGCCAGGATTACAGCGGCCGCGTGCAGGCCAGCTATGGCTCGTACGGCAGCGTGGCCATCGATGGCGGCTTCGGCGGCCCGATCAACGACATCGCCTCGTTCCGCGTGTCGGCGCTGTACCAGCACCGCGATGATTACGTCGACAACACCTACAGCGGCCCGAGCGCCGATGGCACGGTCTCGCCGAAGAAGAACGCCATGGGCGGCTTCGACGACCGCAACGTGCGCGCGCAGCTGCTGCTGCAGCCGAGCGACAACTTCTCGCTGCTGGCCTCGGCTCATGCGCGCGATTACGACGGTACCTCGACCCTGTTCCTGCGCAGCGCGCTGACCAAGGGTTCCAACACGACCGACGTGCCGCGCGACAAGGTCGCCTACGACGAAGCCGACAACAACCCGCAGGCTTACAAGACCTACGGCGGCTCGGTGAAGGCGATCTACGATTTCGGCAACGTCTCGCTGACCTCGATCACTGCCTACGAGACCACCTCCGGCTACAGCCGCGGTGACACCGACGGCGGCGCCGCCGTCAACTACCCGGTCAACGGCGTGCCGAACGGCTACGGCCAGTCGATGGGCCAGATCCGCGATCTGGACCAGTGGACCCAGGAATTCCGTCTGGCCAATGGCGATGACAACCGCCTGAAGTGGCAGGTCGGCGCGTTCTACTTCGACGGCCGCGACACCACCGATTTCTACCAGCGCGCCTGGTTCCTGCAGGGCAATGCCCGCAACCCGAACAACTGGGTGCGCCTGCGCAACGTCAATACCTCCTGGGCCGGGTTCGGCCAGGTCAGCTACGACGTGACCGACAAGTTCACCCTGACCGCCGGCCTGCGCCAGACCAAGGACGAGAAGAAGACCCGTCTGCTCAAGACCGCCGATACCGCCGCCGGTGCCGTGACCTACAAGGGCCGCACCTACGTGGAAATGTCCGACACCACGCCGAGCTGGGACCTCAGCGCGATGTACGCGTTCAACCCGCAGCTGAGCGTGTATGCGCGCGTGGCCCGCGGCTTCCGCGGCCCGACCATCCAGGGCCGTTCGGCCGTGTTCAATGCCGATTTCACCACGGCGAACTCGGAAACCATCCTGTCCTGGGAAGCGGGCATCAAGAGCAGCCTGTGGGACAACCGCCTGCGCGTGAACGCCGCCGCGTTCACCTACGTGGTCAACGACATCCAGCTCAACGGCAATGATTCGGACGGCAACGGCGTGCTGTTCAACGCCGACAAGGCCAAGGCCTACGGTCTGGAAGCGGACATGGAGCTGCGCCCGATCCCGAACCTGGCCCTGAGCGCCGGTGTCAGCCTGCTGCACAGCAAGATCCAGGACGACCGCGTGTACGCGCAGGTCTGTGCCCTGAATGGCGCCGTGGTCTGCACCGTGAATGACCCGACCATCAAGGTCGGTGCCAACACCTTCGCGCAGATCAACGGCAACCCGCTGCCGAACGCACCGAAGTACAACATCAACCTGGCCGCGCGTTACGACATGCCGGTCAATGACAGCGATGTGTTTTTCATCTCCACCGACTGGAACAAGCAGGGCTACACCAGCTTCGTGCTGTATGACTCGGCCGAGTTCAACGCCAAGGGCAGCTTCGAAGGCGGCCTGAAGCTGGGTTACTCCGCCAACTACGGTGCGTGGGAAGTGGCGCTGTTCGCGCGCAACATCACCAATGAGAAGAACCTCAAGGGTGTGATCGAGAACTACATGGCCGCGGTCTACAACGAACCGCGCACCGTGGGCGTTTCGCTCAACATGAACTGGTAAGTCACGCGATCGCCGGTGCCGCAGGGCACCGGTGAGCATGATGCGTGTTTCGACAACGCCCCGCATCTGCGGGGCGTTGCCATTTCTGTTACCTGGCGGGCGCCGCAGCCGGCGCCAGCTCGGCGAACAATCCACCCAGCACGCCCATGGTGGCCTGGTCGGCGCCCATGTCTTCGGCGGCGTTGGCGATGGCGATCACGCCGTTGTTCTGGCCGGGGAACAGCACCACCCAGGCCAGCCAGTTGCCGTCCGAGCCGCCGTGCACCAGCACCGGCCCCTGACGACCGGCAATCGACGGCTGCACGCCCCAGTCCAGCCCGGATCCGCTGCCCGGCTGCGCGGTCTGCATCAGCGTGTACGAGGCCGGTGTCAGCAGCGTGCCTTTGCCTTGGCTGCCCGCGAGCTGATCGATGGCGAACAGCGCCAGATCCTGCAGCCGCATATGCAGGTTGCCGGCGGCAGTGTAGAGCGGCGGCACCCCGTCATCGGCCTTCTGCGGCGCGGTGGTCACCGGCTTGCCGGCGCGATGGCCCCGCGGTTGCCCCGCCGGGGTCGGGCCGAACCCGGCACCGGTCATGCCCAGTGGCTGGAACACTTCGCGCTGCATCAGCGTTTCCACGTCCTTGCCAGTGGCATGTTCGGCGATCACCGCCGCGATCAGGAAGCCGCTGTTGCTGTAGGCGAATTCGGTGCCGGGCGGGTGCACCGGCGCTTCGGCCAGGGCTGCCTTGACGTACGCCTCGCGCTGCACGGGCAGGGCCCGCGTATCAACGAAGAACGCATCCAGTGCGGCGGCGTCGGTGAGGTTTTCCGGCAGGCCGGCGCGGTGCGAGAGCAACTGCACCAGGGTGACGCTGCGGTAGGCCGGCTGCATCTGTGCGGTAAGGTCGGGCAACAAGGTCGACAGCGGTGCATCCCAGCGCAGCACACCCTGTTCAACGAGCCGCGCGATCATCGCCACCGTGATCGGCTTGCCGGTGGAGCCGATCATCCATTGATCGTCCGTGGTGACCGGTGTCGTCGCATCATTGCGACGGACGCCATGCACGGCATGTTCGGCGATCTTGCCATCGCGGATGACCAGCACGCCCATCGCAGGCGTGGCGGTGCCCTGCAGGGCCTGTGCGAGCCGTTCGTTCAGATCATCGGCAGCGCTGGCCGTAGTGGCCGCCAGCAGCAGGGTCGCGCCGAGCCAGCGCTGCAGGCGGCGCGGGGTGCGGCGAGGGGAGGGGGCGTTCCTTCGAGTCGCGATCAGATGCATGGGAGTCCTTTGCGCAGCCGCGTGGGCAGAACCTGCGCCGACGGCGCGGTCCTGCGGGATGCCGTGTCCGGACCGGGCCTGTTGCAGGCGCGGAGCGTTGCGTGCGATTCACTCTTGCATGCGGTTTGAACGTGCGTATGTGTCTGCGGTCATGCCGATGACGACATGTCAGGGACGGTGTGCGCTTCGTTCAGGATTCGACGGCAGTGGGCCGTCGTCAGTGCACTCGCAAGGTGATGCGAGCGGCGCATCGGTGCGGTCAGATCCGCACCGATGCGTGAGGCTCATGCAGTCGGCGGCAACAGCGCCGAGAGGATCGGTTCGAGCTGCGCCTGGCGCCAGCCGGCCAACGCCGTCGGCCACTGGCGGCTTTCCAGGTAGCTTTCCAGATGCTTGCGCGAGGCGAGCACGCCATCGGGCAGACCGAGTTCGGCGCTGCGCGCGCTGACGGCATCCTGCAGCCGCTTGAGGGCTTGTTTGTTGGCATCGTTGGCCGGCAGCGCCAGCGGTGCCTCGGCTTCGTCGGCGAGCGGGGTGATCAGCGCCTGCCACACCTGGGCGGCCAGTTTGCGGGGGGCCTTCGGGAAGCCCTCCATCAGCTTGGACAGCGCATCCACATCGGCCGGCGGGGTACGTGCGAGCACCGCAGCCAGTTCGTTGTCGAGCACCCAGCTGCGCGGCTTGTCGCTGGCGCGGGCCTGGACGTCGCGCCAGCGCAGCAACCGCAGCAGACGCAGTTGCGCGGGGGTATCCATGAACTGTGCCGAGCGCATCGCCACGTGCGGCCAACGCTCTTCATCGTGTTCGACACTGGCGAGCAGGCGCTCGGCATCGTCCTGCAGCCACTGGCGGCGGCCCAGTTCCTGCAGGCGCGCGTCGAGGGTGTCGTGGATCTGGAACAGGTATTCCACGTCGTCGGCGGCGTATTCCAGCTGCGCCTCCGAGAGTGGGCGGCGCATCCAGTCCGAGCGGGTTTCGCCCTTGGCCAAGGTGACGCCGGTGACTGCCGTGACCAGTTTCTGGTAGCCCATGCCGCCGCCGATGCCGGCCAGCGATGCACCGATCTGGGTATCGAACAGCGGGCGCGGCAGCACGCCGCAGGCGACCTTGAAGGTAACCAGGTCTTCGCTGGCGCTGTGCATGATCTTGAGGATGGAGGTGTCGGCCAGCCACGGGGCCAGGGCCTCGTTCATGCCGGGGATCAGCGGGTCGATCAGCAGGATTTCATCGCCGACGGCCATCTGCACCAGCGCCAGCTGCGGCCAGTAGGTGCGTTCGCGGATGAACTCGGTGTCCAGGCCGATGCGGGTGGGGCGCTGGCGGTAGCGCTCGTCCAGTTCCGCCGGGGTTTTGATCCAGTAAGCCACGTGGGATTCCATGTACTGCAAAGGGGTGCTCAGGTCGGGGAGGATAGCCTAACGCCACGCCACGCCACGGCCGGCATCCCGCCGTGCGGTGATGAACGCCCGGGCCGGGGACGGTCGCCCCCCGCGACGGTGGCGATTATGATGATCCCCTGCCTGCGCCTGCGGCATGCCCCCTGGATCGCCATCGCGCCCCGGGCGGCGGCTTGCGACGTGGCGTGGGCACCAGCAAGACGATGACACGCCCCAAGGACCCCCATTTGCGACCGTCAGGCCCATTGCCGCTGCTGTTCACTGCTCTGTTGGGCATGCTGGCCGCATGTTCTCCCGCGCCCGCGCCCGCGCCGGCACCGTCGGCAGCGCCGGCCGCCAAGCCGGCTGCCGCACCGGCCAAAGCGAGCGCGCCGGTGGCGCAGGTCACCATCGGAGGCGAGGACGCTGCCGAGACGGTGGAGCGCTGGCAGCCACCTGCCGTCACCCTCGTTGACGACGACGTTGTCCAGGCTCGCCGCGATGCCGCACGCGCCTTCGAGGAAGACCGGCTGTACCGCACCGCCGAGGACGCGATCCCGATCTGGCTTGCACTGCTGCAGCACGATCCCAAAGACCGCCTGGCCGAGGCCGGGCTGAAACGCGCGCGGCAACGCCTGCTGCAGGAGGCGTCCGCCTTGTTGGAGCGGCCGCTCAAGCAGCGCGAGGCCTTGGCCCAGGCCAGCGAGATGGCCTTGGTACTGCTGACCCTGGCGCCGGACGATCCCAAGGTGCGCGAGCTGCAGTCGCGGGTGGAAATTGCCCAGCGCGTGGTGGCCTACAACCGCGCCGGCGAAGACGATCTGCGCGCGGACCGCATCGGCGAAGACGGCGATGGCGCCATTCCCAATTTTCGTGAAGCACTCGCACTGGACGCGGACAACCCCCGCGCCCGGCAAGGGCTGGCAGCGGCCGAGAGCGCGCTGATCCGGCGTGCCGAGACGGCGGCGCTGGCGGCCGACTTCGCGACGGCCGGTACCTGGCTGGCCGAAGCGGCCAAGGTCCGGGACTCCTCCATCACCATTGCCGATGCCTTCGAACGTATCGAAACGATCCGCTCCGACACCCTGGCGCGGCTGCGTAACGAGGGCCTGCGCGATCTGGCCACGCCGCAGGGACTCAAGCCGGCCCGGCAGAAGCTGGAAGATGCCCTGCGCATCGCGCTGCCCGGTGATCCTGTCGTGGGGCAGCTGCGCGAGCGCATCGAACTGGTCACCCATTACGGCAGCTTCCGGCCGCGGCAGGTGTTCAGCGATGCGCTGCGCGATGGCGGCCGCGGGCCGCAGATGATCGTGGTGCCGCACGGCGGCTTCCAGATGGGTGCGGCCGAGAACGAGCTCGGCGCGACCGATGCCGAGAAGCCCGCGCACTACGTGCGCTTCGAGCGCGGTTTCGCGATGTCGATCACCGAAGTGACGGTCGCCGATTTCCGCCGCTATGTGCAGGCTACCAAGGCCCGCCCCCGGGCCACGCGGCGCGGTCATTCAATCGTGTATGACGAGCGCAGCGGCAACTTCGTCCGGCGCAGCGGGGTGGACTGGCAGTCCGACTACAACGGGGCCGAGGCGATCGCCAACCTGCCGGTGATGCACGTCAGCGTACGCGATGCCGAGAATTACGCGACCTGGCTGTCCGAGCAGACCGGGCGCTCCTACCGGCTGCCCAGTGAGGCCGAATTCGAATACGCCCTGCGCGCCGGCAGCAGCGGCCGGTACCCGTGGGGCGATGCGGGCACACCGCCCGCGCGCGCCGGCAACTTCACCGGGGCCGAGGATGTCTCGCCCTCCGGGCGGCACTGGTACAACGCCTTCGTCGGCTACGGCGATGGGTATTGGGGGCCGGCGCCGGTGGCCAGCTTCGATCCCAACCCGTGGGGCCTGCACGACATTGCCGGCAACCTCAGCGAATGGGTGGCCGACTGCTGGCATGCCAGCTACCGGCGTGCGCCGTCCGATGGCGTGGCCTGGTTCAACCCGGGCTGCCGGCAGCGCGTGATCCGCGGTGGCAACTGGGCCAATGCGCCGGCACAGACCCGCGCGGCCTGGCGGCAATCGCAGGATTCGGACACCACCAGCGCACGGATCGGCTTCCGCCTGGTCCGAGGCATCTGAGGGATCTCCCCGTCGTGGGGTGACGGGATTTCACCCGGCCCCCCGGCGCGCGTTCTAGGATTGGCACAGTGTCGGGCAGGGTGCCGCGGCCATCTCAGGAACCACGCGCATGCGCAACGATCCATTCGGCGGTCAGCAGCAGGGCCGCGCCCGGCGGCCGGGCCTGTTCGGCAACATCCGCTGGTGGGTACTGCTGGCCTTCGCCGGCTATGCCGCGTTCTATTGGTTCTCCAACCGTGCGGTGGATCCGTACACCGGCGAGAGCGTGCTGATCGACAGCTCGCTCGATGCGACCCAGGAAAAGGCGCTGGGCCTGCAGGCCTACCAGGAGATCCTGGCGCAGGAGCGGCCGCTGGATCCCAGTGCACCGCAGTCGCGCGAAATCCAGGCGATCGCCCAGCGCCTGATCGCCAAGGTGGACGTGGTGGAGACCGCCCTCGCCGAAGAACATGGCCTGAAGCCAGCCCATTTCGCGCGGGATTTCGAATGGGAAGTCAACGTGATCCCCTCCGATCAGGCCAACGCCTTCTGCCTGCCGGGCGGCAAGATGGCGGTCTACACCGGGTTGATTCCGGTCGCGCGTACGGTGGATGCGATGGCGGTGGTGATGGGGCATGAAATCGCACATGCCTTGCTGCGCCATGGCGCCCAGCGCATGGCCCAGCAGAAGATGACCCAGATCGGGCAGATGGCCGGTGCCGCCAGCGGCATGGACCCGCAACAGCAGCAGATGATGATGTCGGCGATGGGCTACGGCTACCTGCTGCCGTACGCGCGCAGCCATGAAACCCAGGCCGATGAAGTAGGCCTGATGCTGGCCGCGGCAGCGTGTTTCGATCCGCAGGAAGCGATTCCGCTGTGGGAGCGGATGGGACAGGCCAGTGGTGGGCAATCGACCTCGGAATTCGCGTCCACGCATCCCAACCCGGGCACGCGCATCCAGAACCTGCAGGCGTTGATGCCCAAGGCGATGGAATACCGGCAGAAATTCTGCGAAAGCGCGGGACGTTGAAGGCGTACCTCGGCGGCCTGGGCGCGCCGGATCAGCGCGCCGGTTCGTTGACCGTTACGTCGATCACGCCGTCCTGCACGCGTGCCTTGAGCGTGTCGCCCGGGCGCACCTGCAACGGCGAACGCACCAGACTGCCATCGTCCTCGCGGGTCAGGATCGCGTAGCCACGCGCGACGGTGGCCAGCGGGCTGACTGCCTCCATCGAACGGGCGAGCGCCCGCAGGCGCAGGGCGTCGCGCTGCAGCTGGCGACCGATCGCGCTGTCCGCACGCGGCTGCAGGCGTTGCAGGCGCTCACGCAGGGCATCCAGCCGGCGCTGCGGATGACCGCTGCGCAGCACGGCCGCTGCGTGGCGCAGCTGGGCCAGACGGCCTTGATGCTGTGTGGACCACGCTGCGTGCAGACGGCGCGCGACATCCTGCTGACGGCGCTGCAACAGCTGCAGGCGTGATTGCGGGCTCTGCGCGTTGAGGCGGAGCAGGGCACGGTCCGCGCGCTGCATCGCCTGCCCCAGGCTGTGCCGTTGCAGCTGCGCCAGACGTGCATCGAGGCGACGCACACGCAGCAGCAGGTCACGCTGATCAGGCACCAGCAGTTCGGCCGCGACCGACGGCGTCGGCGCGCGCAGGTCGGCGGCGAAGTCGGCCAGGCTGAAGTCGGTTTCGTGGCCCACGGCAGACACCACCGGGGTCTGGCTGGCCGCGATCGCGCGGGTCAGCTGCTCGTCGTTGAAGGCCCAGAGATCTTCCATCGAGCCGCCACCGCGGGTCAGCAGGATCACGTCATAGCGGCCGCTGGCATCGGCGCCACGCAGCAGCGAAGTGATCTGCGCGGCAGCGCTGTCGCCCTGCACCAGGCTGGGCAGCAGATCGACCTCGAGCATCGGGAAACGCCGTTCAAGCACGCTGAGCACGTCGCGCACCGCCGCGCCGGTGGGCGAGGTGATCACCGCCAGGCGACGCACATGCGCCGGCAGCGGTCGTTTACGCTCCGGCGCGAACAGGCCCTCGGCCTCCAGGCGTGCCTTGAGCTGCTCGAAGGCGCGGCGCAGGGCGCCTTCGCCGGCTTCCTCCATGTGGTCGAGCACCATCTGGTACTCGCCGCGGGCTTCGTACAGGGTCAGCCGGCCACGCGCGAGCACGCGCATGCCTTCGCGCGGCACGAACTTCAGCCACTGGCTCTTGGGCTTGAACAACGCGGCGCGGATCTGCGAGCGCGCGTCCTTCAGCGTGAAATATAGATGGCCCGAGGCAGGGCGCGTCACGCTGCCCAGTTCGGCCTCCACCCAGATCAGGGGAAACGCGCCTTCCAGCAGGTCGCGGGCCAGGATGTTGAGCTGGCTGGGCGTGAGAATCTGCGCGCTGCGGTCCATGGAGGAATCAGGCCAAACGGTACGAACGGGGGTCCATGGTCGCACGTCGGCGGCGATGCTTCATCCCTCGGAGGTGCGGTTGGCGTGCTGCTGCAGCGCCCACGCCACGTGCTCGCGCACGATCGTCGAAGGATGCTCGCGTCGTGCCTGCAGCGCGGCCAGTGTTTCGGCGTGGGTGGGGGCATTGCCCAGCGCCACGGCAATGTTGCGCAGCCAGCGTTCATGTCCGCTGCGGCGGATCGGGCTGCCCTCGGTGCGGCGCAGGAACTCATCTTCTTCCCAGGCGAACAGCTGGGCGAGCGAGGCGGTGTCCAGATCGTTGCGCGCGCGGAAATCCGGCTCGTCGGTGCGCTTGGCGAACTTGTTCCAGGGGCAGACCAGCTGGCAGTCGTCGCAGCCGTAAATGCGGTTGCCCATCGCCGTGCGCATGTCCTCGGGAATCGCGCCGTCGTGTTCAATGGTGAGGTAGGAGATGCAGCGGCGTGCATCCAGGCGGTGCGGGGCGATGATCGCCTGGGTCGGGCAGACATCGATGCAGCGCGTGCAGGTGCCGCAGTGTGCGCTGGCCGGTGTATCCACCGGCAGCGGCAGGTCGACGTAGATTTCGCCGATGAAGAACCACGAGCCGCCCTGTTTGTCGATCAGGCAGGTGTGCTTGCCGATCCAGCCCAGCCCGGCATTGCGGGCGAGCGCACGCTCCAGCACCGGGGCCGAATCGACGAACACGCGATAGCCGAACGGCCCGATCTCCGCGGCGATGCTGTCGGCGAACTTCTGCAACCGGTTGCGCATCAGCTTGTGGTAATCGCGGCCCAGCGCATAGCGCGCCACGTAGGCGCGGTCGCCATCGTGCAGGGTGGCCCAGGCTTCGGCGTCGTCCTTGTGGCCGTAATCCATGCCGACCGAGATCACCCGCACCGTGCCCGGCAGCAGTTCATCCGGCCGCGCACGCAGCGTGCCGTGGCGCGCCATCCACTCCATCGTGCCGTACAGGCCCTTGCCCAGCCAATCGGCCAGGTGCGCCTCGTCTTCGCGCAGATCGATGCCGGACACCCCGCAGCGCTGGAAGCCGTGCACGCCCGCGATCGCACGGATGCGTTCGGCGGCACGGGCCAGATGGACGGGGGCGGGCAGGGGAACGGCGGACATGGCCTGGGCGGAAACGGAGCCTGGGGAGGGCGCGGCAAGGCTGCGCCTGGGCGACAAGTATAGAATCCCGGCATGCCCCAGCTTGCTGAACTGTTCGATATCGCCGCTGCGCGCCGCCTGGATGCGCAGGCCAGTGCCTTGCTGGGCGATGGGGGTGCCTCGCTGATGGAACAGGCCGGCCAGGCCGCCTGGCACTGCCTGCTGGAGCGCTGGCCGCAGGCGCAGCGCATCGGTGTGGTGGTGGGGACCGGCAACAACGGCGGCGATGGCTACGTGCTGGCCCGTCTGGCCCGTGAAGCCGGCCGCCCGGTGACGGTGCTGCGGCTCGACACCGATGCGCCGGCTACCCCGTTGTCGCAGCGGGCTGAGCAGGCGTTCCTCGCCACCGGCGGTGCGGTGGGGCGCTTCGATGGCGTCCTCCCGCCGATGGACCTGCTGGTGGACGCGCTGTTCGGCATCGGCCTGAACCGCGCGCCGGCCGGTGCCGCGGTGGATCTGGTCACGGCCATCAACGGCGCTGGCGTGCCGGTGCTGTCGCTGGACGTGCCCAGCGGGGTGGATGCGCGCACCGGTCACGTGCCGGGCGTTGCCATCCGTGCCACGGTCACCCTGCAGTTCATCGTGCGCCACCAGGGGCTGTATACCGGCGCAGCGCTGGAGCATGTCGGCGGTCGCCGCCTGGCCGCGCTGGATCTGCCTGCAGACGCTGGGCAAGGCGTGCAGCACAGCGCCGAGTGCTGGCAGCAACCGCGCCTGCGCGCGCAGCTGCCGGCGCGGCGCGCCAACACCCACAAGGGCGAATCCGGCCACGTGCTGTGCGTGGGCGGCAACCTCGGCAGCGGCGGCGCGGTGATGCTGGCCAGTGAATCGGCGTTGCGCGCCGGCGCAGGGCTGGTCAGTGTGGCGACCCAGTCACCGCATGTCGCACCGCTGCTGGCGCGCCTGCCCGAAGCGATGGTGCATGCCGTGCAGGACGCGCAGGAGCTGCAGGCCCTGCTGCCCCGCGCGGGTGTGATTGCGATCGGGCCTGGCCTGGGCCAGGACGACTGGGCGCACGAACTCTGGCGCCAGGTGCTGGCCAGCGGCAAGCCGCTGGTGATCGATGCCGACGCCCTGAACCTGCTGGCCAAGGCGCCGCAGCCACTCCATGACGCGATCCTGACCCCGCACCCGGGGGAGGCCGCGCGCCTGCTGGGGCTGAGCACCGCGCAGGTGCAGGCCGACCGCTTCACGGCTGCCAAAGCGCTTGCCGAGCGTTTCCACGCGGTGGTGGTGCTCAAGGGCGCCGGCACCGTGGTCGCCGCGCCCGATGCGCTGCCGCGGGTGATGGCCGCCGGCAATCCCGGCATGGCCGTAGGTGGCATGGGCGACCTGCTCACCGGCATCATTGCCGCCCTGCGTGCGCAGGGGCTGGGCGCCTTCGATGCCGCCAGCACCGGCGCATTGCTGCACAGCCTGGCCGGCGATGCCGCCGCCAGTGACGGCCAGCGGGGCCTGCTTCCCACCGATCTGCTGGCGCCGCTGCGCCGGTTGGTCAATCCGGACGTTTGAACATGATCGAGTTTTTCCTCGCGCAGACCGAAGACACCGACCTGCTCGGGCAACGGCTGGCCGCGACCCGGCCGCCGCAGGCGGTGATGCAGCTGCAGGGCGACCTGGGGGCCGGTAAATCCACCCTGGCCCGCGCACTGCTGCGCGCGCTGGGCGTGCAGGGGGCGATCCGCAGCCCGACCTACACCCTGGTGGAGCGCTACCCGCTGGCCGACGGCCACGAGGCCTGGCACCTGGATCTGTACCGGATCGGCAACGCGCAGGAGCTGGATTTCCTCGGGCTGGACGAAGGCAGCGCCTCGCTGTGGCTGGTCGAATGGCCCGAGCGCGGTGCCGGTGCATTGCCGCCGACGGACCTCGAAGTGGCCCTGGATATCCAAGGACAGGGGCGTCGCGCCCGGCTCACCGCCACCAGTCCGGCCGGTCGTGAATGGCTCGCACGGCTGCCCCAAGGGGGTGACTTGCAGGCCCTTTCTGTCGGCTGACACTAGGAAACACCGGCAGGTTACGGATTATTAAGGGAAAAGGAGTTGCATTTCATTCAGCGCGGTGATTGAATCCAGACCCATGCCAATGGGGAAATCACTCGCCGCCCTCTGCACTGCCGTCGGACTCTGTCTGGCGAGCGCGCTGTCGTGGGCGGGCGAAGTCCGCCAGGTGGCCGTGGAGACCGGTGCGACCGGTACCCGTGCGGAGATTTCGCTGGCCGGCAGCGGGGGCTACAAGACCCTGTCCCTGGCCGGTCCGAACCGGCTGGTGGTGGATTTCCCGGATTCCAGCGCGATCCGCAACCTCACACTGCCTGCGCCCAAGGGCGTGGTCACCGCTGTCCGCACCGGGCAGCCGGTGCCAGGCACGTTCCGCGTGGTGTTCGATCTGGCCGAATCGGTCGCGCCGTTCCGCCCGCAGATGATCAAGCAGGGCAATGAGTCGCGCTTGGTGATCGAGTGGCCGGGCGATGCGCCGGCCGCGGCCACCGTTGCCAGTGCGCCCGCGCCCACCCCGGCCGCAGCACCTTCGCCCACGCCAGCGGCTTCGACGCCGGCCACCGCGCCGGCACCGACCCCTGCACCGACCGCCGCCCAGACGGCACAGGCACGCAGCGATGCCGCGCGCGCCACCGCGTTGCTGACCGCGTCGGTACGCCAGCAGGCCAGCGCCACGGTCGCCACCTCGGCGCCGGGCCCGGCTGCCGCGACGGCCACCACGGTCAACGTCGCTGCCGCAGGGACCGCCAACGCGGCCAGCAACAGTGCGTCGCCGGCCGCGATCCTGGCAGGCCAGTCGACCCCGGCGGTCGTGGCCAGTGCGCCGGTTCCGGCGCCCGCGCCGACCCCGGCGCTGCAGGACAACCCGCGTCCGGCCATGCCCAGCGACGCTTCGCGCGTGAAGATGCGCGCCGGCATGCGTCCACTGGTGATCGCGATCGATCCCGGCCATGGCGGCCAGGATCCCGGCGCCGTCGGCCCGACCGGCAAGCGCGAAAAAGACATCACCCTGGCGGTGGCACGTGAACTGGCCCGCCAGGTCAACGCGACGCCCGGGCTGAAGGCCTACCTGACCCGCGACAGCGACGTGTTCATTCCGCTGCCGATGCGCGCGCAGAAAGCGCGTGCGGCCAAGGCCGACATGTTCATCTCGATCCACGCCGATGCCGCCGAGAACCGGGCCGCGACCGGCTCGTCGGTGTACGTGCTCTCCACCAAGGGCGCCTCCTCGCAGCGTGCGCGCTGGCTGGCCGACAAGGAAAACGCCGCCGATCTGGTGGGTGGCGTGCGCCTGCAGCAGACCGAAGGCACCCTGGCCAACGTGCTGCTGGATCTGGCCCAGAGCGGTTACATGAAGGCCTCCGAAGACGCGGCCGGGCATGTGCTGGGCGGCCTGAAGCGGATCGGCAAGAACCACAAGCCCAACATTGAACGTGCGAACTTCGCGGTGCTGCGCACCTCGGACATGCCGGCCATGCTGGTCGAAACCGCCTTCATCTCCAACCCGGATGAAGAGCGCCGCCTGATCGATCCGGCCTACCAGCGCCAGATCGCCGGTGCGGTGCTGGATGGTGTGCACACCTTCTTCAGCCGCCAGCCGCCGCCGGGCACCCTGTACGCCGCGCGCGCGCAGGCTGACATCGATGCCGCCGGCACCGTGGCGGGCGGCAGCAAGTAACCCCGCCGGGCTGCACCGCCCGGCGCACGCTATCATCACGGGATGACGTCCGTTTCCCGAATTCCCACCGCTGCCATGCTTGCCACCTCCACTGCCTGGAGGTGCGCATGAGCATCCGCCAACTCCCTGAGATCCTGATCAACCAGATCGCCGCCGGCGAAGTGGTCGAACGCCCTGCGTCCGTGGTCAAGGAACTGGTCGAGAACGCGTTGGATGCCGGTGCGACCCGCGTGGATATCGACCTGGAAGAGGGCGGTGTGCGGCTGATCCGCATCCGCGACGACGGCGGTGGCATCGCTCCGGAAGAGCTGCCGTTGGCCGTGTCGCGGCATGCAACCAGCAAGATCGCCAGCCTGGATGATCTGGAATCGGTGGCGACGCTCGGCTTCCGCGGCGAAGCGCTGCCGTCGATCGCCTCGGTCAGCCGCTTCACCCTGAGCTCGCGCCGCGCCATCGACGAGCACGGTTCGGCCCTGCATATCGAGGGCGGCCGGCTGGGCGAAGTCACCCCGCGCGCGCAGGCGCCCGGCACCACGGTAGAAGTGCGCGAGCTGTTCTACAACGTGCCGGCGCGCCGCAAGTTCCTGCGCGCCGAGCGCACCGAGCTGGGCCATATCGAAGAGTGGTTGCGCTCGCTCGCGCTGGCGCGTCCGGATGTGGAGCTGCGCGTGTCGCACAACGGCAAACCCTCGCGCCGCTACAAGCCCGGGGATCTGTACTCGGATGCGCGCCTGGGCGAAACGCTGGGCGAAGACTTCGCCAACCAGGCACTGCGCGTGGATCACAGCGGTGCCGGCCTGCGTCTGCACGGCTGGATCGCGCAGCCGCATTATTCGCGGGCCAGCACCGATCAGCAGTACCTGTACGTCAACGGCCGCTCGGTGCGCGACCGCAGCGTTGCCCATGCGGTGAAGATGGCCTACGGCGATGTGCTGTTCCACGGTCGTCAGCCCGCGTACGTGCTGTTCCTGGAACTCGACCCGACCCGCGTCGATGTCAACGTGCATCCGGCCAAGCATGAAGTGCGCTTCCGCGACTCGCGCCTGATCCACGATTTCGTCTACCGCACGCTCAAGGAAGCGCTGGCCGAAACCCGTGCCGGCATGACCGCGGCCGGCCCCCAGGTGCATGCCACCGAGAGTGCCGCCACGGCGGCCCCCGCTTACGGGCTGCCGTCGTCGGGCAGTACCGGCTATGCACTCGCCGGCAACGGCGCTGGCGGTGGCATGGGCGGCGACTGGCGCCCGCAGCAATCACCGTTGGGGTTGCGTGTGGCCGATGCGCCGTCCGCCTATGCAGCGCTGTATGGCGCGCCGGGCGGTACCGCAGCGACCAGCAGCCTGGCGCCGATGCCGAGCGAAAACGGCCTGCCGGTGACCGCAGCCGACAGTGGCGTACCGCCGTTGGGCTATGCGATCGCACAGCTGCATGGCATCTACATCCTCGCCGAGAACGCCGAAGGCCTGATCGTGGTGGACATGCACGCCGCGCACGAGCGCATCGGTTACGAGCGCCTGAAAACCGCGCACGATGGCATGGGCCTGCATGCGCAGCCGCTGCTGGTGCCGATCACCCTGGCGGTGGGCGAACGCGATGCCGACACCGCCGAGCGCGAGGCCGAGACCTTGACCTCGCTGGGCTTTGAAATCACCCGCGCTGGGCCGGGCTCACTGCATGTGCGCAGCATTCCGGCATTGCTGGCCAATGCCGAACCCGAAGCGCTGCTGCGCGACGTGCTGACCGACCTGCGCGAGCATGGCCAGAGCCGACGCATCGCCAGTGCCCGCGACGAACTGCTGTCCACCATGGCCTGCCATGGTGCCGTGCGCGCCAACCGGCGCCTGACCGTGCCGGAAATGAACGGCCTGCTGCGCGACATGGAAATCACCGAACGCTCGGGTCAGTGCAATCACGGCCGACCGACCTGGGCGCGTTTTTCGCTGGCGGAAATCGACCGCTGGTTCCTGCGCGGACGTTGAGAGGAAGGTCATGAAGCACTGGGGAGTGTGGGCCGCCGCGTTGCTGCTGGCAGTGAGCGTGTCAGGATGCGGCGAAAAGAACGAGGCGGCACCGGCGAAGGTGGCGATCGATCCGGCCTTCGCCGCCGAACAACAGCAGTGGCGCCAACAGCGCTACGAAGAACTGCACGCCGCCGATGGCTGGACCAGCCTGGTTGGCCTCCACTGGCTGGAATACAAGGCGCACTACATCGGGCGTGGGCCGGGCAGCGGCATCCGTCTGGCGGTCGGCCCGGACAAGCTGGGCATGGTCGCGCGTGACGGCAACACCGTCTGGTTCACGCCCGAACGCGGGGTTCCGATGCAGGTGGACGGCAAGCCGGTCACCGGCCGCATCCGCTTCTTCAGCGATCGCGATCCCACCCCGACAGTCATCGCCTTCGGTGACGACAAGGGCCGGCTCAGCCTGATCCATCGCGGTGAGCGCTTCGCGCTGCGGGTCAAGCACGCCGATGCCCCCTCGCGGACGAACTTCACCGGCCTGACCTACTGGCCGGGTGGCCCGTCGTGGCGCATCACCGCGCGCTTCGTGCCACATCCGGCCGGCAAGACGCTGCCGATCGTGGACATCACCGGGCTGACCACGAACATGCCCAATGCCGGCACGCTGGAATTCGAACGCGACGGCCACACTTGGCGGCTGGAGGCGATCGGCGAGCCTGGGCGCGAGCTGTTCGTGATCTTCGGCGATCGCACCAGCGGCCACGGCAGCTATCCGGCTGGCCGCTATCTCGATCTGCCCGCGCCCGACGCGCAGGGCCGGGTGGTGATCGATTTCAATCACGCCTACAACCCGCCGTGCGCGTTCACGCCGTTCGCGACCTGTCCACTGACACCCCCTGAAAACCGCCTGGACCTGCGTGTGGACGCAGGTGAGCAGGCGTACCACGCCCCTGAAGGAGAGGCTTGATGATCTCGATGTTGTCGCGTGTCGTGTCCCCGTTGCTGATCGCTGCGAGCCTGTTGTTCGGTACGGGCAGCGCCGACGCGCGCCCGGTGGCGCCGAGCGTGCCGACAGCGGCGAAAGCCACCCCGCCGGTCCCGCTGCTGTGGAAGGTGACCGGCCCGGGCGACAGCCGCCTGTATCTGCTGGGTTCGTTCCATCTGCTGCAGCCGAGCGATTACCCGCTCTCTGCCGATGTCGACCAGGCGTTCACGGCCTCGCAGCGGGTGGTGTTCGAGCTGTCGCCGCAGGACATGGAATCGCCGCAGCTGGCGCAGAAAATGGTGCAGGCCGCGATGCGCACTGATGGTTCGGAGCTCAAACGCGACCTGGACGCCGCGACCTGGACCAGGCTGCAGGCCTATGCGCAGGAGAACAAGCTGCCGCTGGCCCAACTGCAGGGCATGAAGCCGTGGTTCGTCGGCCTGACCATCACCCTGAGCCAGTTCACCAAGATGGGACTGGACCCCGCGCTCGGCCTGGATCGCCATTTCATGACCCGCGCCGCGAGTGCCGGCAAGGCGACCGCCGGGCTGGAAGACATCGATACCCAGATCGCGGTGCTGTCGGGGATGACGGCCAAGGAACAGCAGCAGATGGTGGCCGAAGCGCTGGAACAGGCCGGCAAGGGCGACGAGATGGGGCGCAAGCTGCACGATGCCTGGCGCCGTGGCGACGACAAATTGTTGTGGACCTCGATGGCCACCGAGATGCGCGGCCAGTACCCGCAGCTGTACAAGCGCATCAACACCGACCGCAACGATGCCTGGGTACCCAAGCTGCAGCAGCATCTGCAGGCCGGGCAGGGCGGCACGATGGTGGTGGTCGGCACGCTGCATCTGCTCGGCAACGACGGCGTGGTCGAGAAGCTGCGCGCCAAGGGCTACAAGGTCGAGCGGGTCTGCACCGGCTGTGCCAAGCCCAAGCGCTGATGCGCGCGGCCGGACGGCGATAGGGCTGGACGGCCGGCGACGGTGACGTCGCCCGGCCCCGAAACGAGAAAAGGCGCGGCCCGAGGGCTGCGCCTTTTTCTTTGTTGCGCCACGCCGGGGGCTCAGCGGCGGGTTTTGCCTGCACCCGGTGCCGGCGTTTCCGGCTTCTTGCCGGTACCCGTACCCGTACCCGTGCCGGTACCTGTCCCGGTGCCACCCGGGCGGCCGCCGAAGCCGGTGCCCATGTTGCGCTGGAAGTCCTGCCACATCTCCATGTTGCGCTCGGTCAGCTGGTTCATCATCGCCCAGGGAGTCTGGCCGAGGAGATTGCCCATCTGCTGGCGGAACTGCTGCTGCTGGTCCAGGAAGACCTGCATGCTGCGCTCCAGGTAATTGCCCATGAAGCCCTGCAGCGAGTCCCCATAGAAGCGGATCAGCTGGCTGAGCAGCTGGGTGGACAGCATTGGTTCGCCGTCCTGCTCCTGGTCGGCGATGATCTGCAGCAGCACCGAGCGGGTCAGGTCATCGCCGCTCTTGGCATCACGCACCTCGAAGTCCTCACCGTCCAGGATCAGCTGGCGCACATCCTCTATGGTGATGTAGCTGGAGATTTCCGTGTCGTAGAGCCGGCGGTTCGGGTACTTCTTGATAATGCGGGTCGCAGCCATGAAGCAGTCACTCATCACAGTAGGCGCGCAGCATGGCGCAGTGCAGCAGCCTATGCAACCGCCATAGGTAGCAAGGGGCCGCATTTATGTTGCGCAACATGGAGTGCAGCAATTTCGGCCGTTACCACCCCATATGGTGGCCGCCGTTGATGTCCAGGTTGGAGCCGGTGATCCAGGAGGCTTCCTCGTTGACCAGGAAGGCGACCGCGTAGGCGATCTCCTCCGGCTTGCCGAGGCGGCCGGTGGGGATGTCGGCGATGATCTTGGCGCGCACTTCGTCCGGCACGGCCATCACCATGTCGGTGGCCACGTAGCCCGGCGAAATCGTATTCACGGTGATGCCGAAGCCCGCATTCTCGCGCGCCAGCGAAATGGTGAAGCCGTGCATGCCGGCCTTGGCGGCGGCGTAGTTGGCCTGGCCGTACTGGCCCTTCAGGCCGTTGATCGAGCTGATCTGGATGACCCGGCCCCAGCCGCGGCGGCGCATGCCTTCGATGACCGGGCGGGTGACGTTGAACACCGAGTTGAGGTTGGTGTTGATGACGTCGTGCCACTGGTCCGCACGCATGCGGTGGAAGGTGGTGTCTCGGGTGATGCCGGCGTTGTTGATCAGGATCTCGACCGGGCCCAGCGCCGCTTCAACGGCCTGCACCATGCTCTCGGCGGTGCCCGGGTCGGACACATCGCCCGGGAAGATCGCCACATCGCAGCCGCGCGCCAACATCTTCTCGCGCCAGGCCTTGGCTTTGGCTTCGTCGCGGTAGTTGGTGGCGACCCGATGGCCCTGGTCGGCCAGGCGTTGGCAGATGGCAGTACCGATACCGCCGGTACCACCGGTGACCAGTGCGACGCGAGATGTCATGAGCAGCTACTCCGAAAGGCAGGGCGAACAAGGGGGAACAGGATTCTGCAACATCAGCGGGCAAAAGGGGCGGCCTCGCCAGCGGCGTGCGGCAGCGGAATGTCGCCCGGTGGCAATCGCGCCGGATCAAAGCCATCGGCCGCCTGCCGAAGCCACCCGCCCACCTCATCGGCCCCTGCACCGATCGCCGGATCCTGGCCCAGCTGCGCCCATGCCCGGCGCAGCGCTGGCAGCGGCTGGGCGGGGTCCACCGGCAGCGCCGCCTCGGACTTGGAGAGCTTGCGCCCCTCCGGGCCGAGCAGCAGCGGCAGATGCAGGTAGCGCGGTGTCGGCAGACCCAGGGCCTGCTGCAGCAGGATCTGGCGCGGCGTGGATTCGAGCAGATCGGCCCCGCGCACCACGTCGGTCACGCGCTGCGCGCCATCGTCGACCACCACTGCCAGCTGATAGGCCCAGAAGCCATCGGCCCGGCGCAGCACGAAATCGCCGACCTCGGAGTGCACGTCCTGCACGATGCGGCCCTGCAAGCCGTCGTCGAACCCCACCACGCTGCCCGGTGGCACCCGCAGCCGCACCGCCGGTTGCGCACGCGCGGCGCGGGCCACGCAGTGGTGATGGATGCCGCCCTGCGCGGCCAGCTCGCTGCGGCTGCAGTGGCAGGCAAACGCCTTGCCCTCGCGCAGCAGCCGGTCCAGCGCGCCCTGGTACAGCGCATCGCGCTGGCTCTGATGGACGATCGGCCCGTCACTGCACAGCCCGAAGGCGGCCAGTGCGGCCAGTTGGCCGCTCACCGCGCCAGGCACCGTTCGAGGAGGATCGACGTCCTCCACGCGCACCAGCCACTGGCCGCCGGCGTGGCGGGCGAGCAGCCAACTGCCGAGCGCCGCCAGCAGCGAGCCGGGGTGCAGGGGGCCGGTAGGCGAGGGCGCAAAGCGCCCGCAATAGGAGGAATCAGACATGGACTATGAATCGTCGGTCAGTTTGCGACTTGAATTCAAGCTGAAGTCACCGCAGATTTGCACTCATCAACCTCCCATGAGCGTCCTTTTCCCATGTTCAGTCGCATTGCTCTCTTCCTGCTGACCAACTTTGCGGTGCTGATCCTGGCCGGCATCGTGATGTCGGTACTGGGCGTCAATCCCAACCAGATGAGCGGCTTGCTGGTCTTCGCGGCCATCTTCGGTTTCGGCGGCTCGTTCATCTCGCTGCTGCTGTCCAAGTTCATGGCCAAGCGCTCCACCGGCGCCGTCGTGATCACCGAGCCGCGCAACCCGACCGAACGCTGGCTGTTGGCCACCGTGGAACGCCAGGCCCGTGAAGCCGGCATCGGCATGCCCGAAGTGGCGGTGTACGAAGGCCCGGAAATCAACGCCTTCGCCACCGGCGCCAACCGCAACAAGGCCCTGGTCGCCGTCTCCACCGGCCTGCTGCACAACATGAGCGAAGACGAAGCCGAAGCCGTGCTCGGCCATGAAATCGCCCACGTCGCCAATGGCGACATGATTACCATGGCCCTGCTGCAGGGTGTGCTCAACACCTTCGTGATCGTCCTGGCCCGCATCGTCGGCGGCTTCATCGACAGCGCCCTGTCCGGCAACCGCGAAGGCGGCGGCCGCGGCTTTGCGTACTACATCATCGTGTTCGTCCTGGAAATGGTGTTCGGCCTGTTCGCCACCATGATCTCCATGTGGTTCTCCCGTCACCGCGAATTCCGCGCCGACGCCGGTGGCGCCCACCTGGCTGGCCGCCAGAAGATGATCGCCGCCCTGGAACGCCTGAAGGTCAACCACGGCCAGAGCACGCTGCCGACCCAGATCGCCGCCTTCGGCATCGCCGGCGGCGCCGCCAAGAAGCTGTTCATGAGCCACCCCCCGCTGGACGAGCGCATCGCCGCCCTGCGCGCCGCCAACAACACCGTGGTGTAACCCACACCGCAGTGCGCAGAGCAGAACGCCCGGCTCCCGCCGGGCGTTTTTTGTTGGGCGAGCGCCCGCGACCAAAAAATGTCAGTGCCGTCCAGTAGATGTCAGGAGCGTTGAGCTCTCCCATCCGCCACATCGAGATCTGTCGAGAGGCCGGTGGGTAGCCTGGGCCAAGACCGTCAGGGCGCCATGGATGGCGCCCACGAGCCCCCAGGGATGGGTTTACGGCGCGTCTTGGCCCAGGCTACCCACCGGCCTCTCGCCCTCAGCAATGGAAGCGCTGCCGCTGCCGTTGCCGTTACCGTTGCCAGCATTCAACAGCAGCCGACCAGCGGTCGGCACTACCGAAGCACGACGAGCCAGGCTCGCTATGACGCGTCCAGAACGGCGCACGATGACAGCCCACAAACAACAACGGCGCCCGAAGGCGCCGTCATCCTGCAGATCAGATCCAGCCCGATCAGAACTTCGCGTCGAACTCCGCCGCGTAGCCCGTATTGACCAGCACCTTCTGCAGCGCATCGCTGATCTTCACGTTGCCCGCGACGATCTGCTGGGTTTCCGGACCACGGCTGTCCATGCGGGCCGGGGTCGCGCCCTTGAAATCGCACACACGGCCACCGGCCTCACGGACCAGCAGCACACCGGCGGCGATGTCCCAGGCCTTCACACCGGCCTCGAAGTACGCATCGGCACGGCCACAGGCCACATAGGCCAGATCCAGCGCCGCCGAACCCGTGCGGCGCACGTCTTCGGCCTGTACCAGCAGTGCGTCCACCGCCTTCAGCTGCGCGCTCGTGCGCTGGCGCTCACGCGGTGCAAAACCGGTATGGATCATCGCGCCGCCCAGATCCTTGCGCTCGGCAATCCGGATACGACGGTCATTGAACACCGCGCCCGCACCACGGCTGGCGGTGAACAGTTCATTGCGAAGCGGATCGAAGATCACCGCGTCGATCGGCTCACCGTTCTCGACCAGGGCGATGGACACGCAGTAATGCGGGAAGCCGCGCAGGTAGTTGCTGGTGCCGTCCAGCGGATCGATGACCCACATGTAACGGTTGACCGACTGCACGCCACCTTCCTCACCCATGATCCCGTATTCGGGATAGGCGCGCTTGAGTTCCTTGACGATGACCTTTTCCGCATCTGCATCGACTTCACTGGCATAGTCCATGCGGCCCTTCTGCACGACGTTCAACGCCTCGAGCTTGTTGATGTTGCGCAACAGGACGTTGCCGGCGAGGCGGGCGGCCTTGACCATGACGGTGACGGCGGGTTTCTGCATGGCGAAAAGCTCCCGTAAAGGCAGAGTAGGGGTTTGGCGGGGGAAAAGAGCGGTCCCGGCGCAGAGGCCGGCCGCACAGTTTACCATTTGTCGCTGTCCTGCTCGCATTTGGCCTGTTCATGTCCGTTCAAACCGCTCCCGCCCGCATCCGCTTCGTCCTGGTCGGCACCCAGCACCCCGGAAACATGGGGGCGGCCGCACGCGCCATGAAAACCATGGGCCTGGGCCGCCTGGTCCTGGTCGCCCCGGAAAGACCGCTGGATGAAGAGGCCTTCCGCCGCTCGGCCGGTGCCGAAGACGTCCTCGGCGACGCGCCGGTCGTGGCGACCCTGGCCGAGGCCGTGGCCGACTGCCGGTTCGTACTGGGCTGTACCGCCCGCTCGCGCCGGGTCCAGCTGGAAGAACTGCTGCCTGCCGTGGCTGCCCAGCGCGTGCTGGCCAAGGCGGCCGAGCCGGCCGAAGTGGCCTTCGTGTTCGGCCGTGAACGCACCGGCCTGACCAATGAAGAGCTGCAGCTCTGCCACGCCGCCGTCCATATTCCGTCCAACCCGGACTTCAGTTCATTGAATCTGGCCGCCGCCGTCCAGGTGCTGGCCTATGAAGTGCGCATGGCCATTCTCGGCGCGGCCGATGCCCCGGCCGCCGCCCCGGCCGACCCCGGCTTCGGCGAAGCGCCGGCCAGCCATGCCCAGGTGGAAGGCCTGTTCGGCCAGCTGGGTGACACCTTGGATGAGATCGATTTCCACAAGGGCCGTGCCCCTGAATCGGCGATGCGCAAGCTGCGCCGCCTGTTCCTGCGCACCGAATTGAGCGAACAGGAAGTGCGCCTGCTGCGCGGCATCCTCTCCGACGCACAGCGCATGGCGCGATTGGCGACCAATAAGCCCCTGTAAGCTGACGCAGTTCTCATTTTTTCGGGTAGTCTGTCTCGATTCCTTGGGGGGAGTGATGGGCTTGTCGGGACTGCGAAGGCTGCTGCAGAGCGTAGTGCTGTGTCTGGCCATCGTCGCGATGACCGGCCCGGTGTGGGCCGGGCCCGCTCAAGTGCTGGTGCTGGGCCGGATCAGCGACGACCCCAGGTCACACTATGCGCAACTGCAGCCCCTGCTCGATTACGTGATTCCGCGCATGCACGATGTTGGTATCACCGAAGGCCGCATCCTGATGGCGCGCGATACCCAGCAGATGGGCAGTTACCTGCGCCGCGGCCGTGTCGATTGGGTGACCGAGACCTCCGGTACCGCCGTCGCGCTGGGGTTGCGCAGCGGCGCCAGGCCGCTGCTGCTGACCGAGCGCAGCGGCGTTCGCGACTACTACACCGTGTTTTTCGTGCGCCGCGACAGCCCCATCCAGACGCTGGAAGACCTGCGTGGGCACACCCTGGCGTTGCAGAACGTGGCCTCCACCAGCGCGTATCTGGTGCCGGTGATGACCCTGCTGCAGCATGGCGAGACGCCGGAAATCCTGGCCTCGATCGGCGATGTCGCCGCGCCGGATACGGTGGGTTACGTGTTCGCCCGGTCGGAATCGAACATCGCCACGTTCGTCCATAAGGGGCTGGTCGATGCCGGTGCGGTGAGCAGCGTGGACTGGTCCGATGCCAAGCGCATTCCGGCCAATTTCCTGCGCGATTTCCGCATCATCCATCGCACCGAACCGTATCCGCGTGCGGTCGAAATGGTGCGTGACGACCTGGATCCGAAGGTGCGCGACCGGTTGCAGCAGGTGCTGCTGGATGCCGCATCGGATCCGCAGGCGCAGCCGGCATTGAAAACATTTTTTGGTACGTCCGGGTTCCACCGGGTGGATGCGCAGATGCAGCACCGGCTGGATGAATTGAAACAAGGCTTGACGCGCGTGCGGATGGAAGTGGAATGAGTCGCTTGGGTTCGGGAATGCAGGCCCGCTTCGTGCTGGCGATGGGCGGCGCGATGCTGGTCGTGGTGGCGATCGTGGCCGTGGTGCTGGGGCGCCAGGCGACGATGCAGGATGAGGTGCAGCACCTCAGCGGGACGGTCATCCATGACCTGTTCGACCGCAGTGTGCGCAGCCGTGGCGAAGCGCTGGCGCGGGAGCTGTCCGATGCGCTGGCCAATCCGCTCTATTACAACGACCTGGAGCAGGTCGGCGCGCTGGTACGCAATACCTCGCGGCAGCAGGTGGTGCGCTATGTGCTGGTATTCGATGACAACGGCAGGCTGATCCACGACGGCACGGTGGACGTGCTCGAGTTTGGCCAGCCGATGACCGATCCGCTCGCGGCGGGCGCGGCCGGCGCGCGCGCGCTGGTGGTGCAGCAGTCGCCCAAGGTGCTCGACAACGCGATGCCGATCATGATCGGCAACCAGCGGATCGGCGGCGTGCGCGTGGGCATGGCGCTGGACGATGTGCAGGCCATGGAGCAGCAGGCCAACCAGACCCTGGGCGATCGCCTGCAGCAGGTCGGCAAGCGGCACCTGGGCTGGCTGCTGCTGATGCTCGGCCTGCTGGTTGGAATCGGCGCGGTGGTGATCATCTACGTGCAGCGCACCCTGGTCACGCCGATCCGCTGGCTGGCCGGTGCCGCCCGCCAGATCGAGGCCGGCGATTACACCCTGCAGATGCCGGAGATCCGGCGCCAGGATGAGGTCGGTGAGCTGATGCGCGCGTTCGGTCGCATGAGCCAGGCGATTGCCCGGCACGACCGTGAGGTGCGGCACATGGCCTATACCGATGCCCTGACCGGGCTGACCAACCGGCTGGCTTTCCGCGAGGCACTGGATCACCGCTTGATGGCGGCGCGGGCCTCCGGGCATCGGCTGGGGCTGTTGTTCGCTGACATGGACGATTTCAAGCGCGTCAACGACACGCTGGGCCACGAGGCCGGTGACGAGGCCTTGCTGCAGTTCGCACAGCGGATCAGCGCGGCGGTGGCCCAGGCCGGCGGCGATGAGGCGCTGCTGGCGCGCTTCGGTGGCGATGAGTTCGTGATCCTGATCGGTGACGGCGATGTTCCCGCCGGGGCCCGTGAGCTGGCCGAGATACTCGTGCGTGAACTGGGCAAGCCGCTGGTGGTGCAGGGCCGCGAGTTGTTCCTGGGCACCTCGATCGGCGTGACCCTGTTTCCGGACGATGCCGCCGATGCCACCACGCTGCTCAAGAACGGCGACATCGCGATGTACCAGGCCAAGATGGCCGGCAAGAACTGTTACCGCTACTACAGCCGGGCGATGGACCATGCGGTCGAGCGCCGCGTGCACATGGAGCAGGAGCTGCGCGGTGCCTGGGAGCGCGGCGAGCTGCGGCTGGCCTATCAGCCGATCTACCGGACCCGCGACCGCCGCATGGTCGGCGTGGAGGTACTGCTGCGCTGGCAGCACCCCACCCTGGGCACGATTCCGCCCTCGGTGTTCATTGAAGTGGCCGAGCAGAGTGGGCTGATCGAGGTGATCGGCCCCAAGGTGCTGCGCGCGGCCTGCACCGAGGCGGTGCAGTGGCCACCCGGCGCCGATGGTGAAGGGCTGTTCGTCTCGGTCAACGTGTCACCGCGCCAGCTGCGGGGCGGCGAGCTGCCGACTCTGGTCGCCGAGTGCCTGCGCGACACCGGGCTGCCGGCGTCGCGCCTGCACCTGGAACTGACCGAAACCGCCGTGATCGGCGATGAAATGCTGGCTGCCGCGCTGCTGGACAAGCTGCACCGGACCGGCGTCAAGGTCTGGCTGGACGATTTCGGAACCGGCTTCTCCGGCCTGAGCCATCTGCGCCAGGTGCCGGTGGACGGGGTCAAGATCGACAAGAGCTTCGTGGCCGACATGCAGCGTGACCCGGACGATCTGGCGTTGACCACGGCGATCATCGCCATGGCCCATGCGCTGGGGATCACCGTGGTGGCCGAAGGTATCGAGCAGGAAGTGCAGTTCGATCTGCTGGCCCAGCGCGGCTGCGACCTGGCCCAGGGCTACTGGCTGAGCCACCCGGTCAGCGCGACCGAGGTGGTGCAGCTGCTCGAATCGGGCAGCTGACGCTAGACCGGCCGCTTGCTGCTGTCGCCGGAGATCTCGCGGACCAGCTTGGGGACCAGGTAGCCGGACAGGCGTGCGGTCAGCTGTGCATGCAGGTCCTTGGCGGTGTCGTCGGCCACTTCGAAATGGGCCACGCCTTCGACCCGGTCCACCTGGTACAGGTAATAGGGCAGCACGCCCGCCGCGAAACTGCGCTCGCTCAACGCCTGCAGCGCCTCGATCGAATCGTTGACCCCGCGCAGCAGCACCGCCTGGTTGAGCAGGGTGGCGCCGGCCGCGCGCAGGCGCGCCATCGCAGCATCCACGGTCGCATCGAATTCGTTGGCGTGGTTGGCATGGATCACGAACGCGACCGGCCACGGCAGCGAGGCGATCCACTGCACCAGCTCGTCGTCCACGCGTTCGGGCAGCACCACTGGCAGGCGGCTGTGGATGCGCAGGCGGCGCAGGTGCGGAATCTGCTTCAGGGCCTGGGTCAGCTCCACCAGCTTGTGGGTCGCCAGCGACAGCGGGTCGCCGCCGGACAGGATCACCTCGTCGATGTCCGGGTCCTGCGCGATCGCGTCGACCGCATCGCGCCAGCCCTCGCGGGCCGCGTTCTCGGCGCCGTAGTCGAAATGGCGGCGGAAGCAGTAGCGGCAGTTGATCGCGCAGCTGCCGGTGGTGACCAGCAGGGCACGGCCGCGGTATTTCTGGATGACCCCGGTGGCCTTCTTGGCCGCGCCGTCGCCCACCGCATCCAGGCTGAAGCCGGGCACGACCTTCAATTCGTCGGTGATCGGCAGGACCTGGCGGAGCAGGGGGTCATGCCGGTCGCCATGGCGCATCCGGGCCGCGAAGCCCTGCGGCACGCGCACCGCGAACTGGCCGGCCGCCTCGTCAGAGACCCCCAGCGCCACCGGATCCAGCCCCAGCTGGCGCAGCAGCTCGCGCGGGTCGCGGATCGCCTCGCGCCACCGTTGCTGCCAGCGGACGGGGGCGGCCAGGGGCATGGCGGAAAGCTGCATGGAATGGGGGCCTGCGGTTATCATGTGGGTCAGAAATATCGAGTCACCCCACCGGTGTCGGTGGGATTTCCCATTCTATCCGGCTCGCCGCGCCTGCGCGGCGTTTGCCCATTCAGGAGTTTCAGCATGGCCACTGTTGGCATGAACGACGTCAAGAACGGGATGAAGATCCTGGTCAACAATGAACCAGCGGTCATCACCGAGACCGAATACGTCAAGCCGGGCAAGGGCCAGGCCTTCACCCGCATGAAGTACCGCTTCATCAAGTCGGGCCGTGTGGTCGAAATGACCATGAAGGCTACCGATGACGTGGAGAAGGCCGATGTTGTCGATACCAATATGGACTTCATGTACAGCGACGGCGAGTTCTGGCACTTCATGGACCCGGAATCCTTCGAGCAGGTGCAGGCCACCAAGGCCGGCATGGGCGGCGCCGAGAAGTGGCTGAAGGGCGAAGAGTCCTGCATCGTCACCCTGTGGAACGGCGAGCCGATCTTCGTGCAGCCGCCGAACTTCGTGGAACTGAAGATCACCGAAACCGATCCGGGCGTCCGTGGCGACACTTCGGGCGGCGGCGGCAAGCCGGCCACCCTGGAAACCGGCGCGGTGGTCCGCGTGCCGCTGTTCGTCAACCAGGATGAAATCATCAAGGTCGACACCCGCTCGGGCGAATACTCCGCACGCGCAGGCAAGTAATCCGGGTACGCGGCAGCGCATCCGCGCTGGCGCTCCCACGATCCGCGCCGCGGATCGTGGGCCCCAACTCACCAGCATCCACACCCCGCCGCTTCGCGGCCGTCCCTGATTCAGGGGCTAGTCCTCCAGAAGCATCGCGGTAGCCGTCCAGCATGGGACCGGTCTTCTGAAGGTTCGAGGTAGGCCCTGCCGTAGGCTGACCTGTTTCTCCAGCAAAGTGAGCCCGCATGACCGACACCGCCCGCATTCCCGAAGCCTGTGACCTGTTGATCGAAGCCGGTTACGTGGTCCCGATCGAGCCGCATGCGGTGGTGCTGGAAGACCATGCCGTGGCCGTGCGTGGCAGTGAGATCATCGCGATCCTGCCGCGTGCCCAAGCGCGCGAGCGCTTTGCGCCCAAGCAGACCGTGTCCCGCCCGGACGCGGCGTTGATGCCGGGTCTGGTCAACGCGCACACCCACAATCCCATGACCCTGCTGCGGGGCGTCGCCGACGACCTGCCGCTGATGGTGTGGCTGCAGCAGCACATCTGGCCGGTGGAAGCGGCGGTGATCGGGCCGGAGTTCGTGGCCGATGGCACCACCCTGGCGATCGCCGAGATGCTGCGCGGCGGTACCACCTGCGCCAACGAAAACTACTTCTTCTCCGACGTCCAGGCCGCCGTCTACAAGCAGCACGGGTTCCGTGCGCTGGTCGGTGCGGTGATCATCGATTTCCCGACGGCCTGGGCCAAGACCGACGACGAGTACTTCGCCAAGGCCGGCGAGCTGCACGACCAGTGGCGCAACGATCCGCTGATCGGCACCTCGTTCGCCCCGCACGCGCCGTACACCGTCAACGACGCGAACTTCGAACGCGTGCGCATGCTGTCCGACCAGCTGGACATGCAGGTGCACCTGCACACGCATGAAACCGCGCAGGAAATCAGCGACTCGCTCAAGCTGCACGGCCAGCGTCCGCTGGCGCGTCTGGATCGGCTCGGCCTGGTCAACGACCGCCTGATCGCGGTGCACATGACCCAGTTGACCGAGGCCGAGATCCACCTGTGCGCCGAGCGCGGCGTCAGCGTGGTGCATTGCCCCGAATCCAACCTCAAGCTGGCCTCCGGGTTCTGCCCGGCGTGCGCGCTGCAGCGCGCCGGTGTGAACCTGGCGATCGGCACCGATGGCTGCGCCAGCAACAATGACCTGGACATGTTCAGCGAGAACCGCACCGCGGCGATCCTGGCCAAGGCCGTGGCCAATGACGCCACCGCGCTGGACGCGGCCACCACGCTGCGCGCGGCCACCCTGGGCGGCGCACGCGCGCTGGGCTTCGGCGACCGCATCGGCTCGATCGAGGTCGGCAAGCAGGCCGATCTGGTCTGCGTGGATCTCTCCGCGCTGGAAACCCAACCGCTGCACCATATGCTCTCGCAGCTTGTCTACGCCGCCGGCCGCCACCAGGTCAGCGATGTCTGGATCGCCGGCCAGCCCAAGCTGGTCCAGCGCGAACTGGTCGGCATGGACACCGCCGCGATCGTCGCCAACGCCCGCCAGTGGCGCGAGCGTATCCGACACATCCGTGCTTGATGCATCAAGGATCCCCATGAACACCCCCCATGCTTCCACCAATTTCGATCAGGCCGAACTGGACAAGTTCGCCGCGCTCGCCAACCGCTGGTGGGACGTCGATGGCCCGCAGAAGCCGCTGCACGCGTTGAACCCGGTGCGCCTGCAGTACGTCGCCCAGCGCGTCACCCTGCGCGGTGCCCGCGTGCTCGATATCGGCTGCGGTGGCGGGCTGCTCAGCGAGGCGCTGGCCAAGGAAGGCGCGGACGTCACCGCGATCGATCTGGCCCCGGAACTGGTCAAGGTCGCCCGCCTGCACGGGCTGGAGTCGGGCGTCACGGTCGACTACCGCGTGCAGGCCGCTGAAGACCTGGCCGCCGAACAGCCGGGCAGCTTCGATGTGGTCACCTGCATGGAAATGCTCGAGCATGTGCCGGACCCGGGCGCGATCATCGCCGCCTGCCATCGCCTGCTCAAGCCGGGCGGCCAGCTGTTCCTGTCCACCGTGAACCGCACCCCGGCCGCGTTCGCCGTGGCGATCGTCGGTGCCGAGTACGTGGCGCGGCTGCTGCCGAAGGGCACGCACCACTACCAGGATTTCATCAAGCCGGCCGAGCTGGGCAAGTGGCTGCGCGAGGCCGATTTCAACCTGCGCGATGTCAGCGGCATGGCGTATGAGCCGTGGCGCAACCGTGCCCGCCTGAGCACGCGCACCGACATCAATTACCTGGCCCACGCGGTCAAGCCGGACGACGCGGCTCGTGTCTGAGTTCGGTTTCCCGCCGGCGGTGCTGTTCGATCTGGACGGCACCCTGCTGGACAGCGCACCGGACATGCTGGCCACCGCCAACGCGATGCTGGCCGCGCGCGAGCGCGCGCCGATCACCCTGGGTGCGCTGCGCCCGGTGGTCTCCAAGGGCTCGCGTGCGATGGTCTCGGTGGCCTTTCCCGAGCTGGGGCAGGCCGAGCGTGATGCGCTGGTGCCGGAGTTCCTGGCGCGCTACGAAGGCCTGATCGGCCAGCATGCCGTGCTGTTTGATGGCATCGCCGGGATGCTCGACGCGCTCGATGCGGCCGGCTGCGCGTGGGGCATCGTCACCAACAAGCCCGAATACCTGGCCCGGCTGATCGTGCCGCAGCTGGGCTGGGAACAGCGCTGCAAGGTGCTGATCGGCGGCGATACCCTGGCCCAGCGCAAGCCGCATCCACTGCCGCTGCTGGCTGCCGCCGAGCGCATGGGCATCGCCCCGGGTACCTGTGTCTACGTGGGCGATGACGAGCGCGACATCGTCGCCGCCAACGCCGCCGGCATGGCCTCGGTCGCCGCGCTGTGGGGCTATCGGCTCGATGCCGACGATCCCATGGCCTGGGGCGCCGACACGCTGATCGCACGTCCCGAACACCTGCAACATGCCAAGGCGTGGCCGCTTCCGCGCACGCTCTAGCCTTTCAAGGAATACACCGTGAGTACTCCCAGCGCCCTGGACAGTTTCCTGGACAAGTGGCGGACCCGCTGGCCCGAGTGGCAGGTGGCCGAACGCTTCGTGCCCGAGCACCAGCGCACCCTGGTGGTGGCGTGGTTCTCGCTGCTGCAGGAGTTCGACGACATCCTCAATACCGCCGGCGACCCGTTGCCGTCCGACGCCAAACTGGCGTGGTGGGGTGAAGAGCTGCGCAGCTGGTCCGCACAGCGCTCGCGCCATCCGCTGGGCCGCGTGCTTGAGCCGGTGCGCGCGCCGTGGGCGCAGCTGGCCGAGACCCTGCCGGATCTGATCGACGCGCGTGCGGTGCCGGTCGATCCGGCGCAGGCGCTGCGCGCGCTGCAGGCCTATGCGGCCGCGGTGGCCGCGGTCGAAGCGGTGATGTTCGATACCCCGGCGCGTGGCGATGTCGCCACCCCGGTGCTGGTGCAGACCCTGGCCCAGCGGCTGCACGAGAGTGGCGTTGCCGCCATTCCGCGTTCGCTGCTGGCCGAGGATGACACCGCCGCACCGCGCAGGTGGGCGCAGCAGTTGCTGGCGAAGTGGCCGGCGCGGGTTGCCGGCCCGCGGCCCCGCCGGCTGTACGCCGCGTTGGCCCGTGCCCGCCAGCAGACCTGGGCGCAGGACCGTCAGTACCAGGCCACGCCGATGCGTACGCTGTGGCTGACCTGGTGGGCTGCGCGAGGCTGAGCGTGGGTGCCGGCCAGCGGCCGGCCCTCCGTTACTTTCCGCGTTCCAGCACCAGCAGCGGGTCGATGCGGGTATCGAACCAGTTCATGCCCCAATGCAGGTGCGGGCCGGTCGCGCGACCGGTCGCACCGACAGCGGCGATCACCTGGCCCTGCTCGACGCGGTCGCCGACCTTCACGTCGATGCGCGACAGATGCAGGAAGTTCGAACTGATCCCGAAGCCGTGATCCAGCAGCAGCGTGCCGCCTGTCAGGTAGAGGTCCGGGCCGGCGAAGGTGACCACGCCGGCGGCCGGTGCCTTCACCGGGGTGCCGGTCGGCACCGCGATGTCCATGCCGGAGTGGCCCGAACCGGGTTGGCCGTTATAGACGCGCGCATTGCCGAAGCGGCCGCTGATGCGGCCCTGCACCGGCCAGATGAAGGCCTGTGCGAAGTCGGCGCGATTGTCATCGCGGGCACGCGCGGCGGTGACCTGCGCCTGCTCACGCTTGATCCGTTCGGCAATCGCCGGCGGCGGATTGACCGTCTTGGGCGGCACGCCGTTGACGCGCTCGGTCGGCCAGTCACGCGGGGTGACCGCGATGCTGGCCGTTTCGCTGCCGCCGTCCGGGCGCGTCACCTGCACCTGCAGTGGACCTTTCTCATCGCGGCCGATGCCGAACACCACGCTGCCGTACCCGCTCACGCGCAGGGTGCGGCCGCCGTACTGCACGACGCTGCCGGCCGGCACTTTGCCGATCACCATCGCGCCCTGCGAGGCGCTGGCCGGAAACACCACGCGCGCATCTGCCTGGGCCACGGCGGGCGAGGGCAGCAGACTGCCCATCGCCGCGACGCCTGCGGCCGCCAGGGCCGCGCGCAACACCCGTGCCCGCATCAGCGGTCGAAGCTCATGCGCTGGCCGTTCGGCGAGCCCACCAGCTTCTCGCCATCCCACGCCAACTGCCCGTTGACCCAGGTCGAGGCGATGCGCGAACGGAAGGTGGTGCCTTCAAACGGCGACCAGCCGCACTTGGACAGCACGTCTTCGCGCTTGACGGTGAACGGCACGTCTTCGACCAGCACCAGATCGGCGAAGTAGCCTTCGCGCAGGTAGCCACGCTGGCTGACATCGAACAACTGCGCCGGCGCGTGCGCGAACTTCTGCACGACCTGGGTGATCTCCAGTTTGCCTTCGTGTACCAGTTCCAGCGCGGCGACCAGCGCGTACTGCACCAGCGGCAGGCCGGACGGCGCCTGTGCATAGGGCTTCTGCTTTTCTTCCCAGGTGTGCGGCGCATGATCGGTGGCGAGCACGTCGATCACGTCATCGGCCACGGCGCGGGTCAGCGCTTCGCGGTCGCTGGCTTCCTTGATCGCCGGGTTGCACTTGATCAGGTTGCCCAGCCGCGCGTAATCGCTGCGGTCGAAACGCAGGAAGTGGATGCACGTTTCGGCGGTGATCTGCTTGCGGCTGCCATCGGCGCGGATCAGCGGGCCGCGTTCGAACAGGGCCAGCTCATCAGCGGTGGAGATGTGCAGCACGTGCAGGCGGGTGCCGTGCTTCCTGGCCAGCGACACGGCCAGCTCGGAGGACTTCAGGCAGGCCTCGCGCGAGCGGATGTCCGGGTGCTGCTCGGCACTCAGGGCATCGCCATACTTCTCGGCGTACTCCTTGGCCTTGGCATCGATCATCGGCGTGTCTTCGCAGTGCGTGATGATCGGCGTGGGCGCATCGCGGAAGATCGCATCGAGCGTTTCCGGGTTGTCGACCAGCATGTTGCCGGTGGAGGCGCCCATGAACACCTTGATGCCCGGCGCGGTCTTGGGATCCAGCGACTGGATGTGGGCCAGGTTGTCGTTGCTGGCGCCCATGTAGAAGCCGTAGTTGGCGCGTGCGCGGCCGGCGGCGGCATCGTACTTGGACTGCAGGATCTCGGCGTTGAGCGTGGGTGGATTGGTGTTGGGCATGTCCATGAAGCTGGTCAGGCCCCCGGCGACGGCCGCGGCCGATTCGGTCGCGATGTCGCCCTTGTGGGTCAGGCCGGGCTCACGGAAATGGACCTGGTCGTCGATCATGCCCGGCAGCAGCCAGCGGCCGGCGGCGTCGACGACGGTTTCGCCGGGGCGGGCATCCAAACCGGGGCCGATCTGCGCGATGCGGCCATCTTCGATGCGCAGGTCACCCTGGGTGATGGTGCCTTCGTTGACCAGGCGGGCGTTGACGATGAGCGTGGAGGACATTCAGTGTTTTCCTGTGCAGCGGCAGGTGGCGTCATGCGCGGCGCGCGGGGGCACCTCGTCGATGCCACCGGGATGGAAGGGATGGCAGCGGCCCAGCCGGCGCGCGGCCAGCCAGCTGCCGCGCGCGGGGCCATGGGTGGCGATGGCTTGCATGGCGTATTCAGAACAGCTGGGCATGAAGCGGCAACGCGGCCCCAGCAACGGGCTGATGAAGCGCTTGTAGAAGCGCAGCAGGGCGATGAGCAGGCGTGAGATCACCTCCCAATCTTATTCCAGTTGGCATGAAGGGCGCATTTGTCGCAGGATGGGGCGTTGGACCCGTCCGCACCCACGCGCGCGACGGGCCACCCCGGCGGTGTCGCCGGGTCAGGTACCGAACTGCGCACGTTGGCCCGCCTGCCAGGTGGACCGGTCGCACGCCTTGCGACTCCGGGGCTGAACGGAGTAGGCGGTGTGGTTGCTGCTGCTGGTCGGGTAGGCTATAAAGGCCCGCTTTCCCGGGCCCCGGGGAATCCAAGGAAGAGCGTTTCGTGGCTGCTAAAAAAACTGCAAAGAAGGCCGTCAAGGCCGCCAAGAAAACCGCCAAGCCTGTTGTAAAGAAGTTGGCGGCCAAGTCCGTTGCCAGAAAGCCGGCCGCCAAGCCGGCTGGCAAGCCTGCATCCAAACAACCGGCGGCCAGGACGGCACCCGTTAAAAAGGCGGCCAGCACGTCGCCGGCCAGGACCGTCAAGAAGGCTGTCGCCAAGAAGCCTGCTGCCAAGACGGTGGTGGCCAAGAAGACCGTCGCCAAGAAGGTCGTTGCCAAGAAGTCGACGGTCGCCAAGCCGGTTGCCACGCCCGCCAAGCGCGCGGCAGGCAAGCCGGTGAGCAAGGCGCCCGTCAAGAAAGCCGCTGCCAGCAAGACGGCAGCCAAGAAGACCGTGACGCCTGCTGTCGCCAAACCGGCGGCCAAGCCGGCACCGGCGAAGAAGACCGCAGTCAAGCAGGCACCGGCTACGCCGGTGAAGGCCAGCAAGACCGCCAGCAAGCCCGTGGCACCCAAGCCGGCCACCAAGCCGGTTGCAGCACCCGTAGTGAAGTCCGCACCGAAGCCGGCATCGCCGGCGCCGGCCAAGTCTGTCCCGGCCAAGAGCCCGGCCAAGGCGGCACCTTCTCCGGCGTCCGCGCCGGCGCCGGTCGCCCCTGTCGCCGCCTCCAAGGCCCCGCAAAACAAGAATCCCGTGCCCGTTTCGAAATCGCCTGCAAAAACCCCCGCCAAGTCCGAGTCCGCCCCCAAGCCCGTGTCCCGTCCGGTCGGCAAGGTCGCCGTTGCCGTGGCAGCGCGTTCGGCCGCCCCGGCCCCTCGCACCAAGGTGAAGGTGGTGGAATACAAGACTGACGAAGCCACCGGTCGTCCGATCCTGCCCGACGGTTACAAGCCGAGCGCGGAAGAGGAATACATGAGCCCGCTGCAGCTGGAGTATTTCCGCCAGCGCCTGCAGCACTGGCGCAATGATCTGGTGGAGGAATCCAAGCAGACCATCGCGAATCTGCAGGAGGAAGTGCGTGATATCGGCGATGAGGCCGAGCGCGCCACCCGCGAGACCGAGAACTCGCTGGAACTGCGTACCCGCGATCGTTATCGCAAGCTGATCGGCAAGATCAACAGCACGCTGAAGCGTCTGGAAGATGGCGATTACGGTTTCTGTGTGGATACGGGCGAAGAAATTGGCCTGGACCGTCTGGAAGCCCGCCTGACCGCTGAGCGCACGATCGATGCGCAGGAGCGTTGGGAGCATCTGCAGAAGCAGCAGGGCGACTGATCGCGCTGTTGGTTGTGCTGTTCTACGAAAAAACCCGGCTTCGGCCGGGTTTTTTTTGGCTGGCTGTTTGTTTTTGGTTCGGGTTGGTTCGGGTTGGTCGCGAAGGGTGTTGGCGCCTTGCTGTCTGGTGCTCGAGTGGGTCGGGCAGCCCGGTCCGGGACCCGCCGTAAACCCATCCATGGGGGCTCGTAGTGCGGCATCCATGCCGCACACGGTCCCGGACCGGGCTACCCGACCCACTCCCGATACGTTCACGGGTGGGCGGCTGGAAGAGCCTGGACTCCCGCTTTCGGCACGCTCTGAATCAGCTGCCAGGGTTGGCTGGGCCTTCAGGAACTACCAAACGCTGGTCTGGATGCTTGTGCCGCGGCGCGCGGTATTCATGTGTGGTGTGGATCTACCGGCTAGGCGGGCGCGCCGAAAATTACGCAATCTGCAATCCGCTGGCACCCGGAGGCGAGACCGAAGCCGCAAGACGCAAGCCGCAAGCCGTAAGCGGTATGTCGTAAGCCAGCAGCTAACAGCCAAAAGCCAAAAGCTAAGCGCTGACAGCTGACAGCGAACAACCGGCGTCGCACTCCGTGAGTGATAAGCGGTGAGGAGCCGGCTATTTGCTTTTTGCCTGTCGTCGTTTGTTCTTCGCTGTTGATTCCGCGCAAGCAACCCACTGTCCATGGGTGGACGGGTGGCGCAGTGAAGGACCGTGTGCGGCATGGATGCCGCACTACGAGCCCCCATGGATGGGTTTACGGCGGGTCCTGCACTGCGCTGCCCGGCCGCCCAACCCCAGGCACAGGAAGGCGCCGAGCCGACAACGCATGCACCCCAACCGCGCGGCGCCAGCCAACCAGCTGGCCAGCACCAAGCAATGAGCCGGCCAAATGCTCAATGCAGATCGCGCAGGTTCAACCGCCGCAGCGTCGGATTCTTCCACGCCGTAATGCCCGCCACGCTCAACACCGCAAAGCCGCCCAGCACCACCGCCGGGACCAGCCCCAACAGCTTGGCCATCGTGCCCGCATAGAACGCACCCAGCTCATTGGACGAGCTGATGAAAATGCCATTGATCGACGACACCCGACCACGCATCTCCTCCGGCGTCGCCAACTGCAGAATCGTCGAACGCACCACCACCGACACACCGTCGAACGCACCGTAGAACAACAGGATCGCCGCCGACAGCCAGAAATTCGACGACAGCCCGAAGCCGATCACGCACAGGCCAAAGCCGGCCACCGCGAACAACAGCACACGCCCCGCATTGCGCTGCAGCGGCCGACGCGCCAGCCACAGCCCCACGCACACCGAACCCAGCGCCGGCGCCGCACGCAGCACGCCCAGCCCCTCCGGGCCGTGATGCAGAATCTCGTGCAGGAACGCCGGCAGCATCGCCACCACGCCGCCGAGCAACACCGAAAACATGTCCAGCGCCATCGCCCCGACCATGATCTTGTTGCCCAGCACGAACCGGCCGCCCTCGGCGATGCTCTTGAAGATCGGCGCCGCCGGGCCCGTGTGCACCGGCTCGGAGACGCGCAGCGCCGCCAGGCAGCCCAGCGCGATCAGCGACACGCCTACCGCCACGCCATAGGCCACGCCCTTGCCGCCCCACGCCACCAGCGCACCGCCCAGGGCCGGCCCGAGCACCATGCCGGCCTGGAAGACGACCGCGCCAAGGCCGGCTCCGCGGGCGTACTGCGTACGCTCCAGCACGCGGGCGAACAGAGCGTTGTAGATCGGCGAGAGGAACGCGCGGACCATGCCGGTCAGGGCGATCGCCGCATAGATCGGCCACACTCCGTGGAACGGCAGCCAGCCCTGGGCGACCGCGGTCAACACCAGTGCGGTCATCACCAGCCCGCTGCAGGCGACCATGCCCAGCCGGCGGCGGGGCAGGTGGTCGACCAGGTAGCCGGCAAACGGCGCCACGCAGAAGAACGGCAGCACCTCGGCCAGGCCGACCAGGCCCAGCGAGAACGGATTGCGGGTGACCTCGTAGATATGCCAGCCGACCGTCACCGCGACGATCTGGTAGGAGAGCATCGCGAAGATGCGGTACGCCAGCACCAGCGAAAAGCCCGGGCGGGCCAGCAGCTGCAGGGCGCTGTCCGGCTCCTGCGGATCGGCGGAGAGCGTCACGACTGCGCTTGGGCGGTGTCGCGGATGAAGGCCAGCATCGCCGCCACGCCGTTGCTGCGGGTCGGCGACAGGTGGCGCGACAGCCCGATGTCCTGGATGTAGTTCGGCTCGGTGGCCAGGATGTCGGCCGCCGAACGGCCCGAGTAGACGCGCAGGGCCAGGTAAATGAGCCCGGAGACGATCGCCGAATCACTGATGGCGTGGAAGCGCAGCGCCTCGGCATTGCCGTCCGGCACGATCCAGACCATGGACTGGCAGCCGAGCAGGCGATGTTCCTCGGTTTTCCATTCTTCCGGGAACGTGGGCAGTTTGCGGCCGAGGTCGATCAGGTACTGGTAGCGCTCGGACCAGTCACCGAAGAACGCGAATTCCTCGGCGATGGCTGCCTGGGCTTCAGCAGCGGTGGGTTCGAGCGGGAACGGGGAGGTGGGGGTCATGGGGGCTCCGGGTCGGTGTTCGCCGTCCGTGGGTGACCGTGCAGTTGCGGGGGGGAGGCAGCCCGGCCGTCCGTGGCCGGGGCGATGTCATGGCAATGCCCAGTGGATCGGGCGGTGTCGGGTAGCGCCCGACGGTCAGCCGGGCGGTCGTTCAGCGCTTGCGCGACCAGCGCACGCCTTGGGCGGTGTCTTCCAGCACGATGCCCTCGGCGGCCAACTGGTCGCGGATCGCATCGGCGCGGGCGAAGTCGCGGGCCTGCTTGACAGCGGCGCGTTCATCGATCAGGGCCTGGATCGCCGCATCGTCGTCGTTGCCGCCTGCGGTGCCAAACCAGGCCGCGGGATCCTGCTGCAGCAGGCCCAGCGCCAGGCCGGCACCGAGCAGCGCGGACTTCCAGTGCGCCTTGTCGGCGTCGGCAGCCTTGCGTGCCTCACCGGCGATACGGGCCAGCTCGGCCAGTGCCTGTGGGGTGTTGAGGTCGTCATCCAGCGCGGCCTCGATCTCGGCCGGAATCACCGCAGCGGCGTCCACCCCGACCAGATCGCGCAGGGTGCCGTACAGGCGGTCCAGGGTGCGCACCGACTGCTCGATCAGCGCATCGGACCAGTCCAGCGGCTGCCGGTAGTGGGCCGACAGCAAGGCATAGCGCAGCGCCTCGGGGGCATGCTGGCGGACCAGATCGTGCACGCGCTCGATGTTGCCGATCGACTTGCTCATCTTGGCGCCGCCGAAGTTGAGCATGCCGTTGTGCAGCCAGAACCGGGCGAAGGTCTGCCCGCCGTGCGCGCACTCGCTCTGGGCGATCTCGTTCTCGTGGTGCGGGAACTGCAGGTCCACGCCGCCGGCATGGATATCGATGGTCGGCCCCAGGTGCGCGGCGGCCATCGCCGAGCACTCGATGTGCCAGCCCGGGCGGCCACGGCCCCAGGGCGACTCCCAGCCGGGCAGGTCGTCGCTGGAGGGCTTCCAGAGCACGAAATCGCCCGGGTCGCGCTTGTACGGGGCGACATCCACGCGCGCACCGGCCAGCATCTCGTCAGGGTCACGGCGCGAGAGCTTGCCGTACTCGGCGTAGGAGCCCACCGAGAACAGCACGTGGCCTTCGGCCGCATAGGCATGCCCGTTGGCGATCAGCTGCTCGATCATCGTCACGATCTGCGGGATATGCGCGGTGGCTTCCGGCTCGATATCCGGCGGCACCACGCCCAGCGCGGCCATGTCCTCGCGGTAGGCGGCGGCGAAGCGGTCGGTGATGGTGCTGATCGGGACGTGCTGCTCGCGCGCGGCCGTGTTGATCTTGTCATCCACGTCGGTGATGTTGCGGGCATAGCGCAGGCCGCCGAAGCGGCGGCGCAGCAGGTCGGCCAGTACGCCGAACACCACCGGCCCACGGGCATTGCCGATGTGGACGTAGTTGTAGACCGTGGGGCCACACACATACAGGGTCGGACAGGTCGGATCGAGCGGGGTGAACGGTTCGAGCTGGCGTGTCAGGTTGTTGTGCAGGCGCAGGGTCATGAGGGTCGGGAGCGGGGGTAAGCGGTCGATTTTAGAACGTGTCGGGGGCTTTGGGGGGATGTGGGCAGGGCAGGCAGGCGGCCCCGGCCGCCGGCGGTGTGGCTGAAGGCTTCAGGCGTTCCGTCCCGTCGTGGCGGGCTTCCGGCCCCGCGGGTGGGGCCGGCCTATGGGCAGAAGCGTCACGGAAGGGTAATGTTCAGCCCCTTGTGCTTGCCACTGCCTAAACTATCCCTCTTGTCCTTTTCCTTGTTGCCAATGAAATCCGCTTCGTTGTTGACGCTGGTCTGCCTGCTCGGAAGTGCCGCCTTCGGGGCGTGCGCCCAGGAGGGTGAGGTGCGCAACCGGGTGGTGATCGTGGAGAACGTCAAGTTCGACTACGCCCAGGTGCTCAACGTCGAGCCGGTCTTCCAGACCCTGCGCGCCACCCGCACTGAAGAGCACTGCGAGCCGGTCTCCACCCGCACGCTCGCGCCGGTCAACGTCACCGGCGAGGAGCCGCAGGAAGACAAGGGCCGCTTCGGCCGCTTCATGGATTCGGTGCGCTCGATCTTCCGCCGGGAGGACGGCAGCACCGACGAAAGTGGCTACTCAGAAACGGTGGTGGTCGAGGCCACGCCGGCCAACACCGGGCCGTTGTTGACCCGGGATTGCAAGATCATCCCGGTCGGCCGTGAGTTCCGCCGCCCGATCGCCTACGACGTGGACTACGTCTACAAGGGCACCAAGTACCGTTCCCGCCTGCCTGAAGACCCGGGCAACCGGCTCAAGATCCGCGTTTCGATCACCCCGTGGGTGGGCAACGAGCAGGCCGGTGGCGCCAACCCGTGACACCTCCCGTCGCCTCACGGGCGACGCCTTCAACCTGAATTTCCATTCAGGCCTTGCACCCGCCCCGGGTGCATGCAAAGATGGGCGGCCATGAAACTCACCGACTTCCAGCACGACACCAGCGCCGCCCGTATGGCTACGGGCATGACGTCGCGTGCCCGCCGACCGGAACCCCACATTTTCGCTGGGTAACCGGAGCTTCGTGCTGCCTGTTTGGAAAACCCAGCCCCCGCGCTGGGTTTTTTCGTTTCTACGATCTGAAAAGTTTCATCTGTATACGTTTTGTTGAGCCCTGAACGCGCCCCGGCGCCCCCAACCCCTGCCGGAAACGGTGGAAAACCAGCCGCAAAGGATCGATCGATGTCCCTGAAGCACTTCCTGAACACCCAGGATTGGAGCCGCACCGACCTGGATGCCCTGTTGACCCAGGCCGCGTTGTTCAAGCGCAACAAACTGGGCGACGAGCTCAAGGGCAAGTCGATTGCCCTGGTGTTCTTCAATCCCTCCATGCGCACCCGCACCAGCTTCGAGCTGGGCGCGTTCCAGCTGGGCGGCCACGCGATCGTGCTGCAGCCGGGCAAAGACGCCTGGCCGATCGAGTTCAACCTGGGCTCGGTGATGGACGGGGACACCGAGGAGCACATCGCCGAAGTGACCAAAGTGCTGGGCCGCTATGTGGACCTGATCGGCGTGCGTGCCTTCCCGAAGTTCATCGACTGGACCAAGGACCGCGAGGACGAAGTGCTCAAGAGCTTCGCCAAGTACTCGCCGGTGCCGGTGATCAACATGGAAACCATCACCCACCCGTGCCAGGAACTGGCCCACGTGATGGCCCTGCAGGAACACTTCGGCACCCAGGACCTGCGCGGCAAGAAGTACGTGCTGACCTGGACCTATCACCCCAAGCCGCTCAACACCGCGGTGGCCAACTCGGCGCTGACCATCGCCACCCGCATGGGCATGGACGTGACCCTGCTGTGCCCGACCCCGGATTACATCCTGGATGAGCGCTACATGGGCTGGGCCGAGCAGAACGTCGCCGAGAGCGGCGGTTCGCTGCAGGTCAGCCATGACATCGCCAGTGCCTACGCCGGCGCGGACGTGGTGTACGCCAAGAGCTGGGGCGCGCTGCCGTTCTTCGGCAACTGGGAACCGGAGAAGCCGATCCGCGATCAGTACAAGCACTTCATCGTCGACGAAGCCAAGATGGCGCTCACCAACAACGGTGTCTTCAGCCACTGCCTGCCGCTGCGTCGCAACGTGAAAGCGACCGACGGCGTGATGGATTCGGCGCAGTGCATCGCGATCGACGAAGCCGAAAACCGCCTGCATGTGCAGAAGGCGATCATGTCGGCATTGATCAGCCGCTGATCGAACGCCTCCAATGGTGCAGCCACGCATGGCGTGGCTCTACCCGCACCAACCCAGATTCTTACCGCATCCCCCTATTGGACCTGACCCCCATGAGCAACAAAGACATCGTCCTGGCCTTCTCCGGCGGACTCGACACCAGCTTCTGCGTGCCTTACCTGCAGGAGCGCGGCTACAACGTGCACACCGTGTTCGCCGATACCGGCGGCGTGGATGACGAAGAGCGCGATTTCATCGAGCAGCGTGCCGCCGAGCTGGGCGTCACCAGCCACGTCACCGTCGATGGTGGCCCGGCGATCTGGAGTGGTTTCGTCAAGCCGTTCGTGTGGGCCGGCGAAGGCTACCAGGGCCAGTACCCGCTGCTGGTCTCCGATCGCTACCTGATCGTGGATGCCGCGCTCAAGCGCGCCGCCGAGCTGGGCACCAACATCATCGCCCACGGCTGCACCGGCATGGGCAACGACCAGGTCCGTTTCGACCTGGCCGTGAAGGCACTGGGCGATTACCAGATCGTCGCGCCGATCCGTGAGATCCAGAAGGAACACACCCAGACCCGCGCCTATGAGCAGAAGTACCTGGAAGAGCGTGGCTTCGGCGTGCGTGCCAAGCAGCAGGCCTACACCATCAACGAGAACCTGCTCGGCCTGACCATGTCCGGCGGCGAGATCGACCGTTGGGAAGCCCCGGGCGAGGGTGCCCGCGGCTGGTGCGCCCCGCGCAGCGAATGGCCGGTCGAGCCGCTCACCGTGACCCTGACGTTCGTCGAAGGCGAAGCGGTCGAGCTGGATGGCAAGGCGCTGCCGGGTGAGCAGATCCTGGCCAAGCTCAACAAGCTGTTCGCCCCGTACGGCGTCGGCCGTGGCGTCTACACCGGTGACACCGTGATCGGCCTGAAGGGCCGCATCGTGTTTGAAGCGCCGGGCCTGGTCTCGCTGCTGGCCGCGCACCGTGCGCTGGAAGATGCGGTGCTGACCAAGCAGCAGAACCGCTTCAAGCCGGACGTGGCACGCAAGTGGGTGGAGCTGGTGTACGAAGGCTTCTACCACGACCCGCTCAAGACCGACATCGAGGCCTTCCTGAAGTCCTCGCAGACCAAGGTCAACGGTGAAGTGGTGCTGGAGACCCGTGGTGGCCGTGTGGATGCCGTGGCCGTGAAGTCGCCGCACCTGCTCAACGCCAAGGGCGCCACCTATGCACAGTCGGCCGACTGGGGCGTGGAAGAGGCCGAAGGCTTCATCAAGCTGTTCGGCATGAGCTCGACGTTGTATGCGCAGGTGAATCGCTGATCGATTGATCGACGTGTCCGGCGGGTGCGCGCCACCCGCCGGGCGTTGAACTGGACCGAGACCATGAACCTGCACGTCTGCACCGATAAACAGCGGCTCGATGTCGCGCTGATTCACCGGTATCTGTCGACCCAAGCGTATTGGAGCGAAGGGATTCCACGGGAAACGGTGCAGCGGGCGATCGACGGCTCCTTGTGCATCGGCGGCTATCTGGACGATGGCAGTCAGGTGGCCTTTGCCCGGGTGATCACCGACGGTGCGACCTTCGGCTACCTGGCCGATGTGTTCGTGCTGCCCGACCACCGGGGGCGCGGCTACAGCACGGCGTTGATCGAGGCGTTGCTGGCGCAGCCGGCGCTGCAGGGCCTGCGCCGTTTCATGCTCGCCACCCGCGACGCGCATGGCCTGTACGCGCGTTTCGGATTCGATGCTCCGGCGCGCCCGGAGCTGCTGATGGAAATTGCGCGACCCACGATCTACCAGGATGCGGCCGTTGCCGCAGTGAAGGACTGACCCGCATGCTCGAAAACACCCTTACCCAACTGCAGGCCCTGGTGTCGTTCGACACGCGCAATCCGCCGCGTGCGATCACCACCGGCGGCATCTTCGATTACCTGCGTGCGAACCTGCCCGGGTTCAATGTGGAAGTGATCGACCATGGCGACGGTGCAGTCAGCCTGTATGCGGTGCGTGGCACCCCGAAGTACCTGTTCAACGTGCACCTGGATACCGTGCCGGATTCGCCGCATTGGACGGCCGATCCGCACGTGATGCGGCGCGCCGAGGACCGCGTGATCGGACTGGGCGTGTGCGACATCAAGGGCGCCGCGGCGGCGTTGGTGGCGGCTGCGAACGCCAGTGATGGCGACGCCGCGTTTCTGTTCTCCAGCGACGAGGAGGCCAACGACCCGCGTTGCATCGCCGCGTTCCTCGCCCGTGGCATTGCGTATGAAGCGGTGCTGGTGGCCGAGCCGACGATGAGCGAAGCGGTACTCGCGCACCGTGGCATCAGCTCGGTGCTGATGCAGTTCAAGGGCCGCGCCGGGCATGCCTCGGGCAAGCAGGATGCGGCCGCCAGCGCACTGCATCAGGCGATGCGCTGGGGCAACCGCGCGTTGGACCATGTCGAGTCGTTGTCGCATGCGCGCTTCGGCGGGCTCACCGGCCTGCGCTTCAACATCGGGCGCGTGGAAGGCGGCATCAAGGCCAACATGATCGCACCCGCCGCCGAGGTGCGCTTCGGCTTCCGCCCGCTGCCGTCGATGGATATCGATGCGCTGCTGGCCACCTTTGCCGGTTTCGCCGAACCGGAGGCCGCGGTGTTCACCGAGACCTTCCGTGGGCCCAGCTTCCCGGCCGGCGATATTGCCGAAGCAGAAAACCGCCGGCTGGCCGCGCGTGACGTGGCCGATGCGCTGGATATCCCGATCGGCAACGCGGTGGATTTCTGGACCGAGGCTTCGCTGTTCTCGGCCGGGGGTTACACCACGCTGGTGTACGGCCCGGGCGACATCGCCCAGGCCCACACCGCCGATGAGTTCGTGACACTGGAGCAGCTGCAGCGTTACGCCGCGTCCGTGCACCGCATCATTGCGCACGGCGCCTGATCGAATGACGCCGTCGTGGTCCCCCACTGACGGAACTCCCATCGCGGCCCCGGCCGCCTGCGACGATATCGAAATGCCTTCTTCCCAGCCCCACCGCCAGACCCGTCAGACCATCGTGCGCCTGCTCTCGAGCATGGCCAGCGCGAAGGAAATCAGCCAGTACCTCAAGCGTTTCTCGCAGCTGGACGCCAAACGCTTCGCCGTGGTCAAAGTCGGCGGCGCGGTGCTGCGCGATGACCTGGAGGCGCTGACCTCCTCGCTGTCGTTCCTGCAGGAAGTCGGCCTGACCCCGATCGTGCTGCATGGCGCCGGCCCGCAGCTGGATGCCGAACTGTCGGCGGCCGGCATCGAGAAGCAGACCGTCAACGGCCTGCGCGTGACCTCGGCCGAAGGCCTGGCGATCGTGCGCCGGGTGTTCCAGGCCTCCAATCTGCAGCTGGTCGAAGCCCTGCAGCAGAACGGCGCACGCGCGACCTCGATCACCGGCGGCGTGTTCGAAGCCGAGTACCTGGATCAGGACACCTACGGCCTGGTCGGTGAGGTCAAGAAGGTCAACCTGGCCCCGATCGAAGCAAGCCTGCGTGCCGGCTCGATCCCGGTGATCACCAGCCTGGGCGAAACCCGCTGCGGGCAGATCCTCAACGTCAACGCCGATTTCGCCGCCAATGAGCTGGTGCAGGAACTGCAGCCCTACAAGATCATCTTCCTGACCGGCACCGGCGGCCTGCTTGATGAAGAGGGCAAGGTGATCGATTCGATCAACCTGTCCACCGAGTACGACCAGCTGATGCAGCAGCCGTGGATCCATGGCGGCATGCGGGTCAAGATCGAGCAGATCAAGGACCTGCTCGATCGCCTGCCGCTGGAATCGTCGGTGTCGATCACCCGCCCGGCGGACCTGGCCAAGGAGCTGTTCACCCACAAGGGCTCGGGCACGCTGGTGCGCAAGGGCGAGAAGGTGCTGCGCGCCACCGCGTGGGATGCGCTCGATCTGCCGCGCCTGAAGCAGCTGATCGAATCCAGCTTCGGCCGTACCCTGGTGCCGGACTACTTCCAGAAAACCAAGCTGCTGCGCGCCTACGTCAGTGAGAACTACCGCACCGCGGTGATCCTTACCGACGAGCCCGAAGGCGTCTACCTGGACAAGTTCGCGGTGCTCGATGACGCGCAGGGCGAAGGCCTTGGCCGCGCGGTCTGGAATGTCATGCTGGACGAAACCCCACAGCTGTTCTGGCGCTCGCGCAACGGCAACCCGATCAATCACTTCTATTACGCGCAATCCGATGGCTGCTACAAGCAGGGCCACTGGAAAGTGTTCTGGTTCGGCGCCGATGGCTTCGACCGCATCAAAGCGTACGTCGAGCATTGCGCCGCACGCACCCCCAGCCTGGAGGGCTGAACCTCATGAATCTCGCCGATTGGACCAAGGTCCCCACACTGGCCGGCACCCACGCCCGGCTGGAGCCGCTGCAGATGGCGCACATCGATGGCCTGCGCGGTGCACTGGGGGATGGCACCTTGTCCAAGCTCTGGTACACCCAGGTGCCGAGTGCGAAGACCATGACCGCCTATGTCCAGGCCGCGCTTCAGGCGCAGGCCGAGGGCAAGGTGCTGCCGTTCGCGGTCCTCAACGAGGCCGATGAAGTGGTCGGCACCACCCGCTACTACGATCTGGACGCCGAGGTGCCGCGCCTGAGCATCGGCTACACCTGGTATGGCGAGGCCGCCCAGCGCACCGGCATCAACACCGAGACCAAGCTGATGCTGCTCACCCACGCCTTCGAGCGGCTGGAATGCCTGAGCGTGGTGTTCGAGACCAGCTGGTTCAACCTTACCTCGCGCACCGCGATCGCACGGTTGGGCGCCAAGCAGGACGGCGTGCTGCGCAACCACAAGCGCCACCCGGATGGCACCCCGCGCGATACCGTCATCTTCTCCATCATCGATGCGGAATGGCCGGGGGTGAAACGCCACCTGCAGCACCGCCTGGACGCACACGCATGAGCACCAAGATCTTCACTGTCGGCATCGTCGGCGCCCGCGGCCACACCGGCGCCGAGCTGATCAAACTGATCGCCGCCCACCCGCGCCTGCAGCTGGGCTTCGTGTCCTCGCGCGAACTGGCTGGCCAGCGCGTGAGCGACCACCACAGCGATTGGCACGGTGAACTGCAGTTCGAGAACCTGGATGCGGATGCTGTCGCCGCCAAGGGCATGGACGCCGTGATCCTGGCACTGCCCAATGGCCTGTCCGCGCCGTTCGTCACCGCGCTGGATGCGGCCAGGCCGGACACGGTGACCGTCGATCTGTCGGCCGATCACCGCTTCGAGCCGAGCTGGTATTACGGCCTGCCGGAGCTGACCCGGGGCGACTACCTGGGCCAGAAGCACATCAGCAACCCGGGCTGCTACGCCACCGCGATGCAGCTGGCGATCAGCCCGCTGCTGCAGCAGCTGGCCGGCCCGCCGCAGTGCTTTGGTGTTTCCGGCTACTCCGGCGCGGGCACCACGCCCTCGGACAAGAACAATCCCGAACTGCTGCGCGACAACCTGATGCCGTATGCGCTGACCAACCATGTGCACGAGCGCGAAGTCACCGCGCACCTGCGCGTGCCGGTGGAGTTCATGCCGCATGTGGCGCCGCACTTCCGCGGCATCACCATGACCGTGAACCTGTGGCTCAACACGGTCGTCAAGCGCGAGGACGTGTTCGCGCTCTACCAGAAGTACTACGCCAACGAAGCGTTGGTCGACGTGATCGACGAAGCGCCCTGGGTAAGCCAGATTGCGGGCCGGCACGGCGTGCAGATCGGCGGCTTCGACGTCGCCCCGGGCGGCAAGCGCGTCGTGGTGGTGGCGACCCTGGACAACCTGCTCAAGGGCGCGGCCACCCAGGCGATGCAGAACCTCAACCTGGCACTGGGCCTGGACGAACTGGCCTCTATCCCGCACTGAATTCCCACGGCGCAGCGCGGCCCCCTGCGCGCGCCCTGACAACCCGGCGGAGCGATTCCGCCTACGGAGCAAGACATGGCAGACCTTCTGTGGCAGAAGCCCGGCGTGGCGGTAGACGCCAAGATCCAGACTTTCCTGGCCGGCGATGATGTGATCCTGGACCGCGCGTTCTTCCTGTACGACGTGGCGGCCAGCAAGGCGCATGCGCAGGGCCTGGAGAACATCGGCATCCTCGCCCACGACGAACGCGTCGGCCTGCAGCGCGAGTTGGACGTGCTGGCCGAGGATTTCCGCAGTGGCGCGTTCGTGCTGGATGAGCGCTTCGAGGATTGCCACTCGGCGATCGAAGCGCGCCTGACCGAGCGCCTCGGCGATGCCGGCCGCAAGATCCACACCGGGCGCAGCCGCAACGACCAGATCCTGGTGGCGACCCGGCTGTGGCTGAAGGACAAGCTGCTGCGCGTGGCCGAGCTGAGCCGCGAGATCGCCAAGGTCGCGCTGGATCGCGCCGAGGCCGAAAAAGACCTGCCGGTGCCGGGCTATACCCACATCCAGCGCGCCGTGGTGTCCTCGGCGGGCATGTGGTGGGCCGGCTGGGCCGAAGCCTTCATCGACAACGCGATCCGCGCGCACGACACCTTCACCCTGGTCGATGCCAATCCGCTCGGCACGGCCGCCGGTTATGGCGTGAACCTGCCGCTGGACCGCGCGCACACCACCGAGGCACTCGGCTTCGCGCGGATGCAGATCTCGCCGATCTACGCGCAGCTCTCGCGCGGCAAGTTCGAGCTGGCCGCACTGGAAGCGCTTGGCGGCGCCACCCTGGATCTGCGCCGCATCGCATGGGACCTGTCGCTGTTCACCAGCGGCGAGTTCGGCTTTGTCGCGCTGCCCGCGCAGTACACCACCGGCAGTTCGATCATGCCGAACAAGCGCAACCCGGACGTGATCGAACTGATGCGTGCCACCCACGCCAGCGTGGCCGCGGCCCGCACCGAGATCGAGCAGCTGCTGTCGCTGCCGTCGGGCTATCACCGCGATCTGCAGAGCAGCAAGGGCGCGATCTTCCATGGCTTCGGCCGCGGTCTGGCCGCGCTGGAACTGCTGCCGGCGCTGCTGGCCAACCTGGAATGGCGCGATGACAAGCTGCGTGCGGCGATCGACTCGGGCATGTACGCCACCGATGTCGCCGTGGAAGCGGCGGTGGCCGGTGTGCCGTTCCGCGAGGCCTACAAGGCCGCCGCCGCGGCGGCGGATACGGCCGGGCAGGGGCGGACCCCCGAAGGCAGCCTGGCCGCGCGCGTGTCGCCCGGCGCGGCCGCCGACCTGCGGCTGGATGAACTGCGCGCCCGCTGGGCCGCACTGGTGTAATCACGACGGCGGCCGCAAGGCCGCCGTTTTTGTAACGTCTTGCCGGGCGAGCCCGGGAAAAGGATCCACATGAAAACCTGTTACCTGGTGATGGTCACCCGCACGCCGGACTTCCGCGATGACGTGGGTGCCGCGCACGTGCGCTTTCTCGATGCGGTGCGGGCCCGCGGGCAGCTGCTGCTGACCGGGGGCTTCACCGACAAGAGCGGTGGCGCCTACGTGCTGCAGGACATCGCCGACCTGGCCGCCGCGCAGGCGCTGGTCGACACCGATCCGCTGCTGGTGCACGGCAGTGCCACCGCCCGTATCCACGAATGGAGCACGCGCTGAGCGCGCCGATCACATGAACCAGTCCGTGCCTTCGCCGTTTACCGAACAAGCCGTTCCGCAGTGGAAACGTGCCGTCCTCAAAGTGGGCAGCAGCCTGCTGGCCGCTGACGGCGGCGGTCTCTCGCCCCGCCACGCACTGGGGCTGGCCCAGTTCGTCTCGGCCAATGTCCTGGCCGGGCGTGAAGTGGTGATCGTGTCCTCCGGCGCGGTCGCCGCTGGCCGGGCGATCGTGCCGCGCGCGCTGGAAGCCGGGGCGGCGATGGCCGCACGGCAGGCACTGGCCGCGCTGGGCCAGGCACAGCTGATCGGGCTGTGGCAGCGCTTCTTCGAACGTCCGGTGGCGCAGGTGCTGCTGACCCATGACGACCTGCGCAACCGCCGCCGCTACCTCAATGCCCGGGCCACGCTCAACGAACTGCTGCGGCTGGGCGCGCTGCCGGTGGTCAACGAGAACGACACCGTCTCGGTGGATGAGCTCAAGCTCGGCGACAACGACAATCTCGCGGCGACCGTCGCTGCGCTGATCGACGCCGATGTGCTGTTCATCGCCACCGATATCGACGGCCTGTACAGCGCCGACCCGCGGCGTGATCCGCAGGCGCGGCCGATCCACGATGTGCCCGAGCTGACCGTCGAGGTGCTGGCGATGGCCGGGGGGGCCGGCAGCGGCGCGGGCACCGGCGGCATGCATACCAAGCTGGAGGCCGCAGCCAAGGCCGGGCGTGTCGGCATCGAGACCTGCCTGTTCAACGGGCGCAGCGCCGAGGTGGTGCGCGCGCTCAGCCAGGGCCGCCTCTTCGGTACCCGCATCCATGCCGCGCAGACCCGCGTGGCCGCGCGCAAATACTGGCTGCGGCACGCACCGCTGGAACCGGGCGCGATCCTGGTCGATACCGGTGCGGCCGATGCGCTGCGTGGCAAGGGCGCCTCGCTGCTGCCCGGCGGCGTGGTCGGTGCGGAGGGTGACTTCCGCCGCGGTGACATGGTCGAGATCCGGCAACGCACCGAGGCCGGCGAGGTCTGCCTGGCCCGTGGCGTCAGCCAGTACTCGGCCAGCGACATCCGCCGCGTCGCCGGGCGTCACTCGCGCGACATCGAAAGCGTGCTCGGCTACAACTACGGTGGCAACGTCATCCACCGTGACGATCTGGTGCTGTTGTGATTGCGTCCCCGCCGTGTTTTTTCAAGGATATTGAGATGGTCGCCAGCTCCACTACCGACATCCGCACCCAGGCGCTGGCCTGCCGCGAGGCTGCCCAGCAACTTGCTCAGCTGTCATCCGCCGCCAAGGCCGAACTGCTGGAGGCCATGGCCACCGCGCTGGACGCCGATACCGATGCGATTCTCGCCGCCAACGCCCGCGATCTTGCTGCGGCCACGGAGAAGGGCGTGGGCACGGCGATGCTGGATCGCCTGGCCTTGAACCCGCCGCGTCTGGCCGGTATCGCCGCCGCCCTGCGCGAGGTCGCCGCATTGCCCGATCCGGTCGGCCAGGTAACCCGCGATGATGTGCGCCCCAATGGCATCCGCGTTCAGAAAGTGCGCGTACCGCTGGGCGTCATCGCGATGATCTACGAGGCGCGCCCCAACGTGACCGCCGATGCGGCAGCGCTGTGCATCAAGGCCGGCAACGGCGTGATCCTGCGCGGCGGCTCGGAGGCGATCCACTCCAACACCGCGATTGCCGCCTCGCTCAAGCGCGCGCTGCGCGAGGCCGGCATTGCCGATGCAGCACTGACGCTGGTCGAGGATCTGCGCCGCGAGACCATGCTGGCGCTGCTGCAGCTCAACGACCTGATCGACCTGGCGATTCCACGCGGTGGGGAAGGGTTGATCCGCTTCGTGGCCGAGCATGCCCGCGTACCGGTGATCAAGCATTACAAGGGCGTCTGCCATCTGTATGTGGACCGCGCCGCCGATCCTGCACTGGCGCTGCGCCTGCTGGTGGATGGCAAGTGCAGCCGGCCGTCGGCCTGCAACTCGCTGGAGACGCTGCTGGTCCATGCCGACCTCGCGCCGACCTTCCTGCCCTTGGCGGCGAAAGCGCTGGCCGAACGTGGGGTGCAGCTACGCGCCGATGCGGTGGCACGCCAGTGGCTGCCCGATGCAGAGGCAGCCAGCGAAGACGATTACGCCGCCGAGTATCTGGATCTGATCCTCGCCGTGCGCGTGGTGGACGACCTCGACCACGCCCTCGCGCATATCCAGCAGTACAGCTCGGACCACACCGAAGTGATCGCGACCGAGGATGCCGCGGCGGCGGAGCGCTTCGTGCACGCGTTGCGCTCAGCGGTGGTGATGGTCAACGCCTCCTCGCGCTTCTCCGATGGTGGCGAGCTCGGCCTGGGTGCGGAGATCGGCATCTCCACCACCCGCCTGCATGCCTACGGCCCGATGGGACTGGAAGCGCTCACCGTGGAGCGCTTCGTCGTCCGCGGCGAAGGCCAGACACGCACGTAATCGGTCGTGCCGGCCAGCGGCCGGCACGAGCCTCAACCGGCCAGCGCCTGCGCTGTCACCCGCACCGGCCGCGCGTGGTCATCCATGTGCAGGGTCACCGCCTTGCCATCGGCCAGCAGGGATGCCACCGCAGCGCTCGCGCCCAGGTCGTGCGCCATCTCTTCACGGGTCACATCGTCATGCGGCAGCCGGCGCTCCTTGCCCGAAAACCGCATGCGGTTGTACTCGGCCCAGGCGATCAGCAGCGCTGCGCAGCACACCAGCATCACCGGCAGCGCGATGACCACGAACGGATCGACCGTCTGCTTCTGTTCGTACAGCTGCGCCCAGGCCATCCGCCCGCCGAGCAGCCAAGAGATCAGCGTCACCAACGGTGCCCACAGGTAGAAGTAGAACGCCCAGAAGGCGATGGTCACAAAGCCCCAGGCAGTACGCTGCAGGCGTGGCTGCTGGCGCGGTTTCTGGATCAGCCGCGAGTCGAAGCGGCGGGTGGATTTGACAGTGTTCATCGGATACCCCGGTCAGGACTGACCCAGACCGCGCGCTTGCCACGACGCTTGAAGATCGTCTTGGGGAACGCCACCAGGGTCGTGAACAGACTGATGAGCCAGTACGCCATCGGGTACCAGATCACCCAGAAGTAATTACGTCCAATATGCGTTTCGTAACGTCGGTCGATGATCAGGCTGCTGGCGAACTGCAGCAGGCAGACCAGCGCCAGGATCACGCCATGCCACTGCGGCAGCAGCGTGGCGATGTACAGCTCGGGCGGCAGCGTCATGAACTTGCCCAGTGCCCACAGCACGATGATGGCCAGCATCGCGTACGCCCACAGCACGCTGAGGATGTACTCCAGCAGCACGCCCCACATGCGGCGCTTGCGCCAGTGGAACAGCGAGCCGCCATGCCGCAGCAGCACTTCCACGCCGCCCTGGGCCCAGCGCAGGCGCTGCCGCCACAGCCCCTTCAGCGTTTCCGGCATCAGGATGAAGCACAGCGCATTGGGCTCGTAGCGGATGTCCCAATGATCCAGCTGCAGGCGCCAGCTGATGTCGATGTCCTCGGTGACCATGTCGTCGGACCAGTACCCGATCCGATGCAGGGCAGTACGGCGGAACGCGGCGATCACCCCGGAGATGGTGAAGATGCGCCCATACACCCGCTGCGCGCGCTTGATCATGCCGATGATCGAGGAGAACTCGGCCACCTGCAGCCGGCCCAGCAGGGTGGAACGGTTGCGGATGCGCGGGTTGCCGGTGACCGCGCCCACGCGCGGGCCGGAGGTCAGGTGCCAGACCATCCAGTGGGTGGCGTACTCCTCCAGCATCGCATCGCCATCGATACACACCAGGAACTCCGAGCGTGCCGCCAGTGCGCCCATGCGCAGCGCATTGGCCTTGCCCAGATTGCGGTCCAGATGCACCACGCGCAGGCGTGGGTGAAGGGCGGCCAGGGCATCCAGCCGTGCCCCGGTATCGTCGCTGCTGCCATCGTTGATGGCGATGACTTCGAAGTCCGGGTAGTTCTGCTTCAGCGCCGAACCGAGGGTGTCGTCCAGGTTCTCCGCTTCGTTGTGGCACGGGATCAGGATCGACGCGAACGGATACTCGGCCATCGGCGGCGGATCATCACGGTCGCGTGCCTTGCGTTCGCGCCGGAAGAAGTAATACAGGCCGCCGGACATCCAGAAGAACGCCATCACCATCGGGTAGAAGAAGGCGAACTGGAACAAGGTGTAGAGAAGAGGATGCATGGCGACCTCACTTTTCCTCGTACGGGAAGCTGCGGGCCGACATGGCCGCGCGCGCGTCATACGTGGAGGGACGTCCGGCGATGAAGTCATCCGGATACCAGGCGAAATGACGCACGCCCTGCGCCTGTAGACGACGGATCTGCGCGCGCAGGCGGTCGCCGGGGATCGGCTTGCCGGTGCGCCAGTCCAGCGTCTGCAGCTCGAACATCGTCTGCGACAACTGCGGATCGTGTTGCTTCACCGCCACCACCAGCCGGTCCAGCCAGCGTTCCGGGCTGCGGCTGCCTTCCATCCACGGCATCGCCATCAAAGCGGTGTGGTCGTAGGCCTTGTTGAACAGGTCCAGGCGCTGGGCGAACCAGCTCGCGCTCTGCGGTTCCAGCACGGGCTGGGCATACAGGTTTCGCACGGTGCCCAGCTTCGGCCGCCAGCGCTGCGCGGCGGTGCGCAGCTCCAGCGTGAAGTCGATCAGGGCCTGGGTACGTGCACCGTCATCGCCTTCCTGCGGCAGCTGGGTCAGCTCGGTGTCGCGCAGGTAGGCGTCATCGTGGAAGAGCAGGCCCTCGAAGTACGAGTTGATCGCGAGGTCTTCGTAGATGTCATCGATGATCTTGCGGACCTGGGGCCGGGTGAAGTCCAGCCGGAAGATGCCGTCGCTTTCCGGGCTCTCGATGGCCAGCGCCTTGCGGATGGCCGGATCCTTGAGCTCGTAGCCCAGCACCGGCAGCCACGCAAACACCTTCACCCCCGCGCGCGTCTTGAGCTGCCACGCCACGCGGTTGAACAGATCCGCACGCATCGGCAGATGGCGGTTGGGGAAGTACAACGCGTCGGCCGAGCCGTTGCCGTCCGGATCGGCGAAGGCCTGCAGGAACACGTGGGTCGGGCCGATCTTCTTGACCCGGTCGATCAGCGCATCCAGGTTCTTGCCCTGTTGCACCGGGTCGGCATCGTAGACCGCATCCAGGTCGATCTGCAGCGCCCGCATGCCATCGCGTTCGACATCGCGGCGCAGTTCATAAGCCAGCTGCACCACGGTCGGGTTGTTGGTCACCAGCAACCGGGCCAGACCGTGCAGATCACGCTTGACCGGCGTGCTGCGCCCTTCCAGATCGAACGAGACCGGCATGCCCAGCTGCTCGGCGATGTCGTTGCTCAGCGCGTTGTAGGCCGCGTACGGCCACACGATCGCCTTGGGGCTGACGCCGACATTGCGCTGGATGCGCTCCACGCTGCGGCCCAGGTCGGCGCGCAGGCGGGTCTCGTAGTCGGCCGCGGTTTCATAGGTCCTGCGGGCCGGATCGTAGGTCCGGGTGATCACCGCCGGGGTGGAGTTGCCCTGCGGATTGGACTGCACGCCATGGTGCAGGTTGTCGGTGTGGCTGGCCAGTTCGATCAGTCCGCTTTTCTGCATCTCGCGCAGCTGCGCCCAGGTCAGGAAATCATCGCGGGTGAACGGGCGGTAGCCGTAGTCGATCTGGCGCCCGGCCGGCATGTCCACGTAGTCGGTGATCACCGCGACCAGCGCCGGATAGTTGTAGGCGCGCAGCAGCGGGAAGACCTTGCTGTACACGCTGCGCAGGCCGTCATCGAAGGTCAGCAGTACCGGCTTGGGCGGCAGCGGCGTGCCGCCCTGCGAGGCGGTGATCAGCTGCGACAGCGACACCGGGTGATACCCATGCGCGGACAGCCAGTCCAGGTGTGCGGCGAAGTTCTGCGTGCTCACGGCATACGCGTCCGGGTCGCCGCGGGCGGCGACCTCGTCGCGGATGTCGTGGTAGCTGAGCACCAGCAGCCCGTTGTCGGCGGCATCAAGTACGGCCGGTGGTTGCTGTGCCTGTGCCGGCAGCACCGCGGTGAGCAGGGCCAGCAACAGCCAGCGGGTCCAGCGCTTCAAGTCCATGTGCCGCATGTCATTCTCCCCACCGCAGGCCGGCATCCAGGCCGATGTGTCGTTCACGCTGTCCGTCATAGACCGGTCGCGACCAGCGGATGCCGTACTCGAAAATGCGGCCTTCGCCGAGCTGCCACTCATGGCGATACTCGGCCGAGGGCACGATCGCGCTGCCATAACCCTGCTGCCAGTACTGGCCCACGGAGACGGTCAGGCGATGCCGGAAGTGGCGTTCGTAGTGGCGCCATAACTGCTGGTCCACGCGCAGGCCGATCTCCACCGAGTGATCCTCGGAGGGATTGAAATAGGGCACGTCATCGCGGCTGCCGCGGCTGGCATACACGCTGCCCAGACCGTCCAGGAATACCGTCGGCCGGGTCATCAGGCGCTGCTCGATGGCGGTGCTGACGGTATCGCGACGGTTGCCGTCGTCGTAGCGGAACTGGCTGGCCCCCACGCTCCAGTGGGTGCGCTCGTCGCGGCGATAGTCGGCCGCCAGTGCGATGCTGTCGGCCGTGATGCCGGAGACGCGTGCCTGCATCGAGGCATCCGGGTCATTGCGTGCGGCAGTGATGCCGGCATGCCATTGATCGCTGAACTGCCAGCCGAACCCGGCGCTGAGGCCGGTATCGCCGATGTGGTCGTTGGCGCGGTTGACGAAGGCTTCGGCATCGGCGCGGCCGTAGCGGTAGCGCGTGCCCGCACCGATCCGCAACGGGTCGATGGTCTGGTCCTGGAAATCCACGCTGCGCCGATCGGCGAACGCGACCAAGCGCCAGTGGTCGTCCAGCACCGGGGACTGCACTTCCACGCCGTAGCGGCCGTCATCGTTGCCCAGCGGCGATGCACCGCCACCGCCCGAGCTGCGCCCACCTTCGGCGTAGGCATGCCATTGCCAGCCACGGTGTGCACGCCAGCTGCGGTCCATGCGTTGCACGGAGGGCTGGTTGGGGTAGGCGGCAAGCAGCGTGTCGTGGACCGGTCGTGCCAGGTCATCGCGCTGCACCTGTACATAGGCGTCGTACTGACCCAGGCGCGCAGGTACGTCGCGCGGGTCCAGCGTGTTGGCCATGCTGTAGCGCTCCAGCGCCCGTCGTGGCCAGCCACGCATCAGGTAGATGTTGCCCAGCGAGGACTGCGTGCCGGTGTTGCCCGGGCCGATCTCCACCATCTTCTCCAGATCGCGCTGGGCGGTGGGCAGGTCGCCACTGTAGGCACGCACCATGGCCAGGTTGAGGTCGGCCTCGTAGCGCGGCCAGTTCGCATAGGGTGCCTTGGCACCGTTCGCCCAGCGCCACGCGGGCTCATCGGCCTGCCACTTCTTCAGCAGGGCGATCGCGGTGTCGGCCTGCTCGTCCTCCAGATACGCATAGGCCAGTTCCGAGCGCGCCTGCGGCAGCGACGGATCGGCTTTGAGCGCGGCGTCCAGCACCGGGATCGCCTCGGCCGGATGCTGCGTGGCCATCAGCGAATCGCCGACGGCGGCCAGCAGATAGTTCGGCACCGGGTGGCCCTCGGCGAGCAGCGTGCGGTACTCCTCGCGCACCTGTGCATGACGCCCCAGCCGGTTGAGCAGGATCAGCCGGTCATAGCGGATCCGCAGCGGGGCCTGCTGCACGGGGGTGCCATCGCGTTCGAGGTACTGCTGCATCTGCACCAGCGCGGCATCGGCTTCATCCAGGCGGGTGTCCTCGCTGGGGCCATAGGCCAGGCTCCAGCCCACCAGCTTGGCCAGGTAATTGCCTTCCAGCCGTTCTTTCTGTGCCGCATCGAACAGGGTGGGGCGCGCCAGATACAGCTGCCAGGCGCGGTGCGCGTTGCCGATGTCCGCCAGGGTCAGCACCTGCAGGCGATACAGCAGTGCGTCGTCGGGCGATTGCACCCGTGCCCGCTCGATCGCGGCCAGTGCATCCAGCCAATGGGCCTGGTCGCGGTAGTGGCCGATCTCGGCCAACGCGTCAGCCTGCGGGTCGGCGGCTGCGGTGGCCGGAGTGGAGAAAGCGAGTGCGGCGCATGCCAGGCCGACGCTGAGCGCCAGCGGCCGATGGTCGTACATGGAACCCCCCTTGGAGCATCCTTTCAAAGGTGTGTTGCGTCAAAAGTGTGACGCACATCACATGCCAATCGTGCCTGACTGCGCAGTTGTTGCCAAATCGTTAATGGCCGGGTACGGCCGATCAGCCCGCGGGTAGAACCCGGAGGGGAAGGCAAGCCATTGAATTGCTACGGATTCAGACCATGTCGCCAACATGGACAGCGCACTCCATTGCCATGAAGCTGTTCAGCCGGCTGGCGACGCCAGAGGCTCCGAACACTGCCCGGTGCAGCCCACCGGGTCAGTTAGCGACACGCTACGTCAGCAGTTGCGCACAGCGCGTGTAGATGGACGCGCCGGGGCGCTTACCACTGGTCTTCGAGCTTCTGCGGTTTGCAGGCGACCCACGAGGCGCACAACAGCACCACCGCGCACAGCACCAGGAAGCCGAACGGCAGGTGCCAGCCACCGCTGACCGCGTGCAGCCAGCCGAACAGGAACGGCCCCAGGCAGCTGAAGGCATAGCCCACGCCCTGCATGAAGCCGGACAACGCCGCCGAGCCGGCCGGCGTACGCGTGCGCAGGTTGATCAGGGTCAACGCCAACGGGAACGTGGACGGCCCGATGCCGAGCAGCACCGCCCACAGCCACGGGGCCTTCATCGGGGCGAACAACAGGCCGGCGAAGGCGATCAGAAACGCGCTGAAGCCGATCAGCACCAGCCCGAAAGGATTGCGCAGGCGCACGGCCAGGGCCGGCATGGTCAGCGATGGCAGCAGGCCGCAGGCCGCGAAGATCGCCACCATGATGCCGCCGAATGCCGGTGTTGCACCGGCCTCGACCACGATCCGCGGCAGCCAGGTGAACATCGAATAGGTCATCAACGAGGTCATGCCGAACATCAGGGTCATGCCCCACGCCAGCGGGGTCTTCCAGACCTTGCCGTGCGGCGCGCTGGAGGGATCGTTGGCAGCGCTGATCGTGTCCGGGTGCGGACGGGCGCGGGAGAGCATCAGCCACGGCAGTGCCGCAGCCAGCGACATCAGCGCCCAGATGCCCAGCGATACGCGCCAGCCCGCCTGCTGCGCGACGGGTACCGCCAGCAGGGCCGGCATCATCGTGCCGATCTGCAGCACGGTGATGTAGAGCGTGCTCATGGTGCCCACGCGGTTGGCGAAGTAACGCTTCACCAGCGGCGGTACGACCACGTTGCCGATCCCCATGCCGGCCAGCGCCACCACCGAGCCGAACAGCAGGCTGCCCACGCCGCCGGCCATCGAGCGCAGCAGCAGGCCCACGGTGGCCAGGCTCATCGCCAGCAAGGCGGTGCGCTCCAGGCCCAGGCGGCGCGCCACTGCCGGGGTGGTCACGCCGAACAGCGCGAAGGCGGCCGTCGGCAGCATGCCGAGCACGCCGGTCATGGTGGTGCCGAAGCCGAAGGTCTGGCCGAGCACATCCAATAGCGGGGTCAGCGAGGTGACCGCGGTGCGCAGGTTCAAGGCCGCCAGCAGGATGGCGGCAAAGGCCAGCAGGCGTCCGTGCAGCAGGGACTGGGACGGTGAAGTGGGGTGAGTCATCAGCATGGTTCCTGACAGGTGGCGCACCGCGGCCTCAGGCACGCGGGTGCAACGGCAGAGACCGGCCAGCGGCCGGCATCTGCGGGGTAGGGGACTGGGCCGCCGCCGAAGGCGGGGCCAGGACCGGCCATTGTACGGGTTCGATCCCGACAGGTCCCTCATCGAGGCCCTCGGCAGGCGCTACGTGTGAAAACGTCTTCACAACAAGGGTCGCGCGATCTCCTTCCATGTGAGCTACGTCAAAAAAATGACTATTTAGGAAAATACCTACACGCCGACGGGTGCTTGCCCTACCGAGTGAGTGGGGTTTTTGACGGTTTTCATGTCGCAAATAGCTCTTAAATTGGCGGGCCTCCATAGGGGCGGTCTATAGCGAACGATGGTTCGTGCCAGCCCACGTTCGAGATCCTGCATGCCAAACAACGTATTCCCCACCCCGGCTCGCGCCGGTACTCACGGCGCTTCCCCGCGCGCATGGCTGCTGGCCCCGCTGGCGGCCGCGCTCGCCCTGATCTGCTCGCCCGTGCACGCCCAGCAGCTGCCTGCCCCGGATCAGGAACTGCTCCGCCAGCAGGAGCGCGAACGCGCGCTGCGCGAGCAGCTTGAAACCCGGCCCGATGCGCGCCTGCAGGAAGCACCGGTAGCGGCCCCGGAGCGGCTGCCCACCGATGAGGCCCCCTGTTTCGTGATCGAACGCATCACCTTGGGCGGTGAGCAGGCCGAGCGATTCCAGTGGGCGCTGGCTGCGGCCAACGTCAAAGGCGACCCGGCGCTTGGCCGTTGCCTGGGCACCACCGGGATCAACGTGGTGATGTCGCGCGTGCAGAACGCCATCGTGGAACGCGGCTTTGTCACCACACGCGTGTTGGCCCAACCGCAGGACCTGACCACTGGCACGCTGGAGTTGACCGTCGTACCCGGCACGCTGCGCCAGATCCGGTTCGCCGAGGGCACCCATCGCGACGCCACCTTGTGGAATGCGATCCCCGCGCGCAGTGGCGACCTGCTCAACCTGCGCGATATCGAACAGGGACTGGAGAACTTCAAGCGGGTACCGACCGCCGAGGCCGACATCCAGATCAGCCCGGCCGAAGGCGCCGATGCCGCGCCCGGGCAGAGCGACCTGGTCGTGCAGTGGTCGCAGCAGCGGCTGGTGCGCTTCAACCTGAGCCTGGACGATTCCGGGAGCAAGGCCACCGGCAAGACCCAGGCCGGTGCGACGATGTCGCTGGACCACGCGCTGCGCCAGAACGACCTGTTCTACGTCAACCTCAACCATGACGTGTTCAGCGGCGGCAAGCGCGGCACCAAGGGCTTCACCTTCCACTACTCCGTGCCTGTCGGCTACTGGCTGTTCGGCGCCACGCGCAGCGGCTACGAATACGAGCAGACCGTGGCCGGCAGCCAGCAGTCGTATCTGTACAGCGGCGAAAGCTACAACGCCGAAGTACGGGCAACGCGTCTGCTGTTCCGCAACGCGAGCAGCAAGACCAGCATGTACCTGCGCGCGTGGGAGCGCGACTCGCGCAACTTCATCGACGACACCGAAATCCTGGTGCAGCGCCGGCGCATGGGCGGCTGGGAACTCGGCCTGAACCACCGGCATTTCATCGGCCAGGCCACGCTGGATGGCACCGTCGGCTTCCGCCGCGGCACCGGGGCATTCGGCTCGATCGCAGCGCCCGAGGAGCTGTTCGGTGAAGCCACCTCGCACCCGAAGATCTACTTCGCCGACGCCCAGCTGAGCGTCCCGTTCCAGCTGGGCCAGCAGCGCCTGCGTTACACCGGCAGCTGGCGCGCGCAGTGGAACCGTGGCGGGCTGGTGCCGCAGGACCGCTTCGCGATCGGTGGCCGCTACACCGTGCGCGGCTTCGATGGCGAGATGTCGCTGATGGGCGAACGCGGTTGGCTCATCCGCAACGACATCGGCTTGGCACTCGGCGGTGGGCAGGAGTTCTACGTCGGCGCCGATTACGGCCATGTCGGCGGCAGCGCCACGCAATGGCAGCTGGGCAATGACCTCGCAGGCACGGTGATCGGCCTGCGCGGGTCCTATCGCGGCCTGTATTGGGACGGCTTCGTCGGCGCCCCGTTGAACAAGCCGTCTGGCTTCCAGAACGCGTACACGGTCACCGGATTCACCCTGAGCTGGTCGTTCTGATTTCAGTGCGGGCGCGTTCGCGCCGCACCGACCGCACGCACACAAAGGAATTGTAATGAACAAGCATCTGTACCGCCTCGTGTTCAACCACGCCCTCATGCTCTGGCAGGTCGCCGCGGAAATCACCCCGCGCCCCGGCGGCGCCGGTACCGGGCAGGATGGCGATCGCACGGCGGCACTGCGCCCGATGGCCTTCGCGTTGTGGGTGATGCTGGGCTGGGTCGGCGTGAGCGGCCTGGCCGCGGCGCAGGTGGTGGCCGATCCGAACGCACCGGGCAACCAGCGCCCGACCGTGCTGGAAACCGCCAACGGCACGCCGCAGATCAACATCCAGACCCCCAGTGCGGCGGGTGTCTCGCGCAATACCTACCAGCGTTTCGATGTCGACCAGCAGGGCGCCATCCTCAACAATTCGCGCGGCAACACGCAGTCCCAGCTCGGTGGCTGGGTACAGGGCAATCCATGGCTGGCCGGTGGCACCGCACGGGTGATCCTCAACGAGATCAACGGCGCCAACCCGAGCCAGCTGCGCGGCTACGTGGAAGTTGCCGGCGACCGTGCGCAGGTGGTGATCGCCAACCCCGCTGGTATCGATTGCGATGGCTGCGGCTTCATCAACGCCAACCGCATCACCCTGACCACCGGCACGCCGACGTTCAACGGCGGCGCGTTGGAGGGCTATCGCGTGCAGGGCGGGGCAATCCATATCTTTGGCGCCGGCATGGATGCCAGCCGGGTCGACTACACCGATCTGATCGCGCGCTCGGTGCAGCTCAATGCGGGCCTCTGGGCACAGCAGCTGCAGGTCACCACTGGCGCCAATACGGTGAGCGCCGATCTGAGCCGCGTGCAGGCCCAAGCGGCCGACGGCAGCACGCCGCAGTACGCGCTCGACGTCGCCCAGCTCGGCGGCATGTATGCCAACAAGATTCTGCTGATGGGCACCGAGCATGGGGTAGGCGTGCGCAACGCCGGCAATCTCGGCGCGCAGACCGGTGAGCTGGTGGTCACCGTCGATGGCCGGCTGGAAAACACCGGCAAACTGCAGGCGCGCGACGACACCGGCATCGCGGCCAGCGGCGGTGTGCGCAATGAAGGTCTGGTCAGCGCGGGTCGCGAGTTGAACCTGCGCACCGGCCAGGATCTGGACAACCGCGGCGGCCAGCTCAATGGCACCCGTCTGGATGTGGAAGCCGCCTCGCTGGTCAACCGCGACGGGCGCATTGAGCAGGCGGGTGTGCAGGCGTTGGCGGTAGAGAGTGGGCAGCTGAACAACCGCGACAAGGGCAGCATCGGCGCGCTGGCCCAGCAGGATGGCACCGCACCGACGACGCCAGGCACGGGGGAAGGCACGGGCAACCCAGGAACACCGGGCACCGGCAACGGCAGCACCGACGGCAGCGCGCCGGGCGTGATTCCGCCGACCACCGCGCCGCTCGCGCAGGGCCGCGTGGTGATTGCCGGCCTGCTCGACAACAATGCCGGCGCGGTGCTGGCCGGTGGCGATATCGATCTGCGCGCCAGTGGGTTGGACAACGACGCCGGCAGCATCGGCGTGCGCGACCTGAGCGTGAACGGTGGTGTGCTGTCCAATCGGCAGGGCGAACTGACCACCCAGCGCGACCTGCGCGTGCAGGGCCAGGCACTGCACAACGACGCGGGCGCATTGAATGTGGGCGGCGCCCTCGATGCGCGCACCACGCAGCTGTCCAACCGCAGCGGCAAGATCGCCCACAGCGGCACTGCACCCGCGCAGCTTCAGGTGGCAGGCACGCTCGATAACACCGACGGCAGTCTCGCCAGCAACGCCGCTTCGCTGGCGCTGACCAGTGCAATGCTGGTCAACACCGATGGCACGCTGCTGCACGCCGGCAGCGACGGCCTGCAGCTCACCACCGGCACGCTGGACGGCCAGCGCGGCGAGATCGCCACGGCTGGAACGCTCAGCCTGCGCGCAGGGCAGGTCGACCATCGCCAGGCGGAACTGCAGGCCGGCACGCTCGATCTCCAGGTCGATACGCTCGACAACCGTGGCGGCCAGCTGCTGGCGACCGGCAGCCAGGCCAACCGCATCAAGGCGGCAACCGCGCTGGACAACAGCGGTGGCACGCTCGCCAGCAACGGCGATCTGGCCATCGATACCGCGCTGTTGAGCAACGCGGGTGGGCAGGTGCAGCAGGCCGGCAGCGGCCGCCTGGACGTCACCGCGGCGACCTTGGCCGGGGCAGGCGGCAAGCTGCTGAGCAATGGCGCGCTACACCTGCAGGGACAGCGTATCGACGTCTCCGGCGGTATCACCTCGGCGGTGCGGCTGGCGATCGACGCCGGGCAGTTGGACAACCGTCGGGGTGAGCTGATCGCCACCGGCACCGACACGCTTGGCCTGCGCGTGACCCACGCGCTGCAAAACGACAGCGGACAGATCATCGGCAATGGTGCGCTCGCCGTGGAGGCGGGCAGCCTCTCCAACCGCGACGGCAAGCTGCTGGCGGCAGGCAATGCGGCCTCCGCGCTGCAGGTGGCCGGTGTGATCGACAACCAGCGCGGCACACTGGCCAGCGCGGGCGATCTGACCCTGCAGGCTGGCCAGCTGGACAACCAGGCTGGCACGGTCCAGGCGGCCGGTGACCGTGCATTGCAGCTGAGCGTGGACGGCTTGCTCGACAACCGCCAGGGTGGCCTGATCGCCTCCGGTGGTGCGCAGCAGCTGCGCGCCGGCAGCCTCGACAATCACAGCGGCACCGTCAACGCGGGCGATACGCTCGGCGTGGCGGTGACGCAGGCGCTGGACAACAGCGCCGGCACCGTTGCTGCCAACGGCACGCTGCAGGTGCAGGCCGGCCGCATCGTCAACCGTGAGGCGGGCACGCTGGCCTCGGTCGAGGGCGATGTCACGCTCGATAGCGCGAGCGCTATCGACAACACCGCCGGTGTGATCCAGGCCGAACGTGCGCTCTCGGTCGCCAGTCAGGGGCTGACCAACGTGCGTGGCACCCTGGCGGGCGCGTCCGTTGCTCTCGATACGGGCCTGGGGGGCGTGGACAACAGTGAGGGCATCCTCGCCGCCACCGCCGGCACGCTGGATATCCGCAGTGGCGCGCTGGAGAACCGCGCTGGCCTGCTGCAGTCCAGTGCGGCGATGCGCATCGATACCCACGGCCAGCGCCTGGGCAACACCGAGGCGGGCGCGCGCGGTGGTATCGTCAGCGGTGCTGGGCTGACCCTCCGCGCGGGTGAGCTGGACAACCGGGCCGGCCTTGTCCAGGCGCAGGCGGCGCTGGATGCGCGGCTGGCCTCGCTGGACAACCGCAGCGGCGGGCAGGTGGGTAGCGGGGCCTCGTTGCTGCTGCAGGCGCAGCGCGTGGATAACAGCGGTGGCCGTCTCCAGGCCGCCCAGAATCTGACCCTCGATCTGAGCGGTGAGCTGGTCAACCAGGCCGGGCTGGCCGTGGCCGGTGGCGATCTGGTCGCCCGGGCCGCGCGCATCGACAACCGCGCCACGAGCGGCGGCGGCACCGCGCTCGGGCTGCAGGGTCGCAACGTGGACCTCACTGCCGCGCAGATCGACAACAGCAGCGGCATGATCGCTGCCGACCAGCGCATTGCGCTGCAGGCGACCGATGCACTGCTCAACCAGCAGGGGCTGGTGTCCTCGGCGGGCAGCCTGGACGTGCACGCCGGCCAGGTCGGCAACACCGACGGCACGCTGCTGTCGGCGGGCAACCAGACGCTGCATGCCAACGCGCTCAACGGTACGGGCCGGGTGTTGTCGCAGGGCGACCTGGTGCTGGCGCTGCAGCAGGACTACCGCAACGATGGCCAGATCACCGCCAATGGCAAGGCCACCGTTTCCACGCAGGGGCTGTGGACCAATGCAGGCAAGGTGCAGGCCGGGGATCTGAACCTGCACGCACGCCAGATCGACAACCTCGCCACGGGTGAGATCAGCGGCATCCGCACCCAGGTACGCGCCGATGGCGTGCTCGGCAACCGTGGGCTGATCGATGGCGTGGATACCCGCGTCGATGCCGATGTGATCCTCAACGTCGGCACCGGTCGCATCTATGGCGACCGCCTGTCGATCGGTGCCAACACCCTGGTCAACAGTGACGAAACGCTGGAGGGCGTGACCCGCGCCGCCACCATTGCCGCGCGTGAGCGCCTGGATATCGGCGCCGGCACCGTGGTCAACCGCGAGCAGGCGCTGATCTTCAGCGCCGGCGGTGGCGACAATGCACTCAACATCGGCGGTGCGCTGGATGCGCAGGGGCATGCGGTCGGTCGCGCCGGCTCGGTGCACAATGCCAGCGCGACCATCGAGTCGCTGGGTGGCGTGAGCATCGATGCCGCGCGCCTGCTCAACAGCAACGAGCATTTCGCCACCACTGAAGTGATGGTGGTGGGCCCGACCAAGAAGCTGTACATCCAGCCCAAGGGCACGCCGGGCATGCACGATGCCAGCGAGTTCACCTGGTCCAGCTGGAGCCGCGCCGGCAAGTACTGGTGGAAGAACGGCAACGGCGACGTCAAGGACTGGACCCAGTACGACGTCACCCATACCGAGTACGAAACCCAGGTCGCCTCCAGCGCGCCCGGCCGCATCATTTCCGGCGGCAACATGAGCCTGCGCGGCGATGAGCTGATCAACGACAAGAGCCAGATCCTGGCCGGCGGTGCGTTGCTGGGCGACCTGGGCAACCTGCGCAACATCGATGCGTTCGGCGAGTACCGGGTGCACGAGGAAGGCACCAGCCAGTACACCTACAGTCGCTGGCGCGGTGGTTTCAAGCGCTATCACGAACGCAAGTGGGACCGGAAGATCGCCTATCGCCCGGCCGATGAAGTGCGCACCATCAACCTGGGCGTCACCCGGACGGCCGAGCACACCCGCGACGGTGGCAGCGGCTATCAGGTGGGCGGCGTCAGCACCGGTTCCGTCGGTGGGCAGGTCGGTGGCGCAGCCGAGGCCGGTGCCGTGGGTGGGCAGCGCCAGGTGACCGAAGTCAGCGCCAGCGTGGCCTCGCTGGCCGGGCCCGGCAGCACTGCCGGCACCGGTGCGCAGGGTGCGGCGGGCAACCAGCCGACCGTGATCCGCACCATCGGCGTGGAGGCCGAACTGCCGCAGAGCAGCCTGTTCCAGAGCGGCCCGGATGCCGGCCAGTACCTGGTCGAAACCGATCCGCGTTTTGCCGATTACCGCAGCTGGCTCGGCTCGGAGTACCTGCTGCAGAAGATGGGCGTGGACCCGGCCAACGTGCAGAAGCGCTTGGGCGATGGGTTCTACGAACAGAAGCTGGTCCGCGATCAGGTCGCCCAGCTCACCGGCCGCCGCTTCCTGGATGGCTACGCCGACGATGAAGCGCAGTACCGCGCGCTGCTCGACAACGCGGCCACCATCGCCGACGCATGGGGCCTGCGCCCGGGCGTGGCGCTGACCCCGGCGCAGATGGCCCAGCTCACCAGCGACATCGTCTGGCTGGTCGAGCAGCGCGTCACCCTGGCCGATGGCAGCACCACCACCGCACTGGTTCCGCAGGTGTATGTGCGCGTGCGCCCCGGCGATATCGACGGCACCGGTACGCTGCTGGCCGGCCGCTCGGTGGAGCTGAACCTGCGCGGCGACCTGGTCAACAGCGGCACCATTGCTGGCCGCACCGCGGTGAAGATCGACGCGCAGAACCTGCGCAACCTCGACGGCCGCATCAGCGGTGACACGGTCAGTGCCAACGCGCGTACCGATCTGGACAACCTCGGCGGCCTGATCGATGCGCGCAGCGTGCTGGTCGCCAGCGCCGGCCGTGATCTCAACATGGTCACCACCACCCGCAGCGGTCAGAACACCGCGGGGTTGAGCGACTTCAGCCGGACCAACATCGATCGCGTGGCCGGGTTGTTCGTGAGCGACCAGGGCGCCACGTTGCTGGCCAAGGCCGGCCGCGATCTGCGCATGGACGGCGCCCAGGTGGTCAACACCGGTGCACAGGGCCAGACCCTGCTCGCGGCGGGGCGGGATCTCTCCCTGGGCACGGTCACCGAGGCGCGCCAGGAAAACAATGTCCGCAACAACGACAACTACCTGCGCCAAGGCTACGTGCGCGAGGTCGGCACCACCCTCGATACCGCCGGGGCCGTGCAGCTGCAGGCCGGGCATGACGTGAACCTGCGCGCCGCGCAGGTCTACAGCAGCGATGGCGCGATCTCGGTGATGGCCGACAACGACGTCAGCATCGCCAGCGGCGAGCAGAGCAACAACTGGAGCGAGGGCCGCAAGCACACCCATCGCGGGCTGTTGAAGTCCACCACCAACACCACGCGCGACAGCCTGGAGGAAACCCAGGCCATCGCCAGCACGCTCAGCGGGCACCAGGTGGCGGTGCGCGGCAACAACATCACCGTGACCGGCAGCAACGTGGTCTCCGATGCGGGCACCGTGCTGCTGGCCGACAACGATCTGACCGTGCAGGCGGCGACCAACACGCGCGGTGAGAGCCACTACAAGCGCAAAGATGAAAGCGGCTTCCTCTACAACGGCGGCGTCGCGTTCACGGTCGGCACGCAGATGCAGAGCCGCGATGCCAAGGACGTGAGTACCAGTGCCGCGGCGTCCACCATCGGCTCCACCGCGGGCAACGTGGTGATGGTGGCGGGCAACAACTACCGCCAGGTTGGCAGCCACGTCGTCGCGCCCGAGGGCGACATCGACATCCATGCGCGCAAGGTCGACATCGTGGAGGCCCGCGAGACCGGCGTCGCCACCCAGGAGGACAAGTTCCGCCAGGCCGGCCTGACGGTGGCGCTGACCGCGCCGGTGATCTCGGCGATCCAGAGCGCCGAGCAGATGAAGAAGGCGGCCAGCCAGACCGACGACAGCCGCATGAAGACGCTGGCGGCGGCGACCACCGTGCTCAATACGGCGGCAGCGGTGGGTGCGGTGCAGGCCGATCCGGGCGCGGCGGGCGGCATCAACATCTCCATCACCGTGGGCGGCGCACGCAGCGACAGCAAGACCACCACCACGCATGACAACGCAGCCGGCTCCAGCATCACCGCGGGCGGCGACGTGCGCATCAGTGCCACGGGCGCGGGCAAGGACTCGGATCTGACCGTGATTGGCAGCACCATCAACGCCGGCAACAACGCCTACCTGCGGGCCGATGGCGATATCGCCCTGCTGGCGGCGAAGAACACGCAGGAAACCGATCGCAAGAGCAGCGCGGCCAGCGGTGGTGTCGGCGTGGCCATCAGCATCGGCTCCGGCGGTGCCAGTGCGGGCATCACCGCCAACGCCAGTGGCTCCAAGGGCAAGGGCGAGGGCACCGACGTGCAGTGGACCAACAGCCACGTCAACGCCGGCAACACGCTGGTGCTCGAATCCGGTGGCGACACCACCCTGCGTGGCGCGGTGGCCAGCGGCCGCGAGGTGATCGCCGATATCGGCGGCGACCTCAACATCGAGAGCCTGCAGGACACCTCCACCTTCCAAAGCAAGGACACCAGTGTCGGCGGCAGTGTCACGGTCGGCTTGGGTTTCTCCGGCAGCGCCAGCTACGGCAACACCAAGGTCGATGGTGACTACGCCAGTGTTGTCGAGCAGAGCGGGATCAAGGCGGGCGACGGTGGCTACCAGGTGCGCGTAGGCGGCAATACCGATCTGATCGGTGGCGTGATCGCCTCCAGCGAGCAGGCCATCGCCGACGGTCGCAACCAGCTGATCACCAGCACATTGAGTGTGCGCGATCTGGACAACCGCAGCGATTACAAGGCCAGCAGCCTGAGCCTGTCCGGCGGCTTCAGCAAGAGCGGCACAGGCGGCCCGTCCAATGGCGGCAACAGCGGCCGTGGCAACGACGGCACGCCCGGGTCCACCGGTGCAGCCGGGCAGGGCAGCAGCTGGTCGTGGCAGAACTATGGCAACGATGCCAGCGCCGCCGCACCCGGCTATGCCAGCGACAAGGGCAGCGATGCCAGCACCACCCGCAGCGGTATCAGCGCAGGCGCGCTGACCATCACCGATGGCAACGCGCAGCTGGCCAAGACCGGCAAGAGCATCGACGACACCCTGGCCAGCCTCAATCGCGGTGTGCTCAGTGGCGACGATGCCAACGGGCTGATCCGTAACTGGGATCCGGTGGAGCTCGCGCAGAAGGTGCAGGCCGAAGCGCAGATCAGCGCAGCGTTCACCCAGCAGGCGCACAGTGCCGTGGGCAGCTATGTGGCCAGCCGCGGCGCCAGCATCAAGGAGCGTTACGAGGAAGCCTCCACGCCGGAGCAGAAGGCTGCGCTGCAGGCTGAAGCCGATGAACTGCGCACGCAGGAGAAGATGCTCAACATCCTGATCGGCGCGGTGACCGGCTCGGCGACCAGCGCGGTCTCCAAGGAGGCGCTGGCCAGTGCGGCGGACTGGATGCGGCAGGAGATGATCAAGAACTCGCAGTTGTTCCCGGGTGTCACCGACGGCGTGACGACACTGGACAACATCCACGGAAAGAGTGCCGGTGTGGATGGCGATGAGTTCAAGATCGGGGGAACCCGCGTGGACCTGGATCAGCTGTGCGGACCTGGCAGCATCCGCTGTGCAACGAATCCAGACGGCACACTTGCCCTGGATTCGCTGGGACGCGTGCAGTTCGACGATAAACAGGGGGGATTGACCCTCGCCCAGTACCTGGCGTCGGAGGAAGGCAAGAAACTGGGCGGCGTAACTGGGGGTATCCAAGGCTGGACAGGGACGCTGCGAGGCGACCCCTACAAGCCAGGAGACTGGCAGGACAGGCTGATCGAGTACTTCGCCGGCCCGCATGACATGATCGGCGGGCAACTTGCAGGGTTGTACGATGAGCAGGGGAATGCACGTCGTGGCCGTCCATGGGCGCTGTCCACCTTCCACGAAGGCTGGACCGTCGTCGCGATTCCCGTGGCGGCTCCCTTCGCAATGGCGAAGGCGCTGCCGCCCCAGGTCTGGTCCGCGATCTCCATTCTTGCCGGTGCCAGTCGATGACATCCCTCCTCAATCCCTCAAAGAAAAGGTACGTCAGCATGAGGTCCCCGCGTGCAGGAAACAGGCTCCTACTTGCCTGTGTAACGTTGATGCTCGCCAGTTGTGGCATCGGCGGTATGTGGATGAATGGAGATCCGTCCGTGGGCAGGAACATCGTTCCACCGCGCGATCATTGGCAGAAAGCAGGCAATGACCCCGCGGCCCGCAGTGCGGACTGGCTCGGTTGTGGCGGGGCGGACAGCGGCGGTTACAACGTCGCCACGTCGGATGGATCGAGCTCTGCGGTGATCCAGCAGGCGATGAGCCGCAAGTTCGACGACATGCAGCGTTGCATGATGTCCCGCGGGTATCAATACACGGGCTCCTGCGAAGGCGATATACGCAGTCAATATCCCGCATGCCAGAAGTAAGGCGTCTGCGGACATCCTGGACGAAGCGCATGAAGCAGGTTCGAAGGCGAAGCTGTACGGGGTTCGGTCTGCTGATGGCGGTAGCGGTCATGACGGGCTGCACCGCGGGCAACGGGCGCTTATGCGGCCCGCAGACGCCGCGCGCCTACTGTGACAAGAAAACCCACGACGCCTTGGCCAATCCCCCTTCGCAGCGCGACAGCTGGGCCGCGGGCACGGCAGATGCCTCGCAACTGGGGGCGGCGTGGGTGGCATGCGGCGGCATGGCGAACGGCAACGTCGGCATCGATCAGCAGGGCGGCAACGGTCCCGAAACCGTGCAGCGCCTCACCCGGAAGAATGACGACGTCCAGCGCTGCATGATGCAAAAGGGATACCGATACACCGGGACATGCTCAGGGGATATTGCGAGTCGATTCCCCGCCTGCCAGTCGCGATGAACGTGCGGCGGCCTCGTGGCGTTGCGTTCACCGCTGCACCTGCTCCCTGGCATCGGCGGACGGCGCATGAGCACCCTCGCGCGAGCCGGAGGGTCAGACGTATATCGATGCTGATGGCGATCGTACTTTTCGCGGTTGCAGGCTGTGCCAGCACTCCCGCTGTACCGGGGCAGGTGGCGGTGACGGACATGGGGCCTGTTCCGGCGGGTTCCGTTCGTGTCATGCCGACGCGGCAGTACTGGCGCAAGGCGGGGGCGAGCAAGGCCGACGCGGACCTGGCCCGGCAGCAATGCAGCCAGCACCTGCGCAACACCGACGAGTACGTTGGGCTTCTCAAGGAGAGCGCCGTGATCACGAAGATCTGGCATGCCGAACGTACCTCGGCACAGAAGAAGCGGCGCAAAGAGATCGCCGCTCGGCTGGGCCAGCTCCATGATGCATGCATGGCCGGCGAGGGGTTCGAGTTCGTGCGTCGTGGGTTTCCGGTGGAGTGAATACGATGCGCATGACACTGCTGTTCGTCCGTAGGGGGTTCATCTGTCGCAAGCATCCCGCCAAACGGCACACCGGTCGTGCGACGGTGGTGCTCGGCATGCTGTTCGGGCTGACCGCCTGTGGTGCAGGTGGGATGTGGATGAATGGAAACCCTGCCGCAACCCGGCAGCTGGTGCCGCCGGGCCACGACTGGAGCAGGCCGGACGCAGGTGCCCTGGTGCGTGATACGGACTGGCAGGCCTGCGGCGGCCAACGCAGCGGGAACATCTCCCCAGACCGGCAAGGTGCCACGGGTGAGGAAACCGCCCATCTTTCACGCGACAAGCTCTACGCGGCACAACGGTGCATGCTGGGGAAGGGCTACCGCTACACCGGCAGCTGCGGAGGGGAGATCCGCAGCCGCTACCCGGCCTGCCAATCGCCAGACACAAAAAAACCCGGAGGACAGTGACGTCTTCCAGGCTTGATTGTGACCATCAGATGGTCGGGGAGACAGGATTCGAACCTGCGACCTCTACGTCCCGAACGTAGCGCTCTACCAGACTGAGCTACACCCCGTAAGGAGCCGCCTATTGTATCGATCCCGCCGGTCGGCGGCAAGGGGGGATCGCGTTTTTCGCCTTCGGTGCCGTGTTGCCACGGCCCTTGATAAAGAAGCCTGGAAACGTGTTCCCAGGCTTCAATACGACCACCGAAGTGGTCGGGGAGACAGGATTCGAACCTGCGACCTCTACGTCCCGAACGTAGCGCTCTACCAGACTGAGCTACACCCCGAAGGAGCCGACAAGGATACGGTGTGAAGACCCGATCGGCAACCTTTTTTTAGCCTTCTTCGTGATCCGTACGGCTCTGCTCGCGGGCTTCGAACCACATGCCGTTGAGAATGGCCACGACCGAAGCCAGCCCTGCACCCAGAATCCAAGCGAAGTACCACATGGTAAGTCTCCTATGGCGCCGTGGGGCGCGTCAGTAAGCGTTGGGGTTGTCGCCCATCTCTTCGGCCGTGGTCTTGCCCTTCATCACGCGGTAGACCCAGGAGGTGTAGGCGATGATGATCGGCAGGAAGATGGCCGTGGCGATCAGCATGATCCCCAGGGTCAGGTGGCTGGAGGAGCTGTCCCAGACGGTCAGGCTGGAGCCCGGCTGACTGGAGGAGGGCAGCAGGAACGGGAAAATCGCAAAGCCGACGGTCAGGATGATGCCGGCGATCGACGCCCCCGAGGCCAGGAACGCCAGGCCACCACGGCGGGCCCGCAGCAGCACTGCGCTGGCCAGCGCACCCACCAGCCCGAGGATCGGGGCCAGCAGGGTCAGCGGCATGCTCTGGTAGTTGCGCAGCCAGCCACCGGCCACCGCACCGACGGCCGCGGTCTTGAGCAGCGGGTTGGTCGGGCCATCGGTGACCACCTGCGAGGTGATCTGGTAGCCCGGCAGGCCAAAGGCCACCCAGACGCCGGCCAGGGCGAACAGCACGAAGGTCAGCACCGCCGCGACGCTGCCGTAGCGGGCCGAGCGCTCGGCCACCGGGCCATCGGTCTTGAGCACCAGCATCGCGGCACCGTGCGAGACCACCATCGCCACGCTGACCAACCCCGCCACCAGCGCGAACGGGTTGAGCAGGCCGATCAGGGTGCCGGTGTAGAAGATGCGCATGCTGTCATCGAAGTGGAACGGCACGCCGACCAGCACATTGCCCACCGCCACGCCGGCGATCAGTGCCGGCAGCAGGCCGCCGACGAACAGCGCACGGTCCCAGTTCTCGCGCCAGCGCTTGCCGGGCATCTTGCTGCGGTACTTGAAGGCGACCGGGCGCAGGATCAGCCCGAACAGCATCAGGAACACCGCCAGGTAGAAGCCGGAGAAGCTGACCGCGTACAGCGGCGGCCAGGCGGCGAAGATCGCACCGCCACCGAGCACCAGCCACACCTGGTTGCCTTCCCATACCGGGCCGACGGTGTTGATCACCAGCCGGCGTTCGTCATCGGTCCTGGCCACGAACGGCAGCAACGTGCCAACGCCGAGGTCGAAACCGTCCATCACCGCCCAGGCGATCAGCAGGATGCCGAGCAGCAGCCACCAGATCACGCGGAGCGTGGTGTAATCGAGTCCAATGAATTCCATCTGGGTTCTCCTGCCTTACGCCCGACCGTGGGTCGGCGCAGCGGCATTGGGGGAAAGGGACGTGGCTGCAGCCTGCAGCGACGGCAGGATGTCGTCCGGGCCCTTGCGGATCGCCTTGAGCATCAGCTTCACTTCGATGATCAGCAGCACTGTGTACAGCGCGGTGAACACGGCCAACGTGGTCAGGATTTCATGCAGGGCCAGGCCCGAGGCGGCGTAGAAGGTCGGCAGCACGCCGTCCACCGCCCACGGCTGGCGACCGTACTCGGCCACGAACCAACCGCATTCGATCGCGATCCACGGCGCCGGCAGCGACCACAGGGCAAGCTTGAGGAACCAGCGCTTGTCCTGGAAGTTGTGGCGGCACGAGTAGTAGAAGGCCAGCGCGAAGAAGGCGATCAGGTAGAAGCCCAGCCCGGCCATGATGCGGAAGGTCCAGAACAGCGGGGCGACCCGCGGCACGGTATCCATCGCGGCCTTGGAGATTTCTTCCGGGGTGGCGTTGAGGATGTCTTCGCGATAGCGCTTGAGCAGCAGGCCGTGGCCCAGATCCTGCCAATGGCGGTCGAACATCTCGCGCGCTTCGACGTCGTTCTTGTCCTTGCGCACGCGTTCCAGCGCACCGTAGGCCAGCTGGCCGCCGCGGATGCGGTTTTCAGCGCGCCCCACCAGTTCCAGGATGCCCGGAATCGGCTGGTCCAGCGAACGGGTGGCGATCAGGCCCATCAGGTACGGGATCTTGATCGCGTAATCGTTGGTGTGGGTGGTCTGGTTCGGAATGCCGAAGGCGGTGAAGTCGGCCGGCGCACGCTCGGTTTCCCACATCGCTTCGATCGCGGCCAGCTTCATCTTCTGGTGTTCGCTGGCGGCATAGCCGCTTTCGTCACCCAGCACCACCACCGACAGCGAGGACAGCAGGCCGAAGGCGGCCGCCACCGCGAAGGAACGGCGTGCCATGTCCTTGTGCTTGTTGCGCAGCAGGAACAGGGCGCTGATCGACATCACGAACACCGCACCGGTCACGTAGCCGGCACTGACCGTATGCACGAACTTGGCCTGGGCCACCGGGTTGAACAGCACGGCGGCGAAATCCACCACCTCCATGCGCATCGTTTCCGGGTTGAAGATCGCGCCGGTCGGGTTCTGCATCCAGCCGTTGGCGATCAGGATCCACACCGCCGAGAGGTTGGTGCCCAGGGCCATCAGCCAGGTCACGGTGAGGTGCTTGACCGGGGTCAGGCGCTTCCAGCCGAAGAAGAACAGACCGATGAAGGTCGCTTCCAGGAAGAACGCCATCAGGCCTTCGATCGCCAGCGGTGCGCCGAAGATGTCGCCGACGTAATGGCTGTAATACGACCAGTTCATGCCGAACTGGAATTCCATCACGATGCCGGTGGCGACGCCGATGGCGAAGTTGATGCCGAACAGCGTGCCCCAGAACAGCGTCATCTGCCGCCAGACCTGTTTGCGGGTCATGACGTAGACGCTCTCCATGATGGCCACCATGAAGGACAGGCCAAGCGTGAGGGGAACGAAAAGGAAGTGGTACATCGCGGTCAGAGCGAATTGCAGCCGCGACAGTTCTACGACTGTCTGATCAATCATGGCCTGGCTACCTCGTTGGGTTTTGCCGTTTCAGGTGGCGGGAAGGGGGGTCTACGGGGTGAATTCTGTGACCAGCAACTTCAAACAGCCTTGATTCAGATCAATGTACAAACAGACCGGCGCAGGGATCGTATGCATCCCACCCCTGCGACGGCTGGCCGCACGGGGGCGGGGCCAGCACCTACTACAATCGACGGAACCTCCCTGTGGCCGCCAGTGACTTGTTTTGAGCATACCCCCCGACGCGTCCATTGTTGAGACAACCGCCCTGCGCCGCCTTCGCCTGCACTGGCTGGGTGGGCTGGCGGCGGCCGCCCGCGGCAAGCAGCGGCTGGCGGCGATCTGCATCTGCGTGTCCGGCGCCCTGCTGATCGGGCAGGCGGCCGCCATCGCCTGGTTGATCCAGGCGGTGCTGGTCGATCACCGCCCACTGGCCGACGCTACGCCCGTGCTGCTGGGGTTGCTGGCGGTGCTGGGGATCCGCACCCTGTTGGGCAGTGCGACCCAGGCAACAGCCGGTGATGTCGCCGATGCGGCGCGGCTGGCGCTGCGTGAACGGGTTTATCAGCGGCTGCTCGGGCGCGGGCCCCTGTGGCTGCGCCAGCAACGCACCGGCGAACTCGGCGAACTGATGCTCGCTCACGCCGATGCGATTGAGAATTATTACTCCGGCTATCAGCCGGTCCGCATCGAAGTAGTGGTGGTCCCGCTGCTGATCGCCATCGCCGTGGCCTGGACCGATTGGGTGATCGCGCTGATTCTCTTGTTCACCGCGCCGCTGGTGCCGTTCTTCATGATGCTGGTCGGTTGGGGCGCAGAAGCCGCCGGCCGTGCGCAGCTGGGCGAACTGGCGCGGATGAGCGGCCACTTCGCTGATCGCATCAAGGGGCTCGGCCTGCTGCGCCTGTACGGGCGGGGCGAGGCCGAGCTGGACGGTGTGGCCACGGCGGCCGAAGGCGTGCGTGAGCGCACCTTGAAAGTGCTGCGGATCGCCTTCCTCTCTTCGACGGTGCTGGAGTTCTTCGCGTCGGTCAGCGTGGCGATGGTCGCGTTGTATCTGGGCCTGAGCTATCTCGGCCTGATGTCGTTGCATGCGCAGGTGCCGACGCTGGGCGTGGGCATGTTCTGCCTGCTGCTGGCACCGGAGTTCTATGCACCGCTGCGGCGCTTGGCCGCGCACTACCACGATCGCGCCAACGCGCTGGCCGCGGCGGCCGAAGTAGAGCGGCTGCTCGGCGACTTGCCGGAGGCCCCCGTAGCCGGGGAGGCCCCGCCTGCGAGTGCGCGCGCTCCGGAACTGCTGGAACAGCGTGCCCCTCCGGTGGTCGTACGCGGGGTGAGCCTGCGACCACTGGGTGCGCATCACGATGTGGTGCAGCAGCTCTCGTTCCAGATCGAGCCGGGGCAGCGCGTGGCGCTGGTCGGCCCCAGCGGCAGTGGCAAGAGCACGTTGCTGGAAGCGCTGGCCGGCTGGTTGCCCCCGCGCGAGGGCAGCATCGTGCTGCGCCCCGGGTTGGACGTGGGCTACGCCGGGCAGCGCCCCTATCTGTTCCACGGCACGATCGCCGACAACCTGCGCCTGGCCGCACCCGGCGCGACCGATGCGCAACTGCGCGCCGTGGCCGAGGCCGCCCAGGTAATGCGGTTTGCCGCCGCACTCCCACAGGGGCTGGATACGGTGATCGGTGAGCGCGGCTTCGGATTGTCCGGTGGCGAAGCGCGCCGTATCGGCCTGGCGCGGCTGTTGCTGCGCGATCCGCAACTGCTGCTGCTCGATGAGCCGACCGCCTTCCTCGATCCCGATACCGAAGCCGATCTCCTGCGTACCCTGGCCGCGTTCGCACGTGGGCGCAGCGTGGTGATCGCCACGCACAGCGAGACCGCGATGCGCTGGGCAGACACCCGCCTGACCTTGACCGCCGGCGGCGCGCGCCTGGCCTCGGAGCTAACGCCATGAAGGCCGCGCACATCGATTCGCTGAAGGGTGTGTTCGCCCGGCATCGCGGCCGCCTGCTGCTGACCGTGCTGCTGCTGTGGACGACGATGCTGGCCGGCACCGCGCTGCTCGGGTTGTCCGGTGGTTTCCTCACTGCCGCCGCCTTGGCCGGTGCGGCCGGACTCGGCAACGGCTTCAACTTCTTCTCGCCCTCGGCGGGCATCCGCGGGCTGACCATGGCGCGCATCGTGTCGCGCTACTTCGAAAAACTGGTCGGCCACGATGTCACCCTGCGCATCGCGCGCGATCTACGGGTGTGGTTCTTCCGTCGCGCGCTGCCACTCGCACCGGCGCGCTTGGCCGGTGTACGCACCGGTGAACTGCTGGCGCGGCTGATGTCCGATATCGGCGAGGTCGATGGCCTGCTGGTGCGTGCGATCGGCCCGCTGCTGGCGCTCGGTGGTATCTCGCTGGTGGCGGTGGTGTCGGCCGGCATCATCTATCTGCCGGCGGCCGGGCTGCTGGCGGTGCTCGCCTTGCTGATCGGGGTGGGCGTGCCGTGGCTGACCGTGCGTGGCGCCGCCGACCAGGAGCGCGACCGCGCGCTGCACCGTGCGCAGTTGCGTACCCAATCCTTCGAAGGGCTGGAAGGCGCGGCCGATCTTGCTGCGCTGCAGGCGCGCGAGCATTGGAACCAGCGCGTGCTGGTGGCAGCCAAACAGCTGAAGTCGCGTGACAAGCGTCGCCGCTGGCGCTTGATCAGTGGCAATGCGCTGCATGGTCTGTGTGGCGCGGGTGGCTTGGTGGCGATGCTGTGGCTGGCCCTGCATGCGTTCGAGCGTGGCAGCGTGGATGCCGCGCTGGCGGCGGCACTGGTGTTCCTGACCGTCGCACTGCTGGAGCTGTGGGCCGGGATCGGGCTGGCCTGGCAATCGTGGTTGTCCGGCCGCGTCGCCGCGGTGCGGCTGGAGGCGATCGTGGATCAGGCGCCGGGCGTGGTGGAAGCCGCCGCGCCGGTGGCTGTGCCATCCGTGCCCGCAACGCTGCGATTCGATCACGTGGTGTTCCGTTGGCCCGGCCAGGCGCGCGTGTTGCTGGACCATGTGCAACTGGAACTCGCACCGGGCGAACGGATCGCGATCCGCGGTGACAGCGGCAGTGGCAAGACCACGCTGTCCTCGCTGCTGCTGCGACTATGGGATCCGGAGGCCGGCAGCGTGCGTTACGGCGATGCGGATATCCGCAGTGTCGCGCAGGCCGACTGGCACCGTCAGATCGCCTGGCTCCCGCAGAACGCGCCGGTGTTCGCTGGCACCGTGGCGGACAACCTGCGGCTCGGCGATGCACAGGCCAGCGATGCACGATTGTGGCAGGTACTGGCGGAGGTCCGTCTGCACGCGTGGGCCGAGCAGATCGGTGGGTTGGCGGCGTGGGTGGGCGAGAACGGCGCGACCATGTCAGCCGGGCAGGCACGGCGCCTGGCGCTGGCGCGCGCGCTGCTGCGTGACGCACCGATCCTGTTGCTGGATGAGCCCACCGAAGGCCTGGATGTGGATACCGCGCATGCGCTGTTGCAGGACATGGTGGCGGCGCTGGGCAACCGCAGTCTGTTGATGATCACCCACGACGAACTGCCGGAGGGCATCGTGCATCGCAGCTATCGTTTGCGGGATGGGCGGTTGGAAGGGTAGCGGCGAGGGCGATCCGCACGCAGCGTGTAAAGCATCCACGCATGGCGTGGATCTATCCTGGGATGCTGCCGTTGTGGATCAGCCAGCCCAGCGGCGCTATGTTGATCACTACCGCCACCCAGAACACTCGCTGGAAGGAGGCCTTGCGGTTCTTGTGGCGCAGCACGGCCTGCGCCATCAACGCACCCGGCCAACCGCCCAGCAGGGCCAGGCCCTGCAGCGTGCTTTCCGGTGTGCGCTGGCGATCATTCCGGGCGGCGGATTTGTCATGCCAATACCAGAGGTATGTCACCACGCTCAGGGCGAGGTAGGCACCCGGTACCCACGTCGGCCAGTGCTGCCACATCGCCACGGCAATGAGGCCTGCGAGGAACACCAGCGCGATGGCCGTACGTGGCAATCGATCCGGCCCCGCACCCCGCACCGCAGCGCGTGCAGCAGGGCGGCCCCCATCGCGGTCCAGCGCAAACCGCACCGCGCCCGCGTTGCGGCGCCCCTGCGCATCGGTCTGCACGTCATAGGTGATTACATCGCCCAGTACCGGGCGTCGATCGCGTGCCGAGAATGCGCGGATATGTACGAAGCATCGCTCGCCGCCGCCATTGGGCTGCACGAAGCCGAATCCGCGCGCCTCGTTCCACTCGCTGATCTTTCCTTGAAGGCGCATGGGTAAACTCAGAGTGAAGACAGGAAACCGCTGACCGCCGGCCCGAACCGCGCGACATCCACCAGGAACGCATCGTGCCCCTGCGGCGAATCCAGCCCGATGAACTGCGCATCGGCACCGCCGGCGCGCAGGCCCTCGGCGATCTGCTGTTGCTGCTGCACCGGGAACAGGATGTCGGTGTTGGCGCCGATCGCCAGCGCCTTGCCCACCTGGATCTTCGCCAGCCCGGCCATGACGTCGCCGTCGGCATATTCGGCCAGGTCGAACCAGTCCATCGAGCGGCTCAGGTACAGATAGCAGTTGGGATCGAAGAAGCGCACGAAGCGGCGGGCATGGCCTTCCAGATAGCTTTCGACCTGGAACTCCAGGCCGAACGGATCGTCATCGGCCTGGTCCGAATCCAGCCGCACGCGGCCGAAACGGCCGTCCCACTCCAGTGCGGAGCGGTAGGTGATCACGCCGAGCTTGCGCGCCATGCGCATGCCCGATTCCGGGTAGGCCTGGTCGGTATAGCGCCCGCCATTCCACTGCGGATCAAGCCGGATCGCCTCGCGTTGCAGCGAGCGGATCGCGATGGAGAACGGCAGCGCCTGGGCACTGCCGGAAATATTGATATGGCTGCGCGCGAGGCCCGGGTGCAGCATCAGCAGGGCCAACGCGGTCATCCCGCCCATCGAGTTGCCGATCACGCAGGCCAGTTCGGTCACGCCCAAGGCGCGCACCACCTCCACCGCCGCCCGCGCGCCATCTTCGATGGACAGTTCGGGGAAGCGCAGACCATACAGTTCGCCCGTCGCCGGATCGAGACTGGCCGGCCCGGTGGAGCCTTTGCAGCTGCCCAGCGAGTTCACGCAGATCACGAACCAGCGGTCGGTATCGATCGGCTTGCCTGGGCCAACCATCGCCTCCCACCAGCCGGCGGCAGGGTTGTCGGCGTTGGCCGCGGCATGCGCATCGGGGGAGAGCCCGGTGACGATCAATACTGCATTGCCGGCATCGGCCGCGAGCGTGCCCCAGGTCTCATAGGCAACGTGCGCACCGCGTAGTTCACCGCCACGCTTGAACGCGAACGGCGAGGGCAGGGCGTGATAACGGGTGCCGGGGGGAATGAATTCAGTCATGCGCGCAGTTTAGCCGGGCGCCGCGATGGCGCCGTAGTGGTGAGCGGCACGCTGCGTCGCGGCCGCGCATCGGTCATGGGTGATCAAACACCAGAGGCACCGGCCCGGCATGCGGCAGACGCACCCGTACCGGCGTGGTTTCCAGATCGTCCGGCTGGCGGTTGGCCTGGCCCGAACGCGACAGCCGCGCAATGACCTCAACCTCCTGCACCTGCGAGAGCGTGCTGGTCGGCATCGGGCTGTCGCCATCGCCAAGGGTGACCAGCAGCGGCACCTGGCTGGCCGGATGCTTCTGCACCGCGATCGGCATCGGCGGGCCATCGGGTGCGCGCGCGATCACGAACACGCTCGCGTTGGCCAACGCGGGATCCAACGTGGTTCCGGGTGCGAACCGGACCTGCACCGTGAGGGCGTGGTTGCCCGCCGCCGCAGGGACGGAGGTTCCGGTCATGGGCGGCAGCCCGGCAGTGCCGCGGGCGATGGCGATCTGCTCGCGCAACGCGCGCGCCGCGCCCGGCTCCAGGCGTGGCAGCAGCGCTTCCCAGGCCGCCGCCGCTTCGGCGTCCTGCCCGCGCTGGCGCAGGGCAATGCCGATCAGCCAGCCGGCGCGTTCGCTCTCCGGCGCGAGTGCGTTGGCGTGACGCAGCCATTGCAGGGCCTGGTCATCGAATTGTTTGCCCGGGGCCGCCTGTGCGCGCGCCTGCGCTGCTTCGACCAGCACGCCGGGGTCGTCCGGGGCGAGTTGCACCGCGCGGTCAAACGCGGCCGTGGCCTCGGCCAGCTTGCCCAAGGCCAGCTGCGAGCGGCCAAGCAGAGCCCAGCCATCAGCGCGCTGCGGGTCTTTCGCCAGCGCCTGTTGCAGCGCCTGCACGCCATCCTCCAGCGTGGCAGGCTCGTCGCTGGCCGCCGTCCGCTCGGCGGCATCCGGCGTGCCGACCAGCAGGTACAGCGCGCCACCGGCCAACCCAAGGGCCAGCATCGCGATCACGAAGGGGCGGCGTTGGCCGCCTGCACGCAGCGGCCACAGTACGCGTGCCGCCACGGCAGCGGCGACGACCGCGGCACTCAGGGCCAACCAAAGGCTCACCAGCGCTCCTCGCTCTTGTCCATCGGTTCGATCCCGCGGCTGCGACGGCGCACCACCCAGACCAGCACGCCCGCGCCGAGCAGCAGCGCCACCGGCGGCCCGAACCAGAGCAGCGCATTGCGTGCTTCCATCGGCGGCCGGTACAGCACGAACTCGCCATAGCGATCGACCAGGAACTGCTTGATCTGCGCATCGCTGTTGCCCTGCTGCATCAGCACCAGCACTTCGCGGCGCAGGTCGTGCGCGATCTGCGCATTGGAATCGGCCAGCGACTGGTTCTGGCACTGCACGCAGCGCAGCTCGGCGGCCAGCGCGTGGAAGCGGGCTTCCTCGGCGGCATCGCGGTACTGCAACGGAGTCGGGTCGGAGACGGCCTGCGCCATCACCGGCGAGGCCAGGGCGAGCGACAGCGCGAGCAGCGCCGCGCCGGGCCCGTGGATCCTGCGCTTACGGCGAGGCGGGCAGCTGCGGCTGGGCATTGGCACGCTCCACCTTTTCCAGTTCCGGGATCAGCTGGGTATCGATCACGCGCTGGCTGAGCGCGCCACTGTACTTCCAGCGCACCACGCCACTGGCATCGACCAGGAAGGTCTCCGGCGCGGCGGTGACGCCCCAGTCGATCGCGGTGCGGCCTTCGATGTCGCTCAGCACCAGCACGAACGGATTGCCCAGCTGTTCCAGCCAACGCAGGGCATCGGCCGGCTCGTCCTTCCAGTTGTAGCCGATCACGCGCACGCGCTTGGTTTCGGCGAACCTGGTCAGGATCGGATGTTCGTCGCGACAGGCTGCGCACCAGCTGCCCCACACGTTGAGGACATAGGGAGCGCCGCGCAATTCAGTGCTGCTGACCTTGATGTGCGGATCGTGCAGTACCGGCAGTTCGAAGGCAGGTGCCGGCTTGCCGATCAGTGCAGAAGGCAGCACGTCGCGGTCCGGCGCGCCGGATTTCATCACCCCGTAGATCATCAGCCCCAGCAGCCCGAAGAAGAACAGCACCCCGATGACGATGGCCACGGGCGGCAGCGGACGGGAGGCAGGGCGGGGATCGGACACGGGAAACTCCTAGGGACGACGGAAACGACGATCGGCGGCGGTGACGAAGCCACCCAGTGCCATCAGCAGCGCGCCCAGCCAGATCCAGCGGACGAACGGCTTGATGTGCACACGCACGGCCCATGCATTGTTGCCCAGCGATTCGCCGAGTGCCACGTAAACATCGCCGTTGAGGCGGGCATGGATGCCAGCCTCGGTCATCACCTGCCCGCCACTGGCGTACAGGCGTTTTTCCGGATGCAGCAGCGCCAGCTGGCGGTCGTGCTGGAACACGCGCAGGTGGCCGCGATCGGCGACGTAGTTCGGGCCTTGCTGATGGTCCACGCCTTCGAAGCGCACTTCGTAGGTGCCCACCACCAGCGATTGCCCGGGGGCGAGTGCGACTTCGCGCTGCACGTTCAACGCTTCCACCAGCAGCGCACCGGCCAGAAACACGGCCACGCCGCCATGGGCCAGCAGCATGCCGATCATCTCGGCGGTGAACCTGCCGTTGCCGCGCAGGCGGGTCCAGACGAACCGCGCGGTTCCGAACGCCACCCAGGCCGCGCCGGTCACGCCGGCTGCGGTCTTCAACGCGCCCTGCGGCGCCATGAAATACGCGATCACGCCCAGCAGCAGCGCCAGCCCGGCCCACGGTGCCAGCATCGCCAACCGCCGCGAGGCCTGGTCGCGCTGCCAGTTGACCAGCGGCCCGAACGGCAGCAGCGCCACCAGCGGCGCCATCAACACCACGAACAGCGTGCCGAAGTAGGGCGGCCCGACCGAGACCTTGCCCAGGCCCAACGCATCGGCCAGCAGCGGATACAGCGTGCCGAGCAGGACCATGCCGCAGGCGGCGGCCAGCAGCAGGTTGTTGGCCAGCAGCAGGGTCTCGCGCGAGGTCGGCAGGAAGCCGCGGCGCGGATCCTCGCTGGTCAGCGCGCCAGCCCGCAGCGCGTACAGCAGCAGCGCGCCGCCGATCACCAGCGCCAGGAAGATCAGGATGAAGGTGCCGCGCGAGGGATCGGCCGCGAACGAGTGCACGCTGGTCAGCACGCCCGAGCGCACCAGGAAGGTGCCGAGCAGCGACAGTGCGAACGCGGCGATGGCCAGCAGCAGCGTCCAGCTGGCGAAGCTGCCGCGTTTCTCGGTAACCGCCTGCGAATGAATCAGTGCCGCACCGGCCAGCCACGGCATGAAGCTGGCGTTCTCGACCGGATCCCAGAACCACCAGCCGCCCCAGCCCAGTTCGTAATACGCCCACCAGCTGCCCAGTGCGATGCCGATGGTCAGAAAGCCCCAGGCCACATTGGTCCACGGCCGGGTCCAGCGCAGCCAGCGCGCATCCACGCGCCCTTCCAGCAGCGCGGCGATCGCGAACGCGAACGGCACCGCGAAGCCCACGTACCCGATGTACAGCATCGGCGGGTGGATGATCAGCCCGGGATCCTGCAGCAGCGGATTGAGGTCGCGTCCTTCCAGCGGCGCCGGGAGCAGCCGCGCGAACGGGTTGGAGGTGAAGATCAGGAAGGCGAGAAAGCCAATGCTGATGATGCCAAGCACGCCCAGTACGCGGGCGGACACCTCGGCCGGCAGGCGTTTGGACCACAGCGCGACGGCGCCGCACCACAGCGCCAGCACCAGCGCCCACAGCAGCAGGGAGCCTTCATGCGCGCCCCACACCGCCGAGTAGCGGTAGGCCAGTGGCAGCAGCGAGTTGGAATTCTCCGCCACATAGCGCACCGAGAAATCCTGGGTGACGAACGCCGCTGTCAGCACGCCGAACGCCCCCAGCAGCAGCGCGAGCTGCGCGTAGGCCGCCGGTCGCGCCACCGCCATCCACGCGGCGCGGCCGCGATGGGCGCCCCACAGCGGCAGTACGGTCTGCAGCACGGCCATCAACAGTGCGGTGACCAGCAGGATCTGCCCCAGTTCCGGCAGCACTCAGTACGTCTCCGGCGCCGGCACGGGCACATCGTGTTTGATATGCGCCTGCCCCATCTTGTCGGCCACTTCCTTGGGCATGTAGGTCTCGTCGTGCTTGGCCAGCACTTCTTCGGCAACGAAACGGCCGTCCTGCAGGCGCCCGGTGGCGACCACGGCAGTGCCTTCGGCGAACAGGTCCGGGAGGATCCGCGAGGTGATCACCGGCAGGGTCGCGTCACCATCGGTGACCACGAAGTGCGCATCCAGCGAACCGGGCGCGCGCTGCAGCGACCCTTTGACCACCATGCCACCCAGGCGGAACCGGGCGTGATCGCCGGCATCGCCGCGCAGCACTTCGGAGGGGGTATAGAGGTAGGCGATATTGCGCTGCAGGGCCATCGCGACCAGCGCGGTCGCCAGGCCGGAGGCGAGCACCAGCAGCATCACCCAGAGCAGGCGACGACGCCGGACCGGATTCATCGGGTCAGCTCCGGCGCCAGCGGCGGTGCGCTGCCTGCTGCAGTGCGGGCCTGCTGGCGCTGCTGGCGGCGCGCGGCCAGGCGGCGCGCCCAGCGCAGGCGCAGCCAGGAGCCGATGGCATCGCTGCCGAGTACCAGCACGAACACCGCGTAGGCGGCGATCACATAGGGCAGGTGGGTCACGGGCGGCTGTCCTCCAGCGGGGCACGGGTGCCAGCGGCGACCCAGGCCTTGCCTGCCTCGCGCAGCAGGTTGTCGGCGCGGGCCTTGGCCAGCAGCGAGCCGGCGAACCACAGCTTGGTGCCGATCACCATCAGCCACAGTGGCAGTGCCATGCTGGCATCCAGCGTGGACGCGCCGAACAGGCGGATGGTCTGGCCCTGGTGCAGGCTGCCCCACCATTCCACGGAATAGCGGATCACCGGGAGCAGGCTCACCCCGACGATGGCCAGCAGGCCCGCTGCGCGCGCGGCGCTGCGGCGGTCCTCGATGGCGTGGTACAGGCCGATCACGCCCAGGTACAGGAACAGCAGGATCAGCTCGGTGGTCATGCGCGGGTCCCAGTCCCACCATGTGCCCCAGGTCGGCTTGCCCCAGATGCTGCCGGTGAGCAGGGTGATCAGGGTGAAGCCAGCGCCGAGCGGGGCACAGGCCATTGCCAGGATTTCGCAGGTCTTGATCCGCCAGATCAGCGCGATCGCCGCGTACAGCGCCATCAGCGCGAACACGAACAGGCTCATCCACGCGCTCGGCACGTGGATGTAGAGAATCCGGAAGCTGTCCAGCTGCTTGGAATCGGCCGGCACCACGGCCAGCGCCTGCCAGATGCCGACCAGCAGCACCGGCACCGCCGCCAGATAGAACACCCGCGACCAGCGCGCGGCAAAGCGGTCGAAGGTGGGCGGCGAACCGAGTTGGTGGAACCAGCGGACGATCGGGTGCATGCGGCAGTGGCTATCCAACGAAGGGCGACGATGGAACGGACGTGGAGTGGCTCGGTAACGGATGACGCGGAGGCAGGTGACGCTCACAACGCAGCGCACGCCACCGACAGTACGCCATACCGCTCAACTCAGCGAGATGCGGATCGCCGCGGCCGTCGCCAGCGGGGCCAGCACGAGCGCCACCACCAGCCCGGCGCCCAGCATCAGCAGCGCGCCGATCGGGTCCTGGCCGCGGGCGACCGCCGCCACACTGCCCGCGCCGAACACCAGCACCGGCACATACAGCGGCAGGGCCAGCAGCGCCACGAGAATACCAGAGCGCCGGATGCCGACCGTCAGCGCGGCGACCACCCCGCCGATCAGGCTCAGCAGCGGCGTTCCCAGCAGCAACGATGCCAGCAACATCGGCAGCTGGTCATGCGGCAGATGCAGCATTTCCGCCAGCAGCGGCGACATCACGATCAGCGGCAGGGCGGTGGTGAGCCAGTGCACCAGCACCCGCACCAGCACCAGCCAGGCCAGCGGCACCGGGGCCAGCAGCCATTGCTCCAGCGAGCCATCTTCGGCGTCGCTGCGGAACAGTGAATCCAGGGCCAGTTGGCCGGCCAGCAGCACCGCCAGCCACATCACGGCGGCGGCGACGCGTGCCATCGCCTCGGGGTCGCGGCCCAGTGCCAATGCGAACAGCACCACCACCAGCAACGCGAACAGCAACGGCTGCAACGCATCGCCGCGGCGGCGCCAGAGCAGGCGCATGTCGCGGCCGACCAGCGCCCGTGCGGTCTGCCACAGACCCGGTTCGGTACCCGGGGCGATCATGCCGCCGCTCCCAGGGTCAGCAGGCGCGTACGCACCGGTGGCGCGGCATACGCGCCGTGGGTGGTGACCAGGGCGGCACCGCCGCTGCGCAGGTGCGCGGAAATCATGCGGTTCACCAGGTTGATGCCGTCCAGATCGAGATTGGCGTACGGCTCGTCAAGCAGCCATAGCGGCGCGGGCGAGAGCCAGATGCGGGCCAGTGCCAGGCGGCGCTTCTGCCCGGCCGACAGCTGCCGCACCAAGGTGTCCTCATAGCCGGCCAGGCCGACGATCGCCAGCGCGTTGCCGGGCATCTGGCGGGCGCGGCGGCCGTGCAGCCCGCACAGGAAATGCAGGTTCTCCAGCGTGTCCAGGTCCGGCTTCAGCGCGGGCAGGTGGCTCAGGTAGGCCACGTAGTTGGCGCGCTCCTTGTGCCCGGCGCGCTTGCCATCGATCTCGACCTGGCCGCTGCCGGCGCGCAGCAGGCCGGCCAGCACCCGCAGCAGGGTGGTCTTGCCGGCGCCGTTGTCGCCCTGCACCAGCAGGGCTTCGCCGGCATCCACGTGCAGGTCCAGCGGGCCGAAGACGGGTTCGTCGTTGCGACTGAAGCCAAGGCCATGCGCGGCCAGCAACGGAGGGGCGTTCAAGGGGCGGGATCTTTGCACCGGAATGGGCCGCCATTGTATCGGGGGAACGGGCTGGATGATTTGCGTACACTGGGAGTTCCCCCGGTTCTTTCTCTGCTGCCGATGCAACCGCAAACCAAGCTGCCCAAGGTGGGCACCACCATCTTCACCGTGATGTCCCAGCTCGCCGCCGAACACGGCGCGGTCAACCTTGGCCAGGGGTTCCCGGATTTCTCCGCACCGCAGCGGCTGATCGATGAAACCATCGCCGCGATGCAGGGCGGTCTGAATCAATACCCGCCGATGACCGGCGTGGCGCCGCTGCGCCAGGCCATCGCGCAGAAGTCGCTGGATCTGTACGGCGCCCAGGTGGATCCGGATACCGAGATCACCGTCACCAGTGGCGCCACCGAGGCGATCTTCAACGCCATCCACGCCGTGGTCCGCCCCGGCGAGGAAGTGATCGTGCTTGATCCGGCCTACGACTGCTACGAGCCGGCGATCGACCTGGCCGGCGCGCGGGCCGTGCACGTGCCGCTGGACCCGCAGACCTTCGCGGTCGACTGGGACCGCGTGCGTGCCGCGATCACCCCGCGCACCCGCCTGCTGATGGTCAACACGCCGCACAACCCGTCCGGCGCGATGCTGACCGCCGAGGACATGCAGGCGCTGGCCGATGTGCTGCGCGGTACCGATATCTATCTGATTTCCGATGAGGTGTACGAGCACATCATCTACGACGGTCGTCGCCACGAATCCTCGCTGCGCCATCCGGAACTGCGCGCGCGCGCGTTCGTCATTTCCAGCTTCGGCAAGACCTACCACTGCACCGGCTGGAAGATCGGTTATGCCATCGCGCCGCCGGCGATGACCGCCGAGTTCCGCAAAGTGCACCAGTACAACACCTTCACCAGCTTCGGCCCGGCCCAATACGGTTTCGCTGCCATGATCCGCGATGAGCCCGAGCACCATCTGGAGCTGGGCGCGTTCTACCAGGCCAAGCGCGACCGCTTCCGCGAGCAGCTGCTGACCACGCGCCTGACACCTCTGTCGGTGCCGGGCGGCTACTTCCAGCTGGTGGATTACTCGGCCGTCAGCGATCTGCCAGACCACGAATTCGTGAAATGGCTGACCATCGAGAAGGGCGTGGCGGCGATCCCGCTGTCGCCGTTCTATGAGACCGCCCCGGCCGGCCAGCGCCTGGTCCGCCTGTGCTTTGCCAAGAACGACGCCACGATGGACGCGGCGATCGAACGCCTGCGGGCCCTGTGATGAGTGCCGTGACCGGGCTGCAGGATCTGCGCATTTCCCTGATCCAGGGCGACACCCGCTGGCACGACCCGGCGGGCAATCGCGCGCATTACGGTGCGCTGCTGGCGCCGCTGGCCGGGCGGACCGATCTGGTGATCCTGCCGGAGACCTTCACCAGTGGCTTCTCCAACGAGGCCATCGACAAGGCCGAGGGCATGGACGGCCCCACCGTCGCCTGGATCCGCGAGCAGGCTGTGCGGCTGGGCGCGGCGGTCACCGGCAGCGTGCAGCTGCGGGTGGGCGAGGGCGTCTACAACCGCTTGCTGTGGGCCACGCCGGAGGGCGAGCTTGAGTACTACGACAAGCGCCACCTGTTCCGTTACGGCGGCGAGCACGAACGCTATGCCGCTGGCCGCGAGCGCCTGTGCGTGGAATGGAAAGGCTGGCGGATCAATCCGCAGGTCTGCTACGACCTGCGTTTCCCGGTGTTCTGCCGCAACCGCTACAACGTCGAGCGTGCCGACCAGCTGGATTTCGATCTGCAGATTTTCGTGGCCAACTGGCCGTCGGCCCGCGCCTATGCCTGGAAGACGCTGCTGCGCGCGCGCGCGATCGAGAACCTCTGCTATGTGGCGGCGGTCAACCGGATCGGTGTGGACGGCAACGAACTGCATTACGCCGGCGACAGTGCCGTGATCGATTTCCTCGGCCAGCCGCAGGTGGAAGTACGCGAGCGCGAGCAGGTGGTCACCACCACGATCTCGGCGGCGGCACTGGCCGCGCACCGGGCGCGCTTCCCGGCGATGCTCGATGCGGACAGCTTCAGCCTGCAGGAACGCAGTTGATGGCTGAACGGATGCCGGAGGCGCGCGATACGCATCATCCGCGCCACACGCGCGCGCTGCTAGATTCGGCTCGTTACCCCTTCAGTACGAGCGGACCTGCATGAAGAAGTTCTCCCTGGCATTGATCGCACTGGCTGGCATCTCGGCCGTCCCGGCCGCACAGGCCGCCGGCAACATTGATTGCGAGCTGCACTACACCCTGGCCGGCTGGTCGGTGCTGTACAAGACCGCCTCGGGCACCGGCACCATCCAGTGCGACAACGGCACCCGCATCCCGGTCAAGATCACCGCCAAGGGCGGCGGCCTCACCGTGGGCAAGTCGAAGATCGTCGACGGCAAGGGCAAGTTCTCCGGTGCCTACTCGGTCAACGACCTGATCGGTTCCTATGCGGCCGTTGAAGCGCACGCCGGCGCGGACAAATCCAGCAATGCGCAGGTGATGACCAAGGGCGATGTATCGCTGGCCCTGGCCGGGACCGGCAAGGGCTGGGATCTGGGCATTGGGGTGGGGCGGTTCACCATCGAACGCCGTTGAGGGTGAGTTGACCCAACAAAAAACCCCGGCCGAAGCCGGGGTTTTTTTGTGTCACTGATCAGCCGCCGCGCGGGCCGCCACCACGGTGACCGCCGCCACCCGGGCCGCGGTTGCCGCCGGGGCGACCGCCCGGGCCGCCGGGACCACGAGCACCGGGGCCACCCGGGCCACGGTTGCCGCCCGGACCACCCGGACCACGGTTGCCACCGGGACCGCCGGGGCCGCGCGCACTGGCGCCACCCGGGCCGCGTGCGCCGGGACCACCCGGGCCACGGTTGCCACCCGGACCACCCGGACCGCGGTTACCCGCCGGACGCGCGCTGCCGTACGGGCTGGCGCCCGGATTGGCGTGATCGGACGGGAAGCTCGGGGCATTGCCCGGATGACCGTACGGATGGCGGGACGGACCCTGGCCACCCTGGCCACCCTGGGCACCGCGGTTGCCACCGCCACCCGGACCGGCCGGACGGCCTTGGCCACCGTAGCCGCCACGGCTTTCGCCACCGCCGGCGTAACCGCCACGACCTTCAGCACCGCCGCCGTAGCTGCCGCGCCCCGGGCCGCCTGCGCCACCCGGACCCTTCGGCTTGCCATACGGACGGCCCTGGCCACCGGCACCTGCGCCGGCGCCCGGACCACGCGCGCCGGGACCACGGGCAGCGCCCGGGCCGGCATTGCGGTGGCCGCTCGGCCCGGTGCTGACACCGTCCGGCACGTACCAGCTGCGGAACGCCGCCGGGTTGCCTTCCGGAAGTGCCCGGTTGCCCTTGTCCGGGCGAGCCTTGAACGGGCGCTGCGACTGCTTGGCCGCTGCTTCGCCGCTGACCGTCAGGCCACCCTTGAAGCCGCCGCCCTTGCCGCCGCGGCCACGGCCGCGCTCTTCGCGCACGTTGTCGAAACGACGCAGTTCGCGGCCTTCATCGGCCGAGTTGTGGCCGTTGACGTAGGCGTTGCCACGGCCGCCGTCGCGCGAAACGCGCACGGTGGTCTTGGCGGCACGACGCTGGCCGATCACCGGCTGCAGGGTCAGTGCCGACGGGGCACCTTCTTCCAGCTTCAGTTCGGCGCGCAGCGCTTCAACCTGCTTGGCCGGCAGTTCGACCGACTGGCCACGCAGCAGTTCGCGCGGCAGGCTGACCTTGCCGTAGCGCGTGCGCTTGAGGCGGCTGACCTGGCAGCCCTGGGATTCCCACAGGCGGCGCACTTCGCGGTTGCGGCCTTCCTTGACCACCACGCGGAACCAGTCGTGCGAATCGGTGCCGCCGATGCGTTCGATCTCGTCGAACTTGGCCGGGCCGTCTTCCAGCGCGACGCCACGGGCGAGGCGGTCAACGATGCTGTCGGGCACCTTCTCTTCGCCTTCCGGGGCGCGCACGCGCACCACGTACTCGCGCTCGACCTCGTAGGAGGGGTGCATCATCGCGTTGGCCAGCTCACCGTCGGTGGTCGCCAGCAGCAGGCCGGTGGTGTTGATGTCCAGGCGGCCGATCGCAATCCAGCGCGCGCCCTTCAGGGCAGGCAGCGCTTCGAACACGGTCGGGCGACCTTCGGGGTCTTCGCGCGTGGTCACTTCGCCTTCCGGCTTGTTGTAGGCCAGCACGCGGGAGGTTTCGGTCAGCGCGGTGGCGACGAAGCCACGGCCGTCCAGCTCGACCTTGTCGCCGCTCTTGATCGACTGGCCGGTCTGCGCGACCTCGCCATTGACCTTGACCAGGCCATCGGCGATGCGCTGTTCCAGCGCGCGGCGCGAACCCAGGCCGGCCTGCGCCAGCACTTTGTGCAGGCGCTCTTCGAGCTTGGGCTGTTCGGAGGCGGATTCGCGCTTGAGCGAAAGCTTGTTCAACGATGGCTTGCGGGGGGTGTCACTCATTTACTTGGCTCCGGCCGGCAACGGATGCGTCGGCCTCTGGTTCGGGATCGGCTTCGTCAACAGCCACGGTCGTCTTCGCGACGGCGTTGTTTCCGGTTTCGTTCTGGGGCGCCGCGCGCTCTCCCGGCGCGGTATCGGGTTCGCCATCGCTGGCGGTCGTATCCGCGTCGTCGTCGGCAAGCGACAACGGCGCATGGGATGGGGTGTCGGTGGCGTCCGCAGCATCGGGCGCCTCGCTATTGTCCGGTTCTGCCGGTTGCTCTGCCAGCCGCGCCGAGGCCAGCGCCACGCGGGCTGCCAACCGGGCCGCTGCAGGGTCCACTGGGTCCGCCGGTGCCGGAGTGGCGTCGTCATTGGCCGCGTCCGTCTCCAGCTCGGCCTCCGGGGTCGCCGCGCCGGCGGGCAGGCGACCGGCCGGCTGGCCTTCGCTGTCCAGCGGCAGCTGCGGTTCCAGCTCGCCCAGGTCGCGCAGCTCGGACAGCGGCGGCAGTTCGTCCAGGCGCTTGAGCCCGAAATAATCCAGGAAGCCCTTGGTGGTCCCGAACAGCGCCGGTTTGCCGGGCACGTCGCGGTGGCCGATCACGCGGATCCATTCGCGCTCTTCCAGGGCCTGGATGATGTTGCTGCTGACCGCCACACCGCGGACCTGTTCGATCTCGCCGCGGGTGATCGGCTGGCGGTAGGCGATCAATGCCAGCGTTTCCAGCGTGGCACGGGTGTAGCGGGTCTTGCGCTCCGTCCACAGCCGGGTGATGTAGCCATGCACTTCGCTGGTGACCTGGAAGCGGAAGCCGGAGGCCACCTCGACCAGCTCCACGCCGCGGTCCTGGCAGCCTTCGCGCAGCAGTTCCAGCGCGCGTTCGATGCTGCCCGGCGGTGCCGGTTCCTCTTCCGGGAACAGGCCCTGCAGCTGCGCCAGCGTCAACGGCTCACTGGCCGCCAGCAGGGCGCCTTCGACAATACGGTTGATCAGCGGTTGATCCATGCGTGGGTCGGGTGCTCAGTCGGATTCGTTGGCGGCGGCGTCGTTGTCGTCGAACTCGCTGTTGAACTGCAGCGGTTCGTTGGTGTTGCCGGCGGCCAGGGACTTGACGTAGATCGGCGCCAGCGGAGCTTCCTGGACGATGTCCAGCAGCTGTTCCTTGGCCAGTTCCAGCAGGGCCAGGAAGGTGACCAGCACCCCCAGCTTGCCTTCTTCGGCGGTGAACAGCGTTTCAAACCGGTAGAACCTGCCGTCTTCCAGACGACCCAGCACGTCGCCCATCCGCTGGCGCACGCTCAGTGCCTCGCGTTTGATCGCGTGGCCGGTGAACAGCTCGGCGCGCTTGAGCACGTCGTGCAGCGCCATCAGCATTTCCTTCAGATCCACCGGCGGCGGCAGCTTGACGGCCGCGCGGTCAGGGACGAAGGCGTGGACCACGGTGGTGTCGCGGTCCTGGCGGGGCAGGCTGTCGATGTCCTCGGCGGCCTGCTTGAAACGTTCGTACTCCTGCAGCCGGCGCACCAGCTCGGCGCGCGGATCGGCTTCCTCGCCCTCGATGCTGGGCGGCCGCGGCAACAGCATCCGCGACTTCACTTCGGCCAGGATCGCCGCCATCACCAGGTACTCGGCCGCCAGTTCGAAGCGCAGCTCCTGCATGACGTTGATGTACTCGACGTACTGGCGGGTGATCTCGGCGACCGGGATATCCAGGATGTCCAGGTTCTGCCGGCGGATCAGGTACAGCAGCAGGTCCAGCGGACCCTCGAACGCATCCAGGATGACTTCCAGCGCGTCCGGCGGGATGTACAGGTCCTGCGGAATCTGCAGGACCGGCTGTCCATGCACCACGGCCAGCGGCATTTCCTGCTGCTGTGGGGCGGGCACTCGGATTGGCGGGTTCGCGTCGGGCGCGAGTTCGGCAGTCATCAAATAGACGTCAGTATTGCAACGGACCGGTCGCCGCACCATGCCAGCGTCCGGAACGGTCCCGGGCGGCAGGATGGCAAGCCATGACACGCCTGGGTCGGCGCGATTCCACACTTCAAACAGCAAGGCGCGCCGCGATGGGCAGCGACAGAACTACGGGGAGGTCGTCTACGTGTGCTGGTGTGGGGCAGTGGATCGGTCGTCGGCTGGCGGTAGAGCCGGTTGCCGACGGGGCGCTGCATCCAGCCACGTGCAATGGACATAAGACTACGGGGTTGCCGCGCCAGTGTCCAGCCAGCCCCGCTAGAATGCCCGGGATTGATTCAACAAGACCTCGGAGTTGCCCGTGTGGTATGTGATTGAAGGCTATGACGGCACCGATGTGCTGGCCGCCCGTCTGGCGTCGCGCCCGGCCCATCTGGCCCGGCTGCAGGCCCTGCAGGACGAAGGACGGCTGCTGCTGGCCGGCCCGTGCCCGGCCATCGACAGCGAAGATCCCGGCCCGGCCGGCTTCAGTGGCAGCGTGGTGATCGCCGCGTTCGATTCGCTGACCCACGCCCAGGACTGGGCCGCCGCCGATCCGTATGTAGAGGCGGGCGTCTACGTGCGCATCCAGGTGCGTCCGTTCCGCAAGGTCCTGCCATGAACCGGGTCGAGCGCATCCGCCAGGCGCTGCAGCAGGCACTGGATCCGGAACTGCTGGAGGTCAAGGATGACAGCCACCGCCACGCCGGCCATGAGGGCGCGCGTGACGGCCGGGGGCACTTCAAGGTGCACGTGGTCAGCGCAGCCTTCGAAGGAAAGCTCCCGCTGGCGCGCCATCGGGCCGTCTATGCGGCCCTGGGAACGATGATGGAGACCGATATCCACGCGTTGTCCATCCGTGCCGAGACACCGGTCAAAAACCGCTGAAACCCTTGTCCCGCCTTGTCCTGGCCAGTCCCGAAAGGGGCCGACATGGACAGCTTTTGGTTACCGCCGTACGACATGAGGCTAACGTAGTGTTTACATTCGGGTTTGAAAACGCTTACATTCCGCGCCAAGCCCAGATCTCTAAGCCGTGGAGGGCGGCGAAGTGAACAAGGCAGCGATCACTATCAAAGATGTCGCCCGTGAAGCCCGTGTCTCTGTTGCCACGGTCTCGCGCGCACTCAATGGCCATGAAAATGTTGCCGAGCCCGTGCGCAAGCTGGTGCTGGAGGTGGCAGCGCGACTGCGCTACACCCCGCATGCAGCGGCCCGGAGCCTGAGCAGCCGACGGACCAACACCATTGGCGTGGTGTTGCCCGATCTCTATGGCGAATTCTTCTCCGAACTGATGCGTGGCATCGATGGGGTGGCCCGCGAGCGTCGCCAGCATCTGCTCGTGTCCAGTTACCACGGTGACCAGGAGCAGCAGGGCGCGGCCCTGCGGGCCATGCGCGGTCGTGTCGATGGGTTGCTGGTGCTTTCGCCGTATGCCGAGAGCCCCGGCTTCCTGACCGACAACCTGCCGCAGTCGTTGCCCACGGTGCTGATCAACACGTATCTGCCCGAGCAGGATCATCCGGTGCTGAGCATCGATGACCATGCCGGCGCGATGGCCATGACCCGTCACCTGCTGGACGTCGGGCATCGGCGCATCGCCTTCATTTCCGGTCCGGACCTCAACTACGACGCCCGTGAGCGCCTGCGCGGTTTCCGCGATGCGCTGGCGGCCTTCGGCGATGCTGCCGAAGGGATCGAGTTGCCCGGTGACTTTGACGAAGCTTCCGGCCATCGCGCCGGACAGGAGTTGCTGGCAGCCGGCACGCTGCCCGATGCGGTGTTCGCCGCCAACGACATGATGGCGCTGGGGTGTCTGTATGCGTTCGCGCAGGCAGGTGTCCGGGTGCCGGCCGATGTCGCCTTGGCGGGTTTCGATGACATTCCGCTGGCACGTTTCGTTCACCCATCGTTGACAACGATGCAGGTGAGTATCGCCGACCTCGGCGATAAGGCCGCGACGCGCCTGTTGCAGTTGATGGATGGCAACAACACAGAAGGGGCCGGCGACAAGCAGACGCTCGTGCCGACCCTGATCGTGCGTGATTCGAGCAAAGCCAGAACCCAGCAGTAGGTCACGACCGTTGGTCGTGACGCCCTAAAAAACGCACCACATAAAACGACAGGGGCCGCAAAGACGGCCACCACCACCCGGAGAGTTACATGACGTATTCCAATCACCGCAACCGCGCGCCCGCACGCAGTCTGTTGTCCAGCGCGCTGGTCACCTGCCTGATGCTGGGCGCCGCCCCGAGCGTGATGGCGCAGTCGGCCACCTCGTCGCTGCGCGGCCAGGTCGCCGAGGCTGCCGCCGGCACCGAAGTCACCGCCACCAACGTGGCCAGCGGCACCGTGCGCCGCGCCACCACCCGTGCCGATGGCAGCTACTCGCTGATGGGCCTGGACCCGGGCACCTACGACGTCGTGGCCAATGGCCAGACGCAGAAGGTGACGGTCACTGTGGCCTCCACCGCGACCCTGAACTTCAGCGGCGCGCCGGCCAACGGCAGCACCGCCAACGCCACCAACCTGGACACGGTCAACGTCATTGCGCCGACCCTGCTGCAGGAAGTGCGTACCTCCGAAGTGGGCAAGACCGTCAGCCTGCAGCAGATCCAGACCACCCCGCAGGTGTCGCGCAACTTCCTGGAATTCGCCGACGCGGTGCCGGGCCTGATCTTCACCCGTGATGCCAAGGGCAACACCTCCCTGCGCGGCGGTGCCACCAACTCCGACGGCACCAACGTCTACATCGACGGCGTGGGCCAGAAGAGCTACGTCAAGGGCGGCGGCGTGGCCGGCCAGTCCGGCAGCGCCGGCAACCCGTTCCCGCAGCTGGCGATCGGCGAATACAAGGTCATCAGCGGCAACTACAAGGCCGAGTACGGCCAGGTGTCGAGCGCGGCCGTGACCGCGGCCACCAAGTCCGGCACCAACGAGTTCAAGGGTGAAACCTTCTACCGTTACACCAACGAAGACATGCGCGCCAAGACCCCGGCCGAGCGTCAGGCTGGCCAGACGAAAGAGGCATCGGCCGAGAAGGAATACGGTTTTGCATTGGGTGGTCCGATCATCCAGGACAAGGCCCACTTCTTCGTGACCTATGAAGCCAAGCGCTTCGACCTGCCGGTCACCATCGCGCCTGACGGCGCGGTCGGCCGAGCTGCCGCCCTGCTGCCGCCGGAAGGCGCCGCCGGCCTCGGCCCGGCCAGCCAGCCGTTCCAGCAGGATCTGATCTTCGCCAAGGTCGACTTCGAGCCGACCGACAACGATCGCATCGAGCTGACCTTCCAGGACCGCGATGAAACCCAGTCGCAGTTCAGCGGCCAGACCGCGCCGGAAGCCGGCCGTGAAGTGGTCAACACCGACCGTCGTTACGCCCTGCGCTGGAACCACAGCGGCGAGCGTTACTACAACGAACTGATGGTCACCCACGAAGATTCGTTCAACAACCCGACCCCGCTGACCCTGGCCAACGGCATCACCTACACCGCACCGGACGGCACCGAAGACCGCACCGTGGTGAAGATCGGTGGCGCATCGGCGCTGGATTCGCAGGTGAAGGGCCAGAAGGGCTGGTCGATCGAAGACAACCTGACCCTGGATGGCATCCAGTGGGCGGGCGACCACACCATCAAGATGGGCGCCAAGTACAAGCAGATCGACCTGTACGCATCCGATGCTGCGCAGATCAACCCGACCTTCACCTACACCCTGGGCGATCCGGACTTCCCGGATTCCATCCCGTACAAGGCGCAGTTCGTCAAGCCGGTGACCGGCGTGTCGGGCGTGTCGGGCGAAGTGCGTTCGAAGTCCAAGCAGATCGGCCTGTTCATCCAGGACGACTGGCAGGTCAACGACCACCTGCAGCTCAACCTCGGCCTGCGTTGGGACTACGAGAAGACGCCGTCCTACCTGGACTTCGTGACCCCGCAGCAGGTGGTCGACGCGATCTACTCGCAGGATCCGCGCGCGGCCGCTGGCCAGACCTACGCCGATTCGCTGGCGCTGGGTGGCCTGAACATCGGCGATTACATCAGCACCGGCAAAAACCGCAAGGCGTTCAAGGATGCCTGGCAGCCGCGCCTGGGCTTCTCGTATGACCTCAACGCCGACGAGCAGCACGTGTTCCACGGTGGTGCCGGTCGTTCGTACGATCGCGACCTGTTCGACAACCTGCAGCTGGAAACCACCAAGCTGGCCCTGCCGCAGCCGACCATCTACTTCCGCAACCCGTCGACCGGCACCTGCATCAACGGCCAGGCCGCCTGCTACGACTGGAACCCGAACCTGCTCAACGGGATCGGCAACCTGCAGACCCTGGTCGGCTCGACCAGCAATGCCGGTCTGGAAGTGGACCTGCTGAACAACAACCTCAAGGTGCCGTACTCGGATCAGTTCAGCTTCGGCATGAGCAACCAGGTGGGTGAGTGGCTGACCGATGCCACCATCTCCCGCACCCTGAGCTACGACGGGTTCGCCTTCACCCTGGGCAACCGTTACCCGACCGGCCAGTTCTTCGATGACCCGCGCCTGTGCGGCGGCACCGACCCGGGCCTGAGCCAGGCCTGGAGCTGCAACGTGCCGGGCTTCGGCAGCCTGATCATCGGCCAGCAGGGCATCAAGACCCGTGCGACCCAGGTCCTGCTGTCGGCGCAGAAGCCGTTCACCCAGGAAAGCGGCTGGGGCACCTCGGTGGCCTACACCTGGACCACCGCGCGCCACAACCGCGACATCAACGAGAAGTACGCGTTCGACCGCGGCCTGATCGAGGACTACCCGACCATCCGTTCCAACGGCGCGCCGCGCCACCGCCTGGTGGTCACCGGTTCGTACGCGGGCTTCTGGGGCATCACCTTCGGCGGCAAGGTCACCCTGGCCACCCCGACGGCCGTCAACGACTGGTACGGCGTGCCGCAGGCCAGCGGCTACGACCTGCCGACGCCGCAGGCCGCGGTGCCCAACGCCAATGGCAAGTTCCTGCTGGGTGGCAAGATCTTCGGCTACCGTTCGGTCGATCTGCAGGCGACGAAGACGTTCAAGATGGCGGGCGATACCGAGCTGTACGCGCGTATCGACATCATCAACGTGTTCAACTTCGACAACTTCTCCACCTACAACTACGTCAAGACCAACGGCAAGCTGCAGGCCAGCTACAACGAGACCGGCGACATCATCGGTACGCCGCGTCAGGTCAAGGCAGAAGTCGGCTTCCGCTTCTGATGCAACAACGGCCCCGTCTTCGGACGGGGCCGGTTTCATGGCAATGGCTGGCCCTCGGGCCAGTCCATTGTCCAGGCCGGTGCCACGGAGGGTGGCAGCGGCCTGGGCAATGACCGCGGCTTTGGACCACGCCTGCGTGGTTTTTTTAGGCCGCGTTCTGTAAACGATTTCAGGTCATTGGACGTTATGCTTCCCAGTCACGAACACTGTAGAAGGAGTTGGCCCATGCAGGCACGCCACCTGTTGACCGCCGCGACGATCAGTCTCGCCGTCGCTGCCTGCCAGCCGCAGGCCCAGCAGGAGCCGGCCAAGCCCAAGCCGCCCGTGATCCTGGTCGAGGCGGACGTGCCGCCGCGGCCGATGAAGCCGGAGCTGCCGCCGCTGTTCGACGATATCGAGCGCCGCACCTTCCAGTTCTTCTGGGATACCACCAACGAGGTCAACGGGCTCAGCCCGGACCGTTATCCGTCGCGCCCGTTCGCCAGCATCGCCTCGGTGGGCTATGCGCTGACCGCCTATCCGATCGGCATCGAGAACGGCTGGGTCAGCCGCAACCAGGCGATCGACCGCACCCTGCTGACGCTGAAGTTCTTCCGCGACCTGCCGATGGGCCCGCAGCGCACCGGCAAGGGCGGTTACAAAGGCTTCTACTACCACTTCCTGGACATGCAGGAAGGCCGCCGCTATGACAGCTGGGTGGAACTGTCCAGCGTGGATACCGCGCTGCTGATGATGGGCGTGCTGTTCGCGCAGTCCTATTACGACGGTGACGACGCGCGCGAAAAAGAGATCCGCGAGATCGCCGATACGCTGTACAAGCGCGTGGACTGGCCGTGGCTGCAGCAGCGCGCGCCGCTGATCTCGATGGGCTGGTTCCCGGAAAGCGGCTTCATCGACCACGACTGGATGGGCTACAACGAGGCGATGATGGTCTACATCCTCGCGCTCGGCTCGCCCACCCACCCGGTCAGCCCGGACGCCTGGACGGTCTGGACGCGTACCTACGACAACGACTGGGGCGTCTACCAGGGCCAGGAATACCTGTCCTTCGGCCCGCTGTTCGGCCACCAGTACACGCATGTGTGGGTGGACTTCCGCGACATCCAGGATGCCTACATGCGCGAGCGGGGCAGTACCTACTTCCTCAACAGCCGTTCGGCCGCCCTGGCGCAGCGCGAGTACGCGATCGCCAACCCGATGAACTGGAAGGATTACGGCCAGAACGTATGGGGCCTGACCGCCAGCGACGGTCCGCAGAACACCACCCAGGAATACCGGGGCGAGCAGCGCCAGTTCCGCCATTACTCTTCGCGCGGCGCCGGCCTGCGCGAGAACTTCGATGACGGCACCATCGCGCCGACCGCGGCGATCGCCTCGATCGTGTTCGCGCCGGAAGAAGTCATCCCGGCCGCGGTGGAGATGCACAAGCGCTATGGCGATTACATCTATTCCAGCTACGGCTTCCTGGATTCGTTCAACCCGAGTTTCAACTACGACATCCCGATCAAGACCGGTCGCCTGGTGCCGGATCGCGGCTGGGTGGCCAGCGATTACATCGGTATCGACCAAGGCCCGATCCTGACCATGATCGCCAACTACCGGAACGATTTCGTCTGGGATGTGATGAAGAAGAACGCCCATATCCGCAAGGGTCTGGAGCGTGCCGGCTTCAGTGGTGGCTGGTTGACTCCGGAAGGCGAGGATCAGCCGATGGAACTGCAGAAAGATGAAAAGGCGGCCTCGGCCCGCTCGGTCGGCATCGCCGAATCGCGCGCGGCGGCCGCCCAGGAACAGAAGAACAATTCCAATTCGAACCGCAACCAGCAGCAGGGGAAGTAAGCAGTGCCATCGTCGTCGCGCCCGAAGCTGGGGTTGAGTCTGTTGCTGCTGCTGGTCGGCAGCCTGTTGTTGAGTGCCTGCCGGAAAGAACCGGAAGGGGTCACCGTGCGTTTCTGGGCGATGGGCCGCGAGGCCGAAGTGGTCACCGGCCTGATCCGCGAGTTTGAAGCGGAAAACCCGGGCATTCATGTGGATGTCCAGAACATCCCGTGGACGGCCGCGCATGAAAAACTGTTGACCGCATTCGCGGCCGACGGGCTGCCGGATGTGTGCCAGCTGGGCAACACCTGGATTCCCGAGTTCGCCGAGCTCAACACCCTGACCCCGCTGCAGCCCTATGTGGCACAGTCCAAGGTGGTGGACCCGGCCGACTACTTCCAGGGCATCTGGGACACCAACGTCATCCATGACGAACTGGTCGGCGTGCCGTGGTACGTCGATACGCGCCTGCTGTATTACCGCAAGGACATGCTGGCCAGGGCCGGCTATGACCACCCGCCGCGTACCTGGGGCGAGTGGAACGAGATGATGGCGGCGATCAAGAAGATGCAGGGCGCGAACCGCTATGCGGTGCTGATGCCGATCAACGAGTTCGAGCAGCAGCTGTCCTTCGCCCTGCAGCAGCCCGATCCGCTGCTGCGTGACGATGACACCCGTGGCAACTTCAGCAGCCCCGGCTTCCGCAGGACGCTGGGCTTCTACGAAAACATGTTCGCGCAGGGCTGGGCCCCGCGCATGTCCGAGACGCAGATCTCCAACGTCTGGGATGAGTTCTTCCGCGGCTTCAACGTGTTCTACGTGTCCGGCCCCTGGAACATCCGCGAGTTCAAGAAGCTGCAGCCCAAGGCGCTGGAGGGGCAGTGGGGCACCGCTGCGCTGCCGGGTCCGGACGGCCCCGGCGCCGGCATCGCCGGGGGTACCAGCCTGGTGATCTTCCGTTCTTCGCAGCAGAAGGAAGCCTCGTGGAAACTGATCGAGTTCCTGTCGCGCCCGGCGATCCAGGAGCGCTTCCATTCGATCATCGGTGACCTGCCGCCACGGCGCAGCACCTGGGAATACCCCTCGCTGGCCAACGACCCGTTGGCGCAGCCGTTCCGCGATCAGCTCGAGCGGGTCAAGCCCACGCCGAAGGTGCTGGAGTGGGAGCGCATCGTGCAGGAAATGCGGATCATCACCGAACAGGTGGTGCGTGGTGGCATGGATCAGGACGTAGCAGTGAAAGAACTGGACAAGCGCGTGGACAAGGTCCTCGCCAAACGCCGTTGGATGCATGAGCAGCACCGCCAGGACTCGTCTGGCGTAAGCGACAAGCAGCACTCCAGTGCGGTCGCAACGGAGGCGGCACCATGAAGCAGCGTTCGCTTGCCGGTTGGATGTTTGCCGGCCCGGCCATCCTGGTCATCGCGGTGTTCTTCGGCCTGCCGGTGTTCTCGGCGCTGGCGCTGAGCATCACCGATTTCGATCTGTACGCACTGGCCGATGGCGAAAACCTGCGTTTCGTCGGCCTGGGCAACTACATCGATCTGCTGCAGACCCCGATGTTCTGGAAGTCGCTGTGGAATACCACCTACTTCGTGATCGTCGGCGTGCCGATGTCGATCGCGGTATCGCTGGGCGCGGCGATCCTGCTCAACGCGCCGGCCGCCCGCTTCAAGGCGTTGTTCCGTACCGCGCTGTTCGCCCCGGTGGTGACCACCCTGGTGGCGGTGGCGGTGATCTGGCGTTACCTGTTCCATACCAGCTACGGCCTGGTGAACTACGGCCTGGGCCATCTGGGCATCAGCCCGATCGACTGGCTGGGCGACCCGAACTGGGCGATGCCGACCATCATGCTGTTCGCGGTGTGGAAGAACTTCGGCTACAACATGGTGATCTTCCTGGCCGGCCTGCAGGCGATCCCGCATGACCTGTACGAGGCCGCGCGCATCGACGGTGCCTCGCGCTGGAAGCAGTTCCTGCACATCACCCTGCCGATGCTGGGCCCGGTGCTGCTGGTGGTCGGTGTGATCACCGTCTCCGGTTATTTCCAGCTGTTCGCCGAGCCCTACGTGATGACGCGTGGCGACCCACTGCAGAGCACGGTCAGCGTGCTGTATTTCATGTTCGAAGAAGGCTTCAAGTGGTGGAACCTGGGCCGCGCCTCCGCGGTGGCGTTCCTGCTGTTCCTGATCATCCTGGGCGTGACCAGCGTCATGCTGCGTTTCGGCCGCAAGAGGCAGTTGGTATGAGTCGTGAAATCGGTCAATCGCGCTGGCATGCCTGGTGGGTCAATGGTGGCCTGCTGGTGCTTGCCGCGCTGAGCCTGGCGCCGCTGTTGTGGATGCTGTCGGTGTCGTTCATGCCGACCGGCGAGGCGGCGCATTTCCCGCCGCCGCTGCTGCCGTCCTCGCTGACCACCGCGAACTACCATGAGTTGTTCGCGCGCACCGGGATGGCCAACAACTTCGTCAACAGCCTGATGGTGTCGCTGGCCATCACCTTCGGCTCGCTGCTGCTCAACACCATGGCCGGCTACGCCTTCGCCAAGCTGCGCTTCGCCGGCCGCGAGCGCATCTTCCAGCTGCTGCTGGCCGCACTGGTGATCCCGGCGCAGGTGGCGATGCTGCCGCTGTTCCTGCTGATGAAGCAGCTGGGCCTGGTCAACAACTTCGGTGGCGTGATCGTGCCGGCGCTGGCCACCGTGTTCGGCATCTTCCTGGTGCGCCAGTACGCCCGTTCGATCCCGGATGAGCTGCTCGAAGCGGCCCGCATCGACGGGGCAGGGGAGCTGCGGATCTTCTTCCAGATCGTGCTGCCGATGCTCAAGCCGGTGCTGGTGACCCTGTCGATCTTCACCTTCATGGCGGCCTGGAACGATTTCATGTGGCCCTTGATCGTGTTGACCGACCAGGAGCACTACACTCTCCCGGTGGCCCTGGCCACGCTCTCGCGCGAGCACATCATGGACGTTGAAATGATGATGGCCGGCGCGGTGGTCACGGTGGTTCCGGTGCTGCTGCTGTTCCTGGCATTGCAGCGTTATTACATCCAAGGTCTGTTGCTGGGGAGTGTCAAAGGGTGAAGCATGCCGTCGTCGCGGTGGGTCTGGGTCTGGTCTGGTCACTGGCGGCCTCGGCCGCACCGCCGGCGACGCCGGTGTTGCCCGCACCCAAGGTGCTGGACAGCTTCGATGACATGACCCCGTGGAAGCTGGTCGTCTCCGATCAGGTCAGCGGCTCGCTGCGCAGCGTGGCCGGCAGTGGCGGTGGCCGCGCGCTGTGTGTGGATTACGACTTCCACAACGTGTCCGGCTATGTCGGCATACGCCGCGAGCTGGGCATCCAGTACCCGGAGAATTACCAGTTCGGCTTCCAGCTGCGTGGCGATTCCCCCGCCAACGATCTGCAGTTCAAGCTGATCGATGCCAGTGGCGACAACGTGTGGTGGGTCAATCGCCCCGGCTATGCGTTCCCCAAGGCGTGGACGCCGGTGCAGTACCGCAAGCGCCAGATCGACAAGGCCTGGGGCCCGGAGACGGACAAGACGCTCAAGCGCAGCGCTGCGATGGAGTTCACGATCTACAGCAAGGTCGGTGGCAAGGGCACGGTCTGTTTCGACCGGCTCACGCTGCAGGGCCTGCCGCCGGCCGATACATCTTCGCTGAGCCCCTCGGTGATCGCCGATACCGCCACCGCGCTGCAGAACCGCATCGTCGATGGCAAGCCGGACACGGTCTGGATCAGCGGCGGTGTGGCCGAACAGACCATCAGCCTGGACCTGCACAAGGTGCGCGAGTTTGGCGGGGCGGTGATCGAATGGCTGCCCGGGCTGGAGGCCACACGTTACGTGGTGCGTTCCTCGGCCGATGGGCGCAACTGGAACACGCTGCGCGAGGTGACCGCCGGCGGCGGTGGCCGCGACTGGCTGGCGCTGCCGGATACGGAAGCGCGGTACCTGCGCTTCGACCTCAAGGGCGGCCCGAGCTGGCGCTACGGTATCCGCGATATCACGCTCAAGCCGCTCGAGTTCGCCGATACCCCGAATGATTTCGTCCGCTCGGTCGGTGCCGACCTGCCACGCGGTTCGGTGCCACGTGGCTTCACCGGCGAGCAGCCGTACTGGACGCTGCTCGGGTTGGATGGCGGTCGCGAGCAGGCCTTGATCGGCGAAGACGGTGCGCTGGAAGTGGCCAAGTCCAGCTTCAGCGTCGAACCGTTCGTGCTGGTCGACAACAAACTGCTGAGCTGGGCCGACGTAAAAACCAGCCAAGCGCTGCAGGACGATTACCTGCCTATCGCCAACGTCGGCTGGACCCACGACAAGGCTGGCCTGCAGGTGACCGGCTTCGTGCAGGGCACGCCGGACAACGCGCAGCTGGTCGGTCGTTACACCCTGCGCAACCCGGACAAGGTGGCCCACGAGTACACCCTGGCCCTGGCCGTGCGCCCATGGCAGGTGAACCCGCCGACCCAGTTCCTCAATACCGTCGGCGGCGTCAGCCGGATCGACAACCTGTCCTTCGACCCGACCCATGTCGACGTCAACGGCACTCCGCGCCTGTACCCGGCACAGGCACCGGACGCGGCCTTCGCCACCGCGTTCGACAGCAAGTTCGACGTGGTCCACCTGGCCAGCGGCAAGCTGCCAGGCACCACCGAAGTGAAGGACAGCACCGGCCTGGCCTCGGGTGCGCTGCTGTACCGCTGGAAGCTGGAGCCTGGCCAGAGCCGCGAGGTCGCCATCGTGCTGCCGCAGACCGGCAACTGGGCGATGCCCAAGGCCTTCGATGCGGCCAAGGCGCAGCAGCAGGTCGCTTCGATGTGGCGGACCAAACTGGACCAGGTGACGCTGCAGGTCCCCGCGGCTGGCAAGCCGCTGGCCGATACGCTGCGCACCGCGTTGGCGCACATGCTGATTTCGCGCATCGGCCCCAGCCTGCAGCCGGGCACGCGTTCGTATTCGCGCAGCTGGATCCGCGATGGCGCGATGATTTCCGAAGGCCTGCTGCGGATGGGCCGCAGTGATGCGGTGCGCCAGTACGTGAACTGGTATGCGCCCTATCAGTTCGACAATGGCAAGGTGCCGTGCTGCGTGGACTCGCGCGGCAGTGACCCGGTGCCGGAGAACGACAGCCACGGCGAGTTGATCTTCAACATCGCCGAGTACTGGCGCTACACCGGCGACTCCACCTTCCTGGAGCTGATGTGGCCGCATGTGCAGGGCGCCTACCAGTACATGGAGCAGCTGCGCCTGAGCGAGCGCACCGAAGACAACCGCGCGCGCAACCCCGCCTTCTACGGGATGATGCCGGTCTCGATCAGTCACGAAGGGTATTCGGCCAAGCCGATGCATTCGTACTGGGACAACTTCTGGGCGCTGCGTGGCTACAAGGACGCGGCGATCATCGCCAGCACGCTGGGCAAGGCCGAAGCGCTGCAGATCAGTGAATCGCGCGATCAGTTCCGTGACGACCTGCAGGCTTCGCTGCTGGCGGCGACCGCGCAGCACAAGATCGACTATCTGCCCGGTTCAGCCGAACTGGGCGATTTCGATGCCACCTCGACCACCATCGCACTGGCGCCGGCCGGCGAGCAGGGGCGCCTGCCGCAGCCGTACTTGAACAACACCTTCGAGCGCTACTGGAGCGAGTTCGAAGCGCGCCGCGATGGCAAGCGCGAGTGGAAGGACTACACCCCGTACGAGTGGCGCAACGTGGCCGCCTTCGTGCGCCTGGGCTGGCGTGACCGCGCCTGGCAGGCGACCGAGTTCTTCTTCAAGGACCGTGCACCGCAGCCGTGGAACCAGTGGGCCGAAGTGGTCTCGCGCACGCCGCGCAAACCGTTCTTCCTGGGTGACCTGCCACATGCGTGGGTGGCCTCGGACTTCGTGCGTTCGGCATTGGACATGTTCGCCTACAGCCGCGACATCGACGACAGCCTGGTGCTGGCCGCGGGCGTGCCGTCGCGCTGGCTGGAAGGCAAGGGCGTGGGCGTGCAGGGCCTGCGCACACCGAACGGGCAGCTCAACTACGCGCTGATCCGCAACGACAAGCAGCTCACCCTGACCGTGTCGGCCGGCCTGGTGCCGCCGGCCGGTGGCGTGGTGCTGCCGTGGCCGTACAGCGGCGAGCCTGGCGCCACCACCGTCAATGGTGAGCCGGCGGAATGGGTGGGCGGCGAACTGCGTGTGATGCAGGTGCCGGCCAAGGTCGAGATCGAGATTCCGGCGTCGGTACGCCGGGCGGAACGCAAGGCACCGTAATGCGGCAGATGACGATGATGATGCGCGGCCTACTGGCCGCCGTGCTGGCGTCCGCGCCGCTGGTGGCACTGGCGCAGGGCACCGTGGCGGCGCCCGCGCAGGAGATGACCATGGTCACCTTCAATCTTCACCACGACCGCGAGAACTGGCCGGCCCGCCGCCAGGTGATCCTGCGTGAACTGCAGGCACTGCAGCCCGATGCGATCGCGCTGCAGGAAGTGATCCAGAAGCCCCATGTGCGCAACCAGGCCGCATGGTTGGCGCGCAAGCTGGGCTATGAGTATCAGTTCGTCTCGACCGATCCGCCGGGGCGTTTCAAGCGCTACGGCAATGCCCTGCTGACCCGGCGGCCGGTGCTGTCGCGCAACGACCATCTGCTGGCGCCGCTGGGCGACTACCGGACCGTGGCGCATCTGCGCATCGATGTGGACGGTCGCCCGGTCAATGTTTATGCCACGCATTTGAACGAGCGTTCGGACGAGGTCGGCAGCCGCATCCGTGGAGAACAGGTGGCGGATCTGCTGGCCTTCATCGCGCAGAGCGCAGGCGACGCGCCGGTGGTCGTGGCGGGTGACTTCAACGCGCTGGTGGACGCCGGGGACCTGAGCGAGCTGCGCAATCACTACGGCGACAGCTACGGCAGCGTGCACGTCAACAACGAACTGGCCCAGGTCAGCACGCTCAACCGGCACTACTACGACGCGCCCTCGCGCATCGACCATATTTTCTTCCAGCAGGATCGACTGCTTGCCCGTGAGGCGAAGATCCTGTTCGACCAGCCGTACGCCGATGGCCGCTGGGCCTCGGATCATTACGGCGTGTGGACCCGGCTGCAGTTCGCGCCGGCCACCGGAAACGCCGGCGCGACGACGCCCTGAGGCGCGCGCCGCGTCATCGGTGATGGCGTAGCGCGCGACCGGCTGCCTCCACGCATGGCGTGGATCTGCCCTTGACGTATTCCGTGCAGGATCCACGCGTGGCGTGGGTCTACCCTTGATGCATCCGATGGCCCGTGTAGATCCACGCCATGCGTGGATGCGCTCAGCGCCGCCATCATGACCGGTTGACGCACGCCACTGCATGCGCCATCCCCCCCCCCAAACGCAGACAGCGGCCCGAAGGCCGCTGTCTGTTTGTTGCGTCACTCACTCAGGATCAGAGCGTGTCTTTCTTTTCCTGGTCGGCCTTGTCGCCTTCCTCGGCCTGCGGGGCATCGGTGGGGATGTCCTCGCGCGCTTCGGCCTGCGCGGCCTGTTCGGCGGCGTTGGTCGCCGCCGGGGTGTCGCTGGCGGCCGAACCGAACAACTGACCGTTGTGCACGACCGGGCCGGCCGGGGCCGATTCGGTGCGGGCTTGCGGGGCTGCCGGCTGTGCCGGCGCCTGGGTCGCATCGACGGCATCCAGCATGCTGGTCTGCACCGGTGCGACGGTCGGCTCCTTCACTTCCTGCGGGGCGGCCTCAACAACCGGGGCCGCCGGAGCAGCAACCGGAGCCGGAGCCGCCGGAGCAGCCACCGGGGCCGGGGCGGTCGCCGCCGGAGCAGCTACCGGAGCCGGAGCTGCCGGAGCAGCTGCCGGAGCAGCGACCGGGGCCGGAGCCACCGGAGCAGCGACCGGAGCCGGAGCCACCGGAGCAGCAACCGGAGCCGCCGGAGCCGGCCTCGGGCTTTCCACGAACGGCACCGGGTCGTTGTAGGAGGCCGGGGCCTTCTCAGCGACCGGCTCGACGGCCGGCGCAGCGGCCTTCTCGACGACCGGGGTTGGTGCCTTCTCGGCCACCGGGGCCGGGGTCGGCTCGGCATGACCAGCGGTCACGACCGGGCTGCTGACCACGGCGACCGGAGCGGCGGCAGCCACTGCCGCCACCGGGGCCGGGCGCGGGGCCTGGACAGGTGCGGGGGCAGCGGCCGGCGCGTTGCCGGATTCGTCGTCGAACTCGAACTCCGGCTGCGGCTGACCGTTATTGGCGACCTGGCGCTCGGCCGGGGCGGCGGTATCGCCGTCCTGATCGCCGTCCTGGTCGTCGCCCTCGTCATCCAGACCGTTGTCGTCACCATTCAGGCCATCGCTGCCGGCAGCCTGCTCACCGTTGCCACGACGACGACGACGGCCACCGCGACGGCCACGACGACGACGCGAAGCGCCTTCGCCGGTACCGTCTTCGGCATTGGCCGGCGCGTCACCCTGTTCGGTGGCGTCGGTGTCGCCCAGCTGTGCATCCTCGGCCGGAGCGGCCTTGGCCGTTTCCTGGACGTGGGCGGCCGGCGCGGCGCCATCGGTGGCGACCACGGCAGCCGCAGCGATCACGGCGGCGTCGGCAGCGACCGGTGCGGCGGTGGTCGGCTTGGGTGCATCGGCCTGCGGCTGACGCGCGGGCTTCTCGCTCATGGCCGGCTTGTCGCCGTCGTTCTGCTGCGGCTTGGCCTGGCCGTTCTGGCCCTGCTTCTGCTTCAGCTTCGGCTGCTGCTGGTCATTGCGCGGTTCATTGCGCGGCTTGGCCGGCTGCTGCTCGTTGCGCGGCTTGCCCTGCGCGGGTGCCTGCACCTGTGCCGCATTGCCATTGGCCGGTGCGGCGGTGTCCTGGCGGCGCTCCTCACGGCGCTCGCCCTTCGGGCCACGTTCGCCACGCTCACCACGGTCCTTGCCACGGCCCTGCGCCTGCGCATTGCCGTTGCCACCACGTTCGCCACGCTCATCGCGGCGGCCGTTGCGGTCTTTGCCGTTGCGATCCTTGTTGCGACCGTTGCGGTTGCCGTCCTGGCCCGAGCGGTTGCTCGGCTGCGGTGCGGCGGCCGGGGCCGGTTCGCCACCGAAGATGCGCTTTAGCCAACCCACCACGCCGGTTGCCGCCGGGGCGGCAACGGGGGCCGCGACCGGGGCCGGTGCGGCTTCCGGTTCCGGGGCGTCACGCACCGGGGCCGGCTGGCTGTGCTTGACCTGGGTCACCACCGGGGCGACCGGGATGTTCAGCTGGGCCTTGGTCAGCGCGTGCACCGGCAGCTTGCGCGGGGTACCGCGCTGGTAGCTCGGCTTGCCGCTTTCTTCGCCCAGCTCGTTCTCACGCAGGCGGGTTACTTCGTAATGCGGGGTGTGCAACTGCTCATCGGCGACGATCACGATCGGCGCGTCATGGCGCTGTTCGATCTCGCGCAGCGCGCTGCGCTTTTCGTTGAGCAGGTAGTTGGCGATCTCGACCGGGGCCTGGACCAGCACCTGCCCGGTGTTCTCCTTCATCGCATGCTCTTCAGCCACGCGGATGATGGAGAGCGACAGCGACTCGACGCTGCGCATGCGGCCATGGCCGTCGCAACGCGGGCAGACGATCTGGCTGGATTCGCCCAGGCTCGGACGCAGGCGCTGGCGGCTCATTTCCATCAGGCCGAAGCGCGAGATGCGGCCCAGCTGCACGCGCGCACGGTCGTACTTGAGCGCGTTCTGCAGGCGGTTCTCGACTTCGCGCTGGTGCTTGTTGGAGGCCATGTCGATGAAGTCGATGACCACCAGGCCGCCCAGATCGCGCAGGCGCAGCTGGCGGGCCACTTCGTCGGCCGCTTCCAGGTTGGTCTGGAACGCGGTGTCCTCGATGTCGCTGCCCTTGGTGGCGCGCGAGGAGTTGACGTCGATGGCGGTCAGCGCTTCGGTCTGGTCGACCACGATCGAGCCGCCCGACGGCAGGCGGACGTTGCGTTCATACGCGCCTTCGATCTGCGATTCGATCTGGAAGCGGTTGAACAGCGGGATGTCGTCCTTGTAATGCTTGAGCTTGCGCAGGGTCTGCGGCATCACCTGCTGCATGAACTCCTGGGCGGTCTCGTACAGCTCTTCGGTGTCCACCAGGATCTCGCCGACATCGGCGCGCAGGTAGTCACGCAGGGCGCGCACGATCAGGCGCGATTCCTGGTAGATCAGGAACGATGCCGGCTTGGTCAGTGCCGCTTCGGCGATCGACTTCCAGACCTGCAGCAGGTAATCCAGATCCCACTGCAGCTCTTCGGCATCGCGGCCGACGCCGGCGGTGCGGATGATCACGCCCATGTCGTCGGGGATGTTCAGCTTGTCCAGCGCTTCCTTCAGCGCGGCGCGGTCTTCGCCCTCGATGCGACGCGAGACGCCACCGGCGCTCGGCGAGTTCGGCATCAGCACCATGTAGCGGCCGGCCAGCGAGATGAACGTGGTCAGGGCAGCGCCCTTGTTGCCGCGTTCTTCCTTGTCCACCTGGACCACGACTTCCTGGCCCTCACGCAGCAGCTCGCGGATGCCGGCCTTGTTGTGGTCGACGCCGGCCTGGAAGTAATCGCGGGAGATTTCCTTCAGCGGCAGGAAGCCATGGCGCTCACCGCCGTATTCGACGAAGGCCGCTTCCAGTGAAGGCTCAAGGCGCGTGATGCGACCCTTGTAGATGTTCGACTTTTTCTGTTCCTTGGACGGCTGTTCGATGTCGATGTCGTACAGCGTCTGGCCATCCACGATGGCTACCCGCAGCTCTTCAGCCTGCGTGGCATTGATCAGCATTCGCTTCATTCTTGCGTTCCTCGCGCGCTGCTACCGCGCGGAACGCCATGGGGTTTCGCTTCTGGTCACGCTTCACCGCCCATCGCGCATGCGCGGGGAGGGCGGTTTGGGTTTCCAGCGCTACAACACCACGGCAGGCCGCGGGAGCGCTTCATTTGTTTTGGTTTGGGTGTAACGGGGCCGGAGGCAGCTTTCAGCCAGGCTGGAGCGCCACAGGGACATGTTCAGCGCGAATGCGTGTCAGACATCCGGCGATGGCCGGGACCGCCGGTGAGCCGCTAACATGGCCGCCCCGGGGGCGGTGGCTGCGCACTGTGCCGGAATCGCGGGAAGTCGGGCTTCTGGCCCAGAGCAACTTCCAACGAAATCAATCCCTTATCTCGCCTGCCGAGTGTAACAGAATAAAAGGCCAATGACCGTTACCGAGCCCACCCCCAAAGCCGCTGAAGCCATGACCAGCGTACGTATCATCACTGTCCCGGCCGACCGCGCCGGGCAACGCCTGGACAACTTCCTGCTCGGCCAGCTCAAGGGTGCACCGCGCAGCCTGATCTACAAGCTCGTCCGCAGTGGCCAGGTCCGCGTCAATGGTGGCCGCGCCAAGGCCGAGCGCAAGCTCGAAGGCGGCGACGAAGTCCGGGTCCCGCCGGTCCGTCTCAACGAGGAAGGCGACAAGGCGGGTCCGCCCGCGGCATTCATGAAACGGCTGGAAGATGCCATCGTGTTCGAAGACGATCGGCTGCTGGCCCTGAACAAACCGTCGGGCGTGGCCAGCCACGGCGGCAGTGGCATCAGCTTCGGCGCGATCGAGACGCTGCGCGCCCTGCGTCCGGGAAAGACCCTGGAACTGGTGCATCGGCTGGACCGGGATACCTCGGGCCTGCTGGTCGTGGCCAAGAAGCGCTCGGCGCTGAGCGAGCTGCAGGCGCTGCTGCGCGAAGACCACGGTGCCGGCATCCGCAAGCGCTACCTGACCCTGCTGGCCGGCCGCATGCCCGATGGCACCATGACCGTGGATGCCCCGTTGCACGTGGGTCTGCGCCAGGGCGGCGAGCGGCACGTGCAGGTCAATCCGATCGGCAAGGAGTCGATCAGCCACTTCAAGGTGCTGGAGCGCAAGGGCGGGCATTCGTACTGTGAGGTCCGCATCGAAACCGGCCGCACCCACCAGATCCGCGTACATGCCCAGCATCTGGGTCATCCGGTGGCCGGTGACGACAAGTATGGCGATCCGGACGTCAACAAGCGGCTTCGTGAGCAGATCGGCCTGAAACGGCTGTTCCTGCACGCGGCCTCGCTGGAGTTCGCCCTGGACGCGGGCAAGACGCCGTACCTGATCAATGCACCGCTCGCCGAGGAGCTGGTCGAGGTGTTGAACCGGTTGAAGTGAGCGCCGGCAGATAACGCCGTGCCGAACGGAGGGTAGTGCCGGCCGCTGGCCGGCTCTGCACCGTCACCATTTGAACAACACCAGGCTGATCGCCAGGCTGCCCATGCCGGCCACCAGGCCGTACACGGTCTCGTGGCCCTTGGCGTAGCGCTTGGCCGCCGGCAGCAGTTCATCCAGGGCCAGGAACACCATCACCCCGGAAATGATGCCGAACACCCAGCCGAAGGTGGCGTGGTTGAGGACCCCCGACAGGGCCACATACCCGATCGCCGCGCCGATCGGCTCCGCCAACCCGGACAGCAGGCTGGCGCCGAACGCGTAGAACTTGTTCTGCGTGGCGAAATACACCGGGACCGCGATCGCGATGCCCTCGGGGATGTTGTGGATGGCGATGGCGAAGGCCAGTGGCATGCCCACCGACGGGCTTTCCAGCGTGGCGAAGAACGTTGCCAGCCCCTCGGGGAAGTTATGCGCGGTGATCGCCACCGCCGTCAGCAGGCCGACCCGCTTGATGTAGGCCTTGTTGTTGTCGCGGAACAGCGGGTCCTGCTTGTCCAGACTCTCGTGCGGGTTCGGGATCAGGTGGTCGATCACCACGATCAGCAGCACGCCGACCAGGAAGGCCGCGGTGCCGTAGGCGAAGCCCAGCCGGGCGTCATAGGCCTGGGTGAACGAGTCGATCGCCTTGTTGAGGATCTCGGTCAGCGAGACGAAAACCATCGCGCCACCGGCAAAGGCCAGCCCGAACGCCAGCAGGCGCGGGTTGGGCCGGCGCGAGAACAGCACCATCAGGCTGCCCAGCGCGGTGGCCAGGCCGGCGGCCAGGGTGACCGCCAGGGCGATCCATACGTTTTCACTGGAAATATCAGGCATCCGCCAACGCGTCCTTGTAGAAGTGCAGCGCGCCCCGGGCAACAACACCGGGGCGCGAAGTAGGGAGCACGAGGTTTGCGGCGGCTGACCTCAATACAACGCGACGATCAGCCGCCGCGGCGCAGCCGTTCTTCGACCGCGAAGCACTGGTCGGGCTTGGGCTGCGGCGGGTTGAAGCTGACCGGCACCTGGATCGTGGTCGAGACCGCCTGCCCGGCGCGGGTGGCCGCCTTGAACTGCCAGGCCTGTACGGCCTTCTGTGCCTGCTCGTCGAGCTGGGCATTGCCGCTGCCGCTGGCGAGCTGGACCTGGCTGGGCTGGCCATCGGCGGCGATGGTCACCTTGAAGGTGCTGGTGCCGCCGATCCCCTGGCAGGCCAGTTCGATCGGGTACTCCGGCGGGGGCGTCTTGACCGCGGCGACCTCGGTGGGCGCAGCGACCGGGGCGGCCGGTTCGGCGGGCGTCTTGTTGCACCCGGCCAGGGCGGCCAGGGCAAGGCTGGACAGCATGATGTACTGCAATTTCATGGGCTTACTCCGTCAGGGCCGAGGCTTTCGCCGCGCAGATGAAGTCGTTCTCGCTCAGGCCGCCCACATCGTGGGTGGAGAAGCGCACCACGGCGCGGTCGTAATGCACGCCCAGGTCCGGGTGGTGGTCCTCGCGATGGGCCACCCAGGCCAAGGCGTTCACGAAGGCCATGGTGCCGTGGTAGTTGTCGAAGCGGAAGGTGCGGGTCAGCGCCTGGCCGGCCTCGGCCAGCTCCCAGCCGGGAATCTGCGCCAGCAGCTCGGTGACCCGGGCGGTGCCGAGCTTGTGGTCGCTGCCTTTGCGCGGCACGCAGTGCGCTTGCGCCAGCGGAATCAGGTCGGCCATGGGTTCCTCCACATCTGGATGACTGAACAATGCGCGGTCCGGTGTATAAACCGAATGAGCGCATAACAAGGGATTGGCTAGAATAGCCCGATGATCCAGATATCCGACACTGCCCAATCCTATTTCCGCAAGCTGATCGAACGTGAGGCCGTGCCCGGCATGGGTGTGCGCCTGACCGCCGTCGATGCGGGTACCCCGCGCGCCGATGCCCGCCTGGAGTTCGCTGATCCCAGTGAACTGCTGGGTGATGAGTGGGCGGTGGACTGCGATGGCTTCACCCTTTACGTGGCCGCCGCCAGTGTGGCCTGGGTCGATGGCGCCGAGATCGACTTCGTCACCAATGCCACCGGCAGCCAGCAGCTGACCATCAAGGCCCCCAAGATCAAGGGCGAGGCGCCGACCGAAGGCTCCTCGCTGGTCGAGCGCGTGCGCTGGGTGGTGGAGAATGAAGTCAATCCGCAGCTGGCCTCGCACGGCGGCAAGGTCGCGGTGCAGGAAGTCTCGGCCGATGGCGTGGTGCTGCTGCGCTTCGGCGGTGGCTGCCAGGGCTGCGGCATGGCCGACGTCACGCTCAAGCAGGGCATTGAAAAGACCCTGATGGGGCGGGTGCCCGGCATCACCGCGGTGCGCGATGCGACCGACCACGACAGTGGCGACGCGCCGTACATTCCCCGCGGCACGGCAGCCTGATCCCGCTGCGTGCCACTGCGCCGGGCTGACGACATCCTCGAGTGGCTGCTGGCTCGCCAGCCGGACACGCGCTTTCTTGAAAAAACCACCGGCCTCCCCTATGGGTGGGGCCTGTGGCTGCGTGCGTTGTCGCCGTTGCCGCGTCCGTTCCGGGCCAGCGAAGTGCTGGCCGAGCTGGCCCAGCGTGAGCCGGTACGGCACGGCGGGCGGCTGCCGGCGCTGAGTTTCGTGCAGGCGATGCGCCGGCTGCTCTGGCAGGGCTGGGAACCGGCCCCGCGCGACCAGCGCTGGATGCGCTGGACCTCGGCGGTGATCAGCGCGTTGTTGCATCTGTTGTTCGCCCTGGCGCTGCTGTGGGTCGCCTTGATCCGGCCGCCCAGCGAACCGGAACAAGGCGGTGAGAGCGGGCGTGTGCAGGTGGCGTTCGTTGGACGCGGCGCGCCGCAGCAGGAAGAGGGCGCGCAACCTGCCACTGCCGAGCCGGCCACGGCGGAAGCTGCGATCGCTGCGGCGATGGCCAATGCCCAGGCGATGGCGCAGGCCGAGGCCGATGCGCAGACAGCATCGGCCCCACAGCCGACCGCAGCGCCGGCGCCACCGAGCGAGCCGCAACCGGCGCCACCCGCGCCGGCGACGCCCGCGGTGGAGCAGCCCGTCCAGGCGACCGAGGTGGCCGAGGCCACCACCGATTTCGTGGTGCCGCCGACCAGCGTCCCGCGCACCGAAGTACGTGTGATGACGCGCGAACCGCAGGACATTGCGGTCCGTGAGCGCACCGTGGTCACGGTGGAGACGCCGACGCCGCGTGCCACCGTACCGGCGCCGCGCCCGGCCGAACCGCAGGTGCGCACGCCCGAGCTGAGCGTGCAGGAGCGGCAGGTCACCGTGGTCGAAGCGCCGACACCCACCGTGGCCATTCCCGGGCCGCGCGTGGAGGCCACCGTGCCCCAACGTGACGTGCAGGTGCGCGAACGCGAGATCCGGCCGGTGAGCGCGCCGGCGGTGAGCGTGGCCACATTGCCCGCGCGCGAGGTGGCTGTGTCCGGTCGAACGCCGGATGTCGCCGTGCGCGAGCGCGCGGTGCCCAACGCCGCCCCGCGCCCGGCACCGCCATCACCGGCGGCGGCGAGCAATGCCAGCAGTGCTGCGAGTGCGTCCACGGCGTCCGCTGCAGCGCGCGCCCCGGCGAGCCCCTCCAAGGCGCCCCCGGGCAGTTGGGCCACGCCCAACCGTTCCGACGACTGGGGTGCGGCCAATCATCCGCAGGATGCCGACCTCAATGGCAGGGCCGTGAGTGCGACCCAAGGCAATGCCGGCAGCCTGTTCAAGGCCGATGGCAGCGTGCGCGTGCCTGGCCAGGAGGGGCGCGCAAACAGCGAGCGTGGCGCGCCGGGCGGCGATAAGGACGGCTGGAGCAAGGAGCGCATCGCGCAGTCCGGCACATGGCTCAAGCGCCCGCCGTACGACTACACGCCGACCTCGTTCGACAAGTACTGGGCCCCCAACGAATCGCTGCTGGCCGAGTGGGTACGCAAGGGCATCAAGGCCGTCGAGATTCCGATCCCAGGCACGAGTTCGTCCATTTCCTGCGTGATTTCCGTGCTGCAGTTCGGTGGCGGCTGCGGCCTGAGCGATCCGAACATGCAGGACCAGCCGGCCATCGCCCGCCCGCCGCCGGACATCCCGTTCAAGAAAGAACTGCAGGAAGACAACGGCAGCCGATGAGGCTGTGCCTCATCGGCAGTAGAGCCACCCCAGGGGTGGCCGCCCTGGGGTCAGGCATCAGGGGCGTCACAGCAAAGCATGGCGTGGCTCTGCCCGGAGAGGGGGTTACGGCGTCGCGGCGTCCTCGTTCAGTTCCACGTCTGCATCGCGCAGGGCCACGAACGCCCAGAACGGCACGTTGCTGTCGCTCCAGTAGCGGCTGGCTTCGTCGAGCACATCCAGCAGCGTGTCGAAATCGGCACCGGCATCGCTGCGCAGGGCATCGGCGTCGCTGAAGAACAGCGCATAGCCGTTCGCCGGCAGCCAGGCCAGGTCGCGCAGGTTATCGGTCAGCGCATCCCAGTTGCCGCCGAAGCCGGTTGGAAAATCAAGGCGTGCAGCCAGGCGCATCAGCAGCGTGCGTTTGTCGTGGCAGCCGTCCAGATCGATCTGGATCACGCGCAGGCCGGCATCGCGCATCGCGGCCGACAAGGGGGCGACATCATCGTTGCCGATCGCATAGATACCGGCATTGTTGATGTCGTGCAGGCCCAACTCGAATCCGTCATGCGTCATTGCCAGCTCCCGGCAGGTGGAACGTCGAAACTGCGGAACGTTTCATAGTGATCATCGGTGTAGAACCAGCCAGTAGGGGGTGTGCCGCCGGTGACGATGCGCCGCGCACCGCGATTGCCGGCGCCGGGCGTGTCCACCGTGTATTCGTGGTAATAGCCGCGCGGCCGCTGCGGCAGGCGCTGTTCGCGGTTGCTGAAAATGCTGCCGTCCTGCCGGTGCGGGTACGGGCCGCCGCGCTGGATCAGTGCGATGGTGTCGCGCGCCTCGGCGGGCAGGAACGGGGGCAGGGGATCGCGCGCTGCCTTGGCCGATGCCGGTGATGACGTCGCGGCACTGGCGGGCGGCGCGGCATCCGGCTGCGTCAGCGATGGCGCGAACTGCGGCGCCGGCGGGCGTTGGGCCAGCTTGATGGCGGCCAGGCCGCCCACCAGCAGCACGATGGCGATCAACAACAGCAGTGGCTTGCGCATGAGGGGCCAAGGGCGATGGGCGAGGCGACTACTCTACTGCGATCATCGCCCCGCACGGTGAGGCCCAGCCGAACAGGCGTGCTGCGCTGCGAGGCAGCCCACCTCGCCCGGCGTGCACCGTCACTGTCGCGTCACGATCCGGACACGCGACCGACCGCACAGGACGAAGTTTCCTTTACATGGCCCTTGGTAAGCTTATCGGCCATCCCCATCATCGACTCCGCAACGCCCGGTCTTTGCCGGGTGAGTGAGCTACCAGGAGAACCACATGGCCTATACCCTCCCCAAGCTGTCCTACGCCTACGACGCGCTCGAGCCGCATATCGACGCAGCGACGATGGAAATCCACCACACCAAGCATCACCAGACGTACATCAACAACGTCAACGCCGCGCTGGAAGGCACCGAGTTCGCCGATCTGCCGGTGGAAGAACTGGTCAAGAAGACCAAGTCGCTTCCGGAAAACCTGCAGGGCGTCGTGCGCAACAACGGCGGCGGCCACGCCAACCACACCCTGTTCTGGACCGTGATGTCGCCCAACGGCGGCGGTGCACCGGTGGGCGACGTGGCCAAGGCCATCGATTCGCAGCTGGGCGGCCTGGAGAAGTTCAAGGAAGCCTTCACCAAGGCCGCACTGACCCGCTTCGGCAGCGGCTGGGCCTGGCTGAGCGTCACCCCGGACAAGAAGGTCGTGGTGGAAAGCAGCGCCAACCAGGACAGCCCGCTGATGGACGGCAACACGCCGATCCTGGCCCTGGACGTGTGGGAACACGCGTACTACCTGAAGTACCAGAACCGTCGCCCGGAATACATCGGCGCGTTCTTCAACGTCGTCGACTGGAATGAAGTCGAGCGTCGTTACCAGGACGCCATTGCCTGATCGGCAGGGTCACCTGAAACGAGAACGGCCAGGCAGCGATGCCTGGCCGTTTTTCGTTGCGCCGCCGGGAGCCCTGCGACGTCAGGGCGCGCTGGTGCTCTCCGGCGTCTGCAGGCGCAGGGTCGCCATGGTGCCCAGACGCATCGTGGCGGGGTCACTTTCGCTGGCCGGCAGCTTGATGCTGTCCTGGCGGATGCCGCCGAAATACTTCACCTGGAACAGCACGTCCAGGCCGTGCCCACGTGCCGCGCCGGCCAGTGAGGGCGGATCCACGCGTTCGCCGGGGTTCTTGCGGGCCGGCTGGAAGCCCGGCGTGCTGCCCACCAGTTCGGTGATCTCGGCGGAGAAATCGCCGGCGATCAGCGAGGGCAGGCCCTCGGCGGTCGCGCCGATCCAGGTCATCAGGTCGCTGGTCTGGTGCCGGCGGATCTGCGCGTCGTCCGGCTCCGGCCGCAGCCGGGCCACGTAGATGTTGATCAGCTCTTCGCGCAGCTTGATCCGCACCATGCCGGCGGCGCTGAACTGCCCGGGCGGGTGCAGCAGGGTGACGGCGTCGTCGGTGACCGGCAACCGGGTCAGCATCGCGCTGCCATGGCGCAACGGCTGGCTGGGCGGATCGGCGGTGACGAAATCGCAGCTGTAGCGCAGACGGCTGGCCAGCCAGCAGGCCGGGTTACGCCCCTGGGTCTGCAGCACGCGCTGCACCGCGATCACGTCCGGCTGCATGGATTCGAGCAGCTGCAGCACCTGGTCCCGCCGTTGCTGCCACTGCGCATCGTCCTGCGTCGGCAGTTCCAGCGTGGCGATCTTCAGCGAGGGCAGGGCATCCTCGGCCTGGCGTGCGTGCGCGCCTGCGGCGGGGGCCGCCAGCAACAGCAGCAGGATCCAGCCTGTCCAACGTCGGGTCCCACCAGTGATGTGCGTGCGCATAACGATAAGTTTACGCTTCCGCCGTCGACGATCCGTGACATGGGTGCCATCCCGCGCGGCCGTTTTCGGCCTGCCTGCCATGTCCGGCGCCGCCTGTCATGCAGCTGTGCAGCGTGCGCTGGGGTAGGGGCTTCCGGTAATCTTGGTCCTTTCGTGTTTGCAGGACAGCCCCACAGGATGAGCAATATCGCAGCCGCCAGCGCAGGCAAAGGAAAGATGCCGCGCCAGATTCCCTACATCATCGGCAATGAGGCCTGCGAACGCTTCAGCTTCTATGGGATGCGCAACATCCTGGTGCAGTTCCTGATCACCTCGCTGCTGCTGCAGGAGATCACCGCCGATGGCCGTGCCGGCGAGGCCAAGGACATCATGCACAGCTTCATGATCGGCGTGTATTTCTTCCCGCTGCTCGGTGGCTGGCTGGCCGACAAGTTTTTCGGCAAGTACCACACCATCCTGTGGTTCAGCCTCATTTACTGCGCCGGCCACGCCTGCCTGGCCATCTTCGAGGACAGCCGCCAGGGCTTCTTCGTCGGCCTGGGCCTGATCGCGCTGGGCGCCGGTGGCATCAAGCCGCTGGTGGCCTCGTTCATGGGCGATCAGTTCGACCAGAGCAACAAGCATCTGGCCAAGCTCGTGTTCGATGCCTTCTACTGGATCATCAACTTCGGCTCGCTGTTCGCCTCGCTGCTGATCCCGCTGGCACTGAAGAACCTGGGCCCGTCGTGGGCCTTCGGCATCCCGGGCATCCTGATGTTCGTGGCCACCTTCGTGTTCTGGATGGGCCGCAAGCGCTATGTGCTGGTGCCGCTGCCGCCGAAGGACCCGCATTCGTTCGGCAACGTGGTGCGCACCGCGCTGTCGGCGCAGGTGCCGGGCAAGGGCCGTCCGGGGCGTACGCTGGCGATCCTCGGTGCGGTGCTGGCGGTGGCCTCGATGGGGCTGGTGGGCAGCCTGGGCATCGTGATCTGCCTGTGCATCGCGCTGGTCCTGCTGCTGGCCGGTATCGGTGGCGGCACCTGGATCCAGCTGGACCGCGCCCGTGCAGTGCATCCGGCCGAGGCCGTGGAAGGTGTGCGCTCGGTGCTGCGCGTGCTGGTGATCTTCGCGCTGACCACGCCGTTCTTCTCGCTGTTCGACCAGAAGGCCTCGACCTGGGTGTTGCAGGGCCAGCAGATGGCCATGCCGAGCTGGTTCACCGCCTCGCAGATGCAGGCGCTGAACCCGCTGCTGGTGATGATCCTCATCCCGTTCAACAACCTGGTGCTGTACCCGATGCTGCGCCGCTTCGGCTTCGAGCCGACCGCGCTGCGCCGGATGACCGCCGGTATCGCCTTCAGCGGCCTGGCCTGGATCGTGGTCGGTGGCATCCAGGTGATGATGGATGGCGGCAACGTCATGTCCATCTTCTGGCAGATGCTGCCCTACGCGCTGCTCACCTTCGGTGAGGTGCTGGTCTCGGCCACCGGCCTGGAGTTCGCCTACAGCCAGGCGCCGCAGGCGATGAAGGGCGTGGTGATGAGCTTCTGGAACCTGACCACCACCATCGGCAACCTGTGGGTGCTGCTGTCCAACGCGGCGGTGCGCAACGATACGGTGACCCACCAGATCGCCAGTACCGGCTTGAGTGAGGCGGCGTTCCTGATGTTCTTCTTCGCCGGCTTTGCGTTCCTGGCGGCGTTGGCCTTCGGTTGGTATGCCAAGCGCTATCGTATGGTCGACAACTACCGCACCGCCTGAGCCTGACATGACCCCAGTCAACCTGCTGCTGATCGCCATCACCGTCATCGTGTCGTGGATGGCGTTCAAGAACCGTGCGCTCGCCGACCGCCTGATCCTGTGGCCGCCGGCGGTGGACCGCAACCGTCAGTACGATCGCCTGATCACGTACGGGTTCATCCACGCCGATCTGTCGCACCTGGCGTTCAACATGATCACGCTGTTCTTCTTCGGCGGCTTCATCGAACAGGTGATGCTGCAGTTGAGCGGGAGCTACCTGACCTATCCGGCGTTCTATCTGGGTGCATTGCTGGTGTCGATCCTGCCGAGCTATCTGAAGAACCAGAAGAACCCCAACTACCTCAGCCTGGGGGCATCGGGCGCGGTGTCGGCGGTGTTGTTCGCCTTCATCCTGATCAAGCCGTGGTCGATCATCCTGGTGCTGTTCATTCCGGCCCCGGCGATCATCTATGCGGTGTTCTACGTGGGCTACAGCATCTGGATGGACCGCCGCGGCGGCGATCGCATCAACCACAGCGCGCATCTGGCCGGTGCGGCCTTCGGTGTGCTGTTCATGCTGGCCATGCAGCCGAGCATCTTCAGCCACTTCCTGCGTGAGCTGAGCAACCCGACCTTCCGCCTCGGCGGTTGAGTCGGGGCCTACCGACCAACGGTCGGTACCTGCAACGTGGTACCTGGCGCGGGTAGCTCACGACCGTTGGTCGTGAGCCCGGTAACCGTCAGGCGTGAGCGTCTCAGCCGTCAGGCAGCCTTCTTTCCGTCTACGCCATAGGTGCTGAGCAGGCGGGAATAGACCTCGTTGTCGATCTGGTCGAATTCCCAACCCTGGGTCTGGCCGTTCACGGCCAACTGGAACAAGCCTTCCAGCAGGGAGGTATCGGCGTCGCCGTGGGGGGCGGGGGCAGGTGCGGTGTTGTCCATGCGGACCTCCGGAAAGCGGGTGCGTACAGGCAGGTCTTCGCAAAAGCCATGCCAGCTTTCACGCCCTGTCCGACTCCAGTATCGGCCGGAGGGCGCCGGGCTTTAGGGCGGGATGTGACGCAGCACGTCGCTGCTTGCCCCTGTTCAGGCTTCACGCGATCATGGCGGCCGGCTGCGCACTATCGCTGCAGTCGCCGCAGGAGACACCGCTCATGGCTTCGGTCACGCCGCCCGGACTGGCTTACGAGGTGGAGCACGATCTGGCCAATCACCGCTTCCAGGCCCGGGTCAAAGGGCATCTGGCGCTGCTGGATTACCAGATCAAGCGCAAGCGGATGATCATCACCCATACCGAGGTGCCGGAGCCGATCGCCGGCCGTGGCGTGGCGGGTGAGTTGACCAAGGTGGCGCTGCGCTATGCGCGCGAACAGAAATTCAAGGTGGTGCCGGCCTGCGCTTACGCGGAGGCGTTCCTGCAGCGGCACGAGGAGTACGACGACCTGCTGGTCCGATGACGACAGCGGGTCATGCTTCAGGGATGGCCGATCATGATGGTGGGTTACAACAAGGGGATTTCAGGATGAACATCGCAGGAAACCGTCGCGCGCTGCGCGCCAGCGCGTTGGCCATGGCCATGGGCGTGGTGGTGCTGGCAGGCTGCAACAAGCACGACGGCGACACACAAGCACCGGCGGCGCCGGTCGACACGGCTGCCGAACCTGTCGCGCCCGCGGTGGCGCCCGACGCACCGGTCGAGCTGCGCGATGTGATCGAAACCTCGCCGCAGGCCGTGGTCGGAATCACCTACCCGCCGGACATCGCCCGGTATCCGGGCTTGGCCAAGGCGCTGGGCGGCTATGCCGACAGTGCGCGGGCAGAGCTGCAGCAGGCGCTGGACGGGCTGGGCAACGACAAGCCGACCATGCCCTACGAGCTTTCGCTGACCTTCGAGAAGGTGCTGGAAACGCCGCAGCTGGTGGTGGTGACCGCCGATGGCAGCCGCTATACCGGCGGTGCGCACGGTGAGCCGCTGGTGGCGCGCTTTGTGTGGCTGCCGGAGCAGCAGCAGATGCTGACCGCCGACAAGCTGGTGGCCGATGCCAAGGGCTGGAAAGCGATCAGCGATTACGTGGCCGACCAGCTGCGCGAGCGCGTGGCGACCCGGTTGAGCGGCGATGAAATGGAGCCGGCACAGATGCAGGAATCGCTGCGCAATGCCAGCCGGATGATCGCCGACGGCACCGGGCCAAGTGCCGACAACTTCAGCCAGTTCCAGCCGCTGACCGGTTCCGACGGGCGCATCTCTGCGATACGCTTCGTGTTCCCGCCCTACCAGGTAGGGCCGTACTCGGACGGCACGCAGACCGTGGACGTCCCGGCCGCCGTGCTGGTGCCGCACGTGGGTCAGGATGTCGCAGGGTTGTTCGCCCGGGGCTGATCGACGGAGGCGATGTGGACGCTGGGCTGCAACGACGGGTCACAGGGTTGCTGCATGAGGCGGGGATCACCGTGGAAGGTGACCAACCGCAGGACATCACGGTGCACGACCCGCGCTTCTACGCGCGGGTCATGGCCCACGGCTCGCTGGGCCTGGGCGAGAGTTACATGGACGGGCAGTGGGATGCCCACGCGCTGGATGACGTCCTCTTTCATCTGATGCAGGCGCATCTGGACGAGCGCGTGCACGGCTGGCGCGATCTGGCCGATGCGCTCAAGGCGAGGGTGTTCAACCTGCAGGCCGGGGCCGGCAGTTTCGAGGTCGGCCGGCGCCATTACGATCTGGGCAACGATCTGTACGAGGCGATGCTCGGCCAACGCCTGGTCTACAGCTGTGGCTACTGGCGCCAGGCAACGGATCTGGATGCCGCCCAGGAGGCCAAGCTCGATCTGATCTGCCGCAAGCTGGGGCTGCGCGCTGGCCAGCGCATTCTGGATATCGGCTGCGGGTGGGGCGAGGCGCTGAAATTCGCGGCCGAGCGCTATGGCGTGTCCGGGGTGGGCGTGACGATCTCGCAGGAACAGGCGGAGTATGCGCGCCAGTTGTGCGCGGGGCTGCCGATCGAGATCCGGCTGCAGGACTATCACGCGGTGGACGAGTCCTTCGACGCGATCCTGTCAGTGGGCATGTTCGAGCACGTAGGCGACAAGAACTATCGCGGCTACTTCGAGATGGCGCGGCGCTGCCTGCGGCCGGAGGGATTGTTCCTGCTGCATTCGATCGGCAGCAATCTGTCGCGGCATCGTACCGATCCGTGGATCGCCAAGTACATTTTCCCGAACTCGATGCTGCCCTCGGCCGCGCAGGTGACGGAGGCGTTCGAGGGGCTGTTCGTGTTGGAGGATTGGCACAACTTCGGCACCGATTACGACCGGACGCTGCAGGCGTGGCGGGCCAATATCGAGGCGGCGTGGCCACGGCTGGATGCGCAGCGCTATGACGAACGCTTCCGCCGGATGTGGCAGTTCTATCTGGCCGGCTCGATGGCGAGTTTCCGCTGCCGGCATGCGCAGTTGTGGCAGTTGGTGTTGTCGCCGGATGGTGTGCCGGGGGGGTATGTGGCGCCGCGGTGAGGGCAACAAAAAAACGCCCGGTAATGCCGGGCGTTTTTCGTACTGCACGTCCTTGAAACAGACGCTTACTTCTTGCTGTCACCCGAGGTCAGGCCGCGCTTTTCGAGCAGCGGCTCGATCTGCGGGGCGTGCCCGGCGAAGTTCTGGAACAGCTCCATCGCATCCACGCTGCCGCCCTTGGAGAGCAGGGTCTGGCGGAAGTGGTCGCCGTTCTTGCGGCTCAGGCCACCGTTTTCGCGGAACCACTTCTGGGTGTTGGCATCGAGCACTTCGGACCAGATGTAGGCGTAGTAGCCGGCCGAGTAGCCGCCCATGATGTGGCTGAAGTACGGGGTCTTGTAACGCGGCGGGACCGGCGCGTAGAAGATGCCGTCCTTGGCCAGGGCCTCGGCTTCGAACTTCATCACGTCCTTGGCAGCCGGCACCTGGTCCGGGCCGATCTGGTGCCAGCGCTGGTCGAGCATGGCCGCACCGAGGTATTCGGTGGTGGCGAAGCCCTGGTTGAACTTGGCGGCAGCGACGACCTTGTCGAGCAGGGCCTGCGGCATGGCCGTGCCGTTCTGGTAATGCTTGGCGTAGTTCTTCAGGATGACCGGATCATCGGCCCACATCTCGTTGACCTGCGAGGGGAACTCGACGAAGTCGCGCGGCACCGAGGTGCCCGAGAAATAGGGGTACTTCACGTTCGAGAACATGCCGTGCAGGGCATGGCCGAATTCGTGGAAGGTGGTGGTCACTTCATCCCAGGTCAGCAGGGTCGGCTTGCCGGCCGGCGGCTTGGGGATGTTGAGGTGGTTGGCGACCACCGGCTTGAAGCCGGTCAGCTCGGACTGCGAGACATACGAGTTCATCCATGCACCGCCGCGCTTGGAGGCGCGTGCGTACGGGTCGAAGATGAAGATCGCCAGCTGGCTGCCGTCGGCATCGAACACGTCGTAGACGGTGACGTCTTCGTGGTAGACCGGCAGGTCGGTGCGCTGCTTGAAGGTCAGGCCGAATTCGAGCTGGGCGGCGTGGAAGACGCCGTTTTCGAGCACGTTCTTCATTTCGAAGTACGGCTTGAGCTGGGATTCGTCGAAGTTGTACTTGGCTTGGCGGACCTTCTCGCTGTAGAACGCCCAGTCCCATGCTTCGAGCTTGAAGGTGGGCTTGCCGGCGGCCTTCTGTTCCTTGTCGATCATGGCCTGCAGGTCGGCGGCTTCGCGCTTGGCGTTGGCGACGGCGGCCGGGGCGAGCTGGCCGAGCATGGCGTTGACGGCTTCGGGGGTCTTGGCGGTCTGGTTGGTGAGGTTGTAGGCGGCGAAGTTCGCAAAGCCCATCAGCTTGGCCTTGTCGGCACGCAGCTGCATGATGCGCGAGACCAGGGCGGTGTTGTCGTACTCGCCGCCGCGGCTGCCGCGGGTGATGGAGGCTTCGTAGATATTCTGGCGCAGCGCGCGGTTGGCCAGGTTGGTCAGCGGCGGCTGGCCGGTGGTGTTGAGCAGGGTGATGACGTACTTGCCGTCCTGGCCACGGGCCTTGGCGGCTTCGGCAGCGGCGGAGATCTGCTCCTGCGAGAGACCGGCCAGCTCCTTGACGTCATCAACGGTGATCGCCGAGGCGTTCACTTCGGCCAGCACGTTCTGGCTGAACGTGGTGCCCAGGTTGGCCAGTTCGGCGTTCATTTCCTTCAGCTTGGTCTTGTCGGCTTCGGACAGCTTGGCGCCGGCGCGGACGTAGCTCTCGTAGTACTTCTCGACCAGGCGCACGCCTTCGGCGTCGAGGCCGAGCGCGGCGCGACCGTCGTACAGGCTCTGGATGCGGGCGAACAGCTTGCCGTTCAGCGCGATGGCGTCGCTGTGCGCGGCGAAGCGGGCGGAGTAATCGGCCTGCAGCTTCTTGCGTGCGTCGTTGGTGTCGGCGCCGACGAGGCTGAAGAAGACGGTGGTGGCGCGATCCAGGGTGTCACCGCTCTTTTCCAGGGCGATGATCGTGTTGTCGAAGGTCGGCTTGGCCTTGTTGTTGGCGATCGCGTCGACTTCCTTTAGTTGCTGGGCCATGCCGGCGTCGAAGGCGGGCGCGAAGTCGCTGTCCTTGATCTTGTCGAACTGCGGGAAGTGCAGCGGCAGCGGGCTGTCGGCGAAGAACGGGTTGGCCTGCTGGGCGGTGGTCGCGGCCGGGGTGGCGGCGGTGGCGGAATAGGCGGGCAGGGCAAGGCCGAGGGTCACGGCGACGGCGAGGGCAAGACGGGTGGTCAAGGGGAATTCTCCGGTCAGACAAGTCTTTGAGGGTAACCCGAGCCGTTGCGGAGGGGCTTGTGTCGAAAGGCATGTTTTGGCCGGACCACGGCCGGGGCATTGCGAAAGGGCGCGGTCACAGCAACAGCAACAGCGGCGATGGGCTGCTGCGAGGCGCGGGGCGGGTGGGGGCCGGCGGGGCACGCTGTGAATACGTCCATGTACGCTCGTAGTGCGCCATCCATGGC